>JABMDK010000015.1:66357-70630 GCA_015903995.1 Nitrospira sp.
CTTTTTGTCAAGCCAGTTGTTGAGATACTTCGCATTCCATGCTGTACGTGGGTGCGGTCGCGATTGGTTGATTGACTGCCTCTCACCTGCATGTTAACATCTAACTTATTGCTTCAACGCCGCAATTTTCCCTATTCACTTCGAATTGAACATTTCCCAGGTGGGGCTGTGGCGCAGTTGGGAGCGCGCGTGAATGGCATTCACGAGGTCGCCGGTTCAATCCCGGCCAGCTCCACCAAACAGCACTGTGTGTCGGCGGTGAAAGCTTTCGGGGTTGAGTTAGGATTCTCGAATGTACGCTCTGGTGAATTTTCTCACGTTGCCTCGCCTCCCGACCTGCTAATTATTCACCCTGTTCGCGTTCCTTTTCATTGATCCAGTCGCTCCATTTTACACGGAAGGTTTGTGCCGATGCTCCAAATCGAGTCAATCCATAAGCAATATTCAACCAAAGTGCTGCTCACGGACGCCTCTGCTCATCTTCGTCCCAATTCACGTGTGGGGCTTGTTGGACCCAACGGTGCCGGAAAGACCACCCTGTTCCGCATGATCCTCGGCGAAGAAGCACCGGACAAGGGCTCGATCCGGAAGCGACCTCGGCTTCGGATCGGCTACCTGCCGCAGGAACTCCAAACCATCACCGGCAAGACCGTGCTCGATGCGGCGCATCGCGATGAGTACCCTGAGTATGAAGCCAAACGTATCTTGATGGGACTAGGGTTTACAGAGGTGGATTTCGATCGTCTCGTCGAGAAACTATCCGGTGGCTATCGGATGCGGGTCGCCCTCGCGCATCTCCTTTTATCGAATCCCGACGTGCTGATGCTCGACGAGCCGACGAACCATTTGGACAAACCCACTCAGCGATGGTTCGAACAGTTTCTACTTCAATCCGGTATGACGCTTCTGATCATCAGCCACGACACCGCTTTTCTGGATCGAGTGGTGACGCACATCTGGGAACTACGGCACCATACGATTGAGGAGTACCGGGGCAACTACTCACTGTTCTGCAAGCTGAAAGAGGAAAAGGATACCCAATTACATGCCTCGGCGGCTCGCCAGTCCAAAGAGATCGCGCGGGTTCAGAAGTTCGTCGATCGCTTCCGGTACCAGGCCAACAAGGCAAGCCAGGTTCAATCGCGCCTTAAGCAACTCGAAAAGGTGAAACGGATTGAAATTCAGCGAGATCCGAAGCGCGTCAAGTTCCGGTTTCCCCTCCTAGCGGCCAGCGGCCGTCAGGTGTTGGATTTGGCTGGAGCCAGTAAGCGTTACGGCGAAAAAGTGGTCTACAAGACGCTCGATTTTTCCGTGGAGCGAGGACAACGTGTTGCGCTGGTGGGAGAAAACGGCGCGGGTAAGAGTACCCTCTTAAAAATGCTCGCCGGTGTACTTCCTCCCGATACCGGCACCAGGAGCGTCGGTAACGGCGTGTCGCTCCACTATTTCGCACAGCATCAGGCAGAGACTTTGAACCCAGAGCACTCGGTTCTTGAATCCCTCGAAGAGGTCACCAAACATGCGGAGATGAACTTTCTCCGGGGGATCGCGGGTGCGTTCCTGTTCTCCGGTCAGGATCAGAAGAAGCCCATCAAGGCCTTGAGCGGTGGTGAACGGAACCGGGTTGCCCTCGCCCGTATGCTGGTGGAACCGGCCAACACCCTCTTGCTCGATGAGCCGACGAACCATCTGGATCCTGCCTCCGTCGACGTGCTCACGGACGCCTTGGCTGAATTCCCGGGGACGATCATCTTCATTTCGCATGATCCGACGTTTCTGGCCCGCATCGCCACCCGAGTCGTCGAGATTGAAGAGGGGAAGGCCCGGAATTTCATCGGAGACTACGAGTATTACCTCTGGAAAAAGGCGCAAGAGTTTGAATCGATCAAGGAAACGAGCGAGGAACTTGACGGTGGTTCAGCGCCCACGTCTTCGGGCCCGACCCGTGCGATGGTTCAACAGGTTCAACCAAAGGGGAAGGGCGGCGAACGACGAGACTTGTCGAAGACGCAGGCACGCCTGGAAAAACAGGTTTCCCGAGCAGAAACAGAAATTGCCGAAGCGGAGACCAGAATCAAAGCGCGTGAGTCCGAGCTTTCCGATCCGAAACTCTATGCCGAGTTCGATCGATGGAATCTTCTGCATCAGGAACAGGACGGCTGGAAGCGGGATCTTGAGCGACTGACGGCTCGCTGGGAATCACTCTCGGCTGAGCTCGAGAACGTGAAGCAACAGCTGGTATCGATGGGCTAGAGAAGTCTCCACACGTAGCGTAGGGTGTTGTTGACCGTCGATGGCTGACGGCGTCTCAGGCAAGTTGGCTCAGACGGAGGCTTTGAGGGTTTCTTCCAGGTAGTAGTACAGCCAGCGGTGCCTTTCTTTGGTCACCAATTCATCCCACACGACTCCGATGAGGAATCCCTTCTTTTCCCATGGCCTCACCCAGGCGACCATGCCGTCGAGTTTTTCCTGCTGCTCGACTCGATCGGAATCCAGGAAGGCGAGCGAGACGGTGACCCGCTCATTCGACGGGAACCGTTCTTTGGTGTGAAACCCCGCTCCGATCTTATTCACATTATCCAGAACCGCCGTACAGGCGCGCCTGCCGCTCTTCGGCGATACCAGAGCAGACCCGACCAATTCGGCACGGACGAATTTGCGCCGCTCACTCAACGCGGTGGCACAGGCCGACAATTTTCCTTCTCCTCGTCTCATCGTTCTAAGTATAATCGATAGGACGAGAATGTAAACCCCGGCAATTGGCCCTATGGAGACGGCTTTGGGCGGTAGTACCGGCGGTCCTTGAGCACCGATGGGAGGTGGGTTTGCTCTGTTCGTGCGCGTGGGTCGTCATGCACATAGCGGTAGTCGGTTCCATACCCCAGATCCTTCATCACAGACGTCACGGCATTCCGGAGATGGAGCGGAACTCCTAGATTTCCATGGATTTGTGCATCCTTTCGCGCTTCCAGGAGCCCGATATACGACGCGTTGTCCTTTGGCCGTGAGGCGAGGAACGTCGTCCCATGGGCCAGATTGATCTGGGCCTCCGGAAGCCCGACAAGCTGGACGGCCTGTGCCACCGAAACCGCCACGATAAGGGCGAGCGGGTCGGCATTGCCGACATCTTCCGATGCAAAAATCACCATCCGGCGGGCGATGAACGTTGGATCTTCTCCGGCTTCTAACATCCGCGCCAACCAGTAGAGCGCCCCGTCTGCATCGGAATCCCGCAGACTTTTAATGTAGGCCGAGATCGTGTTGTAGTGCTCTTCACCGGTCTTGTCATACCGCAGGGCTTTCGCATTCAACGCAACGTCCAACATCCCTAAATCGATCGCGCGTGTGCCATCAGACTCTCTGGGCGCCTGCCTCACGACAAACTCCAATGCCGTCAACATGGCCCTCGCATCGCCATTGCCGCACGCGACCAAGCGCTGACGGGCTTGTGGAGACACCGCGGCCTTCAATTGTCCCAGACCGACCTCTGAATCGTTCAGCGCTCGATCCAGGATCCGCCCGAGGGCTTCATCGCTCAGGGGTTTCAGCACCACTAAAATCGAGCGTGACAATAGCGGACTGATGACTTCGAACGAGGGGTTTTCCGTGGTTGCGCCGACCAGGATGATGGTACCTCGCTCGACGTGAGGAAGAAAGGCATCTTGTTGCGCTTTGTTGAACCGGTGAATTTCATCCACAAACAGGATGGTCCGTTGCCCGTTGATCAACCGGCGTTGCTCGGCCGCCTTGATGATCATGCGCAACTCGGGCACCCCGCCGGTGACGGCCGAGAAGGATACAAACTGGGCCTTCGTATACCTGGCAATCAGATGAGCGAGTGTCGTCTTCCCCGATCCTGGTGGCCCCCAGAAGATGACGGAAGAGAGCTGATCGGCCTCGATGGCCCGTCGTAGCGGTCGATCTGTTGCGGTGATGTCGTCTTGCCCCACGAAATCCTCGAACACACGGGGGCGCATCCGTTCTGCAAGCGGAGCGTCAACGACCTGTTCATGGCGCACCGTGAATAGATCTGGGGCCTGATCACGAGAACGTGTCATCTCACTCCTCACAACTTTTCGAGAATTGTATACGCCGGGCCACCTGAGCGCAAATGACCTCTTGACCGTGCCGACAGCCGATGGTACGACGTTTGACCAGGACGGACTATCTCATGCTCGCTCAGGTCAATAATCTCTCCCTCGCCTTCAACGATCTGGGGACCGGACTTCCCCTTGTCTTTCTTCATGCGTTTCCACTTAATCGCACCATGTGG
>JABMDK010000015.1:70730-90958 GCA_015903995.1 Nitrospira sp.
GGACTCCCTCCTTCTGGTAGTGATGGGTGCGTACGATGGCGTTCGTCGAACCCATGATATCGAATGCAGGGGAGTCCATCCCATTAGACAAAGGGTCCAGTGTTTCTTTCCCCGAGAGGGAAGAGGCTGAAAGTCCGCTATCTGGTACGCTAGTTTTGCAGAGCGAGAGATAAGGCCTGTATCCCGGACTTCCGGTTTCACGATATGCGACATACGTTGGCAACCCGGCTCGTGCAGCAAGGCGTCGACCTGTATACGGTTCAACGCATCCTGGGTCATAAGACGGGCATCATGACGCAGCGCTATGCGCATCACTCGCCGGAAAGTCTTCGAGCTGGTCTCAGCGTGCTCGAAAAGCCATTCCGGATTGGCACAAATTTGACACAAGAAACCAGGATAAGGGAGGCAACGAGGGACTAACTCGTTGATTTTATGGTGAGCCGGCTGGGACTCGAACCCAGGGCCCTCGCCTTAAAAGGGCGATGCTCTACCGACTGAGCTACCGGCTCACGAGGGGGATATTGAAAATAGTCGCTAATGTTGTTTGTTCGTTCATTCGCTCTAACACTGTAGCGGACCAATGCTGGCCCATCCTACCATTCTCGTCCGGTGAATGACTATTGACTATTTTGAGGAGTGTTTGGGACGGCGGCGAGAGCAGTCCAATGGATTGCGCAGCATGATCGTCTCGGCGCGCTTGGATCCGGTCGAGATCATATCGATTCGGCACTGTGCCAACTCTTCGATGCGGGCGAGGTATCGCTTCGCTTCGACCGGAAGCCGCGTATAGCTGGTGGTCCCTGTCGTCGCAGCGGTCCACCCTTTCATCCGTTGATAGACCGGCACACAGTTGGTCAACACATCCAGATCGGCCGGCATGTCTTTATAGATGGTGCTCCCATGTCGGTACCCCGTACAGAGCTTCAACTCCTTGCAGCCATCCAGCACATCCAGCTTGGTCAGAGTCAGGGACGTGAGCCCATTCACCCGCGTCGCATGACGAACCACGACCGCATCAAACCAGCCGCATCGTCTGGCACGTCCGGTGGTGGACCCAAACTCCTTCCCTCGCTCCTGAAGTCCCCGCCCGACTTCGTCGGTCAACTCGGTTGGGAATGGTCCACTGCCGACCCTGGTGGAATAGGCCTTGGCAATGCCCATGACTGCGTCAATCATCGTGGGACCAACACCTGTGCCCGTACAGGCCCCTCCCGCCGCCGCACTGGACGAGGTCACATAGGGATAGGTGCCGAAGTCCACATCCAGGTGCGTGCCCTGAGCGCCTTCAAATAAGACGGTCTTGTTCTTTTCGATCGCACGATTCAGTAAGACCGTCGTGTCGACGATGTGGCTCTTGAGCCGGTCGGCATACCCCATATATTGGTCGAAGACTTTGTCGACCTGAAATGTCTCGACTTTGTAGAGTCGCTCTAAAAACCAGTTCATCTCGACAAGATTTTCTTCGAGTTTTTTCTTGAACAATGATGGGTTCAGCAGATCCCCCATAAGAATGCCGATCCGCGCCATCTTGTCGGCATACGAGGGCCCGATCCCACGTCCGGTCGTGCCGATTTTCCGTGACCCTTTGGACTGTTCAGACGCACGGTCGATTGCCTTATGATAGGGCAGGATCAGATGCGCCCGCTGACTGACGGCAAAATTCTTGGCGATCGTGATGCCCTTGGCCTGGAGCAGATCCATCTCTTCGATCAGAGAACCAGGATCAACGACGACTCCGTTGCCGATGACACAGGTCGTCCCCCGGTACAAAATTCCCGACGGGATGAGATGGAAAATATAGGTTCCTCGCTCGTTGATCACGGTATGCCCAGCGTTGGAGCCGCCTTGATAGCGCACGACGATGTCGGCGTTCCGGGCTAAGATATCGACAATCTTGCCCTTACCCTCATCGCCCCACTGAGCACCGATAATGACGAGATTACCCATAGTTGAAACGACCTACCACCTGAGTCAGCACGAAAAAATGGCTCTGACCCGATTGGGAGATCAGAGCCAAGGGGCCTCATGGTAGGTGCGGCCTAGCCTTTTGTCAAGTTGGTCGTTGAGATGCTTCGCATTCAAAGTTTTCTTCGGATTCATGAGACTGAGAGGCAGCGAGTGGTCGGTTGACTGGTTCTATGCTGCGTGTTAGCATATCACCACTTGTTTTAACGCCTCAATTTTCCATATTAATTTTGATCTCCGAATCTCCCTGGGTGGGGCTGTAGCGCAGTTGGGAGCGCGCGTGAATGGCATTCACGAGGTCGCCGGTTCAATCCCGGCCAGCTCCACCAAATCAAGCTTCGCTTGAGCTGGCGGTTCTTTTTGGTAGTATCGTAACGGGTGCCGCAGATAAAGCCCACAAGTATCTGGGATGTACCGAGCACGGACCGGCCGCTACTTTTGGTTTTATCCTGATGACCGCATTTGGAGAAACGCCTTACGTGCGTTAGGATTCTAGAATGTACGCCCTCTTCCATTTCCTCAAACTGCCTCGCCTCCCAACCGACTAGCGTTTCATCTCAATCGAGTTGATCTCAGCAGTTTTTTTCACACGGAAGGTTTGTGCCGATGCTCCAAATTGAATCTATCAGCAAGCAATATTCCACAAAGGTCCTGCTTTCTGAGGCCTCTGCGCATCTTCGTCCAAATTCACGAGTCGGTTTGGTTGGACCGAACGGCGCCGGCAAGACCACACTGTTTCGTATGATTCTCGACGAGGAGTCACCCGATGAAGGCTCGATCCGTAAGCGCCCTCGCCTTCGAATCGGCTATCTTCCGCAGGAACTGGAAACCATTACTGGCAAGACCGTCCTCGATGCCACACATCGTGACGAGTACCCTGAGCACGAAGCCAAGCGCATCTTGATGGGATTGGGGTTTACGGACGTTGATTTCGATCGCCCCGTTGAAAAGCTGTCCGGAGGCTACCGGATGCGGGTCGCGTTGGGACACCTGCTCTTGTCCAATCCCGACGTGCTCATGCTGGACGAGCCGACCAATCATTTGGACAAGCCGACTCAGCGCTGGTTCGAGCAATTTCTGTTGCAGTCCGGCATGACGCTTTTGATCATCAGCCACGACACCGCGTTTCTGGATCGCGTCGTCACACATATCTGGGAACTCCGGCACCATAAGATCGAGGAGTACCGCGGCAACCATTCACTCTTTTGCAAACTGAAAGCTGAAAAGGATGCTCAACTCCACGCCTCTGCGGCTCGCCAGTCCAAAGAGGTCGCTCGGGTTCAAAAATTCGTCGATCGCTTTCGATACCAAGCCAACAAAGCCAGTCAGGTGCAGTCACGCATCAAGCAACTCGAAAAGGTCAAACGGATCGAAATCCAGCGGGACCCGAAACGGGTCAAGTTCCGGTTTCCGCTTCCGTCGACCAGCGGACGCCAGGTGTTAGATCTGGCAGGCGCCAGCAAGCGCTACGGCGAAAAAGTGGTGTACAAGACACTCGATTTTTCCATAGAGCGTGGCCAACGTATCGCACTGGTCGGTGAGAACGGGGCTGGAAAGAGTACGCTCTTGAAGATGCTCGCCGGCGTCCTTCCCCCCGATACCGGCACCAGAACCGTCGGACACGGCGTGACGTTGCACTACTTCGCTCAACATCAGGCTGAAACCTTGAACCCCGAACATTCGATTCTCGAATCGCTGGAAGAAGTCACCAAACATGCAGAAATGAATTTCCTGCGCGGCATCGCCGGCGCCTTTTTGTTTTCAGGCCAGGATCAGAAGAAACCGATCAAGGCTCTGAGCGGTGGTGAGCGAAACCGGGTGGCCTTAGCCCGCATGCTGGTCGAACCCGCCAATACCTTGCTCCTCGATGAGCCGACGAACCATCTGGACCCAGCTTCAGTGGATATGCTCACCGATGCATTGGCTGAATTCCCCGGGACCATCATCTTCATTTCCCATGACCCGACGTTTCTGGCACGTATCGCCACCCGGGTCGTTGAGATTGAGGAAGGGCAAGCGCGGAACTTCATCGGTGACTACGAGTATTATTTGTGGAAGAAGGCCCAAGAGTTTGAATCCATTAAAGAAACGAGCGACGAGCTCGGACGAGCATCCCTCCCTTCCTCTTTAGGCCCTACCCGAGCCATGGCACAGCAAGTACAGCCCAAAGGGCGTGGTGGAGAGCGGCGTGATCTCACCAAAACGCAGGCGCGCTTGGAGAAGCAGGTATCGCGCGCTGAAACGGAGATCAGTGAGGCCGAAGGGAAGATCAAGACTCGCGAGGCAGAATTAGCTGATCCGAAACTCTACGAACAGTTCGACCGGTGGAACCTTCTGCATCACGAACAGGATGAGTGGAAGCGAGATCTTGAACGACTGACCGCCCGGTGGGAATCCCTGTCGGCTGAATTAGAAAACGTCAAACAGCAGCTGGTCTCGCTGGGCTAGTCCTGTGATCCGCCGAGAGTTCGTATGTGCGGCAATCCGAGAGCGTTTTAGACGGAGGCTTTGAGGGTTTCTTCTAGATAGTAGTACAGCCAGCGGTTCTTCTCTTTCGTCACCAATTCATCCCACACAACACCGATCAAGAATCCCCTCTTTTCCCAGGGCCTGACCCAGGCGACAGTCCCATCGAGCTTTTCCTGTTGCTCGACTCGATCGGAATCGAGGAAGGCGAGCGAGACCGTGACTTTCTCGTTCGATGGAAAGCGATCTTTGGTGTGAAGCCCGGCCCCGATCATGTTCACATTATCCAAGACAGCAGTACAGGCACGCCCGCCGCTCTTCGGTGACATCAAGGCCGAACCGACCAAAGTGGCGCGGACGAATTTTCTCCGCTCACTCAGTGCAACCACGCCGGCTGACGGCTTTGCTTCCCCTCGCTTCATTACTCTAAGTATAACCGATTAGACAAGAATGTAAACCGTGGCAATCGGCCCTATTCCAGAGGCTTTGGACGGTAGTACAGTCGGCCTGTGAGTGGCGGCGGGAGGTGGGTTTGTTCTGTGCGTGCCGACGGATCGTCGTGGACATAGCGGTAGTCCGTTCCATAATCTAGGTCCCTCATCAGGGAGGTCACGGCGTTCCGGAGATGAAGCGGAACCCCAAGATTGCCATACGTCTTTGCGTCCTTGAGCGCTTCCAAGAGACCGACGTAGGACGCGTTGTCTTTGGGTCGTGATGCCAGGTAGGTGGTGCCCTGAGCCAGATTGATCTGCGCCTCCGGAAGTCCCACGAACTGGACAGCTTGTGCCACCGATGTGGCGACGAGAAGGGCAAGAGGGTCGGCATTGCCGATATCCTCTGAGGCAAAGATCACCATCCTCCGGGCAATGAATGTTGGATCTTCGCCGGCATCCAGCATCCGAGCCAACCAATAGAGTGCTCCGTCCGGATCGGAATCGCGCAGGCTTTTGATGTAGGCCGAGATGACATTGTAGTGCTCTTCGCCCGCTTTGTCGTATCGCAGTGCCTTCCTGCCGAGCGCAGCCTCCAATGTCGCACTATCGATCACACGCACGCCATCAGGCCCGGCCGTCGCCTGGGTCACCACAAATTCCAACGATGTGAGGAGCGCCCGTGCATCGCCGTTGCCGAACGAAATCATTCGTTGGTGTGCCTCCGGTAAGAAGCGTGCCTTCCACTTTCCCAGCCCAGATTCGACATCGGTAAGCGCACGATCAAGAATCCGACCTAATGCTTCCTCCGTCAGCGGTTTGAGCACAACCACCAGTGAACGGGATAAGAGAGGGCTGATGACTTCGAAGGAAGGATTCTCTGTGGTGGCACCGACCAAAATGACGGTACCTCGTTCGACATGTGGAAGAAACGCGTCTTGCTGTGCCTTGTTGAAGCGGTGGATTTCATCAACAAAAAGGATGGTCCGCTGCCCATTGATCGATCGACGCTGTTCGGCTGCCTTGATGATCGTGCGCAACTCAGGCACGCCGCTGGTTACGGCGGAAAATGAGACGAATTGAGCCTTCGTATGCCGGGCAATCAGATGGGCCAGCGTCGTTTTCCCCGAGCCGGGCGGCCCCCAGAAAATCACGGATGAGAGTTGGTCGGCCTCGATAGCCCGCCGAAGAGGCCGATCCGGTGCCGTGATAGCATCTTGCCCCACGAAATCCGCAAACACACGCGGCCGCATACGCTCGGCGAGCGGGGCCGCGACCGTGTCTTCACGGTCTGGAGGTGTGAACAAATCAGGAGCGTGATCACGAGCGCGAGTCATTGTACCCCTGAGAAAGAGCGGGAATTGTATACGCCGTGCCGGATGATCGCAAATAGTCTCTTGACCATACAAGCAGCCGATGGTACGAACACCGCACCGTACGGAGCAGACTGTGCAAACTCAGGTCAACGGCATCACCCTCGCCTATAACGATCAGGGCTCTGGTCTTCCTATCGTCCTTCTCCACGCCTTTCCCCTCAACCGAACGATGTGGGTAGAACAGGAAGAAGCGCTGTCGTCACAGTTCCGAGTCGTGACCATTGACCTGCGAGGGCATGGGGAATCCGATGCGCCGCTCTGGCGGTACACGCTGGACCAAGCCGCCGATGATGTAATCGGGCTTCTTGATCACCTTTCGATCAGACAGGCGGTTTTTGTCGGATTATCCATGGGCGGCTATATCCTGTTTGCACTCTACCGAAAGTATGCAGACCGCGTAAAAGGTTTGGTACTTGCTGATACAAGAGCGCAGGCCGATACCACAGAAGGGAAAGAAGCACGGTTTCAGATGGCGCAGACTGCCTACGAGAATGGCCCCTCGGCCATTGCCGACCTCATGATCCCGAAATTGCTGAGCCCTGCGACGGTCCAGACGAAGCCGGAGTTGGCGCAACGAGTGCGCCGAATGATCGAAGGTAATCAAATCAGCGGTATCGCGGGAGACTTGATGGCGATGGCTGAACGATCCGACTCAGTCCCACTGTTGAAACAGATCACGTGCCCTGCTCAAATCATCGTCGGTGAGCAGGACCTTCCCACCCCACCGGCGGATGCCAAGCTCATGGCCGACCATATTCCCGGTGCTTATTTGGCTATCATTCCAAGAGCTGCCCATCTCTCAAATCTCGAGCAGCCGGACCTGTTCAACGAAACCATCTGCTCATTTATCGTGAATGCAACGAGATAAACAGGGCGGATGAGAGAGTACCGCCTGAGCGATCAGTCCGGATCGCTAACGCTGCCGTGGCGAATCAATTTCAAAAACTCCACGCGAGTCTGGGATTGGCTACGGAACGCCCCCAACATCGAGCTGGTGACGGCCACGGTGTTCTGCTTCTCCACCCCACGCATCATCATACAGAGATGCCGCGCTTCGACGACAACGCCGACACCGTGCGCGTTCAACTTGCTGCTCAGCGTTTCGGCAATCTGCACGGTCAGCCGTTCTTGAACTTGCAGACGCCTTGCGAAGGTATCGACAATCCGCGGGATCTTACTGAGTCCGACGACTTTCTTGTTGGGCAGGTAGCCGACATGGACTCGGCCAAAAAACGGGAGTAGGTGGTGCTCGCACATACTGAAGAAATCAATGTCTTTGACAATGACCATCTCGTCGTAATCGATCGGAAACAGCGCCCCGTTCAACAGATGGTCGATATCACGCTGATAGCCTTGCGTCATAAACGCCAGTGCTTTGGCCACGCGCTCCGGCGTTTTCAGCAAACCGTTGCGTTCCGGTTTTTCCCCCAGGGCAAGGAGCATTTCGGTGACTAGCGATTGCAGAACCGGCAGATCCGCTGGTTTTCCACTCCCACTTGCATCTTCCAGAGGTATCCGTCGTTTCTCTCTCTTCTGCTGCTTGCTCAAGAAGCCTCCCTATCGTTCACCGGGCGCCCGCATATTCAAAATAGTTGTCTCTCGTCTCGATGACCCCGACCTTTTGTAGACTGCCGGCGGGTAGGGATGGCTCCAGGATGTCCCAGATCACCTTGACGAGGTTCTCGCCTGTCGTCGTCAAAGCCGTGAATGCCGGATCTCCATTGAGGTCATGATGATCAAAGCGCTCGACGATTCTCTCGTTGATCACCTGGTCGAGACGGTCAAGGTCGCACGCTCCCTGTGATACATCGCTCTTGACCGTCACCAGCGCAATATAGTTATGCCCATGACCGTTTGGATTGTTACATTTCCCAAACGCAGCCCAATTCTCTTCAGGAGAAAGGAGATCCGTGTTCAGCCGGTGGGCGGCGCAAAACCGATAGCGCCTTGTCACGTGTACTTGCGACATTCGATTGTGTATCTCTGGTGAACGGCATAAACAACAAGGACCGCTCGGGGTACGAGCGGTCCTTGCTGAAAGGTCCATTGGTCAGCATTCTAGCGAGGACTCTTATGCACTAAACGAGCTGCCACAGCCGCACGTCGTTTTGGCCTGAGGATTCTTGATCGAAAAGCCAGAACCCTGCACGCTGTCCACGTAGTCCACTTCCGCACCTTGAAGCAAGGGAGCGCTCTGAGAATCCATGATGACTTTCACATCACCCATCTCGATGACGGTATCGTCCTCGGCCGTTTTGGACTCGAAGGCCATGCCGTACTGGTAGCCGTTGCACCCACCACCACGGACATACACCCGGAGCCCAACGACGTCCTTCTCTTCAGCCATTAGCTCCCGTATCTTCTGTTCCGCAACCTGTGTAATCGTAACCATCGGCTTCCTCCTCTATAGATCGATCTAGCTCACCAACGCGAGCTAGAGTGATAGTCTAACACCTCTTGCTCGAATATCAACCCCATGCTTCCGACGTGGCTGTTCTTGGATTCTCCCATTTGGCTTCCGGCACCCGCACCACCACATCCCCCAAGACCCGTGCCTGGCATGCCAGGCGATGCCAGGGCTCCGTCAACGCTTCACGATCCAGCAGGTCCTGTTCGTCGAAGTCGATCTCCGAGAGATGCTCATGTCCCATCTGGACCTCCACTCGGCAAGTCGTGCAGGAAGCATTTCCTCCACAGTCGTGGTTCAACCGAAATCCCACTTCTTTTGCGGCCTGGAGAAGCGAAATGTTCTCTTCCACGTCCCCACTTCGCCCGTCTGAATGAAGAAACGTCACCCGCGGCATGACCTCTCCTAGGAACGCGCAACCATCCCGGCTGGTGCTTCCTGATAGGGACACCGCTGCAGCCGAATATGCTCTTCATATTCATGACGGAACAGCTTCAAACTGCTTTGCACTAAAACAGAGGCTCCGGTTACGAGCGTGCAGTACCCGGTCCCTTTCACAAATCCGCAGAGCTGCAGCATGCTCTCAAGGTCTTTCTGCGTCCCGTTTCCCTCTTCGATCTTCGTCATGAGTGCGGCTAAGTTCATCGTCCCCATTCGACAGGGGGGACATTGGCCGCAACTCTCGTTCTTGAAAAAATTCGAAAAGTGCAGCGTCTTGGCTACCATGCAGGTTGCATCGTCGACGACAATCGTGCCGGCCGATCCTAGACCCGTCCCGGCTTTTTTCAACGAATCAAAATCCATCGTGAGATCAAGCTGATCCGCCGTCACCATCGAGAAGGCTGGACCACCCGGAAAAACGGCCTTGATCGTACGACCTCCCGGAACTCCGCCGCCACATTGCTCGATCAGATCGCGGATCGTCACACCCATGGGCATCTCGTACACGCCAGGACGATTGACTGCACCGCTCAGCGAAAACATCATCGTCCCAGGGCATTTCTCCGTTCCCACCTGCGTGAACCACGCTGCGCCTTTGTGGAGAATCCGCGGAATGTTGCACAGTGTCTCAACATTGTTGACCAAGGTCGGTTTGCCATAGAGACCGAAGTCCGTTGGATAGAACGGCGGCTTCTGCCGCGGCATTGCCGGACGGCCTTGCATCGACTCAAGCATCGCCGTCTCTTCACCGGCGACATAGCTTCCATGGCCTTCAAACACTTCCAATTCGATGTCGAAGCCGCTTCCAAACACATTCTTGCCGAGCAGTCCACGTTCTTTCGCTTGAGCCAGGGCTTTCTTGAGATTATGCCGCTCGTCATGGTACTCATGATTCACATAGATGAAAGAAGCCTTCGCCTGCACCGTATAAGACGCTATGAGACAACCTTCGATCAATTGGTGGGGCAACGTTTTCAACAGGTGGCGATCTTTAAACGTTCCTGGTTCGTGTTCACCGGCGTTGCACACGAAATAGCGCTCTTTCACCCGGTGATTGAGAACCTTGTCCCACTTAATTCCTGTCGGAAATCCTGCTCCACCCCGCCCCCGAAGGCCGGACTTCTTCAGCTCCTCAATCACTTGAGTCGCCTTCAGCTCTTTCACACAACGCTTCCAGGCTTCATAGCCACCAACCTTGAGGTACCCCTCAATCTCCCAAGGCGCACCATCCATCGGTTGGACAAGGCGTGGTTCTGTAGAAGTAGGCATAACTATCCTGTCAGTGACTCCTCAAAGTTGAGGCCGTACTATACGGCTCCGCCTCTTCATCCGTCAAGGCAACGAGTCTAAATGGGCCTGAATCTCAAGCAGTTAGGCTAGGGGACCTATGTTAAGGCTGGGCATACAGGGCAGGGCAAATACAACCGCATTGTAAAACATGGCCGGTAGGGGTACCCCTACCGGCCATGAAAAGTATAGGTTCTATCTGAAATGGCTGCCTGCTCCCATGAAAAACAGCATGGGAATTG
Organism: Nitrospira sp.; assembly: GCA_015903995.1. GTDB lineage: Bacteria > Nitrospirota > Nitrospiria > Nitrospirales > Nitrospiraceae > Nitrospira_D. Next base: position 81,346 of record JABMDK010000015.1, read on the forward strand.
AGAGCATGAAATTCACGCGAGAGGCCAGCAATGCGGTCCGCCCCCATTGCGCCATCTCAGGCGGCGCCGGAGTACCCTGTGCGGCTGCGGTGACGGCAGCAATGATCTTCTTTTGATTCGGCCAGATGATCCCATGAACATTGCCCATCATGATGATACCGAGCAACCCGCCGATCGCCAAAGCGACGGCGCCTGTGCCGCCCTTATGGTACATGTGGCCGTACAACAACACCCCGGCCAGTACGGTCACGGTGGCTCCATGCCGGAACCAATTAAGCGCGGCCGGCATCAGTTTCGGAATCACGATGTTCTTGGTCGGCCCATCTAGGCTCTTCAAGAACGAGGCATTGATCAAGTTGAAGAAATACAAGAGCCCAATCCAGGTAATCCCGGCCAGGAAGTGTACCCAGCGAAGGATCATCTGGCCCCAGTCAGCTTCACCCCCGCCAATACCGGTTAAACCCAAGTATATCGCTACCAACACGATGGTGAGCACAAATCCCACCCCCATCGTCTGCATCGGATCTTCAAGAAATTTCATTGCTCTCTCCTCTGAACGGTTGACTACCCACTGTCTGTACTGCAGTGTTTCTTCGAATGTCAAGCGCACGAATGGCTTTCATCGGCCGGATGCTGGCCGCCCATACGTACTTAAGATGATGGTGAAGGAGGTTCCTTAGGCCATCAGCCGATCCACAGTGCGGCAGAGTTCCCGCACTGCGTTAGCCGACGTTTCCAACGCCGCCCGCTCATCACTCGTCAGTTCATACTCCAGAATCTGCTCGGCCCCGCCCCGTCCGATCTTCACCGGCACGCCGACGACGACGTCCTTCAGTCCGTACTCACCATCGCACAGCACCGCACAGGGCATCACCTGTTTCTCATCCTTATGGATTGACTCAACCATCGCCACCGCCGAAGCGGATGGTGCATAGAAGGCACTACCCGTTTTCAAGAGGGCGACGATTTCAGCTCCACCATTCCGTGTTCGCTTGACGAGGGCGTCGAGTTTCTCTTTCGACATCAGTTCCGACACCGGCCTTCCCCTCACGGTGGTATAGCGCGGCAGCGGCACCATCGTATCGCCGTGTCCGCCCAACACCATGGCCTGCACCTCCGTAGCCGGTACTTTCAGTTCAGCAGCAATAAACGTCCGCATTCTTGCCGAATCCAACACGCCCGCCATGCCGATGATTCTCGATTTCGGCAGACCACTGACGGTACGTGCCACGTGAACCATGGCATCCAAGGGATTGGTCACAAGGATCAGGATAATGTTCGGTGAACGGGAGACTAATTCCGAGACGACGGATTTGACGATTTTCGCATTCGTCGCCAACAGCTCGTCGCGACTCATGCCCGGCTTTCTCGGCATGCCGGATGTGATCACGGCGATCGATGACCCCGCGGTTTCCGTGTACTCATTGGTGCCGACCACCTGTGTGCTGTACCCACAGACCGGTCCCGCCTGTGAAATATCGAGCGCCTTGCCCTGTGGAACCCCTTGGGCAATGTCGACCAAGACCACGTCGTAGAGATTTTTTTCGGCCAACCGCTGCGCCGTCGTTCCCCCGACATTTCCCGCACCGACTACTGTGATTTTCGGTCGTGCCATCATTGCTACCTCGTGAAACGTGAAACGTGAAGCGTGAAGCGTACGATCGCCTGACGCCTTACCCCTAACTCCTCACGCATGTTCGTGCTCCGTCCAGCCCGCAACTTTGAAATTGATCGTGCAGACGAAATTCTCGTCGTCGTAGAAATTGACCTTGATCTTCTTCTTGCCAAAGGTTTTTGCCAGAAACTCTTCTGGATTGTCGACAAGTTCATGATAGCCACCGGGAGGATACTCGCCCAGATCATGAAAGACGACGATCATCCCTTCTTTGACTTCCTGCAGCACCTTCATCCGGCAACGAGGATAGACTTCCCAGAACTTGGCGTCGATCATCTCCTTCGTCGGCTCCGGACATTCGATTCTCGAATCGCTGGAAGAGGTCACCAAACATGCAGAAATGAATTTCCTACGCGGCATCGCCGGTGCCTTCTTGTTTTCCGGCCAGGATCAGAAAAAACCGATCAAGGCGCTGAGCGGTGGTGAGCGAAACCGAGTAGCCTTAGCCCGCATGCTGGTCGAACCCGCCAATACCTTGCTACTTGATGAGCCGACGAACCATTTGGACCCGGCCTCTGTGGATATGCTCACAGATGCATTGGCAGAATTCCCCGGGACCATCATCTTCATTTCCCATGACCCGACGTTCCTGGCACGCATTGCCACCCGGGTCGTTGAGATTGAAGAGGGACAGGCACGGAACTTCATCGGTGACTACGAGTATTATTTGTGGAAGAAAGCCCAAGAGTTTGAGTCGATTAAAGAAACGAGCGACGAGCTCCAACGAGCATCGCCCCGCTCCTCTTCAGGCCCCACTCGGGCAATGGCACAGCAAGTATTGCCAAAAGGGCGTGGTGGAGAGCGCCGTGATCTCACCAAGACGCAGGCGCGATTGGAGAAGCAGGTATCACGCGCCGAAACGGAAATTAGTGAGGCCGAAGAGAAGATCAGAATCCGCGAGGCAGAATTGGCTGATCCGAAGCTCTACGAACAGTTCGATAGGTGGAACCTTCTGCATCACGAGCAGAGGGAGTGGAAAGGCGATCTTGAGCGACTGACGGCCCGGTGGGAATCACTGTCGGCTGAATTAGAAAACGTCAAGCAACAGCTGGTCTCGCTGGGCTAGTTCTGTCTTTCCTTTTGGAGTTCGTATATGAAGTAATCAGCGAGCGTTTTAGACAGAGGCTTTGAGGGTTTCTTCTAGATAGTAGTACAGCCAGCGGTTCTTCTCTTTCGTCACCAATTCATCCCAGACGACGCCAATCAAGAATCCTTTCTTTTCCCAGGGCCTGACCCAGGCGACAGTCCCATCGAGTTTTTCCTGTTGTTCAACTCGATCGGAATCGAGGAAGGCGAGCGAGACCGTAACTTTCTCCTTTGATGGGAATCGATCTTTGATGTGAAGTCCGGCCCCGATCTTGTTGACATTATCCAGGACTGCAGTACAGGCACGCCCGCCTTTCTTCGGCGATACCAAGGCAGAACCGACCAAAGTGGCTCGGACAAGTTTCCTCCGCTCACTCAGCGCAACCACGGTGGCCGATGGTTTTTCTTCCCCTCGCTTCATCACTCTAAGTATAACCGATTAGACAAGAATGTAAATCGGGACAATCGGCCCTATTTCAGAGGCTTTGGGCGGTAGTACCGTCGACCTTTGAGTGGTAGTGGGAGGTGGCTTTGTTCCGTTTGCGCTGACGGGTCGTCGTGGACATAGCGGTAGTCGGCTCCATAGCCTAGGTCTCTCATCAGAGAGGTTACCGCGTTTCGGAGATGGAGCGGGACCCCCAGATTGCCGTAGGCTTTGGCATCCTTGAGCGCTTCCAATAGACCGACGTAGGACGCATTGTCTTTGAGTCGTGATGCCAGGTATGTGGTGCCTTGAGCCAAATTGATCTGCGCCTCCGGGAGTCCCACGAATTGGACGGCTTGTGCCACGGAAGTGGCAACGACAAGGGCCAACGGATCTACATTACCAATATCCTCGGACGCGAAAATCACCATCCGTCGGGCGATGAATTTCGGATCTTCGCCGGCATCCAGCATCCTGGCTAGCCAGTACAGCGCCCCATTTGGATCGGAATCGCGCAGGCTTTTAATGTAGGCCGAAATGACGTTGTAGTGTTCCTCGCCTGACTTATCGTACCGTAGTACCTTCTTGCCCAGTGCCGCTTCCAACATCGCGGCATCAATCACGCGCGCGCCATCTGGTCCTGCTGGCGCTTGCGTCACCACAAATTCCAACGAAGTGAGCAGCACCCTCGCATCGCCATTGCCGAATGCAATCAGTCGTGGTCGTGCCTCCGATGAAAAACGCGCCTTCCATTTGCCAAGCCCCCAGTCGAGGTCGGCAAGCGCACGATCAAGAATCTGACCTAATGCTTCCTCGGTAAGCGGTTTGAGCACGACGACCAGCGAACGGGACAAGAGTGGGCTGATAACTTCGAAGGAAGGATTCTCCGTGGTCGCGCCGACGAGAATGATGGTACCTCGCTCGACATGCGGAAGAAATGCGTCTTGCTGTGCCTTGTTGAAGCGGTGAATTTCATCGACGAATAAGATGGTCCGCTGCCCATTGATCGCTCGGCGTTGGTCAGCTGCCTTGATGATCGTGCGCAACTCAGGCACGCCGCTGGTCACGGCCGAAAATGGAATAAACTGCGCCTTCGTATGGCGGGCAATCAGATGGGCCAGCGTTGTCTTCCCAGAACCGGGCGGCCCCCAGAAAATTACGGACGAGAGCTGGTCGGCCTCGATGGCCCGCCGAAGCGGCCGATCTGGTGCCGTGATGTCGTCTTGTCCCACGAAATCCGCAAACACACGTGGCCGCATCCGCTCGGCAAGCGGAGCCTCGACGGTGTCTTCACGATCTGGAGGCGTGAACAAATCAGGAGCCTGATCACGCGAACGAGTCATGTTACTCCTCAGAAAGAGCAGGAATTGTATACGCCGTGCTGGATGATCGCAAATAGCCTCTTGACCATGCAGGCAGCCGATGGTACGAACACGCCGTCGAGCGCACTCTTTCGCCGGATCAGATCCTTGGCTTTCCGAGCCGCTTCGCGGGCGCGGGCCGCGTCGACGGCCTTGCCGATGATCTTGCGAGCGACCGGAGGATTTTCTTCGAAGTAATTGCCCAAGGCTTCGTTGACAGCGGCCTCGACGACGCCTTTCACTTCGCTGTTCCCAAGCTTGGCTTTTGTCTGACCCTCGAATTGCGGATTGCGGACCTTGACGCTGACCACTGCCGTCAGACCCTCCCGCACATCGTCTCCGGTCAGCGATTCGGTTTCTTTCTTGAAGAGGTCATTCGCATTGGCGTAGGTATTGATCGTCCTGGTGAGAGCCGCTTTGAATCCGACTAAATGCGTTCCGCCTTCCTTCGTGTTGATATTATTCGCGAAGGAGAACAAATTTTCTGCGTAGCTGTCGTTGTACTGGAGCGCCACTTCTAGAATCATTTCGGGCTTCTCGACCTTGACGTAGATCGGTTTGTGCAACGGTGTTTTGGCTTCGTTGAGATGTTCAACGAAAGACATGATGCCGCCCTTGTACAAGAACACTTGCTCTTTCGCCGGTTCTTTTCGCTCATCCCTCAGGGTAATGGCCAAGCCTTTGTTCAAGAATGCGAGTTCGCGGAGCCGCTGGGCCAACACATCAAAGCTGAACTCCAGCGTCTCAAAAATTTGGTTGTCCGGCTTGAACCGGACTTTGGTCCCTCGTCGTTTGGTCTTCCCTGTGGCCTTGAGCGGAGCATTCGGCTTCCCGCGTTCATAGCGCTGCTCGAACACTTGCCCATCCTGCCAGATCTCCAGTTCAAGCCACTCCGACAGAGCATTGACGACGGAGATCCCGACTCCATGTAAGCCGCCGGAAACCGTATAGGCTCCCTGTTCGAATTTGCCGCCTGCATGAAGGACCGTCAACGCCACTTCGGCGGCCGACTTTTTTTGCGTAGAGTGCATGCCGGTGGGAATGCCTCGCCCGTTGTCGATGACCGTCACGCTCCCGTCGATGTGGATCATGACCTCGATGGCCTCACCGAACCCCGCCATATGTTCGTCGACGCTGTTGTCTACGACTTCATAGACAAGGTGGTGGAGTCCATCGACACCCGTACTGCCGATGTACATCGCCGGGCGCTTTCGCACGGCATCGAGCCCTTCAAGGACTTTGATCTGATCGGCGCTGTAGCTGTCTGATTTGAGTTGAGAAGAGTCGTCTGTGGTCATCCGTTTCCTAACAGTCTATTGAGAAGCAAGGTTCGCATTGTTTGATCTTGGATGCGAGCACAATTACGGCGGACGTTTTCACCAACCATCCGGCTAAATCTTAATGGGCATGACCACACATTTGAACCCCGGACTTTCCGGCTCCTGAATCAGACAGGGACTGAGCGGAGTTTCCATCTGAAGTGATAGAGTTTCTCCGTCCATCACACTGAAGACATCCAGAAGATAACGGGCATTGAATCCCGTATGGATGGCTTCTCCCTCATACTGGGCGGGCAATTCTTCCGTGGCTTCCCCGTAGTCCGGACTGCTGGAAAACAAGGTCATCTTGTCGGACGCGAACGAAATCTTTACCGCGCTGGCTTTGTCCTTGGCCAGTACCGACACGCGACGCAGCGCGCTCTCCAATTCACTTCGACTCACGCTGATCTTCTTGCTGCTTTCTTTTGGAATGACCTGTTGGTAGTTGGGGTAGTTGCCTTCCATCAACCGAGACGTCAGCAGCAATCCGCTCTTGCGGAAGATCATGAGGTTCTTCGAAAAACCGATGAGCGGTTCGGCGTCTCCGCCTTCCTCCAAGAGATGGCGGATTTCATGTGCGGCCTTCTTCGGTATGATCGCTTTCATTTCCTGCGGAACACCTTTATTGCCGGCCTTGCCGACCTCTTGCTCCGCCACCGCCAAACGATGGCCGTCTGTCCCGACCAATCTCAGGGAGGTTTTTTTGTCGGTCGCCACGAGTGTGACCAGGAGGCCGTTCAAGATATATCGAGCATCGTTGTCACCGGCGGCAAAGAGTGTCTTCCGGATCAATTCCAGAAGCCCCTCTCCCGAAAGCGGTGTCAATCCCTCGCGATCGATCGTCGGCAGGGCAGGGTATTCGCTGCTGGGAAGGCCTACGACCTTGAACTGGCTTTTCCCAGCTTGAATGGTCGTCCAGTTATTGTCCGTCGCCGTCAATTCGATCTCGCCGGCGGGTAACTCTTTGACGATCTCGAATAGCTTTCTGGCTGAGATGGTGACACCGCCGGTCGACAGCACTGTTCCCTTATACAGACCTCTCAAGCCGATCTCGAGGTCCGTCGCCACAATTTCTACTCCATCCTGCTTGGCCTCCAGCAAGATATTCGACAGAATCGGCATCGTGTTTCGTTTCTCCACGACACCTTGGACTCGCTGGAGCCCCGTCAATAATTCGTCTCGTCCAATACGTATTTTCATGGAGAATTCTCCCGGTCCATCGCTCAACTTCGAAGAATCTGCTCTTTCAATGTTTCAAGGGTCGCCTGTAACACTGTGTCGGCCTCCTTGGCCTTTGCGACCTGGCGACAGGCGTGGATGATCGTCGTATGATCTTTGCCGCCGAAATGGCGCCCGATTTCCGGATACGATGCGTCGGTCAGCTCGCGACACAGGTACATGGCAATCTGTCGAGGATGTACAAGTGTCTTACTCCTGCGGCGAGATTTCAGCTCCGACATCTTCACATGGAACTGTGTACAGACCGCCTCTTGAATATCGTCCATCGCAACGATCTTTTTCTTGTCCCCGATGAGATCGCGCAAGACGGTCTTGGCCAGATCAAGGCTTATCACCTGACCGGTCAACGAAGCATAGGCACCTAGACGAACCAGGCTACCTTCTAGTTCGCGGATATTGCTTTTCATTGTGATTGAGAGGAATTGGATGACGTCTTCGGGCAGTTTAAGTCCCTCATCTTCTGATTTTTTTCTCAAAATGGCAATGCGGGTTTCCACATCAGGCGGCTGTAAGTCTGCAATCAATCCCCATTCGAAGCGAGATCGCAGACGCTCTTCGATATCCGGCATATCTTTTGGGAAACGGTCGCTTGAGAGAACAATTTGTTTATGTCCCTCATATAAAGCGTTGAAAGTATGGAAGAACTCTTCCTGAGTCCGTTCCTTTCCCACCAGGAATTGAATATCGTCGATCATCAGCATATCGATATGTCGATACCGTTTCCGTAAGTCCATCATCTTGTCATATCGAATGGAGTTGATGACCTCATTGGTGAATTGCTCTGTCGTCAGATATGCGATTCGTAGATCGCTCTTTTCGGCGACATGATTCCCAATCGCGTTCAAGAGGTGTGTCTTCCCAAGTCCCACCCCTCCGTAAATAAAGAGTGGGTTATAGGTCTGCCCTGGTTGTTCCGCTACTGCCATACAGGCCGCATGAGCAAATTGATTCCCAGCACCGACAACGAAGTTTTTAAATATATATTTTGGGTTGAGCTGGATTCCCCGTCGCGCTTTAGGCTGGGTGACACCTCGCGGCGGAGCGACAACGCCTTGTGGTTCAACTTCCTGCGCAGTGCTCTTTTGGCGGACGGTGAATGCGACACCTAATGACCCTCCACCACGAGCTGTGGCCATGGCTTCCGCCAACAACGGTCCATAGTGAGCATCTAACCATTCTCCGAAGAACTTATTCGGAACTCCAATATGCGCCGTCGAGTTTTCAATCCGGTCAAGATGAACCGGCATGAACCATGTGTCATACACCTGCTTAGGAACTTTCGCCTGGATATACTGCAATGCTTCTTGCCAAACAGTGTCAATACTCATAACGGGCTAAAATTGATATACACAGGATTATTCACATTTGTGGATAACTACCATTCACTACTCTTTACGACGGATAAAAAGCGACGCTGAATACCATGTCACACCAGAACATGTCGAGTTATATAAATAAGCTCTAATCGTTGTCTATTTCTTCTTCACAAGCTTTTCACAGATTCCAGCCGCTCCATACAGAACTAATCCCCAGTGTTATCCTTCTCTATCGAGTAATACTTACCTTCTAAAATCAATAACTTCTCCCTTATACTCCTTATTCACTTCACTACTACGACGACTACGACTACGAGTTTTCTTTACTTGAAAATTTCGGAGTCATAGTACTATTACTTTTCTATTCCCCATGAGTATTTCGAGTACATGTTCATAGGATAATCTCTCTCCCTCTCTTAGAGAGACATTATTTGGTGCATGCAGTACTTTTCCTGGAAGCATGGGATCTTCCAAAGAAAGCACTATAGCTGAACTATTCCCAGAGAAGACTGCCGGAGATAAAGTATGAAGCGGAGAACGAACAACATAGACGACCGACGGCATAATAAAAGCTCCTGACTCAAAAAACTAGCGTGCAATCCATAGATTTAAAGGAGCTGATAGTCTCGGCACTTTCACGTTTCACGCAGAACCCATCCTGAATTACTACCTGATTATCGATATTTTGGAGAATAAATTGAATTTCCAGCTGTTTAATAGAGGGAAGATATTTTTCAAGAATCTCTATATCAAGAATTTCATCTGTCTCATCTCCTAAAAGACAGGCAGCCTCACCTAAAAGGACAACAGTTGTATTATGAGATCCAGCTGATAGGCCAAGGGCAATACGGAGAGCCTCGACAGGCCTATGGCTCTTTCGAGGATCTTCTTGAATAACAACAGCAATATGTTTTGCCATAGATAAGTGTAATCAGGTAAACGACAGAAACGGATCACAGGCCTCAATGATTCCAGACAAGACAACAAGGCCACAGAGTGACATCTTAGAGTCTATAGTTGCGGTTGGAACGTGGTGTTGTTGGCACCCATAGGCACAAGCAAAAACACGGGCTCCTTTTTGTGCAAGACCTCGATAGCGGTCGGTGTGAATATTCTTCACACCTTCATCAATAAGATATAAGTAAACCTCATGGCCGGCAGCAAGGGCTGCATGCGCGAGACCGTGAACCGTC
>JABMDK010000015.1:91058-104269 GCA_015903995.1 Nitrospira sp.
ACGATCATCCCTTCTTTGACTTCCTGCAGCACCTTCATCCGGCAACGAGGATAGACTTCCCAGAACTTGGCGTCGATCATCTCCTTCGTCGGCTCCGGACGATCTTCGCCGGGTTTCACCACCTGTCCAAACTTGGCTAAGCGACGGACATAGGGATACTGATGCCCCGTGAAGAGCTTATACAACCAGGGGGGAACCGTCGGCTTTCCTGTCGAGTTGGTCATACGCTTGATGGAGTTACGCTGTCAATTGCCTGTAGATGAGCGGCAGCTTGGTTGGAAGGGCTTCGACGCTATGAATGACGCAGTACCGTGCCTCTACATACATGCGGCGCAGATACGTCTCCGCTTCCCGGTCGATTGTCACACAAAAGGTCTTAACTCCCCGTTGTCGTGCCTCTCGGAGTGCCGCTTTCGTATCTTCCAACGAGTACTCATCCTTATACTGATCGTCCAATGGTCTTCCGTCGCTCAACAGCACGAGGACGCGGTTTTTCGCTTCCCGCGCCACCAGCTTCGCCGTCGCGTGCCGGATGGCGGCCCCGTCGCGATTCTGATGACGAGGCGTCAAGCCACCAAGCCGATGCGCCGTCGCCGCCCCGAGCCGATCATCAAAGTCCTTGATCGTGAGAAAGTCGACCCTCCCCCGTCCTTGGCCCGAATAGGCATAGAGTCCATACTGATCACCGACGGCATCCAAGGCTTCACACAGAAGTACCAGACCTTCTTTCTCAACGTCGATCACCCGCCGACCGGTTCCCAGGTCTCGGCTTGTGGACCCACTGATATCGATGAGGAAGGACACCGCGACATCACGCTCTCGTTTTTCCCGCCGGATGTACAGCCGATCGTCACCTTCCATCCCTGCCCGTTGTTCGCCGGCTCGTCGGACCACAGCATCGAGATCCACTTCTTCCCCGTCAGGTTGCCCCGCGACGCGACGAAAAGCCGGAGGCCGCAAACCTTCAAAAAACCGGCGCAGCGATTTGACGGTACTCTGCTGCGTGGCCAACGTCTCCGTGACGAATTCGTCGGACCCAGAGTCTGCCGGTCGTTCTACCACACGACACCAATTCATCCGATAATCCTCGATCCGATAGTCCCATTCAGGATAGAGGATGGCTCGTTCGCCATGCGTCATTGCTTGCTGTATCTGTTGGGCATCGACATCAAGGGTCAGGCATTCTTCAACGACCGACGGCAATGATCGCCCTCCATGCAACATCTCTCCGCTTCCGGATTCACGGTCCCCGCTCCGCACCTGTTCCTCCGGAGAACGATCCGATTCTGTCGGAGGCTTGTGTTGCCGGTCGAATTGTTCCTGACTCCACGTGATGAACTCCGGATTCATCGCACCTCGATAGGCCACATCGGTCACTGCGCGATATTGGTCGCCCGGCTGCTCCGGTTTCGCCTGTCCCACTTCTGCATCTTTTTGTTCCTCGCACCGCTCTACCGGTATCATCTCACCGCGAGCCGCCAGCAGTTCTTCTAACCGGATATAGACCTGATCGACCACCCGAACCGTTTCTTCTGCCGTAGCCGTGGTCTTGAGAACGGACCGGCTCATGTCCCAGAGAATCGAGACTTCTTCCCTGACGGCCTTGGGTACTGCGGTATCTTCCGCTTCACCGGTGGAAAGTCTGAGGAGGCAGTCGATGACCAGTTCTTTGGGCATCACCCCTTGTGCAGGATCGCGTGGGCCGATAGATTCGGCAGCCAATCGAGCGAGATCGCACCGAAGTCCCGGATACTCGGCTTGCAGCAAGAATTCGATACGCGCATCTTCCAGCACGCCCCAGAGATCCCGCACCAGGGTGGGGTTCGGATAGAGCTGAAACAGAGCAGCCAGCGTCCCTGGTCTCGCTTCATTGCTTCGGTCATAACGCTGTCGCACGGTTTCAACCAGATCGGCCAAGGATTCGAGCCTGAGTCGATATGTACCGAATTCCAAGTGCCCGGCCTCATGGGCCGCCATCACGAGATAGAGACGCTCATTTTCCACGGCCGTCGGATACCGACGGAGCAACGCCGGGAACGAAATGGTTCTTCCGTCTCCGCTGACCGTCGCACGGACCGGTGCTGTCAACGAATCTGGAAGCGCCGTCACGGCGACATCGGTTCCACAGAGTCCCTGGACGAAGAGTTTCACTCGTCGCGCGACCTGCCGAAACGGCATCCCGCTCAAGGCTCGTTCAACCGACGCCAGGGCTTTCCGCGACTCCACTGTGAAATAGGCACGTGCTCCGTCTGGGCTATAGGCCGCGACTTCCATCCCGGCCTTAAACCAATTTTCAAATCGCGTGAGGGCTTCGGGTCCATCTCCGATGAGTCCGACGAGTTCCGGAGCGCGACGCAGGTACTCGAGTGTCGCGTCAACATGCTTCTCCGCCAGCAACGTACCGTACTGCAACAACCGGATCCGCCATTCCATAGAGGGCAACATTCCCAAGAGGTCAGGTGATTCTGCCAGCCACGTCATGCTGGACTCGGGGGAATGTTCAGCTAGTACAAGGCACAGGGACAGGACCTTTTCACGAACAGCCGGATTGTCGATATTTCTAAGAACGGCCGGGCTGGTCCTGAGATACTCCATGGTCGCCACGTAGTCCGGCTTCCCGAGGCTATTCGGCACAATCAATTTCATACCCAAGGTCGCCCAAGCCCTCACACTTTCCAAAGGCAGCACAGGGGCCAGTTTGGAGATCTGTCGGATGAACTCAAGACCGACGACGACATTGACCTGAGTCAGTTCTATACCGATATCGAGCCAAGGTCGCAGGTGTGTAGTAGGAACATCTGCGAGAATCTGCGAAGCCTGTCGGATGTATTCGAGCGCGACGTTGGCGTCTTGCTCGGCGATTTCCAGACCGATTGTCAGGACCTCGGTGCGCGCATCGACTGGTTCGATCAGCCCGAGGACTATGGGACTATCCTTGAAATATTTGAGCGCGGATGCCCCTGAGAATTGTGCCAGTGCCACCCCGAGATCGAGCCAGTATAGGGTATGTGTGAGACCAGCCCGCCGGTCGAGCTCAGGCAAGGCGGCCACCGCTGCGGTGGCTGCTTTCTCAGATAACTCTTGGAGTTCATCGAGCAGGGTTAGTGCCCGTGCCGCAGCATCCGGTTTACCGGTGGCCTTCGGCAAACGGATCACCAGCGATTCTGTGACCGCCAGACTCAACTCGCGGACCAGCCGTTGGACTAAGATCTGTTGACTCGACATATCTGTCATGACTGGTTCTGAAAATCAGCTGAAGGGACGGATTGTAAAGCAGCGAATTACCCTTGTAAACTAGCGTCTTCGTCAATGGTCGCCTCAGAGGAGGAATAGACGCATGGCTGAACCGACACAGGACAGTCTCGAGAGGATACAAAAGTTCGTACAAGGGTTTGCCGAGAAGAGCGGGACCTCGATGCATCCCAATCCTGCGGTGACGGAGGCAGTGGTGAAGGGATTGGCGTCTCATATCGACGAACTCGGGAAACCGCTTTGTCCTTGTAACTTTTACAAGGACAAAGTAGCTGAAGCCAAACTCCGGCGGTGGATCTGCGCCTGCGACGAGATGCAGATCTACAAGTACTGTCACTGCCTGCTCTTCGTTCGTGAAGACGGGATGCCGATTACGGAATATTTGCCGGACGGCCACGAAGGTCGAGAAGTCTATGGCCTGGTCATTGATCCGACCCCAGACAAGGGTCGTGCCCTCAAGCACAAAGCCGTCCTGGTTTCACCCATGCCCGGCGAATCCGCCGCGTCGTCAGCGTCTTCGACATGACGTGGCGTGATACGCAACTTCGGTGCTGGCTCATCTGCCTGCTGCTGATCAGCAGCTTCCCTGTCGTACCAGCCCGGGCGGTGGTATCGGGCTCATCGAATCCGAATCCTCCGGCTTTCAACGAGAAAGAACTCTTCCCCTACAGAGCAAAAGGTCGAGGCAGTGCGGCCGGACAAGTGTTCCTGCGTGCATCTTCCGGAAAAGCCGTAACCCAGGCGGGTGCCTCGATCTACTTGATTCCGATCGTTTCACATACTCGCTCGTGGTTCGACAAACATGTGCGAGAGACCTCCTGCCCGTCAAAGAGCGGAGCATCGTCCCCAGAGAACCCCATGCCACAGGGGTCGCCCGTGGAATGCCTTCGTGAGGTTATGGCCCAACTGCTGACCGATAAGAGACTGATTCCCTATCTGCGTACGACGAGGGCCAATCCAACCGGTCATTTTTGGTTCACAAAAGTTCCGGCAGGCCGTTATTATGTTGTCAGCCTCCTTGAGGGAAGTGGCGGAGCCCACCAGGATGAACGAGCGGTGGGAATCGCCTGGTTGACCATCGACCTTGATATTGACGAAAAAGCAACAAACCTGGTGGTCACGGACTGTAAAAGCGTCCTCTGTTGACCCACCACTCTTCCTCCGCTGCCGGTCCCTGTGGTCCAGTCATGAGGATAGGCCATGAGAATTCTGCTCGTTGAAGACGATGCCGATCTGTCTCAATTCATCAGCAAGGGATTGAAAGAAGAGCACTACGCCGTGGATGTTGCGGCCGACGGTGAGGACGGGTTGGCGTTGGCATTAAATAATCCTTACGATCTTCTGATTCTCGATATCACGCTGCCCAAGCTCGACGGCCTCACCCTTTGCCGTCGTATTCGAGCCAAGGGAAACATGACACCGGTGCTCCTCTTGACCGCGCGCAACACGGTGGAAGACAAGGTATCGGGCTTTGATACCGGCGCGGACCAATTTCTCCCGAAACCATTCGCTTTTGTGGAGTTGCTAGCCCAAATCCGGGCGCTTCTGCGCCGGGGCAGTTCTCAGCAAATAGCCAGTCTGCAAGCTGCGGATCTGAAACTAGACCCGGCATCTCACCGTGTCTGGCGTGCCGGACAGGAAATCTCCCTGACGAATAAAGAATACGCCCTGCTGGAGTTCCTCTTGCGGAACAAGAATCGTGTGCTCACGAGAACGGCGATCATCGAACATGTGTGGGATATCAGCTATGACCCCATGACGAACATCGTCGACGCCCACATCCGAGCCCTCCGGGCGAAGATCGACCGAGACTTTTCACCGCCCTTGATCGCCACGGTGCGTGGTGCCGGATATATGCTTGAAGAGCCGGACGCCTCCGTATGAAGTCCCTGCGTAGTTTGATCAGTTGGTCCGCCTTCGTCTTGATGGCAGGACTCCTCCTGTTTTCTGCGCTCGTGTATGCCACCAGTGAGATCTTGCTCCACCGATTTGTGGATGGACGGCTGCTCGTGTTGGCGGAAACCCTGGCCGAGTTTGTGGAGTGGCATCCCGAGTTCTTTGAACGCAGCGGCAAGGACTCCGCTCCGACCAACGAACTGCCTCACAGCACCACCGAACAACAGGTACTGCCCGACGTGACCCACGCCCTTCGCGTCTTTTCACCCGACGGCTCGCTCTTGTGGAGAAGTGCCCACGCGACTGCGCAAGGGTCGCTCCCCCCCCACGTGTTGGAACAAGTCCGACTCAAGAGCATCCTGTTCGAGACTCTCGACGCCCCCGATGGCACACCGGTGCGGCACCTGTTCCTCTTCCTGGCCGGAAAGGGCCATACGCAGTATATCTTGCAGGCAGAAACTTCATTGCTCCATTACCAGGAAACTCTCAATGGCCTTGTGTTTTTGCTCGCCCTTGGATCCGGAGCCACTCTGATCCTGGCCTGGGTCGGCAGCCTCTGGCTGGCAAAGAAAGTGATGGCCCCCATTGACGCGTTGTGTACGGGAGCCGAAACCCTGTCGGAGGCCGACCTTGGAAAACGCCTGACGATGGATTCACCCTATCGAGAATTTCGACGACTCACCCAGGCGGTCAATTCCGTGTTAGATCAGTTTCAGCGAGGCAGTGAGGTTCAACGGAACTTCTGCGAGATCGCCGCCCATGAGATGAAGACGCCCTTGACCATCCTACAGGGAAACCTGGAAGTGGCGCTTATGAAAGCGAGGACCACGGATGAATATCATGAAGTGTTACTCAACAATCTCCAGCAAGTGGATCGGCTCATCGCCCTGACCCGTCCACTCTTGACGCTCGCAAAATTCACCAGCAGTAAGCCCCCGGTCAATCTCGTCCCGCTCGCCGTAGAACCTCTGATTCAAGAACTCGTGGATGAGTTGATGCTCTTGGCGGATGATCGTCAGATCACGTTGCGGTTTGAATCCCAACCGGTTCCCTTCGTACTCGGCGACGCCCAGTGGCTCAAACAAGCGTTGATCAATTTGCTCGACAATGCCTTGCGTTACACTCCCTCCGGCGGATCCGTCACCATCCGCCTGCAGGCCGTCGGTCAAGACGTGGCCGTGGCGGTCGAGGACACAGGCCACGGAATCGAACCGGAGAATATCCCCCATCTGTTCGAGCGATTCTACCGTACCGATTGGGCCCGTGCGAAAGATTCCGCCGGGACCGGGCTTGGACTTCCCATCGTGAAGGAAATCATGGAGGCCCACGACGGGAGCATTTCCGTCACAAGCGACGTCAACAAAGGCTCCACCTTCACCCTTCGCCTCCCCGCTCTTGCTCAGCAAAAAGTTCTCGCCTAACAGGATGCTGAAAAAGCCTCCCAGCAGCGTGCTCACATTGCTCAGAGGCTGAACGTACCAATACGTACGTCTCGTTTCTTCGCGCGCTGCGGCCTTGCTGGACGGACTTTTTGAGCACCCTGAAGTAATCCTAACCCCCTCGCGACAATCTGAACCAGTTGATTCCACAAGCTCTCGGGTCATTCGCCGTGGACGGTGTTGTGATGAACTGACCTTCCTCACTCGCATAGTAGTGGGTACACATCATGAAGAATTCTTCACGGTCTCATCATGGAGATTTCATCTTGGTGGCGTATAGATGTAGGAAATCGAAAGGGGGTGAACAACTATCATGATTTCCTTCATCGAAGTGTTCTTATTGGTTGCCATATTCGGAGTGCTGTACTCAATGCTGCAGCTTGCCAGCAGATGACCCGACCACGGTGGATACCGTGGAGCGACCAACTGTAGACGGGAGTTGGGCAGAGAGGATCCTGTTTGCCGGTCAAGGACGCACGTGTGATCCTGCTCTCCCCCGTCAGAGAAAGTGGTTTCCACATGGTCTGTGAGTCGTGCTGCAATTTTGGTTGGTTATAGCTGTAATATTTCAGACCCTTGGCTCGGTGTTGCACCGGACTTTTACTCATCAACGGATCCCGCTCAGACTGTTCGTGAAGCTTGGTGCTGCCCCCATCATCCATCCCAGGAGTCAGTTCCTGCCTGAGAACTACGGTTTTCTAGGCACTGCTTCTTTATTTTGGGTGGTAGTCATCGAAAAGCTTCAAGGTATCGACCACTTCGGAATTCTCTCGCAGATCAGTTTGCGCGCGGTTCGGCCATTGAACCATGAAGACTTCTTCATGATTTCATCATCGACCATTCATATTCGAGCGGTATGCTTTCTACAGATCAAAGGAGGTGAAGACCTATGATGACCATATTCTTTGCGTTGCTCGCACTGACCGCTATTTTCGGACTGATGTATAAGGCGATATACCTAGATCGTGAAGAGTAAATGAGAACCGTCTCTTCGCTCAAGGTGGGGAGGCTGTTGTTCTTTCGAGATAGGATAAACGACACCTGTGGCCATGGACGGCAATACAGCGCAATTGGCGGAAGCTCGATCGTCACTGCACGGTGAAAGAAGGGAGAATGTCCACCCTACTTCCGTTCTTTGATCGCTCGTTCCACTTCTCTGCCAGCCTCCCTGGCCTTGATGGAGTCACGGCGATCATGCTGCTTCTTCCCTTTGGCTAATCCCAGTTCGACCTTAGCCTGGCCTCGCTCCGAGAAATAAATTCGGAGGGGGATCAGTGTGAGCCCCTTCTGCTGGGTTTTCCCGAGAAGCTTGTTGATCTCCTTTCTATGCAGGAGCAATTTGCGGGTCCTGATCGGATCATGGTTCATGATATTGCCGTGACTATATGGACTGATGTGGCAGTGGTGAAGAAAGACCTCGCCATCTTTCACGCCGGCGTAGCTATCCTGTAAATTCACTCGCCGATCACGAAGCGACTTCACCTCGGTTCCCTTGAGGACAATCCCGGCCTCAAACCTTTCCTCGATAAAATAATCGTGGTAGGCTTTCCGATTGGTCGCTACGACCTTCTGCTGATCTGCTGTCTCTTTAGCCATAACCCGACACCGATGCCTTGATCTATTTCTCCGCTACCGCATATGATGCCACATGGCTGGCCTGCGTACACTCGATTCCTTTGGGAACATCCTGTCCGGTCTTTCAAAACGACTTGGTCTCGAATCGAGACTGGTGGAACTACGCCTACAGCGTCGTTGGCATGAGCTCGTGGGCGAACCCATGGCGTCCCACACCTGGCCAGCCCAGATTCGCTTCAAGAAGCTCTACCTCGTCGTCAGAAATTCCGTCTGGCTCCAACAGTTGACGTTCCTCAAGCCGACGCTCTTGACGAAGCTGCAAGCAGAGTTCGGGTCGGAGTGTGTGACCGACATTGCGGGTCGTGTCGGAGAGCTTCCCGCCGATTCGGAGGCTCCTTCCGCACCTCTCACCACCAACCCTGGCTCACCTCAGCCGGGGGAATCTTCAGTTGAGGTGCTGTCGCATACCGCCGTCATTCAAGATCCCGCGCTCCGTGAGCACTTCAGAAAGGTGATATCGGCTTACCTTGTTCGGGCTCAGCTTCCGCAGGTAAAGAATCCGTCACGCGTCCCTTAAAGAGAATCCGTGTGTCGCTGGACATGTGTCCGTTCTTGGGGATAGGTCCCACGCCTCCTTCTTCTTCCTGATCCTGCAACCGATAGTATCCACGCATCGATCGTGCATAGTCGTTGACGACCGCCGCATCTCCGGCCATGTATTTTTTCAGCATGTCAGGATCGGTCCATCCGTGGTCATCGAACACGTAAATCATGATCTGTCTGTATGGCCCGCCGGGATCACCCGGAGTGGTGGGGTGGATCTTCATGCGAGCGAAATCGTGCGTTTGGTGGCCGACCTTTCGAAAACGCTTCACCAGCGATTCGATCTCCTTATCGGTGGTTCCGCGGGGAACATCTGTGGTGACGATCTGGCCTGATTGCGCACCGACCGTATAGGGAGGGATCGATCGATCGGGACGGCTGAGATACATCCCTCCCCAAATCAAGGCGAAAGACCCCACAAAGACACTCAAAGCGAATTTGACGACGATGTCCAGTGGTTTCTTGGTCTTCGGACCGCCGGGAGGCATGGAAGAAGACTGCTGCTCGTGCATTGAACGATCGCGCGGCTCGGTCGGATTAGGCTTCGGAGGTGTCTTCCGAACCCGCATCCTCTCGTTCGACCACTTCCGCCAATCTGGCGACACCCACGACTCGGTCTCCTTCACCGTCGAGGTCGAGAATGCGGACGCCTTGGGTATTCCGGCCGATCTCGCGGATATCGTCGACTTTGCAACGGAGTACTTTCCCTTGCGCCGCCATCAACATGATTTGGTCGTCATCTCGTACTTGAAGAAATCCCACGGCCGGACCATTTCGCTCCGTCGTCTTGACGCTGATGATGCCTTTGCCGCCACGTCCTTGAATACGGTATTCGCCCACAGGCGTCCGTTTGCCATAGCCGCCTTCCGTGACGGTCAAGATGGACGTCGTGGAATCGGGGGTCATCGTTTCCATGCCGATGACTTCGTTCCCCTCTTCAAGCGTGATCCCTTTCACCCCATAGGCTGTCCGGCCCATGGATCGCACCTCTTCTTCCTTGAATCGAATGGTGAGACCCTGCCGTGTCCCGAGAAGAATTTCCCGCTGTCCATCGGTCAGTTGAACACCGATCAGCTTATCGCCGCTCTCAAGTCCCAAGGCGATGATCCCGCCCTGTCGTGGATTACTGAACGCGGACAGTTCCGTCTTTTTGATGATACCCTTCTTGGTGCCCATCACGATATACCGATCGTCCCTGAACTCTTTCACCGGCAAGGTGGCCGTAACCTTTTCATTACTCGACAGTGCGAGCAGATTGACGAGCGCTTTACCCTTTGCGGCACGGCTGGCCTCAGGAATTTCATGGACCTTCAACCAATACACCTTGCCGGCATCCGTGAAAAAGAGCAGTGAGTCATGGGTGGAGGCCGTGAAAAGATTCACGACGAAATCTTCCTCTTTGATGCCCATCCCGATCTTGCCCTTCCCGCCTCGTCGCTGGGCACGATAGAGCGACACGGCATTCCGTTTGATGTAGCCGGCATGAGAGATCGTGACGATCACTTCCTCTTCCGCAATCAAATCTTCCAGGCTGATTTCTGCCTCTTCTTTGACGATCTGCGTCCGCCGCTCGTCCTTATAGGCCTCACGAATTTCCGTCAGCTCGTCCTTAATGATCGTCCGGACCAGTTCCTGGTTGGCGAGGATGGACTTCAGATACTCGATCTGCTTGAGCACGTCTTGGTACTCTTCGACGAGTTTGGTCCGCTCAAGCTGCGTCAAACGCTGGAGCCGCATGTCGAGAATCGCGTGAGCTTGGATATCGGTCAGGCCGAACTGGCTCATCAACCCGGCCCGTGCTTCGTCCGGCGATTGCGACCTGCGTATGAGCGCGATCACGGCATCGAGATGATCGAGTGCGATCTTGAGCCCTTCGAGAATATGCGCCCGCTCTTCCGCCTTACGCAGCTCGTAGGCGGTGCGGCGGACGACGACTTCCCGTCGGTGATCGAGGAAATGATGCAGAATTTGTTTGAGATTCAGGACTTCCGGACGGTTATTGACAAGCGCCAGCATGATGACGCCGAAGGTAGTTTCAAGGGGGGTGTGTTTGTAGAGATTATTCAACACGACCAGTGGGATTTCACCGCGCTTGAGCTCGATGACCACCCGGACCCCTTCACGATCAGACGACTCATCCCGCAAGTCGGAGATGCCTTTGATCCGGTCTTCCTGAACCAGCTCGGCAATTTTCTTGATCAATGACACCTTGTTGACTTGATACGGAATCTCCGTCACGATGAGCCGTTCGCGCTCGGTGCGTTCATCGGTTTCGACCACGACTTTTGCCCGTAATTTCAAGAGACCCCGACCGGTCTCATAGGCTTCCTTGATACCGCTCATGCCGTAGATGAACCCGGCCGTTGGAAAATCCGGCCCCGGGATCTTCTTCATCAACTGGGCGATCGTGACGTCAGGACTCTCCAACAGCAGAAGCAATCCATCGATGATCTCGGTGATGTTGTGCGTCGGGATATTCGTGGCATAGCCGACCGCGATGCCGCCCGCACCGTTAATGAGGAGATTCGGCACCCTGGTCGGCAACACCAGCGGCTCCTGTCTGGATTCATCGTAGTTCGGCCCGAAGTCGACCGTTTCCTTGTCGATGTCGGCCAACATCTCTTCGGCAAGTTTGGTCATGCGCGCTTCGGTGTAGCGCATCGCAGCCGCTGAATCGCCGTCCATCGATCCATAGTTGCCTTGGCCGTCGACGAGGGGATAGCGCATGTTGAAGTTCTGCGCCATCCGCACGAGGGTATCGTAAATGGCCGTATCACCGTGGGGATGATAGTTGCCCATGATCTCGCCGACGATCTTGGCCGACTTGCGGTAGGCCCGATTGGAGGCGAGACCCATCTCGTTCATGCCGAACAAGATGCGGCGATGCACCGGCTTGAGCCCATCGCGGACGTCGGGCAGCGCTCGTCCCACGATCACGCTCATCGCATAATCGAGGTACGATGACTTCATCTCGTCTTCTATCGCGATATGGCCTAAGCGTTCGTCAGGGGGCATATTTCCTCGTTAATCGTTACGCGTGGAGCTTGATAATGCGAGCGTGTAATCGGTGTTTTCTCGTGCGGTTCAGGATGACGGACCCCGTCACACGTCCAAGTTTTTCACTTCGAGGGCATGCGTTTGAATAAAATTGCGCCGCGGTTCGACTTCATCGCCCATCAAGATCGTAAAGATCTCATCGACGCCGGTGAGATCTTCCAGTGTCACTCTCAGGAGCGTACGCATTTCAGGATTCATGGTTGTTTCCCAGAGCTGCCCCGGGTTCATCTCGCCGAGACCTTTGTAGCGCTGGATGCTGAGTCCCTGCTTCCCCATATCCAAGATGGCCTTCACCAGCTCATCGGTCGCCCGATGGTGATGCTCTTGCCCTTTGGCTTTGAGCTTGTATGGAGGACGTCCTAACCCTATGGCGGAGGGAGTCAATTTCTGTAGTTCACGGAAATCCGCGGAACCGACGAGTTCATGAGTCACACACAGTTCATGAGTGACACCATTCGCATGCAGCCGGCAGACGACCTTGTTCGATTGATGTTCTTCGTCATCCAGCACGTCGAACTCCGGCGTGATCTTCGGAAATACCACAGCCAGGGATCTCTTGACGCTCTCGACTGATCGTTGGAGTGCGGTTCGATCCTTGAGAAGTTCGCGATCAAGCCCTGGTTCGTCGACAAAGGTACGGAGCATCGCGGCTTCGTGGGACTTCTTATTGAGCCGACCGAGCAAGGTTTCAAAGGCAATCATTTTCTTCAGCGTCGGCAACAGCCGACGTCCGGTCACATACCCTTGCACCCCCTCCAGATAGAGTTCGACATCTTCGACCGCGAGATCGGCGAGATATTCGTTCAATAACCCTTCGTCTTTGAGATACCGCTCCGTCTTGCCCTTCTTCACTTTGAACAGCGGCGGCTGCGCGATATAGATATACCCCCGTTCAATCAGCTCGGGCATCTGCCGGAAAAAGAACGTCAAGAGCAAAGTTCGAATGTGGCTGCCGTCCACGTCGGCGTCGGTCATAAGAATAATCTTGTGGTAGCGAGCCTTGGCGATGTCGAACGCATCTTTCTCCGATTTGTCGCTCTCTTCGCGCCTGCGGCCGATGCCGGTTCCCAGAGCCATGATGAGGGTTCTGATCTCGTCGCTGGAGAGCATCTTGTCGAAGCGCGCCTTCTCGACGTTCAAGATCTTGCCTTTCAGGGGCAGAATTGCTTGGAACTTGCGGTCACGTCCTTGTTTCGCGGATCCGCCGGCTGAATCACCCTCCACGATGTAGAGTTCGCTCAAGGCCGGATCTTTTTCCGAACAATCGGCCAACTTTCCCGGGAGCGAGCCGCCGTCGAGCGCACTCTTTCGCCGGATCAGATCCTTGGCTTTCCGAGCCGCTTCGCGGGCGCGGGCCGCGTCGACGGCCTTGCCGATGATCTTGCGAGC
>JABMDK010000015.1:104369-113084 GCA_015903995.1 Nitrospira sp.
CTGCCAACGTCCGCCGGTGAATCTGTGGAGCGAACTCTGCGGTCAGACCGCGGGCTTGAACGATCCTCTGGCACCGACACTGGCACGGCATGCCAAGGCGAATGCCTATCAAGAATCGGTCTACTCCGATTTGGCTCGTCATGCGAAGGAGGCATTACGCGGCACAGGGTTGGATCAGCCTAGTACTTGGGATGCTGTCGAGTCGGTCGAGCTGATTGAGCCGCACCATCCGCTGGACGAAATCGTTGCGACGCTCCTCTATCGTGTGTCGCAGGCCCCATACCGGAAGATCCTCGAGGTCGTGAAAGAGTGGACCGGAAAAGAAAAGCAAGCGACCATCGAGGTGGCCATAAGACAGCGCGGACCATACGATGAACTCATCAAAGAATTTCGCAGTGGCTATGCATTCAACTTCGATATCCTCATGGACATCGGAGCATGGCGGGATATGCACCGTCATCGGCGGTGCCAGCAAGTGCAGCAAAACTTCACGACCGTTCACGGCTATGATGTGCCGCCGCAGCTGATCGAAGCAGGCCTGGATCAGGAATATCGGCAAGCGATGGATGCGGTGCGGAACGACATCGAATTGCTCAAGAAAAAGGACCAAGAAGCGTCGCTCTATGCCATTCCGTTCGGCTTCAAGGTGCGCTGCTTGTTCAAGATGGATTATGCGGAAGCGGAATACATCAGCAAGCTCCGGTCCGGCGTCAAAGGCCATTGGTCGTACCGAACGGTCGCCTGGCAGATGAAGCAGCAACTGGCCAAGAAATTTCCCTTCCTCGGCGAAGGCATCCAGGCGACACCGCCCGATGTCGAAGACGCGCTGACTCGATAAGATCCTCACATCACTCATGAGCACCCATCAGCAACAATGCGAAACGGCCATCGTGGCCGGAGCATGGGACACCGTGTTTGCCGAGTCGATGGCCTGGAGCCGAGAACCGGATGGAGCGAAGGATCCGCGTCCGCTGTTCGCCCGCAACGTCGTGTATCTTGTGCAGGGACGGTTTGCCGATGCCTGGAAAACCCATGCCCTCTGTCTCGAGGCTGCACCGGACATTGCCGTGGTGGGGGAGTGGGTGAACGATCTGCTCAGCAGGCACAGGGAATGCGGCTACGTCCATTTGATCAAGGGTTTGTTCCTTGCGCAGTCAGGTCAATCGGAACAATCCCTGCAACCCTACGCAGAAGCTGCCCAGTTACTCCCGCACTCTGCCTACCCACACTACTTTCTGGCCCAGATTCACGAACGGGCCGGTCATCCGGAGATGGCGATCAAAGAATATCGCGAGGCTGTTCGACTGGCTCCTGATTTTGCCCCGGCACGGATGAATCTCGGCGTCGCGTACCAAGACCAAGGGCGGCTGGAGATGGCGATCAAAGAATACCGGGAGGTGGTCAAGCTCACCCCCAACGATTCGGCCGCACACTCCAATCTCGCCTGCGCGCTCGCAGAACAGGGGAAGATGGAACCGGCGGTGCAATCCTACAAGACGGCCTTGAAACTGAATCCACAGGACGCCGAAGTTCACTTCGCGCTGGGCGGACTCTACGAGACGCGCGGGCGCCTGGATCTGGCGCAAAAGAGTTACCAGGATGCGCTCAACGCCAATCCGGACTTTGGCGCTGCCCATTCCGCCCTCGGTTGGCTCGCATTAGGCAAGCATCGACTTCAAGAGGCGGCGGATATCTTCAGTCGGGCGCTCAAGTGTAATGAGGAAGATGCGCGGGCTTATCATGGCATTGCGGAAATCTATGCCATCCGCGGCAAGCGCCAGAGCGCGATGGAAAACTACAGCAAAGCGCTGAAGTACTATCAGGATCCCGAAAAGCGGAATCAAATCATGAATCAGCTCTTTCAGGAGGGGCAGGTAGGGGATTAAGCGCGTCGGGCTTGGCCCCTCTGTGCTCACTGAGCAGGGAAACAGGATTCACAGGCGGTAGATATGATATGAGCACCATCACACACATCACGGATCAGCTCCAGTCCGATCTCAACCAATTTCAGACAGAGGCTCGTGTCATCAACACGACTTTAGTAAGACCTACTTGGCAAGCGCACACACATCATTTCCCAGCCACAGTGTGGGCCTATGTTATGTCTGGGTTTTCCAAGGTCGATCTATACTCGAAGCTCTGGGATGAAGGCGCGACAAAAGAGCAGACGCCACGAATGCACGCATTTTTCGCTCGATATTTGCCGAGAGATCCTTTGGCCGACTCACTGGCAATTCAGCTATGGCGCCATACACTGATGCACACCAGTCGGCCTCGTCGCCTTCGTTATTCAACTGGTCGTGAGTACTCATACTTGTTGCACTGGGGAGCTCCGGAACTTTTGCGCGATGACCACTACAGAGTTTCTGGAAACAACAAACTCGACTTTGGTCTAGAATATTTCATAGAAGACCTTGGCACTCTATTGGGCGCCTACCTTGCCGACCTCAGCAAGTTGCCAGAGCTAGAGGTGAAAGTCTTGGCAACATGGCCAAAGATCGAAATTCAAGATTTCAGAATGTAGAGAGCTGTTCGTATTCTGCAGGATGCCGTGGTGTTCTCTTCGCGTAGGTCGATGCAGAAAGAGGACGAGAAGCGCGCGGAAACTTAGCAGGCGTTACAGTTCTCTGATTGCACCCTGCAACACCGTAATCTGCGTGGTTGGATCGCCTGTCGTTTTCAGTTCGTTGCGGATCTGATCCTTCAGGTATAATGAATAGCCCACACGGTCGATGAGGAGGTCGAGAAATCGCTCAGCCGGTAACAGGCTTTGTTCCTTGAGTTCATCAAGGGTCTCGTCGCTCACCGGCACGTACGTGCTGCCGATGTGGAAGACAATGTTGTAATACCGTCCCTTGCCGATCCGCTCAAATCTCAAGCCCTTCACAGATTCCTCCTCGACAGGATGGTGAAAAACCCGATGCGCTTCGCGCGGACTATAACGATGCCGTCCGCGGCAAGTCAACGGAGCCGAGCTTGCACCAGCCTGAAGTGAGCGGTATAGTGCGCGGCCTACGGGGCAATGCGACATAATCACGTACTATGAGTCAGGATCAATCAGGCCGACGGGTCGTGGCCATCGCTCCCATGCCGCCGGAGAAATCTGCTTATGCGCTGGCGCGCTATAGCCGATCGCCGGACTCCATCGAACAAAGCATTCGGTGGGTGCATGGCCATTCCTCGGAAAAATTTTGGGAGCAGTTTTATTTCGATTACGGGCATGCCTCGATCGCCGACCTCGGTCACGTCATCATCTGTTTTGAAGAGATCTCGGAGCTCGCCGCCATTCGCCTGGAGGACGAGCCGCTCTGGGACGGTCAGGCCAAATCGAGCCGCTATCAGAACTTTGCCTCAAGCCGGTGGTTTGTGCCGGGCCAGATTCGAGGGAGCGAAACCGAGGCCGTGTATGAAGGCATTCTCCGCAGCCTGTCAGAAATTTATCGATTACTGCACGATCCCTTGATCGCGTATCTCTCTGAACGGGACCCGTGTCCTGAGTCCATGAAGCCGGCCGATTATCAGCGGACGATCGCCGCACGTGCCTTCGATGTGACTCGGTATCTGCTTCCTCTTGCAGCCAAGACCAACGTCGGCCAAGTCGTCAGCATCAGGACATTGGAAAAGCAGATTACTCGTCTGTTGTCGTCGCAATTGCCGGAACTGCGGGCAATCGGCGAGGATCTGAGAGAAGCCTGCCAGCGGCCGCCCGTGAACCTCTGGAGCGAACTCTGCGGCCAGACCTCAGGCTTGAGCGATCCTCTGGCACCAACACTGGCCCGCCATGCCAAGGCGAATGCCTACCAAGAATCGGTCTACTCCGATTTGGCCCGTCATGCCAAAGAAGTCTTGCGCGGGACAGGGCTCGATCAGCCTGAAAACTGGGGAACGGTCGAGACCGTTGAGTTAATTGACCCGCACCATCCTCTGGACGAAATCGTCGCGACACTCCTCTATCGCGTGGCGCAAGCCCCGTACCGCAAGATACTCGAGGTCGTGAAAGAGTGGTCTGAGAAGGAGAAACAGGCGACCATCGAAGTGGCTACGAGGCAGCGCGGGCCGTACGATGAACTCATCAAGGAATTTCGCAGCGGCTATGCATTCAACTTCGATATCCTCATGGACATCGGCGCCTGGCGGGATATGCACCGACATCGTCGGTGCCAGCAAGTGCAGCAGAACTTCACGACGATTCACGGCTATGATATCCCGCCGCCGTTGATCACCGCCGGCTTGGATCGGGAATATCGGCAGGCGATGGATGCGGTGCGCAACGACATCGAGTTGCTCAAGAAAAAGGACCAAGAGGCCTCGCTCTATGCCATTCCCTTCGGCTTCAAGGTGCGCTGTTTGTTCAAGATGGACTATGCCGAGGCTGAGTATATCGCCAAGCTCCGGTCCGGTGTGAAGGGCCATTGGTCGTACCGAACGGTCGCCTGGAAGATGAAGCAGCAGCTGGCTAAGAAATTTCCTTTCCTCGGCGACGGTATCCAGGCGACACCGCCTGATGTCGAAGACGCGCTGATTCGATAAGATCCTCACATCGCTCATGAGTACCCATCAGCAACAATGCGAAACAGCCATCGTGGCTGGAGCATGGGACATCTTGTTTGCCGAGTCGATGGCCTGGAGCCGAAACCCGGATGGAGCGAAGGATCCGCGTCCGCTATTCGCCCACAACGTCGTGTATCTTGTGCAGGGACGGTTTGCCGATGCTTGGAAAACCCATGCCCTTTGTCTCGAAGCCGAGCAGGACATTGCGGTGGTGGGGGAGTGGGTGAACGATCTGCTTGGTAGGCACATGGAGTGCGGCTATGTGCATTTGATCAAGGGCTTGTTTCTGGCGCAGTCGGGTCAATCGGAACAATCCCTGCGACCCTACGCAGAAGCTGCCAAGTTGCTCCCAGACTCTGTATACCCGCACTACTTTCAGGCTCAGATTCACGAACGGGCTGGCCATCTCGAAATGGCGATCAAGGAATATCGTGAAGCCGTCCGACTGGCTCCGGACTTTTACCCGCACTACTTTCAGGCTCAGATTCACGAACGGGCTGGCCATCTCGAAATGGCGATCAAGGAATATCGTGAAGCCGTCCGACTGGCTCCGGACTTTTCCCCGGCAAGGATGAATCTCGGCGTCGCCTATCAAGATCAAGGGCGACTGGAGATGGCGATCAAAGAATACCGGGAGGTGGTCAAGCTCACTCCGAACGACTCAGCCGCACATTCCAATCTTGGCTGTGCCCTGGCTGAACAGGGAAAGATGGAACCAGCGGTGCAATCCTACAAGACGGCGTTGAAACTGAACCCCCAGGACGCCGAGGTGCACTTTGCGCTGGGCGGCCTCTACGAAACACGTGGGCGCTTGGATCTGGCGCAAAAGAGTTATCAAGACGCACTCAAGGCCAATCCGGACTTTGGCGCTGCCCATTCCGCGCTCGGCTGGCTCGCATTAGGCAAGCATGCGGATATCTTCAGCCGGGCGCTCAAGTGCAATGAGGAAGACCCGCGGGCCTATCATGGCATTGCCGAAATCTATGCCATCCGCGGCAAACGCCAGAGCGCGATGGAAAACTATACCAAGGCGATGAAGTACTATCGCGATCCGGAAAAACAGAATCAGATCATGAATCAGCTGTTTCAGGAAGGCCAGGTGGGGGATTAGCAGAATGCTGAAACAGGCCGCCAGCGTCGTTCTCGCACCGTTCAGACCCTCAACGTACCAACTCGTACGCTTCGGGCTTCGGGCCTTCACTTGCTGCGGCCTTGCTGAGCGACCCGTTTGAGCATCCTGCAAGTTAGAGCTTTCGGAGTCGCAAGCACAATAATATGAAATTCGAGCTAGAGCTTAAGAACGAACCCATCAGCAACGAGTCACTAATTGCTGACATGCAGCGTGTTGCCAAAGCGCTTGGAAGGGCTTCGCTCCGATACCACGAATACAAGTCCCAAGGGAAGTTTTCCCCGAATACCGTCACGCGACGATTCGGAGGGTGGAATAAAGCCCTGGAATTGGCCGGGTTGACCAAGATTCGTCAATACCGAATTTCCGATGAAGAACTATTCAAGAATTTGGAAGAAGTTTGGATTCGGCTGGGTCGTCAACCGCGACGAGAAGAAATTTCAAAATCGCATTCCAAGTACATAGGTTCAAAACATTGAACGCAGCGCTACGAGCCTTCGCAGCCTACGTCAATGCTCCTGAAAACTCCACGAGTGGTGAAGTAGTACGACAAGAATCTGGAGGTATAAAAACCCCACGCGGGGTATCTGACCGGCTTCGCTTTCGAATTATGAAGCGTGATCGCTTCAAGTGTCGAAAGTGCGGCAGATCTCCTGCGACTGATCTAAAGGTTATACTTCACGTCGACCATATTAAACCGTGGTCTAAGGGAGGCAAGACCGCTGAAGATAATCTCGAAACTCTCTGCTCCATTTGCAATTTTGGAAAAGGGAACACGGAATGATCTCTCAGGGCCGCGAAGACACCAAAAGCAGGATGAGACCTTAAACCCTCGAATGAGAGGTGAGTCTACAGCTCCCTGATAGCGCCCTGGAGGACGGTAATCTGCGTGGTGGGATCGCCCGTCGATTTCAATTCGTTGCGGATCTGATCCTTGAGGTAGGAGGAATAGCCGATGCGGTCGATGAGGAGGTCGAGGAATCGCTCAGCCGGTAACAGGCTTTGTTCCTTGAGTTCGTCAAGGGTCTCGTCACTCACCGGCACGTACGTACTGCCGATGTGGAAGACAATGTTGTAATGACGTCCAGTGGCGATCCGCTCAAACCTCAAGCCCTTCACAGATTCCTCCTCGGCAGGATGTTGATCCCCCCGCCAGCTTCGTGCTCGCCTCGCTCAACACGTCAACATACGAAGACGTATGTTGAAGCATCTCATCCGCTGCGACCTCGCTGGAGGGTCGTGTTGAACATCCTGCAAACGGTTAATAAAAGCCGCTCATTCTAGACAAGTTCTGGTTGTGAAGACAAGGGCAACCATTGAGCGTCAGCGGTGGACAGTCATTGCAATGGGCCTTTATCATGACGTTTCGTTGTCATGGCGTGTAGAGGTTGTCAGCCGATATGACAGGAAGAGAACTCATTGAATTGTGGGTCGGCTCCCTTGAAGCGGAGCGAATCCGTCTGACCGAGACAGGGTATGATGCTCCCGTCGTGGCGTCGCAAGGTCGCCTGGTGCATACAACCGGTGGGCTCCATCTGTACGAATTTGTCGTTCCTGCTGATGTCCAACTGTCCATCGACCTTCCGGTATCCGTTGTCCCTGCCGATGAGGCAGACACGACGGAAGGAATAGTCCTGCGGCAGGTTGGGAACAGCCTATCCGTCCAACTGGTCGATGCCATCGGGTGCGAAGTCCCTGCTGTGACCCTTATTCCAGATCAGGCCGGTCTTGTCAGCACGGCCGCCTCCCGATTGAAAGATATCCTGGCGAAGCCAGACCTGTATCACCTTGGGCCAACCGAGCGGTTGGTTTCTCTGCTGCAGCTGCAAGCCATCGAGGCCGAACAGTTCCCCTCCGCTTCATCTGTCTTCACTACCGTGTGGTCGGATGACCGGTCCTTCCGTCGTCAACAGCTCGGGAATCTGGCGATGGAACTGATTCGCGCCAACAAGCGCATTCTCTTGATCAGTCCAGACCACCTATCGTGCGATGAGATGGTGGGGATGGTGGGGCGTACGATGAAGGCCGGTGGAATGAATCACAAAACGTGGATCACTCGGTATGAACTACCGATCGCCTCGCAGGCCGCCGCCGTCGATCTTCATGAACTGGGGTTCGAAGCCCAAATGCATCAATTTTATGCCAAGTCACAGGGCAACAAGGCCTCTCTGAAACACAAGTATGATCGCTTCCGAGAGCTCGCACCCTTTCTATCCCAGAAAGAAGCGAAACAAAAAGATTTGGATGAAGTTCGCCTATTGGAATGGCGCCTCGTCACACAATTGCGAGATCTTCAAGTCAAGATGGCCGATGTCCAGAAGACACTCACGGACTTCGAGAACCTACCCTTGTTTCAGCGTCTGACGATGCAAGCGGTCGGGAAGAATGCGGCATCCCTCAAACAGTATGGCGCTCTGTATCAGGGGCAGATGGACCAACTGAACAACGAACTCGATGCCGCCAAAGGCCGCATTCAGCAGCTTGCTCCGGAGGCGGCCGTTCCCAGAGGGAAGCGGGCTGAGTTCGAGGAACTCCAAGAACAGATTGCCAAACTGGGGGGAACCAAAAGGGTCCGCGAGTTACTGGCGGCCGAAGAGTATCCAAACCGCCAGGCCTTCATTCAGAATCGACGACTCGTCGCTGCCACGCCCATACGGGTTGCGAGCGACCCCCTGTTCAACCGGGTGCGCTTCGATGTCCTGATGGTCGATGAGGCTCCGCGGATCGCCGCCCCGTCACTCTTGGCTGCGGCGGGACTTGTACGTGAACGCATTGTCGTCAGCGGCGATCCGCGAGAGATCGCTACTACTGGGCAATGGGCCATGCCGCAACCGGACCTCCGTGCCGCATCACGATAAGGGTAGTGCCAACCTTTGCTTGACGCCGACGAGGAGAATTCAGGATAATCCGGTTCCCCGGTGGTTCATCAGTCAGGCTCTTGACGTGGGGTTGCTCGAACTGGGCCGGAGCAAGCCCGCAACAAGTGGTGTCCCCGAAGCGTACGTTGTTGGTCGTTGAGGGGCTGGGCGACTGAG
>JABMDK010000015.1:113184-124000 GCA_015903995.1 Nitrospira sp.
TGGGAAGTATTTTTAGCAGCCTGTAAGCCGAAGTGGTGGAATGGCAGACACGCCAGCCTCAGGAGCTGGTGCTCGCAAGGGCGTCCGGGTTCAACTCCCGGCTTCGGCACCACCCCAGCCTGTACCCGCACTGCAAGTTCTTCATCACGTCAGCGATGTTTCCAAGGGCACGACTTTGCGTCACGCGCTCACTGATGAGCGCCGATAACAATATTTTGATGACATTTTGGCTTCGCTCAACAAGAATGGGCTCATCCGTAGACTGCCCTGCTGAGGGATCAAGGAAGCCTGGTTGTCTTGTCATCGAGGGCAGCACGGGATTCCAACGCTGTTAAACGGTGCTGAAAGGTGGTACAGGATGAGGCTCGTCGTGCTCGCTGGTGTGTTGATCTTGACTGGTGCGACCGTCTCTGCGGCAGTGGAATCGTTGAGTGGTAATTCGAAGAAAACGATACCTCCGTCGATACCGCTGGCCGGGGAGGAGCCATATGAGGCGTTGAAGCGTGGAGATTTCAGGGTTGCTGCAGGACTCTTTTACCCCTTGGCACAACGAGGGGATGCACGGGCCCAGTATAACCTGGGTCTGCTCTACGCCAGTGGCCTTGGTGTGGAACAGGACTACCAGGCCGCACTGAAATGGCATCGCATGGCGGCCGGCCAAGGCCATGCGGGGGGCCAAAATGAACTCGCGCAGATGTATGCGAAGGGACAAGGCGTTCAACCGAATCAGGTTCTGGCCTATGTGTGGTTTACCGTTGCGATTGCGTCATCCAGCGGCGGGTCGAAGACTGAAATCACGAAGGACCGAGATCGTGCGGCATCACGCATGACGCCGGAGCAGATTGCGAAGGCGCAGGAGATGGCGCAGCAGTGCGAGGAGTCGAAGTTCAAGAAGTGCGGTGAGAAGTAGAGCTCTCGCCAGAAGCTGAAGTCGGGTGCCTCCGTTGTTTTTTATGTGTTTGCCACACTCCGAAGTCTAGCCATCAGTTTGTCAGCTTGGACGAACACGAATTCCTTTCCCCTCTTTTCCTTTTTGAGGAAGCCTTTCTTCGCAAGATCGAGCAAGTCGGTTCTGGCTGTTTGATAGACGATACCATGCGCGGTCCGGTGTGAATTGATGGTGTAGGTCTCATACAGATGTTGAATTGCGTGGGAGAGCAGACTTCTTTGGCGGAGATTTAACCCCGGATACTTTTTCAGTGCTGTGCTCAGCCCGGTCAGTTCCTTCTGTTTTCTTTGGATATAGTTCTGCGCCTCCTCACACGCCTGCTTGGTTGCCTTGAGATTGTAAAAGAGAAAATAGGTTAAATCGTTCTCGTCGGTCTCCGTATGAAGAAACGCACGGACATACTGACCAGGTGCTCTTTGCATATAGCGGGATATGGCTAAGTACTCAAAGAGCAAATAGTCATGTGAAAGAAGATACCAATACATCAAGGCCCGTGCGGTCCGACCATTTCCGTCATGGAACGGGTGGTCATAGGCCAGCCAAAAATGAAGCATCGCCGCCTTTATCACGGGATGAATCCACTTGCTGTCCCCATCCTTGTTGGCAAACTCGCAGAAAGCATCCATGCGCTCTGGCAGCGTGCCGAAATCCGGTGGAATATGAACGGTTTCTCCTTGGTATTCGACAACGATATCGTTACTTGTTCGGAGTCGCCCAGCGTCTTCAGGATGATCCAACGTTTTTTCGGTAATTCTCTGGTGAATTTCGGCGATGAAATCCTTTGTCAGCTCAGTCTTTCGTTTTTCTCTGATGAACTGCATCGTTTCCCAATTATTCAGGACCATTTGCTCACTCCGATCTTTCGGCTTTCGTCCTGTGCGGAGCAGGTCCTTTGCCTTCTGGGTTGTCGTGGCGGCTCCTTCGAGTTGACTCGACGCAATGGCCTCATCCATCAGCGATCTGATGACAAACTGTTCTCTTCCCGGTAACGCATTGGAGGTATCCGTGACAAAGTTTCCCCCAGCCCAGACACCAACGTCGTGAAGATCTTTTTGAAGGCCATCGGGTATCCAATACAAAAATGACGTGCCGCTTTTGTCTGTGAACGGAGCTTTTTTAAAATTGGCGTGGCGACCAAGTTTGACCAGGGCCCATGTTTCTTCGTGGGAAAAGTCTTTGGGTATTGGAACGTATCTAAAGCGGTGCCAATGAACATAGTCTTCGTTTGCTTTTTGAATGACATCTTGAAGTTCTGAGCCAACCCGCATTTGCAGGAGTTTTTGGAGGGTTTCTGGTTTCTTGAGGATCGTCGAGAGCTGGGGAGGGCCGACAATAATCGCCATACCTGCCTTCATGCTAAAAAGTACTATTGTCTTATAAATTAGTACTTGTGAGATGTCAAGAAATGCTAAAAATATAACTATTAGTAGTAATTAGTCGAATGGTGAAAAAGCCCATAATCTACAATCTGCTGTGCTGTAATTATGGTAGTAGTTTGAGAGCGGCGTTAGTAGATGAAGTGATGCCGAGGCTCACTCTATGACGAACGTAACCTTCTTACCTCTTCCAGCGTAGCCTCGATTTCCTTCGGTGAGTTGATGAGGCTCGGCGCGAGTCTCACATACTTCGTCGTATACGGTGTCACGCTTCCAATGATACGCCGCTGGCGGAACTTTTCCACTACGGTGCGGGGCGTCAGCCCAGCCACTTCGAAGCAGACAATTCCAGCCGAAAGATCCTGTGACTGCGGTGTGTGGAGAGTCACGTGCGGTATGGTTACTAGGCCTTGCTTCAGCTGTTGGTTGAGTTCATAGATCCGCTGCGTCACCCTAGATTTCCCGATGATCTGATGAAGCGTGAAGGCTTCATCCAGCGCCCAGCGATGTTCGAAGGAATGGAACCCGCCAGGGGTCATATGAATGGATGTTGGGAGATCCTTCGAGGATTTGTTCTCCATCCAGAGGTCATAGGCCTGTGAGTTGAAGGTCGGGATGGTGGGTTGGGCGATGGGCCAAGCCTGCGGGTGCCCCCAGACGAGTCCGGTGCCGCGAGGACCGAACATCCATTTATGGGTCCCGGCAATCAGGAAGTCGCAACCGAGCTCGCTTACACGGAAATCTTCGACCCCCAAGGCATGGACTCCGTCCACGCAGAAGATGATCCGGTCCTGTTCGTCTCGAGAGCGGTTGATGACCTGGATTGCCAGTGCCATCTCGTGAATCGGCAGTTTGAGACCTGTGCTGGAGTGGACCCAGGTGACCGCCACGATGCGTGTGGCAGGCGAGATGCCCTTGCGCAAGGACTCGACGATCTCGTCACGCGAGACGGTCTTGAGCGCTCGATAGAGGGGTATGTGACGGACTGTGGCGCCAGTTCGTTCAGCGCGGAGGCGTAACGAGGTTTCGGTCGAGTAGTGGTCGTGTGTCGTGGTCAGGATTTCTTGCCCGCTGCGCAATCGGAGCACTCCGTAGAGCAGCCCCAGGCCCATCGTCGTACTGTCGGTCAAGGCGATATCCGTGGGGTTGGCACCCAGATAGTCAGCTGCGGCGCGAAGGACCATCGCTTCCTGCTTTTCTTCATGCTCAAACCAATAGCCGATGGGATCAGCATCCAGGCCGGCACGATGTCGTTCGATCGCTTCATGCACCGGTGTGGGGTGGGACGCAAGGAAAAACGCGGCGAGGTGGATAAGCTGTGGGGAAAGGGGAAACTGTGACCTCAGGTCGGCCCAGCTTGTGAATGCGCCCTGTGGGGATGGTTGACCGGCAAGCGCGCGAGGGTTGGCGTTTGCCAGAAGAGCCGCACTCAGGGTTAAGCCCGTCCGCACGAGAAAATCTCGACGTCCCATGCCGCTCATACCAACCTCCTGGCCAAGAGTCTTTTCTAGCAGTCTGCGGAACAACTCATTGCGACTTCTGTAGCCGTTACAGGCATCGAGGTTGAGGACGATGCTGAATAGGCCCGCAGGATGCGCAAAAGGGCCGTCCAGCAAGGCCACAGCGAGCGAAGAGGCGAATCGTACTCTGGGCCGTATGTTGAGCCTCTGAGCGAAGCGAGAACGCCGCTGGCGGTCTTTTTCCGCATCCTGCTAGTACTCTACTGCTTGTCCAGAAAGTCAGGCAAGAAGGAGTGAGAACAAAGCAGGGCCCAAAGTCCTGCTCGAGATAGATCCAAAAGAGATCCGGCTAAGACTGGTAAGTTTCGATCGGTGGACAGCTGCACACAAGATGGCGATCGCCATAGGCCTCGTCGATGCGGCTCACACTCGGCCAGAACTTGCTGTTTCTCACCCAGGGAGCGGGAAAGGCCGCCTGCTCGCGTGTATAGGGACGATTCCATTCCGTTGCCGTCACGATCGCAGCGGTGTGAGGGGCGTTCTTGAGCACATTGTTCGTTCGCGGTTGGCGTCCGTCAATGATCTCCTGAATCTCGGCCCGGATCAGGATCAGGGCTTCGCAGAACCGATCGAGTTCGCTCTTAGCTTCGCTTTCCGTCGGTTCGATCATGAGGGTGCCTGCTACCGGGAACGATACGGTCGGCGCATGGAAGCCGTAGTCCATGAGTCGCTTCGCCACATCCATCGCCTCAATCCCCGCGCTTTCCTTGAACTCACGCAGATCGAGGATGAACTCATGAGCCACCAATCCGGAATCGCCCCGGTACAGAATGGAGTAATGTTTTTCCATCCGTTTGGCCATGTAGTTGGCATTGAGGATGGCCACCTGTGTGGCTTTGGTTAATCCGTCGCGACCCATCAAGGCGATGTACACCCAGGAAATCGGAAGGATGCTCGGACTGCCGAACGGGGCTGCCGACACGGGACCGATGGCTTGAGGCCCACCAAGCTTGATCACAGGATGTCCCGGTAGAAACGGCACGAGATGCCGTGCCACTCCAATCGGTCCGACGCCTGGGCCTCCTCCTCCATGGGGGATACAAAACGTCTTGTGAAGATTGAGATGACAGACATCCGCGCCGATATCACCCAGACGGCAGAGGCCGACCATGGCATTCATATTGGCTCCGTCGATATAGACTTGACCGCCATGGGTATGGACGATTTGGCAAATTCGCCGCACGCTTGCCTCAAACACGCCATGCGTAGACGGATAGGTGAGCATCAGAGCCGACAATCGGTCTCGATATTGAGCAGCCTTGGCTTCCAGATCGGCAACATCGACGTTTCCGTTCGGATCGCACGCGACGACTACCACCGTCATGCCGACCATGGCGGCGCTCGCCGGGTTCGTGCCATGAGCCGATACAGGGATTAAGCAAACATCTCGGTGTGTTTCTCCCTTCGCCCGATGGTATGCCCGAATCATCATCAGGCCAGAATATTCGCCCTGTGACCCCGCGTTCGGTTGGAGCGAGAACGCCGCGAATCCGGCAATCTCGGCCAGCCACGATTCAAGCTGTTCGAACAAGGTCCGATAGCCACGCGTTTGTTCAGCCGGTGCGAAGGGATGCAAGCGAGCGAACTCCGGCCAGGTGACCGGCAGCATTTCCGTGGTGGCGTTCAGCTTCATGGTGCAGGAACCCAGCGGGATCATGGAGTGGACGAGGGACAAGTCCTTGGCCTGCAGCCTGTGGAGATAGCGGAGCATCTCGTGTTCGGAATGATAGCGATGGAAGACTTCATGGGTCAGGTACTTACTCGTCCTTGCCAGGGGAGACGAGTAGTTGAGATCGATAGCGTCGGCGAGATCGGAAAGACGGAACGGCAACTGGTCATGCCCGACGAAGATGTGCAGGAGGCGGTGTACTTCTTCCTCGGAGCTGACTTCATCGAGTGAGATGCCGATGGAGCCGTCTTCATAGTGCCGGAAATTGACTCCTTGTTCATGTGCCCTGGTCGCAATGTGATCAGCTTGAGCTTTGGGGACCGGTATCCGAACGGTATCGAAGAAGACCTTCGGCAATACGTCGAATCCGAGCCGACGCAATCCTTCCGCCAAGAGCAACGTAAGGCCGTGCACACGCTCGGCGATCCGACGCAACCCGTCCGGCCCGTGGTACACGGCGTACATGCCGGCCATGACGGCCAACAAAACTTGAGCGGTGCAGATATTACTGGTGGCCTTTTCCCGTCGAATGTGTTGCTCTCTCGTCTGAAGCGAAAGCCTGATGGCGGGTTTGCCGGTCACATCTTTTGAAATACCGACAAGGCGACCCGGCACCTGCCGTTTGTATTCCTCCCTGGTGGCGAGAAACGCAGCATGGGGTCCACCGAAGCCGATCGGGACCCCGAACCGTTGTGTCGAACCGATGGCAATATCGGCGCCGAATTCTCCTGGCGAGCGGAGTAAGGTCAGGGCGAGCAGATCGGTTGCAACCGCCACGAGAACACTGGCCGCATGAGCCTGCGCGACCAACGCGCTGAAATCACCCACATAACCGTCCGCCGCACAGCTGAGGATGAGAACAATCAACGGACGAGGCGACACCGGTCTTGATGACAAGACCCAGAGGCTCGGCTCTGGTCTGCAATACGGCCAAGGTCTGTGGATGGCAGTCGCGCGAAACGAAAAATTCCTTTCGTTCCTCGCCCGCATGGCGGGCGATTGTGTAACACATCGCCATTGCCTCGGCTGCAGCGGTCGCTTCATCCAACAGTGAGGCATTCGCCAGCGGCAGACCGGTCAAGTCTGCCACCATGGTCTGGAAGTTCACGAGCGCCTCTAAGCGCCCTTGTGAGATCTCGGCTTGGTATGGGGTGTATTGCGTATACCATGCCGGGTTTTCTAGAATGTTTCGCTGGATCACGCCGGGTGTCACGCAATCGTAGTACCCCATGCCGATCAACGATCGATAGACCTTATTTTGGGATGCGATGTCTTTCAGGCGGGCCAGGACGGCCTGCTCGCCATCGCTAGCCGGAACGTCAAGAGTTCGACGAAATCGAATGTCAGGAGGAATGGCAGTATCGGTCAATGCATTGAGCGACAGGAGGCCCAATGTGGCCAGCATCTCCTGAATATCGGCTCTTGTGGGACCCAGGTGCCGGTGAGAAAAGTCGTCAGTCGGTTGGCGCCAATTCTGATTGGTCATAGGGTCGGCTACCCTCTGGTTAGCTCGTAGAGAATGGATTGGGTTGGGCCCTCGTCAAGCTCGCAGAGTACCATGCGAACTGCTGCTTTTCCAAGGGACCAGACCCGCTTCAGGAGAGGATTTCGCGGTCATGACAATTGCTGTATTGCGAGGGGACCTTGTCTGAAGCAGCTGTCTGGTTCGGCCAGTGCTCCAGGGGTCCATCGTCTTGCTAAGCCGCTGGCTTTGATTGCTTTTCACATAAATCACGCTATTGTTGACCCATACCTCGAGTCAGGGGAGCTGACGCATGGTCGCCACGAATCGGGACCCCGATGAAGGGACAGGAAAGGGATCGTTGCAGCGCTTCTCGAAGGTAAAGGCTATCGTCGCAGCGTTGTTTCTCGGTACCGTGGTGGCCATCGGATACGCGATTTTTAAGGACCAGAGTCTGGTCGCCAAGTTTCTGGCTCCCCATCTACCAATACCGACCAGTCCGCCCAGCGTGGTGCTCGGAGACTCGCGCGCGAAGCCCTTCCAACCCGATGTCCGTCTGACTCGTGAAGGGGTCGAATATCTTCTCAACGCACTTGACGAGGCCGTTCGACGCAAGGATGTCGACGGGGTCTTGCGACACATTACTCACGACGCGACCATCACCATTCATCTCAAACAGGGCCCGCAACAACAGATGGCCATGCTGACGCGGGAAGACTACCGGAAGACCCTCGCCATGAGTTTCGCCTTTCCCAGCGCCAACGACTTCACTCGTACGAACACGTCCGTGTCGTTGGCCGCGGATGAGCGGAGCGCGAAAGTCTCCTTCAAGTCGACGGAGACGCTTCGCCAGGCCAATCGGGAATTCAAGACGGAAGGTGAAGAAACGCTGGTCTTCACGATCCGCGACGGCAAGCCCATGATTACCTCTCTCGAACAGACCTTCCCCGGCGATTCGACCTAAGTCCCCGCTTCGCGACGAGTGGGAGCCTCTGTACGCATCAAGATTCACAGTCATCGGTCTGGTATAATCACGCCGCTGCTCAAGATTGCTTGGAGTGTGTATGCGAGTGCTTGTCATAGAAGATGAAACCAAAGTCGGCTGTTTTATTAAGCGGGCGCTTGAAGAGGAAAGCTATGCCGTCGACCTCTGCGAAGATGGCTCCAAAGGGTTGGAGATGGCCCTGGCGACCAACTATGATCTCCTGATCGTCGACGTGATGTTGCCGTCCATGTCCGGTCTGGATGTGTTGAAGAATATACGACGGGAACGGATCCAGACGCCCGTGTTGATCCTCTCGGCCCAATCCCAGATCGACCAGCGGGTCAAAGGATTGGATGCCGGTGCCGATGATTACCTGACCAAACCGTTCGCGATCGATGAACTCTTGGCGCGTGTTCGAGCCCTGTTGCGCCGTGGGGCATCCGACAGTCCAGGGATCCTACAGGTGGATGACCTGATGCTCAACCCGGCGACCCGTGATGTCACCCGGGGGGGACAACGTATCGATCTGACGCTGAAAGAGTATGCCTTACTTGAATATCTGATGCGTCATACCGGCCGCGTTCTCACCAGACCTATGATCTCTGAACATGTGTGGAATCAAGATTTCGACACCTTTACGAACGTCATCGATGTCTATGTGAACTACCTCCGGAACAAAATCGATCGAGGCCGAACCAAAAAGCTGATCCATACTATTCGCGGTAGCGGGTATATGTTGAAGGCCGACTAGCGTGATCCTGACACAAGCCTTGCGCGTAGCCAGTGACTCGAGGCACCGCGAACCGAGCGCACGACGTTGTCACCACCGACCGGGAGTTGATCTATGCCGTTACGCGTTCGGCTGACCCTGTGGTATGGGACCGCTCTCGCTCTGGTTTTGATCATTTTCTCCGTGGTGCTGTATGCCATTACGGCGAGGAATCTCCGCGACACAGTCGATGAATCGTTGGAAGACACGGCCACGACGGCGGTGCGGTCGCTTGAGGAGCGTGGATTTCTTCCACTGATCAATGAAGAGGAACTGCTCTCACAATTTCCCGAACTGACGCGAATCGATAAGTTCTTCCAGATCTTCAGCCCCTCCGGCACGATCACGATCCGTTCTCCGAATATCAAACAACACGAAGTTCCGCTGAGCCGGACCGCGCTTGATGCCGCGTTTGCAGGGAAGAGCATTTTTGAGTCGGCCAAGTATCCCAAGGAGCCCCCGCTGAGGTTGATCTCCATGCCGATCATGTATCAAGGTAATCTCCTGTACATCGTGCAGGTCGGTACGTCGATGGAATCGGTCGGAGAGACCCTTCAACGCTTCCTTGTCCTGCTGGTTGTGGCGATCCCCATAGCCTTGGCTGTGTCTCTGGCGGGGGGATGGTTCTTGGCAGGACGAGCGTTACGTCCCGTCGATAAAATTACCCTTGCCGCCCAGCGCATTGCCGCGGGGGATCTGAGTCAACGCCTGAGCATGCCAACGGCTCACGACGAAATCGGCCGCCTGGCCGCCACCTTCAACAATATGATCGGGCGGCTGGATACGTCGTTCCGCCAAATTCGCCAATTCACCAGCGATGCCTCGCATGAGTTGCGGACGCCTCTGACCGTGATGAAAGGCGAAACCGACCTGGTGCTGCGACGGCCTCGGCCGCTCGAAGACTATCAGTCGGTGCTTGAGAGTAATCTGGAAGAGATCGATCGCATGACCCGAATCGTCGACGAACTGCTGTTCCTCTCCCGTGCCGACATGGGTGAAGTCAAAGTGGAATCGTTGCCCGTCGCGATGGAGTCGCTGGTGGAGGATATTCATCGTCAGGCTAAGTTGCTCGCACAGGACCGCAATATCGAGGTCCTGCTGGGAACGGTCATGCCGGTGGTGGTTCAGGGTGACGACTTGCGGCTTCGTGAACTGCTGCTCAATCTCGTCGAAAACGCGATGAAGTATTCGCATCCTGGTGGGAAGGTCGAGATCTCGCTGTTGAATGACGGTCGGGAGGCCAGGCTGTTGGTAACAGACCATGGGATTGGCATTGCCCCTGCCGATCACAAGAAGATTTTCCAACGCTTCTTCCGCACCGACGTTGCCCGAGGTCACACCAAGAAGGGGACCGGCCTCGGTCTCGCCATCTGTGCCTGGATCGCGGATTTGCACAAGGGCCGGGTAGAAGTCAAAAGCGATCTCGGCCAGGGATCAACCTTCACGGTCGTCTTACCGCTCGCTCCTCCCACTGCTTAGTGAACTTTAATCGTTGGTTAATCTCGTTCTCATCCCAGGTTGTTATGTTCCTTGCAACTGCAAGGCAGGGGTTACCCGATCGTAAGAACTAGGAATCATGGGTTTCCAATCAACCAGCCTATGGGGAGGGCGTATGTCATCACATCTGCGTAGGAAGGTCGGTTCCGCGATCGGAGTCGCTCTCATGAGTGGGGTTCTGGTTTGGGGTGGGTACTCGTTTAGTGCGTCCCAGGCATCCAGTGCCCCGACTTCAATTCCAGCGGCCGCGGTCATTACAACTCCCGCAAACGGTTTCACGGAGGTCGCAAGACAAGTTACTCCCGCGGTTGTCAACATCACGACCGTCATGACAGAGAAGGTGTCAGACGGCTTCTCTGTTCCTGACGAGCTACGAGACCGAATGGAAGAATTTTTCGGGAAACCCTTCGACCCACGGCGTCGGGGGCCGCAACCTCCCGGGGAACATCGAGGACCTCGAAGGGGTCAGGGATCAGGCGTGATCATCTCTGCTGACGGATATGTTTTGACCAACAATCATGTGATCGACAAGGCTCATGAAGTAAGCGTCACTCTTCCCGACAAGCGGGAATTCAAGGGCAAGATTATC
>JABMDK010000016.1:0-28940 GCA_015903995.1 Nitrospira sp.
GGCTTTTGTAAACCAAGAGGGGATGTGCCTCCGCTTCGCTACGGGCTGCCATTCCTCCCCGCTCTTCCGAGCGGGGCATCCTGGCAGATTTTGGTGAAATCGTCACGAAGCCTCATGAATGATGCGGGAATTAGGGGGGGGGAAGGATTCATGAGCCAGCCCTTCATGATGATAAGATCTGACTCGACTCAGCACATTCAGCCGGACTGCAACGCTCCGCATTTCCATGAAATAAGATTGATCTTCGCCGGCGGGCAGCAGTACCATACCTCCATGAGTCTGCTTGCGCGCATCACGATCAATCCTGCTCAGTGCGGAGGACGTCCTTGTATTCGTGGGATGCGGATTCGCGTCAAGGATATCCTGGACCTCCTCGCGGCCGGCGTGGCACCCGAGACCATCCTGCAAGACTACCCCTAATCTTGAAAAGAAGATATTCAGGCAACCCTTGAGTTTGCGGCTGCTCAGTCCGATCACGTCATTCTCCGCGCCGGATGAACTTCCTGATTGATGCGCAACTTCCTCCGGCCTTAGCTCGACTCATCAATTCACTCGGCCATGAAGCGGTTCACGTTGAAGCAGTCGGAGTACTGCTTTCAACGGATCACACAATCTGGAACTATGCCGTGACCAATGCTCAGATCATCGTCACCAAGGATGAAGACTTTAAGTAACCTACTCTTGCTGGCCACCACACAGAAAACACCGGTCGTGTGGGTACGCATTGGGAACTGTTCGAATACCGCGCTCACCCAGTGGTTTCATCTCCTCTTTCCTCAAATACTTGCCTACCTTGAAGCGGGCGACTATCTCGTAGAACTCCACTAAGTAAGATACGTCGTTCGTCGAAAGGCAATGTCCTCGTCATAAGTACCTGATCCATACCGCGCTACTTGCCAGCAGCAACCGCCGTTCATTAATATGCGGCAGCTCAAAAGGATCCTGAGCTGAACGATCACAGTCATCCACCTACGTGGTGTTGCACATCCCAGGCCGGGCAGCAACATTAGCCAAACTCACTCCTCCAAGGCTCTATGCCGTTACACACCGTGAGCGCTTATTCACAATACTCAACGACGAGCATTATCGTCACCATGCGTTGATCTGGGTCGCCGGACCACCTGGAGCGGGGAAAACCTCTCTCATCGCCAGTTATCTCGCCGAACACAAACAGCGGACGTTGTGGTATCACATGGACTCCGGCGACCCCGCATCGGCCACGATCATGGATCAGCCGGTTACTTTGAGTGCTCCCAGGAACCGATCCATCACTTTGACTCCTTTCGGTGCACATCGAAGCGCCCGAGCACCGGCCAACAACGCACCTGCGTCCACCAAGACGCTGTCGGTCATCTGCTCAAGATACGGAATAACCTGAACATTCAGGCTGCGTGCTGTGTAGCCGCCTGTTGCTTAAGTCGCTCTACCAGCGATTCTGGAACATTCTTATGGTCAAAATCGCCATGCCTGCGTCCCCCGATCTGCACCGATAAATTGACAAGTGCGCTACGCACCTTATACTGTGAAAGCAGTTGTAGTGTCTCCTAGTGAGGATTCACATGCGCAACCCCATCCGTGCCCGCGTCAAGGGCGGCGTCATCGAACCTCTGGAACAAATCGACCTGCCGGAGGGCCAGGAAGTCATGGTGACTATTCTCGCTCCAACCGACCGAGAGGCTTTTCAGCGCAGCGCAGGGCAGTGGAAAGGTACACTCGACGCCGAGGTACTGATCCGCGACATCTACGCCGATCGGTTGATTTCCACCAGACCCGTTCCCAACCTATGACCTTCCGGTATCTTATCGATACGGACTGGATTATTCATTATCTGAACGGCCATCCCAATATCGTCAGCAGGCTAAACACCTTGCGCGATGAAGGATGTGCGGTATCGGTCGTCTCACTCGCCGAACTGTATGAAGGCGTCTACAACTCCTCTAATCCAGCGGGCAACGAACGCGCCTTGAATGATTTTCTCCACGGGGTCACAGTTCTCGGCATCGATGATGAGACTTGCAAAATCTTTGGCCGGCACCGTGGACGCCTCCGTGCCGCGGGGAAGATGCCTGGTGACTTTGATCTACTCATCGGCTCTACAGGGCTCCGTCACGGACTGAAGGTGCTGACAAATAATCGGCGTCATTTCACTCTCATCGATGGGCTTCTTATCGAATCACTCTAGCGCGTCGCTCCCATCGAACCTGATACCCCTTCCCCGCCTTTCCCTCTACGAAACCTTCCCTGCGGCTCATCAAGCTGTACCAGGCCGTAGTCGCGATGGTCCCTGTTTCGGACCAGCCGGTCTTGTCTGCAGCCTTGTTCAACGAAGTCAATCATGGTACTACCACATAGGAAAGCATACGCCATGCAGAAACGTCGCAAGTCCCCCACGAAAGTTGCTACTGTATGAACATTCCTCTAAATCCCTCGTCCATTTTGCAGG
Organism: Nitrospira sp.; assembly: GCA_015903995.1. Taxonomy (GTDB): domain Bacteria; phylum Nitrospirota; class Nitrospiria; order Nitrospirales; family Nitrospiraceae; genus Nitrospira_D. The sequence goes on from JABMDK010000016.1 coordinate 2,444, forward strand.
CCGCCTTCGGCTTTTGGAACTCCAAGGTCTTGCTCACGGCCGTTGAGATCGATCTCTTTACTAAACTGGCCGGCCGCCACCTCACAGGAACAGAGCTGGGCAAGGAATTGCACCTGCACCCGCGCGCGAATCCTGACTTCTTTGACGCCCTCGTCGCCATGAAGTTTCTCGACCGTGCCGGTGACGGCCCAACGGCAAAGTATTTCAACACGCCAGAAGGCGCGATGTTCCTCGATGCCGCGAGCCCTCGGTACATCGGAGGGATACTCGTCATGCTCAACGCGAGGCTGTTCAAATTTTGGAACGATCTGCCCGAGGCGTTGCGGACGGGCCGTCCGCAGAACGAGGTCAAGCATGGGCAGAAGGGCATGTTTGAGGAGCTCTATTCGGATCTGCCCAGGCTGGAACAATTCATGGGCGCGATGACCGGCATTTCACGTCTCAACTTCGAGGCCTTCGCAGAGACATTCGACTTCTCGAAGTACCAGACCCTCTGTGACGTCGGCGGTGCAACAGGTCTGCTCAGCATTGAAGTCACAAAGCGGCATCCGCATCTCACATGCACCAGCTTCGATCTGCCGGTCGTCGAACCGATCGCGAAGAAACATATCATCGCCGCCGGCTTGGAGAAGCGCGTGCACACTGTGTCCGGCGACTTCTTCAAGGATCCGCTGCCGAAGGCCGACCTCATCACAATGGGCATGATTCTGCACGACTGGAATCTGGAGAAAAAGATGCACTTGATCCGAGCAGCCTACGAGGCGTTGCCGCCGGGCGGCGCGCTGGTGGCCATCGAAGCGTTGATTGATGATGCCCGTCGCGAAAACGTGCAGGGACTGCTGATGTCGCTCAACATGCTCATCGAGTTCGGCGATGCGTTTGATTATTCAGGTGCGGATTTCCGCCGCTGGTGTGGCGAGGTCGGCTTCACACGATTCGAAGTCATCCATCTTGCTGGGCCATCAAGCGCGGCCGTGGCCTACAAATAACCAGCCGTCACCGAGCGAACCGTCTGCTCCGGAAGCCCTGTCCGCTTGACTCTCTCTCGCCTCCCCCGTACGCTCACCGTCTTATGGGAGTTTCTGCGCACAAAAAAGTGCTTGTCGTCGAAGACGAGCAGGACATCCTGCAGCTCGTGACACACTATTTGGAGAAAGAGGGATTTCGACCGATCACCGCGATCAGTGGGCTTGACGCGCTGAAGAAGGTCAAAGAGGAGAAACCCGATCTGGTCGTCCTCGATCTGATGTTGCCCGAGATGGACGGACTTGAAGTCTGCAAACGTCTCCGCTCCGTTCCCGATACCGCCATGATTCCGATCCTCATGCTCACGGCCAAAGCGGAAGAATCGGACACGATTGTCGGGCTGGAGTTAGGGGCCGACGATTATGTCACCAAGCCGTTCAGCCCCAAAGCACTGGTTGCGCGTGTCAAAGCGCTGCTGCGTCGCATCGACCGTGTCCCCACTGATGGCCCGGACCTGCACCACTATGGTGCGCTCGCCATGAATCTGGCTCGGCATGAGGTCACGCTCGGGAAACATGAGGTGCCCTTGACGACAAAGGAATTCGGCCTGCTCGAACACCTCCTTCGACATCGCGGCCGGGTGTTGACCCGTGAAGCGCTGCTCAATGCCGTGTGGGGCTATGACTACTACGGAACAACCAGAACGGTCGACGTGCACATCCGCCGACTCAAGCAAAAGCTCCCGCTCCTCGAAGACGCCATCGTGTCCGTGAAATCATTGGGCTATAAGCTGAGGGATCTCGACTGATCAGGATGACGTGGTCGATTCGAAGGAAAGTGATGCTCAGCACGCTGCTGGCGGTGGCTTGCGGACTGCTGATCGCCGGTGTGATGACGATTCAATCCATCGAACAACGCTACCTGACGCAATTCGGCGATGCGCTGGAGGCAAAAGCCAAGCTTGTTGAATACGGCATTCACCCGCTGCTCTCCTCCTCGCTGTCACCTCGGCCTCTGTCCTCCCTGCAAGAAACGGCACGCGACCTCGGCAACCGAGTATCTGCTCGTGTGACGCTGGTCGCCGCAGACGGAACGGTTCTCGCAGATAGCGCCGTACGAGATGCCGACTTGCCCGCCGTCGAAAATCACACGTCTCGGCCGGAGATCCAACAGGCCCTTTCCACGGGACACGGAGCGGACATCCGCCCAAGTCATACCACCGGGGAGCGCACCATGTATCGCGCGCTGCTGCTCCATCAGGCTCAGAATGCGGCACCGATCGTCGTGCGCGTGGGCCTTCCTATGGTCATCGTCGACCGCGAGATTGCAGAATTGAAACAGCACCTGTTTCTCGCCCTCGGAGTCGCCTTCCTCGTCGCCCTGACACTGAGTATCTGGTTGGCTCACAGTATCACCAAACCCCTCTCGGACATCGTAGCGGCTGCCCGGCAACTCAGCTCAGGCCATCTGGCTGTCCCTATCAGAACAACCGCACAGGATGAAGTCAGTCTCCTAGCGACGACGCTCAATGACATGGCGAATCAGCTCCATGCCAAAATCGACGAACTCTCGGAAGATCGAGCCCAATTGCTGGCCGTGCTCACCTCGATGGTCGAAGGCGTCATGGTCCTGGACTATCGCGGCCACGTCTTGCAGATCAATCCGGCGCTGGAAGGGATGTTCGGCATCTCCCGCGTGGAAGCGCGAGGACGCCCCTGCGCCGAGCTGTTCCGCCAGCAACAGCTCAACGACCTGGTCACGACCATTCTCCGATCACGCGTACCACACGAGGATGAAATCGTGCTGCCGTTGACGGGACGGTGTCTCCAAATCGAAGCCTCCCCGGCAGGAGGAGAACGAGAAAGCGAAGCCTGTATCGTGTTGGTATTTCATGACATCACGGAACTGCGCCGGCTGGAAAAGATCCGGAAAGACTTTGTGGCGAATGTCTCGCATGAACTTCGGACTCCCCTCACCTCGATCAAAGGCTACGTGGAAGCCCTGCTGGACGGCGCCAAGGACGACCCTGCGGTATCCGCAAAATTCTTGGAGATCATCCTCAAACAAAGCGATCGGCTGAACCTGATCATCGAAGATCTGCTCGAACTTTCGAAAATCGAATCGGGCCGCGTCTCGCTCAAAGAAGAGCCGCTTGAGCTGCGCTCCATCGTCGACCGAACGTTGTCCATGATCAAACCGATCGCCGATAAGAAGCGTCACCGTCTCGTCACATCGATCGATCCGGCGCTCCCTCCGGTGGCGGGTGACGAGGGTCGACTCGTGCAAGTCTTGACCAATCTGCTCGATAATGCCGTCAAATATACGCCCGAGGGAGGGACGATCTCGGTCGGCGCCAAACCGGCTCCCTCGGTCGGAAATGCCGAGCCTCCGGCTCAAGCGATCGACCTCAGCGTCGCCGATACCGGAATCGGTATCCCTGAAGAGGACCGGCCTCGTGTCTTCGAACGGTTTTACCGCGTCGACAAGGCTCGGTCACGCGAGTTGGGAGGAACGGGGCTCGGGCTGGCGATCGTGAAGCATATCGTTGAAGGACATGGAGGACAGGTGTGGGTCGAAGCGAATCATCCTCAGGGGAGTCGATTCGTGGTCCGTCTTCCGCTCAGGGCGACAGCTCGCAGCCTTCATCACGTAAACGAAGCCAGCAGGGCATAGACACCCGCTCCCAACAGTGCGGCTCCAGGCAAGGTAAACACCCAGGCCGAGAAGATCTTCCTCGTTACGCCCCATCGAACCGCAGACAGCCGCTTCGTCGATCCAACGCCCAAGATCGAAGAGGTGATGGTGTGGGTCGTACTGACCGGCAGACCGAAATGCGCCGTGAACAGTAAGACCACCGCGGCACCCGTTTCAGCCGAAAATCCGTGAACCGGCTCAAGCTTGACCATCTTCATTCCCATCGTACGGATAATTCGCCACCCGCCGATGCTGGTGCCGAGGCCCATCGCCAATGCGCAGGCCACGATCACCCAGGTCGGCACTTCCGATGACGTCAATTGACCGGACGCCACCAAGGCAAGGGTAATGACACCCATCACTTTCTGCGCATCGTTCGCCCCATGGCTGAACGCCATGAAACCGGCTGACACGATTTGGAGTCGACTGAAGATCTTGGTCGCGACCCCACGATGCACGCGGAAAAAGGTCCAGCTGACCAGCACCATTATGAGAAAACCCAATCCGAATCCAAAGAGCGGAGACAGAATCATCGCTTCAAGGATCTTGCGCAGGCCGTTGAACTGCACCACCGCCCAGCCGCCGTGCGCCACCGCCGAGCCGACGAGTCCACCGATCAGCGCATGAGAGGAACTGGTCGGCAGTCCCAATATCAGCGTGAACAAATTCCACAAGATCGCACCGCCCATCGCGCCGGCCACCACCGTGTTGGTGATCGCCTCGGGAAAGACGATGCCGCCACCGATCATTTTTGCCACAGCGGTCGAAAAGAACGCCCCGACGACGTTCAGCAGCCCTGCCAGCAGCACCGCAGTGAGCGGACTGAGCACACGAGTGGAGACGACCGTCGCCACGGCATTGGCGCAGTCGTGCCAGCCGTTCGAAAAGTCGAACAGAAGCGCCAACACCACCGTCACAAGAAGGAGTCCGCTGAGTTCAACCATGGTCAGATTGAACGACTATTCACCTACTCCGGCGACCATTCGCACATAGGGGCGGTACAGACAGACTGCATGGCCGGCCGTTCTCGTCATGGGCAATTAGGTCTGCTTGAGCACAATGCATTCGATCACGTTGGCGACGTCCTCACACCGATCGGTCCCTTCTTCGAAGGTTTCATAAATCTCTTTCCACTTGATGACGGTGATCGGATTCGTCTCTTTCTCGAACAACTCTGAAATGGCGTCGCGTGACACACGGTCGGCTTCGTTCTCCAGACTGTTCACCTGCACACCGTACTCTTTCACCTCGGCATGCGACATGGCGATATGATCGACCCCGCGACCCACCGCGACGGACGCTCGATAGAGAATATCGGCCAGCCGAATCGCGCTGTCGGTAGGCTGCGCGATCTTGTAGATGGCAAACCGGTCCGCCACCGCTTCCACCGCGTCGAGAATATCATCCAATGCGCTGGCCAGATCGTGGATATCTTCACGATCAAGCGGTGTCAGGAAGGTCTGATTGAGGCGCATGGCGATGTCGTGCGTAATCCCATCTCCGATATGCTCCACTTCCTTGATGCGCTCAATCTTCTGTTGGACGTTCGTGTAGTCCTCCAGCAACTCCTTGAGCAGACGGCTCCCCTCGATGACGTTGTGAGCCGCTTGTTTGAACATCTCAAAAAACGCTTCTTCTTTGGGAAGAAAGCTAAACATCATATCTCATACTCCTGATTCATCCGCATGTGTCGACGATGGGCGACCAGACGAATCACCAATCCCGACCGATGTCGTTACCAGCGGAGGAGACCCGTTGCCCAGGTTACTCCGCCACCGAAAGTCCCGAGCAGTACCAGATCATTCGGTGAGATATTCCCGCCGCGAACTGCATCGTCGAGCGCGATCGGAAGAGATGCTGAGGAGGTATTGCCGTACCGCTCGATCACCGAGGCCACGCGGCTCGGACCGATACCCAAGCGATCGGCAACCTGAGACAAGATGCGACCGTTCGCTTGATGGAGAACAATCTGCTTGAGATCTTCCGGACCGAAACCGAATTCTTTCACAATCTCCAGCACCGCCTGTTCAATCCGGCGAACGGCTATCCGAAACAGCGACGTACCACGCATACGAAGCGAGTGCTCCCCCTGGCGCAGCGTGTCGGAGGACAAGGGCATCCGTGATCCTCCGCCGGGGAGTCGAATGAGTCCATGATGGACCCCATCGGCATATAACCTGATCCCCAGAATCCCTCGCCACTCAGGCGAGCTATCCTCTTCACCCCGCAGGATGACGGCGCCGGCCCCGTCGCCGAACAGCAGCGCCGTCGCGTCATCCTGAGGATTGAGCGATCGAGACTTGACCTCTGAGGCCACAACCAAACAGGTCTCGGCTTGTCCGCTTTGGATCATGGCCTGGGCCATGGAAAGCCCATACAAGAATCCTGAGCAGGAGGCAGCGATATCGAACGCCCCCACGGGCTTGCATCCTAACCCTCGTTGGACCAAGCAGGCGGTCGAAGGAAACGCCATGTCCGGAGAGGTGGTCGAAAGAATAATGGCATCGATAGAAGAAGGACCGCAACCTGCAGCATTGAGAGCCCGGCGGCCCGCCTCAATCGCCATATCAGAGGACGCTTCATGCTCGCTAGCCCAATGACGTGTCCGGATACCGGTGAGGCGCTGGATCCGAGCTGGAGACAATTTCAACGCAGGAGCGATCTCATCATTGGGCACGACCCGGACAGGGAGATAGCTGCCTGTTCCAATGATCCTCGATCGAATCATGATCTCAAACCCGACCTATTCCAGCGAAATTATGCAGACTTCCGATGTGGGGCGGGATTATAGGGAGCCTGCGGAAGCAGGTCAACCAAACCGTTCCTGTCATTGCTTTTTGCCCATATCCTTGCTATGTGTTTATGATATGTCCCATTCTCAAATCATAGCCTCTCTACTGTCCAGATCATCCCGACTCAGTCTGGCGACTTGTCTTGGTCTAGGCTCGTTGTTTATCACATCGTGCGCCGGCGATATCGGCGTGAGCGACGTACGAAGTGGCATCAAGAAAGCCCTGAGCGGCACCGACGAGCAAATTTTTCTCGGAGATACGGTTGATAACCACTACCACCCCAACGTCATCATGAAGCGGGGAGAGGCCTACTTCGAGAAAGAGGAGTATGCCGAAGCCTTAGTCGAGTACAAACACTTTCTGGAGCTCCATCGCAATCACGTCCTGGCTCCGTATGCCGCATTCAGGATCGGGGAAATTCATTTCAAGATGGCGAAGACCATCGATCGTGATCCTGAACCGATGCAAAAGGCCATCACCGCGTTCGAGCAGATGAGAAAAGAGTTCCCCGGCAGCCGCTATGATAGCCAGGCACTCCAAAAACTCGAGGAATGCCATGATTGGCTCGCTCAGATGCATCTCTTCGTGGGACAATTCTACTACCGACGGGGCTCCTACCTTGCCGCCATGCACCGATTTCAGCAAATCCTAAAGAATTATCCCGACAAGCCCATCGCCGCGGAAGCCCTATACTCCCTCGCGAAGGCGTCCCATGAAATGGGTGCCGACGATTGGGCGAGGGAGCATCTCGTCGTCTTGCTGGACAAGTATCCAACCAGTACAGCCTCAGCGGCCGGGAAAGGCTTGCTGGAGAAAATCGGCGGGGTTCAACCGAATACGCTGCTCGCGCAGAAATCAGAATCGGTTCCCCTTTCCGACGCCGGCCCAGGGATGGTCCGAAGCAACAGACCAGCCGTGAGTCCATCACCGGCTCCGACAACACTGGGAACACGCGGCATTCCTCCCTCACTCGACTCATTCGGCACGTCCGCTCCCCCCACGACGACACAGGGTCAAGGCTTTACAGCCTGCCGTCTCGGCGCCTGGTGCTGACGTAACCACTGATTCCCTGCCAGCACACAGCTGTCAGTACCACGTCTCCACAGCTGCGTGGCAGCAGAGTCGTTTGAGCCGGATTGTTCGTGAGCTGACGACTGGTTGCCGAACGCTGGCGGCTATCTACTGGCCGAAATACCAGCCAATCCCATATCGCTCCAAGAAACTTGTCACTATCGTCAGCGAATTGGCGTAGATCATCACGCCGACGAGAACCAGCATGACTCCACTCACAGTCGACACGCCCCACAAATACGCCCGCACTTCCTTGAAATAGGCCAGAAACCGATCGACGCCCAATGCCGTGAGAAACAGCGGCAAACCCAACCCTAACGAGTAAAAGGTCAACAGCACGACTCCACTCAAAAGGGAGTCGGTCGTGCTGGCATAGAGAAGAATCGATCCCAGCACCGGCCCGACACAGGGAGTCCACCCGGCAGCGAACGCGACTCCGATCAAGAATGACCCGAGGTACCCGGCTGGTCTATTACGGAATTGATACCGCTGCTCCATCTTGAGGAATTTCAGGTTCAGAATCCCAAGCAGATAGAGCCCAAACACAATGATCAACACGCCGCCGATACGACGGATGAGATCTTGATAGGTAATCAGGATCTGGCCGAGAAAACTCGCCGAAGCCCCGAATGCGATGAAAACCGATGAAAACCCCCCGATGAACAACAAGGAGTTCACGACGATGGCCTTCCTGAACTTCACCCGTTCGGATGCGTCCGTCAACTGCTCGACGGACAGGCCGGTAATATAGGAAATATAGCTCGGCACCAACGGCAATACGCAGGGGGACACAAACGAAAGGAGCCCCGCCGAAAAAGCGGCTATGAGCGAAATCTGGGGGATGGCTTGTGTCATGGTTACAACTTCATCAGTTCATGAATGAGATCACGGGCCTCCGGTGAGTCCCAATCGCGGGCACCGAAAATCTTTTGCCGCACGATGCCTCGGCGATCGACCATAAAGGTGAGTGGAATCGAACGGGCCCCGTACGTCAGGCCCACGCGATATTCCGAGTCATGGAGAATGGGAAAAGTGAACCCCATTTCTCGCTGGAACGGACGGGTGACCGCCGCACCTTGTGAATCCGTCGACACCGCCAAGATTTCGAACTCCCGTCGCGGCAACGTTCGATACAGTTGTTCCATTGCGGGCATCTCCACACGACATGGTCCGCACCAGGTTGCCCAGAAATTCAGGAGGACGACCTTCCCCCTGAGCTGCGACAAGCTCATGACGTTGCCCGCAAGGTCCCGCAACGTGAAGGGCTTCGTCGCCGACTCGAACAACGCCACGCTCAACACTCGGCCGCTTGGTCAGCTGAGGTGATTCGGCCCAGGAAACCGGAGACCAGACAAGCCCCCCCATGATCACAAAAGTGAACAGCGATATCACTGAAGGAAGGTTCAGACAGAATGCCCGACGGATGTCTTCTTTCACTCGCAATAGACGTCACCTCGACGGATCAGCGGTTTTTTATAGTTCCGTAATCGCTTGATTCGATCTCAAACAGATTATGTTACAAGTCCACAAAAACAGGAGTCAAGCAACCGGCACTCAATGAATTCTTCTGACCTTGCAATCGGAAGTGGTAGACAAAGCCGATCGATCTCCACTAGAATCAACAAATTCCGTGTTCAGTTTGTCAATCAGAATTACCCATCTACATTCACTATACAGCAGATTGACCAGCACCGGCTTTCTATCAACCTGAACCCACGAGGGGCACATGCATCAACCTGAACCCACGAGGGGCACATGCGAGACAATTTCTTGTTTACTTCAGAATCGGTCACTGAAGGACACCCGGATAAGATTGCCGACCAGATTTCCGACGGCATCTTGGACGCCATCATTGCGCAAGACAAATATTCCCGGGTCGCCTGCGAAACCATCCTGACCACCGGTATCGCCCTGGTAGCCGGTGAAATCTCAACCAAGGCGTATGTTGAAATCCCGGATATTATCCGTGACGTCATCAAAGACGTCGGCTATTGCGATGCGTCGTGGGGGTTCGACTATCATACCTGCTCGGTGCTCACCGCCATTCATCAACAGTCCGATGATATCGCGATGGGTGTCGACTCCGGAGGAGCCGGCGATCAGGGCTTGATGTTCGGCTACGCCACCAATGAAACGAATGAGCTCATGCCCATGCCCATCGTCTTGGCTCACCGGCTGACCAAGCGACTGGCAGAGGTACGCAAGAAGAATATTCTCAAGTGGGTACGGCCGGACGGAAAATCCCAAGTGACGATCGAGTACAAAAACGGCAAGCCCGTACGGATCGATACGATCGTCGTCTCCACGCAACACAGCCCCGATGTCACCAGCAAACAGATTGAGCGCGACATCATGGACAAGGTTATTAAACCCGTGATGCCGAAAGGTCTCTACGATCCGACTAGCGTGAAGCATCACATTAACCCCACTGGACGCTTTGTCGTCGGCGGTCCGATGGGGGACACCGGCCTCACAGGCCGGAAAATTATCGTCGATACCTACGGTGGACACGGCAGTCATGGTGGCGGCGCGTTCTCGGGCAAGGATCCCACAAAGGTGGACCGGTCCGCCTCGTACATGGCCCGCTATATCGCCAAAAATCTCGTCGCCGCAGGCTTGGCCGGCAAGTGTGAAGTGCAGCTGGCCTACGCGATCGGGGTTGCCGATCCGGTGTCGGTCCTCGTCGATACCAAGGGCACTGAAAAGGTGTCGGTCGATATTCTTGATAAGCTCGTGCGCAAACATTTCCCCTTGACTCCGCGCGGCATCATTGACCATCTCAAGCTCCGGAGACCGATTTTCAGGAAGACCGCTGCCTACGGCCATTTTGGTCGCACCGAGCCTGAGTTTACCTGGGAGAAAACCGATAAGACGAAGGCCTTGCGCAAGGACGCCGGACTATAAGCGTCCTGAGCCTAGACTGTCGGCAAAGGGGGACGGGTTCTCCACCCGTCCCCCTTTGCATGACGGCGCATGATAACCATTAACCGTTGACGAATGTCGATGAGCATTTCGGAGAAGGAGGGTGTCGTGGATTACGATGTCAAAGATATCAAGCTGGCGGACCAGGGTCGGTTAAAGGTTGAATGGGCCGAAGCCACGATGCCCGTGTTGCGACTCATTCGCAAACGATTCAAACGAGAGCAGCCCCTGAAAGGGGTGCGAGTCACAGCCTGCCTGCACGTCACGACGGAAACCGCGAATCTGGCCATCACGTTGAAAGCCGGCGGGGCCGACGTCCGCCTCTGCGCGTCCAATCCTCTCAGTACGCAGGATGACGTTGCGGCGGCATTGGTGCAACATGAAGGCATTCCGACCTTTGCCATCAAAGGCGAAGACAATGCCACCTACTATCGCCATATCGAATCCGCCATCGCGCACCGCCCCCATGTCACGATGGATGACGGGGCCGACGTGGTATCGCACCTCCACTCCAAACGAAAGGAGCTGTTAAAGAACGTCATCGGCGGCACGGAAGAAACCACCACCGGTGTGATCCGGTTGCGCAGCATGGCTGAAAAGAAGGTCCTCAAGTTCCCCGTCATCTCCGTTAATGACGCCGACACAAAACACATGTTTGATAACCGCTACGGCACCGGGCAATCCACCATGGACGGCATCGTGCGTGCCACCAACCGGCTGATCTGCGGGTCCGTCGTCGTCGTCGTCGGCTATGGCTGGTGCGGACGTGGTATCGCGATGCGGGCCAAGGGCATGGGCGCAGACGTGGTTGTGACCGAGATCGACCCGTTGAAAGGTCTGGAAGCGGTGATGGACGGCTTCCGCGTCATGCCGATGGAACAGGCTGCGCCGATCGGAGATTTCTTTGTCACCGTCACCGGGAATATCCATGTGATCCGGGGTGAGCATTTCGCGGCCATGAAAGACGGGGCCATTGTCTGCAACAGCGGACACTTCAACGTGGAACTCGATATCCCGGCTCTCGAAAAGCTAGCCAACAAGCGCCGGGTGGTTCGCACCGGCGTCGAGCAGTTTACGCTGAAGAAGACCGGCCATCGGGTCAGTTTGCTCGGCGAAGGCCGACTCGTGAACTTGGCCACCGCAGAAGGGCACCCATCCAGCGTGATGGATATGAGTTTTGCCAACCAGGCACTCGGCGCAGAATATCTCGTAAAGAACTACAAGATGCTGGAGAAGAAGGTGTATCCGGTGCCGCCCGCCATCGACAAAGAAATCGCACGTCTCAAGCTGGCCGGCATGGGCGTGAATATCGATACGCTGACGGCAGAACAGAAGAAGTATCTGGCATCCTGGGAAATGGGCACGTAACAGAATGCTGAAAATGTCACCCGGCGTTGTTCTCAGTCGCTCGTCTCCCTGCAACGTACCGCAAGGGTACGCTTCGGTCGTCGAGCTCCCTGCGGCCTAGCCTGTGGAACGGTGCGTCTCGGCGCGCTCGGATGGGCGGGTGAGATAGCACGCGCAGTGAAGCGCACACACGCCGCACCCGCTGGGAGAAGAGAAACGGAAAGGCCACCTACAAAGGTGGCCTTTTTGTTTGGAACCTGGTTCCACAACCCATTACAATCTCGTCAAGGAGTGGTAGAATGAGGCCGAGGAGGCCTCTGTGAACTCCCGCTCGTCTCAAGCGCTGTCGCTCGCAGATTTTGAGATCTCTCCTGAACGAGGTTTCCTGCCGTCTGATCCTTGTGAAACTCTGCCCGACTCTCCCACGCTAAACCATCTCGGCCGCGAGATGCCGAAGCTGTTGAGCGCGCGGCGGGTCCGGCAGTTTATTGACGAGCAACCGTCGTTGCTCTCCTCCACTCCATCGAGTTGGCGTGAGGACGAGTGCCGAGCTGCGATGAGAATCCTGTCATTTGCCGGCCATGCCTATGTCTGGGAAACACCGGGTCAACCAGCCACCACACTCCCCTCCCAACTCGCCCAGCCATGGTATACGATCGCCCAGAAGCTCGGCCGTCCGCCGGTCCTGTCCTATGCCTCTTACGCCCTGGACAACTGGCGCCGGCTTGATCGGACGAAGCCGATTCAGCTCGACAACATCGTGCTGCTGCAGAATTTTCTCGGTGGGCTGGATGAAGAGTGGTTCGTTGTCGTCCACATTCAGATCGAGCAACAGGCTGGGCCTGGTTTGGAGGGCCTGCTGCGGGCAATCAACGCAGCTGCAAAAGGGAAGGACGATGAGGCGCTACTGGGTTTACAGGCTCTGGCGTCCGCTCAAACTGCTATGCGAGACACGCTGCTCCGCATGAAAGAACGTTGCGATGCCTACGTGTATTACACCCGCGTGAGGCCCTACATTCACGGCTGGAAAAATAGCCCGTCCCTGCCCGACGGCCTCATCTATGACAACGTCAAAGCCTATGCGCAACAGCCGCAGCAGTTTCGTGGTGAGACCGGTGCTCAGAGCTCGATCGTGCCATGCCTCGACGCGGGGCTCGGCATTCGCCATGCACCCGATCCCTTAACGGTGTATCTGCAAGAGATGCGGGAGTACATGCCGCCCCGCCACCGCGATTTTCTTCATGCCCTGGAGAGCAAGACTGATGGCCAGGGGCGTGCCCTCCTGTCCAGCTATGTCCATGATCGCAAACAGCGTCATCCCCAACTGTGGTCCGCCTTCTGTAAGTGTGTCGATCTGTTGGCGCAATTTCGGGAAATCCATATCAGCTACGCCGACAGTTACATCAATCGACAGAATCAAACGAGCACGACCAACCCCACAGCAGTTGGTACCGGCGGCACCCCCTTCATGACCTACCTACAGAAGCATCTGGACGAAACCAAACAAGCTATTGCAGTCTAGCCATCAACATTCGTCCAAGTGACGAGCTTCATGCCTTAGCACCCTCTCTTTTCTTCAAGCCAAGCAACTCTGAAAGGAGCCATCCAGTCATATTGAATAGCAGGAACTGCGGTGCTGAGAGCACTCTGTTCAAGGAGAAGAGTGCAGTCCTTAGCAAGGCGTTCAATTGTATCAATGCACGAATTTAGCTCTGCATAGGTAGGAAACTTTTTCATACCCGTTTTGTCGAGATGCGCAACGTGTTTGTTCGTGTATATGCGAAGCCTCTTCTGACTCTTAACAAGCGCCGTTCTATGTCTTGATATAAGTTTCTTGCTGATCACATCAGCTCCTGGCGTCCACAAACGATCAAAATCCCTATGACCAAATTGCTTCATAAAGTCTTTATAGGGACGAGTGAACCGACGACGGCTTATCACCTGTGGATGATCTTCTATGTCCTTCAACAGATTGTAGAGCGAGGTAGATCTCTTATCTCTGTCAGCCAATCGGCGGATGTGAATCGACATATCGGTGACATATGCTCTATGCATCCAATCATAAAAAGCGCTGGGCACTTGAAGACGTGGGTTGTCCTGGATCAGTTTAGTAACTTGCTGATAAACGAATCGCTTTGACGCCAAATCATATATAGAATTCTTGATTACCTGGAACTGTCTCTTCCACTGCTTGAACTTGTTGGACCGTGCGCGAGCTGACAAAAGTGAGGAAGATGGAGAGGTTGGTTTCTTAAGCTGGATTGAGCGCAATGGAGACATTCTGAACTTCCGGGCTATTGCAGCGTATCGAAACAAGGTACCGCTCACGCCAGCAAGCCACTAACTCAGACGGAAGATTCGAGCAGAATACGAACTTCTTGGGCAAGTCCTAATGCATCAGCCTGTGCAATCAGGTTCTCCCGATCTATCCCTTTAGGTTTTCTCACCGCCACAATGCTCCGGGCATCCTGTAAATCGACTGGCCCTCCGGCGTAGAGCTTCAAGAGCACGAGCGCTTGCCAGTTTACGACCGGCACCGAATAACCGAGAACGGTGAGTGTTTCAACTCCGTTGAACGCGATGGCTGCCATCTTTGACGGCAGCACGATCAGCTGAACCGGCACTTCTTGCCCTTCACATTTCAAGCTGAGCTTGAAGACTCCTCGTAGTGGATCATCTATGCCGCCCGGTTCATAGGTGGCTCCAAGGTGAGCAGCCAACGCCTGTGGGTCTGAGGTCCCAAGCGCCACGGCAAGATCAATGTCTTCTGTGGCTCGAGCAACACCCCACGCTGACACAGCAAAGCCACCAATCAACGCGTACGAATGAAGCAAGTGGTTCTTCTGCGCTTGGGCTAGACGTCCAACAATCTGGCTTAGGGCTTCGGGAAACACCGGTTTAGTTTGTAGCAGAAATCGGAGAGGTTTAATGCCATCATCAGCCGTTCTTCTGGAGTCATGCGCCTGGCCCGTTCAATCTTCTCGTCAGCGAGCTGCTGACTCAGCCTGCTCGGTCGCCGTCGTAACTCCTGAGAGATGCTCGTTTGCCGAGGTTTCATGAGTCTAAGTATACCTGGGTCTGCTCGAACCTAAAAGGGCGAAGAAGGAAGCCGCTGTGATCTGCAACAGAGAAAATTCGATGGCTAAGAACGCGATACTACCGCGATGATCCGCAATGGTCCACCCGTGCCAGCGGCAATTTTCATCGGAATGGCGATCACGTCAAAACCACGATCCGGCAAATCAGGCAAATTGGCGAGATTCTCGAACACCGGCACGTTCTGAGAAAGGAGTGCGACATGTGTCTCGAACTTGGTCGATTGACCATAGTCGATTGAAGCCGTGTCGATACCCACCGCCTTGACGTGCCGTTCACGCACCAGCCAGGCCGCCGCTTCGTGATGTAACCCAGGGAAATGCAGCGCCCTCACTCCTTCCTGCCCTCTCAGTTCCGTGCCCAGATAGTCCTTCCGGCTTGGCCAGAACCGGGCATAGCCCGTATTCAACAGGACGATGGCCTGGTTTGGAATTCGACCATGCTCGGCTTCCCATCGTTCGAGATCAGAGATCGTCACGCGGTAATCTCGATCGCGACCACATGACTCTGTGACATCGATTCGGATAGCGGCTCCGATCAGATGTTCCATTGGAATCTGATCCAGCGTCTGCTTCCCTCTGGCAAAATGAATCGGCGCATCGATATGCGTACCCCCATGCTCGGGTATCTCCATACGATTAGACGCATAGTAGTACCCGCCAGGTGTGTCCTCGGCATGCTGAACGACAAGCTTGAAGTCCTGCTCAGTCGGCCAGACAATCGTATCCGAGCCAAACGAATGCGTTAGATCGATAATCCGCGACTGCTCCCAGCTACCGCCACTGTGCTGATAATTGACAACACATCCCACGCTTGAGCTTAAACACAGCGCTACTATGATGAGCGTACTCGCAGTATAGCTGCGGCTTTTTTCCATGGTGTACTCGTCGCGAGATAAGGCCACACTTCCCCTCCTCTCACCCTCCACAGCCGACTGGTGAAAGCTGAGACCGCCATTACCGAAGAGGACGGGACACAACTCGCCGCAGCTCGCGACCGTTGCTCTTCAAGAGCAACGGCGAAGCGCGTATTGTTTGAGTCGCTTGAGACGAGTTTACGGGATTCGAGCGAGCAAGGCCTAGTTGGGTGCCCTCGAAGGTGTCGGCGGAGAAGGTTTCAGCAGTCGGTCTACTTCCCAAATACTTTTTTCAGCAGCGGTTCGATCTCGCCCTTAGCGGCCATGGGATCAAGGACGTCGGTGTCTCCATAGAACGTACCATCGATAAACACTTTGGGGAGCGTCGGCCAATTGGTGATCTTTGTCAGCGCTTCCCGTTTCGCCGGTTGCGACAGGACATCGATCAGTTCATAGGGATACCCATACTTGTCGAAAAACTGCATGGTCTCCCTGGTGAACCCGCACATCGGCATGGTCTTGGTGCCTTTGCCGTAAATCAAAATTTTATGGGCCTTTACTTCACTCTGAATTTCTTCTTCGATCGGGTCAGCCATGGTCTCCTCCTATGCCTCATCTCTGGTGCGCGCGGTCAATTCCAGCGCATGAATGCGACCGTCCTTCATCGGGACATCTAACGCCTGGTAGATCATTCGATGCCGGTCTAGGAGGTTTTTCCCGTGAAACCCATCTGAGATGACCAGCACCTTGAGGTGGTCCATCGTTCCCGTACGGTCGGTCACCGTCACGGCGGCATCCGGCAGGGACTTTCGAATATAGTCCGTCAGCACATCTGGTGTAATCACCGGCCTCCACTCCTCTTGCTTATGCGATACCCTAGCCGAAATCGGTTCTGAAACGCAATGAGCTTCCTCACTGGTGGTTTTCCACATGCTGGTGGTGCATGTGAGCCACCACCCACCAGCAACAAACAACTCCAGTCGAGCAAGCCGTTGAATTGTTTCAGACTCACCTTCGTCACGTTTCGGCATCAACCTTGCGCATGTGCATCGTATGAACGACAACAGATCACCCCGCCCGTCACCAAGGAGGTCCTTATGAGCGAATTCAAGTCCGGGTTTTTTGTGGGAGGCGAGAGCTGCAATGGTCGCGTCCTCGTTGTGGATGATGAGCCGGATATCCGCAAGGTCGTCCGCATGACGCTGCACAAGGCCGGCTACGATGTTCTTGAAGCAGAAAACGGCGAGAAGGCCATCGAAACCATCAACTACGGAGAAAATCGGCTGCTGCTCGACGTCATCATCTGCGATATCCGAATGCCGAAAGTGAACGGCATCGAAGCGATTGCCTACTTCCGCCAACACTATCCCCGCGTGCCGTTGATCGTCCTGACCGGATTCCCGGACACCGACATGGCCACATCGTTACTTCGGCAGGGTGTGGTGGACTATCTTGTAAAGCCAGTGGAAGGCGAGAAGCTGAAGGCCTCCGTCGCGCGTGCCATGGAGCAGCGTGAATTGGCCCATCTCTGAAAATACGGGCCACAACATGGGGATCCGGCATGACGACCATCTCTCCGACCATGTCCCATCTGCAAACCGAGAATCAGGGTATTCAACCCGCTCCCGCTCCGCCTCCGATGAAAGTAGCCATCATCGGAGCGGGCCGTGGAGGGATGGCCCTGCTCGATGTGCTCCACCAAATCCGCACGATTCAGATCGTCGGCATCGCCGATCAGAATCCTTCGGCTCCCGGGCTCAAACGAGCCCAAGAGCTTCATGTGCCGGTCTATGACGGGATAGCCGACCTGATCACATACCAAGGGCTCAACCTTGTGATGGACGTCACCGGTGACCCGGCGATGGAGTCGGCACTTCAGAAGGACGTGCCGGCAGGGACGGCTTCTCTGGCTGCTCGTGCAACATGAATCGACATTGCAGACCGAGTTGCTCCATGCGGAGAAACTCGCGGGAATCGGCTCGTTCGCCGCCGGCATCGCACATGACATGAATAATCCCCTCCAGCTCATTCTCGGTCTGGCAGAAAATCTGACGGACGAAACGGACCTGGAGGCCGTGCATCTCCAGGCCCAAGAGATCATTGAAGCCGTGAAACGCACGACAGCCATTTGCCGAGATCTGACGTCCTATTCTCGCCGCGCATCGTTGCGGCAAGACTGCCTGATTGGCCTCAACGGAAAACTGGACGAGGCCCTGAAGATCGCCCGTTATGCGGTGGCGCTTCAAGACATCGACATTCGCAAGGTGTACCAACCAGACGTCGTGGTGAAGGGGAACCCTGATGAGCTCCTCCATGTGTTCGTCAATCTCATTACCAACGCCGTCCAGGCCATGGAACACCACGGAACCTTGACGCTGGAAACCAACGCGATAGCCGACGCGGCACAGGTTCGCGTCTCCGATACCGGCAGCGGCATCGCCCCTGAGCTCCTTGGTCGAATCTTCGACCCCTTCTTCACAACAAAGCCGCCCGGGAAGGGAACCGGATTGGGTTTGTACAATATCAAGAATGTAATTCATCACATGAATGGCACCATCGGGGTCGAAAGCCAGGTCGGACGAGGATCAACCTTTACCCTCACATTTCCCAGTGAGTCAGGCGCCGGTGAGAGGAGCACTCACTCGTGACGGAGACGCCGACATCATCGCCACCCGGCACCAGGTGGGGACTCAAAGCGAAAGTCATCCTCTCCATGCTGCTCGTCGGAGTCATCCCGCTCGTCGTCGGCTTGGGAATGGCCTTCTGGCAGGGGTCTCAGGAGATCCGGGAAGTCAGCGGGGAAAGCTTTAAAGCGCTCGCGACTGAAGCCGCCCGTAAGCTTGATCTCCTCCTCGCCGAAGAAATCGCGCACACCGCACGTATCGCACATGACCCGACGATCATTCGGGCGTTGGAGCAACGGCGCGATGCGCGGGGAGACGCGAAGAATCCGACCACGGCACTCACGGACTTCGAGCGACGTTGGATGGCACGAGACGCCGCCGCCATCAAGTCCATCACGGACAACCCGCTCAGCACCTTGCTCCATGAATACTTTACCGGCGCCCATAGTGCGCCCGGCCAGTCGCTTCCGCACGTGGTTCGTTCATCGACGAAGATGCTGTTCCTGACCGATGCGCAGGGCACACTCGTCGGGACCATGACCGATCATCCGGCGTTCCGTCACCAGAAGGCCCGCTGGTGGCAGGGCGCCTTCCATAAAGCGGTCGGCCAGCTCTATGTCGAAGATGTCCGTTTCGACGACCAGGTGAACGCCTATGTCTTCTCCATCTCGCTCCCCGTCATGGATAGTCTCCGGTACGAAGTCGTCGGCGTGCTGCACCGCGTGATCGATGCCAAAGAATTCTTTTCTCCCGCCACTCATGTCACTCGATTTGGAAAGACCGGCCACGTCATGCTGATCGACACCAACGGGATCGTCGTCAGCTGTCCGATCCTTCCCACCGGCGTCCCCTTGTCCGATCCGAAGCTCATCCCGCTCGTCACACCGCAACATCCCGGTTGGGTGCAAGCCTCAAGCGACGGTCACGGCGGACAGTCCACCTCCGTCATCGGCTTTGCCCCTCTGACGGAAGCCAGCCGGGCGACCAACGGCTCGATCGACAATGGGTCGTGGCACACCTTCGTCTGGCAATCGTCGGATGAACTCTTTGCGCCGATCCAGCATCTGTTCGTCTGGGTGACGGTGTTCGGAGCCGTCGCCGTTGCGCTGGTGGCCTCGCTGGGATACGTCGCCGCCGGCCGCATCGTCACACCGGTACGGCAACTGCAACAGGCCGCGCAGTCAATCGGACGCGGTGAATTGCGGACACCGATTCAGATCCACACGGGTGACGAATTGGAGGATTTGGCTGAAGAATTCAACCGCATGAACCAGCAGCTGAAAGCGGCATTCGCCGGATTGACCGACCAGGTCAAGTTGAAAACGCAGGAAGTCCAGGTCCTCCAGCAGTCGACGGATCAGATCTTAGACGCCGTCCCCACTCCCATTCTCCTGATCGATGCCCACGAAGTCGTGCGCTACATCAATCAAGCCGCCCGCGAATCCTTCAAGGTCCAGGAGCCGATGTCAGGAACGTCGCTGTTCACGGTTCTTCCCCTCGATCCAGCCGTTCAGAAGCAGCTTCACGCAGAGTTCCACGCCAACGGGGACATGACGTCGACCTCAGCCGACCTCACGCGCGAAACATTACCGAGGGACCCACTTGCGCAGAGCGTTGATCCTGAGTCAGCCAACCGTCGTTCTGAGATCCACATCGGATCACGCATCTATCACTATCAATGGTTTCGATTGCCCGCGAGGCCAGGGGAAGAAGACAGTATTGGGTTGGTGCTTCGAGACACCACGGACGAGAGCCAACTACAAGATAAGATGGTCCAAGCGGAGAAAACGGGAAGTATCGGTGTCCTCACCGCCGGAATCGGCCATGAACTCAACAATCCCTTGTTTGGAATCATCGGGTTGGGAGAAGCGATTCAGGACGAGCAGGACGTGCAGCAAATCAAGACCTGCGCCCGAGACATCGTGGCCCATGGCCGTCGCATGGCGACGATCATTCGAGATTTTACCGGCGTGACCAACCGCGAGGCCTTCGACAAGCCAATGCCGGTCAATGTGGAGCAGATCTTGGACCAAGTACTGGCCACGGCCCAGACCACTGTCGACATGAAAAATATCGTGATCCACAAAACCTATGCGGGCGATACGCCCGTGCTGGTCTTTCCGGACCAACTTCGGCAAGCGTTGGTGAATCTCGTGACCAATGCCGCGCAAGCCATGAAAGGTACCGGCACACTCACGCTGACGACCGCCCGGTCTGGCCATACGGCAACGGCGACGATCGCCGATTCCGGCCCCGGCATCTCCAAACAGCACCTCTCAAAGGTCTTCGACCCGTTTTTTACGACCAAGGGACAGGGGGAAGGCTCCGGTCTCGGGCTCACCGTGGCCAGACGGATTATCCGAAAGTTCGGAGGCGACCTTCGCATCGAGAGCGCCGAAGGCCGAGGCACCACCTGCATTGTTACGCTACCGATCAGTTCTCCACGATCTCCCGAAGGAGGCCCATGGACACCCTCCGCGTCACATTCCGAGCCGCAACCATCGCATTCCTCATAGGGGGACTCTGGGGTGGGGCTTCTCTGCACGCCGCCAAGGAAACCCCGCCCATCGGCGGCATCTCTCCGGAAAAAGTCGCCGATTACGTGCATGCCATCCTGGAGGCCGACCGGACGATCTACACGACCCATATCGTCAACCGGATGCAGGAGAAAGGCCTCGTCGCGGCGACTGAACATTGGGAGCAGGACAGCACACTCCCGCTGCCGGCTCAGTTCCTTCAACATTCAGGCCGGTTGGTTGCCGAGAGCGGACGAGGCATCCGCTACAGACTGATTGGGTTTTCTCCGATCTATCAACGCAATGCCCCTGCGACCGAGTTCGAGCGAAAAGCGCTGGAGGTGCTCAAACGACAGCCGGACCGACCGATTACCGGAGTGGTTGCAAGCGGCAAGAAGCAATACTTCCAAGCCATCTATGCAGACCGCGCCGTCTCCCCTGCCTGTGTGACATGCCACAACAGTCATCCGTTAAGCCCGAAGCAGGACTTTAAGTTGAATGATGTGATGGGTGGGATCGCGATCACGATCCCGCTGGAGTAAAAGGAAGCACGAACTGTCAGGCATCAACCTGAAGATCAACACGCTGGACAGGATTCACCGTTCGCGGGTGACGAAGACGTTATGACACCGTAGGCGGGCTCGCAGAAACGACCGGCAGCTTGAGGTAGTATTCCTCTCGATAGATCTGTACAGCCGTCATGAGTAAGCTGACCATGATCGGCCCGATGAAGATTCCGAGTATCCCATACAGCGCCAATCCACCCAGCACGCTGAGCACGAGGAGCAACACGGGAATCTGTACATCTTGGCCGATCAACCACGGGCGCAGGAACTGATCGACCATCGACACGACGCCGATTCCCCAGACCAGCATCATCAGCGCATGCCCGGTTTCACCGATCCAGAATAGGTAGAGCGCCACAGGTCCCCACACGAGTCCCGTTCCGCCGAATGGGATCGGCGCCAACACGACGGTCAACGCAGTGAGTCCGATCGGAAACGGCACATCGAGTGCCCAGTACGCCATCCCCGCCAAGATCCCCTGAACGATCGCCGTCACCAGCATCCCCTTCACCACCGCCCGAATGGTCTGGTCCAACCGGACCAGAATCTTGGACTTATGTGATTCTTCCATCGGAATCAGATCGTATAAGACCTCAAGCCACTGGCGACCATCTTTGAAGAGAAAAAACAGGATCAACAACATCATGAAGAAATTGGTCACGAGTGCAAAGGTGTTCTTCAGCAATCCCCCCATCCCGCCGACCAGCAATTGACTGAGTTCCTTCACGCCGGTCATGAGCGACTGCTCCAATGAGACCGCCGGGGTCCCAGTACCGGATATGGCCGACTTCAGCGCCCCGCCGATGAAGGGAATGGTTGCCAATTGGTCGGGCAGCCGTTGAAGGCCTCCGGCTGAAATCCACACTCGGATTTCCTGCTCCGCGGCCCCTGCTTCCCGTACCAACATGATCCCCATCACGACCAACGGGACCACCACAATCCCTAACGCAGCGACGGTCAGCATCGCCGCGGAAAGTGCGTCCTGGCCGCCGACCCATTTCGTCAGCCGGAGATGTAAGGGGAAGGCCCAATGCGCCAGCAGACCGGCCCATAGAGCCGAGAACACAAACGGCTTGAACATCAAGCCGATCTGGTAGAGCAGCAAGACCAGGAGGGAAAAGAACACGATGGAAAAGATCTGTTGTCGCGTCATGGCAAACGTCGCAGTCCCGCTGAAGCAGTATCGAGTAAATAACAGATCTGTCGGCATCTGTCACGGGAGGAAAGAATGGAATGGAACGAGCAAAACCGCCCGATGTGGGAACCATGCGACGAGCGAGAGGCAGGAGTGCTGCTTACAGGTCGGCTTCCCTTCCGATCAAGGCAACCGCTTTCCCGCGATGCGCATTGATGTCGCGAACATTACTCGGCGGGCGAGAAGCTTCTTCCGGCCAGCCCGTCACCCCCATATCGCTGACCCCCTGAAATTTGGCGCCTTCTTCCATCTGCATCATCGGACAATGGACTTCACCGATCAAAATCGCAGTTTTGAGGAGCTGGATCGTCCCGGTTGCCGTGACCGTGGCTTTGATACGGCCGCTGCTGATCAGTGAATCGGCATGGATGGTTCCCTTCACGACTCCATCTTCGCCGACGATGACTTGCCCCTTCGTGTGTACATCGCCATCAAGCCGCCCATCGATTCGCACGGTACCATCGACCTTGATTTCCCCTTTGAGCTCCACACCTTTTGCCAACAGCGTAATATTGCCGTCATCGACATGCCCGGTCTTTTTCATGGGGACTCCTCTCTGCAGGCCAGCCTTCCCCAAGGGTACCTGAGGACCAGGGATACGCCTAACAGTTTGTGGAATCCGGCACCCGGGTAGGCGCTCCACCCTACTCAGATAAACCGAACGTCTGCTTCATCCGTTCCCAGAGTCCGCCTCCGTGCACTTCGCAATAGACCGTCGGTTCCGTTCCAGCGATGAAGTACTCCACACGCTGTTCCGGACATTGCGACGTCGCGAGTTGTCCGGTTTTGGGATCAATCTTCCGCTGGACGACCCCAACGGGCGCCTCAAAATCAGGAGAATCACGCGGGATGAGCCGAAGCGCCAGCTCACTCCAGATCGGAAGGGCGGCCTGGGCACCGGTCAACTGGAGAGGGCGTTCATCGTCAAACCCGACCCACACACCGATCGCCATGTCCGGGGTATAGCCGATGAACCAGGCATCTCGATACCCGTCGGTCGTCCCGGTTTTCCCCGCCACCGGACCATGTACACCCAACGCTCTGGCTTTGGCCCCAGTACCACGGTCCACGACCCCTTTCAACAACGATGTAATAAGAAACGCTCCTTGTGGAGTGGCCGCCTGACGCCGATCGAGCGGGGGACTCCAGATGGTCTCTCCTCCTTCACGAACCATGTTGGACAGCGCGACCGGATGGATGACCACACCTCCATTGGCAAGCCCGGCGTAGGCGGATGTGATCTGAAGCAACGAGACCGAAGAACTCCCCAATGCCAGGGACAAATCGTCCGCCAATGGTGTCGTCACTCCGAACGCATGCAGCAGACCCGTGAGCGCCGTCATCCCGGTTCGGTGTGCCGTCCGAACGGCCGGAACGTTCAACGACTGCTCGAGTGCCGTTCGGACCGTCACAGGCCCTCGATACTGCCGATCGTAATTCTGAGGCGACCAGGACCCCGTGCCGGATTCCAACGTCACCGGTTCATCCACCAGCAATGTTGCCGGAGTCAGTCCGGCCGTCCCGTGGTCACGGGCCGCCTCAAATCCGGCCAGATAGACGAACGGCTTGAAAAGAGACCCCGCTGATCGATGCGCTTGCACGGCACGGTTGAATTGGCTCATCTGATAGTGACGACCGCCGACCATCGCAAGTACATGCCCGGTCTTCACATCCAGCACGACCGCCGCTCCCTGAAGCGGAGGCTCGACTCCAGCCAGAGCCGGATAGTTCTTTTCAAGTTTCGCCAATCCTTCGTGCAACACCCGGGCAGCGATTCGTTGAGCCCTCGGATCAAGAGTCGAATAGATCCGCGCGCCATCCGGGATATCCATGCCGATCCCCTGCTCGATTTCTCGGAGCAGGTGATCGACGAAGTACGGCGCATCGGTCAGGACATCCTGATTCAGCATGACCTTGACCGGCCGATTCATGGCCTGCGCCACGACGTCCTCCGCCAAGATCCCCTCTTCCTTCAGTCTGCGAAGCACCACATTGCGACGCGCCGTGGCCTCCTCCACATTTTTGACAGGAGAATAGGCATTGGGCCCCTTGATCAATCCGACGATCAGCGCGATTTCATCGATCGACAGGGCATCAAGATCCTTGCTGAAATAGCGATGGGCGGCTTCTCTCACACCATAAATCGACACCGGCCCGGCTTGGCCGAGATAGATCTCGTTCACATAGCTTTCGAGGATCTCCTCTTTCTGGTACTTAAACTCAAGCGCCATCGCGGCCATCACTTCCCGGAGTTTCCGCCCGATCGTTCGCTTGGGAGAATAGTAGAGGTTCTTGGCCAATTGTTGGGTGAGCGTGCTGCCTCCCTGCACCAGGACGCCGCGAGTCATGTTGATCCAAAACGCTCGTCCGATCGCGATCGGGTCAACGCCGAAATGGGAGAAAAATCGACGATCCTCGATGATCAGCAGCGCCTGAATCAGGGCGGGAGGGACACGGTCTAGGGGAATCCATTCTCGGACCTGTCTGGAACCAGCGCGCATCCCGCTGATCAACACCGGCTCCAGCGAGACCAAGGAAAGCGGGTGCCTATCGGACACGGACACCACCTCGGTGACGATCCCGTCGGCCAATCTCAAACGAACCGATCGTGCAGGAAGTCGGTTCGCCTCCTGGGCATGGAGAAAAATCTCAATGAAGTCCTTGGCAGCAAAATACTCACCGGGGACCCGCGGCACCGTAGTGGCCGGCTTGTACTCCAACCGTTGCAGGTGGTCGAGCAATCCTGAATCGACGACATGGAGCCCCGGTGTCAGAAAAAACGGGGCGCCATAGATCAACAGCGGCGGATGCTCATCGCTTTTAGGGAGCGCCAAACTGGTTGAAAGAAAGACGACATACCCTCCCACAAGCGTGACCACCACTCCACAGAGGATCAGGAACGGCATGAGGAGGCGCCTCGCCCACGAGACGAATCGAGATGACCTTGGAGCAGACATAGTCTCAGCCTATCTTGTGTCTTGAGACGAGATAATCGCGTAAGAGATTACCAGATTCAGGCAGGCTGCGAGGAAGAACTTATGACGGGTCAACAAGCGTACGAACGTTCTGAAGCCTTGTGCGATCTCCGCACATAGACCGGTGTAAGAAATATCGCCCAGTTCGATGCTGTCACATTCCGTGCGATGGGTGTCGTACCTGGACCGGGAGTGCCTCCAGCGCATTCATGCAAGATCAAGAAGGCTGAACACAATCCACACCGCCTTACAGTATCGGGAGTTGCAACACAGACTGATCAACGAGGTGGAAATGAATTTCTCCGCAGCCTGCTGGACCGGTCAGGTCGGTTGGTTAACCCGCATTATTCATGACGGTTCGTAGCGAAATCGCGTAGTCGCGTTGCGAGACGGGCACGCGGAGCCCCGAGTAACTGAGGCATACTTGAAACAGTATGTCGAGGTTGCGAGGGGCGAGCCTGCCCGCCGAAGGCTCGTCGCAGCAGCGAATCCGCGATTGCAGTAGAAACGTTCATGAATGGTGCGGGTTAAGGCCTGGGGTTGAGCGGAGGCTCGAGCCTGAGCAAGTGTTTCAGCGACGGAGTTCCCGCTCCCTGCGGCTGCCCCCTAATACCGGCAGCGGGTCGAAGTGTCGCCAGGCCGGCATGGTCGCCAGGCAACTCGCCAAGAGGGCACCGCTGCGGAGCGCCCAGGCCACAAAGCCCACAGACAGGGTGGTACCGGTCACCGCTGTCACCCGCGCCATAAGCTCATGGTGCTCCTGCGACTGGCTCACAGCCTGTTCGAGTGAGACGGTCATCTCATCGAGTTTGGCCATGAGCAGGTCGCTCACGGACGGTTTGGTCTCGGGAGGGTCTGGCTCCAGTGTGGGGGTCGG
>JABMDK010000016.1:29040-44665 GCA_015903995.1 Nitrospira sp.
GTTTCCAGCCTTGCCGAGGCGGCTGTAAGACAGGTCGCGGTGCTCGCCTCGCAACGTCGGCGAAGCGGGCTCAGAGGCTCACCGTACGGCCTGGGCAAACGCCTGTTACGACAGGCGACGGGTGGGCGGGTGATGATAGTTTACGATTCGCCTCTTCGCTCGCTGCGGCCTTGGTCGGTGCAAGGCGCATCTCGGCGCGCCGGGGATGGTGGGTGAAACTGAACGACCTATTTGAACATCCTGCAGGGTTATTCCGCGTCGTGTCACCCGGTCTTTTTGGGCCAAGGAATTCCAAACACTCGATTACATCGACCTTGCAGGCCAGACGGATTGTGTCATTCGTGATGTTCGCCAGCTATTCGATCTCGGGCGGCACATGGGCCGGCTTTTCAAGCTGCGCGGCGCTGAGCCCGCCTTGTTTCACCGAAATCAGGTTTTTCATCGTCCTTTCACCGCTGCCTCAATATCTGTCCGTGAAAAATCATGGCCCTTGAACAGCAGGGGTGCATCCATGGCCTTTGCCAATGCGTAGGAGAAGCAATCCCCGAAGTTCAAATTCGCCGCATGTCTGCCTTTACCGAATTTTCTAAACGCTCCCCGTGCGATGTTCGCCTGCTCGACATCCACCGGCACGATCTCTATTCCCGCTTTCAGGACAAACAAATCGAAATCCCTCAATCCGTCATACCCCGTTCTGCCTTCCATCACCATGGATGCCTCGACGAAACTGACTGCCGACATCAGACACCGTGTGGCTTCTTCAATGACCTCATTGAACGTCCGCCGCTCCGCCTCATCCCGCAGAACTGCTACCACTGCAGACGTATCAATCACAATCACGCGGGCATCCCGTTCTTATCGTACCCGATCATTTCGTCGTCGGTACGCGTATCGAGCAAGGGCAGCGAAGCGCAATGCCGCGCGATTTCATCAAGCTCATCGGCCAGCCTCTTGCGTCCGCGCCGCCGCTTCAAATGCTCTAGACGTTCCTTCAGCGCTGTGGTCACTGCCTCGGTCTTTGTTTCTCCGGTCAGCGCTGCGATCGCCTTCGCCAGCTTTTCTGTTTCCGTATTTCTAATGTTTAGAGCCATGTATTCACCATCACTACACGAATTACTACACATCTACATTGTAGATCAACCCTACGCGATGCACAAGAATCGAGTAGACCGAGGCATTGATCTGCCTCCCCCACAGATCAGGACTTGCATGATGCACGCATCCGGCTCTTCAGGTCACGGATTCGTTGGGTTTGGGTAAAGGTAGATGGGGAAATGCCGGGATAACCGGAAACTCGATCACATGACCCGATTCGTCTCTTTTGCACAGGATTTGTAAGATGGTTTCAACATCCTGTCAGAATCCACTCTCCCGCACCAATGTAGCCACTACTTGATCCCACGCCCGTTTTGCAATGCTGGACGACTGGCCCTCGATCTGGACATGGCCGGCGAGGATATGGTCGGGAGACGTCCCTGCGTCATCCAGACTCAACCGCACGCGATAGACGGAGACCTCTGGTTTGAGCCGTCCCTTGTCATCCTTCCGCACGGGAACGTCACCCCCGTACACCGACGCGAGATAGGGCACCAGGAACTCGCGCTCGTCCACCTCGGCGATCTGCGTCACATGCGCCTCAAGCGATGGGCGGGTCAGATCCAAGGGAATGAATCGCGCGGTCTGCCCGACTTCGACATAGGCCAGCTCGTCGACCGGAACGAAACTTTCGATCTCCGCCTGACGGTCGTCCACCAGATACGCAATGGGCACTTTCTGATCGATCCACCGCCCGACATTCAGTGAATCCGCTCGATCCCTTACAATTCCTGCGATCGGCGCCCTCAAGGTTAAATTGTCCCGTTTGGCTTCAAGCCCCGTCAGTTCGGCAAGCCCGGCTCGCAGTGATTCCCCGATGACCTGTCGTTGATCACGATCCTGACCGTAGCCGGCCATCCGGCCAAGTCGATAGTCCCATTTCGCGACTTTCGTTTCGGCCAGCCGAACCTCTTTCTCCAACGATGGATTCTCAAGAATCACCAGAGGATCCCCTGCCTTCACCGCCTGCCCATCGTGCACCAACACCTGCTGCAGACGCCCCGGCGTCGGCGCGAAAATGGTCGCGTATGACGACGCCTGCAGCACCGCCGGAACAGAGAGGCTGGTCTGCAACGGGATCAGCGTGGCCACGAACATCCCAACAAGACACGCCGTGCTCAGCCAAGCTCTCGGCGACGCGGCATAGACGGTTCGGCTGTCCCACCACGTGGTCAGTTCCCGATAAATCGGCATGGCGATGAACCAGACGATCTCGACCAGGAAGAGCATGATGCCGAGGGCTTTAAAGAAGTAGTGGTAGACCATCACCGCGATGCCGGTGAACAAGATCAGGCGATAGAGCCAGATCGCCCAGGCATACAGCACCATGGTGTGCTGCACTCGTCCCGACACGATTTCCGGCGGAGCACTATGCCGACCGAACAGCAGACTCCGCAATCGCCATTGCCCGAAGGCAAAGGCCCGATCTTGAAGATTCGGCAGGCCCAATCCATCCGCCAGCACGTAGTAGCCGTCGAACCGCATCAGCGGATTCAAGTTGACGACGAGACTCATCACCAGACTCGTCGTGGCCACGATAAAGGCGATGCTCCGGAGAGTCCCTTCCGGCAGAAACCCCCAGCAAAAGAGCGCTACGGCCGCCAATCCAAGTTCGGCAATCACCCCACCGGCTGCGATGAGGAGCCGTTTCCGTTTCGACGTCAAACGGTACGAGTCGGTCACGTCCGAGTACATGACCGGCATCATCACCATGAAGGCCACGCCCATGGTCGGCACTCGGCAACCAAACCTGGTCGCCGTATAGGCATGGCCTAATTCATGAACCACTTTCACCGCACCGAGCGACAGGCTGTAGAGGATGGCTCCCCGCCAGTTGAAGAAATAGAGAAAGGTCGAGACGAATATATCCCAATGACGGCCGACGAGTACCAGCCCAACCAGTCCGAGCGCCCCAACCGTCCACCCGGCAACTGTTGTATAGAGCGGCTCCACGAACGGGAGCGTGGCCTTCAGAAAATTGTGCGGGTGGAACAGCGGAATCTTGATGAACAGATAATGGTGTACGAGCCACATCAGCCAATTGTGTTCACCAGCTTGGGCTTGGCTTTGATAGTCGGTGTGTTTGCCGCTGGCTGATTGCTCCGTGAGATTGTTGGTGTAGAGAAACTTGACCAAGTCTTCCACATCCGCCATGGTCGTCTGGCATGTCGTCTCCTTGGTCATCACCGCATGGAGCTTCTCAATGGTTCCCACCTTCCATCGTTGGATCATTTGATAGACCGGCCACTCGATTTGAAAATAGCGAGTGCGCACCGGATCGACGATGGTCCAGGTGGGTACTCCGTCAGGTGTGGGCGTTCCGCGGTTGAATTGTAGGTTCGGCCGGAGCGTCGGCAGTTTCCGTTCTTGCGGCTTGGCGCCTGAAGGACCGGGAGTCGCCATCGTTCACCAACCCACCCATTGCCGAAGGGCTGTTAACGGACGCCGCAGCAGCAGATAGGCCAGTGGTCCCTGTTCTCCGTAGACCTTGGCCGTGCCTTGCCATCCGATGCGAATGCGTGGGTCCGGTTCTGTGAGCTGTGCCGTCACTCGATAGGCCAGCACATCGCCAGGGAGCACCTCGGCGTTATAGCTGGCATGGACAATGGTCGCAGGAAACGACTCCAGCGCGAGGGCGTTGAGAAAGACGAGGGCCTCGGCTCCCTCTTTGAGCACGATGGCATCAGCCACCGGCAGATCGATACGCAGTTCGATCTGTTTGGGATCGGCGATCTCCATGATCCGCTCGCCGACGGTGACCGGCCGACCGATCCAGTCAGACTTGTCTGAATAGAGCAGCAAGCCCGCTTGTGGAGCAACGACTTCGACCTGATCCAGCATTTCCTTCGCGTACTGCAGCTCGGTTTGCCGAAGATCGACCTCTGCCTCTTTTAACGGCACCTCGGCCTTCCGCTGTGGGTCGCCAAACCCGGCCTGAATGGACTGACTCTGCTCTGCTCGTGCGACGGTCAATTGCTTTTCCGCGATGAGAAACTGGTTGCGAAGGGTGGTGTCTTCATACCGGAACAAGGTCCTTCCTGGTTGGACCATTTGATTCGGGTGCACGAGTACGTCGGCGATGACTCCCTCAATGGGCGCGCTCACGACGACCGGATCTTTCGCCATGACTTTGACCGGCGCCACGGCTGAGATCCTGATTGGAAAGCACAGCGCGGCGATGATGGCGAGAGGAATCAACCACCAGGTCGGTTTCTTGATCTTCTTCGTCCAGCCCTGCTCTTTCTTCGAGAGGGCCTTCCACGCGTAGGCATAACTCCCGGCCAGTCGATGGACGATTGCGATATCGTTTTCCTGCCAGGCAAAATCTCGCTCGAACCACCATGCGCCAAGAACCGTCTCGTCTGGATGTTGCAACGGGCACCAAAACACGTGGCCTTTTACGAACTCCCGCCAGCCCCGCCGAAGCTTCTCCGGCAGTAGCTCTTCCGTGACCACCATCGGCTGTCTTTTATTCTCTTCCGCTTGGAAAAGGGCCTGTACCGCCTGTTCGAGCCAGACAATCATCGGTGCATGCCGATCAACCACGGCCACACTGGAGGCATTGAGTACTTGACAGATCTCCTTCCCTGAACCCGAGGGACTCAGGAGGAAGGCCTGATCGTAGGGAATCAGTCGTCGGGTCTCGTTGACGGAGAGAAACTGCAATTCTTGGATGGTTTTTGCCGCCCGGATCTGCCCCTCTAAATGCGTCAGGGCCGCCAGGTGAATTAAGGTTGGGATCTGTTGTGCGGTCGGCTCAGCGCTCGTGGCCATCGCTTACGGTTGCTCCCCAAATTGTGCCGTGCCGCTCATGCCGGCCAAAATTTCCGGCGGCAGTTTCTCGAAAGCCCCGATCACCTTGACCGTCTGGCTGGCGGCATCCACCGACGCCCCGATTTCTTTGACCTTTGCCGGATAACTCCGGCGCGTCTCATCCACCACAAAGCTGAACGGCGACTTCCGTTTGAGCCAGGCCAGCGACGCAGAGGGCAGCACCAATTCAATCTCCAGGCTGCTATCGTCCAACAAGCTGATCAACTTATCGTTGGGAAAGACATTCTCATGTTCATTGACCATGACAGTGACGACCCGCCCTCCAAATGGTGCGACAATCTGGCACCCTTTCACACTAATCTCAGCGACACGGACCGACGCCGACGCCTTTTTCACATCGGCCGCTGAGGTCTCGAGATCCAGCTTGCTCACGGCATTGAGTTTCCCGAGCTCCAAGTTGTTTTTGTACACTTTGTCTTTGGACTCATGTTCAGCCTGAGCGACGGCCAGCTCCGCCCGATACTTGTCGCAGTCGATTTGCACCAGCGTATGCCCCTTTCCAAACCGCTGCCCTTCCCTGTACGGGAGCTGACTGACACGACCTTGGACCTGCGCATAGAGCATGGCTTGGGCCGCCGCTTTGACGATTCCCCGTGCTACGCCGTGATCCGACCGTAACGCAGCCCCCCCTTGCTCGCCCTTCGACCATCCCGTCGAAGGCATGATGGCCATGGTCACGAGAAGCACCGTTACCATCCCTCTAATGCACCACGGGTGTCGCATGGGCTTCCGACCTCCTTTCCGTTTCGGACATCGTAAAGCCGCTGGGTTCCCAATACTGTCTGATCGAATCGGTGAGTTCGGCCAGGTTTTGTTCCCCCATGGTCGCGGGGACCGCCTCTTCTCCGAGCGAGGCCATCAAGGTGGCATAGGCGGTTTCCACCCCCGACCGTGCGGCATCCAATCGCACATCGGCGGCCACGTCGCTGACTCGTTCTCGGATCAACGTGAGGTCATTCGTCTTCTGTGCGATCCACATATTCTTGGTATGTTCGACAATCGACGCCTGTGTGCGCTGATAGTTCCAGGCATCCTGATATTCCTCCTTGGCATGGACGAACTGCGCGGCACCGACATGCACCTCCGTCAGAATCGACAAGGTCAGCGCCAGGCTTTGGGCATCCAACATCTGTCCGTGGGCTTCGATCGCTTTGAGCTTGGCCGGCGTTCGAAAGACCGACAGCAAATTCCAACTGACCTGCGCCGCATAGGTCAGCCAATTCTGATAGAAGAGGAAACTGTTGCTGTTGTAATACCCGCCGAAGGAGACTTTGAGGCTGGGGAACAGCTCCAAAAATACGGCCTTGGCTTCCTTGGCATTAATACGCTTCTTATAATCAATCGCTCGTAGCTCAGGCCTGAGCATGAGCGCCTGCTCTTCCATCTTCTGGCTATCCAAGTTGACCACCGGTACGGCAGTCTCCCGAGGAGGGATGACCAGATCGAACGGCGTTCCAGGCGGCAATCCCATCATGGACGCCAATTGTGTCTTGGCCGTACTGAGTTCACGAAAGAGTCGTCGCACCTCCCGCTGAATATTCAGCAGATCCCGTTGATAGTTGAGTGGCGTCAGTGGAGTCTGCAGTTTCCGGTCGACGATTCGCTGGGCATTCTCCACCGCCTTGGCGACGGACTCATTCAAAAACTGGATCCGAGGCAGGACCCGCTCCGCGCTCACGGCTCTCCAGTAAGCGCTTCTGACCTCCTGCACCAGGCGAACGGCGATACGCCGTTTTTCCTCCTCGGCAATCATCACGTTGTCGGCGGCCTGCTGGGCACGTACGAACGACAATCCAAAATCCAAGACATCCCAACTCAAGGCCAGATTCCCGGACATGACGTTCTTTTCGGAAGACGTAAACGGTTCCACTGCCTGACGCCCGGTAATGATCGATTGTCCGACACCGCCGGCGAAGTTATTGCGCCCGTCGAACCCGGCGTTGGCGGAGAGGTGAGGGAGCAAGGAATAGTGCGCGACATTGAGCTGCTGATGAGCCAACTGGACTTGCATGGTTTTGACTTTTGCGTCCAAGTTGTACTTCAACGCGCGCGCGATCGCCTCATAGAGGCTGATCGGCCCCATAACCGGCTCTTCGACTGAGGTAATCGCTCGGAAGTCTTGCACCATCCGAGCTTTCACGTCTTCCTTGTTCAACGCGTGGGGTTTGATGAGGCACCCGCTCAGTGAGAGCAACGCCACCAACGCCACGGCAGCCCACATCACAGTGTGACGTGCCCCGACTCGGACATGTGGACGCATAGCGACTCCTGCCACAGAGGACCTCGATCTCCCAGCAACTATGATTATCCGGTGATGGTATCGGCTGAGTAGCGGGAGAACTTGATTAAACCGAAGAGAATGGAGTCGAACTGCGCTTATCTATTGAGGAAACAGCTATAGGAACAGAAACGACCGGCACGGCAAGGTTTTCACCGGTCTCTACTGTGGAGAGGGTCTTTCTCGGAAGATCGTTATAGTCTGGTTGGTTGAGCATCAAGATCCATCGCCCCTAAGGCCTTGAAAACTATGAGGTCTGGCTACTGTTATTACCACCCCACACCGCCCCCCTTCCGAGTTACCCCATCCGAGTCTACTCATTTCCCAAGATTTCGATACCTTTCAACTCAGAGACACGCGGTCTACAACTTTTAACCAGGAGCCCATCATGATGAAATGCACCCGTTGCCAAGGTCTGATGGTCGAGGATCATTGCTTGGATTTCGAAGGCACCTATGGCCATATGTGGGCCCTGGCACACCGTTGTATGAACTGTGGGAACGTCCACGACTCTGTCATCGAACAGCACCGTCTGGCCACACCACAACCGGCGCTCGTGCTCACAAGCGGTGCCCTCGATGATGAAGCCGATGATTCCACCGAGGATTATGACGAGGACTTCCAACCCGCTGCCCTGCGAGCAGCGTGATACTATCTATGGGATTGGAAGGTGCTTTGGCCCGGACAGCTGCATTTGATGCGTGAGAGGATGCGAGACATGGCTTCTATCTTGATCGTTGATGATGACGCGCCGATTCGAGCCTTATTGCGGGATATTCTTGAAGAAGACGGCCATCACATTCGCGAGGCCGAGAACGGTCAAATCGGCCTGACGCTCTATCGTCACTCGCCCGCCGATCTCGTGATCACGGACATTTTGATGCCCGAGCGGGATGGGATGGAAGTGACACTTGCGCTGACCCAGGAATTTCTGGATGCTCGGGTCATCGCCATGACCGGCGCCACCGGCGATCAGAACTTTCTCAACGTCGCAAAACTCTTCGGTGCGAGACGTGTCATTCAGAAACCCTTTACCCCCGACATCATTCGTCGGGTCGTGCGTTTCACGCTCGACCATTAGCGTCCTAAGACCGACGGGTTGCCCAACAAGCTGATCCCTAGCCCCAGTCGGTGCGCTGCCTTCACGCGTCCCTCACTCTCCCACCGGCCGCGGGAGAGGCCAGCCCCTGCGAAGGCCACAACGATCCCACAAGCATGCCGATGGCAGCCATCACAAATCCGACAAGCTGCGGAGGCCAGACGTCAGTCGGCTCGCCGACCAACTCTAATGCCAGCCAACTCGTAAGCCCGGCGACAATGGCCCACAGCGCACCCTGTGTCGTTGCTCGTTTCCAATACAGTCCGGCACATAATGGAATAAACGCGGCAACCAGGGTGACCTTGTACGTACTCACCACCAATTTATAGATTGTTGCATCGGACCACAGGGCGATGATCAACACCACCGATGCAAAACCGATTAAGACAACCCGCATGAGCCGGAGGAACTCCGCATCGTTCAGGTTAGGCAAGAGCGGCTTGACGACGTTCTCACTGAGGGCCACCGACGGCGCAAGGAGCGTCGCGCTGGAGCAACTCATGACTGCAGAGAGCACGGCGCCGAAGAAAATGATCTGCGCAGCGACCGGAGTGTGCTCTAGAATCAACGTCGGTAAAATCAGTTGCGAATCTTGTTCCAGGAGAAGGCCGAACTTCGCCGGATCGATCAACGTCGCTGCGTAGGCAAGAAACATCGGAACAAAACAGAAGCTGAAATAGAGCGCCGCGCCCAACAGCGCCCCGCGAACGGCGGTTCGTTCATTCTTCGCCGAGGTGATCCGTTGAAACACATCTTGTTGGGGGATCGACCCGAGCATCATGGTCATCCACGCTCCGACGAAGGGAATCCATGCGGTGAATGTCGCGGGAGGAAACAAATCCAATTTGCCGGCTGCCGCCGCCTGCTCGATGACTGTCCCCACTCCACCCGCAAGATCACTCACAAGCGATGCGATATACAGCAAGCCTCCCATGATGACCGAAATCTGGACGAAATCCAAAATTGCGACGGAAAACATGCCGCCGAATGTCGTATAGGTCAGAACGATGGCCGCGCCGATCACGATACCCACCGACTGGCTGACGGCACCCTCCGTCACGACAGTAAGCACTAACCCCAGTACTTTGAATTGAGCCGCCACCCATCCCAGGTAGGATGCCACGATGCAAAGCGTGCACAGGACTTCGATGGTGCGGTTATAGCGAAATCGATAATAGTCCCCGACCGTCAACATGTTCAGTCGATACAACCGTGGGGCAAAAAACAGTCCGGCGAGCATCAGACACATGCTGGACCCGAACGGATCGGCAACCACTCCACGGAGCCCTTCTTTGACGAAGGTCGCCGAGATGCCTAAGACAGCCTCAGCACCGAACCACGTCGCAAACACCGTCGCCGTGACCACAGGCAGCGGCAAACTTCGTCCCGCAACCGCAAAATCTTTTGAGTTCCGTACCCGTGTCGCAGCGAAAAGGGCGATGCCGACAGACAGGAGAAGATAGAGGATGACGAACCAGAAGACCACGCGCGCAGAATACGGCTATCTCGGCTCGCAATCAATCGATATTCAAGAAACTCAAGAAACATTTCACCGGCAAGATCGATACGCCTATGAGAGTCTAAAAGAAATGGCTGGTCATGGCATAGGGAGACTATCATAGCCGGAAGGGAGCCCCTGCCATCGACAAAGACCGTCTCCGCTCATCCGACCCAAGATCGAGCGCGGAAGAAACCTACGGAAAAGGGGATGCCCATCGATCGCTGCTTGCCGCAGCTGCAGAACGTTTCGAGAAGCTTCTTAGAATGCCCAGTATCGAGATGCCCCGAATACCAGACGACACCCCACGAGAAACAGTTCACAGTGAGACTCAACCGGTACAGGTTTCGTCCACCGGAAAGCTCCTCCTCGATCACCTCGAGCGGAACAGGGAACACCGTCTTGAGAAGTTGATGGGAGGTCGTCCCCAGTGCATCGTGCGGTTCCCATCCATACAGTTTCTTCGCCCCATTACTCCAGTATCGGATCGTCCCATCCAAATTGCGAACCATGAGCGCATCGGCAAAAGGGATACCGTCTTTTTTCAATCTATCCTGCCGCGAACGAAACTGTTCTGGATGGATTCCTGACAAGAGGCTTTCGGTCACTTCTGCTAGAAGCGCCGAACCTGGCCTGGTTAGATGAACGGTATCCCAAAAATAAAACACTCCATCTTTTGCTACTGTGCACTTGCTCTTTAGGCAGAACACTTGCGAGGCATCGATAAATTCAAAGCCAAACTTTTCAGCCTCTTCGCTGAGAGCCGCATTGACAGTGTCAAGGCCATCTGCTTCCACCTCCAGGTTGTTCGGCACTTCCATCCCAAAGGTTTCAAGCTTGTACACATACCTATGAATATCCAGCGACAGTGATGCCGCCTGAGAATAGATGATCACTCGCTTCTTCTTCAGCTTCTCGAATAAAGCACCGAGCTGGACTCGGAACTCTTTATCGCCGAGCTCTTGATACGTCTTCAGCCAGCTACTTGTTACAAGAATCCCATCCATTTGATTGTTTGGGACATACTCATCCACAAACCAGTCGTAGAAATCGGTACACCGCCGGTCATGCCCGCTGCGTATTGCTCGGCATGAGGTTCCGGTGAGCTGAATGATGGCATTCTCACCCAATACGCCCACAAGGCCGGGATATAAACTCGCCGCCAGGCTATCTCCGAATAATACATAAACTGGCGAAGTTCGAGCCTGCCCTCCATCTGTCCGAATAGCCGACGGCCGCACCGAGTCACAATGATTCTGCACGAGTGTTTCAACCGTCTGCTGCGCATCGAATAAGCACGTATGCAGGCGAGACAACGCATCCGCATCACGGTTCAGCCTACTGTCATACGCTGCCGTCGTGAGCTGCAAACCTACTGCGCATACAGCCAGAACAACTGCAGACGCAAACGAGAATCTCCACACCCATCGTTTCGGGATCGTATTCTGTTGGCGAAATGGCTGTTCGACATAACGCCACGTTACGTAAGCCAGGCCGAACGTCAGGACGACAATAAGCGCGATAACCAGATCAGGAGGCTCAGTAAAGCTCCTATGGCGAGCGAAGGACAACAATGGTTGATGCCATAAGTAAGCACTATAGCTGACAAGGCCCACACCAACTAACGCTCTACTCCCCAGCAATCGCCCAACCAACGTTTCCGGCAACGCGAACACGATAATTAAACCGGCGCCGACTGTCGGTATCAAAGCCGAGAACCCCGGGAACACCGTCTCTTTACTGAACGCCAGCACCCCGAATGCGATCAATCCGAGCCCAACAAGGCTGAGTATTTGGTTGAGAGCCGGAGGAAACTGGCCGCGCTCCTTCCCTTCCAAGTAGAACGCGATAAGGACCCCCACGGCCAATTCCCATCCACGGGTGGGCAGCAAGAAAAACGTTGCATCCGGCTTCCTGCTGATCGCAAGCTCAGCTAATACCAGGCTGAGTAGCGCCACGATTGCCAGAAGCACGACGATCCACTTTCGCCCCAATCGCCACGCAACCATCAGAAACATCGGGAACAGCACGTAAAACTGCTCCTCGACTCCCAAACTCCACGTATGCAGGAGTGGCTTTAACTCCGTTGCCGCATCGAAGTAATCACTCTGCCGCCAAAAAAAGATATTCGACGCAAACACCAAGGCCGCCATGACGCTGTTCGACAATTCTTTCACATCACTCGGCATGAGCCACAACCAGGCAAAGGGCAGACACAACGCCATGACCATATACAACGCGGGCAGAATACGCCGTGCGCGTCGTTCATAGAACTTGAGGAGTGAAAACTGACCGGTCACAAGTTCCGCAAGAATAATCGTTGTAATCAAGTACCCGCTGATGACGAAGAAAACATCCACACCAACAAAGCCGCCGCTAAACAGTTGGACACCGGCGTGGAAGAAGATGACGGGAATGACTGCGATCGCTCGCAAGCCATCTATTTCAGGACGGTAACGCATTAAAATGATCCTGTGGTCTACGTGATCATACCGAAGGCGTGGCCTTCACTCATCGATGAGTCTCATATAGCCTATCACTAAAATAAAAACAGTCTCCTCTCCGCTCTCATCGGAATCTTGAACCTCTCTCAACGGTAGAATGTCGGCTTGATCAGGCGTCAGTTCCCTGGCAGCCCAAAGCCGCGCACAGGGCTCCCCGCTAAGACAAGAACTGCCTGAGCTGAGTATACCCCGCCCACTCCATGCAGATGGGTCATGAAGCGACGCAAGGGGACAGCAAAGATCAAGGCGGCCAGCGTGCTTAATGGCCATAAGGGCAAACCGACAGCTCTGACCCGTACCGAAACCGGATCGGTGAAGCCCGGTATTACCAGTGGCGTGGCCACTCTCCGGCGCATGCGCCGAAGGCCCTCAGGCCGTGCAACAGATCGAGCGCGAAACCCGACCGCATAGGCCCTAGCTTCCTGCGTACGCCATTCTGCTAAACATCTCGTTCTTAGCCAGAAGTTCCGTGTAGGTCCCCTGATCTTCGATAGATCCGTTTTCCAGCAGATAAATGATGTCGGCCCCTTGAACCGTCCTCAGGCGATGGGCGATCATAATGATCGTTTTCTTATGCGAGATTTTCTGGATTGCTTCCATCACTGCGTCTTCAGTGAGGCTATCCAGCGCACTCGTTGCTTCGTCAAGAATCAGGACATCCGGGTTGCTATACAAGGCCCGAGCGATTCCAACACGTTGCCTCTGACCACCGCTGAGCCGCACACCACGCTCACCGATCATAGTTGTATACCCGTTAGGCAGCTCCCCAAGAACAAACGCATGAAGGTTGGCGATCCCCGCTGCTTGCTCCACACGATCCATGTCCAGATCTCTGGGCGCCACACCGAATGCAATGTTCGCCGCAAGGGTGTCATCGGATAAATAGATGTGTTGTGGAACATATCCCACGTGTTTCTGCCAGGATGTCACATTGCGAGAAGTGATGGAAATCCCGTCCACGCACAAGGTACCGCCTTGCGGCTCAAGCAACCCCAAAATAATATCGACGAGCGTCGACTTCCCTCCCCCGGAGCTCCCGACAATGGCCACCGTCGTATTAGCCTGTATCGTGATAGCCAGGTTGTTGATGATAGGCGTATCGGCATTGGAGTATTGGAATCGCAATTTCTTTAATGCAATTTCTTGCTGCAAGGAGCCTACATCCTTGTTCATCGGCAGCCTCGGCATGACTTCTGTAACTCGCGCTCCGACGAGCGTCTTCAGTCTATTCTCAACTGCCTCCAGTGAGCTCATGTTGAACCGTACCGCAGTGGCACTCGCAAAGACCTGTTGGAATGCCGGAAGCAGACGATATCCTGTAAACGCATACAGCGTCATCAAAGGAAGCGCTTCTTTGAAATCCTGGTGGGTGACCAGCAGATAAATCACCAGCAGAATAACCGACCCGAACGCAATGCTCTCAATCGCGTATCGCGGCACCTGACTCATAGCGGTGCTCATCCATTGATTTTTCGCATACAACGCCGCGTGCTTGGCGAACCGCTCCCGATAAGCTTCATCTTGCCCCAGGATCTTGAGCTCCTTGATCCCATTCAATATCTCTGTCGCGAGTCGAAAGCGTTCCTTGTTCGCCTCTTTACTCGCTCTTCCAAAATCGGTCATTTTTTGACGAATAGTCACGAACACGACGGCGTAGATGGTCCCTAATACGGCTCCGAACAAGACCGCCAACCACGGATCCACCCACGTCACAAGAAGCAAAATGCTCATTGCGACGATCGCTTTGGCAATCGCTTGCAGGATAGGAACCGTAATGCCATGAATCACGCGACCAACATCATCAGTACAATTCAAGACCAGGTTCGAGCTATTGTGCTCTAAAAAATATGGGTATGGCTGCCGCACGTAAGTCGATAGCATCTTCGTTGAAAGACTATACCCAAGATTGTAGGAAAACCATAAGATGGCGGACGAACTGGCGAGAGACACCGCGTTGCTGAAGACCATGATCGCAAGCGCCGCTGCGCCCAACCCGACGAGAAAGGTGTTGGTGGATTCAAACTCCAACCGGGTAAAGATCGTGTGCAGCCAAGTATTCGTATGGATCAATTCAGGGTTTCCCACTACTGCCATAAACGGCAGTATCGATGAAATTCCCACCGCATCGGTTAGTCCGGCAAGAACGATAAGGCCCAGCAGCGCATAGGAAAGACGCCGCTCCTTGGCATTCAACAATAGCTGAAGTCGTTTAATCAGTTTCCACATGCGAGAACCTTTCACACAATTGCAGGCTCAGACACCGCTGCGCGGTGTTGTAGGCGCGCACCGGGGAGGTCAGCAAAGCTGACCTCAAGGGCGAACCAGCGAGATGTTTTCTACAGCGACACTCGTATTCGTTATGAGGCGACGAGAACGTTGGCTATGCCTGAGGAGGGCGAAAGACTCTGGACTCAAAGGTCAGATGATATCCCGAGGGATCGGTCTTCTCATAGAGAAGAAGACGGCTTGCTAATCCTAGTTCCTGCATGGCCGGAGAAATCGAGAACTCCACGGAGACAGATTCCATTGTCGAATCTGCCGTGAGCACACTGACGAGCGTGATTGGTGTGCCCAGCATTTGCGCGACCACGCCGAAACACATCAATACGACAAGACAGGCTAACCCTGCTCTCTGAAACGAAGATGGAAATGACCTCAAGTCACTCTTTAGCATGAGAAACACTACTTCGTTTCGTCACTGATACGCAATGCTAAATCACCGATCCTCTGTTCCGACAAGCCTGCGGCCGGCGAGCGATTTCGCCAGGAACTGTCATGAATGAGGTGCTCACGCACCATGCCCCGCTGCCAAGAACTTCGTCCAGACCAAAGCGCATCGCCATCGGCCCCTGAGTGGGAACAAGCGGGCGAGGAACCGGACGAACTCGAAGGTGCGCGCGAAAGTCGAACATATGTTCTTGATAATCACGCGGACCCTTGGGTGGCCCACAGTCCGGTACGCAAGCTGGCGAGGAATACCCGCTGGCTGTTCGTCAACTGAGGTTTGGCGAATTTGTACCTGGCGCAACGGTGGCTATTTTTATAGGGGTCTAGTGGACGGGTATGGGAACGGGGGGGAGGGAGTGGCCCGATGAGGGGCAAACTCGATCACGACGCTCCCGGAACAGCGGATTCCCAGCTGGGCCGCTGTTGATCCATAACAAAAACGAATTTCATCGTGCAAACGTGCATTAATCAGACGTTCCCCAATATTACAACTTAGAATGCCCAGTATCGAGATGCCCCGAATACCAGACGACACCCCACGAGAAACAGTTCACAGTGAGACTCAACCGGTACAGGTTTCGTCCACCGGA
>JABMDK010000017.1:0-1609 GCA_015903995.1 Nitrospira sp.
TGCTCAAGGTGAACATGTGCAGATCGCCTTGCCGCCATCTGGCGGTAGGGTGCCAAAGAGAGTAGTGAAGGGAAGAAACCAGCGTTACGTTAGTCGCTCGGCGGATCAAAATGTCCGGACGGGCGTTGTTGCCAGGGCACAGTCGCTTGACGCGATTGTTTGACCAGACTCCGCAGGCTCATCTCAGCGGCCCGCAGAAGTTTGGGATCTCCGGCTTGCATGAGCGTGGTCAAGAGGACATAGAGTGATCGATCGGCGTGAGATCCGGTCAAGATTCGATCGGTCACCGGATCGATCTGAGCGGTATCCGGCTCCTCATCCTCTGCTGAATCAGTGAAGAGCCATTTAAAGGATTGAGGGTTGTCGAACAGCCAAGAAGGCGGAATGCAAAACGCGGAGGCAAGCGCCTCAAGTGTACTAGTTGTGGGATCGGCCTGATCCGCTTCGATTTGTTCAAGGAGCGTCGTCGAAATTCCTGCCGCGTCTGATAATGACTCGATCGATTGGTTTCTGGAGAGTCTCCAGCCCTGGATAAATAGCCCTATCGACATAAGGCCATGATACACAATGAAAGGTTGAGCTTCAATTAAATCATGCGAAAAATTGATATTTATTTATTAAAATCAATGTGTTACGATCTATTCCCAGTGCGGGCATGAAATCGGTATAATGCAGGCGCAAGTTTCATCGCGTTGAAGGAGGTGGGGAGCTATGTTAGGAACCGATATTCGTGGCATCATGGCTGAGGAAGAAGAGGTCCAGCGCCGACAAGAGGCGCTCAAGTCGCTCATGACGATGCGGTCCAAGCAGCTTCGAGAGTCCCTGGATGATCGAATCAAGCGTGCCAGGAGCAGCGGGGATTGGACACAGTTGTCCAAGGCGGAATGCGCGAGTTTGCATAAGCAGGAAAAGGCCCACCTGCAGTCTCAGCTTGAACAGTTACAGTTTGAGCAGACTCGGACTCGGGGAAAGCTGACAGCCTTGAAACGTGCCAAGGCGAGGGCGCAACGTATCCGCGCTGCTGAAGCGGCCTCTGAACGAAGGCGTCGTTGATTACCCACTCCAGCCGTCTTGATCGTATGTGTTTCAGTGCGATGACGGGTCTCTAGGTGGCTGTCGTGCTGCAGCCACCGGTTCTCACTCGTGCAGGGGCCTCGCGGATCCGGCAACTGCTTCGCGATACGAAGGCCAGATCGAGAGAAGCTGCCTTCGTCCTTGAAGGAGCCAAATCCTGTCGTGATCTGATTCACCAGTCTCCGCAGGCAATTCTCAGTCTGATCGTCTCGCCGCGCTTTCTCTGTATGGAGACCGAGGCAGATCGAAGGGCGCGCACGCAACTGCCTGCGTCCCAGTTCCTGTGTTCGGACATCGACTTTGACAAGCTGACCGATGTTGAGATGCCGCAAGGGATATTAGCCGTCGTCCGACAACCTCGGTGGGATGAAGCCCATGTGCTCAAACAATCGTGCGTACTTGGCCTGTATGGGGACCGACTACAAGATCCAGCGAACGTGGGAGCGATCATTCGGACGGCCGCGGCGCTGAATTTGTCCGGGGTGTGGTTAAGCGCCGATTCCGCCGATCATTTTAGCCCCAAGGTGGTTCGTGC
>JABMDK010000017.1:1709-32024 GCA_015903995.1 Nitrospira sp.
GATTGAAAGAATGTTCTGCCGCCTCAAAGACGCAAGGAGAATAGCCACACGCTACGATAAATCCGCCAAAACGTTCCTCAACGCCATCTGCCTGATCTCTCTCGTCTACTGGTGGCTCAATTGAGTTTGGA
The DNA here is from genome assembly GCA_015903995.1 of Nitrospira sp. Taxonomy (GTDB): domain Bacteria; phylum Nitrospirota; class Nitrospiria; order Nitrospirales; family Nitrospiraceae; genus Nitrospira_D. The sequence goes on from JABMDK010000017.1 coordinate 1,841, forward strand.
CCCTAAGAAGCTTAAGTAAGCGCCATTCGGGGCGGGAGTCTTTATAGATGGTCTTGCGTCGGTTGGGTCTAACCACTCTTGCTCACGCCGTTTCTAATTCATCGCTGAGAGGTAGGGGATGCGCTGGAAATCTTTTGTTGCGGTAGCTGTCCATGTACCAATGCTATTCAGTCTTCCACACCCACGCCGATCGCGATGAGCACTGCATAGTCTTGTTTCACGCAGCCCACGACCGGAGGCATCGCTCCTCCTGGGGCAACGGGAAACGCTGTCTGCTTCGCTTGAGCCGGTGAGCAGGAGCTCTCCACCACCGGCCGGTGTATCGCGCGTGGGTAGGTTGGTTGCTCCATGGTCAACGGAGAATAAGGAGAGACTCCCGACCTCTTTGATTCAACTACTCAGATTACGGAGATAATACTCTGACGACACGGCGCACCGCCGTGTCGTCAGCAGTCTACCAGGTGTCGGGTTAGGAATGGCCTACACTGGTCAACCAACCGGAGCCATCTCTATCCTGCCCTTAATCATTTTCCTACTTTCAAGAGCCATCCGTCGCCACGTTCACAGAGATTGGGGCCTTTCCCCGTAATAGCAACTCTGATGAAGGTACCTTTGGCCGAGGCAGGGATCTTGCCGCTGACCAGAAACCCATCGAAGTGAGGCGTCACGGTGACCGGGACGCTTTCGTCCTTGATCATCACTGTAATGGTTTTGGGAAACGTCGCCTTGGATGCCACAAACGAAAATGCCGATTGCGGCGCGACTTCTGTATTGTTCTCTGTTTGTGAGTATGGCTTCGGCATGAATGTGGAAAACGATACGCCGTCGCAACCATCCGAGCTGCTGGAGCCGGAAGGGGTTGAATCATAGCCGGCCCCGACATCGCCGATGTTGCCGAAGGCACTCAGTATCACAACGATCGCTAGGGCATGTCGAATATTCATGATGACACCTCGCTGTTGATTGTTGATAGTGGCCGGGATGGCGGAGGTCAATGAGTATGCGCTATTGTGTAATCCCTGAGGGGCAAATAGCAAACCTCGGATGACTCGCAAGGACCAGGGTGAGCGGCTCGCTCGTTGTGGAGACCCTGCACTTTGCCGGCGGGAGCATCGCGTATTTGGCCGACTGTTTCCTTCGAACCAAGACCCGACGGTGGCGAATCCGCCGGCGGATCAAGCCGTGCCGGAGGATGCGACGTGTAGCTTCGGATGGAGGATAAAATATAGCGAGAGTCTTTTATTGCACCGACGCGCAAGTCGTCGGTGTGCCACCGCAGTTCAGTTGTCCACACCTACGCCGATCACGATAAGCACCACCTAGTCCTGCTTCGTGCAGCCCTCAACCGGAGGCATCGCTTTTCCTGGCGCAATGGGAAGCGCCGTCTGCATTGCGTGAGTTGGCAAGCCGGAAGTACTCACCGTCGCCGGTGTCTCATGCACGCGGGGGTCGGTCGCTTCATGGTGGAGCAAGAGTAGAAAAAGACTCCCGACCCCTTATGTATTGACCTCCTAACGCGCGCTCACGGCCTGAGCTTCACGGGCGGCCAGACTCTTTCGGCGATTATTGGAAATAGTGCGGTCGATGATCGCGCCGCAGTTGATGCATTTCCATGCATAAAATACCACAAAGAAGTTCGAGAACCGCTCCAGCATCATCATTCCTTTGCACTTCGGACAGTTCATTGATCCCTCCCAGGGTGATTACGTGTACTGCTGCCGGAGATGTGAAGCAAAAGCTGCGCCAAATTGTCAGATGTCAGCATTTCAAAGATTCAGAATATACGTAGTTAAATGGAGCAGGGACGTGCGTCAATATTGACGGTGTGAGAAGAGGAATCTGTCAATGTTTTGTCAGGCTGCTCCTAATAAAAAAGGGTCGGGAGTCTTTAAGTAACGGATAGGATTCGATTGTGATTCACGCTCCCCTTCTCCGGGCCGTTTCCAACTCGTTGCTGAAAGTTAGGGGACGACAAGGAGGTTGTTTCGGTGTGCCACTGCGGGTCAGTCTTCCACGCCCATACCGATCACGATGAGCACCGCATAGTCTTGCTTTGTACAGCCCTCGACCGGAGGCATCGCGCCTCCTGGCGCAACGGGAAACGCCGTTTGCTTTGCGTTGGCTGGTAAGCACGAACCATAGCGTGCAGAGCGGCAGGCCAAGTGGGTCACGTCGTAGAGCGTCGCACCTTGATCAAGCTCCCAGCGCCTGTCGCCATGGCTGTCGGCGGGATGAATCGTCAGCACGGCCTTCACCTTGCGGGCGCCCGTGACCACATATTTTCCTGGCGGGAGTGGAACGGTCGGTTGCTCCATGAGCAAGCCATGTTCCTCCAGCCACCAGTCCGTCTCGTCGAATTTCCAGCGCGCCGGGGCGACGCCACCGGCGTCCTTCAACGACGGATAGCGGTTCAGCCTCACACCTCGGGGACCCGGATCCAACGGCCACAGCCCCCACGATTGCGCGCCGCTTCCGGATGTCGCATCTTGATCGCCCAATGCCGCAATATATTGTGTCGGGATGCGTTTGAACTTCGTCTGGCTTCCGCCGGAGGCCGGCACCGCGTGAGCCACCACGGCGATGGTCACCAGCAATACGGTTGCAAGGCAGGGGCGGCGCATGAGGTGCTGCATGCCCCTTGTATGTTCCCTGATCCTTCTGAATGGTGACATCATCGCGCGACATTCCTTTCAGGACAGGTCAGTACCAACAAGATTACCGCTATCTTGTATCAGCCTAGCCATACGGATATCCAGAAAGACATCAACGTTGCGATGCGGAGTTGCTACTTCAGCGAGGACTGCTTGGAGAGGAGAGTGGCCGTTCAGCGTCGTCCTAAATCTCGATCTTTGCGACGGCTACAGAGGTCTCAGTAAGTTTTTCCGCAACCTGTTAGTGTGATCACATGTGCGGTATCTCAAGCTGCCGGTGAACGCATGAAGATGGATTGCAGTCAGCCGAGCTCAAGGCAGGGTTGAAATGCGCCAGCCAGAACTGAGAGACTGATCAAGCCATGACCGGCATGATTCCACCGTTCACACAGGCCCAGGCGACGCTCCTCGTGCGTTTCCTGTCCTCGCCGCAACGGCCTAAAGACACCTTGACCTATCCGCAATTGGCTGGGTTCTTATTCTGCCTGGCGAATGGGCCGGAATTGGTTCCGCCATCGGAATGGATTCCACTGGTTTTCAATGACGAGGAGGCGCGGTACGAGACCAAGGGCGAAGCGGAGCAGGTGCTCCAAGCTATGATAGCCCTCTACAATCACTGTTGCAGGGAAGGATTAGAGGGGAAGGCCTCACTTCCATCAGGGTGTGAAATCCTGCCGTTGCCGTTGAGCAACTTAGGCGCTGATGCCCCGCTGAGTCAGTGGGCACAAGGGTTTTCAATCGGCTACGACTACCTTGAGGAGGTGTGGAACGAGTACACACCTGACGAATTTGATGAGGACCTCGGGGCGTTGCTGATGACACTCACGTTTTTTTCTACTCCGAACCTTGCTGAGGCCTACTATCAAGAAACGAATAGGAAGGGTACTCTGGAGCAGCTCGCTCAATCTATGATTGAGATCTTCCCTGAAGCAATGGGTGAATATGCGCATCTGGGGCGGTCGATCTATCAGGCGCGGCTCGAAGTCGATGACCTTGATCACGCATCTTCAGGCCACACAAAAATCGGGCGTAATGATTCCTGTCCCTGCGGCAGCCGGAAAAAGTTCAAGAAGTGCTGCGGCAGTACGAACGGAACAGGGACCGGCCCGGTCTTCCACTGACATGCCACTCTGCCACGGGTGATCGTGCTCTGAAGCAGAGCATGCATGGGGAGTCTTTTCCTGGAGCCAGTTATCGCAAGAGGACTGCCTCAGACCGTGGGGCCCCCAATTCTTGACAGGCTACGGAAAAGCTATGGTAAGGTAATTGCACTAGTTCTCGCCATTTTTCGGCATAGCAGTTCTAACCATGGAGGCAACGATGATCAGAAAATTCTGTCGGAGTGCAGTCATGCTGGCTGCAGTGGGGATGTTTGTAAGTGTCCCCATGCTCAGCGCTCAGCCATCCCCCGCCGGTAATGTGATGGACGCCATCGCGCACGCAAAGGAGGCGGTGGAGCATGGCAAGCAAGGGCATGCCGATGTACTGGTAACACATGCAGAGAAGTCACGGAATCATGCCGAGCGGGGAGGGAAAAATCCGCATTTGGGCGAAGGGATCAAGCATCTGACCGAAGCCATCGAGCATGGGAAGGCCGGCCACGCTGATGTGGCCACGCAACATGCGGAGGCTGCGCTGACGCATTTGACCGAAGCCAAGTAAAGACTCCACAGGTTCGCTGAGGGGGAGTTTGTACGAACGGGCAGGGGAGAAATCCCCTGCCCGTTTCAGTTTAGGGTGGAGCCTTCCTGATGAGAAATGGAGTTGAGATCAGGCGCCGTATCGAGACGGGGAGACAGGTGTCTGCGGGGGAGTCCATCGTACTCGCTTGCAACTTATGGACGACAGCACGCTGTTGTGAATGTTAGTGTAGAAATGAACACACAGGTCGGTGGGTATGGTCTATACTCCGGCCATGCCTCATCGATCTGATTCTTCCGGTACTGCATTTTCAGCAGAATCCCGCCGCGCATTTTATGAAGGCCATCGCTCGATTGCGCTGTTCATGCTGGTCGTCGTGTTTGCGGCACCGTTTGCCGGACTCTATGTGGCGGGACTGCTTGGCGTCGTGATTGGGGTGCTGGTTTCAGCCACGGCTTATGTGCTCACACCCTCTGTGTGGAAGTGGATCGGCGGCTGACTGTGTGAGTCAGCCGCCTTCCCTCTGAAGTTATTGCTGAATGGCCGACAAAAGCCACTGTCCACTACGCACGCGCACAAAGGTCCAGACTTCGCACGATTCGGTCGATGTCTCTTCGCTGCCTTCGACCAGATAGCCCGGTTCTCCGCGCGGGATCGTCGTGGAGATGGTATAGTCACGGGCATTCCAGCGTAGGTCCACGGTAGCATAGTCTGTTGTCTCTTCGGACCAGGCTTCGCGCACGTCTCCCTTGAGCAGCTCCACGCCTTCCACGTGATTGTGCACCCCTCGACCGTGGTCCTCGGCCAAGGCGGTGTTGAAATAACTCAACATTTCCGGCGTCAGACAGCGGCGTAGTCCTGCCGCATCTTGCGCACTCCAGGCGGATTGAATGTCGATCAGCAGTTGCTGAAAGGCGGCTTTATCTTCGGTGGTCACAGTGTAGGCCGTATTTGTTACCGGCCTGTCGGCGCTGCTGTTGTTGGATGAGATATCGAGGAGGCTGCCTCTTGTGGCTGTGCTGCGCGAGAGTCCGGTGAACACCGGAGCGGGTGTTTTACGAACTTTTTTGAAATAGTACAGCGCACCGGCTCCGACCATCATCAGCAGGAGGACCAGCCCGAACGAGTTGGATGAGGAAGCCGGTTCTTCGGTGTCCGTCGTCTTGGCGCTGCTTTCCGTCGCGCCGAAGAGCATGTGACCGATCCACGTTCCGGCCAGGCCGCCGGCGATTCCGGCGAGCAAGGGGTTGCGTTGAAACCACGAAGGAGATGTGGCTGGAGCGGGTTGGCCCATCGGGCTGTTGGCGGCGTTCGGCGGCGGTGCCGTCGCTGGTTTGGCCGTCGTGGATTGTTCGATAGGCTTGGCGCCGTTGTCTTGATAGGTACGGGATCCACGGCTGCCCATGCTGCCGTAGCCCCCGCTACGTGAGCCGCTCGAAAATCCTCCGCCCGATCCTCCGCGCGCTTTTGCAAATGAGAGGGTGGGGAGGCCGACGAGTGAGGCGATGATACAGACCGCGATGAGTTTTGAACTATTGATCATGGGATTCCTTTCACGACAAGGTGGTACATGCTGATCAGCAAGGACCCTATCCTAGCAGCTTTGAATACAAAAAGTCTGAAGCTCGTTCCTTGGATGAAGGTCGTGGTGGATTCTTGGGTCGGACGCAGTTGTTCGCGCCGGATCTGAACAAAGCATGACTGTTGGGACCGGCATGGGGCAGGAGCGAAAGAATTCCCTGTCTACTGCGCTGAGTTCGTCAACAGGTCGCCGTCGGCGGACGGTTGAACTCCGCAACCACGGGAAACACCAACGCGGCAAAATCCCAGTAGCGCATGCGGATCGCCTCGGAGTGGGTGCCCCCTTCAAAGACAATGTCCTCGTCACCGGTAAGCGAGCGATCGACATACACCGGCAGTCCATAGAGTGTGCCGAGTGGCGGCATGGCGCCCAATTCGCAGTCCGGAAAGAGCCGTGAGATCTCCTGCTCGGTCGCCAGGCGTACGCGGTGGGTGCCGAAGATCTTCCGTAAGCGCGGCACATCCACTTTCGCCGTTGCCGGCAGCACCGTCGTGACGAATCGCTCCTTCACTTTCACGATCACCACCTTCACCATCTCTTGCTCTGGTACATGGAGCGTCTGAGCGACGGCAACTGCTCGGAATGTTTGTGAATGAGGCAAGACATCGTAATGAACATGCTCACGATCGAGACGAGTTTTCAGTGTGCGTGGAATAGGCATATGACACCTCCTCTAATGGCCGACCTCCAGACGGAGATCGTGGGTGGGTATTACAGCCAGAAGATTGTTCGGAGACGAGAGGACGATGGTCGGGAGCGAGTGCATGGGGACGACTCCATGTCGATCCTGACGCCTAGACGTACACAATAAGTATAGTCTATTTGACAGTATGCGCAACTGTGCTGTGAGAATCAATAGGCTCGTATCTATCGGACGCCGGTTGCCTGGGTATGGTCCGGTGAGAGAGGCGTGCACCTGCTCACTGCGGAGGGAAATGGCGGGGTAACCGATTCAGCCCGTCGAGGGCTGCGGTGCGGTAGCACTCGGCCATCGTGGGGTAGTTGAAGACATTGTGGACGAAGTACTCCACCGTGCCTCCATAGGTCAGGACCGATTGGCCGATGTGAATCAATTCGGTGGCACCAGGTCCGATGATATGGACGCCCAGGAGTCGATGGGTCTCGGAGTGAAAGATCACTTTCAAGAAACCATGGAGGTCGCCGCTGATATGGCCGCGCGCCATTTCTCGGAAAAAGGCTCGTCCCGTGGCATGCGGGACACCGGTGTCGACGAGCTCTTCTTCGGTCTTGCCCACCATCGAGACTTCGGGAATGCTGTAGATGCCGTAGGGAATCACTTTGATGTCGTGCGACTCGGATACCTGAAAAGCGTGGCAGGCGGCGAGGCGGCCTTGTTCCATCGCCGTCGCGGCGAGCGCGGGAAACCCGATGACATCACCCGTCGCATAGATGTGGGGAATAGCCGTTTGGTATTGGCTGTTGACGGAGAGTTGCCCTTGCTGGTCGGTGGCAAGGCCGATCGCGGCAAGGTTCAACGCGTCCGTATTGCCGATCCGCCCCATGGTGTAGAGCAGCATGTCGGCGGTCACTATCTCGCCATCGTGGAGTTGGATCGCCGGGCGTCCGGCTTTATCCACGACGATGCTCAGATGTTCTTGTCCGAGTCGGATTGCGACCCCGTTCAGCAGCATCTGGGAGTCCAACGCCTGCGCGATTTCCCGGTCCAGAAACCGCAGCAGTTGTGTTCGCCGATCGACGAGGGTGACCGTGATCCCGAAGGCGGCCAACATCGAAGCATACTCCGTGCCGATGACACCGCCTCCAAGGACGATAATACTGGTGGGGTTCTTGGTTGTGCGGAGAAACGAGTCCGAATCGCACACGATCTGGTCGTCGAAGGGAATCTCCGCAGGGCGGCGTGGCCGTGATCCCGTGGCCAGGATGATGACGGAGGCCTGGACATGGTCGACCTGTCCATCCGATCCCACTACGCTCAGGGTATGAGGATCGACAAAACCGGCTGTGCCCTGGATGATCTCGATCCCGTTACGCTGGAGTTGATTGCAGACCACGGCCACTTCGGTCTCGATGACCTGGTCTTTACGTGTCATCAGGTCCGGGAGCGTCAGTTGCTTGGTGAGTGCGGCGCCAAGCTGCTGTAATCCCCGCCGTCCCAAGCCATGAATATACTCGATCGTATCCTTGAGGGTCTTGCTGGGTAAGGTGCCTGTATTGAGCGAGGTTCCGCCGAGTTGCCGGGCTTTCTCGATAATCGCTACGCGTTTGGACAGTTTCGCCGCTTGGACTGCGGCTTTCTGGCCGGCCGGTCCACTGCCGACGACCACCATGTCATAGGATCGCATAGGAGATCTCAACCATCGTCTCATCGGTGTGCAGCGCCTACGATATCGTGGCGAGCCCGACTCGCCAAGAAAATAGAGGATGTCGGTAGCGAGGTTGCACGGGCTGCAAGCCAGCCGAGCGTTGCTGTTCTGCCCTCCGTCTCCCGCCAGATTGTGCCGGTGGTGTGAACCTTCTACAATACCGATCTGACTCGTGACGCCTATTCGGGTATGGGTGGGAGCATCGTCCATACGCCCTTCTCCTCTTGTTCAGGAGGTCTTGATGGATTCGGAATCGGTACAGCAGCTCGGGCCGCTGGCTGCGCTGGCGGGTGTATGGGAAGGAGATAAGGGCGCAGACGTGGCGCCGTCGGATGATCGGGGCACGGAGCAGAACCAGTTTCGTGAGCGGATCACCTTTGAGCCGATGGGGCCAGTGCGCAATCATGAGCAGGTGTTATACGGCTTGCGGTATGCCACCGTGGCCCGGCGTATTGGAGAAGCCGATCCGTTTCACGAGGAGGTGGGCTACTGGCTCTGGGATCCCGGCGAGGGGCAGGTGTTGCGCTGTTTCATCGTACCGCGCGGGGTGGCGCTGATTGCCGGTGGTACGGCGGCGCCGGCCGCCACCACGTTTACCCTGGTGGCGGAGGCGGGATCGGACACCTATGGGATCTGCTCAAACCGGTTCCTCGTCAAGGAATTCAAGACGGTGCGTTATGAATTGACGGTGACGGTCCTTGACCGGAACCGGTTTCACTACAAGGAGGACACGCAACTTCGCATGCCGAGGCGACCGGATCTGTTTCATCATACGGATGAGAATACACTCACACGTGTGAAGGGCTAACGGACTCGGGCAAGGCTTCTGCGTCGCGATCAAATCGGCAGGTGACCTATTCAAGCCGCTTGTGCAGGTGTCCGAGAGGGCAACGCGCCTGCCGTCAAATCGCACGGCCGTTCGAACGACCGCGCGTGGCGGGTGTGCGGGTTCTTGACCGGGTGTCGGACGGGTTGTATCGTATAGGCCTATGTATCACATCCTGATCATGAGATTGTTCTTGGGAATCAGCACGATGATCGGCCTCGGTGTGTGCTGGTCGCTCTCGTATGCGGGCCCAACCGGAGATGAACGTGCAGTGCTCGGGCCGGCAACCTCTGGCGCCCCGGTATCTTCGAGCGCTGGTATGGTCACGGATGCGGCAGCGGGGCCGATGCCGTCGGCAGCCATGCCGGTGGAGAACGGATTGGTCTTGCGAACCGTTCCCACGGTGTCGAAACAGATTTCAGTGAGAGGGACGAGGCTGGTACCCTATATCGGTGCCGGATTCGGCGGTGGCTATCTCACGGAGTTTGAGCGTTTGCTCAATCCTGCGCAATCGATGTCCTCCGGCTCATTGAATGTCGGATTGAAGAGCCTCCTCGGGCAACAGCTCATGCCAAACGAAGTCCAGTTGGGGATCCGGTTCCCCTTCTAGCCTGTCTCCATACACGGACCGCACTGTGCGACGAGTCTGTTCCTGTCGGCATACCCTCACCAGAAGAACGGAGGAGTTTCCATGCAAGAAGGCTATCGCCTGCTGCTGGTCGATAAAGACGGAGTCCTGGTCAGTGAATTCCAACTGACGAAGAACGCGCTCGCTCAACCGGAGGCGTTTGTCGCAGCGCTACACGCGTCGATCGAATCTGTGGAAGAAGAGGAGCCTTGAGCATGGCGGAGGTGCGCGGTGAGATCGCAAGAGGGGCAGGGGAGCCCTGCCCCTCTCGTTTCGGGTACGGTTAATTTCCCACTTTCAGCAGCCAGCCGTCGGTCTTGTCACAGTCGCCCGGACCTTTGGCGAAAATGTCGAGTCGGATATAACTCCCTTTGACGCTGGGGGGCAGTTTCCCTTTGACCAGGAACCCGTAACCGACCGAGGTGACGGTGACCGGAACTTTTTCGTCCTTGATCTTCACGGAGATGCTTGCGGATGTCGTTGCCTTGGATGCCAGGAATGAAAAATCAGATTTCGGTGCCACGGTGACATTATTCTTCTCCGCGGAGAAGGGAGGAGGGGTGAAGGTAGAAAAGATGACCTGGTCACACGCGGCCAGGTCGGTCCCGATGTTAGGACTTGGATCATACGCCCAGACTGGGCCGGCGGTACCGCAGACCCCGACTGCAAGAACAAGCCGTAGAAGATTTCGCAGACTCACGGTTATGCCTCTCTATTATGGTGGTTGACGATTAGGTCCGACTGACAAAGCGGCGATATTTTGTACGCGTGAAATGGAAAAAACAACCCCCTTCCTGGTTCTCGGTAAAGACCAATCCTTCCCAACGCGATCGGATATCGTCACTCATGCCTATTCTGGCTGGCCTCATTGTGCAACGATACACACACAGCACCGCTGTGTGACGAGTTGTGCGTATGGTGAGCAAGGGATGCGCAAAAAGACCATCCAGCAAGGCCTCAGCGAGCGAACAGGCAAAGCGTAGACTGGTTTTACACGCCCCCACCTATTGCCTGTATGGACAGGCGTTTACCCAGGCCGTACGGTGAGCCTCTGAGCGAGGCGACCTGCCTGCGCGAAGCGCTTCGGCGAGGCAGGGAACGCCGCTGGCGGACTTTTCTCGCATCCTGCTAAAGCCTGTTTCGGCGGGTTCCGGGTTGGGTGGGTGATCATGTCTGGATCTCTGCTGCGTTAGAAGCACCAGGAGGAAGCCCAGATTGAAGAGAGAGTGAGATTAGTATATACATAATGAGTGTTTGAATGGGATGAGAAGAACGGCGGCGAGCAATCAAGCGAAGCATGGTACTTCGTTTGAAGAAGCTGCGACGGCCTTCTTTGATCATGCAGGGATCGACGGCGAGGATCTTCTTCATTCGATCACCGAAGCACGTCGATATCGGCTCGCTCGATCTGCAGCAGGAAACCTTCTGGTCATCGTGTATACGGTAAGGAGCCGTGGTCATGAAAAAACTATCAGAATCATCAGTGCGCGACTGGCGAATCGGAAAGAAAAAAACCGTTACCAAAAGGCGAAAGATTGACTACTCGGACATCCCTCCGCTGTCCGATGAGCAGTTGGCGTCAATGCGTCGGATCGGCCGCCCACCACTGGGCGAGGAGCCGAGACAACTGATCGCGATCCGGCTCGACCCCAAGGTGCTGCGCTGGCTCAAGGCGCTTGCCGTGAAACGGAAAGTACCGTATCAGTCACTGATTAACGACATGCTGGCCAGTGAGATGAAGAAAGTGGGTTAGCCGCGAGATCATGCTTTGTGAGCGACGTCCGAAGTGGGATCGTCCAAAGGAATGGACCGAGTCCCCGGCGGCCAAGCTCAAGTTCGTCCAATCGGCAAGCAAATGGCGACTGTACTGGATGCCGGCCGATATGAAATGATACGAATATCCTGGGCTTTCATTGAGCTATCGCCTCGATGACTTGGTCCAAGAGATCGACAACGACCCCCTGGCTTGCTTTTTCGGCTGAGCGCGGCAAGCTGTGCAACCGCCTGTTCCGGAAGGCTCAGGGGTGGACGGGTATGATGTTTAGACCTCAACCAGGCTAAAACCTGAAAATGGTGGTTGCTATGTGCTACCGCATGACGAACTGCTGTTGACACACCTCACTGCAAAAAGTAGCTGTCCACACATTTTCCCAGTTACACCGCACGGCCAGTGCCGATCGTTGCTGCGTCAGACAGAAAAACATCGCTGCTCGCGTTTGCCAATCATATACGCCCAGCGGCCTAGTTTCCGTCGAGCATGGCAGTGCAGTTCAATCACGGAGACTGGGTTGATGGATGTGGCGGTTGCTGGGGGCTGAGAACGAGACCAATCCTGCATCCCAGCGGCATGCAGGATTCAAGATCAGACCCTCTACGTTGTCCACTACCATTCGTAAAAGACCATACGCGTCAGGGCAACACGGTCAGGCCGAGGGCGCGGAAGTCTTCATCGAAGGTGTAACAGGGAATATGATCGAGCAGCGCGGTGACCACCACGAACGAGATCGCATCGCAGAAGGAGAGGCGATGATCCTGAGCGTACGATCGGAAAATCTGTTCCGCATCCTCCCGCACGCGGTCGCCATAGGTGATGATGCGAAGCTCGGGCTTCACATCGGTGAGAAAGGCGAGGGCAGCCTGATAATTGCGCCGGTATCGAAGCAGCGTCACCGTTTCGCTGATGATGTCCCAGGTCGTGCAAAACGTCGTGCCGACGGAGGCCGATTCCGTGACAAGCGCTTGGGCGCGTGCATGGTTGCTGTCTCTCGGATCAAGACAGGCATAGAAGAATGAGGTGTCGCAAAAGACCAGGATGGGGAGGGCCATCAGCGGATCGCACCACGCGGGCCATATAGATGGGATTTTACACGGGTGGAGATCGGAACCTTCTTGCCCCGTTGCTTGGGTAGCTTGGCCATGAGTCCCAAGAGCGTCTTCGCAGCCGCTCCCGGCTCAGGTTGAGGTTGCACCGCGCGAAGCTCGGCGACGACCTTGTCATGGACGGTGATTTCTATACGGGCGCCCGCATCTCGCCGGACCCGGCGGACCAAGGCCGGCAATTGCTTACGCGCTTCACTGATCGAGAGTTTCATGATGACCTCCGACTGAACATGTTTGAAATGTACAACCATGTACAAATCATGTCAACAGGGAGATAATCCCGGCGTGCCGTTCAGGCTGTCGGTGGGGGATTTATCGAGAACGCTTGCGGAGGAATCGTCTGCGGAAGAAGATCGACGCGGGGGTGCTGTGAGAGTGTCTAATTCTACAACGCTGCTGAATCCGTGTCTGGCTCATGTGCGGCGAAACGACGACGGGTTGTTTGCAATCCATCACCTTGAAGAGCATGTAAAGCACAGGTGGCGTTGGCCGCGGTCAAAGGGGAGAAGACCCTGGCCGAATTGGCCGAACAATTCAGCATCCACCCCACCCAGATCACAGAATGGAAACAACAGTTGCTGGCGCGAGCCTCGGACGTCTTTGGTGGGACGAAGCCATCAGCGGAGGCTCCGGATCTCAAGACCCTGCACGCGAAGATCGGGCAACTGACCTTGGAGAATGATTTTTTAGAAGGCGCGCTCACCAAGGCCGGCTTGCGGAGCGCAACGCGATGATCGATCGCCCGCATCCCTTGCCGGTTGTGCGGCAATGCCAACTCCTGCAGCTGGCCCGCTCGACCGCCTATTACCAGCTGACGCCGACCTCCGAGACGACGCTGGCGTTGATGCGGCGGATTGACGAGCTGCATCTGAACTATCCCTTTGCCGGGGCGCGGATGTTGCGCGATCTGTTACGGCACGAGGGCCATGCCATTGGGCGACGCCAGGTGGCCACCCTCATGCGCAGGATGGGGATTGAGGCGCTGTATCGGAAACCGCATCTGAGTCGGCGGCATCCGGCCCACACCATCTATCCGTATCTCCTCCGCGATCTCACGATCTGCCGTCCCAATCACGTCTGGGCGGCCGATATCACCTATATTCCGATGCGACGAGGCTTCGTGTATCTCTTCGCCATCTTGGACTGGGCCAGTCGCCGGGTGCTGGCCTGGCGGCTCTCCAATACGTTGACCACGGACTTCTGTCTCGACGCCGTGCGAGAGGCGATCACGCAGTATGGCTGCCCCGAGATCTTCAACACGGATCAAGGGTGCCAGTTCACCAGCCAGGAGTTCACGGGACTCTTGAAAGACCACGGCATTCAGATCAGCATGGACGGCAAAGGCTGCTGGCGGGATAACGTATTCGTGGAGCGACGCTGGCGGAGCCTGAAATATGAGGAGATCTATTTGCACGCGTATGACACCGTCAGCACGGCCTATCAGGGGCTGGAGCGCTATCTGCTGTTCTACAACCAGACCCGACCGCATCAGGCGCTGGATGGCCAGACGCCTGACCAGGTCTATTATGCCCATCTGACGACACGGCAGACCGCCGCGTAGTCAGCAAGCTGCCAGGCGCCACTTATGAACTGGCAAAAACTGTCCAACCAACCGGAGCCACCTCTCATAGCTGTTCTGCTTGCTCAGTGAGGCCTCTCGCCTTTGAGCGATCCCCCTCTTTTGGCTAGTTACAACCCTTAGGCACTTTCAGGCAGATTCCGTCCGGCCGACTTGGTGAGTGGCACTGAGGCGAAGAGGTTCTTGACAGCCACCCGATGGATTCTTAGACTCACCGCCAATCAATTAGGAATGCAAATACAGTGAGCCTCTCCGGTGCGGCTATCATCCTCTCGGTCCTCCTCCATCCATGACAAGGGAGCGTGAGTCTATGAGCAAATCCAACGATATCGCCATTGCGTTGAACCTCCGACTGAAGCTGTCCGATTCTTCAGCCCACCCGCGTGCCGCGATCGCGAAGACGACGAAGGACGGCCAAGCGGCCCCAAAAGGCTTGGACGGTCCGGTATCTGCATGGCGATGGACGTGAGTGGTCTGGCGCGCTGGAGGCAGCAGATTCAGCAAGTGTTGGTGGGGCTACAGGATGCGCGACAGCCGAAGGTGAAGAAGTGAGTCCAGAGCGGCAGGAAAGGATGGTGGCATGAAGAAACATCTGGTGTCGATGTTCTTGGTTGGTCTTATGGCTGGAACACTGTCGGCTTGCGCGAGTTTTGCTGAGACACCAGGTGAGCACTTTCGCAAGGTGATGAAAGAGATGGAGGATCTGTGCGTCAGCAAGAAGCTGATCGCCACGGATTCGCGCTGCATTCTGCCAAGGATGAAGCCGGCAGATCCCTTAACCACTGAAGAAGGGCGGATCAAGATTCCGAATCCTGTCCCGGTCGATAGCGGCTACAAGCCCGGGATGACGCCGGCGCAGTATTTCGACCATCTGTGTAAGACCGAAGCGGGGGAATTCATCTACAAGACGGTGGAGAACGTAGATGGGCTCTACATGATGAGGCCGCGGGAAAAGGCTACGGATTATGAACTGGAACACCTGTATGCGATGGAGGATCCGTATGGACAAGTTGTTGGTGAGGATACTCTGCCCCAGGATTCTTATGTCCAGCCAGCTATGGGGAAATATGAGTTTCTGGAGGTGCCTTTGTCTGGTGTGCGAGAGCCGATTGAAACGCTGGCTAAATATAAACGGTACTACCGAGATGACCATGCTCATCCTGGAAAAGAATACCAAACGGTGATTAATGGGAAGTCGGTCTTTGTGCCGTATGTCGTGGCTGAGGAAAGAGTTTCAGACATTAAGAGTCGGTATGGCTTCACTTGGCGCGGTGTTCCGAGACCCTATGATCGTGAATTTGGTATTGCGGGTGGAGAATTAATTGTTCTTGACCTGAAATCGCACGAGGTTGTGGCTGTTAGGCGAGGGTTTATTCAGAGTGGATGGATGAAGAATCTGGCAGGTATATGGTGGCTCAAAGGGAGAGTGTGCCGAGCACCAGAAGCTAAACGTGAACATCTGTTCATCAAGGAAATCCTTGAGCCAGTGAATCTCACTGCCCCCAGCAAGGAGAAATAGTATGACGCTGATTCGCACATGGCTCGATTTTGCCCTTCAGCAGATGGCTGCGGAGTCGTACATACACAGATATCTGTCGGGAGAGTTGAGACTCGATCAGGTACTGGAAATGGGAAACAACAACCTAGTTGGCGATCTGTCCGCAGAGGACAATCTCTACGGCAAGACTCGCTTCGTGGATTTAAGCGACGTCCCGAATGCCTCTCAGATCATCGGTAGTGCTCAAGCCTTTGTCACCCGCTATCAGATCATGGACCACCATGCCAACGATGCCACAGGCTTTTCGGCCACGTTGCTTTTTGACACACACACCAACAGCTACACGTTGTCCTTCCGTGGCACGGAGTACCGTAACCAGGTAGATGGAGGTGATTACGAACGTGACGGTGCCAATCTGCCATTGTTGACGGGTGCCGACGGCGAGATTGCAGCGAAAGGCTTTGCCTTTGGTCAGTTGGCGGCGATGGAACACTACTACCAGACCACCGTGAAGTCTCTCCTGCCCCCAGGCGCTGTGTTGAATGTGACCGGGTATTCACTCGGCGCGCATCTGGCCACGGTGTTTACCGAACTACATGGCTTGGAGACCAACTCGACCGTCTCGTTTGGACACACCTACACATTCAATGGTCCTGGTCGTGGTGAGTTTGCTGGTGGCCAACAGGCAGAACCGGTCGAAGCAGTCCGCATTCGGGCCATGATCACCCGTCTCACTGAAGTGCTCAACGATCCCTTGGCGGGGATTGCTCAGGGCACACCGGAAGATCGTTGGCCACCATCGTTGAATATGGCGGTCCTCGCGTGGCAGCAAGACCCCTCCTGGGACCCCTGGCAGAGTGGTTCCACTGGGAGTGTCTATGCCGATTCCCGGTATCTCTGGGCCAAGCAAGTCGTGGAACGGGAGTTTTCACCTGAGTCACGCTCGCTCTCTGATATTGCTCGTACCGACGGGGCCTTTAGCCTTATTACCCAAATTGTTGGGCATGCCTCTCAGGGGGACACAGAGTATGTCGCCAATTCCGGCAATCATGCGAACGAGACGCGTGTCTTCATTGAAGATCAACCCAATCTCGACGGCTTCGGCGGTTTCTTCGGCACGAACGGTGACTTCGGGACGACGCACAGCATCACGCTGATTGTCGATTCTTTGGCCCTACATGAGTTGTTTCAGGCGATCGCCCCGGCGCTGCAGCAGACGGAGATCGAATCGATACTCTGGGCGTCCTCCAATGAAGTAGCAACCGGAACGACGATCGGTACGTCTGGAACGGCAGAAGCCACGCCGTTGGAACATGCGCTGGATGCCTTGCGGCAACTCTTTGTGCCGGGCCCCATCACTGACACGCCTGTCAATCCGGCGACTGGCGGATTCGGCAACCTCGACAATCGCAATAAGTTCTACGAAGGCATCGCCGCGGTGAAAACGGCCCTGGCTGGTGGCACGGTGACTATCGAGCCGTTTGTCGAAATGGGTGTGGTGGGTGGCCAGCCCAAAGCGTTGCCACGGCTCACCGCCGATCTGGTAGTGGCCGAGGCGCAGCAAGACTCTGATCGCGGCCTGGCCTTTCGCTATGCGCTGAAGAATCTCAATCCATTTGCGGTCATCGGGGCGGACTATACGGCCCTTGGCCATGCTTCCAATGGCGCCTTGACTCTGCATGATCCGACGACCGGCTTCGGCGAGATGACGGAGCAGTATCTGGCGGACCGCGCAGCGTTTCTTGAAGAAAAGATCGAGCTCGGTCTGCTGAACCGTCAAACATCCTCCGGCAACATCCATTTCGCAGACTATTTCGCAGAGTCTGAGCTCGTGGAGGGGCAGGTTCGCTATGAAATCGCAACGAGCATGGATTTTCAGACCAACCGTGAATTTCTCTTCGGATCAGACGGAATCGATCGATTGGAGGGCCAGAGCAAGGACGACCGTCTCTACGGCGGCGATGGCGTCGACCTTCTGATCGGCAGTGGGGGAAACGATTACTTACAAGGGGATGGCGGTGGGGATCAGCTCGACGGAGGAGCAGGAATCGATACGCTGGTCGGAGGTCGAGGCAGTGATGTGCTCGAGGGTGGGGCGGAAGCCGACATTCTTGATGGCGGACTTGATAATGACATCCTCAGCGGCGGCGACGGACTCGACACCTATATTATCCGCGCAGTCGATGGGGCGGATACGATTGAAGATTCGGATGGTCGAGGAGCCGTGGAGTTCGATGGACAGGTTTTAGTGGGGGCTCTGCGGCGCGAGACCGATCCGGCCAATACCTTTCAGAGTGCGGATGGCACGATTACCTTCAGCAAGCACGGTAGCGACCTGGTCGTGACCGGATCGGGGCCGCTGACGATCAAGGGGTATGACAGCGGGCGATTCGGCATTCGCCTGTTTGCAGTCGACACCATTGACTATGGCAGTCCGCTACAAACCAGGACGCAGTTTGTTCGGACCAATCCGGATGGGAGCACCACTCCGATCTTTACTGCCCTGGGGGATGTGTATCGCAGTGACGGCGCAACGAATGACGTGATCCATGCGCTGGAGGGCGACGATACGGTACTCGGAAACCAGGGGAACGATGAAATCTATGGAGAGGGTGGCCGTGACAACCTGAGTGGAGGCGATGGGAACGATCAACTATTCGGCGGGGCCGAGGATGATGTGCTCGCCGGCTCCGGCGAGTTTGCCGACGCCCAAGGTGGTGACGACGTATTGGATGGCGGGGAGGGCAACGATTTTCTGTTCGGCCAAGGTGGGGCCGACCATTTGTTCGGTGGGGCAGGTCACGACTATCTTGAGGGAGATGATGTGCAATTGCAGGTCGGACAAGTGTGGGCCGGGTCGTACGATGATTTTCTGGACGGTGGCGCGGGCGACGACACCTTGATCGGCAACCTCGGCGAGGATGTGCTCCTCGGCGGGGCGGGGAAAGATTATCTCCAGGGCGACAATGGTGATGATGAGGGATTTGGATTCAGCGCCAATGATTATTTGGATGGCGGCGACGATGAGGATGAGCTTCGCGGTGGAGCCGGCAGCGATGTGCTCATCGGAGGGAAGGGCAACGACACGCTGATTGGGGACACGCCCTCTGCAGTCGGTGGAGATTCAGCGGACGGAGGTGCCGACTCGCTGGATGGGGGCGAGGGAGACGACACGTTGTATGGCCTCTTCGGTGACGATCTGCTTGCGGGTGGCGTCGGGAATGATCGGCTGAACGGCCAGGACGGCGACGATCTGCTCTATGGGGGCGACGGGCACGATACGTTGTCGGGCGATCTCCGTGTGAACCCTCAGACGGGCACGTACGACACCAGCGAACACCGTGGAGCCGGGGGCAATGATGTCTTGAATGGGGGGAACGGATCGGACGCGCTGTACGGCGGCGAGGGGACCGATATTCTGATCGGTGGAGCCGGTGATGACCAGTTATACGGCGGGTATAACCCTGGCCTATTTTTCGGCGGAGACGTAGCTGCTGCGGCGTTGATGGCTGCAGACCAGAGTGACTGGATCGACGGTGATGTGGGGAATGATTCGCTGCATGGTGGAGGGGGCAATGACGAATTGAGAGGCGGTGAGGGCACTGACGATCTGTGGGGAGACGTCGGCGATGATGTGTTGGACGGCGGCATCGGCAACGATATCTTAGACGGTGGGCAAGGCGACGATATGCTTGATGCAGGGGATGGAGCCAACCAACTTCGTGGCGGTGATGGAAGCGACGTACTTCTGAGCGGGACCGGAGACGACATGCTCGATGGTGGTGCCGGGCTGGATACTCTCATGGGGGGAGCGGGCAACGATAGGTATGTGGTGGATGCTATTGGCGACCAATTGATCGAACATGCGGATGCGGGGATCGATCTCGTGGAAAGTTTTGTGAGCTATACGCTCCCTGACTATGTTGAAAACCTGACGATGCTCAGGGGAAGCGTCGGAGTCGGGAATGCATTGAATAATACGATGACCGCGACCTTCGGTGTGGAACTCAGAGGCATGGGGGGCGATGACGTCTTGACGGGGTGGGCGCGGATGGACGGCGGTACGGGGAATGATGTGCTGAATGGGCTTGAGCTCAGCAATACCTATGTTTTCACGGCGGGTGACGGGCGTGACACGATCATCGAAACAAGCGTGGACCCGTTCATGTCCTCAGAGCAGGCGGATGTCATTGAGATGGGAGCCGGCGTAAGACCGGAAGATGTCTCATGGTTTCGAAACGGGGACGATCTCGTCCTGCAATTCAAGGGGACCAGCGATCAACTGACCATTCAATCCTATTACACGCTGACATTCAGCACCGGGAGTTGGCGATTTTTTAGCGGCTTGATGATTCCATCCGGAGGCATCACCAGACAGGGTTCTTCAAATCCCTATTACTATGCGCCCGGGGCTGTTGAATTGGTGCGGTTTGCCGATGGGACGACCTGGGGGCCGGGGAAATTCGGTGGAGTCGTCACAGGATCAGCGGATACCGATACGTATCAGTTCGGGCTGGGTAGCGGGCAATTGACCATTGTGGAATTCGATCACGTAAATGGGGCGCTCGATACGGTGCAACTGGGAGCCGGCATCACGGCAAATGACGTGGTGCTTGAAAAGAACGGACTCGACTTGAAGATGGTACTGGGCAACGCGACTGACGTGCTGACCATGGCATCCTATTTCAGCGTCGTGAGCGGGAATTACCGGTTTTCCTCGTCCCTTCGAGTTCATCCGACTCCTTATAAAATCGATCACGTGATCTTTGCCGATGGAACTGTCTGGGATACCGTGACGTTGGAAAGCCGGATCAATAATTTCACTGGCACGAGCTTCTATGATCCCATCCTCGCCAATGACCTTGATAATGTGATCCGTGGCCTCGGCGGAGGTGATTGGCTGGTTGGCCGAGGTGGCAATGACACCATGTATGGTGGAGCTGATGACGATGAACTCTATGGAGAGCAGGGTGACGATGTCCTAAGCGGTGAAATGGGGGAAGATCTACTCTTCGGCGGCGCCGGTCACGACACCTATCTCTTCAATCTCGGCGACGGCATCGACACAATCGAGGACTTTGCCGCTGTTGGTGAAGGAAATCGGATTCAGTTCGGAGCAGGCATCAGCCTGAACGATCTGACGTTCACACATGATGACGTTGCGCGGACACTCACGATTCAAGTGGGTAGCAGCGGGACGGATCAACTCGTGCTGACGAACTTTGATCCAACGAACGTGAACGGCACACTGGTCGTAGAAACCATCATGTTTGAGGACGGAAGCTCGGCGAGCCTGACGGCACTCCTCGGAGGCTCAACCAACCAGGCGCCGATCGTTGCGAATCCGCTGGTCGATCAGATGGTGTCGGAAGGAACGATGTTCAGCCTCCCCGTACCGTCGAATACCTGTACCGATCCGGATGCACAGGACACACTCGTGTACAGCGCGAGTCTCGCCGATGGCCGCGCGCTTCCGGCCTGGCTGAGCTTCGATGCGGCCACACGCACGTTTACGGGAACTCCGGATGATGCCCAGGTGGGGAGTCTGGATCTGCGTGTGACGGCGACGGATACAGGGAACGTGAGCGTGTCCGATGTCTTCACTCTGACTGTCATGAATGTGAACGAGGCGCCGACGGTGGCTAATGCGATCGCGGATCAGACGGTGTTGGAAGATACAGCGTTCTCGTTCACGGTGCCGGTCAACACCTTCGCCGATCAGGATGTGGGGCACGGCGATACGCTCACCTACAGCGCTACCCTCGCCGATGGGAGTCCCTTGCCGACGTGGCTCAGTTTCGATGCGGCTACCTGTACGTTCAGCGGGACGCCGGTCAACGCCGATGTCGGCAGCCTGAACGTGACGGTGACGGCCGCTGACGGCGGCACTCTTGCCGTGTTCGATACCTTTGCCCTCACGGTGCAGAATGTGAATGACGCGCCGACCCTGGTCAATCCGATCGCGGACCAATCGGTCGACACCGGCGCAGCATTTACCTACACCGTCGCCGCGAATACGTTTACCGATGTCGATGCGGGCGAGGTGCTCACGTATACCGCGACATCAGCGAACGGGGCGGCGCTGCCGACGTGGCTGACGTTCAATCCAAGCACCCGTACCTTCAGTGGGACACCGGGCGCGGATGACGCCGGTGTGGTGAGTGTGAAGGTCACGGCGACGGATAGCGGCACGCTCACCGTATTCGATCTGTTTGATGTGGCGGTGACGATTCCCAACCTGGTGCTCACCGGCACTTCCGGGAACGATGTGTTGACGGGCGGGGCTGGTCACGACCAACTGTTCGGGTCGGCGGGGAACGATACGCTGAACGGCCAAGCCGGCAACGATCTGCTCGATGGGGGAACAGGCGCGGATACCATGAGGGGGAACAGCGGGAATGATACCTATGTGGTGGATGTGGCCGGCGACGCGGTGAGTGAATCGGCGAGTGAAGGGATGGATACGGTCCAGAGCAGCATCAGCTATACGCTCGGTGCGAACGTCGAGCATCTCACGCTGACAGGCACTGCGCATATCAACGGCACGGGGAATTCCGCAAGTAACATTGTGATCGGCAACAGCGGGAACAATGTCTTGGATGGCGGTTCCGGGAACGACAGAGTCGACGGCGGCGACGGCAATGATAGCCTGCTTGGGGGAAGTGGGAATGATGTCCTGAACGGGGAAAACGGCAGGGACACCCTTGACGGCGGAGCGGGGGACGATCAACTACTTGGTGGGGCTGGGAACGACATTCTGATCGGAGGCAGCGGCGCCGACCGATTCACCGGCGGTCGCGGCAATGATATGTTGGTCGGCAACTCCGGGAACGACACCTACCAGTTCTCGCGGGGAGACGGCCAAGACACGATTTTCGATTCCGATCCGTTCAGCGGGAACCAGGACCGAGCGGTATTTGGATCGACGATCAATCCGTTGGATCTCGTCGTCAGCCGGCAGGCCAATGATCTGCGGCTGGCTGTTCATGGCTTAGCCGATCAGGTCACCATCAAGGACTGGTATGTGAGCAACGCGAATCGAATTGAGACGATTCAAGCCGGCAACGGAGAGATCCTGCTCAGCACACAGGTCAACCAGCTGATCCAGGCCATGGCTGCATTCAGTCAACAGACCGGGCTCACGTGGGATCAAGCGATCGATCAGCGCCCCCAGGATGTCCAAGCCGTCTTGGCGGCGAGCTGGCAATAGATGGTGAAGAAGTCAGGGGCGAAGGCAACCTAATCGCTCGGCGGTTCGAAGTGCCCGGATGGACGCTGTTGCCACGGCACGGTCGCCTGCCGAGATTGCTTGACCAGGCTGCGCAGGCTCATTTCGGCGGCCCGCAAGAGTTTGGGATCGCCGGACTGCATCAGCGTGGTCAACAGGACGTAGAGGGATCGATCAGCGTGAGATCCGGCCAAGATCCGATCGGTGACCGGATCGAGCTGAGCGGTATCCGGCTCCTCATCCTCTGCCGAATCCGTGAAGAGGCATTTGAAGGATTGGGGGTTGTCGAACAGCCAAGAAGGAGGAATGTGAAGCGCGGAGGCAAGGGCTTCAATTGTACTGGTCGTGGGATCGGCCTGATCCGCCTCGATTTGTTCAAGGAGCGTCGTAGGAATTCCTGCCGCGTCTGATAACGACTCGACCGATTGGTTTCTGGAGAGTCTCCAGCCCTGGATAAATAGCCCTATCGACATGAGGTCATGATACACAATAGAAAGGGAGAGCTTCAAGAAATGATGTAAGGAAAATATGGCATTTATTTATGAAAATCAATATGTTATGATCTATTTCATGAGTAGGCATGAAATCGGTATAATGCAGGCGCAAGTTTCATCGCGTTGAAGGAGGTTGGGAGCTATGTTAGGAACCGATATTCGTGGCATCATGGCAGAGGAAGAAGAGGTTCAGCGTCGACAAGAGGCGCTCAAGTCGCTCATGACGATGCGGTCCAAGCAGCTTCGAGAGTCCTTGGATGATCGAATCAAGCGTGCCCGGAGCAGCGGGGATTGGACGCAGCTGTCCAAGGCGGAATGCGCGAGTCTGCACAAGCAGGAAAAGGCCCACCTGCAGTCTCAGCTTGAACAGTTGCAGTTTGAACAAACTCGGACTCGGGGAAAGCTGACCGCACTGAAGCGAGCCAAGGCAAGAGCGCAACGGATCCGTGCTGCAGAAGCGGCCTCTGAACGAAGGCGTCGTTGATCATCCACTGTAGCTGTCTTGGTCGCATGCTCTTCAGTGCGAGGATGGGTTTCTAGGTGGCTGTCGTGCTGCAGCCACCGGCGCTCACTCGTGCAGGGGCCCTGCTGATTCGGCAACTGCTTCGCGAGAAGAAGATCCGATCGAGAGAAGGTGCCTTCGTCCTTGAAGGGGCCAAATCCTGTCGTGATCTGATTCACCGGTCTCCACAGTCAATCCTCAGTTTGGTCGTTTCGCCGCGCTTTCTCTCTGTCGAGCCCGCGGCAGATCGAAGTGTGCGGATGAAACTGCCTGTGCGCCAGTTCCTGTGCTCGGACGCCGACTTTGACAAGCTGACCGATGTCGAGATGCCCCAGGGGATACTGGCCGTCGTTCGACAACCTCGGTGGGACGAGGCGCATGTATTCAACCAAGCGCGTGTGCTTGGTCTCTATGGGGACCGACTGCAAGATCCCGCGAACGTAGGAGCGATCATTCGGACGGCTGCGGCGCTGAATCTGTCGGGTGTGTGGTTAAGTGCCGACTCCGCTGATCATTTCAGCCCCAAGGTGGTCCGTGCCACGGCCGGCACCATCCTGCGCCTGCCGGTCTTTGCTGTTCGGGACTTTCAGGCATTTTCCTCCTATGGATGTGACCTCTATGCGGCGGTCCTGGCTTCCGCTGATAGGGTCCCGATCGAGAGTATTCGGACAATCCCCAGCCGCCTCATGGTGGCGGTCGGAAACGAGGGAGCGGGGTTGGCTCCGGACCTCGTGAAAGCCTCTCGCGTCAGGTTTTCTATTCCATTGGCCGAGGGGGTGGAGTCATTGAATGTCGCGGCGACAGCGGCGATTGCGGCATTCTATTTCAGCGGGTTGCGGACGGACTCTGATGGTGGTTCGAAGGGATCGCGCCGTTCAGCGTAGAGATTTGAAAATAAACTACATTCGGCCTACTATGAAGTGCGGTTCATACGAGCCAGGCTGGAGATCTGTATGAAGCTCAGGCTTTTATTGGTGTGTGCGATCGGTTTCGGATGTGGGGTGGCCACGGCCTCGGCCCAATCCGATGGGCAGTTGTATAGTCTCGACATGATTGTCGATCTGGCCTTGGCGAAAAATCCATTGGTCTCGATCGCCGAAGGAACGATTGAACAGCAGAAGGGGCAGCAGACGGCAGCCGGCGCCTATCCGAACCCCACGGTCGGAAGTGCCGGTGGTCATGGGATGTTGCGTGACACGAGTCGGGTGGGTGCCGGGTCGAGTCTCGATCGCCAATCACTGACCGAATACAATGTGACGGTCGGACAACCGGTCGAGTGGCCGGCACTGCGGGCGGCTCGACAACGAGTGGCGGATCTTGGCTTGTCGACGGCCAATGTGGGGATGCTGGAGACGCGATTGAATTTGGCGTCACAGGTCAAGGTGTCATTCTACGATCTGTTGCTGGCTCAGCATGATGCTGAGTTGGCGCGCCAGAATCTTGATACCGTCGAAGGCGTGGCGCGGATCGTGAGGGCACGGGTCAAGTCCGGTGAAGCGCCCCAATTTGAATCCATCAAGGCCGAGGTGGAAGTTCTGAAGGCTCGGCAGCAACTCGCGCGTGCGGATAATCTGGTTCGGGTCAACCGCGTCGCCGTGGATACTTTAACCGGCGGCGCGCTCGGGCCGTCCTATCTGGCTTATGGTGAATTCAGGAGACTCCCTCGTGACCTGCAGATCGAAGAGCTGATGGCTCGCATGATGGAACAGCATCCGACGATCCAGCGGTTGCTCAAGTCCGTCGAACAGTCGGATTGGAAGATCGAATTCGAACGGCAGGCACGGGTGCCGACGGTGACCGTGAACGGGAGCTATTGGCGAGAAATGGGGCGGGAAGCCTTTCAAGGCGGACTCTCGGTGCCGATGCCGCTCTGGTACCGGCGTCAGGGAGAAATTGCCTCGTCGTTAGGGGCTAAACGCCGAGAAGAAGCGGAGCTGCTTCGGACACGCAACGAACTGGGGCGAGCCGTCTATCAACATTATCAGGATGTCCGCACCACCGCGGAGTTGATCGAGGTATTCGATAAAGGGTTACTGAAGCAGGCGCAGGAGGCACTGAGATTGGCGCAGTTCAGTTTTCAACAGGGGGCGTCAAGCCTGCTGGAAGTTCTCGATGCCCAACGTGTGCAGCGACAGATCCTGCTCGACTATGCGTTGGCGCGCCGTGACCTCTCCGTCTCGCTGGCCAGGCTGGAGCAAGCAGTCGGGGGGGCGCTATGAAATCCCTGTTTGCTTCAGGACGAGCATCATCGAGCCGTATCAACCGCAGCCTATCCGGTCTGCTGTTCGGTTTGATGGTGCTGGAATCAGGCTGTGACGGAACGCCGGGCGATGTGGTGGCGAGTAAGTCGCCTGTCGCAGTGTCATCCGCCCCGGGTGTCATCACACTGTCGTCGGAAGAGTCGTCGCGGGTGGGCCTGGTTGTCCAGCCGGTGGCGCGTAACGACTTTCGAACGCATCGAGATTTCCCCGCGATCGTGCAACCCAATCAACGGAACATGGCGGAGATCACGGCGTTGGTTCGAGGACGAGTGGTCGAGGTGTACGGCGAGCTCGGCCAGGAGGTCAAAGCGAATGCGCCGTTGGCGATCCTGTACAGCAGCGAGCTGGGGCTTGCCCAGTCGGCCTATCTCAAAGCCAAGGCCAAGCTTCATGTTGCGGAGCAGGCCTTCAACCGTGCGCAGTTCCTCCTGCAAGAGCAGGTGATCGGTGAGGCGGAATTGCAGCGCCGACAAGCGGAGTTGCTGAGCAGCCAGGCCGAGGCCAATGAATCGCACGATCGGCTCAAGTTGCTTGGCATGAACGACGAAGAATTCAGGCGTCTCGAGAGCAGCCGGAAGATCCGTTCGGTCGTGCCGATCGTGGCTCCCTTCGCGGGCCGGATCATCGGGCGCAAACTGACACGCGGCGAGGTCGTCGAGACGACGGAGAATCTGTTCGTGATCGCTGATCTGTCGGAAGTCTGGGTGCAAGCCAATATTCCCGAGAAGGACATTCCCTTTGCCCATTCCATCCATGCATCAGGTGGGACACAGGTCGAGGTGCGGATCAACGCCTACCCCAGGGAGGTCTTTCAGGGGAGGATTACCTATGTCGGTGATGTGCTGGATCCCGTGACCCGCACCATGCAGCTCAGGATTGAGTTGCCGAACCAAGACGGGCGGCTCAAACCGGAAATGTTCGCCACGATTCGACTCTTTTCCGAGGCTCAACCCGATCGACTGGCGGTACCGGAGGCCGCGTTGCAACGTGATCAAGGGCGCACCTTCGTCTTCGTGCAGCGCAGCCTGAACGAGTATGAGCTGCGGGAAGTGCACGTCGGCGAATCCAATGGGACCGTCACGGCCATTCTCGGCGGCCTGAACGAAGGCGAGTCGGTTGTGACGCACGGCGCCTTTGTCTTGAAGTCCGAGTTATTGAAGAAACCCGTCTGATGGTTTCCCGTCTCCTGGACATTTCCCTCCGCCAGCGGCTCCTTGTCATCCTCTGCTCGATCATGATCGGCGCCGGCGGGGTCTATGCATTTCGGACCATTCCGATCGACGCCTTTCCGGATGTGACCAGCGTGCTGGTGCAGGTCGTCACGAAGGCGCCCGGCCTCTCGCCCGGCGAGGTGGAGCGCTTGGTGACCTATCCGATCGAGCTGCAGCTCACGGGTGTGCCCTCTCTCACGGAAATGCGCTCCCTCACAAAAGTCGGCCTTTCGCTGATCACCATCGTGTTCGATGACTCCATGGATGTGAACCTGGCCCGCCAACTGGTGCTCGAACGATTGCTCGAAGTGGAGGAGCAACTTCCTCCGGGAGCCAAGCCGATGCTGGTGCCGAACAGTACGGGCTTGGGAGAGGTGTTCCAGTATTACTTGGAGGCTCCTCGCGGAGCTGCGGTCGATTCAGAAGCCGAGCACCAGAGCCTGATCGTCCAGCGGACGATCCAAGATTGGATCATCCGCCCCCTACTGAAGAGTACGCCGGAGGTCATCGATGTCAATTCGATGGGCGGGTACGTCAAACAGTATCAAGTGTTGGTCGAACCGGGCCTGTTGCGGAAATATGGCCTGACGCTTCGTGAGGTGTTCGATGCGGTGGCGAGCAATAACGCCAATGCCGGTGGAAATATCCTCGAAAAACATGATGAGAAATACATCGTGCGAGGAATCGGACTGATCCGTTCCCTTCAGGATATCGAACAGATCGTGGTCAAGGAAACCGGCGGCACGCCGGTCTATGTCTCCGATGTGGCGCAAGTGGTAATCGACCATGCGGTGAGGCATGGGGCGACCGTCCTCAACGGGGATCGCGAGGTCGTCAGCGGAATCGTCCTCATGTTACGGGGCGGCAATGCCCGGGATGTCGTCGAGGGGATTAAGGCCCGTATTGAGGACATCCATGCGAAGCATCTGCTGCCGGATGGGTTGCGCATCGTGCCGTTTTACGACCGCATCGAACTGATCACCGAAGCGTTGCATACGGTGTACAAATCGTTGGCGGAAGGTGTGGTGCTCGTGGTCGTCGTGCTGTTCCTGTTTCTCGGGAATATTCGCAGTGCGTTGATCGTCGTCGGCACGCTGGTGTTGGCCCCGCTGGCCACATTTATCGTGATGGGGCAAATCGGGCTGACCGCCAATCTGATGTCGCTGGGAGGATTGGCGATCGCGATCGGGATGATCGTGGACGGGTCGGTCGTCGTCGTGGAGAATGTGTACCGCCATCTGTCGCATCATTCTGCTGCCGCCATACCGAGGCTTCAGCTGGTGACGCACGCGGTGAAGGAAGTCGGACAGCCGGTCGTATTCGGCATTCTCATCATTATTCTTGTCTTTCTCCCTCTCTTGTCCTTGCACGGCATGGAAGGGAAGATGTTCAAGCCGCTGGCCTATACCATCATGATCGCGCTGATGGTGTCGCTGGTGCTGTCGCTCACGTTGTCGCCGGTTCTCTGTTCGTTAGTGCTCAAGCAAGGGAGCGAGGAGGATCCGTGGATCGTGCGGCAAGCCAAGAGTCTCTATGCGCCGACGCTTCGCTGGGCGCTGGGGCATCGGTCGATCGTCTTGGTGCTGGCGGTCAGTGCATTGGTCGGTGCGCTTGCGTTGGTGCCCACCTTAGGCTCAGAATTTATCCCTATTCTGAACGAGGGGTCCGTCGCGCCGCAAACCATTCGCCTTCCGAGCGTGTCGCTTCCTGCCTCCATCGACATTGAAAAACGGATGCAGCAGGCGATCATGGAGTTTCCGGAAGTGGAGATGGTCGTCTCAAAAATCGGTCGTACGGAATTGGGAAACGATCCGCAAGAGCCCAATGAGAGTGATCCGGTCGTGCGTCTTCGTCCGCTGCATCAGTGGACCACGGCGAAGACGATGCCGGAGTTGATGCAGAAGTTTCGTGAGCGGCTGACCGGAGTGTCAGGGGCGACCTTCCTGATCAGTCAACCGATTCAGCAGCGCGTCGATGAATTGATTTCCGGGGTTCGCACGGAAGCCACGGTGAAACTGTTCGGTGACGATCTGGAGATACTGCGGAAGAAAGCCCAGGAGATCGCCGAGGTCCTTGAAACCGTGCGAGGGGTCCGAGATATCAAAGTGGAACAATTATTCGGCCAACCGTACCTCACGATTGATATCGATCGCGGCAAGATCGCGCGGCATGGGATCAATGTGGCTGATGTGCGGGAGATCATCACCACCGCCATCGGCGGGGAGGTCGCCACGCGCGTCTACGAAGGCCAGCAACGGTTCGATCTGGTGGTGCGGTTCCCGGAACAGTACCGGGACAGTATTGAAACCATCAGTAACATTCGGGTCAGCGATCAGGCCGGCGCGATGATTCCATTGGCGGATCTGGGCACCGTGGAGCTGGGAGAGGGACCAGGCCGGATCAGTCGCGATCAGCTGCAACGGTACGTGTCGATCGGATTCAATACGCTGGGACGGGATATCGGCAGTCTCGTGGCGGAGGCACAGCAAAAAATCGCTGACCGTGTGGATCTTCCGACAGGGTACAGGGTGACCTGGGGGGGATCGTTTGAGAACATGGAACGGGCCATGGCCAAGCTGCGGCTCATCGTGCCGATCACGATCGGCCTGATCTTTTTCTTGCTGTATTCAACCTTCAACTCACTGCGTCAGGCAACCCTCATCATCTTGAATCTGCCCTTTGCGTTGATCGGAGGGATTGTGGCGCTCTGGTTGACAGGCGAGTACCTCAGTGTCCCGGCCTCCGTCGGTTTCATCAACCTCTTCGGCGTGGCGGTGTTGAACGGGATCGTGCTCGTCTCCTATATGAACAAACTCCGAGAGGACGGCCATAGTTTGGACGAAGCGGTCACCTCAGGC
>JABMDK010000017.1:32124-71120 GCA_015903995.1 Nitrospira sp.
AACAGTCGGTGCCGAGCTGCTCCAACGCACGATGCACGCGCACCTTGATCGCCGCGAGTTTCATAGGACACCCCTTTGATGAATTCGACATTCCATGCGACGCATCGTAGGGGGAAGAGTCGCTGAGAGATACTAGGTAAAGTCCTAGGGAATCCCCGCATTATTCCCTGTTGTGTGGGGATTGATCTGGGCTGCGAACCCGTACCCGAAGAGGCGACGATCTGCACATATCGTCACCGGTTGGAAAGCCACCAGTTGGGGAAACAGCTCTTTGCGTTGATCCGAATGTATCTCGCCGAGCAGGGCGTGTAGAGAGTCCTTTCAGGGAGGCTGCATGCCCCAGTGTGAACGGGGAGTGCCCTCGTTGCCCGCTTCAGAAACGGTGTGCTTGCCTGAACTTCGACTGGATCAGACCTTCCCTAGACAGGCGGGGACCGGACGTGATGCGTGTGGATCAGGAGGTTCTGCCGATTAGGCACGCCGACCTTGTCGAAAATGTTCGTCATGTGATGCCGGACCGTGCTGTCGCTAATCGACAACTGGTAGGCGATCTCTTTGTTCGAGAGGCCCTGTCCTACCAACCGGATAATCTCGTGTTCCCGCTCGGTCACGGCGTCCAACCACGACGGTGGTGGATCGGCGTCACTCTTCTTCTTGACGGGGGGTCCGAGACCCAGCTCCACGGCGCCATCCCCTTTTCCAAAGGCCTGGGGCTGGGCGGGAACATACAGCGACTCAATCACTGCCAGCATGACGGTGGGCGGTTGAACCGTGAGGATGATGCCGTCGACGCCGGCGGCAAATGCCTCGCGCGTGCGGGCCTGGTCTTCAAACCCGCATAACAACACAATCTTACTGGTCGGGGCGGACTCCCGGATCTGCTTGACGGTGCCGATGGCGTCTGGTGCGGTCTCCAGATCCAGGATGACCACATCTGGTCGGGTTCCGCTTGGGAATCCGTCCGGGATCCTCCACTGGTACGGCGGCACGACCATCTGGACGGTCGCGCGGCCCTCGAGAACTTTCTGCAAGCCCAACCACACGAGACACTGACGGCTCAGAATCGCGATCATGAGGGATGGACTCGCAGCGCTGGTGCTGATCATAATGTGTCCTTCATCAAGACGAAACACTGGGTGGGCTAGGGAGCTCCTGCGATGGGTTCGAGAGTAGGTCGTTCAGCAGAAAACGACTCAGACAGCGCACGAAGGATCACATGGAACATGACGTTCCCTCCAGCGATGGCCAGGGTCGGTTTACATCTCTCACGTTCGTCCATTCTCATTTTACGTCGCATCGATCCCCCAGCTCCTGTAACAATGTGGAGATCGGTTCTTATGGAGTTGGTCCCGCAGGGGAAGCCACGACCGACCCCGCGTGCTGGGCCTGCACCCGATAGGTCCTGTCGCCATCCAGCGTCACACGAACCTGCCCGGCTCGACTCAAGTCATCGATCGCGAGAAACACTTGGTTCCAGGTGAGCTCCGGACAGAGGGTCACCACATCTGCCAGGGAACAACCGGTGCCGAGCTGCTCCAACGCACGGTGCACGCGCACCTTGATCGCCGCGAGTTTCATAGGACACCCCTCTTGTTGTGACGTCCACGTTCCACGCGGTGCATCGTAGGTGACCGAATTGCGGAGGCATACTAGGAGAAGCCCTAGGTGCACGAAAAAGTATTATTGGGATACGCGTACCGAACCGTGTTGGTAACGAACGATGAGGATGTTCAGAGGCTCACTAAGCCCTCGCTCACGGCATACCTGGTGAGCTCGGCAACCGAATGGAGATCCAACTCCTCCATGACCTTGGCCCTATGGAATTCCACGGTCTTGACGGAGATGTTCAACATAGAGGCGATCGACCTGGTTCCTTTCCCCTCCGCGATGAGTTGCAGCACTTCCCGCTGGCGTAGCAGGCTGTTGACAAAGTCCGCCAGCGGCGTTCTCGCGACGCTCAGAGGCTCAACGTACGGCCGAGAGTACGATTCGCCTCTTCGCTTGCTGCGGCCTTGCTGGACGGCCTTTCTGAACAGCCTGCAGGATATTCGGGTTCCGTCTGTGATCGGAAACGAAGCTTCATTTCTGGGGCGCCATAGAGTTTGTCAACAACCCGTTAGCGACATAACCGGAAACGACTTATCGTCTCTGCCGTCCGGACGGGAGGGTTTCGTCTTCATACTCAAGGAAGAGTCGCTTGGCCTCCGGATGGAGTTGGTTGGGGTGTCCGTGGGGAATTCCCTGCGTTCTGAACAGCGGCGTCAGTCTTCCGTTGGGATGCAGATACCCGGCCCTGAGGGGCACGGTGCGTTTGCTGTGACGAACCAGCCGGCAGGCGGTGGGTCGGATGGACGTCAACCAATCGGCGATATCTTGGGGATTGCCGATCGAGGCGGAGAGCAACAGCAGTTTGGCTTGTGACGGGCAAAAGATAATGGTCTCTTCCCACACGACGCCCCGTTCGGGATCCGCGATGTATTGAGACTCATCGAGGATCACCAGCCCCAACGTATCCAATCGGACGTCGATTTCTCCGCTGGCGGCATCATAGAGCAGGTTGCGGAGAATCTCCGTGGTCATGATGAGCAACGGGGCTTGCCCGTTTTCCTGGCGATCGCCGGTCAGAATCCCCACTGTATCCGGTCCGAAGATCTTCGAAAACTCAGTGTACTTGGTGTTGGACAGGGCCTTGAGCGGCGACGTGTAGATCACGGTGCGATTGTCTTCCATGGCCCGACGGGCCGCCTCGACGGCCACGTACGTTTTGCCGCTTCCCGTCGGGACGCTGATCACCACGTCGGTCTCGCTCACGGCGGACAAAGCTTCGGTTTGCCAAGGGTCCGGTACAAACGGCTGGGGAGCCGGCACGCCGATTCCTTCCAGCCACGCTGAGAGGGAGACGGCGGATTCCAAAGGCTCCGGGTCCGTTCTCTGTAGCGCGGCTTTCTTGGGAGGAGGGGGAAAAGGTCGATGCGTCGGTGACGGCCCTGATTCTGATCGAGCTTGCCGTTCTCCGATCAACGTTTGTAAGTCGGATTCGAGGCCGGCACGATTCTGACTGGAATGTTGAAGCAACAGTTCGATCAGTCGCCTCTTGCCGGCGCGAAATTGCCGATGGACGCGTCCGCGGGCCAGGCGATGCAACAAGGCGACTGGTTGTTGCGCCAGCAGTTGTTCGAGTTCTTCAGTAGTCATTGCACAATGGCTGACAAGGAAAAAACTGACAGGCTGACAAGAGGCAATTTCTGTCAGCAGGCTGACCTGCGGACTTGTCAGCGTTCACATTCATGGCAGTTCCTCCAACACGCCGCGTCGAATGGACGTGATCGCGCGCGCCGCGGACTCGGCAAGGCCGGGATGCGTCGATTTTAAGGTCTGCACTTGCGACAGAAACTCCAAGGTCCTGGCCAGGAGCCGGTAAATGTCGCCTTCCGCCATCGTCGTCAGTCGGCAGAGTCCGATCCAGGTGAGGGTGGGGTCTGCGACCCAGCGTTCAACCAAAGCGGCCACATCGGCCCGAAGCAGGGGAGGATCTTCATGGGGCGATAAACTCTCCGCCAACTTGCGAACCTGCCCGAGCAGGGAACTCAGCCCCGTGCTGATGCGTGGAAACGCGCCGGGACGATCGTCGTCGTGGGCCAGACTGGCCAAGATGCCCGCGAGGAGAGAGGGGTCCGCTCCTGTAAAGGCTTCCGCGCGGATCAGTTCGGTAATCAGCAGCGAATGGTCGATCCGGATCAGCCGTGCCCATTCTCCTTCGACCGTCAATTGTGTCGCCGGCGTGAGGTACCCGAATTTCTGCAATACGTCCACACGCTCTTGGAAGCGATGCCACAAACTGGCCCGCAGCGCTTGGATGGATTTCGCATGACGTTGTTGTTCCTGGCGAAGTCGCGATGCGGTCACGAAGTCTTTCTGGCAGGCCGGTCGCGACGGGCAGGTGGGGCAGGGGAAATCTCCCATCGATTGGACGATGGCATCGGGCAGTGGCTCGCGACCGGCGGAGATCAGAATGGGAAGCACGGGCAACCGCTGCGGAAGTTCTTCCAACTGATGACTGAGTCGGTCGAATGTGTCGGTGGAACACCACGGATAGGTCGGCGTCTCCACGAAGTCGCAGGTGCGGTCGTAGACGTCTTTCACGCTGGTGACAGGGCATTCCGTGACGGCGCCGTCCGGTCGTAAGATGGTGAGCATGGAAGTCTTTTGGCCTTTACTCCGGTATTGCCGGAGCACGATCCCGCGGCCTCTGCTGAGCCCGACCACACGTCCGGGGCTCAGGAACGGCAACCGCGCCGAGATTTCAGGCGATTCCGACCGGTGTGTCTGATGCCGGGTGTGGCGGTGCCGTCGCGCATGGTCGAAGGTTTGCCATTGGGTGATCCAGTCCGTACAGACGCGCGGGCCGAAGGGTTCCATTTGGACATGGAGCGCGTCGAGTTTGTGCTCGAGGAGTTCGGCTCGCTGGTTGAGCTGAAATTGCGCGAAACTCTTGGCCAAGATCCCTTGAATCTGTTCATGAGGGTGGGCTTTCAAGAGATTCAACACCATCGGATAACTGATCGTAAACTGGCTGTCGATGGCTTCCGGTTGCCCGGTCAACCCTTTCGTCAGAACCGCCAGATCGATATACGGAGACGGCGTGACGACCGCAAAGCCGACGTGATCTTTTCCGCGGCGGCCGGCTCGGCCGGCGACCTGCTGGACTTCGCCGATGGTCAGGTCGGTGAAGTCGCGGGATTTGCGGATGCTGGATTGCGTGATCACGACCGTGCGGGCCGGAAAATCGACGCCTGCCGCCAGGGTGGTCGTGGCGAAGACCGCATCGAGATGGCCCTGTCGCATCAGTTCTTCGATCGCAATTTTCCACGAAGGCAGATGCCCGGCGTGATGGGCGGCGACGCCGATTCGCTGCACGATGGGAATGAGGGGATGCTCGGCAATGCTCGGATACTGCGTGATGACCCGTTCGAGGGCCGCGCCGATCGCCTCTTGCCGCACGGGAGGAAGCACAAGATCGGCGTGATTGAACGCCTCCATCGCTTCGTCACAGGCTCGCCGTGAGGTAAGAAACACAATAGCTGGCGTGAGATGTCGTTGGCGGAGCGCCGCGATGAGATCAACCGGATGGATCGACGGCGGCATGCAGCTTCATTCCTTTTGAGATGACCACGAGGCCTGATTCCGTGACGGTAAATCGTTGCGCATCGGCCTCTCGATCGTACCCGATTTCCGTATGCGGGGGGATGATCACATCCTTGTCGATGATGGCGCGTTTGATGCGGCTCTGTGCGCCGATCGTCACGTTTTCCATGATAATGGATTCACGGACATCCGCGTGGTCTTGTACGCGGACGTTCGGGGACACAATCGAATTTTGGACCCGGCCGCCTGAGATGATGCATCCACCGCAGACGATCGAATCGAGCGCGACTCCCATCCGGCCTCCCTGAAAGTCCTGCGCGAAAACAAACTTGGCCGGTGGAAACTGCCCTTGATAGGTTCGGATCGGCCAATCAGAGTCGTACAGATTAAACTGCGGGTCGACGGCGACCAGATCCATATTTGCTTCCCAGTAGGCGTCGAGCGTTCCGATGTCGCGCCAGTACTTGACGGCTTTTTTGTTGGCATCTTGAAATTTAAAGGCATACACACGCCCTTGTTCGATCATCCGGGGGATGATGTTCTTCCCGAAGTCGTGTGCGCTGCCTTCCTTCGCATCCGCAATGAGGTAGTCGCGGAGTGTCTTGGTTCGGAACAGGTAGATGCCCATCGATGCAAAGGCATGGGCGGGATCATTGGGCACGGGCATGGGTTGAGCCGGTTTTTCATCGAAACGCGTAATTCGGTAATCTTCGTCTACTGCGATGACTCCGAATCGCGTCGCTTCCTGGATGGGAATATCGATGGCTCCGACGACCGCATCCGCGCTCTTGGCGATGAGCCAGTGGAACATCTCCGCATAGTTCATCTTGTAGACATGATCGCCGGCGAGGATCAGCACAAATTCCGGATGTTCTCCGTCGATCAAAAACATGTTCTGATACACGGCGTCGGCGGTGCCGCGGTACCAATCCTCGCTGATGCGCTGCTGAGGAGGGACCGAGGCGATGTATTCGCCGAGTTCCGCGTTGAGAATATTCCAGCCGCTCCGGATATGGCGATCGAGCGAATGCGACTTGTATTGAATGAGGACGGCGATCTTGCGGAGCCCGGAGTTCAGACAATTGCTCAGGGTAAAGTCGATGATGCGGTACTTCCCGCCGAAAGGAACCGCCGGCTTCGCGCGTTGGTCCGTCAACGGAAACAGTCGCTCGCCTTTCCCCCCGGCCAAGACCATGGTGAAGATGTTCTTCATCGGCTGAATTCTAGCAGGACCTCCAGAAAATAGAAAGGAAGTGGAATCGTTGACTTCCCGTTCCATGCGGATAATACTAGCGACAAGAACACCGAGGTGAGCAGCTCGGGATCGGTTGATGATGAACAAAGGAGTAAGCATGAAGCGAGATGTCGTTGTCGCGGCTCTCCCACGAGTCGATTCCGGGCGTGTGACGAAGCTGACAGGGCGATCCTCGGATCCGGCACGCAACATGGCCTGGCGGCTGGAAAAGCTGGAGGAGCAGATCCAGAAGCTGTCCGAATTGGTTCGGGACCATGCCGAAGATATGGATCGGTTGGTTCGGATCGTCGCAGAGAACCAGGATGTGGTCCGGCTGCAGTTGCTTCGGAAGCACCATGAGAAGGTTCGGGTAAGAAAACATCTTCGGGAAGCCAATTCAAGGGTGGACTAGGGCCGATGACCGGTGGGTCGCGTGCCCTTTTCAGTCCGACCGATCGTCCGGATACGTACCCGTGTCACGTACCTCCTCTCGAACGTATCATCCATGATAATCCGGAATAATAGGAGTTCACGCATCGTGATCAACTATGCAAGCATTGCAGTGGGCATTCTCGCCGGTCTCGTCCACGTGCCGACGCTCTATGCCGTGTCCGATCAGGCCGTGCGGACATGGCCGGTCCAAATCCCCTATGAAGCACCGCCCACGAATCAAGATGTTCCCGACGTTTCGGTTCCTCCTAACAGGAATCCGCTCAGCCTCGAAGAGCTCAAGCGGGCCGAAGCCTTGCTGCCCTTGCTGGAAGGCAAACAGGAGTTTTGGGCGATGGGAGAATTCGTCCACCTGGGAGAACCATCCGTTCCGGTCTTGGTCAAGGCGTTGACGATGCCGAGCCCCCGAATCCGCTACAATGCGATTGAGACCTTGCTGATGATGAAGGGCGTCGCCGGGGTACCCGCCCTCGTTTCCACGGCAAAAGAGTCCGGCGAAATTCCTCGGGTGCGGGAACATGCCTTGCGGGTGGCCGTTCGTCTGGATGCAACGAAAGCGCCCGAGGCGATCGACGTGATGGCCAAGGATCCCAATCCATCCGTCAGAAAAGCTGCGGCATTCGAATCGCGGTATGTCCGGCAAAAGGCCGTCATCCCCCTCTTGATTCCGATGGTGAGCGACGACGAGCGGTTCGTGGCGCTGTCGGCATTGCAATCGCTCTGGATTCTGACTCGCCATGAGACCGAGTTCCACGATTGGGACACCTCGACCAAGCAGGACCGCGTTGCATGGTCGAGTGAATGGACCGAGTGGTGGGACGCCAATAAAGACGTCTTTGAGATTCCCGAACCGCGACGGCCGAAGCGGAGCTTGTAACGGCGAATCGAGGAGGTTGCGGGCCGAGAGATTCCTATGCTACGAATATGATGCAATGAAGCTTAAGAGCGGGACGATGCTCACGATCGCCAAGTTAGGCAATCCTATTCTTCGCAAAGTTGCTGCGCCGATCGATCCACGCGAGATTAAATCGTCCGAGATTCAGCGGTTGATCGACGACATGTTTGAGACCATGTACGACGAACCCGGCATCGGGTTGGCTGCTCCACAAGTCTCACGTTCGATTCAACTGGTGGTGATGGGCTGCAAAGGTGAGGGCGGGTTTCCTGAAACGGTCCTCATCAACCCCTCGATTGTGTATTACGGGCCTGAACAAGTGGAAAACTGGGAAGGCTGTCTGAGTGTCGATGGATTGCGGGGCAAAGTGATCCGCCCCTCGCTGGTGCGGGTCAAGGGACTGGATCGGAAGGGCAAGCCGCTGGATTTCGAGGCGACGGACCTGTATGCGGTCTGCATTCAGCACGAACTTGATCACTTGATCGGCAAAGTCTTTCTGGATCGTATGACCGATATGTCCACCCTCACGCAACTGGACGAATTTTCACGGTATTGGCAGAAAGAGCCCACGAACCTAATTTAATGCCTGCCTTGTTGAACCGCTCGTGAAGTCCCTTCTTCGTGTCCTGCTGTATCTTCGGCCTCACCGCGCGCTCGCGATCACGACACTCGTCTGCGCCGCCTGCGCGACGGCGATGGAGCTGGTGCCTCCCTGGGTCATCAAGATCATCATCGACGATGTGATTCAGGCGAAGCAGGTGTCGTTGCTGCCGTGGGTGATCGGGTTGTTGGTGGGCGCCCATGTGCTCAAGAACCTGTTCGCCTCGCTCAGAATCCGGCTGAACAATCAACTGGAACAGACCGTGGTTCACGATCTTCGCCGGCATGTGTTTTCCGCCCTCCAACGGCTGTCCATCACCTATTTTGAGAATCGCTCCACGGGGGAGATCATGTCCCGGGTGACGAACGATACGGAGCATGTCGAGCGGATCTTCATTGACGGGCTTGAAGGGATGCTGACGGCGTCGCTGACGCTCATCGGAATCACCGGACTCTTGTTCATGCTCAATTGGAAGCTCGCCGCGCTCTCGCTCTTGCCGATTCCGCTGCTGGCCTTCTCCGCGAGTTGGTTTACCTCGAAGGTTCATGGGTATTATCGGGAAACCCGTCAAAGCGCCGCTGAACTGAACGGCTATCTGCAGGATGCTCTGTCCGGTATCCGAGAGACCATGGGGTTTGGCCGCCAAGGGCACGAACAAGCGCGTTTCGACCGGCTGAGCCGGGCGTATAGTGAGAAGAATCTCAAGGCGATGGTTTTGTGGTCGATGTATTCGCCGGGCATGATTTTGGTGGCCGCCCTCGGGACCGTCGTGATCCTCTGGTACGGGGCAGGGGAGGTCATGGAGGGGCGCCTCACCCTGGGCGAGTTGGTTTTGTTTTTGTCCTACTTGGCGATGTTTTACGTCCCCATCAATCAGATTCATTCGGTCAATCATATGTTGCAGCATGCCTTGGCGGCGAGCGAGCGGGTCTTTGAGGTACTGGATACGATTCCGGACGTCACGGATCGTTCTCATGCCGTGGCTCCTGTCCATCGGGCCCATGGCGCGGTTCGATTCGATCAGGTCCGGTTCCATTATCGACCTGACGTGCCGGTATTGAGAGGGTTCTCAGCGGCCGTACCGGCAGGGGAGCGTGTGGCATTGGTCGGGATGAGCGGAGCAGGGAAGAGCACGCTGCTGAAACTGTTGATGCGGTTTTACGACGTCACCGGCGGGACGATCTGTATCGATGGGAAGGATATCCGCGATCTGCCGATCACGTACCTACGGCAGCAGATCGGGTTCGTACAACAGGAACCGTTCTTGTTCAACGGGACCGTGAAGGACAATCTGTTGTACGGCGATTTGGATGCAGACCAGGCTCGATTGGAAGCCGCAGCCCGCGCCGCGCGAGCGCATGAGTTCATCGCGGCATTGCCCGAAGGGTATGACACCTGGATCGGTGAACGAGGCGTCAAACTGTCGGTCGGACAAAAACAACGTGTCTCGATCGCGCGGGCGTTGTTGAAAGATCCCCCCATCGTCATTTTTGACGAGGCCACATCTAATATTGATACCGAAACCGAGGTGAAAATTCGTGAAGCCTTGAACGAACTCACGACCGGGCGAACCACGTTCATCATTGCCCACCGATTATCCACGCTTCACGATGTGGACCGGATTCTGGTGCTCGATCAAGGCCGACTCGTGGAGGATGGCCGGCATGATGAGCTGCTGAGTCGAGGAGGAGTCTACGCAGGTCTGTACGAAGCTCAATTTCAGGTGTAGCAGGATGGGGGCCTATTCGAGCCAAGGCCCTCGCATTCGTGATCTCTTTCGGTTGCGGCTACAGAGTCGGGGCCGGTATACTTCACACGATAACACTCAAGAGGTAATGTATCGGTGGTGCTGATCTACGAGAGTGACCCCATGGACGATGAACATTCAAGGGGCAGTTTTTACCATGTCTGCAGGGGGCGAATTGATCGCACCCCGTTGAACCTTCCGGAACCTGATCGTCCGTATGAGTGCCAGCAATGCGGAATTGATCTTGAAGCAGAAGACTTTTTCGTTGCCCTTCAGAAAGGATCGGTATAGGCCCCATGGCTACGAGTGCAGGACGGAAAACCGTAGGAGTGTCACGCGGTTTGATGATGCTCTGCGAGATCTGTTACGCCCAGGTCATTGCAGAGAAGTTGACCGATGAGAAGAATTTTGTGGCGGACGCGGAGACGCTCTTCGAGACGATCTGTTGCGGTTGCACCGACATCAATCGCCCCCTCATCGACGATATGGCCGGCAGCGGGGAGTAATGTGCAGTCCTTTCCTCTCTCCTCAGGCAGGTGAGTTCTCTCGCCCATAAGGCATTAACGAGTGAGTGTCTTGTCGGGTGTTCAGCGCGTTGTGGCGAATGGCGAGAGCCGTCCGGTGCGATGCATACTGGATCTCTTTCCCCGTGAAGTCTATGCAGGTCGATACGGCTGAATGGACCTGCTTGCAGTGTGTTGACAAACGTTCTGACGGATCTGGATACGAGCCACTCTATCCGATCACAGACCTTTTCAGGACACCTCGCAGGCTGTTCAGAAAGGCCGTCCAGCAAGGCCGCAGCCAGCGAAGAGGCAAGGCGTACTCTCTGCGGTACGTTGAGCCTCTGAGCGCCGCGAGAACGCTGCTGGCGGACTTTGTCGACAGCCGGTAGGTTTTGGTCGGCGATGGGTGGCCGGCATCTCTTCTCTCCCATCAAATCCATTGGCAGGAATGTACAAGGTCATGTACAGTGTTTGGGGAGGCGTTAATCATGACAAAGATCGCATCTGTATCCTATGTACGGGCGCATCTGCCCGAGATGGTGGCTTCGCTGCGTAAGAGAAAGCGTGGACGGGTCATTATCACCAAGAATGGTGCAGCCTCGGCCGTTCTCTTGTCTCCGGAAGAACTCGAGACGCTTGAGATTTTGGCGGACAAGAAACTCATGCTCTCTCTGTTGAAAGCGGAAGAGGATGAGCGGGCCCAACGATTAGTTGAGCACGAAGACATCTTCAAATGACGTATCGTATCCTCTACACGGAGGAAGCGGCACGCCGTTTTGCCAAGCTGGATAAGGCCGTCAAAGAACGAATTGGCAGCGCCATCGTTCGGCTCTCGGGGCATCCAGAATTAGGAAACCGCCTGACTGGGCTCTTGAGCGACCGATGGTCGTACCGCGTTGGTGCTTGGCGGATTTTGTACAAGGTAAAAAGGAATGAGCTGGTGATTCTCGTCTTGACCGTTGGCCATCGACGTGACATTTACGAGGTGTGAGAGGCGTGATCGGCTTTTACCGCCATCATCTCATAGTTACCTGCACTCCTTCCCATTGAAGTACATGCAGGTCGATTCGCCTGATTTGACCTTCCAGGTTTTGATCAGCGGCGGCTTGTCGTCTCCCCGCATCTCGACTACAAAATCCACAAGACCGGAAAGAGGAAGCTTTTCAAGATGGGCTTTTGCTGCATCAGGCGCTTCGATATAGAACACGTTCGCACTTGTCGAGATCAGGATCTGATTTTTCTCCTTGTCGATATATATGACGGGGCTGTAAAAGCTGCGGTCTTCTGCGAAGGCCGGCGTTGCAATCAACGTGGCGACGAGCAACGTGAGAACGAGGCCATAGCTGAATAATCGTCGTCGAGAGGGCATGAGTGATGCTCCTGATTCAAGCTATGGGGGAACATTATTACATTCCGGCGACGATGTGAACCGGAAAAATTCAGCTTAACTGATGAGGACGTCGGCACGGGTGACGCGACCGGATTTGATCCAGTAGGTTTT
Organism: Nitrospira sp.; assembly: GCA_015903995.1. Taxonomy (GTDB): domain Bacteria; phylum Nitrospirota; class Nitrospiria; order Nitrospirales; family Nitrospiraceae; genus Nitrospira_D. Next base: position 44,204 of record JABMDK010000017.1, read on the forward strand.
TACGTCCGGTTCCGAATCCATGAGCGAGACGAGGAGATAGGCGGGCAGGGGGAGATTGATCTTGGGCCAAATCTCTTCGTAGTCTGTGGCGATTTTGATGTCGGTGACGGATGGACGGGCCGGATCGTGCGGATGGGAGTGGTAGACGACTTGAAGATCGAGTCCGTTGTTGCGCATATCTTTCTTCGCCGACGAGAAGTCCTGCATGTCCATCACGAACGCAATTTCAGCCCGTTCAGCAGGCGAGAGCCGCTCAAGATGGGCGACCTTGGCCGAATCAAACGACGAGAGGGTTTGCGCACCCTCCATCGCGACGATGTTCTTGATGCGATAGAGACGGCTGACCACGCCGTTAGTTCCAGCTAGGAGCCCGCAACATTCATACGGAGTCAGCTCCTTGGCATGAGCAATGATCTCGTCGAGAATTGCTTGAGGTAAGACGAGGTCTGCCATGATTAATTGACTCTGAAGGAGCCGAAATGCGAAGGGCTCAACATTGGGTGGGTTTGCAAGATGGTCAAAACGGTTGTCCGGCGAGGCCGCAGTGAGCGAGGGGCCGAGGCGTACATTCGGAGGTACGTTGAGGGTCTGAGCGATACGAGAACGAAGCTGGCAGACGTTTTCAGCATCTTGCTAAATGGTGCAGCTGACCGTGTAGTCCAGGCTCAGATCCTTAATCTTCGGATTCGGTCCGCAGAGCGGGCAGGCCGGATCCTTCGGACGGTTGACCTTTCGGAACTTCATGTCGAGTGCATCATAGATCAAGAGCTTATCCGCGATCGTTTCTCCGATCCCGAGGATTTCCTTGATCGCTTCCGACGCCTGGAGGACTCCCATCGTACCGGCTAAGACGCCGAGTACACCGGCCTCTTGGCAGTTGGGGACCAGCCCTGCCGGAGGAGGTTCGGGATAGAGGCAGCGATAGCACGGATACCCTTGGTGCGGCTTGATGGTGGTGAGCTGGCCCTCGAACCGAAACATGCTGGCGGAGATCAATGTTTTCTTGGCAAAGAAACAGGCGTCGTTCACCAAAAAGCGTGTTGTGAAGTTATCCGATCCGTCCAGCACGATGTCGTATTGCGAGATGAGAGGGAGAATGTTCTCGGCATCGACGAGCTGGTGGTAGGCATTGATGGTAATTTCAGGATTAATGGCCGACAAGGTTTTCTTGCCTGACTCAACTTTCGGCTGTCCGAGCGTTGCGGTCGAGTGCATGATCTGGCGTTGCAGATTCGAGAGGTCAACGACATCCCCATCCACCAAGCCGATGGTCCCAATACCGGCGGCCGCGAGATACAGGCCGGCTGGAGAGCCCAGGCCGCCAGCGCCGATGAGGAGGACCTTGGCCCGCTTGAGCTTGAGTTGGCCCTTGCCTCCCACATCCTGAAGAATGATGTGTCGGCTGTAGCGTTGAATTTCTTGCTCAGTAAGTTCCATGATCTTCGTATCTCGTTGCTCGTGAAGCGTCACCTGTCACTATTCCACCACATTGAGTTCAATCGGATCGACGACGCAGCCCTTTTTGCGCAGGCCTTCGAGCGCGCGCTCGATTTCCGCCGTCTCGCCGGACAGTTCGACATCGACCCAGCCCGTGGTTTCGCGGACGTCGGCACGGCGCACGTTGGTGACGATGTTGTACTCGCGGCCGATCTGGTAAATGATCGGCTCCTTGACTTTGTCTTCCGGAAACCGGACGTGAAATCGCAAGTGTGATTGGTGTGCCATCATGAGCCTCCCGCGATGGCCGGTACGATCGAGACTTCGTCTCCGGCTTTTAATGCGGTGTCTTTACCCTTCAGAAAACGGATGTCTTCCTCGTTGACGTAAATATTGACGAACCGGCGCAATTCGCCGCTGTCGTCGCAGAGACGGGCCTTAATGCCGGGGTAGGAGGATTCGAGCGTGTTCACCATGTCCGTGATGGAGCCGGCGGCCACGTCGACTTCGCCCTGGTTCTTGGTCAACGGTCTCAGCGGAGTTGGAATACGGACTTTAATCATGCGTCACCATCACCATTTTTCCCGAGCTTGAAGGTTTTCTCAAAGGCGACGAGGCTGGGTTGAATGCGAGTCGGTCGTCCGACGGCGTCGATGACCGCTTCTTGTGTCTTCAATCCGTTGCCCGTGATATATGCGACCGTCACCTCGTTTTTCTTGATGATTCCCTGCTTGACCAGTTTCTTCAACACGCCGATGGTCACGCCTCCGGCTGTTTCCGCGAAGATACCTTCGGTTTGGGCCAGCAGTTGGATGCCTTCCACTACTTCGTCATCCGTCACCATGTCCATGGACCCATGACTCTCGGCGGTGGCCTTGAGCGCATAATAGCCGTCAGCCGGGTTTCCGATGGCGAGGGACTTGGCGATGGTCTTGGGTTTCACCGGCTTGAAGAAGTCGCGTCCGGCTTTGAAGGCTGTGGAAATCGGCGAACAGCCCTCAGCTTGGGCACCGTTGATCTTCGTGCGGATGTCGTCGATGAGGCCCACGTACTTCATTTCGTGCAGGCCCTTCCAAATTTTGGTCAAGAGTGAGCCGGATGCCATCGGAATGACGACTTGATCGGGTGTCTTCCATCCCAGTTGTTCGACTGTTTCAAACGCAAGTGTCTTTGAGCCTTCAGCATAGTAGGGGCGAATATTGATATTTACGAAGGCCCAACCATGTTCACCGGCGATCTCGCTGCAGAGCCGATTGACATCGTCGTAATTACCTTCGATCTCGACCACGTGCGGCTTATAGATCAGATTGCCCAGGACCTTTGCGGCTTCAAGGTCGCCGGGGATGAAGACGTAGCAGTGCAGATTGGCGGATGCGGCATGGGCGGATACCGAGTTCGCCAAGTTGCCGGTCGATGCGCAGGCCACGGTTTCGAAGCCGAGCTCGCGTGCACGCGTCAACGCCACGGCAACGACGCGATCTTTGAAGGACAGGGTGGGGTGATTCACCGTATCGTTCTTAATGTAGAGCTCGTCGAGCCCGAGATAGGCCCCGAGGTTTTTGGCACGGACGAGCGGGGTAAACCCGGCATGCGGCCCCACGAAGTTGGTTCCTTCGACCGGCAGCAGGTCGAGGTATCGCCACATGCTGTCCGGACCGTCCTCGAGCTTCTTGCGAGAAATGGTCTTTTTGATCTCGTCGTAGTTGTATTTCACTTCGAGGGGGCCGAAGCACATTTCGCAGACGTGGATGGCCTTCGTCGGATATTCCTTGCCGCACTCGCGGCACACCAGCGCTTTCATTTTGTTCATTTTCGCACCACCTTCTCAAACTCTAGACAGAGGGACGCACGGCACACCCCGCATAGGGGTCCCCATCGTCAAATAGCTCGGTAATCGTCGGATGTTCCCCGCAGAGTGCACAATTCGGGTTGCGGCGGACTTTGATTTCTCGGAACTGGGTTTTGCGTGCATCGAAGTCCAGCATACGGTCGGTCAGCGGTCGTCCGATGCCGAGGACCAGCTTCAAGGCTTCTGTCGCCTGAATTGTCCCGATAATGCCCGCCAAGACCCCGATTACTCCGGCCTCCTGGCAGGAGGCCACCAGGCCAGGTGGAGGCGGTGCCTTGAAGACGCAACGATAGCAGGCCGATTTCTTCGGGATGATGGTCGTGACGCGTCCGTCGAATCGCAGAATGCCGCCGTGGACCAGTGGCTTGCCGGCGAAGAAACAGGCGTCGTTGATGAGAAACTTCGCCGGAAAATTATCGACCCCGTCGATCACGACATCATAGTCGCCGAAGATCTTGAGTGCATTGCCGGCCGTGAGCCGTTCCTCGTACATCGAAACCAGGACGTCGGGGTTCAGCGCCTGGATCTTTTCTTTGCCCGAGAGGACCTTGGGGCGACCCACGTCGGGAGTATGATGAAGCACTTGGCGCTGCAGATTGGTCAGGTCCACCACGTCGCTGTCGATCAGCCCAATCGTGCCGACTCCTGCCGCAGCCAGATACAACGCGGCTGGTGAGCCGAGACCACCGGCGCCGACGAGAAGAATTCTGGATTTGGCGATCTTCTTCTGGCCCTTGCCGCCGACCTCAGGCAGCAGGATGTGCCGGCTGTAGCGGTTGATCTGTTCTTCGGTAAATTCCATGTTTCACGGGCTGCTGAAAATAGCCTCCGGTTTTGTTCTCGGCTCGAAGAATTCCTCAACGTACCCCAGAGGGTACGCCTCCGGATTCTTCTCGCCTGCGGCCTCGCCGGCGACCATTTTGAGCATCCCTCCTATAACTGGTTGTCTCAGATGTTGAAGTACTTCTCAATGCTGATGTAGCGCTCGCCGGTATCGCAGAGAATGGTCACGACATTTTTGCCTGGTCCCAGTTCATCAGCGATCTTTTGCGCGGCGAACACATTGGCGCCGGCGGAAATACCCACCAGCAGGCCTTCTTTCTTTGAGAGCTGTTTCGCGGTCTGATACGCTTCATCATCCGTCACGGTGATTACGCGGTCGAGAATCTTGCGATTGAGCACCTTCGGAATAAAGCCTGCCCCGATCCCTTGAATCTTATGGGGGCCGGGGTCTCCTCCGGACAGCACGGGCGAGCCTGCCGGTTCGACGGCGATGACTTGTATGTGCGGATTCCGTTCCTTCAAGAGTTCACCACATCCTGTGATGGTCCCACCGGTTCCGACGGCGGCCACAAAGGCATCGATTTTTCCGTCGAGCGCGTCCCAGATTTCCAGAGCCGTGGTCATCTTATGCATCGCAGGGTTGGCCGGATTCGAGAACTGATCGGGCATAAAGTACGAGGGGTTTTGAGCCAAGATACTTTCCGCCTCTTTAATGGAGCCTTTCATGCCCTCCCAGGCCGGGGTCAGCACCAGCTGTGCGCCATATGAAGACAGCAAGCTGGCTCGTTCCATGCTCATACTTTCCGGCATCACGAGGATCAGTTTGTACCCACGCACGGCCGCGACCAAAGCCAGTCCGATCCCTGTGTTTCCACTGGTCGGCTCAACGATGGTTCCGCCCGGCTTGAGCTTCCCCTGACGTTCGGCCTCATTGATCATGTTGAGGCAGATCCGATCCTTGACGCTCCCGCCGGGGTTGAAAAATTCGACCTTTCCGAAAATCGTCGCAGAACCGGACTTTGACAGACGGTTCAATCTGACAAGCGGGGTTTTGCCGATCAGCTCGGTAATGTCTTTATATAACGTGGTGTTCAACGACCCCCTCCCATATAGAAGAGAAACTCCACGTGATCTCCTTCATTGAGATGGGTCGTGGCAAGGTGGTCACGGTCCAGCACCTTGTCGTTGACCTCGACGGCGACCATCTGTGGCTCGATGTTCTTGGTCTTGAGCAAATCGAGGACGGTTCCGTTCTGGATCTCTTCAGGCTTTCCGTTGATCTTGACCTGCACAGATTCTCCCAAGTTGGCTTAGAGATTAAAGAATTTTGAAACTAGCAAAGGCATGCGCTGCTTGTCAAGGCTATGGTCATCTGTATGGAGAGACACGAATGCTCGATAGGATTCATGCTCAATAGGATCTGCCGAGACGAGGAGCGAGTCTCTGAGGCGGTTGCTTGACTTTGCTCCGGCTCGTCGCCACTATGCCGCCTGCAAAAGGATACCAGGATGTGGAAAAAGAATTTCCTCTTTCGCGCCGCGGAATCGACCCCGTTAACCGAGTCCGAGAATGAGCTCTTCCATGATACGGAGCCGGCGCTGGACAGCGCGGGCCTGGTCTTGGACAAGTTTCTCTCGGTGTGGGTACAGGGCGAAGGGACGGAAGAGACGCCGTCGGTCTTTACGAATCTATATGTGCGGACCGCGATGCTGGATGTGAAGAGGCAGGTCAGTCTCCTTCAGCCGCTTCAAGGACGTACGCATCAGATCAAGCAACTACTCACACGGGAGCAGAAACAGTTTCTCCGACAGTGGCTTCAGGTCCATGCCCCCCAGGCCTGGGAGTCTGCCGACGACCACTTCCGCGATCTCTTCGAACTGGAATGATCCGGCCTTCGCCGTTCCAATCGTCCACGCGGTGCTGTCGATGGTGCATGATCTGGCTGCTTGCCGCAGGGCTGCTTGGGCCAAACTGGGAGGTTTCAGCGACATCGGTCGAAGTCTGGTATGGCCCGGAGGATAGGCCGCTTGAACAGCTCGTACGGATGTATGATCGTGCCAAGCGATACATCTTTGTCGCCGTGTATGGCGTAACGTCGCCGCTCACGGTGAAGGCGCTGGTTGCGGCGAAACGGCGTGGCGTGGATGTGCGGCTCCTCACCGATCGGGAACGTCTCAACGATCCGAAACAACGAACGGCGCTCTCGGCGTTACGCGAAGCGGGGATCCCGATCAAAATCAATCAACATGACGGCTTGATGCATTTGAAGCAGACGGTGATCGACGACGAGATCAATGCCAGCGGGTCGATGAATCAGACCACCGGTGGAAACCGCTACAATGATGAACGGCTGGATATTATCAGAGACCATGCGGTGACCGTGAAAGCCCGGGAAAAGTTTCTCTCAATGTGGAAAGACCAGGAACGATTCCAGGAGTGGAAATAGCGGCAAGATAGAGGGTAAGGTTGACGTGACGGCGAAGAGTGAGGAAATTGTGACGGAAACGCGAACCTGCTTCCCCGGCCTGAGCCTTGACCGTAGTCTTTTGGAGGGTTGAGTGATGACCGAAGAGACCGACATTGCCGTCGTGGGAGCCGGTGGTGGCGGGGCCGTGCTGGCCCTTGCACTGGCTCAGAAGGGGATCAAAACGATTGTCTTCGAGCAGGCGCCGGGACCGCCGCAGGGATTGCGCGGAGAGATCCTGCAGCCGAACGGGCAGCAAGTCCTCGATCGGTTGGGGCTCCTGAGTCGATTGCCGGTCGAGTCGACCCGTACCGTGCATAAGTTTCACTTTTGCCGTGTCGGTGGCGAGCGGCTGTGCACGGTGGACTATGGCGAATTGCCGCCTCCGTACAACCAGGCCGTGGTCACCCTGCCGAATGTGGCGCACCATGCGATTCTGAACGCGATCGAGCGCGAATCCTCCGTCTCGTTGCGGTATCGATCAGCCTTCACGGGTTTGCTTCGGGAGAATGGGCGGGTCGTCGGGCTGACGGCCAAGCAAGGAGAAGACCACGTGACTGTGAAGGCAAAGGTGGTCGTCGGAGCCGACGGAGCCTTTTCAAAAGTTCGAGAGGCCTTGCAGATCCCGGCCGATCTGTATCTCTATCCGCAAGGGTACTTGATCGCCCTGTTAGACGCGGCGGTTCCGCTGGGAGAGGCGAAGTATTTTGTCGGCAAGCGAACGATCCTTGGGATGTTTCCCGCAGCTGGGGACAAGGTCTATGTGTTCTACATGATCAAGGCTGGCTCTTATGACCATGTGAAAGAACGAGGTATCGCGGTGTTGCAAGAGTCGTGGATCGCGATCGACCCTTCCAGTGAGGCAATCTTCCGTACACTCACGGACTGGAAGCAAACCGCCTTCATGCCGACCGGGCGTGTCCGCACGCCGACGTGGGTGGCCGACGGGGCGGTGCTGATCGGGGATGCGGCGCATGCGATGAACCCGCATGCCTCTCAAGGTCGTATGCAGGCGATGGTGGACGCCATGACACTGGCCGACCTGTTGCCTGAATGTCTCGCAACGAATGATTGCTCCGCAGAAAAACTGAGGATCTACGAAACCTCACGTCGGCCTCAGGTCACCATGTTGCAGAAGTTGGCTGATGAACAGGTGCTGTTCTGGAACACAGCGAATCCGATCATCGCCTTTCTCCGGGACCGCGTCTTCAGTACGTTGGATCGCAACGCACGACTCCGTTATCGTGTTTTGTCGACGACAGCCGGACTCCGCAAGGAGCCGCCATTCGGCATGATGGATCGCCTGATGGCGGCGGGATTTCTGCCGGACCCCTCGGCGCGCGACATGGCAGCAGGAGGAGTTCGGTAACATCATGTCTCCAGCCCCATCGGGTATGTCAGCGATCATGCACAAGTGATGGAGCCGGAGTGGAAGGACCGCATCCGGTCCGTCTGTATCGATCTTGAGAAAAAAAGCAGTGTGGAAATGGTGATTGTGACGGTGCCCAGCATCAAACCCTATCCATCGGCCAAGCATTATGCGGACGCGCTGTATGAAAAGTGGCAAATCGGCTCGACGCAGCAGGAACATGGGCTGATGGTGTTGGTGGCTGTGCAAGAGCGTCAGGCGGCGATGGCGTTGGGCCGCCAAATGTTTTCGGTCATCACCCCGGCCGTCAGAAACGAAGTCAGTCGTCTCTATCTGCAGCCCGCGATTGAACGAGGGCATTTCGGGGAAGGGCTGTATCGCACGGCAGTTGCGCTGGCGACCCCGGCGCAAGAGGTGAGGTTCACTCCTCCATCCCGGCCTCGGATTAAGGGGCTCGGGGTCTGGATTACGCTTGGCACCACCGTGGCGATCGTCTCGTTTTTCTGGTGGATGAGTCGGCCGGATTTACGGCACCCCTATCGGCGCATTCAAAAAGGGGAATATTGGGGAACTGGCCAAGGCGGTTTCGGGGGAAACTGGGGTGGATTTGGCGGCGGCACGAGTGGGGAGGGATATCGATGAGGATGGAAAATACATCAACGCCAGTTGTCTTCGTTATGCTTGTTCTGTTCCTGCCTGGTTGTTCAACCACAGCTAAAGGAACTCAAACTCCTACTCCCACTCAAGACCTTACCGATGCTGCCATCGAGCGCTACATTCGTGCCCATCCGGAAGTGATCGAACAATCGCTGCAGGGATTGCTCGCCAAGCGCGAAGCAGAACTGCGGGACCATCAAAAAGCCGCTCTTGTGACGAAGCAGAAGGAACTGGTGCACGATCCTGCGTCACCGGTCAGCGGCAATCCAAAAGGCGAGATCACCCTGGTGGAGTTCTATGACTACCGCTGCGGGTTCTGTAAGAAGGCAGCGTCAGCAGTCACGGAACTCCAGAAGGTCGATCCGCGAGTTCGGGTGGTCTATAAGGACTTGCCCATTCTGGGCGAGCCGTCGGAGCTCGCCGCCAAGGCTGCGCTCGCGTCTCAGGCGCAAGGCAAGCACCAGGCCTTTCACGAAGCGCTGCTCGCCTCCCATGCCGACATGAGTAAGGATGCCATTTTGAAGATCGCCGTGAACGTGGGCCTTGATGCGAAGCGACTGGAAGCCGACATGGCCAATCCGAAGTGGCAGACCGTCATCGACAAGAATCGAGCCCTCGCCCGCGAGCTTGGCATCTCAGGGACTCCCGGCTTTATCGTGGGCAACGAACTGGTGCCTGGGTGGTTGGATTTGAATGGGCTAAAAGAATTAATTGCCCGGGCGGGACATGGAAGATGATGGCTCATGAGATCCCCAAATGTGTTGCGTGTGCAGGAATTTGAAAGTCCACAGTTTACGGCCATCAGGTAGGTTTCGAAGATGCGCCAGGACAAGCAGGCGCTGATTCAACGTCTATCTGACCAAAACATGTCTCGTATGTTCTTTTACGAAGAGGAACCCGGAGAGAGTGTCATGCATGAAAAAGTGGACGATTCCATTTACTTGGTTCACTCTCCGTACGACTACAATTCGCTGGGAAGTGGCTCTATTTAGGTAATTGGCAAGCGGTCTTCCCTGCCAACAGAGAATAACCGTTCAATACGTTTAAAACTGAAAACGCTGGGATCGAGAAGCAAGTGAGTGAGTTCAGGGTAAAAATTATTGACTCATTTCATGATGATACTGAATGGAAGGTTATCGAAGAAATCTGACAGTTCAATCAACGAGACACTTCCAATAGCTACACTATTGGTCAATTGCTTGAGGGGGCCTGCCTAACAATGGGTTCAAGAGCCACAAAACCTTCGGGTCTACGAAAAATGGGGCGCGGGTTGGAAAAGTTAGAGTAGAAAGTTTGGGGTTGTGTTTTGTAATCAAATCAAACACAGGGTATCTTCTCCATCGGGTGGCCGGCTTCACGTGATGTTTTGGGATCGCTCCTTAGCAGGACCTCGGTGAGTTAGCAGCTTACCACCGCTCATTCAATATCCTGATCTGGTTTCCCCCGTCTTGCAGCTCGATTTAGTGGTGCGTATGATCGCACGGCTCCATTTTAAGGAGGTGCTATGGCAAAGATCACTGAGATCGCTCCGGATCTATTCCGCATCACGACCTTCGTTGCACCGTTCAATATTCAGTTCAGTCAGTTCTTGCTGCGCGACGATCAGCCGCTGCTGTTCCATACCGGCCCGCGGGCGCTGCTTCCCGATGTCAAAGCCGCCGTGGCGTCACTCATCGATCCGCAGACCTTGCGTTGGATCGGATTCAGTCATTTCGAGTCCGACGAATGCGCGACGGTGCCGGAATGGCAGCAATTGGCTCCGCACTCGGAAGTGCTGTGCAGCCTGGTGGGGAAGATGGTGAGCGTCGATGATTGTCTGGCGCTTCGTCCCGCTAAAGGGATGGTCGATGGCGAGGTGCTCGAGACCGGACGATACCGTTTCCGCTTTCTCTCGACGCCGCATGTGCCGCATTGCTGGGAAGCGGGACTGCTGTTCGAGGAGACAGAACGGACGCTCCTGTGCTCGGATCTCTTTCACCAAGACGGGGATGTGGAAGCGATGACGGAATCGGACGTCATCCATCGCTGCCGGACGACGCTGGTGGGCTATCAGCAAGGTCCCTTGGCGAATTACGTGCCCTATTGCTCATTGACGGAGGCGACGCTGCGTCGGTTGGGGGCGCTACAGCCGAAGCGGCTCGCCACCATGCACGGGTCAGTCTATGTCGGCGATGGAAGCCAAGCACTCCACGACCTCGCCGCAGTGTGGCAAGAGGTTCTCAGTCCGCAGTCCTAATCCACAATTAGGTGACGAGGTGGGACTCAGCGGCGCTTGACCGGAGCTTACGAACAGCTGAGAATGGGCTATAAGTGGAGCCCCACGGCTAGCAGGCTGCGGAAAAACTCATTGCGACTCCTGTAGGCGTTACAGGCATCGAGGTTGAGGCCAATGTTGAATAGGCCCGCAGGATGCGCAAAAGGGCCGTCCAGTAAGGCCGCAGCGAGCGAAGAGGCGAATCGTACTCTGGGCTGTACGTTGAGCCTCTGAGCGAGGCGAGAACGCCGCTGGCGGACTTTTTCCGCATCCTGCTAGACAGCCGTGGTCCCTTTTGCGTCTTCGGCGGAACCCGCCGAAGCGTGTCCTCCTTCGCCAAGGCTTCGGAGGACACCCACTGCGCATTCCTCCACAGCGTTCCAGCTGTGGCTTCCTGCGTAGGTGGGTGAAAGACCGGAAACTTACGCGGGCGTAGCTGAACATTGTTGAACCACTGAGAACAAAGCAGGAACTATGAAAATCGCTATTATCGGAGCTTCAGCTGGAATAGGGCTGCAGATTGCAGGCCTCACACTTGAACGGGGGCATGAGGTTGCTACATTATCGCGCCGGGTTGTTCCGCTCCCTGATCACGCCAAACTGAGAAAGGTGCAAGGGAGTGCCACGAACTCAAGCGATGTGAAAACCGTTGTGGAGGGAGCCGATGCGATTCTAGTGACTCTCGGTGTGAAGAGCCCCTTCACCACCACGTTGTTTTCAGACTCGGCGCGCGTCTTGTTGCGCGTACTACAAGAAACCGGTTCTTCCGCGACACTCATTGTGCTCACCGGTTTCGGAGCAGGCGACAGCTGGGACTACAATTCGTTTCCCATGAAAGTCCTGTTTACTCTATTGCTCAAAGCCGTCTACGCGGACAAGGGTGAGCAGGAGCGTGTGATTGCAGCCGGCTATCCGCGCTGGGAGATCGTGCGTCCAGGTCGCCTAACAAACGGCACGATGACAGGCCGCTATCGAGTGCTCGACAGCCTTGCGGGAGGAATGAAAGTAGGTGCCATTTCCCGCGCTGATGTAGCGCATTTCATGGTGACGCAGGCGGAAAACCCCACCTACCTCGGCAAATATCCGGCGCTCACCTACTGAATCTAATAACACCGCTGCAGGACGTTGCCGAATGACAGGTTGTAGCAGGCAGTCTCAAAGGTCAGGTTCGGTGTTTTGTAAGCGGTTGAGCCAATAGTCGGGATGACGCTTGGCATGGGCTACTGCGAGTATTCTGGTTTCAGCCTGAAGGTCAATAAATACGAGTGCATAAGGAAACCGGGGGAGCAGGGCTCGTCGAATTTCCAGATCGAAGGTTGTGTTTGCCAGTTTGGGGAATGACAGAGGTCGAGCTTGTATCGCGCGTTGTGTGTGATCGACTTCTTGAAGGAATCTGATTGCGAGCCCAGATTGGCGGGTTTCGTACCATGCGGCGGCTTCGGTTAACTCTACCACAGCCTCAGGCGAGAGGCTGATTGGATTCACTGTTTAGGCAGGTGATCCAGCACCTGCTTGCGTGCATCTTCCCAAGATACGCCAGGTGCTCCGGCTTGTGCTGCCCGTGCTCGGCGTTCAATCTCTGCGAGCCATTGGGCGTCGTTGCGGTCTCGTCCTGCCAAAGCCAGTGGGAGGCTATCGAGCAACTCGACGACCAGCTCCGCCCGTTCCTGATCAGGCAGTTGGAGGGCGTCCTTTAGTAGTTGTTGAGTAGATGGAGCCATGGGGCTACTGTATCGCGTCTTTGCCTGAAATGGAAGGTTGGATGAGTATCATGTGCGGGGCAGCATTCGGTAATGGTTGGTTATCGTTTCGGCACCATTCTCCCTTCTTCCAAGTCTTGCAGATCCGACCAGGCGGTGAGATCGGTGCGTGTGGGATCGATGGCGGCCAGGTATTGGTTGAATCGGGCCGCACTTTCCGGAGAACTGGGTCCGCGCGCCAACAGCTGCTGATTCCATTCGTCCAGCTCGGCAGGCAGGTGTGGTGTTGCCGTGTGCTCAAACCATGTCACGACTCCCTCATCGGTCGAATGAGCCTTGACCGCAGCCGTGAACTGATCGCTGGTAATTCCCACGAACTCCATGAGTCGTTCGTCCATGGGGCAAGGGTAGATATACTCCCCCTCTGTTCCGGCGAGCACCGCCCGGCATTTATCGATCATGCGGGCAAGATGGACATGGCCCGCCAACTTGAATTTCATGCTGCGGGGAAAGCTCGTTCTCAAATCCATCGTTACAGCAATTTGTGGTTCGTGAAGGTCAGGTTCTTCACGACGACCTGTCCCTCTTCGTAGGTGATAATCCGCCTGGTCGCGGGAAGGTCCGACGAGCCGACGCGGATGTGGGTGTCGGTGAAACTTTCGACATTGGTCAGTGTACCGTCGGTCGGTGAATAGTAATAGACGGTGTACTTGGTCGTCAGATTCTTCTGGTCCTGTGTGATCGTGCTCTCTTCGACGTTGATCGTAAAGGCGAACGGGTTCATGCCAGGATGGGCCATTTTGCGGTTGATCTGTGTGATGCGGTTGTCCTTGACCCGGTAGAAGGAATTCGAACCGTGGATAGTCAGCTTGGTGCCCAACGGATGACCGTCTTCCTCCATCGTAAGCGAATATTTCCCGTCGGACTCTTCGAAGCTTCGTGGTCCCCGATGAACCGCGATCATGCCCAGCTGTTCTTGCGCCCACTTTTGAATCTCGCCGTCGCCCAGCTGAACGGATACTTCTCGGGGGCCCTTGACGATGACGGGGCCGCTGGTTTCTTTCCCATTCACATTCACGGTGAGGTCGGCTGTAAACCCCTGAAAGTCTTTTTGCCACCGTGCGGTCTTTTCGAATGCTCGGCGCAGGAGATCGCGCGCATGAGGGTCATCGGTGACGGTCGAAGGTTTTTGTAGCTGTTCCATGATGGATCTCCTTTTAGACAAAGTATCACGCTCGTATACTTATACCGGTGCCCATGACTCCGCTCAAGCGAGAAATTCCCGAGCCTGCGGCCTCTTTTTGTCTAAGAGTCTGAGGATGAGGTCACGCACGGTTACGCAATAATCGATGTTCCAACAATCATCATAATTCTGATATACTTCGGCAATTTTTAGGCTGGTTGGGGTAGTAGACTGCAGCAGCCCCGAGCAGTCGGTCAGCCTGTGTTGAGGAAGGATGGGCATGGAACGACGAGCTGCTTCGCATACCGAAGAAGAAGAGATGAATCAACGCCGCAAACTCTTGAATGCGGCGAGACGAGGCGACACGAAAGCCATCAGCAAGTTGTTTGAGCTGTATCAAGTTCGTGTGCTCAGCGGAGACCAGTTGGCCAAGGTCAACCGCACCACTGCCTACATGACTCCGGTGAAGCGCTCACAGAGCGGCAAATCCAAGGCTGTGGAGAAAGGCGACAAAGCGAGCACTGCAAAGACCGTGAAGAAATCGGGTGAGGCGGTGAAGCCGGTTGTCACGAAGGTGCCGACAGCCCCAGCCAAGAAACCGGCCAAGAGCACAGCCAAGCATAAATAAGAGAAGGGTGGATTACTGCACGGCCACTCTGAGCCCACCTCCTGCAAGTTTTGCCGCAATATCATCAGCCTGTTCCGTCGGTCCGGTGAAGACGATGGCTTCGCCGTCATGATCGATCCGGTAGGCCAGCTCAAATGCCTTGGTCGAGGTCATTGCGGGGATAAACCGGCAAAAGAGCTCGATCACTTGTTGGTAGGTGTGACAGTCGCAGTTGTAGACGACGACACGGGCCTCAAGCCCTGATCCCGAACCGATTTGCACATCTTCGGTGGTGTCCGGAATTGTCTGTGGCATGGCAGGTGTCGGCATGGAGTGGGGCGTTTAGCAAGCCTGGCGGAAACAGTTCGACTCTGAGTCGCTGGATGTCATGCCGGGGCTTAGCAGACTGCGGAAAAACTCCTTGTGACTCCTGTAGCCGTCACAGACATCAAGGTTGAGGACGATACTGAATAGGCCCGCAGGATGCGCAAAAAGGCCGCCCAGCAAGGCCGCAGCGAGCGAAGAGGCGAATCGTACCCTGGGCCGTACGTTGAGCCTCTGAGCGCTGCGGAAAAACTCCTTGTGACTCCTGTAGCCGTCACAGACATCAAGGTTGAGGACGATACTGAATAGGCCCGCAGGATGCGCAAAAAGGCCGCCCCGCAAGGCCGCAGCGAGCGAAGAGGCGAATCGTACCCTGGGCCGTACGTTGAGCCTCTGAGCGAGGCGAGAACGTCGCTGGCGGACTTTTTCCGCATCCTGTTAGATCTTGTCCATATCAATCACTTCGGTAGCATCCCATAAGTTTTTCAGCTCGGCATCAGCCAAATCCTTTTCACGATCCGTTTCTGTTTCCTCTCCGAAACTTTGTCGGGGAGGCGTCGATACGGTGTCCGTGAGCCCGTCCTCCGTTACCGAGGCGGTGGTTGCGTGGGGGCGACGCCGTTTCTTCGACGGATCCATGTTAACCGGCATGAGATACTCCAAATGACTCCAGTAGTCTTCTCTAAATGCGACTGTCTTGTCAATCGGCGAAACGCCGATTGATGACCGGACCCAGAGTGCCAGCACCGTCTTGTCTATTCGATATGCCGGTTCTCGTGATCCACTCAGAACAACTGTTCGGCCACCGTATCAGCATAGCGCCGACCCAAAGAGGTCAGTCGTATCCGATCGTGATCGGCATCGAGCAGGCCCTTCGCGATCAGTACATCGATCTGATGGTCTCGTTCCGCAGCTGTGATAGCCTGTCGGGGAACACCACGAAGAAGGCGCAAGCCGAATATGAGCGCATCGCGCTGGCGCTCGGAGGTCGAGAGGCGTGTGCGGTCGGTCATCGGCAGACGGTGGTCGTTCAAGCATGCAGTATAGGATTCAAGATCAGCCATATTCCCAAACCGGACTCCGTGGAGATAGGACTGTGCGCTCGGGCCGAGCCCAAGATACTGGCCACCCGTCCAGTAGAGGAGATTATGGCGACAGGCATAGTCGGGTTTGGCGTAGTTGGAAATTTCGTAGCGGGCGAACCCTGCGTCGGTCAGGAAACGCTCTGCTGCGGACTCCATATCGATCTGCAGCATGTCGTCGGGCGGCAGGGCAAGGTTCTGCCTGATGTCCTGAGCGAGCCTGGTCCCTTCTTCAATGGTCAGGGCGTAGCAGGAGATGTGTGATGGAGCAAGCGACATGAGCGATTCCAAGGTGTGGACCCAATCCTGCACCGATTGGCCCGGCAACCCATACATCAGATCGAGGTTGATATTTCCGAACCCAGCGCGGCGCGCAGCCTGAACCGCAGTCGCCGTATCGTGTACTCGTCCGACACGACCGATGGCGGCGAAATCCTTATCCGCCATGGATTCTGCTCCAAAGCTGATCCGATTGAATCCGGCATCAGCCAAGATCGTGAGATCGCTTGGGGTGACGGAGGAGGGATGTGCCTCCACCGTGACCTCTGCCGTGACACTGGTCGGCCAGGTCGATCGAATCAGCGTCAAAATCTCGGCCAACTGATCAGCAGGGAGGGAGGTCGGTGTTCCGCCACCGAAGTAAATGCTCTGCAGAGTTCGGCCATCCAGAGATTCTTGCCGACGATGGAGTGCAATTTCTTGGATGAGGGCGGAGTGAAACCGCGCCATCGGAGCGGGTTGAGCAATTTCGAGATAGAAGGCGCAAAAGTGGCAGCGGCGGCGACAAAAGGG
The DNA here is from genome assembly GCA_015903995.1 of Nitrospira sp. Classification (GTDB taxonomy): domain Bacteria; phylum Nitrospirota; class Nitrospiria; order Nitrospirales; family Nitrospiraceae; genus Nitrospira_D. Next base: position 60,705 of record JABMDK010000017.1, read on the forward strand.
GATATGAACATACAGGCCGAGGTCTTGGTCCGAAGGGCTCATCGTTTCAGCGAGATGGGAAGAGGTTGTGAGAAATCCTTGGCCAATACGATTTCCACTTCATCGCCCGGCGAGACGCCTCGGTTGCGAATGTGGGACGTCCAGCCGTCATGCCTGCGAAGCGACTCAAAGACGGATTTGAGCAGCTGCGGTTTGACCCGGGCTTCCCATTCTCGTAGCCAATTGCGTTCATCCTCGTCTCCGGTATAGCCGTCCGGAAACGAGGCTTCCAGCGAAAAGCGAAGGACAAACGTTTTTTCTTCCTGGTACATACGCTCCCTGTCGTTGCGATTCAGTCTGTGGTGATTTTATAATGGTCCGAGTAAACGAAGGAGTCCTCAACCATGCCTATCTTCGAATATGTGTGCTGTGAATGCAATCACCGTTTTGAGCTGCTGGTCCAGGGATCCGCGGAGGCAGCGTGTCCGCAGTGCAAGGCGACCAAGGTCGATAAACAGTTTTCTGCTTTTGGAGTCGGGGCCACGACCAGCTGGGCGTCTTCCTCCGGGCCCGGCGCCTGCGGCAGTTGCGGCGATCCCCGCGGGCCCGGCGCCTGCTCGATGAATTGACGAGCCGATGGCTACGCCGGATGAACAGGCGGTGCAACGCGCGATCTCGAGCATCGCTCAATCCGATCCGCTGATCAAGCTGTTGCAGCAGGTGCGATTAAGCCGCATGAAACCGACGGACGCGGGCCTGCGCGCCGTGACGGAATCGTGGCTGGATATTTATGAGAAGGCCTTGGCCACGGACGGGCTGACTCAGTTCGGTCTGCGCCGACTCAACCCAGCTCCTCGGCTCGCGGTCCTGATCGATGCCGGAGTCCTCACCGACGGTCATCAGGGCGTGATATCCCTGAAGACTTCGTACAATCGAGCGCTGACCCATGCCGGCGGCGAGTAGGCTTCTCACACGTCTCCTTCCTGTTCTTTTCCTTTGTGCGCTGCTTCTTGGGCCATCTTCGATCCGATCAGAGGATGCGACCGGATTTCGCCCGCTGAGAACTATTTCGCTGACCAAGCTCCATTCTCTTCTTCCCGCAGGGACACATGTCCTGATCGAGCGGGATGCCATTGAGGCGTTTCTTGCAAAGTTGGAAGGGACGCCTCCCGATTGGGCCACAGTCTATGGTCATGGTCATCATGATCCGGGACATGATGAGCGGCTCTTCAACCTGAACCGCGAACGGGATGCCGTACGCGAGGGGAATCCTGTTCTACAGTGGCATGTGGCCTTCGTCTGGCCTGGAGAATTGTCGGAATATGATCCCACAACCAAGAGCTATGGGGTGGCGGTCGGGCCGGCGTTCAATCCAACAGGCTGGGGGATCGTCCGATTCAAGCCGGAGGAGTTCCCAAGCAATCTGCGTGTGAGGCCGGGGAAAAAACTTGCCGATCAAATTCGCCGAAGCCTCGCACAGCATGAGAAGATCCGCGTGTCGGTTGCGATGGCCGGTGTGCTGATTCCCGCTGAGTCGGTTATCTATGACTTTTCCCACGAGGAGGAAGGGGCCGGCCTCATGATGCCCGTGGTGCGGATTGAACAGGTGGAGGTGCTTTTCACGGAGCCGCAATCTCGCTGATTGCTCTGAACGGCGAGTCTGCCGTGCACGGAATGTGATCGGGATGAACGGAGGGAAGAGGGGACAGCTTGTTAATACATGTCTTTCGCGCAGCGAAACCCGGTCCCGCTGGGGCGGCTGTCCATCGTACCCCAATCGCGATCGCTGGTGCGGAGGCTGGCAGCCGGTTTGAGCCATGACCCGCCGCGCATGGCTTTGATCGCACCTCGAATCGGACCTGTGGGGTCTGTGAGCGGGGCATGTTTATAATAATTGGGGTCGTACCAGTCGTGCACCCATTCCGCGGCATTGCCGGCCATGCCGAATAGGCCATAGGGACTGGCCGCTTCAGGAAAGCTGTCCACCGGCATCGTCAGGACTTCTCCCTGTATTCCTTTTTCCTTGGCCAGACGAGCGCCCTCGCCGCTGACCCAAAATGCATCCCAATCCGCTCCGCTCTGGAACTCGATCGTCCGTTGCGCCCAGTAGCTGGCACTGTTGGCTATGGAAAAGCTCCAGTCGTTTCCCCAGGGGTATCGTCGGCCGTCGGTCCCTCGCGCGGCCTTTTCCCATTCGGCTTCAGTGGGGAGGCGTTTTCCGATCCAGCGGCAGTAGGCGGCGGCATCTTCCCAACTCACATTCACGACAGGATGGTGTGCGATGCCCGGGATGGGGCGATTGTTCGTCCAGAGCGTTGCGGCTTGGCTGGCATTCGTGGGAGCGCGATGAGCCGTTGCCTGCACGAAGGCGGCATAGGCCTCGTTGGTCACCTCGAAACGGTCGAGGAAGTAACCACTGAGGAAGACCCGTCGTTCCGGACGTTCATCAGGAAATCCATCGCTTCCCTCGGGGGTTCCCATTGTAAACTCTCCCGGAGGAATCAGGGCCATGTCTGTGGGAACGTCGACGCCGGTCGCCGGCGGGTGATGGCTGACGACAAGGAAGAACGCACACGAGAAGAGAAAGGCTCGGGTCATGAGAGGCGCGTGATACCACAGGCCTTGGCGACCGCATCACGATAGTTCAGCCAGAGAGACAAGCTTTTTTTGACGCAGGTCAGCACCGGTTGCCGAAGCGCAGGCGGTGTGTAATTGACGACCATGTCATAGGCATCGTGCCGATGGCCTGCTTCGACCATCTGGTGGGCTCGAATCAAGTCCATCCGGCTTGGCGACACTCCGTGATACCGGACCAAGGGGTGAAGGCTGATGATGGATTCGATCTCTTCCGGATGTTTCTTCTCAGGGGGCGCAAGAATCTCCTGGCGGTCTTTCACGCTGCCCTCAACGAAGATGGTCAAGGTCGCAGCGGCCACCACCCACTGGCGATGGCTCGACATGCGTTCAAGCCAGGCCCGATAGGTTCGGGCCGCAGGCAGCAGGTGGGCCCGTTCAAAGTCACGTCGGCGGAAGCCCAATCCTTCCATCATCGTCAGGAAGAGCTCGGGATGAGACTGTCCCAGCGAGAGCCCTCCGGTTTCTTCCTCGTAGATGTTCTCCGCCAACATATGACGGACTGAAAACGGAGGATTCGTTCCAAGGATTCGTGATAAGAAGACAGGAAAGTCTCGAACATAGACGGCGTACTCATGCTGAAAGTGAGTTTTGAGCTGGGCTTTGCCGAGTCGTCCGGAAGAAAAATGTTCCCAGGCCCAGTGATGCTTGTCGTCCATGATCCGGAGGAGGGCTTCAAGAAACGCAGATTTCTTCATGTGAACGGGCACGATGCCTTGCCTTCTTCGGTGGAGCGTCGTTACAATTAGGATTACAGAGTAACAGCCGATGAATCCGATAACGATTCAGAATCCCGACGAAATCCTCACAGTGCTGGCCGACGTGTCCCTGCGCGGGACGGGTTTCACGACCGAATCATTACTCGACTACGTGTTGGAAGAGGGATTTACCGAACCCATCTTCCTCAATGCCAACGGCGTGGATCCCACGGCGTTTTTCAAAGGTCAACCGAATGCCTGGGCCATTTACCAGATCCGTGAGTGGAAGCGCGTGCTGACTATCTCGGGTGGTCCTGGTCAGGAGCGGCGCGCGCGAATTACGGAAACTCCGTAACTCATGGTCGAGTGTAAAGCGGGGGACGGCAAAGTGCAACCAATGGGCACGTTTCACCCATCTACGCAGGAAGCCACAGCTGGAACGCTGTGGAGGAATGCGCAGTGGGTGTCCTCCGAAGCCTTGGCGAAGAAGGACGCCCTTCGGCGGGTTCCGCCGAAGATACAAAAGGGACCACGGCTGTCAAGCCGTGGGGCTCCACGCACGAACGATCGATCGGCGGACCGTTCATGCGGATGATTCATCTTACCGATGCGCAGGGCGTCGGCGAGCTTGCGATGATCAAGAGCTTGCTCGACGGCAACCGCATCGCCTACGTCGTTCACGGTGAACATATCAGCAGCCTCTATCCAGGTGTGCCGTTCTTTGTCAGTCGCGTCATGGTCGATGCCTCCGACCAGGCGCGTGCCGAAGTCCTTCTGAGCCGGCTCAGACTGTCTATCCGGGAGACACCGGCCTGACTGCAGCCTGCAGGAAGCACAGCCGTCTGGTGTGAAGCGCGAGCCTGCCCGCCGAAGGCTCGTCGCAGCAGCGAATGTGCGACTGCAGTAGAAACGTTCATGAATAATGCGGGTTAGGGCTGAATTTTGGGGTGCGGTTTCTCTGCGGGGAAATCGCGGGAGCGGCGTTCGCGCGAACCTTCGTACCATCCTCCCATCAGGATCCCTTCCTCGAAGTAGAGATAGCGGTGACGGACAACCGCCGAGCTTTCCCAATCCTCAAAGATCCATTCTTCCTGTCGTATCCCATCTTTGGTGAACGTCGTATTGATGGTCTGTGGCCCACCCCACGATTGCAGGACCTGTTCTTTGGACATCCCCACCATGACACGGTGTTGTTCGACATGCTTGCGAAAGTCCTGGTCGCTCAGTTGAACGACCAACGGCCAGACCACGGCCATGAGGACGAACAGTGCAAGCCCGATATAGATGATGATCCGGACCGGGCGACGGCGAATGAACGACGGCTCCTCAGCGTCGGGATCAAGGGCGAGGGGTTGAGATTCGGTAGTCATGGCGCGCAAGAAATCTGAATGCTAGCAGCGTGTTCCTCTGTGAGTCAAGGAACTGGTCGTAATAGCGAATGAAATCATAGTGATAGGCAATGCGCTATACTTACCGCAGCGATTCCTGAGCATTTCGAGAATGATCGTCATGGGCGAGAGCAGATGATCTCACAACCGCGACAGCTGATCCTATGGCTGTGTGTATGCCTGGTACTCGGACTGGGGGCCTGTGCTGAGAGCTGGGCCACGACTATCTATTCCTATATTGATGATCGTGGGAGTCTGGTCTACACCGATTCCCCGGAAACGATTCCTGAAAAGTATCGCGCGAAAGTGAAGACGCATGAGCAGCCTGATGCGGTTTCGCCGACTCCGTCCATGATGCAGTCGATGCAACGGAAGATCAGCGGGTACGCCAAGAATCATGGATGGAGCATGCCGTCGTTTCACGTCGCGATGGATGGTCTGACCCCGGCCCAATCCAAGATTGTGACCTATGCCGGTGCCGCGGCGGTGGTATTGATGCTGATCATGTATCTCAGCACGAGCCAGCTCATGCGGATGTTAGGATTGTGTCTGCTCATTGTGCTCGGAATCGGAGCCCCGGTACTGATCTATGTGAGTGATAGTGGTCCGATGGAGGCGATGAAGAAGAAAGCCGTGGCGTCCGGACAGGCGCAGCACGATCGGCTTCAGCAAGCTCCTCGGTAAAGCCCCTCTCCTCCGGTGTCTCTCACGATACGCTACTCCGCATATTGGGGAACAGGTATTGATTTGGATGATGGTTTGGGCGGAGCGGACTGTGTGTCGGATGGGTGGGCGTATGGATTCGGAATCCGTTCATGGGTGTGGCGCTGCCGAAGAGTGACCAACTGCAGGCTCTGCGCACTGATTTCTACACGGTCGATCAAGGCCTCGGTTGTCAAGCGGTCGGGGAGCCCTTGCAGCGAGAAGAGCTGGTAGCAGAGCGTCCAATCGAGCTGCTCTTTTCCCTGCTCTCTCACGATGAAACGGGCATCAGACGAAGAAGGCCCCTTGAACAACAGCACCCAAATATTGGATCGAAAGGCGGGGTTGGCCGGATCGGTTGACGGACGAAATTCAGGAATCAAACCCGGGAGTCGACTGATCGGTACGGCCGGGGAAAATTCGATGTCCACCAGCCGGACGGTCAGCCGGCTGTGCTCATGGTCATCATTCGGGTCGACCGCGTAGCTGAAGGAATAGCGGATCTCGATACCCTCACGCCTATACGTATAGACATCTTCGCCGTTTTCCGGCGACACGAGTTTGCTGAAGTACGTCGACCAATCGGTGATCGGATAATACGTGAAGACGCGCAGCGCAGATTTTCGGTCCCGCACGGCCTGAGGTTTGCCGAGTTGTTCGTGCAGTTCTTTCTGGGAGAGCCCCAAAAACCCATCTTCAAAATAGGGGGAGGCCGACGACGGAGAGTGTCCGATCGACGTGAACACAACCCCGAGCAGAAGAAGCACGCGTGTGATTTGGGAGTGGATTGAAACGTGTGACATAAGTCATCGTAGCCAGCCCTCGAATTTTCTGTCAAGGACGAGGGCCCGGCTTGCCCGGTCTGAATGCCTTCCAGTATGATCGCGTAACGTAAGTCCGAAAACCTCCCAACGGTTTCATTAGGGTGATCATGCCGATATTGCACGAGAGTTCTATTGAGGTGCTCTTGCAGGAGCGCATTCTTATTCTTGATGGGGCCATGGGGACCATGATCCAGCAACGCAAGCTGGATGAAGCCGCGTTTCGTGGAGAACGCTTCAAGGATTGGACAAAGGATCTGAAGGGACACAACGATCTGTTGAATCTCACACAACCCTCGATCATCGAGGACATTCACCGGCAGTATCTGGAGGCCGGGGCGGATATCGTCGAGACCAACACCTTCAATTCGCAGTCGATCTCACTGGCCGATTACGGGATGCACACGCTTGGTTATGAACTGTCGAAAGCAGGAGCCGAGTGTGCGAAACGGGCCGTCGCGGCGGTCGAGCGGGCGCAGCCGGGGCGGCGTTGTTTCGTCGCCGGGGCGATCGGACCGACGACCAAGACCTCGTCGATTTCCACCGATGTGAACAATCCGGCCGCTCGCGGGACGATCTATGAGGAGTTGGTGAAAGCCTACGGCCAACAAGTCATGGGCTTGCTCGACGGCGGTGCCGATCTCTTATTGGTCGAGACGATTTTCGACACGTTGAATGCGAAGGCTGCGTTTTTTGCGATCCAGCAAGCGTTCGCGTCCGGCGCACGCCGGGTTCCGATTATGGCGTCGGTGACGTTCATCCAGGCCGGCAGCAATCGAGGGGTGACCGGGCAGACCGTCGAAGCCTTCTGGAATTCCATCTCGCATGTGCCGTTGTTGAGCGTCGGGATGAATTGTGCGCTCGGTCCCAAAGAAATGCGTCCGCTGATCGAAGAACTGTCGCAGATCGCGCCGATCCACATCAGCGCCCATCCCAACGCCGGCTTGCCGAATCCGTTGTTGCCGACCGGGTTTCCCGAAACGCCGGAGACGTTGGCGCCCCAACTGCGCGAATGGGCTGAATATGGGTGGCTGAACATCGTCGGAGGCTGCTGCGGCACTACGCCGGCCCATATCAAGCGCATTGCCGAAGCCGTGCGCGGCGTGAAGCCGCATGTGCTCTCGAACGTCGAGCCCTATACGCGATTGAGCGGTCTTGAAGCCGTCACCATCCGGCCCGACTCGAACTTCGTGAATATCGGCGAGCGAACGAATGTGACCGGTTCGCCTGCCTTTGCGAAGCTGATTCTGGCCGGTGATTATGAGGCGGCATTGTCGGTCGCGCGTCAGCAAGTCGAGGGCGGCGCGCAGATTATCGACATCAACATGGACGAGGGCATGCTGGATTCCAACGCGGCCATGGAAAAGTTCCTTCGACTGGTTGCGTCGGAACCGGATATCTGCAAAGTGCCGATCATGGTCGACAGTTCCAAATGGGAGGTGTTGGAGACCGGCTTGAAAAATATCCAAGGCAAAGCCGTCGTCAACAGCATCAGCCTGAAAGAAGGCGAACGGAAATTCATCGAGCAGGCGACTCTCATCCATCGCTATGGGGCGGCCGTCGTCGTCATGGCGTTCGATGAGAAGGGGCAGGCCGATACGCTGGAGCGGAAGCAGGAGATCTGTGCGCGCTCGTACAAAATTCTCACGGAACAGGTCGGCTTTCCTCCGCACGATATCATCTTCGATCCGAACATCCTCACCGTCGCCACGGGGATCGACGAGCACAACAATTACGCCGTCGATTTCATCGAGGCGACGCGCTGGATCAAACAGCATCTGCCTGGCGCGAAGGTCAGCGGGGGGATCAGCAATATCTCCTTTTCCTTCCGTGGCAACAACGTGGTGCGGGAAGCGATGCACGCGGCCTTCCTCTATCATGCGATCAAGGCCGGGTTGGACATGGGCATCGTCAATGCCGGTCAGTTGGCGGTGTATGAGGAGATTCCGAAAGACTTGCTCGAACTGGTCGAGGATGTGTTGCTGAATCGTCGGCCAGACGCGACCGAACGGCTGGTGAATTTTGCCGAGACGGTGAAGGCGAAGGGGAAAGCGGCGGTCAAGGACGATGAGTGGCGCCAGGGGACGGTTGAGGAGCGGCTCTCCCATGCGCTCGTCAAGGGCATCACCGACTACATCGATCAGGATACGGAAGAAGCGCGGCAGAAATACCCCAAGCCGCTGGAAGTGATCGAAGGTCCGCTGATGGCCGGCATGAACATCGTCGGCGACCTCTTCGGGTCAGGCAAGATGTTCTTGCCGCAGGTCGTCAAGAGCGCCCGCGTCATGAAGAAGGCCGTGGCCTATCTCATGCCGTACATGGAGGAAGAGAAAAAGCGGTCCGGTAATTTCCAGGCGCAGGGGAAGGTCTTGCTTGCGACCGTGAAGGGCGATGTGCACGACATCGGAAAAAACATCGTCGGGGTCGTTCTTGGCTGCAACAACTACGAGGTCATCGATCTTGGCGTGATGGTGTCCTGCGAGAAAATTCTCGCCGCGGCTCGCGAGAACAAAGCCGACATCATCGGCCTGAGCGGGCTTATCACGCCTTCGCTCGACGAGATGGTTCATGTGGCGAAGGAAATGACGCGCGAGGGATTCGATGTGCCCCTCCTGATCGGTGGCGCCACGACCAGCAAGGCCCATACGGCGGTCAAGATCGCGCCTTCCTATGAACCGGGTGTGGTTCATGTATTGGACGCCTCGCGCGCAGTTGGGGTGGTGGGAAGTTTGGTGAGCCACACGCAGAAAGAAGGGTTTGTCCGGCAAGTGAGGGACGACTATGCGCGCATGAGACAATCGCACCAGGACCGAGGAGCCAAGCCGCTGCTTTCCGATTGGGCGAACGTCGATATCCCCGTGCCGGCGGCGTTGGGTGTTCGGACGATTGCCGATCAACCGTTGGTCGAGTTGATACCCTACATCGATTGGTCGCCGTTCTTCCATACGTGGGAGTTGAGAGGGCGTTACCCGACGATCTTCGACGACCCAACCGTCGGGCCTAAGGCGAAGGAACTGTATGAGGATGCGAGACGCCTCCTGGATGAGATCATTCATAAGAAACAGCTCAAGGCCAGGGGCGTCTATGGGTTTTTCCCCGCAGCGAGTGTCGGGGATGATATCGAGCTCTATCAGGATGCTTCTCGGAAGACCGTGCTCACCACGATCCATCATCTGCGGCAGCAATCGGAAAAGCCGGCCGGCCAGCCCGATCTGGCACTGGCCGATTACCTCGCGCCAAAAGATTCAGGCCGGCAGGATTACATCGGCGCGTTTGCCGTGACGGCCGGCATCGAGCTGGATGAACTCTGCCGGGGGTTTGAAAACGACCATGATGATTACAATTCGATCATGGCCAAGGCTCTGGCGGATCGGCTGGCCGAAGCCTTTGCCGAATGTCTCCATAAGCGAGTCAGAGAAGAATGGGGATACGGGAAGAACGAAGCATTGACGAGCGATGATCTCATCCGTGAGAAATACCGCGGCATTCGTCCGGCGCCGGGATATCCGGCTTGTCCGGACCATACGGAAAAGCGGCTGCTGTTTGATCTGTTGTCGGTGGAACAGAACGCCGGCATCACCCTGACCGAAAGCTATGCCATGTTGCCGACCGCGTCGGTCAGCGGATTCTATTTCGCCCATCCGGACGCAAAGTATTTCGCGGTCGGCAAGATCGGGAAAGATCAGGTCGAGGACTATGCCCGCCGCAAGGGGATGGATTTCCGCACCGTCGAGCGCTGGCTCTCGCCGAACCTGAATTACGAGCCTGAATGAAGAGTGGGAAGTACTGGGTCTACGTAGATTGTTCAGCCGGACAGAGACCAGCCGTAACTCATAGGAAGGTTCTTCGTTAGAGTTTCACCGTCAACCAGCCCATCACTCGCGTGCCCAGTAAATCCCCGAGGGGATGCTCACGATGGATATCGTTCAGGGCGTTGAATACAGACACTGCCAGCTCGGCCTCACGCACGTAGTCAGCAGTTTGTTGTCGCCATAGAGTGTATCCAAGTCGGAGATTCATCAAGTTGTAACTGGAGATTTGTTCTTGGGGAAGAACTGTCCCGGGTGGGAACACGGGAGCGAGGTTTGTGAAGAGTTCTGACAAGGGATAGGATGCGGCACCAATGTGGTGATAAAGGATTTCGCCGGTGAACGGACTCCAGTTCATCCGGAGCCCGGCATTGACCTTGTGATG
>JABMDK010000017.1:71220-79566 GCA_015903995.1 Nitrospira sp.
GTCCGACCAGCGTTGATTCTGCTCGTGCCCACCTGAGAGCCGGTAGCCCCAGTTGCCAACGGTTCCAGCGTGGACGCCTGTGGTAAGGATTGTTCCAAGTCCACCGCCCGCGACTTGCAGCGTGGTTCCGCGCATTTCTTCAGGAGATTTCGTGATGATATTCACGACGCCGTCGAAGGCATTGAAGCCATAGAGAGCCGATGCCGGCCCCTTGAGAACTTCGATCCGTTTGACCTCAGTCAACGCGACTGGGAGAAACTTCCATAAGACTTGTCCGGATTGATCAATGTAGATAGACCGGCCGTCGACCAGGACGAGGACCTTGTTGGCGAGCAACTGATTGCTTCCCCGCACGCTGACATTGAAATCCACTGCGCTCGTCTGCATCACTTCCATGCCAGGGATTTGCCGTAGCAGCGTGGGGATGTCGGTGGCCCCTGAGTTACGGATGTCTTCATCCGTAATCACATAGACATCGGATGGAGCTTTCGATATCGGTTGTTCGTATCGGCTCGCGATGCTGACGGTTTCCTCTTTCAGGTAGAGGGCTTCTTCCTGGAGCTGTCTCTCTGTGGTTGAGGATGTTCGAGGAATGGGGAGCGAGGTCTCCGCCCAAAGGGAAAGTGGGTCGCTCAGCCAACAGACAGTCATGACAAGGATCTTGCTCCAGCTCATGCAACGCAATGTCCTCGGATAGTACCCGGTGCTCACGCCTGTCCTTCCGTTTTCAGCAGAAGATTTCATTCGAGAGATGGCCGACGTTCAGGAATCGAGCTTGGCGAATTTACAGTAAGTCGAACGTAGTATCTATATTTAGGAATGGATAGTATTTGGCTGCAGAAGTGCGATGGTTCTTTGTGAGGGATTCAGGGAAGAATGTGTGCTCGCTCATGTGTGCCTGAATCAAATTGGGTACAGAATCTAATCGGATACAATTCTTCGATGGAGCGTCTCCCTTGCTCTTCTATCGGCTAAACAAGCGTCTCGTTGACCTCCCACATCGTGTTGGGAGCGCGGTCTTCGCGCATAGAAACCTCAGGAAACATTATGACAAGTGTTACTTGCTGGGAGGGGTTGTCATCTAGGTTCTCTTGGAATGAAACTGGCAGGGGCCACTACTCTTATCAATCACATGATTGAACCAGTGGGCTGCTCCGTGGTCTATGGCAACTATTGCGACTTCGCCAGCGACCGCGTTGAGTCGCACACGCTCATACTCGTGTGAAAATCTTCCGGTCAAATGACTTTCTCATTAGGCTGGACTTCGACTACAATAGCGCCTCACGAATCTATCTCTTCTTTCTCTATATGGGTGTCCTATGCAGGCACGGATCCTCATTGTCGATGACGACCACGATATTCTCATCGCGATCAAAAAGCGGTTGACCTGGATGGGGCATGAAGTGTTCACGTCTGAAGACGGCGAGCAGGGGCTGCGACTGGCGGCAGAGGAGCAACCAGATCTGATGCTGGTCGATATCGAATTGCCGGGACTCAGCGGACTCGATGTCCTCAAGCAGCTTGCTGAAAAACGTTCGAGTGTTCCGCCACAGACGGTTCCGGAAGTGGTCGTCATCACGGCGTTCGGAACGATCGATCGAGCCGTGGAGGCGATCCGGCTCGGGGCATGCGATTTCCTCACGAAACCGTTTGAACCCGATCACCTTGCCGTCGTGATCGAAAAGGCCATGGCGCAGATAGCCCTTACGCGGCAGATCGGCCTCCTGCAAGCGGAAGTGGAAGGACGGTATGAGCATGTGATCGGGCAGAGCGCGCGCATGGTTGAGCTGTTGGACACGGCGCGGCGAGCCGCCGGCTCGTCCGTCACGGTGTTGTTGTTGGGTGAAACAGGGACAGGCAAGGAAGTGATGGCACGCGCACTGCATCGGTGGAGCCCTCGCGCGGCGAAGCCGTTCGTGGTCGTCAACTGCGCGGCGTTCCCCGAAAGCTTGCTGGAAAATGAGTTGTTCGGGCATGAGAAGGGAGCCTACACCGGGGCGGTAAAGCGTGAACCAGGAAAAATCGAAGCGGCGGAAGGCGGCACGGTCTTTCTCGACGAGATCGGCGACATGCCGGCGGGACTGCAGACGCGGCTGCTCCGCTTGTTGCAGGATCAGGAATTCTACCGCGTGGGCGGGGCTCAGCCGATTCGCACCGATGTACGGTTTGTGGCTGCGACGAACAAGGATCTAAAAGCAGCCATTCAGGATGGACGGTTCCGTCAGGATTTATTTTACCGTCTCAACGTGATCACGCTCACTCTCCCGCCCTTGCGTCAACGAGTCGATGATCTTCCCCTCTTGGTGGGGCATTTTGTCAGTCGGCATGGGGCCTCGATGGGACGGCGTCCGTTCATCGTAAGCCACGATGCGATGGACTTGATTCGCGAGTACCATTGGCCCGGGAACGTCCGCGAATTGGAAAACGTCCTGATCCGGGCCATCACTCTGTGCGACGGGCACTGCATCGAGCCGCAACATCTCGGACTCACGATTCGAAGAAAGTTGCCGATTGAAACAGACTTGGTGCAGGAAGACAATCTGAACTACCATGCCGTGATGGAACTGTACAGCCGGAAACTGATCGAAGAGGCCTTGCGGCGAACCGGGGGGCATCAAACGAAGGCGGCGGAACTGCTCGGCTTGCAACGGACCTATCTCACCAGGCTCATCAAACAGCGAGGCGTCACCATGAAGCCGTCCGCTTTCTGATCTTCCCCTCGTAACGGTTTCACGCTTCATGGGTAGCGGTGATCGACACGTACTGACGCGAGGGCAGGTTTCCGGTTGGGACAGCCGGCTGGAGCGAGAAGTAAAAACAGCTCCCTTCACCGGGAGTTGTCTCGACCCAGAGCCGACCGTGATGGAGTTCGACGAGTAACTTGGCGATCGTCAACCCGAGCCCGGCACCCCTGGTCTTCTTGTGCACGGTAGGTGCGCGATAGAACGGATAGAAAATCTTGTCCACGTCTTCAGGCGCGATGCCCGGGCCGACATCACGGACGGAGACCCGGATTTCATCGGCGGATATTCTCGTGACGGTCACATCGACGATCGTGTCTGTCGGCGTGAATTTGACGGCATTGTGAAGAAGATTAAGGAGGATCTGCCGCAGTTTACCGGGGTCCGCAGGGACAGTAGGAAGATTGGACGGGAGCGAGATCCTGACTGTCACGCGGCGTTCGGAGGTGAACGGGTGAAGCTCTTCGACGGTTTTGGCGATCATAGGTCCGAGCGTCACCGGTTCCAAGCGTATGGTGGCTTGGCCCATCTCAATTTTGGAGAGATCCAGCAGTTCCTCGATCAAGAGTTGAAGGCGTGAAAGGTTGGATTCCACGCGCAACAGTGATTGTTGCTGATCGAAGGTGACCGCTCCGTCGATCCCATCCCGCAAATTTGCCAGGTGAACTTTCATCGATGTCAGCGGCGTGCGGAGCTCGTGGGATGCGGTGGAGACGAAAAAAGACTTCCGTCGGTCAAGTTCTTTGAGCTTGGCATTTGCGGCGATCAGCTCCTCTGTCCGGGCGGTAATGCGGCTTTCCAAACTGTGAGTCAGCTCACGCAACTCGTGCTCGCGTGACTGTAACGCCTCGGCCATGGTGTTGAAGACGCGTGTCAGCGTTCCGATCTCATCGCGCGTACGAATGTCCATGGGCGGCACGGCTTCCCCGGCGGCGAGCTTGGTTGCGGCCGTCGTGAGTGCGTGTAAGGGCACGGTAATTCTGCGGGCCAGGACGACCACGACTGCTAACCCGACGGCCAGCGTGCTCAGCGTAATAATGACCGTTTGGCACAGGAGCTGACCCAGACTGTGCTGCAGGTGTGCCGTCGACAGTCCGATCTGTACCAGAGTCGGCTCCGTAGCCTGAGGCGCGGGGTGTGCGGTCGCCCTGTCCGATCGCGCTTCAAAGGTCAGGTCCAGCGCGGAGTCCTTGGAGGTATGGAGAAGGGATTGAGGGACTTGAATCATGATGTCATAGAAAATAGGGAGTATCGCGCCTCCTACCAGGCTCAGCAACTCACCGGTGGTAAACTCGATCTGGCTGCGGAGGAGGGGGCCATCCGGGGCGAGCCATAGGCCGGTGACGAGCGGGTCATGCGTACCGGAGGCGAGGTGCTGGGGACGCACCAAGGGGGTCACGGAAAATTGCCGTTGCCCCGTCGGTTGAGAGACGAACTGTTGTTGCCACATCTCTTTCCCGATGCCGGTGTGGAGCTCACCATTCGGGGAAATAATGGCCACATAGGCCACCGGATTGACCGCCAGAATTTCCTGAATCAGTTGATCCAACCGATCGGTATCGCCGACGACAATACTGAATCGACCCATGTGCGCAAGGTGCTGTCCCAGTAACGTGCCGCTCTGCACCAGGCCATCGGCCGCCGATCGCGCTTGCTGTCGAATAAACAGCCAGCCTAAGAAGAGGCAGGCGACCACCAGAATGACGGCCGTACTGAGGCCGAGCTTCATTCTGAGGGTGAGAGAAAACAGCGATCGGTTCGGAGCGAGGAACTCAACCATGGCAGTTTCTCTAGAGGCCGTTACATACGGCGGGCGGTGTCCGTTCGATGTGCGCTAGGGAATCAAATCCGATGCCGAACCCGGTTTCTTGGCCAGCGCCCCCGGTCCGCCGAACCGCTGCTGGGCCAGGCGCATGGTCTCAGGAGAGAGCGGCAGGCCCAAATAGTCGGCGGAGCTCAGGTTGACGGCTAATTGCGGGTGTTCGGGCATCTGAATGGAATTCGGTGCCCCGGCGGGCTGCTTGAGCCGTGACGCAGCGATCCGCGCGGCCTGCTGTCCCACCGTCCAGGCATCCACGACCAGTGCACCCAGTGCGCCTTGTTGAACCAGGGTGGACGAAAAGGTAAAGAGCGGCCGGAATGGCCGATTCGGAGATGACGGTTTGATCCTGGATCAGCCAGAGAGCGTCGATCGTCGGGAGCAACTCCCGAATTGCTTGGGGAATGTCCTCCTGTCCACGGATCGCAACAGTCACGAGCTCAAGGCCCTGCTGTTTTGCCGCACGATGCGCGTCATGGATGAAGCTCCCGCTGTGTTCTTCGTCGTAAAGGACACCGATACGACGACGATGGGGTATGATGGAACGCAGCGCGGTCAGTTGGGCCTCCGGAGGAGTGCGGACCGCAATGCCGGTCATGTTCGAGGTCGGGAGCCCATGTGCGTCGGGGTTGAGCACCAGGCAGAACACCACCGGCTGGTCGAAAATTTCCAATTTCGCGGTCAAAGCCGCTTTGAGTCCGACGGCCAGGATCAGATCGGGAGGGGAGGCGCGTAAGGACTTGCCGAGTTCCCGTCCTTGTGCCAGCTGGCCGCCGAGGTTGTACTCCCGTATCTTGGTGGTAGGGGGGACGGCGGCTTTGAAGCCCAGAACGGCCTGCTCGTAGTAGGGCAGTTCCGAGGATTGGAGGATGACAATTTCCGTGGCGTTCGCGATGCTTGCATGGCTCGTGAACCAGAGGAGGAAGAGAAGGGAAAAGACGGGCAGCATTCGGTCACCTTGTTCTGTCGGCCACGTCGTCATCATAACGCATTCCCTTCGAGGACTGCCAACTTTCTTGATCACGAAAAAGGTGATCACGCAATGAATTTTAAATGAGCAAGTCTTGGGCCATGGAATCAGTCTGAGAGGAGTGACTCAGAGCTTGACCGTCAACCACCCCATCGCGCGGGTCCCCAGCAGGTCGCCGAGGGGGTGCTCGCGATGATTGTCATTCAAGGCATTGAATACGGAAATGGCCAGCTCAGCTTCTCGTAGGTCCTCACCGGACTGTTGCCGCCAAATGAGATATCCGAGCCGGAGATTCACCAAATTGTAGCTGGGGACCTGTTCGTGCGGAAGAATAGTCCCTGCCGAGAAAAACGGAGCGAGATTCGTGAAAGCATCTGCTAACGGATAGGACGCAGCGCCCACGTGGTGGTAGAGCACCTCACCGGTAAATGGATGCCATGTCGCACGGAGTCCGGCATTCACCTTGTGATGAGGGAATCCCCGCCGGCTGAACCCGCTCGAGCTTTGTCCGACCTCCTGGTACGCATAGTTGGCAAATCCTGAGAGCCAGGAGGTGACGAGGACTTCCAGGCCGACTTCCCCTCCGTATACATCAGCCGCACCGCCATTCATCGGACGAGCGGGGTTCAGCGGGTTGCCGGTCGGGTTGCGAAAGACGATGAGATCGGAAATGTGGTTATAGAACCCAGTGACTCTGGTTCTCAGGCGGTGCTCCCACCACCAGCCTTGATAGCCGAGTTCATAGGAAGCAATCTGTTCAGGCTTCACGTCGCTTGATCCGAGAATGGCAGCCGCTATGGGAGGTGATCCGGGAAGCGTCACCGGGTTCAGGGCATTGAGGCCGACATCGTTCGTTGTCGGTGGACGATAGGCAAGAGTACTTGATAGTCGAAGCGTATGGTTCGCATTCAGATGGTAGACGATGGCGCCGCGTGGAGAGAGGGTGGGCGTGATGAAGGTATCGAGGTCATAGCGTAAACCGGTGCTTATCTCCAGGGAGGGAAGTATCTGCCAGTCTCCTTGAGCATAGAGTCCAAGGCGATTCTCGGCCGCCCGGTTGCTGAGCAGGTTCGACGAACTAATGATGCGACGATAGTTGGCACCAATATTCAGGCTGAGCGAGTCAAGCGGCTTGAATCGATACCGAGTTTCCAGGTCATACGTGTTTAGGGAAAACTCTTGATCTGTTCGGCCAAAACGATCAGTGACCCCGAGCAGTGGGATCAGCAAAGGGTGTATGAGAGCAGTGGCTCCCGAAAACAACCCATTCCACCAGCCTCGAACCAGCAGACCGCCCTGCTCATAACTGACAAGCACATGGGTCTGAGAAAGATGATTCTCTCCGGTGGAAATTGAATTCAGAATGCCGTTGTAAGGGCTCGATCGTGTGAGTCCTGCCTCGGCCCGGATCTTTCCATCGGCTGCCAGGCGATACTCGGCGAGTCCACCAATTCGTTGGCCATTGAGTGCCGGTGCATCGCGGTTAGACCAACGTTGTGTCTGCTCGTGTCCGGCTGACACACGGTAGCCCCAGTTGCCCACAGTTCCTGCGTGGACCGCGCTTGTGAGTAATGTGTCGACTTGACCGCCTGCCACCTGCAGCGTGGTTCCTTTCATCTCTTCCGGAGATTTCGTGATGATATTGACCACGCCGTCGAAGGCATTGAACCCGTAGACGGCCGATGCCGGCCCCTTCAGGACTTCGATTCGCTTGATCTCCGTCAAGGTGACTGGCAGCTGTTTCCAAAAAACGATCCCGGCCTGGTCAACATAGATGGAGCGACCATCAACCAGGACCAAGAGTTTATTGGCCGCCAGCTGATTATTTCCACGTACGCTGACATTGAAGTCCACTGAGTTGGTTTGCATGACTTCCATGCCTGGGACTTGCCGTAGCAACGTTGGAATGTCGGTCGCTCCTGAGAGGCGGATGTCTTCGTCGGTGATGACATAGACGTCGGATGGAGCTTTGGAGATCGGCTGTTCGTACCGGCTGGCGATGTTGACGGTTTCCTCCTTCAAATAGAGTGCTTCGTCGTGAAGCTTCTGTTCCGTTGCGGAGGAGGTTCGGGAAGGAGTGAACGAGGTCTCAGCCCAGCTGTGGAGGGGACTACTCAGCCAGCAAGCGGTCATGAAGAGAATCTTACTCCAGCGCATACTCATGTAGCGTGTCTGCTATGAGTTCGTATCCGTGGCTCGTGTCCGACGTGCCTCTCGTTGTCCGTCTGCCCTTCCTGCTTGGTATCCATAGGATTGCGCGCAAGAAGGCGTGCTCGATTCGGAACCAGCGCCGTGCGATGGTACAGCAAGTCACACATGGTATACACACTTAGGAATAAATATCATTTGCTACTGGAAGTAATTGTCTGCTTGGGCTGGTTCTGGTGGTGTCGGAGACGGAGAATGTGCGGGATCCAACTCTCTGTCAGGACTCTCTGTATCAAATATGATCCAGAATCCATTTAGATACATCGCCATAGGAACTCCCCCAGACTCATTATCCTTTCCGCTGCAAAATCTTCGTGTAGTGCTCCACTATCGAACAATGAGGGGCTTCGATTCTGGCTCCGCCGGTAGCGGTGCTAGCCATGCCGCCTCGTCAATCCGCAGCGGAGATGCTGCCTGCTCATGTGTGTCCAATGAGCAATCGGTAAAGAGACAGAGCGCTCAGCCGTGAGGAATGATATTTGCTGAACCGTCTGCGAGTGATGAGCAGGTCTAGCAGGATGCGGAAAAAGTCCGCCAGCGGCGTTCTCGCCTCACTCAGAGGCTCAACGTACGGCCCAGAGTACGATTCGCCTCTTCGCTCGCTGCGG
>JABMDK010000017.1:79666-94633 GCA_015903995.1 Nitrospira sp.
TCCATCCCTGGGACTTGTCGCAGCAGCGTGGGAATGTCGGTCGCTCCTGAGCTCTTGATGTCTTCATCGGTGATGACGTAGACATCGGATGGAGCGCGTGAAATCGGCTGTTCGTAACGGCTGGCGATGCTGGCGGTTTCTTCTTTTAGATAGAGTGCTTCTTCCCGGATTCTGTCTTCAGTTGCCGAGGATGCCCGGGGAAGAGTGTACGACGTTTCAGCCCAGCCGTGGAGGGAGCTACTCAGCCAACAAGCGGTGATGAAGAGGATCGTGCGCCAGCGTATCTTCATGCAGCTGGTTTGCTTCGATTTGTATCCGTTGCTCGCATCCGTTCTGCCTTTCACGCATCGGCATGATTGCGACCAATAGGGTGGCTCGATTGCGCACCTGAGTTGCGAGAATTTACAGGAAGGCATGACCGGACATCTACACTTAGGGACAAAGAGTATTCGCTAGAGGAACGGATGATGTGTTCCGTCTTGCTTGGTTGTTCCATGGCATGGGAAATCGGCTGTTCGTGGTGGGCGGGGATCGAACGGGGGGCTTTAGGTAGAGCGTTTCTTCTATTCACTTGCTGGATCCAACCAGCTCTTTCAATCCCATATATCGAATCAGATGCAGAATCCATTTGGATACATAGCCAGAGGAAACTTCCCCCACACTCATGTTCATTCATTTTCGCTCGGCTACTGAATCTTCGTCCAGTGCTCCCTCAGCAAGTGGGGAGTGGCTTTGATTCAGGCTCAGCTAGCAGCCGCGCCAGCCATGCCACCGCTTTTGTTCACGAGCCAACCACTAAAGAAATGACCATCAGCTAAGTGGAATGTCATTTGCAAGGCGAGTGCGAGCCTCTATATCGGCTGTTCGTATGGGTACCTATTGATGGAGCGATCGATTCAACTACAAGAACGAGCTCGCGTGGTTCTGATCGACGATTCGAGTTTCGTGCTTGAAGGGCTACAGGTGGTTCTGTCGAAGAGCCGTCGTATCCTTGTCGCTGGCACCGCGCGCACCGAGGAAGAAGCCTTCGCTCTTGTACGGACCTGTCAGCCGGATGTGGTGGTCTTGGATGTTCGAGTGGGGCCAGCGAGTGGCATCACTCTATGCAGGGTCATCCGCGAATCGTATCCGAACACCGCCGTTCTCTTCTTCACCAGTGATGACGACAGGCACACCCTGAAGTCTGCCATTCTTGCCGGCGCCCAGGGCTACGTGCTGAAGGATGCGTCGGCGGAAGCCATCGTAAAGGGTATTGAAATCGTCGCAGCCGGCCAAGCAATCATGGACGAGCGATTGACACAGCAGCTTCTTGCGTGGGTTCGGGAGGGAAAGCGGACTGCACCACGCGAGAGAGTGGAAGATTGCTCAAGCGCTGATCGTCGAATCTTCTCGTTTATTGCAGCAGGAAAAAGTAACAAAGAGATCGCACGGGAACTGAACGTCACGCCGAGTGCTGTGACGGCTCGCCTCCGGGCAGTCTACAAGCGGTTGAAGATCTCGAGGAGATCGGAAGCGGTGAGGTACTTTGTGCAGTGGGAAGAAGGACTCTCCGGGCGCACGAATCGTTCGCAGTAACAGCCATCTCATCACCGTCGGTCATGGTTCTGAGCAAGTTATTGCTTTGAATTGATTGTCTTTCTGATCGATCGCCGTCCGCGAGTACGTCGCCGCCAGTAACGTGCTGGCTCCCAACCCATGGTGCATGCCTTCCCTCAGCACAAGACTCCGGCTTGGAGTAGATGTATCGAATTAGATACCGAATCTATTTGGATACATATTTGAATGAAGGTGTGGCGACTGTCTTTTGGGAAGTATGTTTCTCGACCACCTCAGTTCCTTACAGATCTTTCCCATCGCGTCATCAGTCGCTATTTGCAGTTTGAGTATTTTGAGAAGGCCGCTTCCAGTTTAACGAGGGAGTTCTGGAATGAAACTGGCATAGCATTCTGAGCCAATCAATTAGAGTACGAACCATTCTCATTCAACGGCTATCTCATCACCGTCGGTTTTAGCCCGAGCCAATTACCATACTGACTGATTGCATTTCTCAGCGATCGCCGTCCGTTAAAGCCTTGCGGGAACACAAAAGAGTCGCTCCAATGCGTGTTACCACCTTCTCCACAACCTCCTGCCCCGATGAGATGAATCCAATTGGATACTGAATCTGTTTAGATACATTTTCTGGATCGGGTGTTTCTCCACTGTCATTCGAAGGATGTTTCGATTGACTGCTCAATGTCTTGCAGATCTATTTCTACCGCGTCGTTATGTTCGCTATTTGCAATTCGAGCGTTAAGGGAAGGCACTCCCAGTTGAAGTGAGGCTTCCTGGTATGAAACTGGCATTGCATCTGGGCTAATGACTCCAGGATAGAATCAGGCAACAAGCCCACCCTTCTGGCCATCATTGCAACCAACAGGATTTTTGAATGATCTTTGCGCTGACTCATAGCGCTGTGCGGATGCCGGCCATCGTTCTTGCGATGCTGTGCGGAGGGTGCGGGTCATCGGTCACCGATGAATCTGCGGGCCTCCCGTCACCATCGGTGGTGAGTACCAGCCAGGCCGAAAAGGCGAGTACTCCTCATACGGTGCCCGTGGGCGATACGGCCATGGTTGAGAAGAAGATCGAAAGGAATGTAAACGGGGCTCCGCCCGTGAACCAATCAGAACGCCAAACACCGGTATTGATTTCCCCCATTCCGCTTTCCGTGGCCAAGGATCTGCAATCCCCCGAAGGCCGCGACCGCTATCGAGCTTTGGATTACTGGGAAGCCAAGGACAGTAAGGCCCCGCTCGATCCGGTGTTCGAAGCCATGGAAGATGATGATCCCGCCGTCCGGGCGAAAGCTACGGCGATCGTCGAACAATACTGGGCTGCGGAGCAGGAGCGTGAGAAAAAATAAATTAAGAGGGAGGCTGGAGAACGGAGGAAGCGGATCTTGTTGAGAAACATGCCAAGTGTGCCTAGTCAGTGACCGTCCCCAACCAGGGCGGTATGTGGTGGCCTAGGTTCCAAGTCCTGGGCCGGTTCTTCAATCAATAGGGAGGCTGTGTTATGAAAGTTAGTCGTGTATTACCCCTGGCCGCAGGGCTGTTGCTGGGAGCGAGCCAGCTGTCGGTAGCGGCGAATCAGACGTTTGTTGTCAATGATACACCAGGCCATTGGTTCGACGCGGGTTCCGCGTGGGACTTGGGAGGCACCCGCTCACTGGTCGTCGTGAACCCGGGCGATACGGTGTTCTTCACGCAGACACAAGGACCGAAGGCCGTGGAGAGCCGCCATACCGTGACCAGTCTGATCTGGCCGGCCGGTTCTCAAGCTTCCGAGCAGATTGATCAAGACAGCGCCAATATGCTGGACCATCGCGTCACGCTTCAGACGCCGGGCCTGCATGTCTTCGTCTGCAAGCTGCATCCCTACATGCTGGGCGCTGCCATCGTCGATGATCCCAGCACTCCCGAGCTCGATCTCGGCGAAAATCTGGTCCTGTTAGGGGGACCAGGCGGAACAGTCCCGTTCCCCACTGTGGTTGCTGGCGCGCCGACGGATATTGCCCTGCGCGTTCTGCGAGCCTTCTTCATTGTGACCAATCCGGGCAACTGGAAAGACTACACGAAGGTCGGGACCCCGTACGAGCCGAAATATCCCGAGGTACCCGTCAAGCTTGGTAGCCTCTCGATCGCAAACCTGAATACCGCTATGCAAAACTATTTCGTGGCGACCAAGCACATTGACGGTGGGGTCATTGAGAAGCAAGACAAGCCCAAGAAGAACGGCATCGGCGAAGTGTGGGTGGATACCGCCTATGAGTTGTCGGCAGGGAAGCCTGAGCAGTTCCCGGGGACGATGACCGTCGTGTCGGCCACGGGCTGGAATGTCAAGCGGAAGATCGCGTTGCCCGAGCAGAAGATGAACAACGGCCACAACTTCTGGACCAGCCACGATCAAAAACAGATTTACCAAACGGAATGGCACGGCAACAGTCTCTACGTGATTAATCGTCTGAATGGGAAGCTCATGCAGGAGATTGACCTCGTCAACGGACCTGAGGTCAACAATCCAAAATTCAACGGCAAAAAATGCTACGACCCCGCCCACGTGATGACGCGGGTGGATACACAGCAAGTGCATGCGGGGTGCAATGGTGACGATACTGTGGTGGAGTTGGATCGCGATCCCGCCACCGGCCTGCTCAGCATCAACCGGTTTATTCCGATGTCCATGGTTGCAGGGAGCAAGCAAACCCAGCCCCATGCCCATTGGATGGGGTTTGACGGTAAGTCGATGATCACCCCAAATTCGAACACGGGCGACTCCACGCTCTATGATTTCAATAACAACGTCATTCTGGATCAAGAGCCGAGTGGCGTGTTGCCTATTGCGACCGGTATGATGCCGGATTCGAGCAAGAACTATGTGTCCAACTACCTGGGCCACACCATCTCAGTGATGTGTGGGCAGTATCCGAAGCCAGCGGGGAGCTGCGTTCCTGGGCAGAAGATCAAGGAAATCAGCCTGCTCCTCAATGGGAACTATGATCCGGTCGGAGGAGCGATCACGGGTCCGATCGGCGGCTTTTCGGTCCAAACCCCGGTGAGCCCGGATGGGAAATTCGTGATTCAGGGGAATACTCTGACTGGCACTATTACCATCATTGACACAACGACTGATACGTTGGTAGCGATGGTTCCCTGTGATCCTGGCTGCCATGGGGTGAACTTCGGCGCCAAGAAGGGTGGCGGGTACTATGCCTATGTCACCAGCAAGTTTGCCAACCGGCTGATCGTGTTGGACTATGATCCCAACAATGATGGTGACGTCAATGACGCCGTGATCGCCGGGACAGTAGTGCTGGCGAACGACAATGTGCCGAAGGATGACCAGATCGTCGGCAACAAGGGCTTTGGTGCTCAGGGTGTGCAACCGGTCCCCAACGTCTATAACGGCTGGGTGCAAGAGCTGCCGGTTGGGTACAAGGCCCAGCTCACGAGAAAACAGCGGAATCCGATCGGGCCACTTCCTGGCCGGAACCCGCATGACGAATAGAGCTGAGTAAAGCATAGGCGGCCTAGCCCCGCAATGTAACATCCCCGGTGACGATGGCTTGCTGCCATCGTCACCGGGGTCGTCTCCTCTTCTTGCCCTCTGCACAGCTCGCCCAAAGGAATTGTTCTTGTCTGGAGGATGTGTTCTCGGGAAATTGCTGAGCAACGGCATCCCTCCGACACGCTCCGTGGTCTGGCATGGGTCAGGGTTGGTGAGGTTTGGTCTGACGGTTGTCGTGTGGCGCGAGATGTGATGAAGGCTACACGGCTGATTTCAGCAGATCGTTTTCTATGTCCGCCGTTGCACGGTGCAGTGCATGTGTGAGCCGTCGGTACCGTTCTTCGGCCCAGGCATTGAACGACTCGGCGTCCGGGAACACGAGATCCCAGGCTTTGGCCGCTTCCAGCATCAAGAGTTGCTGCGGTCTGTCATGTCCGGGGAAGAAGACGACGAGGACGACGGAATTGCCGGTGAGACTGATGTCGGTGAAGATGTGGATCATGGATGCGGGCGGGAGCATGAGTTCCCGTGAGGCGGCTTCGACGAGGGGTTGATAGACGCGATGCAGTAAGTGCGCGGTCACTTCATGCGGGTTGGCAGGGGTCAGCAGACGAGGGTTGGGCTTTTCTCCGAATAAGTTCTCGGTCAGATAGGTAGCGGCTTCCCAAGTCGGCATGGCGCCTGATGCCACCAGGGATTCGCAGAGGTAGGCGATCCAGTTTCGGTTCCGGGGACGTTTGCGAACGGCTGTCAACTTTTTCGCCATGCTCGGCAATCCCTTCTCTCTGTGGTTCCGGTGGTTCGGCGCGCATCAGGGTATTTCGGTAGGTTTGAAAAGTATATCGGTGGTGCCACAGTCGGTCAACGAATTGCCGACAATCGAGCACTGGGGGGCTCTTCAGCCGTGCCATCAATCTCGATGCCTGTGACGGCTACAGAAGGAGGAATGAGTTTTTTTACAGCCTGTTAGAGTTGGCGGAAGGTATTGGAGTGCATGCGGTCCGCATATTGATCGTGGATGCGCGTGAGTTCCTTGGTCGACGCGACGAAGACATCCAGCAGCTCCGGGTCGAAGTGTTCGCTCCGGTGCTTGAGCATGAGTTCGATCGCATGACTGATTTCAAAGGCCGGTTTGTAGACCCGTTGTGTCGTGAGGGCATCGAACGCGTCGGCGATCGCGGCAATGCGGCCTTCGATGGGAATGGCCTCACCTTGCAGTTTACGGGGATAGCCCGTGCCGTCGAAGCGCTCATGGTGGGTGTAGGCGATGACGGCTGCGACTTTCAGCAGCTCCGCCTCCGACCCGCTGAGGATTTTGTACCCGATTTCCGCATGTTGCGCGATCACCCCGAATTCCTCCTGAGTGAACTTGCCGGGCTTCAGCAACACATGATCCGGGGTGCCGATTTTGCCGATGTCGTGCATGGGGCTGGCGGTGCGGATCAAGTCGCATCGTTCAGGAGACAGACCGGCTTTGCGTGCGAGCAGCTCGCAGTAGTGGCTCATGCGTTGAATATGTTGAGCGGTGGCATGATCGCGGAACTCCGCGGCAATGGCGAGCCGCTGAATGGTTTCTTCGCGAGACAGTCGGAGTTCTTTTTCGGTCCGTTCGAGCCAGTCCAACGCTTGCTGCAACGCGAGCGTTCTGGTCCGGACGATGCCTTCCAGGTTCTCGCGATGGGCTTGGTTTTCCATCTCGAGCCGTCGTCGCCGGAGGGCGTTCGCGACGTCGATGAGCACTTCATTGGATTCGAACGGCTTGACGATATAGCCGAACGCGCCGACGTCCAGCGCCGCGTTGGCCAGAACGGAGCTGTCGAGGCCTGTGACCATGATCGCCGCCGTATGGTTCTGGTCCGACAGGATGCTGCGCACCAGGTCCAGACCGGATTCTCCCGGCATATTGACGTCGCACAGCATCAAGGCAAACGGCTGGTCGCTCAGCTTTTGCCGGGCCTCTCGGGCATCGGCGGCGCAGTCGACCGTATACCCATGGGATTGCAGCAAATAGGCGAGCAGGCGCCTGATCGGTTCTTCATCGTCGACCACCAGAATGTTGCGATTATCGAGCAGGGCTTGATGGGTGGTTTGGTCTTGCAGGGTCGCCATGAGTCGGATGTTCGTTAGGTCGTCTGGGCCGAGGATCGTGTTGTTTCTTCTTTATCGGCTCATGGGCGGTAAACCTGAGTGCCGTAAGAACTTTGCGGGCAAAGTATGCACTTTTTGTGCCAATGTATTCCTTCCGTGTTTTGACCGCTCAGCCGGTCGTCTTATCAAGATTTCGAGTGAGAAACCGTCTGAATTGCTACACCTGGAGCGGTCTTCAACGTGGGGCGCGGAGACCAGTATCAGGCTTCAGCGCTGCTGTCGGATAGCACGATGTCTGTGGAATGTACGGAATTCGCCGAACGCAAGGGCCGGGATTTGTACAAGCTGAGGAGGGGAAGGCGGCGCAGGGATCGTCAATTTCTCAACTGCGCCGGCACCGTCCGGCGAACCGATCGGTTTGCGCTTTCCTAGGCCCTTCACTATAATTCGGCCCCTACTCTTGAGGAAGGGGCGTACGAATGAGCGCAATTTCAGGGTTGGTTCGTTTCGATGGGCGTCGCCGAGATCAGGTCCGCCCGGTAAAAGTGACCCGCAACTTTATCAAACATGCCGAAGGGGCTGTGCTGATCGAAATGGGAGACACCAAGGTCATCTGCACGGCGTCCGTTGAAGAAAAGGTGCCGCCGTTCCTCAAAGGCAAGGGGACCGGATGGGTGACGGCCGAATACGCGATGTTGCCGCGTGCCACGCATGAGCGATCGCCGCGCGAAGCGGTCAAGGGAAAGCAAGGCGGCCGAACTCTGGAGATTCAACGGCTCGTCGGACGGGCGCTGCGATCGGTCACGGATATGTCGCAACTGGGTGAGCGGTCCATTTGGATCGACTGCGATGTGATCCAAGCGGATGGGGGGACCAGAACGGCGTCCATCACCGGTGCCTTTATCGCCTTGGCCGATGCCTGCGCCGTGCTGAAAAAACGGGATCTCTTGAAAAAGATTCCCTTGACCGACTACTTGGCCGCCATCAGCGTCGGAAAGGTCGGCGGCGAAGTGATGGTGGATCTGGCCTATACCGAGGATTCCATGGCGGAAGTGGATATGAATCTCGTGATGACCGGTCGCGGCCGGTATGTCGAGGTCCAGGGGACGGCGGAACGCACGCCGTTTGCGAAGCACGATATGGACGAGTTTCTGAATGTCGGGTGGCAGGCCATCCAACGATTGACGGCCATTCAGAAAGAGCTGATCGGTGCACTCGACTGAGCATCCGATCACAGACATCCTCCTCGCGACCAGAAACTCCGACAAAGTCAGGGAACTGTCGGCTCTTCTTGGAGATCTTGGCATTCGCATCCGCACCCTGGCCGATTTTCCTGCCGCACCGGAAGTCGAAGAAGATGGGGCAACCTGTGAAGCGAACGCGCTGAAAAAGGCCAGGGAGATCGCCGCCGCGACAGGCCTTCCGTCGGTCGCGGATGATACGGGACTTGAAGTCGATGCGTTGGGTGGACGACCGGGTGTCTTTGCGGCCCGCTATGCGGGGGAAGGCGCAACCTACGAAGACAACTGTCGGAAGCTGCTCAAGGAGCTGGACGGCGTGCCGCAGGCCAGGCGGACGGCCCGATTCGTCACCGTCGCCGCCCTGGCGATGCCGGGAGGAGAGACTCGAGTCGCCACGGGCGCTCTTGCTGGTGTCATCGCTGACGCGTGCGCCGGTTCGCAAGGATTTGGGTACGATCCCGTGTTTTTCGTCCCGGAGCTCGGTCGCACGTTGGCTGAATTGACGGCTGAAGAAAAGAACCGGATCAGCCACCGGGCCAAGGCATTTCGCGCCATGGCCGACATGCTTCGACCGTTCGCCGTGGGAACGCCCTGAGCGGCGCGGTGCTCTGATCTGTTGTCCAAGGTGGGCATTGCCTGGACACCAATCGGAACATTCCTGTATATAAGAACCTGCAGCGTGTGGGCCGTTTCTCTACGAATGATGAAGGTCAAGAGCTTGTCGGGGCGTAGCGCAGCCCGGTAGCGCGCCTGCTTTGGGAGCAGGATGTCGGAGGTTCAAATCCTCTCGCCCCGACCACATCCCGCTTCGTGTGAACCGGTGCCTATTGATCACAGGATCGAATTGAGGCGCCGGATAAACCCCTACAGTGGGTGTCCTCCTTCGCCAAGGCTTCGGAGGACACGCTTCGGCGGGTTCCGCCGAAGACACAACAGGGACCACGGCTGTCAAGCCGTGGGGCTCCACCATGATTACTCGCGGTCGGGGGCAAGCGCCCCATACATGACCCAGAGCGCACCGATTATCAGCACTGCAATGACCAAAAATGTCAGTATCATCACCTTTCACCCCTTTTCACATTGAGTTCGTCGGAATGCTGCGCCGTGCAAGATTAAGACGAACCTATCCGAAACTTGAGCAGATCGTAGATGGTCATCGTTCACGTCTATCCTGATGGACCATGCACGTTTGAGATTGGCTTCAAGGGCATGCCCTTTCGGTATCGCCCTCGTTCTGTACACGTCACCTCTCGCGCCTGAGCATCGTCAACAACATGATCACTGAGAAAAGTATCCCGCCTGAGATCGTCAACATGGCCATCTCATCACTCATCATGTCGGTATCCGTCCTTTCTGTATTTCCATCGTGATCCATTCACGTGGAGCGCGCGAGTGGTATGCGTGAAACCCGACGGTGAAATCCGCGTTCCAGGTCGCGGAGTTCTGCATCGAGGATTCTCCAGCCGTTCTTCCTGACAAGCGCCATGCATTTTTAAAGCCACGCAAAATCTAACTCTAACTCGTTGAATTTTCATCTCCTACGAAGGTGTACTTATTGTGTGATGGCTTGCCCCTGAATCTGAATGGATTCTAGGGTGGATCAGAATGGATTCCAAACTGAATCGATTGGATGCGGATAATGTGGGAAAGGTCAATCGATCTGCGGCTATTCTGCGAGAGTGAACGGCGAGACGAAACCCTGTCGGGGAGTCCCGCCGTTCCTTCAGTCTGATGGAGTCAGAGGCGGCTTGCCTGAAATCTGTTTCTGCCGGAGCAATTTGGTCAGGTAGGTCCGTTGCAGGCCGAGTTCGGCTGCCGCTTTCGTCTGATTCCACCCGTGTCGATGCAAGGCCGTCTCAATGAGTTTCTGGCTGTAGGCGTCCATGCTCTTATGATAGGAGGACGACAGCAGGTCGGGGATGGGCTCCTGATCGACCGGAGGAGGAGCGGGCGTGGACGTTGTGACCGCAGTCACGGCGAGATGTTCCGGTCCGATCGTGTCGCCGGGGCATAAGATCAATGCGCGCGTGATCAGGTTTTCCAACTCGCGGACATTGCCGGGCCAGGAGTACTGTCGCAGCGTCTGGAATGCGGCGTCGCTGAGCGTCAGGCGTTTGCTCTGGCCCACGTTGTTGGGCCGGTTGAGGAAATGTTCGACGAGGCTGGACAGATCCTCCATCCGTTTACGCAGCGGCGGCAGGATGATGGTAATGACGGCCAGGCGAAAGTACAGATCTTCTCGGAATGTGCCTTGACGAATCGCCCGTTTCAGATCTTTGTTCGTGGCGGCGATAAACCGCACGTCGGTCCGTACTTCTTGGGTTCCGCCGACACGGTAGAAGGTCCGATCCTGCAGGACGCGCAAGAGATGGCTTTGCATGGGGAGCGGCATGTCGCCGATCTCGTCAAGAAACAGCGTGCCTCCGTCCGCGATCTCGATTTTGCCGGGCTCCCGCTTGACGGCTCCGGTGAACGCGCCCTTCTCGTGGCCGAAGAGCTCATTCTCCAAGAGGTTCTCAGGGAAGGCCGCGCAATTCACGGCAATAAATGGTTTGGCGCTGCGAGGGCTCCATCGATGAATGGCGCGGGCGACCACTTCCTTTCCCGTCCCTGTTTCACCGAGCAGCAAGATCGTCACGGAGGTCGCGGCCGCCTGTTTGGCCACGGTCAGCTGTTGACTCATCTGCTTGTTGGTCGAGACGATCGGTTCGAACGGAGTATCGACCTCCTTGCGGAGCGTCTCGACGTGACGGTGAAGGGTGACGGTGGCCAAGGCCTTGTTGATGACGACGGTGAGGTGGTCGGCGGTGAACGGCTTCGGCAGAAAGTCGAAGGCGCCGAGTTGCATGGCTTGGACCGCGAGTTCGATGGTGCCATAGGCCGTGAGGATGATGATCAGCGGGGTCGTATAGGGCGGCGTCTGGGGTGTCTCCTCGCCTGCGGGTTTGCTCGGAACTGAGGCCGCACTGATCTGCTTTAAGACGTCGAGCCCGGAGATCTCCGGGATTTTCAAGTCCAGCAGGACAAGGTCCGGTTCTTCTTCCAGGATGAGGCGCAAGGCCTCCTTCCCGTTCGTCGCCGTCAGGGGGTCGTGTCCCATAAAACTGACACGGTTCTGTAAGCTGAGGAGAATATCGGGATCGTCGTCTACGACCAGTATTTTTGCGCGCATCAGGTTCCTCGTTTCATTGGTCCGGGTGATATCGCTTCAGGGACTCGCGTCATCCGGAAGACAGTCGATGTCTGAGCCACGCTCATCGTGCGGCCCCGCGAATAGGGAGTGTAAAATAAAATCGTGATCCGACACCAGGGTGACTCTCAGCCCAGATGCGGCCGTGGTGCAGGGTCACGAGCGTCTTCGTGATGCATAACCCCAGCTGGGCGCCTTGCGAGGACGGCATGGCCGACGGGATTCCGGAGAACTCCTGGAACACGTTGGCCAGATCGACGGGATCAATCCCGCACCCGGTATCGGCGACGCAGGTCTGCACATCGCCGGATGGAAGCACGGCAAACTCGACCGTCACCCGGCCACCCGGCGGGGTGAACTTGATCGCATTCCCGATGAGATTCCACAGAATTTGTTCGAGTTTGTCGCGGTCGCCCTGGATGGTCGGAAGCGACTCGATCGGGTCGAGGGCGAGCGATATCTGCTTCTCGGACGCGACGGGGTGGAGACTGGCCGCGGTGATCGTCGCCAATTGAGCGATGTCGACGTCCTCAAGGCGAAGCGGCACCTTCTTGGTATCGAGACGCGACCAGTCGAGCAATTGCACGATGATGCGTCCCAGCCGGGCGACGTTGTGTTCGATACGGGTGAGGTAGGTGCGTTGCATGTCGGTGAGGGGGCCCGTGACGCCGTCGAGCATGTTTTCCGTAAAGTTGCGTATCGATGTCATGGGGGTTCGGAGTTCATGGGACACGACCGAGAGAAACGTCGATCGCCGTCGGTCATGTTCCTGCAGTTGTCTGTTGGCACGCGAGAGCTCCTCGGTCCGTTGGGCGATACGCTCTTCAAGCGACTGGGTCAGTTGGGTCAGATCCGAGTACGCCGTGGTCGTATCGATGGCCGCCGCGACATGGCCGGCGATCGTCAGCAAGGTCTGGAGATCGTCTTCGGTGCAGGCGTGAGAGTCGCGGTCGCCGGCCAAGTAGCCGAGGATCTTGCCGTGGCTTTGGAGCGGGACTCCGACGAACGACTGTATCCTGCAGCGGCGAACCAATTCCAGCAACGGCGGGTAGAAACGGGGGGCGACGGTTTCAATATCCTGGATCAGGACCGGTTGGCCGTGAAGGAGCAGGTCGGCCGTAATCCCGCCGTCATCTGCAACCGGCACGGTCAGACGCTGAACCGCCTTCGTGATTTCCGGGGGAACGCCGACGGTTCGAGCGATGGCCGCACAATTGAGTTGTGGGTGATACAGGACGAGCATCATCCGGGAAAACCCAAGATTTTCGACGATCAACCGGAGCACCGTGTCGAGCAGATGGTTCATGTCGAACGGGGCGGCGCTTGCAATCGCGGTACTGGCCTGATGGACCGTGGTCAATTGCCTGATTTGCTTCTGGATGGTCTTCAGATTCATGGTGATGGCATGATTGCGCTCAGAGAGGGACTGCGTCATGCGGTTGAACACCTCCGTCAGTTGTCCGACTTCATCGTGGGTGCGGAGGGCAGGAACGACCGGATGTTCAGCCCCGGCTGCCAGGTCTTGGGCGGCGGCGGCCAGGCTGCGCAGCGGTGTGGTAATGCGTGACGCGAGGAGGTGGGCGCCGCATACGCCGGCGAGGATGATCCCCAGCGTCAGGATCGAGACGTCCCGCACGGTGACCAGCAACGCCTGCTTCGCCCAGGCGTCCGTGATGCCGATGCGAACCAGTCCGACCACGGGTGTGATCGTCCGAGCGGCTGCGCCGATCGTCTCCTCCTGATCGATGGAGAGAGGTGGGCGGGAGGATGCCGGTGTCGGTTCACGAAGCATCGGCATGGCAAAGTCGTACAGCGTTTCCTTGCGGAGCAAACACGGAAGCACCCAATCGTCGGCGTGCTCGTGTCGGACAAGGGTCTCCTCGGGAGACAGCACCAGCGTCGTAATCAACGGGGTGGTGAGCGGAGCCTGCACGAGAGATTCCGACATGCGGTCGGACGGATAGATCGGTTGTCCGGCGGTCTGCGGGGAGTCGATCGCGGCGCGGCGCGTTCGCTTGGTTTGCCGATGCAAGAGGCGGCCGTCGCCGGACGTGATGACGACGTAGACGACGTGATCGATCGTCATGAGGCTGTGCACGAATTGATCGAGGGTCGCGTGATCTTCGAGCACGATCCCCGCCATTCGAAAATGATCGTTCTGAAGGGTATGGGTTAATAAAATGGTTCCCAGTTCTTCGATGCGATTGGTCATGGCCGTGCGCCGTGACTCGATGAAATACCAACTCAGTGAGGTACAGGTCGCGATGAGAATGAGGCTGAAGAACACCACGAACTTGGTGCGGAGGCTGAAGAATCGGGCGGCGGGCCTTGTCCCACGGTTCGGTTCCGGTTGGAGTGTCGTCGTGTTCATGGATCAGACGGGTCAATAGGTGTCATCGATCAGGCTGTCGAGTTCCTTGGGAAAGGTGATGCTCAAGTACCGTGCCGTCTTCTGATTCACCGTGATCCTGACTCGTTGCATGGAGACCGGTTTCAGCCGCAACGGTGGTTCGCCGTTCAAAATCCGTCTGGCAAGGAGACCGGCTTCACGTCCTACTTCGCCGTAATCGATCGAGAGGCTCAGGAGCGCGCCCAGGCGCGTGAGTTCCGCTGAAAACCCCACGACGGGGACTCGTTTGGCCAGCGCCGCTTCGAGGATGAATCGGGTCGATTCGTCGGTCAGCACGGTGGAGTCCGGAATGAGCCATAAGGCGTCCGACTCGGAGAGGAGGCCCCGCAGTTGCTGCGGAACATCTTTCTCGTGGTCGACCGGAAAGCCGCGCAATTGAAACTCATGGGCGGCGGCCCGCGCCTCCGCGTCCTTCACCTTGGGGGCGCTCTTCTCTCGATCGTAGAGCGTGGCGATCCGGCGGAGCGTGGGCAAAAACGTCCGCATGATTTTGAATTGGCGGTCGGCCGGAATCTCCAGCAGCACACCGGTCATATTGGCGGCGGTGAGGTGATGTTTCACCGGGTCAAGAATCATCATGTAGAGAATCGGGATGTCGGTGATTTCCTGTTTGGCGATCAAGGCGGCTTTGAGACCGACCGCGACGATGAGGGAGGAATCGGACGCGCGGATCTTTCCGGCCAACTGCTTGCCCCGTTCCGCGTCGCCCTGGAGGTCGTATTCTGTGTAGATCGGTGTCCCCGACGTCGTCGCCTTGAAACCCTGAACGGCGTCATCGTAGGCCTTCAGGCCTGAGGATTTGAGGATGGTAATTTCCACGGTGCTCGCACTCACGTGCGGCGGAAGCAGGCACCAGAGCGCGGCCAGGATCGGAGACAGCCGGAGAACGAAAAAGATCCGGGCTCGTACCGTCCTGCCGCCTCGCGAGGTGTGAACCGTCATGCGTCTCTTCCGAGCAGTTCGCACTGCCTGCTAGGGACCAACAACTT
>JABMDK010000017.1:94733-120076 GCA_015903995.1 Nitrospira sp.
CTACTAATTCGGGATTGACGAATTAAAATTACATGTATTATACCCCCACGGAATGAAGTTAGACTCGATGAATATGAGCATCTCATGCCTACTGCTCAACTAGAATCAGATAGTAAAGTCAGCGATCACGTTCTACTTTCCCATCACTAAAAGGAGGCTTCAATGAAGAGGTACATACATTTAGGAGCTGCTCTCTGCCTGGCGGCAGGCGTAGCCGGGTGTTCCGGGGATGATCCGGCTCCGCCTGCAGCAGGAGGGCCAGCGCCCGTCCCAGCCGCCGTCACCTTTGACGTCACGGACGAAGCCGGGCATTGGTTCGATACCGGCACGCCCGTTGCCGGCACGCGATCACTGGCCATCATCAAACCCGGCGAGAAGGTCCGATTCCTTCAGACCAAGTCAGAACATGGCCCGAGCGGCGCGAATGGCCCCTCGCGTGTGGAAAGCTTTCACACCGTCACAAGCCTGATCTGGCCATCCGATGCGACCCCGGCGGAGCGCATCGATCAGGACAAAGCGAACAAGGACGACCACGAAGTGACCTTGACCGCCAAGGGGCTCTACGTCTTCGTGTGCAAGCTGCATCCGTACATGCTGGCGGGCGTGGTCGTGGATGATTCGACCACCGAGGGGTTGGAGATCGGGGACAACCTCCATCTCTTTGGCGTCACCCATACGGCCGACGTGAGACAAGCGGCCGACGCCACTAAGGCGTTTCCCAGCAACTCCAACCTGGGCCTCCGGTTGTTGCGGGCGTTCTTCGTCGTCACCAGCCCCACGAACTGGAAGGATTACACCAAAGCGGGACAAAAGTATCAGCCCACCTATCCGGCCGTCCCGGTCCGGGTCACTGGCGGCGCCGTCGTGCCCGACCTCAATGCGGCCCTGCAACCGTTTGACGGCGATACCATCCCCGACGTGAAGAAGCCCACCATCGATGGCATCGGCGAGGTGTGGGTGGACACCCAGTATGAGGTAAGCCAGACCAAAGGCGCGGCCTATCCCAGCACCGTGACGGTGGTCGATGTGGAAGGCGCAGGCAAATGGACGGTGACGCGCAAGATTGCGCTGCCGGCCCAGAAGATGAATAACGCCCACAACCTCTGGGCCAGTCACGATCAGAAGCAGATCTACAATACCGAGTGGCACGGCAAGAGCCTGTATGTCCATAACCAAGCAGATGGGACACTCTTGCAGGAGATCGAGCTCGGCAACGATCCCGCGCATGTGATGACCCGCGTCAATAATGGGCAGGTCCACGTAGGACTGAACGGAGAAGATTCTGTCGTCGAGCTGAACAAGGCCGCTAATGGGACCCTGAGTTTCAACCGCAAGATTCTGGTCCAAAACCAAGGCGACAAGCAGGCCCAGCCCCACGCCCATTGGATGGGCCATGACGGCAATGCGATGGTGACCCCGAACTCCAATACGAATGACTCCACGTTCTGGGATTTCATCACGGACAAGATTAAGTCCAAACCCGCGACCGGCACATTGCCGATCGCGTCCGGCATCAACCCGGATTCGACGAAATACTATGTCTCCAACTATTTGGGACACAGCATTTCCGTCATCGACATGGCCAGTGGGAATAACATCAAGAACATCAACTTGCTTGAAAACTATGACCCGATTAAGGGGAGCATCGGTGGAAATGGAGCAATCGGTGGGCTACCGATCCAAACGCCGGTGAGTCCTGATGGCAAGTTCGTGATCACGGGGAATACTTTGACCGGCACGATCACCATCATCGATGCCAAAACCGACACGTTGGTGAAGAGCGTGGTCTGCGATCCAGGTTGTCATGGTGTGAACTTCGGCGCTAAGAAAGGCGGCGGATACTATGCCTATGTCACCAGTAAGTTCTCCAACCGTTTGATCGTCTTCGATTACGATCCAAACAACGACGGCAACGTGGATGATGCCGTCATTGCCGGTTGGGTGGTGCTGGCCGACAATACTGCGCCGAGCGATGACCCCATCGCAGCAAACGCCGGCATGGGTGGACAGGGCCTGTTGCCTGTGCCCAATGTCTATAATGGGTGGGTACAGAAGCTGCCGTCAGGTGAAGGGGCCACGAGCTATTGCGGCCAACTGACCGCCGCACAACGGAGTCCGTTCGCGGGGACGGTCATCACTCCGTGCACACCCACGCCCTAGTCAGGCTACCGGCATCCGCCCGGCACCTGACCATCGCTCCCTAGCGAAGGGCCCGGTGTGGTGATTGAACACCACCGACAGCTACAGGGCATTGATCTGGAGATAAGTGAGAGTCATCTGCTCTGCGGAACTGGTCAGGCTGCCAGTGAATCGGCCTCAGCAGTCCGGTCTTTCACCAGATTGAGTCCATCGAGTCGCTGGATCTTCGGCTGATAGGCGCTCACCTTACGCAAAATCATCACTCTCAAATCTTCATCGACATGAGAGAGCGCTTCTCGCACTCCAACGATATCGCCGTCCTCCGCCAGATGGGCGGCAATGCCGATGAGCGGCAAGACTCCGGCCTCGCCCATGGCCTTGGCAATCTCGATGGCCCCGGACCGATCCCCGGCCTTGACGAAGACTTGCGGCAGCTCAAGATAGAAGTGGCTGGCCAAGAGCGACGGATCGGGGCATGAGAGGATCGTGTCTTTCACAGCCTGGACATTGCCCCGTTCCGATTCGACGAACAGCATCATTTGCCAAGCCTCTCGCAAGTACCGTCTGTCAGTGATTTCATTAGCAGTCTGGCGCGCTCCAGCCCTATCGCCCACCAGAGCTTGCCTGATCACCTGGTCCTTCAACCGTTCATCCGTCGGCGTTTGGGTTGCCATCATGTCGTGGCTCCTCTCTGTTCTGAACGTGATCGGAGTAGTCAATCGAAAATCTTGAGCGCCTGAGTGGAAATGTAGCGGTGAATGCCCTGCGTGTCGACTTTTTTTCGTTAAAGCGACGGAGTCTCGATCATTCCTTTACGTGACATTCTCCCATGACCAACTGTTGATTGAGCAAACACATTGAGCGTTTGCCTTGCGATGCAAAGCAGAGCCTAAATTTATCTGCGCCCCTAACTCATAACCGTTGAAGAATCAGTTGTTTAGTTAAGAGCAACTGTCCAAAAGATTTGACGCGGAAGGAATGATTAGCAGGCTGCGGAAAAACTCATTGCGACTTCTGTAGCCGTCACAGACCTCGAGGTTGAGGACGATGCTGAATAGGCCCGCAGGATGCGGAAAAAGGCCGTCCAGCAAGCGCAGCGAGCGAAGAGGCGAATCGTACTCTGGGCCGTACGTTGAGCCTCTGAGTGAGGCGAGAACGCCGCTGGCGGACTTTTTCCGCATCCTGCTAGAGGCTTAACTCGTTGGCTTTCTTGATTCTTGCCGAAGATCAGAATCCTGAGCAGTCCATGTCCTCTCTTCGCTTGCGCATCTGAAATGACCAGCTATACTTTCCCTGATGCATTCCACGAAATATATCATCGTGCAAGACGGAAACGGGTGGCGCGGCTACCTGGAGGGTTACCCCGAGCAAGAAGCCTATGGAGAATCGTTTGAAGAGCTTCAGATCAAGCTCTGGCAACTGCACCAATGTCTCATTGATCAAGAATCAGAACAAGGCCGATACGAGAACGGAGAACGGGACCGACACCATGGTCATACGTCCACGCTCCCCCGTCACACCCCCACCGCGTCACGCCCCATGTCGCGCGCCCAAATCAAGCGCCGAGCCCTGGTGGAGCAGCTCCTGTTTGCGATAATCAGCAATCGCTGAGCACAGAGATACTGCCAAAATCTTCAGAACCCAGCAGCGCGAGTCCAACGGCTGCTGATGCGTTCGACTAACTTGATCAGCCAGCCTCACGCTGAAATCCACGCCTCCTTCATGTGTCATATCTCGATATTTTCCATATATTTCTCCGCCTGCGCCAAGCGATCGATAATCTGCTAACCCGCATTATTCATGAACGTTTCTACTGCAATCGCGAATTCGCTGCTGCGACGAGCCTTCGGCGGGCAGGCTCGCCCCTCGCAACCTCGACATACTGGTTCAAGTATGCCTCAGTTTCTCGGGGCTCCGCGTGCCCGTCTCGCAACGCGACTAATCTGCATCTCCTGCAACATGGCGGCGCTGGCCGTCTGGATGAGGTCTTCTTCCATTTGGAAGTTCTTGACGCGCGTGGATGATTCTACGAACACCCGATGGCTGCGGATGGCTTGCTCTTGGGCCAGAGCTATGGCGCCGCGGCGGGCCTTGGCCGGTGTCTCTTCATCACCGAATCGGTAACACGCATTACCCCGCACTGTTTCCAATCCCTTTGCTCCCTCTGCGAGAGCCCCACCTGACCAGCCGAACAGGATTGGCTGAATCAGCAGGGCGACCAGGCCAAGCAGAGTGGCGATTGGTGGTCGTGCCTTCATAGCAACTCGTTTACCATTATCTCGTCTATTTATTTGGGTCGAGTATGACCAAGACCTTGGCTTGCTTCAGGAACTTGAAATGTTCCGGCACACCGTGGATGGTCTGGGCGTCGGCGTCACTGATGATGAGATCCGTCTTCTGTACCCCTTGGGCCCGCAATGCCCGGACGAGCAAGGGGCTATTGGTCACGCGTGGGTTCGATTCTGCGCTCTGAGGATCTGGTGCATAGAGGACGATGCCTTGCTCCGCTGTCACTTGTTGCTCGACATACGCTACCGAATAGGCTTCCTCTCCCTGTTCATTCAACAATCGGGGAGCCAGCGCTGGACGGGCTCCTAGCCCCCGGGCGTCCACCACCAAACCTGTATAGGATCTTGGTGGGCTTACAGGACCCTTCTGGTATTGAGCCAGAGGCGCATTCTTTGGAGCTACCCTTGGAATGACGAGATTGGAAAACTCTCCACCTAGTTTCATCTCCACGGTCGTCTTGTATGAACCATCGGGCATCTCTTGTTCATTGACGACGCGGGCCCCTTTGACGAAGCCTTCAACCTTCGTTCGGACCTCGTCGTTGGTGGTGACATAGTTGCTGACCGTCGTTGTAGAACTGACATGTATTCCTTTGACGACTTCTAAGAGGTTCCGCAGCGCGACACTCCAAGCCGCCTTGCGCGTCATTTCCCTGGCTTGCAAAGGGCTCGCAGGATTCTTCGGGGGAATTCCGATCCCATCAGCCGTCGCAATCCCTGTCGTCCAATCGACCTTGCCGTCTGGTGTCGTATTGACCAAATGCCCTGATTCACTAGACACGAGTATCGGTGTAGCAACTAGAAGGAGAAGGGCAAACAGTATTGTAGTGGCCTTTGACATGAGTGTAGACATCCTCATCATTGACGCCTCCCTTAGGATCGCAATCCTTACAATCTGAGGGAGGTATTGTGCACCTTTTGTTCCAAAATGCAAGGCGTGATATATCGGCTATTTGCAGTAGATGGGTCCCTGTTCACCGTAACAGCGAAGATACAACAGTGTATCCAATTTGATAAGCGGCGGCGCCCTCGGCAACGACGGCCGGGTAAGAGGAGAGCACAATATCGCCTCGGTGGAGTTCCATTCAGGTGAAAGAACCGCCACACAGGTTTGCGATTCACCCGTCAGCCTTCACGCCATAGCAAAACCCAGATCAGCTGGTATGACAAACCGCAGTGAGGTACTGGGCCGGTTCCGGAGTCCATTTCAAACCTGGGGCACCTAAGCCACCTTTGTGGCTGGTGGCCCATTGGTCTCTGCGCCGCCGAGTGTCGGGTGCCATCGAGCGATAATGCTTCTCCACACGCCATTGAGCAGCCACGTCCGTACTTGTAAGAGGTTGTGCGTTCCTTTTCCACTCCACCACATGTGCTGCTTCTGCACCAGGCGTTTGCTCATCACCTGGTTCACGGCGGATTCGACGAAGGCCGTCGTTGCCTTCGATAGAGGTCTCACACTCCTTCACTGCCCCTAACAAATTGTGCTCGCCGCCCGCGCTCTATTCGATACCGCTTCTACAACAAGTATGATGTCAGCCAGTGTGCTCTCGGCGTGGACCAGGAAGCGCCGCCACAGCATGGTATGAATGCCACGAACCCAGACGTAGATCAGATAGGCAGTGGCCCGCGCCGTTGCGTCCATGACCACGGGAGATGAGCAAGCTACGGGTTCAATGGGGGCCCCAGCCGCGACCATCCCAGCCAGCTGGATCTGAGCGGAGGTGAGTTGCATTAGGGCTAGTTCCACGGTGGTGGGGATCGGTACCAGCTTCTGCTCATACCGCTGGCCCAGGCGTCAAACGCCTACCAGACAGGCGAAAGAGCGACCACGACAGGGAAGGGCGAGTCGAGCGCGTCCCACGAATGTTACGTCTGTATCGTGAGCATCCGACCTCTCTAGAGAAAAACCCTACGTGTTCCCGGCGTGTTCTCTTGAGAGCAAAATTGGCCCAAATTCCCCTCACTTGGACTGAGCCAAACTGAACCAGTAAAACAGCGAAACTCTGCTGCTGGAGAGGCATTTCGCTGTTATGACAAGAGTTTGAGTGAAGGTCTCGGAGAGGATTACAAACCCTCACGGCGGCGCGTCCCGCAGCGCATTCAGTAGGGCCTGAATCGTCAACGGCGCGTTCCCTTCGCTGCGGTTGTTGACCAGGACATAGGCCTTGTGCTTCTCTCCCACCGCTTTCTTCACCAGCGCAACGGTGTCTTGTCGAATCTCCGAAAGCTCTTCCACGATCTTGGTGTACGGTTCCGTTCGCTTCTTCGCCGCTTCATAGGTCATTTTGAGCGGGTTTAACAGCCGCAGGACTGTGAATGGTTCTGTGAAGCGTTCCTTCTCAATGCCATTCTTTCATAGCCGAAGGGTTGCGGAAGAACCCTGCAGTCGGCCTGATAAGATTTCCCCACTGAGGTAGGTGATTTGTTCTGACACTCGCGTTGGAAGGGCTGCAAACACTTTGTACATGTTCACATCGACACTGACAGAAGTTTTGTAGTTCACTTGCAGACTAAACTGCACATCCAACCTGTCCTGAGGACCTGCCGATTGTTGAAGTCCTTTTATCACAGACTGTATTTTGATCCATACGTCTGAGCCAACATTCGATACGATCTCCCGGCCCATTTCCGAGAATGAGAATGACAGGACGATAAGCACTTTCTCAGTTGTCCAGTCACACTTCGTGAAAGGAATGTCCTGTACGCCAACATGCGCCGGGTACGCTCCCTCTAGCCTGCGAATTTCATCCATCAGCTCGTGGGGTAGTGTTCTTGTAATCATCTCGTCCTCATGAGTTTCCTGGGCGGCAGCTGACCATCTGTGTGATGTGCTTGTCATTGGAGTGTACTGCTACGTGCTGATTTCTTCTAGAGAATCGGCAGGTGTCTCGCGGCATGGGTGGTCAGCAGTCGAAGAGCATGGACTATGACGGTCCCTGTGGAGAAGTCCATTCCTTTCTGGGGCCCCCCTACCTTTTCGGTATGGTGAATAATTCTGAACCCTCTCATAAGTGCCACTCGCGAGAGTTGTGTAGGTATGTCGGTCGGTTCGATCGACCAAATGTGTCGTGCATGAAGAAAAAGGGCTGCTGAAGCGCCATGAATAACCTTTTGACAATGGATGAGGCCGCGAAGTATTTAGGCATATCCAAATTGACCCTGTACGGATGGGTCTCCGCGAGGAAACTGGGGTACGTCAAAATCGGACGGCTGGTGAAGTTCAAACAAGCTCAGCTGGACGCCTGGATCGATCAGCACACGATCACACCACGGAGAGACAGCCATGGGACTCACTAAGCGGCGCGATAGTTACTATGTGGAATTTCCGGTGATCGAAAGTGCGGACGGAAAATCATTGGTCCTCGCGAGCGGTGTGCCCGGTGCCCGTTGGAAACGCTGGAAGGTGGGGTGTCTCAATAAGACTGTTGCCAAGGAGATGGAAGCCACCATCAGGACACGACTCCTCCTAGGCCACGAGAAGACCGAACAAGCCAAGCCGATCCTCTTCAAAGAATGGGCGAAGGCTTACCTGGAGCTGGAAACCGTCCGAGGACTTCGTTCCTTCGTGGGACGAGCCTACAGTATCAACACTCACCTCATCCCGTTCTTCGGTCAGAAGATCCTGTCAGAGATCAAGCCTCAGGATGTGGAAGCCTTCCGCAATCAACGCACGAAACCCAACGGAATCAAGGCGAGTACACAGACAATCAACCATGACCACATTGCGTTGAAACACTGCTTGAACATGGCGATCAAGCGGGGACTGCTCCAGGCCAACCCCGCGTCCAGAGTCGAGATACCCAACCCCCAGAACGAACGGGATCGGGTGCTCACGGAAGAAGAATGGGGCCGGTTACATCAGGCCGCGAAGCCACCTCCGCCCGGTGCTCTTGACGGCCTATCAACTCGGCCAACGGTTCGGGGAGATTGTGTCTCTGACGTGGGATCGTGTTGATCTCCGTCGGGGATTCATCACCCTTCGAAGTCAAGACACCAAGACCAAAACCGGGAGGCGTATTCCCATGACCGCAGACGTGCGATCAACTCTCCAACGCTTGGCCAAAATTCGCAGTCTGACCAACAACCACGTGTTCACCTACAAGGGCCGACCGCTTCAACGTATCAGCCGATCTTTCAGGACCGCGTTGAGAGATGCCGGAATAACTGACTTTAGATTCCATGATCTCCGTCACTGTGCATCGACAAACCTACGACGGGCAGGAGTGGACACCGCGACGGCGATGAAGATTGTTGGTCACAAGTCTGAGAAGATGTGGAAGCGATACAATTCAATCGAAGAGAAAGACTTGACGGATGCTGCTGCGAAGGTGCAAAAGTACCTTGACGTTAACACCCTAATAACACCAAGCGACATGGCCGTTGAGGGTCACTCGTCCAAGTAGTTGAAATATTGGAACGCGCCCGTAGCTCAGTCGGATAGAGCATCAGCCTTCTAAGCTGAGGGTCGCTGGTTCGATTCCAGCCGGGCGCACCACTCCAAGCTCGCTCGTGGCAGTGCTGTTTCTATTAAGGCGACGGGATACACACCGCAAGAATCTTTTCCCTTCCCTCGGTAGACTCGCTCGATGCCAGCCATCGCGCGTTGCATTCCCTAATAAATTCCATGGCCAGGCGGGCATCTCTCCAGTAGACATTCCACGGTCGCGTCCCCTATAGTTTCATCCGTATATTGTCTTCTGAGGGTTTGAGACCGCATGCGTCGAATACTCCGCCCCCGGGTGCTGATCGGCACTTTGCTGGGCCTTATCACGTTCTATACGCTCGTCGGGTTTTTCCTGCTTCCCTATCTGATTAAATCGTATGTGATTCCCACTGTCTCGGATCAGATCAAGCATCCGATTGTCTTGCGCGAGGCCGCCCTTAATCCGTTCGCGCTCTCGCTCCGTCTCAATGGGTTAGAAGTACGAGAGCAAGACCAGACCGCCATACTGGGGTTCGAGGAGTTGTTCGTCAATCTGCGCGCGACGACGCTGTTTTTGCAGAAGGTCGCGTTCGACGAAATCCGTTTCGTCATGCCGTTCGTGGCGGCCAAGGTGAACCCCGAGGGAAAGCTCAACTTAATGTCGTTGGTTCCGCCTTCGGATGAGGCACCCCAGCCTCCTGCGTCATCACCGAGCGAGCCGAAGAAGATGATGATGCCGGTGCAGATCGATCTCTTGGAGATCGGACAAGGCATTCTCGAATATCGGGATGAGTCGAAGGCGAGGCCGGTGGTGATCGACGTGGTGCCGTTCGAAATCGTGCTGCGCAACTTCAGTACGGTGCAAGCCGAGGGTGGCGAGAGCGCCCATGCGTTTACAGCGGAGATCGGAAAGGGTGAGAAGATTGCTTGGGAGGGAACCATCTTTCTCGAACCGGTGGAATCCGATGGGCGGGTGAATCTGTCCGGGATCAAACTCAAGACGTTGTATCAAGCCCTGTCCGACCTGTTCCAGTTCGATGTGCCGCAGGGCACGATCGGTCTGTCTGCGTCGTACCATTTCGATCTTCGCGGTCAGGCTCCTCAGGCAACCGTCAAGAATGGAAACGTATCGATTCAGAATCTCGCGATCGTGGAACGGGGTGGACTTGATCCAGTCATCAGTATTCCGGCTTTTAATGTGGAAGGGATTCAGTTGGATCTGCAAAAGCAGACCATCGATGTTGTGAAGGTGCATTCAGCCGATGCGCGATTCGAGGCCTGGATGGACCCAGGCGGGGTTATGAATTATCAAACGCTCTTTACACCGGTCGGCGGAAATGAGGTCCCGAAACAATCCACCACGGCAACGGCCAAATCCGAGAAAGCACCAAAGCCCTGGACTATTGCCGTTGACGAGGTCGCTCTACGGAACTATCGAGCCGCGTTCGAGGATCGGACTCTCTCGAGACCCGGTCATGTGGATGTGTCGGCAATGAATCTCACGGTAAAAGATGTACAGATTCCCTTCAAAAAACCGTTGCCGGTGAACCTCTCGCTGAAACTGAATGAGACGGGAACGATTGGCGTGCGAGGGAAGGTCACGGTCGAGCCATTGATTGTCGAGGCCGATCTCAAGTTAGAGCACATCGATATCCAGCCGTTTCAGCCATATCTTGATCGGTTTCTCAATGCCGATGTGCAGGATGGAGCGATCGATCTGAAGGGGGCACTGCGTTTTGCCAAAGAACACCCGAATGAGCCCATGCTTCGATTTCAGGGCGATCTTGCGGTCAATCAG
The DNA here is from genome assembly GCA_015903995.1 of Nitrospira sp. Classification (GTDB taxonomy): domain Bacteria; phylum Nitrospirota; class Nitrospiria; order Nitrospirales; family Nitrospiraceae; genus Nitrospira_D. Next base: position 105,382 of record JABMDK010000017.1, read on the forward strand.
TTGGCCGTTGTCGATCGCAAAGAGTTTGATAATGTGGTGACCGGGGCTGGCCGTCAACCGCATGGCCTTGGATGTGGAGCCGACCGCTGTAAAAATCGCCGAAGTGGTCTGGCAAGAACCGTCCGTGCAGATGGTGGTGGAAAACGACGGTCAACTCAATCTTTCTCATCTGGTTGCCTCGCCTCCACCTGGCGATCAGGCGGCGCCCCCAAAAGAACTTGAAACAGAGAAGTCGCACACCAAACCGGCAGAGCCCGTGCCAGTGACGATCGACCAAGTCAAATTGGTCAAACTGGCTGCAAGGTTTCAAGACTTGTCCATCGAGCCGAACGTCAAGACCAGCCTCACCGAGTTCGGCGGGACCATCAAGGGGCTATCGTCCAAGCAGCTGAAGAAAGCTGACGTCAACTTGTCGGGAAAAGTCGGCAGGGCGGCTCCGCTCAACATCGTCGGAAAGATCAACCCGCTGAGCGAGGACGCCTTCACCGACTTGGTCGTGACGCTGGGAGCAATGGATCTGACGCCGGCTGGTCCATACAGCGGTAAATATGCCGGTTATGGATTATCCAAGGGCAAGCTTTCTCTGGATCTGAAGTACAAGGTCTCGCAAAAGATCTTGGAAGCGGAGAATCTTGTGCGTGTCGATCAACTGACATTCGGTGAAAAGACCAACAGCCCGGATGCCACGTCACTGCCGGTGCCGCTTATTGTGGGACTGCTGAAGGATCGTAAGGGTGTGATTGAGGTCGACATGCCGATTCGGGGCAATCTCAACGACCCGGACTTCAAGTACGGCAAGGTGGTCATTTCGACGCTGCTCAATCTGCTTGGAAAAGTCGTGGCCTCACCGTTTGCGTTGATGGGGAAGCTCGTACCGGGCGGGGGTAACGAGGAGGATCTGCAGTTCATCGAATTCCAGCCGGGCAGCGCCGCGCTGCTCGAGAGTGAAGTGCACAAACTCGAGGCCCTAGAGAAGGCGTTGGATGAGCGGGCCGGACTGAGGCTCGATATCAAGGACTGAGGCTCGATATCAAGGGAACGACCGATGCGACGCGTGATGTGGCGGTGCTTCAAACGATGAAACTTCGAGCTCAACTGTTCACAATGAGCGGTGGGGGCAAGCCAGATCAGGAAGAGCTGTCGCCGAAAGAGGAGCAACGGCTGGTGGAAAAACTGTATGCGAAACTTCCTGCGCCTGATCCGTCAGCGACACCGGCGGAACCCGTGCAGCCGACCGTGGAAGACATGAAGCGAAAACTCGCGGCGGCTATCCAAATTTCTCCGGGCGAATTAGAGGCGCTGGCCCACCAGCGCGCCGAGGCGATCCGCCGCCATCTCTTGGAGGGGGAAAAACTCACAGAGGAACGGGTCGCGCTTCTCGACACAGGGGCTGCCGAGGCTGGTCATGAGAAGGTGCGGACGCAGTTGTCGCTGTCTGCCGGCTTATAAGTCGGTCCTGCCTGTTGCCTCACGCGCGAGGATTCGAACACACCGTCTGTTCTCTTGCCGAATATGTTGAGGTCTTGAGCGAGGCGAGAACGATGCCGGCTGGCTTTTGCGACAGCCTCATTTTGTCCCGTACCGCATGCGTGTCCCATGTAAGAGGGAGAGCTCAATCTCCGATGCACTGAGTTCTCGTGGGAAGAGGACCCCTGAGATTTTACAGGCGTTGATGCTGGCCCCGTCCATATTGGCCTTGCTCAAATCGACGCCACGCAAGTCGGATTGCCGAAAATAGCAGTCGCTGAAATCCAACCCGTCGGCATCCAAGCCTCGAAGGTCAAGACCGCGCAGATCGCACCCGCGCAGATCGCACTTGTCCCCGGCGGCTTTTTTGACGTTGAACTCCTTGATGCAGCCTTCGCGGAGCATGACGTACATGGGGTCCTTGGAAATATGTAGGTTTGTATGCTGTGGGTCAGCCTTGTCCATAGTCGTACTCCGTTCAAGGTTCTCGGAAGCCGTATCGGCAAGGAGGATGAGAAACTTGAGCCGGGGAATTCCGGTGGTTGTCGCAAGGTCATCGTCAACCGTCGGCCCCAAAGCCAAGGCCGGCCGAATGTGGTTCCCCGAGTATTGCCGCGCATCCTGTGCCGCCATACGGCCGAAGCATGTACGATGTGCCCCCTTGAACTCGCCTGTTGGGGCGCAGTATGGTACGCAGATAGGAGAATCTTGTTGTAGTGATGACGATATAAGGAGGTAAGTCATGACGACGCGCCGAACTTTACGGCAGAGACGACAGAGGGGACGATCAATTTTCATGAATGGCTGGGTAACGGGTGGGGGATTCTGTTTTCACACCCCAAGGACTACACGCCGGTTTGTACGACGGAGCTGGGGACTGTGGCCAAAATCTCGCCGGAGTTCAAAAAACGGGGCGTGAAGGTGATTGCCGTCAGCGTGGATCCGATGGATTCCCACAAGGGTTGGATCAACGATATCAATGAAACGCAAAAGACGACGATGAACTATCCCATCATCGCCGATCCGGACAAGAAGGTCGCGACGTTGTATGACATGATCCATCCCAACGCCATCGACAATATGACGGTGCGATCGGTCTTTATTATCGGCCCGGACAAGAAGGTCAAACTGACCTTAACGTATCCCGCCTCCTGCGGCCGGAATTTCGATGAGTTGTTGAGAGTGATCGACTCGCTTCAACTGACCTCGAAGTACAAGGTGGCCACTCCGGCGAACTGGAAAGACGGCGAAGATTGCATCATTACACCCGCCGTAGGTGATGCAGAAGCGCAACAACTGTTCCCTAAAGGCTTCAAGACTGTGAAGCCGTATCTCCGTTACACTCCTCAGCCGAACCGATAGACTCTTACCGGTATACTGAAAAAGCCAGGCAGAGAGGGGTCAACTTTTTCTGCCTGGCTCTTATTTATTGATAAGTTATCTCTTCCATAATTCCTCACAGTGCAGACTTACATCTCATAGCTGTCGGTTTCCTCTTCTCTCGGACAGTAGAGTCGTCGCGTGTCTAGGGCATGGGGTACAAGGATTGCTTAAAGGCAGGTCGAGCCTATGCCTTGAAGCGGTGACTCGCTTGGTTTCTTCGGCGAAGAAACGAGCCGAATCTCTCTCCCTTCGCCAAGGCTTCGGTACGCCGCCCGAAGACCATGGCCGGTAGGGCAGAGGACGCTCGTTGCGCATTCTTCCACCGCTTCACAATGGTACATTCTACGTAGGCGAGTAAAGGCACGTATGTCGGCATATGAAAAAGGAGTTAGTGACGACACGGTTTGTGCACGATCTGCGCGGGGTCTGTTGAACTGCGCTGGTGAAAACCACATCAGTATCGAACCTGATCGTTTTCTGCATTTATCTGGACAGGCAGAAATACATATGTATATTTGTTATATATTGAAACAATTAGAGAAAAGTTTCTTGCTATCTTTCGAGTACTTAGGCATACTCCGGACCGAAATTCCTAGCTCGGACTGTTGTGAAGAAGGCAGGTGGGCGGTGGTTTTTTCTTACTCACAAGGGAGGGCATCAGTATGAAGGAACATGTTGCGAGGCGGTGGAAAAAGTTTTTAGTTGCTGGGGCCATGGCGGCGCTGGTGGCTGGAATGGGATCCACGCTGCCGAGTGCTTATGCTGGTGGCAGGTCCGGTGAAAAGGCGGTCTCGAACCGGATATTGCCCCACCAGGAAATAGTCATCCGTCGTTCCAGGATAGCGAGGGCCAATGCTTTCAGTGCGGCAGGTGGAGCGGCTTCGTCCACGAAATGAAACCCTCTTCGGCCCGTTTCGGAGACGAGTCGTTCGATTTGCCGGATGAGCCGATCGGTCGGTGTCATCTCGTACCGGCTGATGTAGTTCAACCCCACGTCGCAGAACGTACATTGTTTCCAATAGCAGCCGTGCGCCACAGTAAGTTTATTCCAGTGGCCCTCCGACCAGAGCCGATGCATGGGATTGGTGCTGTCCAGAATGGTCAGATAGCGATCCAGTGCCAGGCCGCGGTAGGTTGGGCAGCCGATGTCGTCCATGGTGAAGTCGGTCGACAAAGGATCGTTCGCAGACACGACACGATTCTTTTCACGATACATCGTGCGGCACAACGATTGGCGAGGACGCACGCCGGACAGATGTTCAATCAAGGAGAGGAGCGGCCGTTCACCGTTGTCGAGCGTAAGAAAGTCGATATAGTCGAACACGCGAGGGTCGGCAACTCGGCGCAATTCCGTGTTCACATAGCCGCCGCCGATGACCACCGGGAGATCAGGGCGTTGCTGCTTGAGCGCTTGTGCAATGCGGAATGCCCCATAGAGGTTACCTGGAAAGGGTATGGAGAGACCGATCAGTGAGGGGGTGACTTTGTTGACGTGTTCCCAGAATACTTCCAATAGCCATTCATCAATCAAATTCGGTGGTTCTGCCAAGGCGGCGGCGATGTGATCAAACGATGAGGCGCTGCGCCCGATCTGTTCGGCATAGCGGCTCAAGGCGAAGTGCGGTGTAATCGTGGCCTGCACTAAATCGGTGAGATCTTCAAGGAAGAACGTCGCCCATTGCTTGGCTCTATCGTCCACCGACACAGTGCGCGCGAATTTCTTACGCCCTCGGAAGCGTGGCCCCTGAGGCAACACTCCGGGTTGAATCAAGTGCGAGGCAATGTCGGGGCGTTTACCCTGCAAGAAGGCAATGACCGGTTCGATCATGTCTATGTAGGCGTGTTCGGCCTTCATCATGGCGACGGCTTCCTTGGGGAGGGAATCATCGTGGCCGTGCAGTTGTCTGAAGATATTTCGGAGTCCCTCCGGACGAAAGAGGCGTAGCACCATCTCGATGCCGAGATCCGCCTGCTCAACGGCAATGTTGCGGGACTCAAGAAACCCAGTCAGGAAGGCAGTCGATGGATAAGGGGTGTTGAGCTGAGTCAAAGGGGGAAGCAACAACAAGACACGAGGAGAAGCCATGGGCTCGACATAGCATAGTGACAGCCGTGAATGCTATGCCCGGAGCCCGGCAGTAAACCTTCTGCTACTTCTTGATGTCCAGGATGCTGCCGAGTAACGCATCTCCAGCTCGTAGGGTCTGGAGGTTTGCTTCAAAGCTTCGTTGAGCCACAATCTGTTGCACGGCTTCCTCGCCCAGATCGACATTCGAGAGTTCGACCATGGTTTGGTTGCCACTGCTGTCGCGAAGAACCGCTGGGCCGGAGGAGTCGTCTTTCTCAACGACAGGGAGAACTCCACTGCTAGGAATTTCGACGAATTCCGTTTTGGAGTTTTTGAACCCTTCGGTATTGACGTTGGCGACATTATGCGCAACGACCTCGATCTGTTTGCCGAAAGCAGCCAGGCCTGAGAGTGCGGTGTGTATGGCGGATATCATAAACACCTCCGTTGGATGATCTAGTACGCCCCGTCGAGAGTCTTATCGGTTTATTCAGGAAAAACCTAAGCTGTGGAGTGGTCAGCGTATCAACGGATATCAACCGGCTGCATCCCATTGCATCCTATCCCGTAGTCCAGGAAGCGTGCCTATCCATTCCTACAGACGAACTCCCATTTGACCGATAGATTAGGAAACAATCATGAGGTTGTTGCAGCATGGTCGATGTGAGGACCTCACACGCGTACTTCGATCACATGGAAGCGGATACGTCACCTTGACTCCTCTCCTCCGTATGGTGAGGCTTCGATCGATGAGAAAGCGACGCTGGAGGGCTTATGCCCCATCCTCAACATAATCCGAACTTGCACAACATGTCTTCCCGGAATACCTCATCATCTGATTTCCAATCCAAGGCCCGGCAATCAGGTGTGCAGGCTGGGGAGGATACGAGTCTGATCCTGGAAGCGGTTTCAGAGGCCATCTTCTTCTTGGATCACGACAATCGTATTCTGTTCCTGAATCCTGTAGCCCGGCAACTTGTCGGGCAAACACACGATGTGATCGGGCTGGGGTTTCACGACCTTATCGGATGTTTCATGTCAGGCGAGAGTGAGGCGGCCCAGTGCCCCTTCACTCGAATGGTGAAGACCGGCGAGCTGGTCGCGATTCCTTCCCATGTTTGGAATCGGGAGGATGGGACGCAGTTTGAGCTCTCACTGTCGTTCTGGCCGAGAACACAACAGGGAGTGCCGGTCGGTGGTATGGTCGTGGTCCGTGATCTGACCGATACCATGGAGATTCAGAGAGACGTGCAACGCGCTGCACGGCTGGCCGAGGATGCGCCGAATCCTATTGTGGAGTTTGACGCGATGGGTGCCATCCTGTATGCCAACACCGGCATGCTCAATGTGATCGCTCAATGCGGATTACTCGAATCCGGGATTGAAGTGATGTTTCCCGCTGCGCTACCGGCTATCTTGCAGGAATGTCTCACCACTAATTCCGCTCCGTTAAGGGTTGAACATGTCGTGGCTGATCGGGTGATGGCCTGGTCGTTTTTCCCCCTTGAGGAATTGAAACTCGTTCGTGCCTATGGGCTGGATATCACGTCGGATGTGGCCTTGCGCCGTGCGAAAGAGGCAGCTGAAGAGTCGACGCGGGCGAAGGGGATTTTTCTTGCGACGATGAGCCATGAGCTTCGGACTCCGATGAACGGAGTGCTGGGCTGCACGCAGCTCCTCAAGGACACATCGTTGACCGATCAGCAGCGGGAGCTGATCGAGACGATGCATCGCTCCGCAGAGGCATTGCTGACGTTGGTGAACGACATTCTCGATTTTTCAAAAATTGAAGCCGGTAAAATGAGCTTGGAGGTGGCCAACGTCAATCTGCGGGCGCTGGTCAACGATGTGACGACATTGGCGGAGGGGTTGGCAGCCCAAAAAGGTCTGACGATTTCCCTGAACATTGATGCCGATGTTCCGGAGGAGTTCCGGGGCGATCCGATCAGGTTGAGACAGATCCTCTTCAATCTCGTCGGGAATGCGATCAAGTTTACGAAACAAGGAGGGGTTACGATCACTGTCTCGTCTTTCAAGCGAGAGACGAGGGATGAATCCGACGTGGTGGTTCTACGGTGGAGTGTACGGGATACAGGCATCGGGTTAACTTCTGAACAACAAGCTAATTTGTTTAAGGCGTATGCTCAAGCCGACGCTACGACCACAAGGCGATTTGGGGGGACGGGTCTCGGTCTCATGATCTGCAGACAGCTCGTCGAGTTGATGGGCGGGACCATCACGGTCAACAGCGTATTCGGTCAGGGCAGCACGTTTACCTATACCACCAACCTCCTTCCGGCCATTCATCGAGAAGCCGCAGCATCGTCTTCAAGGACAGGACAACGTGGTGTGGGAGAGCAGGTGGGGCCGTTACGAGTTCTGGTCGCTGACGACAACGAAATTAATCAAGTTGTGGCCTGCAAGTTCTTGCAGAAGCTCGGTTGTCAGGTCGAAGTGGCACGTACAGGCCGTGAAGCGTTGGTGGCAATCACTCGAACCTCGTATGATGTTGTGTTGATGGATTGTGAGATGCCCGAGATGGATGGTTATGAAGCCGCGCGAGAGATTCGCCTTCGTGAGGAGGGGACGCTGAGTCATCTGCCTATCATGGCCCTCACCGGCTATGCGTCCGAGGAAGATGCTCAGAAGTGTCACCAAGCCGGGATGGATAAAGTCATGACGAAGCCATTGACGTTGCCGGCGTTGCGCACGAATCTCCAAGAACTATTACGACAAGCCACCTCCTGACTGCATGAAACCGCTACAGACGGTGTGAATGATTTCCGGCTCCAACCGGTCTTCGTGCAAGACGCTGAGGATTGGGTTGAGTGTCGTCTTGAATGTGGTTTATCAGACCGTTCCTCAGCTCTCTGGCGCATGAACGATAGGGGTAGATTCTCACTCGCCACTTCGGTACAGTGGCGCCATGAATTCCAATCCGGCCTCCGATCGATTTCTGCTCTATGGCGATTTTAATTGTCCGTTCTGTTATGCCCTGCATGAACGGTTGCACGAGATGGGTGTGATCGACCGGTGTGAATGGCGCGGGGTGCAGCATGCACCGCAGTTGCCCCGTCCTATGAAGCCATGGGACGGCTCGTTGGGGGCGGAATTGCGGCACGAAGTCGCAATGGTGCAGCGATTGGCGCCGGGGTTGCCGATCGCCTTGCCGCCAGGGAAGCCCAATACTCTGCCGGCGATTGAACAAGCGGTGGCGCTCTTACGAAAGGATCTGCGGTACGGGATGGATTTTATTCAGCGAACCTACCGTGCGTTCTGGTGCGAGGGACGAGACATTTCCGATCCGCTTGTCTTGAAGCAGCTGGCGGGAGAACATTTTGTCGAAGACCTTGACGGGCAGTACCATGTCATCGCCCAGAAATGGGAAACGGCATGGCATGCGACAGGTCAAAATGGAGTTCCCCTTCTTGTGTCTCCGGACGGTGACCTGCTCGTCGGGTGTGTCCCTCAGGAACAGGTCAGACAGTTCTTCGCGTGACAGAATGACGAGACATCAAGAGCCGAGGGAACTTCGTCGTTCTCGCCGCTGATCCTCCTCGGAATTCCGGAGTGTTTCGATGTCTTTGTGGGTTCTTGCCGGCCCGATCCCTCAATATAGGAAGGCACCCCTCAAGCTGAGTCTCTTCAATGAGAGATCAGCCCAAGGGTAATCCTTTGACCTGGGCTCCTCCAACCGATCAGCTTTTGATCGATTAAGCTACCTGCGTATCGTCACGCGATTAAAGGCTGGTAAGGATAAACGCTGCTCCGACTCCGAGTGCAAACAACAGTCCGAACGATAAGAGTCCCACTAGATACGTCATCACGCCCTCCAGGTTGAAGGCTCATGTGGGCCGCATATTACGTGAGGGAGATAGGGCATCATCCGTGCCAGTCGGTATCAATTAAATATTCCATAACAATCAGTATGTTAGATCGATAAATAGAGTGCACGTGTTTTCATCCGTGAAGGATCCAGATAGCGACGGGAGAGTCTGACTTTCTATGAAAATGATGCAATGTTAATACTATCAATAAGTTATATGCTTTGAACTGTAGCGTAGGGTATGGCGAACAGCTGTGCTTCTTCTTGCACAGCGAGATTTCTGCAATGAGCGGAGGGCACGGGCAATCAGAGGCGATCAGGAAACGTTAATTCGGCGATTGCAGACTTATCCAGATCACCTTTGCCCAATTCAATCAATCGTCGATATTGGCTCAGCGTTGCCTGTGCAAGTGGGAGTGAGAGACCGGCCTGCTTGGCCAAGTCGAGTGCGATGGACGAGTCTTTCGCAGCGTGGGCTGCGGAAAAGTAACAGTCATGTGCACGGAGTTGCATATCTTCTCCGTCTGTTTCCAGTACTCGCGAGGCGGCTCCGGTCTGACTGAATACCTCGCGCAGGAGGGTCAGATCGATTCCCAGCGCCTTCCCGAGTCCTAACCCTTCGGCCAATGCGGCGGTATTGCTGTTCATCACCATATTCACGAGTGCTTTGACTGTTGCCGCCTCTCCAGCTGAGCCGATGTATCGGACGGTCGTACCGAGACTGTCCAGCACCGGGCGTGCTCGGTTGAAGACTTCCTGCTTGCCCCCACACATGAGATACAGGGTGCCCTGCCGCGCTTGGGTGATGCTGCTCGCCATACAGGCTTCGAGAGCTGCCCCGCCCCGCCGTTCAACCGCCTGTTCGATGTCGATGTGGAGTGCCGGTGTGAGCGTTGCACAGTTGATGAACAGCCGATCTTTCGCGTGAGCAAGCAGACTGGTCGGGGCTTGTTCGGCATAAATGTCCCGCATGGCCGCGTCGTCCGATACGACGGTGATGACGATATCGGATAGTTCGGCGACCCGATCCGGCGATGCGGCCGTTTCCGCGCCCAGTTCTTGTGCCAAGGCTTTCGACGCTTCGGTAATACGGTCCTGAACCGCTGTAATACGGTACCCCCGCTCTTTTAACCGTCTGGCCATATTGGATCCCATCCGACCGACACCGACGAACCCGATACGAGTGCTTGGGGTTGCCATGAGAGAACGTCCTTTTCAAAAGGCTACGCGATCAAGGTTGAGTTCGCTAGAGGTGACGGTCTTCTGTCGGTTCGGAACGAAGGTTGGTCCATCGGAGGTTGGTCTTTCCATCGCTCGTGGTAAATCCTCGGTCATGGAAGGCGATGATGCTGACGCGTTGGTGCCGCTTTTGACTAGGTTGAAGTTGTGGAATACCGTCTTTGGTGTGCACGACCCCGCGGAGCGTATCGACAATCAGTAAATTGGTTGCAGCGGAGGGTTTGATCCCCCACACGAAGGCGGCGGAACCTCCGGCATAGGTGCCGGATCCCTCCCATTGGCCGACGAGATCAGCGTCGACCGTCTTGAGTTGAAAGACCGGGACGCTGGTGGCGTCGCGTCGGAGTGTCCACAGTTCGGCTGGAATGTGCGCGGGTTTTTGATCGGGCGGGAGTCTCGTCCAGGTTGCTTGAACACTGCCGGTGCTGGCGAACGAATTCGGCGTCGTCTTGCGGTAGGTGCCTTTCCATCCGAGGCCCTTGAAGGTGTTGGCTCGTTCGAGGGCCCACAGACCTCCTTCAGCGTTCAAAATTCCATCAAATTGCATCATCGATGAGAGCGACCATTGCAAGGTCGGCTGAATAATGAGGAGCATATCGTGCTGGGTCGTACCTTGCGTGAGATGTGCGTGCCAGGTCCCGACCAGGCTCTTCGGATCGAAGGAAGCGGCCTTCTTCGGGCCGACCTGGGTATCTGAATGGACAGGAAGCGTTCGTGTGAGCGTCACGGGGGTCGGCGGAGCGACGGGCTCGGTGTGGGTTCCGCGGGCGGGCATTGCAGATGGGGCGGAGGGAGGGAGTGTTGCGGTCAAGGATGCGCCATATCGGGTGGCGGCGGTTCTACTCAAGTAAGTGACCCATTCCCCGAGTTGTTTCTGTTGGGTCGAAGAGACGATCACGGTGACAAACGCATCTTTATGCATGAAGGTCAGCCGGGACAGGGTCGGAGAGGAGTCAATTCTCACCGCGCCGTCGCCCAAGCCAGGAATAAGATAGCTGTCACGGCGCAGACGCTCTTTATTAAACCATGTTCGCCGGTCCGCACCAGGTGTTTCATCAAGCTGGACGGTGACGGCATTGCCCGCATTCCGTCGGGCTTTGAAGACACAGGTTGCGGGATCAGCCAGAGTCCCTTCCTGAACCGGTTCCCCGAGCGCCCGTTCTGCGTCTGCCACGGTCGTCAGGGAACAAGGGGATGTCGTCGAGTTGAATAGGCCGGATGACTCACTGCACGACAGAAGCAAGGGAGCCAGTCCAAGCAATGTGTATGGTAGTGTGCGGGAGAACATCTCAACCTTGTCGTAATGGTCCGTGGACGAGAATTGTACCGTGAACGAGCGGAGGAGTGCCAGTGGGGGCCGGCCGCGGTAGCGTGTGTGGTGTAATGGGCGGGAGACTCCTTTGATCCGGGGCAAGAGGAGAGCGAAGCGCCCCGATCAGCCGGCCATGAATCGTAAGGCCACGCCGTTGATGCAGTACCGGAGACCGGTGGGCTGCGGTCCATCCTTAAATACATGGCCCTGGTGGCCTTCGCATCGGGCGCAATGCACCTCGGTTCGAGGTATGAAGAGTTTGAAGTCGGTTCGAGACTCGATCACGCGGGGATCGATCGGCTGCCAGAAGCTAGGCCAGCCGGTGCGACTGTCGAACTTGTGTTCGGATGAGAACAGCGGCAGATCGCAACCGGCGCAATAATAGATGCCTGACTGGTGGTTGTCGTGCAGGGGGTTGACGAACGGCCTCTCGGTATCTTCGTGTCGCAAGACACGATAGGCGGCAGCCGACAGCTGCTTTTTCCATTCTTCATCGGTCTTCGTGATTTTGACGATGGGATCGATCTGAATCGTAGGGGGCATCGGGTTTCTCCTTCATCGGGGGAGTTATTGCTTCTCAGTCGGACGGCGTGCTGAAGTCTTACAGGGTCCCTGAATCGGCACGGCTTCCTTTTTCGAGCGACTCATAAAATGGTACGGTTCAGGAACCCGGAATGCAAGGGCTTACGGTGAGGCGTGGCATCGTTCCTCGGCATTCAACCCGGTGAAGGTCGGTGTCGGCGCTCTCCGTCGAGACATCATCTTTGTGCCTGCCTGGGCAGAATGCCGGTTGTACCCCGTCAATCATATGCGGAAATCTTTCGAAGTAACGTCCACATTTTCCAGAGGGAGGCGTGTGGCTCGGTCAGTTCAGGTTGTGCGAGGTTGATGTGAATGTCATACAGGCCGGAGTTCAGGTTCTCCGCTTGGGTTACGGGATACCAATATTCGTACGGTTGTTCCCAGCGATCATGGCAGGCTAACCTCAAGTAGCATCGACTGATCGGTTTCATGCGGATCGGCGCGGTTGGCCCCAGTACGATGGGGATCGAGTGTTTGTGATACCGGGGTCCCTGAGGATAGAGGGTATTGACGGAAAAACTGCCCTCCCAGCCGGCGAGCTGCAGCACGCAATCGTACGCCACTCCTTGTCCGACATTCTCCAAATCAGGCGTCAGTGTGACGACATCGCCGGTGTTGAGAGCCGAGAGGTTGGTGATGCGAAGCGCGGGCTGTTCAGCTCGGAAGTCGGTCCGGAGCCGAGCAGCGAATCCACGCCAAAAGAATATCCCTGCTCCCGTGCAGGCGATGAAGGTCAGAAGGCCGATGAGGAGCGACCAGTCCATGGTTTGCGTGTCCGGTTCGGTCGGTACGAGGTCAAAAAGGGAGAAACCTACGTGGAGGAGCGGCGAGTGTCAACTGGACAGTCTACGTGCATAACGGCCGTTACATGGACGAGCTGCGTTTCGCTCGGATAAAGTCTGAGACGGGAAAGCCGAGTTGCTGAGCTGTGCCGACCAAGCGCTGGTAGGTCACTTCGTCGAGGTGTGGATTGCGGGATAGCATCCAGAGGTAGCGGCGGTCCTGTGTGCCCACAAGAGCCGTCTGGTAATCCGGATCGAGATCGAGGATCCAATAGTTGCCGTCTCTGGAGGGGCCGACCAGCCGCGCGAAGAAATTGTCGAACGTGACGGCCAGTTTCGCATTCGTGTGTGTATCCACTATCGTCGCGATGCCGTCGACTTGATCGAGTTTGCCGCTCCTGGTCACGCATTCGTTATGCACGCCGATCTTGTTATCTGGACGAATCGTGTAAATGGCCTTTGAATCGATGCAGTGGCGCTGAAACCACATGGGGAGCCGTGCAATCTCATACCACGTCCCGGCGTAACGGGCGAGGTCCACCGATGCGACAGTTTGAAGAGGCTGCCTCGACTCTATTCCTGCGCAACCTGCCATGAGAAGCGCGCATGTACTCACGAGCATCGTGATGCCTGTCTTCATGGTCGACTCCTGTGAACGATTGCGGTGAGCTGCTGGATCATCTGTTCCTCCTCCGCGCACTGGCATTAGACTAGGACGAGGGACCTCGAAACGCCCGGTACCAAAACCTTTGCTCCCGCCAGCGTCATGACCACTCATGATCACGACGACGTGTTGTCCGCGGAGATCTGCTGTGGTTTCTCTGCCACACTTCTAACGCCGCTTGAAGGATGAGTACCGTGTTATAGATCAGATCACGTTCGGTGTCCGTGAGCTCCTTGCCGGCCAGCAGATGCCGTTCGATCGGCGTGGAAGTCGAGACAAATCGAACCAGTAACCGTTGGAATGATACCTGTTGCGGGTAGTTGACCATGATGTCCTCGTGGGTTGACGGTGCGGTGCCAACATTCGCATCTCCCGGTCAGTTTGGCTGTCGATGTTCTGTCGGTTACAGATGCCATTCGGTAGCATGCGTGTGTCAATCTAAGCGCATTGCTGTCAAGCCGCTGCAAACCTACGATGGATTTTTCTCTTCGACAGTGATGTCTCCAAACTTCGAAATTTGAATTCGTTTCCCTGGATTCTTGAGGACCTTCGAGATCACCTTGCTCTCTACAAAATGCACCAACTCCTCGATGGCCATGCGGTCGGCTAAAAACTGCTCGTTAAAGACCACGTGCCAAGACTGCTTCTCGACGCCGTGGTGAAAGACAAACGTCGGCCTGATCTTCTGACTGAACGTTACGTTTGCAAATTGCTTTTCTAGGCAGTGCCGTATGGCCTGAATTTTAATCGGATCGATGCCACATGTCCCACTGTCCATGGATTCCTCCATCACTTCTACCGGGTCAGCTGTTACGATTTCCGATTACTTCCCTCGCTGCCTGTTCTTTTCTGTCCCTAAATGGACTGCATCAAGTAAGTCCTCGCGCACAACTTTCGCTAATAGCAATTCGAAAAAGCAGAATTTCTCCATGAGGAAGACATACAATCCATTTGGGGCTGCCTGATTGGACCATCCGGTCGGCGCCCAGCCTCTGATCGCAACCCCTTCTCCAACGCATCATTGACCAGGAGATCGAGGTCCGCGTCGGTCATCGTGGGGTATTCCTGTCGAAACTTTCGCTGAAGGGCCGGACGTTCCGTGGCGACGTACCGTTCACGAGATTGCTGCGCCGCCTCACGGGCCTGCTGATGCAATGTCTCGCGTTCCTGGATTAATTGACTGCCAGTTCGATTCGAAGCCTGATCCGGTTTTAGGTCGGCACATCCGCCTAGGAGGGTGAGGATGAGAATCACAGCGAGTCGCATGACGCGTCTCCGTGAGCGCTGACGGTTGGTGGTATTAACCAACCGATGAGCCGGGAACCTGGCCGTCCACGATCTGTTGGCCATAGACAATGCACTGGGCCGTGGC
>JABMDK010000017.1:120176-163898 GCA_015903995.1 Nitrospira sp.
GAACCGTCCGGCTGCTGGAAATTTTCCAGGATGGCCACCACGGTTCGCCCGACGGCCAGTCCGGACCCATTGAGCGTATGGACAAAATCGGCCTTGGTCTCTTTCTTTCCCCCGGTCGGCCGATACTTGATGCTCGCTCGCCTGGCCTGAAACGATTCGAAATTGCTGCAGGACGAAATCTCCCGATATTGTTGCTGAGACGGGAGCCATACCTCAAGGTCGTAGGTCTTAGCGGCAGAAAATCCCATATCACCGGTGCAGAGTGTGATGACGCGATAGGGGAGGTTCAACCCCTGCAAGATTGACTCAGCATGACCCGTCAGTCGCTCAAGCTCTTCGTATGAACGATCCGGTGTCGTAAAGGCCACGAGCTCGACTTTGTTGAATTGGTGAAGCCGAATCAGGCCTCGCGTGTCCTTGCCATAGGACCCTGCCTCTCGTCTGAAGCAAGGGGTGTAGGCCGTATAGCGGAGCGGTAAGCGGTCTCCAGCCAGGATCTCCTCACGATGCAGATTCGTTACCGGCACTTCCGCAGTCGGAATCAGGAAGTAATCTTCGTCCTTCATGCGGAAGAGATCGTCTTCGAACTTCGGGAGCTGACCGGTCCCGGTCATCGAGGCGCGATTCACCATGAGGGGCGGAATGACTTCTCGATATCCATGCTGGGTGGTATGCAGATCGAGCATGTAGTTGATCAGCGCTCGTTCCAGCCTGGCCCCGGCTCCGGTTATGACGGAAAACCTGGCTCCGGCAATCTTCGCGGCTCGATCGAAATCCAAGATGCCGAGATGCTCTCCGACTTCCCAATGGGGTTTGGGGGGGCTTGAAAAAGAGGGGATGGTCCCCCATCGACGGATCTCGACATTCTCCGAGGCATCAGTCCCAACCGGGACCGAGGCATGCGGGAGATTGGGGATGCGAAGCGCGACATCGCTCAACGCCTCTTCGACCGTTCGGAGGGCCCCTTCGGCGTCCTTGATGCGATCGCCCAACTGTTTCATTGCCGCCATGGCCGCGTCAGCCGGTTCTTTGGCCCGTCGCAGCCGAGCCACTTCTTCAGAGCCCTTGTTGAGTTCGTATCGGAACTGCTCGACCTGCGTCGTCGCGGCTCGCCGTTCTTCGCTCAATGTTTGGAGATCGGCCCAGGGGACATCGTGCCCGCGTCGCCCGAGAGCGGTGCGGATCTGGTCGAGGTTTTCGCGGAGGTGCTTCAGATCGTACACAAGTTGCTCGTAGCAGGTTGCCTAGAATCGTGTGCAGGATGTTCAAATAGGCCTACCAGCAAGGCCGCAGCGAGCGAAGAGGCGAAGGCGTACGTTTCGGTACGTTGAGTCTCTGAGCGATGCGAGAACGAAGCTGGGAGCCTATTTCAATATCCTGCTAGAAAGCGGTTGGAATCTAGCACCTAGATTTCCGAGAGTCAACGAAACGCATCATGGCTCTATGACCCGGTGCCGGGAATTGACATTGATCAGGAGTGAAGAAGAGGATGTCGAACATGCGCCGGATCTCCAATCCCCCCAACCCATTTGAGTCGCAGCACCGGGACCTGCTTGAACCGGCCGGCACAGCCACGTTGACGCTCTTTGCGGACGACAGTCGAGAGATCTTGAGCCGCAACGAGAGTCCGGATTTGCCCTTTCGGTGGAGCGTCAATCCCTATCGAGGGTGCTTTCATGCCTGTGCCTATTGTTATGCGCGCCCTTCCCATGAGTATTGGGGATTCGGGGCGGGAACCGATTTCGAGACCAAGATCGTGGTGAAGGAGGATGCGCCGCGACTGCTTCGGCGTGCCGTTGAGAAGCAATCATGGCAGGGGGAACTGATCGTCTTTTCCGGAAACACGGACTGTTACCAGCCGATCGAGGCAGAGTACGGATTGACCCGTGCCTGTTTGGGTGTCTGTGCGGACTATCGCAATCCGGTAGGGATTATCACGAAGGGCGCGCTGGTTCTTCGTGATCTCGATATCCTCGTTCGGTTGCAGCGGGAGGCCTGGGTGCTGGTGTACTTCAGTATTCCATTTTCGTCCGACGAGATGGCTCGCACAGTAGAGCCCCATGCGCCGTCGATTACCAAACGGTTCTCCGCCATGAAGGTGCTTGCCGATGCCGGCATTCCGACCGGTCTTTCGATTGCCCCGGTCATTCCCGGTTTGAACGACGATGATATTCCTGAATTGCTGGATCGAGCGTATCGGGCCGGAGCTCGTACGGCGACCTACAGCCTGTTGAGACTGTCCGGCAGCCTGGAGCCGGTGTTTCTTGATCGGATGGAAGAGGCCTTTCCGGAACGAATCGGAAAAATCACCAATCGACTCCGTGAGGTCAGGGGAGGAGCGTTGACGGAGAGCCGATTTTTCACACGGCAGGCGGGACAAGGGCCCTATTGGGAATTGATCGAGCAGTTATTCGCACTTGCTAAACGGCGTGCGGGATTTCCTGAAGATGACATGCGCATGATTCCTCAGACGTTTCGGCGTCCGGGTATCGAACAGGGGTCACTCTTTTGAAGAACGAGGAAACATGAAACACAATCCGGGGTTCTTGCAACTTGTCGAACAGGCGAAACGACGGGTCAAGGAGTGCAGCGTGGACGAGGTGAAGGCTCGTCTCGACCGGGGCGAGCGGTTCCATTTCATCGATATTCGGGAGGATCACGAATTCGCCAAGGACCATGCTCGGGGCGCTCAACATCTTGGGAAGGGCATCATTGAACGGGATATCGAGACAGTGGTCCCTGATAAGCAGGACTCAGTCGTGCTCTATTGCGGAGGAGGGTATCGATCGGTGCTGGCGGCCGATGCCTTGCAGCAGATGGGGTACGAGAATGTCCTCTCCATGGATGGAGGGATACGTGCGTGGCGGGAGGCCGGGTACCCGCTGGAGTGAGGATGCTGCCAAAGCCCTCCAGCGTCGTTCTCGCATCGCTCAGAAGTGTGTGAAGCGTATCTCGTGAAACGTGAGGTGCACGGATGGGGCTAAAGGAATGAATGATAGTTGATCAGCTGCGGCCTTGCCCGGTGAAAGGCGCGTCTCGGCGCGCAGAGGTTGGGCGGGTGAGACAGTGAGCTTTTTCGCTCATCCTCTAAGATCCTACTTGTTTGTTCGATCGAACTCCTTAATCACCTGCTCGGTGAGATCGATCGTATCCTTATTGTAGATCACGATCTTGACGGTCTGTTCGCTTCCTTTGTCGACGACGATCGACACCCCGCCTTTTTCAGCGACCGCTTGTGTCGCGGCGGAGATTTTCTTCATATACTCGTCGACCAACTCCTTCTGTTTCTTCTGGAGCTCCATGTTGAATTCCTGCGCCCGCTTCTGAAAATCCTGGACCTTTGTCCGGAATTGCCCTTCTTTTTCCTTCTTTTCCACGTCGGTCCACTTGGGGGCCTGCTCCTTCAATTGCTTCTCGTAATTGCGGAGGTCTTCCTCATCCTTGGCAAGGAGCTTCTGCCTGGTCCCTACGTATTCCTTCAGCGTTTCGAGGGCTCGCTTCCCCGCCTTTGATTTTTCCAAGACGGACTGCGGGTCCACCACCCCCATCTTGAATTCTGCGGCTTGGGCGTGCGGCGCAACGAGTAACAGAACGGGAGAAAGGACCATCGTCAGAAACAGTGATCGCAGAGCAGAAATACGCATCTTGGTTCTTATGCCTCCTGGCCTAGTTGGGGAACCGCGGCAGAATAACCGTGCATGGCGGGTCTGTCAAGCGACGGCACCGTTACCACGAATCAAAACTGATCGGCTCTTCTGCGATCCACACCTCGACACCATAGTTCCATTTGAGGCGCCGGGCAACCGCTCGCAAGGCGTATTCATCTGCGTGGGCCGGATCGAACGGATTCTTGATCTTCTGGATCTTTTCTTTTCTGAACGGAGGCGGATAGCCCAAGTCTTTCATGGCGAGGGCCACCATATTCAGTTGAAAAATGCGCGGCGTTTGGTTCAGTTGCACCAGGATGACGTCGGTCGATTCGTCTGAAACCGTGTGGGTTTTGTAGAGTTCAAGAACCCGGACTTTGAGCTGGGAGCGTTGCGGCTCTGTGAGCTCAGGGAGGGCCAACTCTATCAAGAGCGCATTGGTGGCGCCGTTGAACGACGGCATGTCGAGTAGTCTGCGTAGAAATCCCATTGGAATCCTCGCTGCAAATTCGTGAAACCGTATACGGCAGTCTTTCCTTCAGGCAAAGCGGCCAGAGTCTCGATAGAGTGTACTGAAACGGGCGGTGATTTTCCAGACGGCAAAAAGAGGGGGATGGTGAGGAAGAACCAGTCGAAATTCAGCCCCAATCCGGCAGGTACAGCTTGATTGAGGATACCTTTTCTGCGTGAATCGTTCTTGCTTGGGAAATGGCCTTGACGATATGAGGGGAGGTGACTGAGAATGCGCCGCTGTTGTTCCGGTACCTTGTAGATCGTGTGAGGCTGGGGCTCACGATACGGGCGGGTATCTTCCACCATAGAAACCGCAGAAGCGAGCAGGCTGCTCTCATCAACCGAGGAGTTCATTGTGAAGCATCTTTACCTGAGAAGGATCATGAGCACGTGTGTCGTTGCGCTCACTGTGTTCATGGGGCTCCCGACATTTGCTCACGAAGATCGGGCACCGACGGGTTCTTGGAAAGGAGTGGTCCGTTCCGCGACGGAACAGAGGCCGCCGTTGGCGACCCTCTTGACCTTCACCGCCGACGGCAATCTCGTTGAGTCACGCCGTCTCTATCTGCCGGAGTCTCCGTTAGGCCCGGTCGTTGCCACGCCAGGTCACGGCGAGTGGCGCCGTTCGAAAAGCGGCGGGTTCGACGCGACGATCGTGGTGCTCTACCAAGGGGCTTCCGAGCATCCGACCTCGCCTGGAGCGGTGATCGGCAGGGAAAAGGTGCGCTACAAGTTGCAACTGGTCAATGGTGGCCAGCAACTTCAAGGAACCATCTTGGTCGAAGTGCAGGATGCGGAAGGCAACGTGTCTTATCGAGAGTGGCAGAGGGACTGGCCCTATGAAGCCACAGCAACCGGTCTTGTCCAGCAAATTTGCTGAACGTGATGCAGGTGCTAATTCCTGTCTCTGTTGTTGGGAAGAGATAAGATAGGGACACAAAAAAGCCTCTTCCTATCTTATGTAAAATAGAAAGAGGCTTTTTTATTTGGTTCTTCAGTAAACTTGTGCTGAAAAGCGGTAGCCACCTACCTTCGGGTTTTGCTATTTCCCGCAGGCTTAAAGCCGGCGACTACCGTCACAGGAAGGCAGGAAGAACCTCTCATTTGATACCAGAAAGATGGAGGCAATAGATGGGATTTTTAAAAGGTCTGAAATGCCGGGAGTGTGGAAAACCGTATCCAAAAGAGCCACTGCATGTCTGCAGAGTGCTATTGTTGCCGGTAAGGTTGATCCCAACAACTACTGTGGATCGACGATGGTGAGGGGAGACGATCCGGATATCGAGAAGAGGTCTTGGCCTCCTATGGCAGCAGATCGGCTTGACCTTCATTTCCGACGGCACCTATAATCCCGCCACCAGTTGGTTACAACATACTGATTCAACGTGAAAAATGGCTGAATTCACCCACTTTAACGAGTCTGGCCGAGCTCGGATGGTCGACATCAGTGCCAAGGATGCGACTGAGCGTCTCGCCACTGCGCAGGCCAAGGTCTTTCTCCTTCCGGAAACTCTTGAGAAGATTCAACGAGGCAAGATTGCGAAGGGGGACGTGCTGGCTGTCGCCCAGGTCGCCGGTGTGATGGGTGCGAAGAAAACGCCGGACCTCATTCCCATGTGTCATCCGATTCTGCTTACCAGCGTCGATATCTCATTCAAAGAGGAATCTCAGCCAGATTCAGAGGGCCGCTGCTCCATCACCATTGCGGCGACTGCCAAGACGACTGGACCGACGGGGGTCGAAATGGAAGCCATGACGGCGGCTTCGGTCGCGGCGTTGACTATTTATGATATGTGCAAAGCTGTGGATCGGGGAATGAGTTTCAGCGAGGTGTGCCTGCTTTCCAAATCAGGTGGGAAATCAGGGACCTATACCAGAAATAGTGAAAGATAGGGTCTACGGACGATGATTACGGTGCGATTATTTGGTATGACGAAGATGCTGGCAGGAAATCAGGCGTCTCTGTCGTTGAATGTGGCGAGTGGGCGGCAAGTCAAGGAGTTGGTCGGTGCGATCGAGACCAGCCATCCCGCAATCGGGGAACTGATTCAGAAGAAGAAGGTGCTGGTGTCTGTGAATCAGGATATTGCGCACGAAGACACGATCGTCAACGACGGTGACGAGGTTGCGCTCTTGCCCCCGTTTGCCGGAGGATCAGGGCAGGAACCGGCAGAAGAAAACCGGTTTGTCCGTGTCCAGCGGGAAAATTTCTCCATCGATCAAGAACTCGATCGGGTACGCAGTCAATCGAAACGGATCGGGGGCATTGCCACATTTTTAGGTATTGCACGGGATCGATCGCGCGGGCGGGATGTGGATGGCATTACGTTCGAGCACTACGAAGGGATGGCGCAAAAGAAGCTCCGCGAGATTCGAGAGCGGGCGTTGAAGGATTTCGATATTTTGGAGTTGCTCATCATTCACCGGCATGGAGAAATTGCAATCGGGGAAAATATTGTGTTGATCATCGCCGGTGCGGAACACCGTGCCGACGCCTTCAATGCCTGTCGGTGGGCGATCGATGAGCTCAAGCAGATTACGCCGATCTGGAAACGAGAGCATACTCCTGAAGGCGAAGTGTGGGTGGAAGAACATCCCTAGGAGCGTGAGGCGCAAGGGGTGAGCTCATTCATAAAGCGGGAAGAAAGCTGATGAGTCTGGCACCGGTCAATAGTTCTCAGGTGACGGTAGGCGATGTCTATGAGCGTCCGTTACGAAGCTTGAGGCTATCCGTTACCGATCGCTGCAATCTTCGGTGCCGGTATTGCATGCCGGAGCCGGAGTATGTCTGGCTTCCGCGTGAGGATATCCTCAGCTTCGAAGAAATGGCGACGCTCGTCCGCTATTTTGCCGATCTGGGAGTCGACAAGGTCAGACTGACCGGGGGCGAGCCTTTGTTGCGTCGGGATCTTGCGCGGCTGGTTCGGCTGCTTCGACAGGACCGGCGAATTACCGAAGTGGCCTTGACGACCAATGGTGTGTTACTGGCCGAGTCCGTCCAGGATCTCTACTATGCCGGGCTCGACCGCATTACCGTCAGTCTCGACACTCTCAAGCCGGAGCGGTTTCGTCAACTGACCGGGCGAGATGAATTTTCGCGTGTTCTGGAGGGCATTGAATCGGTTGGGAAGGCGGGCTTTACACATCTGAAGCTCGATACGGTCGCGATTCGTGGGTTCAATGACGATGAACTGATCGAGTTGGTCGAATTTGCGAAGCGTTGCCACGCCGAGGTGCGTTTCATCGAATACATGGATGTCGGCGGGGCCAACGAGTGGAGGATGGAGAAGGTCCTGTCTCAGGACATGATTCTCGATACTTTCGCGCGTCGGTATGGTCGAATCATGGCGCTTCCAGAACGGGGGGCCGCTCCCGCTCAACGATTTTGCTTGCCGGACGGCACGATCTTTGGGATTATCCCGTCGACGACCACACCGTTTTGCGCGCAGTGTGACCGCAGTCGTATCACAGCCGATGGATTGTGGTATTTGTGCTTATATGCGGGATCTGGAGTTGATCTACGGAAGCCTCTTCGTATGAACGAGCACCCGGCGCACATGCGGGACATTATTCGGTCGGGATGGGCTGCTCGTCGCGATCGTGGTGCTGAGGAGCGGAAGGCGTTGGAACGAGCGGGACTTCGAGACGGAGGGTTGATCGAGATCAATCGGCTCCGGGAAGATCCCCATCTGGAAATGCATGCCCGTGGCGGATGAGCGAGGCACGTGTTCTCATCTCGTCCGTGTTGGCCTCTTTCGGTGTCGGTGCTGGGACGGACTGTAATGGACGCACCTACCTCACTGTTGGATTTCTGGAGGTATGATGCCTGATACGGATCTCTTGACGCTGCTGGGGATTGGTTTTCTGTTGGGACTGCGGCACGCCATAGATACTGACCATCTTGCAGCGGTTTCGACCGTTCTTGCCGAGCGGCCGTCGTTTCTGGCGTCTGTTGCCGTCGGGTTGTGGTGGGGGATCGGTCATACGCTGACGCTGCTGCTGGTTGGGTCAATCGTGCTCGCCTGGGGGCTCCATATTCCCGCTGAGTTTGAGGTAATGGCTGAATCGGGAGTCGGAATGCTTCTGATTGTCCTTGGGGGAAGTCTTGCGCTGAAATTGTATCGTGAGCGTTGGCATATCCATAGCCATGAGCATGAGGGGCAGCTGCACGTCCACTTACACAGCCACCGGCAACAAAAAGATCATCGCCATCGGCATTGGATGACCGATGCAGTTCGTCCGCTCTGTATCGGCATGGTGCATGGACTTGCCGGATCGGCCGCGTTGATGCTGATGATTTTAACGGCGACGACAACCATGGTCAGCGGACTGGTGTCGATCCTCCTTTTCGGTGTCGGATCGATCATCGGCATGATGATGGTCGGTTTAACCCTGAGTGTGCCGGTCATCTATTCGCGTTCGATGAGTCAGCGACTCTTTGTGGGGGTTCAGGGAGTCGCCAGTCTCGTCAGTGTCGTAGTCGGGGTGTGGATGTTGGTGAAACTGAGCCCCTCGGTTCTCGGGCACTGACGTGGGCCGGTGTTTCGGATGTGAGGTGCAGGAAGGTGCATCGGGGGTAGCCCTATGCTATTCTCTGCCGATTTGTGTCGAGCAATACGTCGAGAGGATGCGACGGCATTAAAAGGCAACAACCATGGCGTGGTTCAAGAAAGAAAAGCCCGCAGAATCAGGCCAGCCGCCACGTTCGAAAGGCAGCGAGGGGATGTGGCTCAAGTGCAATCACTGCCGGGAGATCGTTTATCGCAAGGAGGTCGATCGGAATAACAAGGTCTGTCCGAAGTGCGATTATCATTTTCCGATCTCGGTCACTGAGCGGATCGGCTTGCTCATTGATCTCGGTACGTTCAAGGAATGGGATGCGGGTTTGGAAGCGCAGGACCCTTTGAGTTTCCACGATACCAAGTCGTATCGAGATCGGGTCAAGGTCCACCAAGAGAAGACGGGCCGGAAGGATGCGCTCGTCATCGGCGAAGGTTTGATCGACGGGCGCCGGGTGGTGCTCTGTGTCTTCGATTTCAGTTTTATGGGCGGGAGTATGGGGTCTGTGGTCGGGGAAAAGCTCTGCCGCGCGATCGATCGTGCCTTGGAACTGAAGCTGCCGGTCATCCTGGTTACCGCGTCCGGGGGCGCACGGATGCAGGAAGGCATCCTCTCGCTGATGCAAATGGCCAAGACCTCGACCGCGGTCGCGAAGCTGGGTGAGGCCAAGTTGCCGTTTATCTCGATTCTTTCCGATCCCACGTTCGGCGGTGTCACAGCCAGTGTGGCGATGTTGGGTGATGTCATCATTGCCGAGCCGAAAGCGTTGATCGGGTTTGCCGGACCTCGTGTCATCGAACAAACCATCAAGCAGCAGTTGCCGGATCAGTTCCAACGGGCCGAGTTTCTTCTCGAACACGGCATGATCGATATGATCGTCGAGCGTAAGCGTCTCAAGGAGACGGTTGGCACCCTCGTGAGTCATTTTTAGCCTTCTGCGTCCTCCCGGTTTATTGTTGATGAGCGACTCCTCCGTCATTGAGTACCTCTACGCGCTTCAGAAGCACGGCATCAAGCTGGGTCTGGAGACCATGCGAATTCTGTTGGACCGGGTCGGCAATCCTCATCGTGCATTTCGCGTCCTTCATATCGGAGGCACCAACGGCAAGGGTTCGACGGCGGCGATGGTTGCGGCCGTCCTGCAGCATGCGGGCCGGCGGGTCGGGCTCTATACCTCTCCTCACCTCATCGAATTTCGGGAGAGGATTCGCGTCAACGGATGCATGATTGCGGAGCCTCACGTCGAGGAGTTGGTCGCGCGTGTGCGGGCTGTTCTTGAAGAGGATCTGGAGCCGACGTTTTTCGAGATGACGACGGCTCTGGCATTCCTCCATTTCGCAGAATCGGAAATCGATGTCGCCGTGTTGGAAGTTGGGTTAGGCGGACGATTCGATGCAACCAACGTCGTGGAACAACCATTGGCCACTGCGATCACGACGATCGGCTTGGATCATCAGGAGTACTTGGGGCACACGGAGGAGGCGATCGCATTTGAGAAGGGGGGAATCATTAAGCCTTGTGTCCCGGTTGTGATCGGACGGATGGGAGAGGAAGCTGAACAGGTTCTACGCCGAATCGCGCGGGATCAGTCAGCCCCTCTGTGGCAACTTGGCCGCGACTTTGCTGTCGATGGAAGCCGTTTTGAGCGACTGACGTATCGGGGCGTGACTCGTGTGTGGGAGGATCTAACTTGTGGTTTGGCAGGGCGTCACCAGTGGGACAATGCCGCTTGTGCGTTAGCACTTCTTGAAGCGACGAGTCGAACGGGGATGGATGTGGATGTGACCGCCGTTCGCAACGGCCTGCGTACCGTCTCATGGGAGGGACGGCTGGAGGTAATCGGCGAGTATCCCACGGTTGTGCTCGACGGCGCCCATAACCCTCCCGCCGCGCATGTACTTGCGGAGTATCTCAAGGACTTTTCCGTCCGTCACCCCACATCACGGATCATCCTCGTATGGGGCATGATGCGGGATAAAGATCGCCGGGGATTTATCGCTCCACTGTTACCGTGTGTGTCGGAAATCGTGCTGACACAGGCGACCTTCGCACGGTCTGCGACGGTTCAAGAGCTTCATACCGCGCTGCAGGAATGGCATGGGCCGGTCTTGGAGGCCGTCCACCCTATGGACGCGTTGGCCGTGGCCAGGAGCCGAGCCATGCCCCATGATCTCATTTGCATTGCCGGATCCTTGATGCTCCTCGGGGACGTCAAAGCGGCAGTGCGTGGCTGTGGGCTGTCACCGATTCGTGGCTAGCATGGCGGGTCCTCTCGCGTGGGTCCGCTGGCGGCTCGTGCTCATCGTCGCCGTCCTCTCTCTCGTTCCCTTTCCTGGAGCAGCGGCAGACACTCAAGTGGGTGCCGGAACGTCGCCTGCCGGATCCGCCCCTCTCGATATCACGGCAGAGCGGATCGACTATCGACAAGATCAAGAGGTCTACGAAGCAAACGGATCGGTGGTGATTCAGCAGGGGGCGATTACGCTCACGGCGGACCACGCCACCATTCAAGTCCTGCCTGGGATTCTCACTGCCGTCGGCCATGTTCATCTAACGGACCCGCAGGCCGATGTGACGGCTGAGCGGATGGAGCTCAATGTCAATACGGAGGCCGGCGTGGCTACGCATGCCCATCTCTATGCTCCGACAACAAACTCATCGATATCCGGCCGTCTCCTGCAGAGATTTTCGGAATACCATTACCGAGTCAAGGATGGCCGCTTCACCAACTGTGATGCGCAAGACGGAGAAGTGCCGGCATGGCGCTTTCGGTTTAAAGATCTGGATCTGACCATGGGAGACACGTTGGGATTCAAGGGAGGATGGTTCTGCGTCTTAGATGTGCCTACGATTCCATTCCCCACCTTCTCCTTTCCCATGACCAAACGGCAAACCGGATTTCTGATTCCTGCCCCGAGTTATGACACGCGATTTGGGTTCCACCTGAAGCAGAGTTTTTTTTGGGCGATCAATCCGAGCCAGGATTTGACGGTCACACCGTCCTATTACAGCGACCTCGGATACGGGTCTGATTTTGAATATCGGTATGTCTTGGACCGGCGATCTCGGGGCAAGTGGTATGTGAGCTATCTGCAGCAGACGCAGCTTCCCAATGTCTCCGGCCTCACCGACACCGGAGAGGATGTCAAGCAGGCACGCGCGGCACTCATCGGGAGCCATACGCAATACCTCACCGATACGTTGCTGCTCCGTGCCAACGCCAATTTGGTCACGGACCCGAACTATTTCCAACAGCTGAGCAATTCCGGGATACTCCGTGCCTCGCCGAGCAGCGAATCAAACCTCTTGGTGACCCAGCGCTTGTCCTACGGCAACCTCTATCTTCTTGGCCTCTATCTGCAACCGCTACAAGCCGGAGGAAAAGATACGTTTCAACGGCTCCCGGAGGCCGGCTATAGCCTTCCCTACGTCTCGCTGTTCAATTCGCCTCTCTTGTTGGGCATGGAAGGGAATTACGTCAATTTCTATCGCGATCAAGGCTTTACGTTGAATCGGATCACTGTCGTTCCTGGTATTTCGACGGACATCCTGCAGCTCGGGCATGTGATCGGGATTCGACCGCAAGCGAAGTTTCGTGAGGTCTATTACACCAGAGGGGCGCAATCGGATGAAGGGCAGCATCGAGAGACGTTTTGGTTGGGAGTGGATGCCACATCGAAAGTGACGCGCCGATTCGCCCTTGCCGACGGGGGCAGCCTGTTGCATACCCTCGAGCCCACGGTCACGTACGAATATGTGCCGTCGACTGACCAATCGAAGTTGACGCAAATCGACCAAGTCGACGATCTTCCGAAGAAGAATTTGCTGACCTATATGCTGCGCAGTCGCGTGTTGGAGTCAGGGAAGACCAATGCCTTTAACTGGCTCGATCTCACGTTGGCGCAGAGTTATCACGTCGGTGATGTCCAGACGCTGGCCAGGGAGTTCACCCCAGGCGTCGCTCCTTTCCTCGGATCATTCACCCAGCCGCTCCAGCCGGCTACGGTGCCCATCCAAGGGAAGAAGTTTTCTGATATCTGGATGCGAGCCGTGATCGGCAACAATCTGCCTACGCTGATGACGACGGCGTGGTTGGATACCCCAGTCGTCGGACGTGCGGCGCAGGCGTGGGCGCTTCGGCCGCCGATCAACCGGTATCTGACGGTCGACGCGTTCGTCGACCCCTATCAACCAGGGGTGAGTCAATTCAATACGGATCTTCGATTTCAAGAGGGAACCAACTGGTATTTCGAAGTGGGACAACGGTACACCAGAGACGGCAATCGGGTCAGGCGGGGCGACGTCTGGAACCCGATCTCATTTAACGAGGTGTTTGCCCCGACAAAGGACATTCAGTTTGTCACAATGGGCGGGGCGTTCCGCACCCCGTGGGGTTGGACGGTCGGAGCCAAGGCCTACTACGATGTCAGAAATGGGCGAAGTCCGGAATTGGACGCCGTTGCCTTGTATCAGAATCCGTGCCGATGTTGGTCGGTGGGGCTGTATTACTTGAAGTTCCCGGATCGTGAGCAATACAGCTTTATGTTAAGTCTCACTGGAATTGGTTGGACCGAAAGTGCCGGGACTGCTGTCATGCGCACACTCTTGAGTCCGCTCTTGTGGGGTGAACGGGGGCTCCCCTGGGCGACGCTGGGCGGGCCCTATGGTATTCCTCCGCAGACCTCTGAGCCAGGTGTTCCAGTGCCCGGAGCTCATGCCGGACGGTGATCCCTGTTTGACTCTAAAAACAGTGGTGGGGTACGATGCCCCTGCAATCAGATATCAATGATCTCAACCCTGAAGGAGGGCGCAGACGTGGCTGGTGACGCCTTGAAAGTCGAAGATTCTACGTGGGATGCCGAAGTGATGAAGGCCTCCGAACTCGTCATGGTCGATTTTTGGGCGGTATGGTGCGGCCCTTGCCAAATGGTAGCTCCCATCGTCGACGAATTGGCAAAAGAATACGCCGGGAAGCTGAAGGTTCGAAAACTGAACACCGACGAGAATCCTGAGGTGGCGGGCCGGTATCAGGTGATGAGTATCCCCACCATTCTGTTCTTTAAGAACGGCCAGCCGGTCGAGAAGCTGGTGGGTGCCAGACCAAAACGACAGTTCAAAGAAGTGATCGACTCACTGCTTGCTCAGCATGCTGGATCGGCTTAGCCTGATGCGGAACTAAGACCGCTGGTTTCTGTCTAGGCGGTTGCGCAGTGGTGTTCAACATGCCACGCGAAGGCTCGCTCGCCGTGGATTGCCTGGTCAACCGCTGTGAGGAGTGATCTCGCTGTTTGGTCATATGTTCAGTCGGCGGGAGGGATGTTGCGTATCCCGAGGTGTCTTCTGCCCTTAGCGAGATCTTGCCACTGTTGCAGCGATGCTCACTGAGCTGCGTATTGTAAATTTTGCAGTGATCGAACGACTGAGTCTGAATATGGACTCAGGATTTACCGTCTTGACAGGAGAGACAGGGACCGGTAAGTCGTTATTAATCGATGCAGTGGCGCTTCTTATCGGTGGGCGAGCCTCCAACGACCAAATTCGCTTCGGTGAAGACGAAGCTCAGCTTGAAGCGTCGTTCGAGATTCCGCTCGCGCACCCTCTCCTTCAACGGCTGCGGGACAGAGAAGTCCTTGGCCCACACGATTCTCAGCTCATCGTTCGACGCATCATCGCGCGCTCAGGAAGAAACCGGGTGTATCTGAATGGGACCCTCAGCCCTGTCCATGTGCTGGAGGAGTTTGCCGGTACGCTTGTCGATATCCATGGCCAGCACGACCAGCAATCGCTCCTGTCCGGCTCCGCTCAGCTTGAGGTTCTGGATGCCTTCGGTCGATTGCTGGAACTGCGGTCTCGCTATCGATCGATCCATCGTGACTGGGTACGTTCCCGTGAAGAACGTGCTGCGCTTGCCGCGACTCTTCAACAGCGGGCCCAGCAAGAAGACCTATTGAGTTTTCAACGGCAAGAATTGCATGAGGCTGCCTGTCGTATGGGCGAGGAAGAGTTGCTACAGGCCGAACGTCATCGGTTAGGAGCGTCTCGGCGTCTGGCTGAGTTGGCATCGGAAGCTCAAGAGCGAATTCAGGGCGATGCGGACGGTATCTTGACCAATCTCGTAGCGATGGAGCGTGTGGTCGGAGAACTGGCTCAGATTGACCCTGCGATGGAGGTAACCGGTCGGCTTGCATCCGAGGCCAAAGTGCTTCTGAAAGAAGTCGCCGATTCTATTCGGAGTTACGCCGAGGGGCTAGAGTCTGATCCTGTGCGACTCAGTGCGATCGAAGATCGTTTAGCTGTCATCCAAAAGATGAAAAAGAAATATGGGGGGACGATAGAAGCCGTCCTGGAGACGCAAGCTCGCGTGAAACAAGAGCTGGAACAACTTGGTGAGGTGGACGGCGAAATTGATCGGTATGATCGCCTCGTTGACGAACAGCAACAGACCCTCTCGGAGCTGGCCCAGTCGCTTTCTGTGAAGCGAGCGGAAGCCGCCAATCGGTTGACAAAATTGGTGGACAAAGAGCTCAGTGCGCTAAAAATGGGATCGGTACGGTTTCTAGTTCACGTCAAGCCTTGTGAGCCTGACGAAGAATATGGTCCGGATGGCGCTGATCGTGTCGAGTTTCTGCTGTCGACCAATGCCGGCGAGCCGTTGAAACCGATATCTCGTGTCGCATCCGGGGGTGAGCTCTCGCGGGTGATGCTGGCGGTGAAATCCGTCCTTGCGGATGTCGATCATGTGCCGATCTTGATCTTTGATGAGATCGATACGGGAGTCGGAGGGGCGGTCGCGGCCACGATCGGGAAACGGCTGAGGGAGTTGGGCCGATACCATCAAGTACTATGCATCACGCATCTTCCGCAGGTCGCCTCCCAAGCCCAGCATCATTTTTCCGTCGAAAAGTCGGACGTGAAGGGGCGGACGGTGGCGACAGTGCGTGCATTGACCGGCATAAGTCGCGAAGGTGAAATTGCGCGCATGTTGGGTGGCGAGCGAATCACTTCCAAGACTCGATCGGCGGCGGCGGAGTTGATCGCCGGAGCGCATGAATAGATCAAGCTGCGGGAGCAATCTCCATGGAGGAAGGCGAAACGGGGGAGTCCTTTACGACCTGAACGAAGAGTTCCAGCAACAGCGGGTCGAAATGCGTATGAGCTTGAAGCGAGATCTGACGAATTGCGGCATCCAACGGCAGCGCGACGCGACCAGGAGCATCGGCGGTCAAATGATCAAACGTTTGGGCGATGCCGACTATACGAGCCAGTAAGGGAATATCCGTGCCTTGGAGTCCACGAGGGTAACCCTGTCCATCCCATTGCTCGTGATGGGATGCGATAATTTGCCTCACCTCGATCGGTAAACCCAACGACGCAATCATTCGTACGCCTCTGTCGACGTGTTCTCTACAGAGGGATGCTTCGCCGGATGGAAGGATTTGGTCTTCTGAAAACCGATAGGATGGGAAACTTGCTTTTCCTAGATCATGCAGAAAGGCTCCCAGGGCCAACGCTTTTTGCTCAGAGACGGTCAGATTGAGCCGGCTGGCCATCAACGTAGCATAGAAACTCACTCGGCTCGAATGATTGAGTAATTGGCGGTCTGTGGCTTCCAGAGCATCGGATAAGAGTGGAAGCAGGCGCATCTCATCTTGCTGCAAGGTATCATGGTTCTGCGTGTGAACGGAGAGCGACGTATATTCCGCCTTCACCATGTCCCATGCACATGCACTCTCTTCCTCCGATCCCCAAAGGTCCGGTAATGTCCGAAAACAGCGGCGAAGAAAGTCGAGTCGTCGCTTCTTGTCCATCGTTTGCTGAATGAGGGTGGTCAATTCGTTCACGTTGAACGGCTTAAGTAAATAGCCGGCGGCTCCGTGGCGGATGCCTTCCATGGCAGCCTTCAGGCTCCCGTATCCCGTGACGATAATGACTTCCACGTCGGGGCGATAATGCTTGATTTCCTTGAGAAGGTCGAGCCCATGACGATCTGGAAGCTTTTGATCCAGCGTGATCAGGTCAATGGGTTCCTGATCGAGGATCTCAAGGGCGGTCTTGGCGTTTTCGGCAGAACGAACGTTGCAGAAGGTACGAAGAATCACGTTAAGGGCATCGCGTGGCCCAGCTTCATCATCAACCACGAGGACGGTCGGTTGTGTACCTGGCTGACAAGAAGCCGTCGCCATGCGCATTACTTACTCCAAGCCTCAGTTCTTATAAGCAATTCTCATTCCTTTTCATGGAGTTATAGTTGGTTTCAATATAAAGTGGTGGTGGATGGGCGAGTAACTATACGTAGATATCGTAAATAGTAAGATACCTATATTATTAACAGGGCGCTGAGGATAATGTGTGAATAAGTGTGACATTCCTGTGTGTAGGTGTGTCATTCTTGCATGGGTGGGTCGGACTCGTGGAGGGAGGAATTGTCCGGGCGACCGATGCTGAGGGTATCCATTCGGTATTTCAGCATCCGTCGGCTGATTCCAAGTAGGTTTGCGGCATGGGTTTGTACGTAATTGGTCCGTTTCAGCGCATCAAGGATAATCTCTCGTTCAAACTCCATCACGGCTTTTTCAAGCGACATGCGACCGGCGAGGGTATCGTCTCGAAGCGACGTTGAACGGGAGTCATTCTTGATCAGCGTCGGCAAATGCTCCGGCATGATTTGCGTGGCATGTTGAGACCAGATGAATGCCTGCTCAACGACGTTTTCCAGCTCGCGAACATTGCCCGGCCAAGAATAGCGAGTCAGAAGCTCCAGTGCCTCTTTCCCGAAATCAATCTGAGGGCGTCGTTCTTCTTCGAGGCGTTTCTCAAGGAAATGTTTGGCCAGGAGGGGAACATCCTCACCGCGTTCACGAAGTGGAGGGAGAAAGAGCGCAATGACGTTGATGCGGTAATAGAGGTCTTCTCGAAACTGCGCTTTTCGAACAAGGTCATCAAGATTCTTGTTCGTCGCCGCCACGATGCGGACATCGACCTTGATCGACTGAACACCGCCGATTCTTGTAAATTCGCGCTCTTGGATGACACGCAGGAGCTTTGCCTGTGTGACCGGACTCAAGTCGCCGATTTCGTCCAGGAACAACGTTCCGGTATTCGCTAATTCGAACTGTCCGACGCGTCGGGCCGTGGCATCCGTGAACGACCCTTTTTCGTGGCCGAAGAGTTCGCTTTCGATGAGCGTTTCAGGCAGCGCTGCGCAGTTCAGGGCAATGAAGGGGCGATCGCGCCGGGAACTGTTGTAATGCAAAGCTTTCGCGACTAATTCCTTTCCCGTGCCACTTTCTCCCGTAATGAGTACGGTGGTCCGGCTGTCGGCGACCTGCTCGATTTTTGAATAGATCTCCTGCATGCCCTGGCTTTTGCCGATCAGATTATGGAAGGCATAGCGCTGGACGACTTGAGCCCGCAGTTGCTTGACCTCTCGCTCCAATTCGGAAGAGCTCAGAACGCGGTCAATGATGATGCGGAGCTCATCGACGTCGAACGGTTTTGAGAGATAGTCAGCGGCTCCGAACTTCATGGCATCAACGGCTGTTTTGACCGATTTGGTACCTGTGAGCATGATGACAGGAGTCATCTTGCTCTCCATACGAAGCGTTTGAAGCACGGCGAGGCCGTCGGTTCCCGGGAGAATGACATCAAGGAGGATGAGATCTGGCTCATCCTTCCGAAACACATCGAGTCCTTCTTGCCCATCGCTGGCCTGGAGAATGTCATAGATCGGTTCAAGAACCATCTTGAGGGAGGCGCGGACTCGGGGATCGTCATCGATCAACAGAACCCGTTTTTTAACAACCAAACTTTCCACAAGCGCTCCTTACGTTCTAGCCTTGATGGGAGGGAAGATTGATGAGGAAGGTCGTTCCGATCCCTTCCGTACTCTGAACGTGAAGCTCTCCTCGATGCTCCCGAACGATCTGATGAGCGATGGTCAGTCCCAAACCTGTTCCTTCGTTGACGGTGCTTGCATGTTTGGTGGTAAAGAAAGGATCGAAGATGTGGTCTAGGTTTTCAGGCGAGATGCCGTGCCCTGTATCTTCGATCTGTATCTGAGTCCACACCTCACCGTCAGCTTTTTGGAGCCTCGAGGTCCGTACTCGAAGGGTTCCGGTTTTTTCGCCGATGGCATCCATCGCATTCAGGAGCAGGTTTAAGAGGACCTGTTTGATTTGCTGCCGATCTAGCATGCCACGAGGAAGCTCAGGCGCCAAATCTTTTTCAATCTTGATCCCGCGGCTGTTGGCTTTCACTTGGATGAAATAGAGGCACGACGAGACGATTTCATTCAGATCCTCATCGGTCAACTGAGGTTCCATGTACCGAGCGTAGTCGAGAATCTCCTGAATCAACCGTTCAATCCGATTGACGTCATCGAGCACAATGCGGCTGAATTCACCGATAAATTGACTGTCATCCTTCCGTTCCGGAGCCAGCTGAATGAATGTCTTGATCGACGTCAAGGGGTTTCTGATTTCATGCGCGAAGCCCCCTGCAATGGTTTCCAAAGAACGCAATCGATCAGTTCGCCGCATGAGGACTTGAGACTGGCGAAGGTTCTCGTACAATAGGAAAGAGTCGAGCGCATTGGCGGCACTTTGGGCCATAGCGGTCAGTAGGTCCAGGGTATAGGAGGAGATGACAGAGGATTCTCTCTGAGAGTGGAGGACTACAAAGGCCGTCAACCGACCTCGATTCAGCAGTGGGATGGCTAGATTGATGGGAAGTGCGGCGAAATGGGCATCCGTTATATTATCCCGCACGGTCGTGCGTAGGGAGTCGGCCAATACGGATGAGTCGAGTATGTCTTGGCGATCAGCCAGTTGTTGAACGAGGGGGTGCCTGAGAGGAACGACGGGAGGCGCTGCTATTGAAGGAGTCGCCGTGGGTATACTCACCAGGCGGAAACACTCTCGCTCACGTTCACGCAGATACAGGAGTCCTTGTGAATGCCGGGATGCTTCGGAGAGGCCGGAAAGAATCCGCTCTGCGATGACGGGAAGGCTTGTCGGGTGCCCCATGTCCCGTGCGAACTTCGTGAGTCGTTGCAGTGAGTCTGTGCCTGCCTGAGAGGGGTCCGATTGAGGATCTGGATGACGTGTCATCAGTGTGGTGTGTGAAGGTATCTCTGTCCGCGTAGTTCGTTGTGGGGGAAACGACTCTACGTATCATCACTAGGTTAGAAGTATACACCCGAAAGGCTGTTTCACCCAGCAGATTTAGTCTTCCGCACAACGGCGAGGAGAAGCTGGTTGTCGAGGACAGGAAAAAACTGGATCGGCCCCGCACCTGCATGAGCCAGTAAACGGGCCAACTCATCTCGCTCATAGACATGTAATATGCCATGGCAAACGGCTTCACGCAGGCGGCCGAGATAGTGAAGGACGATCTGGGCCGGAGACCCAAATCCATTGTGGTCCTCAGCGAGCAGGTGACGGCGAAACAGGATTGAGAGATCGGTGTGCGGTTGAAGACAGGTCACGAGGGCCATCCCGTCCGGATGCAAGACTCGGAGTATCTGTCTGAGGCTATGAAGGGGTGAGGACGCGAAGGAGAGTGAGAGATGGCAGAGAATGCGTTCAATCGATCCGTCGGTGAAAGGAAGCGGCGCATTCCAGTCTGTGCGCATCCAGCTCGTCGCCATCAATTGAGCAGTTGGGACGGCAGCCCTGAGCGTGCCAGGCAATTCGTTCGCGAATAGATGGAGGTGCTGTTCTGCAAGTCTCAGCGATTCGGTAGATTGGTCCAACCCAATATAGCGGAGAGGGACGGTTGCCTGTGTGCCGTGATGCGCTGACCGATAGGCCTGATTGGTCAACATAAGACGGACGAAGGTTCGTTGGCCGCAACCGACATCGAGGACAGTCATGCCTGGTTCAAGGGGAAGGAGTCGGCGATAGAGGTCATTGGTCATGTCCGAATAGTCCGACAAGTGTTCGAGTTGAGGCAGATGGGCCAAGTGAGCCCCCCACAAGGCACTGCGTGTGGCCTGCGAGACGTGATAGCGAATGCGGATCCGCTCATGTTCCAACTGCCGTTGCCGATACACCTCGTGGGCGTTCGGTTGCTGCTCCTGAGCTGAGGGAGGATCGTTACTCATGGGAGCTGAGATCAACGTCAAGATCGTCTTGAAGGCTTCAGTACGGTGCCCACCGTCGTCGGATTCTCCGGACAGGTCGTCTGGTAGCGAAACAACGGAAGAGTCCATTCCCATGACACGAACAGGCTCACATTGAGGGCCGAAGATGTCTTCAATGGGACAGCTCTTTCGGGGAGAGGTGAGAATAATTGGCGGAGTGATCAGTCGAGCGAGGTCGGCCGTTAGCGAGGCTCTGTCGACATACTCTCCAGTGATCGCATCGTCGACAAACTTGTCGAAGTTAACATTAAGGCCCCAGAGATTGACGACGCCCCACCGATGGCCTTGCCGGTAAGTTTCAATGACGGAAGAGGGAGCAATCATGGAAAGAGCGGCTTCTAGGTCAAGGACGGGATTCAATAAGAAAAGCCGATCAGCAGCTGTGCTCTGGGCCATGGTTTTCAGTGCTACTCGCGCAGCAATGTCCTCGGCGAGGAGCGTGACCGGAGCGGTGGGCCATGTGGTATGGACAAGGTTCAGAACACTCTGAAGATCAGCCTGCATCTTGCTTAAGGTGAGGTGCAAAACACCTCCTTCGCTTTGGCCGACATGGTTGGAGTGGTCGTAGCGAAGCACGCGCAGGTGGTTGGCAGCGAGGTGAAACGAAAGTGGGATGAAGTCGGTTTGGGTCGATCCAAATCCTGGGATCACGATGACGATCGGGGTGTCGGGTGCAATGTGATGGCGCACATGATCGGCGGTCACGGCGATAGCTTGATTATGCGTATTCCGGCATTCCCACCTGTCGCTGGCGATCAATGGCTGGTTGTCTGAGTCCGCAACGTCCAGGGAAGAGCTGAGGTATTGTGCAAGCACGCGGGTGACTTCCCGTTCTGCAATCGGCGTCAGTTGGGAAAACCGAATGCCGATGCGTTGTTTCTGTCGTGATGGATCCGGGGTTCGCTCGGATGGAACAGTGGGATCGGGTGCCAGATGGACCATGCGGCCGGTTAAGATCGTATCTGGTGTTTCTGGTTTCTCTGTCCTCGGTTGATTGTGTGTGCCGATCGAAGGGAGATGAAGCGCAATTACTTCGTCGGTCATTTTCGGAAACGGTTCTGTGAGCAGGCAGATACCGCCTCTGCTGAAGTTGATGATGAGGCCCAATAGACGTCCGGCCGGAGCGGTAGAAGTTTCAATATGAACCGGCAGTGCGACTCGAACTCTCACGGTCTCACGATGGTCTGTGCCTGGCAGGCCTGCTTCGGTAGAAGTCTCTGCAAGGTCGCCTGTCCTATCCATTGGTGGAAACTGAGCTTCGACCGTTATGGAAAGCACACGCGTGCGTGCCTCCTCAATAAACGACGTGAGGATCCTCCCTTGGCTCTCATTGAGCGCGTTGAACTCAAGTGCGAGACGGGAGGTTCGCCGCTCGGTGCCGATCCGTCGAGGGTTTTCTCCTCGGTCATATGCGGTGGCATCCAGTTCCACAATGCTGACGACGGTCTTGAGGAGCAGGTAGACAGGTTGGTGTTCGACTGACGGGAGTGTACCCTCGACATCCAATAAGGCTCCGCTTGGGCTCAGATCAACCAGGGTACCTTCGTGCAGGGTATTGCCGATGGTAATGCGCGCTGGGAGGTCGACTGCAGTCCGACTGTATGTGCGACGCTCAGGCAAAGGCTTCGTTGGTTGGGCAGAAGGGAGGGGTGCGGCCGGCAAGGCGTGTACCGGCGCCTGAAGAATCGCCTCGGCAGTCTGTTTGACTGCCTCACCTGCCGAAAAAGTGACGGAGGGTACAGGCACCGCGGGACTGTCCGGCACAGGAGGTTGTTCTACCGGAATCCACACCTTGATCGACAAAAAACCGTTGACCGGGGCCTGGAAATCCCAACGGCCTCCAAGTCGCTTGATTATCGTATAGGCCTCAACGAGATCGCCGCTTGTTGCTTGCAACGGCGGTTCTTCAGTCGTGGTGATGATGTCCGTTTCTTGGATGTGAATTTCGAACTCGGAGGCTATTCCGTGTGGAAAAGGAGCCGTCTCTTGATCTACGGGGGATCCGTTTTGGCTGATTGCCCTGGTACTGACTCGTAATCGATGAGGGTTTTCTGCAGCGGCCATATAACGGTGGGCATGTGAGAGAAGCATGCCCACAAGATGCACTATGGAGTCTGGATTTCCGGTAAAGGACGGAAGATTCTGTCCATAGGCCCGTTCGATCCAATCGGCGTCCGCAAGGGAAGGTTGGGCGGAGGCCAAGACGGCTTCGATGATGTCGTTGATGGTGTCCCGGCGGATGATGTCCGTCGTGGTCTGGGCGAGCTCGCTTCCTAGATGAACGGCTTCAGCGGCGCACATCGCAAGCGAATCGACTTGTTCGATCAGGTGCGCCTCACGGATGGTTTTGAGCAGGAGTTGAGATTGGGCTTGAATCGCACGGTGAGGGGCATGCAGAGTTTTTGATAAGGTCGACACCCGCCGTGCGATGGCGAGCAGTCGATCGGATTCACGAAGCTGATGCTCAAGCTGGTGAATGGTCTTGGCCTGACGGCGGTGTTGTGAGAGATCGCGCAACAGACCCAGCGTTCCAAGATACCGGCGATTCAGATCGTATAGCCCGCGTGCGCTGATCTCGGCTCTGACTCGGGTCTGGGCTGGTTTGTCTGAGGAGGTCTTGCGGATGAGATCGATCTCGATCCGCTGGGTTGCTCGCGGCCCCGTTCTGCGGTCGTTGAAGCGATGACGAGCGAGATCCTGTTGATCTGAAGGCACGACGGCGGAGTAGGGAATGCCGAGCAATTCGTCCTGCCTGTAGCCCAGCATCTCAGTGGCGCGTGGATTGAGATATACGAATCGCCCTTCCCCGTCGAGTTCGTAGAATCCATCGCTGAGCATTTCAATGAGGCGACCGTGACGTTCCTGCGTCTGTTTAAGCGTCATGCGGATGGCGCGTGCTTCGATCGCGCCTTTTGCATACACCATGAGTTCGGCGAGAAAACCGGGTGACTTCTTGTACAGGACAATGTCTGCACCAAACTGAATGGCATTCAAGGCGGTGGCGGAGTCGCCATGATCCGTTTGCAGCACGAGCGTGGCATAGGGAACAAGACGCTTCAGTTCAGGGAAAATAGGCGCAGTGTGCTGGGCGATCACATCCTCATCGATTACGATGAGCTGCCATGATGCCCGATGCCCCCATTGAAGCGCTTCATCCAGGGTGTAGGCCGTTTCGACGCGGCAGTGAGGAAAAAATCTTCGGAAGTTGAGCGTGGCTAGTTTGACTTCCTCGGCGATCGCATTGACGAGGAGGATGGTAATAGGCTCACTCTGCGGCATGGCACGATTCCCGTGTTTCTGGGCAAGCCTGCGCTCGGGGAGGTCAGTTAGCGGGGCTGCTGTACATCGCCGCCGCGTGTCAGTCGATCAACTCAGCCGCAAATCACTGTCTGATGCTTCAGCGCGGACAGTGTGATTGTGATATCACAAGTGACGACGAGAAACCCAGACTGGTGGCCGGTTCTTTCGTAGGGGAGCGGTGGCTACGAAGCTGTTTGAATGGACAATTTTGGACGCTAGGAAAAGGCAGGCCCGCTAGCGGGCCTGCCGAATGGTTCTCGTCGGCAGGCCCGCTAGGAGAGATCAATAGGCGGCGGCAGTGTTACCCTGTTCCGTACAGGCACCTGGTGTCATATACAGCAGGTAATTGCCCATGCCATGTTGGAGTTCATTTTTTTGGAGGGGATGGTGGTGTACCATCACCATTTCATAGTCATCGTCCTTGGTGATTGGGAATCCCTTGCCGTCTTTATACACTTGATGAGGTAGGAATTCGCGGAGCGTTCCATCCCGCTCGACATCCGGCACAGTCCGGAGGAGTGTCTGTTTTTTTGTTTTATTTTCCAACGCGATCATGAGCAATTCATCGTGGCCATGTGGATATGCGTACTTGACACAGCCGTCCATCCGAAACTTCAATGGCGCCGTATGGACTTGGACTCCTTGCCTGATCTCGATCCCTTCGTCCGTCTGATCTGCAGGCCGATCACCAAACTTGGTGAAACAGACGATGTTGACGCCGACTTGATAGATGTCCATCGCTTTGACTGGTTTGGCCTTCGGGGCAAAATACATCGTAAAGGTTGCGATGACGTCCTTGGTGGGAGGGGCTCCGTGATAGAACGCAACCACCGTCATTAATTTATCGGTTGCCGAAAGCTGGACGCCGTATCCATCGGGGAATTGTGTCTCCGACATTTCGAGTCCGGCTCCACCGAAGAAGAGCGGCTCGCCGGGGCAGGATACGCTGGGCTTGCTGTTGTTGATCATCAAGATATGATGGAGGTAATTCCTCGGCAATTCCTTCCCGTCGACTGTGGAAAGGGCCGACTTGAAGCCGATCAAATATTTGTCTTCTGGTAGTTGGAAATTGAATCGCGGCATGGAGTCGCCCATATCGCCTTCACCATGGCCGGTTGGAAGGTCGATGGGCCCGAAAGTCAGAGTTGCGGTGTTGTCGCCATAGGTGATCTTGGAACCCACCTGCTTCTTCAGGGTGGGGACGGCATGGTGATCATGCCCCCCGTCGGCGTAGGCTGATGAGATCATGAAGAAGAGAGAGAAAAACAGAATGAGGGATCTGCGCATAAGACCTCCAGAGGAAGTAAAGCGGTGATATTTAAACCGGACTCCGATATCGTGATATGGTTGAGAAAAAAACAAGCTGGCTCATTGGGCGCTGGCCGGTGATGGTGTCACTTTCTTCCAATGATAGGTGCCGCCGTGTTCCTTCGGCGGGATATTTTTTCTCGTATCGACTCGTGTATACCACCAGATTCCCTTTGCTTGTGTGCCGTCTTCCGAGAGGAGCACCTCGAACCCGCCTTCGCGATCGTTGCCGGGCTGGTGCCAGGTGCCTTGCCACAGTCGGTTCTCAATTTTTGTTGTGACGAACCGTCCGCCTTGTTGCGTGTAAGGGCCGTTCCCGCTCTTGTCTAACGTCGCCTTGTAGCGTTTTTCGTCCTCGACCTCGAGAATATCCCATTCCCCGCTGATATCCGGCAGTGCTGTCGCAGCATTGCTGACGAGCTTTTGCGATCCTGCCGCTGCTGACGGCGACGCAAGTGGGCCTCCGGGTTGAGCCGATCGGAACGATTCATGCCACGACAACAATTGCCATCGGCCGGCACGCCGTTCGAGGACGCCGGTTTCCCTCAGGGGGAGTACTGTTCGCTTCACGGCTGACCCTTCGCCGACATAGCGAGTATAGTCGAGCTCCATCGTAAACCAAGCCAGATCGCCTTTCGTCCAGACTTTGAGCTCCGTAATTGGGATCTCGATCTTCTGCGTATTGATAAATTCCTCACGCATTTCTCGTTCAAACTCCGGCCAGCCGACGTACTTGCGACCGCCCACCGTGTAACTGACGATATCGGCGTCATGGGCCATCAGCCGTGAAAGGGTCGGCAGATCTTTATCCGCATTGGCCCGGACCATTTGTCGAATGGCGGTTTCAGGGTCGGGAGGATCGACGGCGCTCGCAACCGTCGTAATGCCAAGAAGGAGGAAGAGACTTCCACAGACGAACAATCCCCGACGGGGCATAAGGGTCTCCATGTGCATGACAAGGTTTAAAAGTTTAGGACGAGCAGAAAAGCTACACGGCCTGATTGGCCATGTCAACAACGAAGTAGAGTCAGGAGGAGTGAGGCGCAATCACGACCACAGTGACGTTATCCTCGCCTCCCCGATCGAGCGCTGCGGTGACGAGGCGGTTGCAGACCTGAGTCGGGTCGAGCTCGCCTGCCGCGAACACGGTTTGGATCTCTTCGTGCTCCAGCATTTTGGTCAGCCCATCTGTGCAGAGCAGGATGAAGTCATCTGGCAGGAGGGGAAGGGTTGCGACAGTAGGTTCCACCGTTGAGCCTACCCCCAAGGCACGCGTCAGCACATGCCGTTCCGGATGAGTTTTCGCCGTTTCTATCGTGAGAATACCGCGTTCCAGATACTTTTCGATCAATGTATGGTCTTTGGTCAGAGGGGTTAACGTGCCGGATCGAAATCGATAGGCACGGCTGTCGCCGACATGGGCGAGGTAGGCAACCGGGGCGGGACCGGAGACGATCGCCAGGAGCACGATGGTCGTGCCCATCCCTTTCAGCTTGGATTTTGATTGAGCTCGACGGAGGATCGCGTCATGCGCTCGGCTGATCAGGTCTGTTAACACATCCACAGGGGATGTCTGACCGATGGAGAGCAGATGGCTCGTTGTTTGTGCATCCGCCTGTATGGTTGCAATGGCCGTCTGAGCGGCGACGTCGCCACCGACATGCCCCCCCATTCCATCCGCGACGGCCCAGACACTCACCTCATTGAGGACCACGAACGCATCCTGGTTTACGGTACGCACGAGTCCGGTTTCGCTCAGGCCGATGCCGATCCAGATGCTCATTGGGAATAGGCCTGTTGAAGAGTGGTCGACAATGAAGAAGGCCCGAACCGTGAGGCCATGTCCTCATAGAAACGGTCGGCAAGGAA
This sequence comes from Nitrospira sp., assembly GCA_015903995.1. GTDB lineage: Bacteria > Nitrospirota > Nitrospiria > Nitrospirales > Nitrospiraceae > Nitrospira_D. Next base: position 147,516 of record JABMDK010000017.1, read on the forward strand.
CACAAGGTTTTCAGTGTCCGCCCGGTTGTACTTCAAGAGCGTCTCACGGGCGATGGTGTCACCTCGGCGCCACTGGAACCAGAGGCGAACCGCATCGAGTCCGTCGAGGCCGCTGATGGTTGAGTTGCGGTCGATCCCCATTTCCTGTTCGATGTGCTTTAATCCTCCCCGTAACGCAAGTCGACGAGCGGCAAAACAGAGGTCAAAGTGTAATGTGGGAAACCGGAGGTCAGGAAACTTGGCACGGAGGTAGGGGACATCGAAGACGGATCCGAAGAATGTCACAAGGAGATCGCAGTGATCGAGCTCGGCCTGCAACCGATCTGTTGTCAGCGTTTCATCACGAACCAGACTCGTCGTGTTCCCTCCACGATGAAGTCCGACGACGGTCACCTCTCCCGATTCAGGGGATGCGCCGGTCGTTTCGATGTCGAGATACCCTGTCCGAGATCGGCAGGTTTCATACAGTCGCCACTGCTCTCGGCGTGGAAGGCGGGAGCCCAACATATGAATCCGTTCTGTCTCTGTCAGTGATTGTGCTTCTCGAAGCTTTTCATCATACCAGTTCTTGCGGTGTTCGGAGAGTCCGGCGATAGACGGTCGATCCAGAAAGCTTTGCCAATCGAGCAAGCCCTCTTGCCACCAGCGCCGTTCCGTAACTGGCCCGATGCCCGGGAGAAAGATGAAGCTGGAGTTCAGCATCTCGCAGATTGTAGCCTTGATTTCGCATAGGAGACAAGCTACAGTTCGCAGCATCACAACGAATGCAGTGAAGAAACGGGTGGGCCATCAATCGCATGACCGCGCCGGCGAAGCGAATTCGTATTATCGTAGGCGGAGTTCGGCTGGAAGCGGAACTCAGAAAGACGAAGACGGCAGACGAAGTGTATGCGGCGCTTCCCGTCACGGCTGCGGTCAGCACGTGGGGAGAAGAGTTCTACTTCCCGATTCCAGGAGTTTGCGACTATCGGGAAACCGCGACGACTCAGGTGAAGGTCGGAGATATTGCCTTTTGGGGAGCTGGGAAGGTCCTGGCGATCTTTTTTGGGCGGACTCCCATGAGTATGGGGGCCGATCCGGTCCCGGCTGATCGCGTGAATATCATCGGGAAGATCATGGGGGATGCGACCAGCCTTCGGCAGGTGATGGAATTCCCGACAATTCGTCTGGAACCGGGGTGAATGCCATGCGGCTGTCCAAAGAGCGTATCAGGCATATGGCCGAGAACCTCACCGGCCGTCTTCAGGAGGAAGGGCACATCGAATTGATCGGAGAACGCAAGGGGTTTGTCGAGGCATTGGATCAGGCCATCACCTCTGAGTTATCCGTTGAAGATCGTGTGAATGCGGAAGTGCGGCAGTTACTGAAGGCCTATGAACAGCAAATTGAGCGAGGGCAGGTCGATTATCAAAAGATGTTCCAGATGGTAAAACAAAAGTTGGTCCGTGAACGAGGCATCATCTTGTAGAGAGGTGAGGAATAAGGTGTAAAGGGTGAGGCAAAGTAATGGTAGCCGGTATTGTCGCCTCACGCCTCACTCCGTACCTGCCTATTAGCATATGTTGAGCGAAGACAAGGCGAATCATCTGGCTCATGTCATCCTCACGGCCGTCAAGCAATACAGCGGAGCGAAAGTGACGGGCAATGATGAGCGGGTATTAAAAGCGATTAAACAGGTGGTGACCGCTGAGTTGATGCAGGAACAGGAGATTGATCGAAGGGTAAAAGCCAAGTTGGCATCGTATGCGCGGGGGATTGTCGAAGGAAGCGCGGAGTGGGATATTTTGTATCGAAAGACGTTCGAAGAAGAGACTCGCAAACAGACGAAGGTCTGAAGGCTGAGGTTGTATTGCCATGAGAAAAACCATAGCACGATTGGCAATTGTTGGTCTTGTGTTGCTGCTGGTGGGGGCAACGGCCTGTTCGCAGAAACGCAAACCGCTTGTCCCGCTTGTCCTTGATGGTGAGGCGAAGGCTCAGGCCACGGCGCTGACCGAACAGGGAACACAGGCCTATCAGGCGCACCAGTACGAAGAGGCCAAACGGTATTTCGAGCAGGCCGTCGCGGCGGCTCCGCAATCCGGTCCGGCCCATTACAACTATGCGTTGGCGTTGAATGCGCTTGGCGATTCAGAAGTCGCTCGACGGCATTTTTTGGAAGCGGCCGACCTCTCTCCCGGAGATAAGACAATCTGGGACTCACCGGCGCTCTCAGCGTATGGAAATCCCGAGAACAAGAACCGCAAGACCCCAGGTCCCTACACACCTCGTCGGTCGTCGTTCGGCAGCGGTATGCCCGGTGGTTACTAAATTTCTCAGAAGGATGGATCTATGAGCAAAGAACTTGCGGTTGGGGATAACGCGCCGGAACTTGCAATTCCGGACCAGCATGGGAAACCCGTGACCTTGAAGAGTTTCAAGGGCAAACAGATCGTCCTCTATTTCTATCCGAAAGACGATACCCCTGGCTGCACGAAAGAGTCCTGTGATTTTCGGGATGTGGAGTCGCAGATTCTCCGGGGCAAACAGATCGTCCTCTATTTCTATCCGAAAGACGATACCCCTGGCTGCACGAAAGAGTCCTGTGATTTTCGGGATGTGGAGTCGCAGATTCTCCGGGCGGGAGGCGCCATCGTTGGGGTGAGTTTGGACGGGAAAGAATCGCACCAGAAGTTTATCAAGAAATTCGGACTGCCGTTCCCGCTCCTCAGCGATGAAGATGCGGCGATCTCCAAGGCCTACGGCGTGTACAAAGAGAAGAATATGTACGGGAAGAAGTATTGGGGGATCGAGCGCAGCACGTTCGTGATCAATTCCGACGGCAAGCTGAAGGCGATTTTTCGAAAGGTGCAGGTCGACGGTCACGCGGATGAAGTACTCAAGGCCCTGAAAGCCTAGTGTCCTCAGCAAGTTCGTGGTGTGTCTTTTTTAGAAGGCTGTGCGGCCGATGATCATGCAAATCCGCAGAGCCTGTGTCTCACTCTTTCTTCTTATCGTTGCCTCACCGAGTCTGCTGTTCGCGGCGGAGAAAAGTTCCGCCGCGATCCTTGTCAGAGACGCGCTGACGGCTCCCGGCCAGCCGGCTACCATAGAGGCGAAACTCATCTCGAAACGGCTCATGCTCATTGCCGCATTGGGCGGGGAACTACTTGAACTCGTCGTGGATGGGAAGGTTGTCGCCACGGCGTTGACCGGCGGGGATGGTAGGGCGTTCTTCACCTATACGCCAAAGGTCCAAGGTCTCGCACCAGTCCGAGTCCGCGTCGGCAACAGCCCACGAGTTGCCCAGACAGAAGGCCGGGCACATCTTGCGGTGTGGGAGAAGCGGCAGCCTATCCTCGTGATTGAATTGTCGTCACTGATCGAGGCACCCTTGCCGAGTCACGTTTCTCCCATCGGAATCACGTTTGAGTCGGAACGGAAGCCGATGTCAGAGGCGTTGGATGAACTTGAAAAGCTTACGCAGTTCTATTACCGGGTCATCTATGTCGTTACCGTACCGGTAGGGGGCGATGGCGCTCAGGTGAGCACTCTGGCGCGAGATTGGCTGAAAGCGCATAAGTTTCCAACAGGCTATGTGATGGCGGTACCGCCGGACTTTCAAGCCTTAGGGAGCAAAATCGACGAGCTTCATGCTGCGGGGTGGAAGACCATCAAGACCGGGGTCGGCCGATCCAGCGCCTTTGCCGAGGCATTTCTGCAGCGACGGCTGGATGCCATCATTGTGCCAGAACCAACGAAAGGTGACGTGCCACGCAAGGCCAAGGTGGCGAAAGATTGGAAGGATGTGAGGAGGAAACTGTAGCAGGTGCCTCGATTGGTTTGACGCAGGTCTTGGGTCACTTCGTCTCATGGGCCTGGAGAAATTTCTGCAGCAATAATCGCTGATCGGCCTCCAATTCCAGGAGTGAACGAGTGGGAACAATCCGTACCGACTCGTGAAGCCACGTATCGCTCCAGAACGTCACCAGTGGTCGTCGTGTAACTTGAACCTGTTCGACAAGGTACACCCCCTGCTCATAGAGGACTTTCCCCGGACAGCGATCGTCGAGGGCTCGTTGGGATAACTCAAGACTCATCGAAATCGCGCCGTTTTCCCCTGCATTTGCTGTGAGTCGAAGTCCGGCCTCGGTTAGTTGGCGTACGGCGTTGGCCCGTAGGGCCGAAGACCATCGTCCAGCCAAGATCGACAGGCTTAGTACTCGGATCTCCCGGAGCTCTTGGTCTGTCTGTTGCTGGGAGCTGCGGGGGGGCAGTGAGAATTGCGGGTCGACAGTCACGGCCGGTGTGGTCAGCCTTTCTTGGGGGCGACGATTGGCCGTCTTATAGTCCGTGATGAACTGATGGATGAAGCCATCCAAGTCCGTCATGATCCGCTCATCGTCGACTGGCCCACGTACTTCCTTGTCGGATTCGATCAGCCACGTTGTGTCTCTGATCGTGGAACCGGTTCTTGGAATGGTAACCGGTTCGGTGAGCGCCAAAGACGGTGCATAGAGAACTTTGCCAGGACAGAGATCATCGATCGGGCGTGAATCAAGCGTGAGTGTTAGAACGGCTGACGGAGGCTGTTGTGATGTGTGTGAACCGGGGATCGGAAGTCCGGCTTCGGTGAAAAGCGTCAGCGCCCGATGGTGTAGTGCTGCTTTCAGTTTATTCGGCGCAACAACGATGAGTGGTACCTGGCGCAGATCCAGCTGCTCCGTGCTGCTCATATATGCCGTTGTCGCGGCGATACTCGTGGTTGCGTGGAAGGCCAGCGTAAGTGCAATAAGGAGCCCTGCTGCATACCGGAGCGAAGACGGAAGCGTTTCCATAGCTGTAAGCCTATCACGCGCCTGCTGGTTGGTCCCGTCAATCATTCACTGTTTCTTGGCCGAGTCGCGGGGTTACACAAGAGGAAGAGGGACGAGCCGAGCGACGACGGTGATTTTGCGATGCGCTGTTTCTACCTGTGCACCGATGTCCGGCTTACGCAGATTCGAGAGTAAGATAGTGCCTTCGTTTTTCACGAGGAGCACTACGGTGCGAACGGTATATGACGGCAGGTCGATTGACGATATCGACCTCGCCCATATTCAGCTCCACAACTGATCCGCCCGGATCAACGCCGACGACTTGAGTACATCGTTGGCAAGAATCCCTGTGATCAGTCTAGGCTACCACTGGGGCCCTGCGGGCTCGGAATCCGAGCCCGAACGGAACAAGCTTAACGAGCGGCGATGGTCTGGGACTCCCGGGCAGCCTGACTCTTTCGGCGATTGTTAGAAATGGTGCGGTCGATCATGGCCCCGCAGTTGATGCATTTCCATGCATAAAAGACGAGAAAGAAATCCGAGAACCGCTCCAACATCAGCATCCCTTTACACTTCGGACAGTTCATTGATCCCTCCCTGGTGATTACGTTCACGGCCGCCAGCGAAGTAAGGCAAGAGACGCACCAAAGTCTCATTTGTAGGTAGTTCAATGACTTATGAGTTACGCAGTTACACGTGGTACGTCTTTCTCAAAATATTGACAGCGCAATAGCGGTTAATCTGTCAATGTTTTGTCGATTCCATTTCATAAAAGGGGTCGGGAGTAATTATACGGTCTTCTTGTTACGGCAAGAGATCTTTTGGCGGGCGGTAACGACTGAGCGGCTAGATTTAGAAGTTGTGTCGTCGTTGAGGAGAAGGGTATCTATGCGGCTCTCTTATCGAGATAGACGGTCGGGTCAAGGCCGGCTTGGTGAGGGGCCAGGACGGTGGTCACGTTTCGCGGTGGTGTCTTGGTTTGCTGGGAAAGGTCCTCTTCGTGTGGATTTGAGAGGAGAGTATTCCCCGCGCTTTTGACAAGAAGCACCACTGGCGCCAATGGCGCCTCATGGTTGACCTGTTTGACGATGCCTGTCTCGCCTGTATTCAGCTCCACAACCGAGCCGACCGGATAGACTCCGACGACCTGGATGAATCGCTGGACCAATGTCGGGTCAAGGTGGCCTTCGAGCGAGAGGCGATAGAGTACTTGAAGGGCTTGATGTGGAGGTTCTCCCTTGTGGTAGCACCGATCGCTGGTCATGGCATCATAGATATCGACGATTGCCGCGATGAGGCCGAACTGGCTGATGTCTTTCTGCGCGCGCCGATGCGGATATCCGGCCCCGTTCACTCGCTCATGGTGCTCAAGTGCAGGCTGGACGTACGAATCTCCTAAGTCGGTGGTGCTGGCCAAGACCTCGACCCCCCTGAGGACATGTTGTTTCATGATTTCCATTTCATGGGCTTCGAAGCGACCGGGTTTGTTCAGGACTTCGAGCGGGATCTTTGTCTTGCCGATGTCATGCAGCAGCGTGCCGACTCCGACTAAATGCAGCATCGATCGGTCAAACCCGAGGCTCCGCCCCACGGACATGGCCAGCAGGGCGGTGTTCACGGAATGGTAAAACGTGTACTCGTCGAATCGCTTAAGTCTCGACAGACTGGACAAGGCGTCTGGATTTCGAAAGACGCTGTCCGTCATGTCAGTCACGACTGCCCTCACGGCATCGACGTTGATCGCCCGCCCCAACCTCGTGTCATGCATGGCGTCTTGAATGACGATTTTGGCGGCTTGATAGACCCGTCTGGCAGCAGCCAGTTCTTGTTCGAAGGGGACAACATGCGGCGCCGACACCGGTTCCTCCGCTCCGGGGACATTGGAATCATCGGCAAGGTCCTGCTCCAATGTTGGCGCTTCTCGGACTTCTTCTGCCTCAATGCGGACGACCAGTGTTTGTACCCCACAGGCTTTGAGCTGGGCGATCTGTTGGTGGGAGGTGATCGTCATTTTGTGTCGAAAAAACGGCGTACTCAGCCAGGACCGATCGAGCTGTTCGATCAGCATGCCTGGCTGTAATTCGTCGATTACAATTCGCTTTGTCATAGGAACATCGGGTTGAGCTGGTCCTTCTCCCGAGTCCTATCGGTCTGTCGTCAAGAAATCTTAAGGATCGAATGACTGCACCGTTACTCAGGCACCTAAGAAGTGCAAAAACTCGTATCGACTGCTGGACTCGGAACCTAACGATCGAGGTGGCTTTTCAAGACAAGTGATACTTTGCCATGCGGTAGCGGAGCGTATTGCGGGTCATCTTCAGAAGGCGGCTGGCTTCCGAGATATTGCCGGACGCTTTTCGAATCGCCTCTTCAAGCATCTGTTTTTCCATCTCTTGAAACGACAGTCCGAAGGCCAGCAACGACGGCTTGATCTCCTGACTTGGGACGTCCATTGAGGGGAGAGTGTTCACGGAAGTCGGGAGGTGGTGTGGCTGAATCACATCGTCTTTACATCTAATCGTCAGCCATTCGACGACGTTATGCAGCTCCCGGACGTTGCCTGGCCAGTTATGTTTCTGAAGAATGGCCAAGGCTGACGGCGCGATGGTTTTGATGCGGCACCCGCGTTCTTTTCTGGCCCGCTCCAAAAAAATCAAGAGAATCGGCTCGATATCTTCAAGCCGTTCACGCAACGGAGGAATGCGGAGCTGGTACACATTCAGCCGATAGTAGAGATCGAGGCGAAAACGGCCGGCTCTGATGTGGGCCAGCAGATCCTCATTGGTGGCGGCAATGATGCGGAGGTCGATCTTGTGACTGCGGGTATCGCCCAACGGATCGATCGTATGGTTTTCCAACACACGGAGGAGCTTGGCTTGAGCCGTCGAAGGCAGTTCGCCGATCTCGTCGAGAAACAGTGTGCCTCCCTCCGCCAGTTGAAATCGTCCCGGCTTTGCCCGTTTGGCGTCGGTAAAGGCGCCCGATTCATAGCCGAATAATTCCGACTCCAAGAGATTCTCCGGAATGCCGGCACAATTCAGCGCAATCAGCGGGCCTTTGGCTCGTGGACTGTAGTGGTGAATCGCTTCGGCAAACAGTTCCTTGCCGGTTCCGCTGTCACCGGTGATAAGGACGGTCGCATCCGTCAACGCCACTTCTTTGGCCAGTTGTTTCATGAGATTCATTTGCGGCGAGACGCTGATGATGGACGAAAACGGATCATGTGGCGAGGAGGGGAGAACCGCCGATATGGACCGGTGGAGAGCTTGTGTGATAGCAACCTGGAGATCTTCGAACCGAACCGGTTTGGTCAAGTAATCCGTGGCACCGGCACGTATGATCTCCACCGCGTCTCTGATGGAGTGGCGTCCTCCGATCACAAGTATCGGGGGTGATTCGGGTGTCTGGCGAGCATATTCCAGTAGAGGAGCCAGTGTGAGAGGATTCCCTTCGCTTAGAACAAGAGTTGGGGAAATTTCAGACCACCGAGAGAGTCCATCAGATATCGTATCAGCGGAGTGAACGGTGGCATGAGGCCAAACTGTTTGGAGGAGTTGCTTGAGGTCGGAATCTTTAGAGATGAGGAGAACCGTATGAAGGTTCATCGGAGTACTCCTTGTGCAGAGCTCCCGTAGAACCATCTGAATCAACAATACCCTACACCTCTTTGCAGAAAGAAAGAAAGGGGCAAGGGGAGCAAAGAGTATGAGTATGTGTCATGCTTGGAAAGATGCGGTCGGTAACAGCAAGACCCGCGATAGAACGAGGATCATACGTTTGGTAGAGAGGGGTAGCTAACTTCTGAGTGAAGATCGATGCTGAAGGGACAAGCGAACCGTCAGTCAAGGTCATCGGCTGACGGTTCGCCGTCAAGATCGGGCTGCAAGATTCCCTGTAGCCGCTATTCCTTCTCTGTGCAAAATGTTCGTTCGTAGGCGATGATCGTCCAGGCTTCTTCGTCGGTGAGCACGCCACCCTTCACAAGGGCCGGCATACCGGTGCCAGGGCTCCCGTTTTTAACTACCCAGAACAGCTCCCCGTCGTTCCGCTTCTTGTGAAACTTGCAGTTCGTGAAGTTTCGCGGCCCTGGGGACAACAACATTCCACCGGCGCCGTCGCCCGCTCCAGTCTGGCCATGACAGTTGGCGCAGGTGCCCTTGCCTTCATAGAGTTCCTTGCCCTTGGCGAGGACATCAGGCGAGGCGGTGATCGGACTCTTCATTTTTCTGGCCTCACCACGCTCGGCGTCTGGAACACGCGGCTTTAATGGATCTGCTTCGGGAGCAGACCATCCTGCCGTACTCCACAAGGCAACGGCGATGACACTGCACACAGTCACAATCAAACGCTTCCCTCTCATGGTTCCTCCTTGTTGATTACCACTGATGTTACAGCCAGCTGGTTACTCGCCCTGCTCGTTCAGGGCGCAAATTAGTAAAGATATGATAACACGATATCACCCTAAGTGGCAGTGCCCATGTCCTGTCGTAAAGCGATTGAACCGATGTAGGTTGGAGGCTGGCTCAGGATGTCGGAATCAAAATTTCGCTGGCCAGGACCTGAAGGCCCTGGCCAGCGAAACACTACCGTGGAGTGTGTGCAGTGTTCACCACTGCGCGTCGTCAGGGAACTTCGACGATGTCTTTATTCATCGGCCCCAGGACGGAGAGCAATTCGCCTTTCTCTTTCTCCGGGACGTTGAAGGTATCCAGTGCTTTGACCAGATCCTCTACGAGCGCGTTGAAGGCGGCAGTCGTGACCTTCATGCCTTTGTGGGTCGTTTTCATGTCTCGACCAGAATAGGTGCAGGGGCCGCCGCTCGCCGCACACACCTGTTCGACCAAGAGCCTATTCAGCTTCTTCAGATCGGTAGTCGCGAAATAGCCATTAATGCGCTTGTCTCCGCCCACGTTGGCGATGAACTTGGTGACGACGGCCTGAATGGCGCCTTGCCCGCCAAGCCGCTCATAGAGCGACCGGTCTGCGGCAAAGGATGGGGCACTGCTCATGGTCCATGCGGCCGCGATTGCGACTGCCGTACAAACAATCTTCTTGCTGAATGTCATCTCGTCTGCTCCTTTGTGTGAGAATGAATGACTCTATGACCTCTGCACCCCATATTGATTAGGGATTCCAGGGGGTGAGTGGCATCAAGCTATCATATTTCTTTGGTTCCTTGTTGGCGATCACCACTGCAATCGCACCTCGGAGGGCGCTCGTTAAGGAGTGGGTCACGACCGGATAGGCTCCCGGTTCATCCACGATCATATCGAAGGTGGCGGCGCTGCCAGGACCGACCACATAGGTCTGGACTCCCGTGAACTTGTTGGCCGGATTGCCGCTTTCGTAGACATTGTCCCAGATTTCGGCAATAGGATGGAGCGCAGAGAACTCGTTCGGGCCGGCATTCACGAAATAGATTCGTACCCGCTCGCCGACCTTGACTTCCAACGGCTCCGATCCTGGGAAGAAGGGATGATACTTGAAGATACCGCCATTGAAGATCGTGTTGTCGAACTTCCGATCGAACATGGCCTGCACGTTGTCCGGGTTCTTCCAAAACTCGGATTGAACCAAGACAAACTCCCGATCAGCTTTCGGCCAGACGCTCGCATCCTTAGGATCGACGATGATTGCTCCGAACATGCCGCGGGCCACGTGCTGGATCATCGGAGGTGCGCCGCAGTGATAGAAGAACACACCGGGCTTCTTCGCCACGAAGGTATACTTGATCGTCTCGCCTGGCTTGATTTCCCGGTAGTTCTTCAAGAAGTCGAGCTCAGCCGCATGAAAGTCCATCGAATGGCCTTGGGCGTTCGATGCGGGGTTGATCAAGGTAAAGTTCACGGTATCACCTTCAGTGACCCGGACGACCGGGCCCGGCATCTGACCGTTAAAGGTCCAGGCCTTGTACTTCGTGCCTGTACCGTCGATGACGATTTCCGATTCGGCTGCGGTGAACGTGACATCATGGACCTTTGCCCCAGCGGACCCTGGCATCGTGATACAGCCGCTGGCTCCCAACAGGACGCCAAGTCCTAGGGTTAATGTAAGCACACGAAACCTCTGCATAGTTGCCTCCCTATTTATTGTTTATGGAGAAGAAGACGCTGCACAGCCAAGCACGGTGAATACTCCCCCGGCCGCTCATCGAGCAGACGTCGGGTTATCTATGTACCAAATTTCGAAGAAAAAATACAATGATATGGGTCAATCAAGAGTAATTTTTTTCTGAACATACCCCAGCCGGTGTGACTGTGTCTCTGCTTCACGACGGTAGCTGAACTCGTTATTTAACAAAATTTAGCACAATACATACCACAAGTACTGTTACTGAGCAGACAGCTGTAATTTCTCTCAAATTGATGATCTATCAGCCTGTTTTGAGAAAACAGCACTTGGAAGATGTCGATTTTTCAGTTCATCAGTTCGCATAATATAAGAAAACGGAGAATCTAAAAAGATACACCATGTATCTAATCGGATTCACTTATCTGCACAGAAGGCTACAGCTGTAAAGTTGGGGAGGAATGCAGAACGAGTGTCTGCTGAAGTCTTGGTGATTGAGATAGCCTGTTTCTGCGAGTTTCGCCGAAACAGCCAAAGTGACCATAGCCGAACAGAGGTTTAGATTGGTGGCTTCAGATTGCGTTGCGCGATAGCCACGTTCCGGAGAAGTCCTTGGTGTTTTGCGCGTCGAATCGGGCTGTGCTGAAACACGGTAGTGAAGGTCGATTCATCAAGCTTGGCAAGTTCGTGCAAGTCAGGCGCGAGGCTCCAACTGGTAGGTTGAAAGATGCCGTCTTGTGTCGGTTCCGCTCGCAGATTGAACGGACAGACGTCGAGACAATCGTCACAACCAAAAATCTTGTTTCCCATGCCGGGGTGTAGTTCGTGCGGGATGACTGTCTCGTCTCCGCGCAGCTCGATCGTCAGATAGGAAATACACCGAGTGGCATCGACCACGTAGGGTTCGGTGATAGCCGCCGTGGGGCAAGCTTGAATGCAGAGTGTGCAGCTGCCACAGAGATCGGCTGCCGGTTCATCGGTTTCGAGGTCCAGCGTGGTCAGAATTTCTCCCAGCAGCAACCACGAACCATACTCAGCTGACACGAGATTGGAATGTTTCCCGATCCAGCCCAGGCCAGCCTGTTCGGCCCAGGCTTTTTCCATGATAGGGCCTGTGTCGGAGTACGAACGGGTGCGAGCGTCGGGTGCCATCCTGTGAATTGCCTGTTCCAGTTGCGTGAGCTTGGAATTAAAAAGCTTGTGGTAGTCCTTCCCCCAGGCATATCGCGCGATACGGCCATAACCAGGTTGTTCGTTGGCACGATGGTCGGTGAGGTAGTTGATTCCCAAGGAGATGAGTGATCGGCAACCGGGAAGCACCTGACAGGGGTCGGCTCGCTTGTTCGGATTCCGCTCCATCCAGGCCATGGTGCCATGATAACCTCGCCGGAGCCATTCGGTAAGACGGTCGAAGAGGTGTTGAGGGGCCGCAGTCTCAGAATTGAGCGGGTGGCTGATTTGCTGATCGCCGGCAGCCGGCGGTGGGTGTGCATTGGAGACGCGCGTAATTCCAATCGCATCGAATCCCAGCGTGCGGGCTTCTTGTTTGATGGCTGTCGTGATGGACATAGGATACACGAGAGCTTAGTGCTGGCCGGAGCAATCAAAGCGGACACTGAAGTGGGCTGAACAGCGGACCGATTGGCATCGGTCGCAGATGCCGACAATATTCGTCTTCCAATCGGTCTTCGCGTCATCAAACCGGCACTGAAGGCGACCGCCTTTCGAGATCGTGGTCCAGGGGTGTGCGGTTCCAGGAATGGAGGCGACTAGGCACCCCTGTGGAAACGGAACATGGCAGAGGCGTCCGATGTCGCCTTTTTCCATCATGAAGCTGCAGGACAGTTCCGTCGTGGCGGCAGAATCCTCTATCTCCTGTGCTGTGGTGTCGAGGGAAGGAACGAGCAGGGTCAAGAGCAGCACAACGAAAAGGTGACACGCGGTGCAACGAATCGTCATAGATGTCGATGCTAGCACAGTCCTTTGTCTTGCGGCCATGGAGCGAGCCGCGTAGAATTCTCTCGCCGGCTTCTATTCAAACCAAATGGAGGCGCCATGCTTGCGACGCGGATCACGCAAAAAGAGGGCACGTTCTACTTCATCGCGTACAAGGCCAGTGAGCTGTTGAACAAGGTCCGGTTCACGAGCCGCTACTACTTCGAGGGGGAAGAGATCGCACAGGCCAAGCTTTCCGAACATGACGACGTGGCGCAGTTTATTGCGGGCATCGAGCGGAGCGAGAAGGGCTTTCAACGGGTCTTGAATCGGCAGAAAATCAAACAGATCGTCAATTTTTATGAGACTGTCGTGGCGCAACCGATGATTCCCGGTACCGTACTGCTCTTTACCGACGAAACCCTTCGGTTCCAAAAGACAGATGGCTCGGATTCAATCGGCCACCTGAGCGAGCCCAAGGGCAAGTATCTGGTGATCGACGGGCAGCACCGACTCGCCGGGCTTCACTTCTTCCAGGCGAAACATCCGGATCAGAGCGCTCAGGTGGAAGTGCCCTGTTTGTTGTTCGACGGACGCAGCGCCGATTTTGCGACCGAGATGTTCGTCATCATCAATTCGACCCACACGCGGATCAATCGATCACATTTGGTCGATCTTTATGAGAAAGAAAAGAAATTCGCCGCCAAGGTCGTGAATCTCCTCTATGGTGAATCGGACTCGCCGTTGCAGTACAAGATCAATCGCCTTGGGGGGCGGAGTAAACAGGAAAAATGGATTCTGCAGTCCGAGGTGTTCAACGAACTGCTGAAAGTCGTGACGGTCCATAAGCGCTGGATGGAGTCACACTTAGGGATGAAGCCTGATCGCTGCTACGCTCTGGTGCGAGACTATCTGAAGGGAGTGAAGGACGTCATGGGCGAGGTTTGGGGACAGAACGACCGGTATATGTTCACTCGCGATGTGACGCTCAAGGCGTTGATTCGTGTGTTGGACGATCTGATCGTGGATCGGAAGCTCATCAATGACTGGGACGAACAGCGCTCGCATCACCCGTTTGCTGAGGTCGTCAAGCCCTGGGCGCCGCTGACGAAGGAATTCCGTGCGGACGGCTTCTACGAGCGGTTTCCCGCCAAAGGGCAGCTTGAACGCGTACGGAAGATTCATCAGCGGCTGCTGGATGCCATTGTCGGATAAAGCACGGGGATTATCGCTGGTTCTCCTGTTCCTGCTTGTCGTGCAGGTTCCGCTGTCGATTGTCTTCTGGGGGGCATGGGTATCGGCGGAGACGGATGTCGATGGGTTAGAGGTGAAGGTAGAACCTGGTGGTGGGGTTCGTGCAACGGCGCATCCTCTTTTCCCTGCCAAGCCGGACATTGTCCATGCGTTGTTGGCGGACTATACGCACTGGCCGGATCTCTTTGAGGTTCGGATGAGAGTGGCTGCATTGAACATTCATGATGGGATCGCAACAGTCGACCTTCGCATCGAGCATCCTCTGATGCCAGGAGAACACCGGTTGGTGACGGAGTCGAGGATCTTACCGAACGGCGGCTTGGTGACCGACCTAAAGGGTGGGGACTTCAAACGCTACCATCGAGTGTGGATACTTGAGCAGGCTGGAGCAGGGAATCAGACGCGTGGCCAGTTCGAGCTGGTGGTTGAGGTTGAATCCATGGTGCCGGATTGGCTGGTGGCCATCGCCATGCGACAGGAACTGGAAGCGCATTTTCGGATCGTCAAACAGAAGGCGTTGGAGTACTTCAATCGGTAACTGAGATGGTTCAAGTTTCGCGAGAGAAGCATCCTGACGCATCGGCCCTAGCTGGCCTCTATGTCATTTTGGATCCGGCGGTTTGTTCCGATCGTCCGCTTGTCGATGTTCTGAAAGTTTCCGCGACAGCCGGCGCCAAGATTTTTCAGTACCGGAACAAGACGGCTTCGATGAATGCAGCCTATGCAGAGGCGGTGCCGCTCAGAAAAATAGCGCGCGAGCTTGGTGTCCTGTTTATTGTCAACGATAGGTGCGATTTAGCGTTGGCTGTGGATGCGGACGGCGTGCATCTTGGACAGGAAGACCTGCCACTCACTCTCGCGCGAAAGGTCATGGGGCCTGACAAGCTGATCGGCATTTCGACTCACAACCGGGAGCAAGTGGTGGCGGCGACCGCCGGTGGGCCAGATTATCTCGGATTTGGCCCGATTTTTAATCCAGGCTCAAAGAGTGATCATGATCCCGTCGTCGGCGTGGCCGGATTGAAGACCATTCGTCCGCTGACGCCGCTACCGATCTTTGCCATCGGGGGGATGACCCTTGATCAGGTCGGGGACGTGATTCGCGCAGGAGCAAACGGAGTCGCGGTGATCTCCGCAATCCTGAAAGCGCCGGATATTCGGCAAGCGGTCAGCGACTTCGCCGAGCGGATTTCTGCATCAACTGTGCCAACTTCTTAATGGCTGCAGATCGCGCCAGATGCATGACCGCAGGACGGAAACGCTTCGGCATGCCTGGTTCATAGGGGAGGGGGCCAAGCACTGGGACACCTGCCTGTTTGCGAAGAATTTCCAACGTGGTCCGCTGTTGTAAGCGAGCGACTGCTGATCGAGCCGATTCGGTTTGGTTGAGGACCAGGGCGAGGATGGGAATTCTGCTCCGCTGCAGTGCCTCAATAGTGAGCAACGCATGATTGATGCCTCCCAACCCAGATCGCCCGACCACGACAACCGGAAGATGCAGCGATTTAATCAGATCAGCGACAGTGATTTTTGGCGTAATCGGCACGCGCACCCCTCCGACTCCTTCTACAAGCATGGCGTCGTATCGGCTGGATAGGAGGCGGTAGACCTTCCTGACCGTCTCCAGGTTGATGGTCTGTCCTTCTTTTTGTGCTGCAGCCAGCGGAGCAACTGGTAGTTCAAACGCATAGGGCCGGATGGCGCCCAGCGGTTCGTCACTCTCAATGATGGATCGGAGCCGTGCAGCATCGGACTGGGCTTCCCTTGATGGTGAGGTCCCGGTTTCAATCGGCTTCATCACGCCGACCGTCAGACCCTGTTTCTTCAAATGAAGCGCGAGAGCAGCAGTGATCAGGGTTTTTCCGGCTCCTGTATCAGTGCCGGTTATGAATATGCCGTGGTTCATTGGAAGTTGCTACATTCGTCGCTCGTGAGGCGTATTGGCCAACGGTTTCAGGTGTAGCGGTTCATGTTTGAAGTTTCTGTACAACGTGAAACTTGGAACTTGCGACCGACGGAACGAACGATGCTTCACGAGATACGCGTTAGGTTACAGGTTTCTGCTGTCGCAGTTCCAGACCTGTCCCGATACGTCCTTGAGTTGGGCCAGGTGCACGATCGTACTGACGACTTCGTTGAGCGATGCCGGTCGGTGCAGTGCGTGATCGAGCCAGCCTTGTCCTTCTGGAAAGATGCCCTCCGTTAAGCCGGTCTTTTGCCAGCCCGGCAGCACGAGATTCACACGAATATTCTGTGGACCCCACTCCAGCGCAGCCGTTCTGACGAGCCCGATCAGTCCGGCCTTGGATGTCGCATAGGCACTCTGGCC
>JABMDK010000017.1:163998-173780 GCA_015903995.1 Nitrospira sp.
CCCTCCTCCTTCCAGCAGTTTGACCGAATGGGGGTTGATTTCGGTAGTGATATGGATCGTGACCAAACCGATGAGACGGTCGATACGCAGGGGTGGAGCAAGGTGATCGGTCGAGAAGCCGTCACCGTCCCTGCCGGGACGTTCCAGGATGCCATCAAAGTTGAAGCGCGGATGAACATGAAGATCCACTTGTCGGAAAGCGGGCGTACCGTCACCGGAATCGACGTGATGACGGCCTGGTTCGCCAAGGGGGTCGGGCTCGTGAAGTATTCAGAGCGGCAGGAATTATCCGCCGTCAAGGAAGATCGCGGCGTGGTCACGGAGATCACAGAAGAACTTGAAGAATACGACATCAAGCCTGTGAAAGCTCACTGAGTTGACTCGAATCCCCGGCGAAGGGTGTTTTCGCTGATTATTTTGGAGACCATGAACTGGGCTAAATAGTCTTCCCCGCCCGCTTTTGCACCGACCCCTGAGAAGCGGTGCCCACCGAAGGGTTGACGAGAGACGAGGGCGCCGGTAATCGGCCGGTTTACGTACAGATTCCCGACGTCGAACTGCTCACGGGCCATCGCAAGATGAGCGGGACTCCTGGCATAGACCCCTCCGGTCAAGGCATACTCGGTTCTGTTGGCCATGCGAATCGCATCGGCAAAACTGTCCGCTTTCATGACGGCTAAGACTGGCCCAAAGATTTCCTCTTGCGCGAGTCGATGGTGAGGTTGGATATCGACGAATACCGTCGGTCCGACAAAGTATCCATCCTGCTCCACGGTCCGTTGCACCAGCACGCGGCCTTCCTCGAGTCCCAACGAAATGTAGCGTTGTATGCTCGCTTGGGCTCTGGCATCGATCACCGGTCCCATCCTGCTGGACGGGTGCGTGGGATTGCCGACCTCCAGGCTCAGCACGGCGTTCCGCAAACGTGAGATGAACTGATCGTAAACTGCACGATGCACGATGACTCGGGAACAGGCCGAGCATTTCTGCCCCGCGTAGCCGGTGAACGAGATGACGACGCCGGCAATCGCTTCGTCGAGATCCGCCGTCTCATCGACAATGATGGCATTCTTCCCGCCCATCTCGGCAATCACCCGCTTGACCATCGGCTGTCCAGGTTGGACGCGCGATGCATCGGCCACAATGCGGAGCCCCACGGTCTTCGAGCCGGTAAACGCGATCGTTGCGACTTGGGGATGTGCCACGAGTGCTTGGCCGACTTCCGGTCCACCAGGGAGGCAAGTCACACAACCAGCCGGTACACCGGCCTCAATGAAGATGTCAGTGAGCAGGGTCCCTAAGCCGGGCGAGCGTTCCGATGGTTTGAACAGGACTGGATTCCCGGTCACGAGTGCCGCAGATACCATTCCGGCCGGGATGGCGAGCGGAAAGTTCCATGGTGCGATGACAACGGTCACACCGCGCGGTGCATAGGCGCGCAGGTTCAGCTCTCCCGGCCGGTTGCCTAATCGTACCGGTCGAGCCAGGCGGTCCATCTCATCGGCATAGTAGCGAAGGAAGTCGATCGACTCAGCGATATCAGCGTCGGCCTCTCTCCAAGGCTTGCCGACTTCAAAAATTTCCCACGCGGCCAGCTCGTATCGGCGACGACCTATTTCCGACGCAGCCTGACGCAGGATCTCGGATCGCGCCTCCGGAGCTGTCCGCCGCCAATGGTCCCATTGTGTGAGCGCCTGGTCGACGGCTCTGTCCACATCGGAGACCGATGCACTCCGCACCTGCGCCACGACTTCAATTGGTCGGCAAGGGTTATGGGATTCTATCCACGGGCCGGTCGGTTTGACATCGCAGGTCCCGCCGTCCCATCGGCGGCCCAGTCGGGAGTGAACCGATGTCATACCTGCCCGCATCGCATCACGAACCTCAGCCTGAGAAAAATCGCTGTGCGGTTCGTTGTTGAAACGTTTCTCGCCATGTGTGGTTGTGCGTTCGAGCGGAGCCGGCACTGTGGGTGGAGCAAGGAGTCGAGCCAATGGCTGGGACTCGACGTACTCTTTTTGGAGAAACGATTCGTTCGATGTATTTTCCAAGAGCCGTCGAACCAGATAGGCCATGCCCGGCAGCAGTCGGCCCACAGGCGTATACAACCGTACTCGCCGACCCAATGTGACCATGGCGTGTTGGAACGGTTCGGCCATGCCGAAGATCATTTGGTACTCGCGCGCGTCTGGAGCCAGGCCCCGCGATTCCGCATGGGCTTCGATCGCAGCTAACGTGCGAAGATTGTGCGTGCCGAACGCGGGGCGGATGAGATCGGAATGTTCGAACAGCACGGGAATCAATCGTTCGTACTGCCTATCGGTTTCCGCTTTGTGCTCAAACAGCGGAGGTGGCCAGCCTGCTTGGCGATACCGGACGGTGTCTGAATCCCAGTAGGCACCCTTGACCAGTCGAATCGTGATCGGTGTCTGACGTGTTCGCGCCCAGGCCACTAGATCTCGTATATCCTGTTCGGTTTTTCGGTGATAGGTTTGGAGCGCGAGTCCGGCATAGGGATAGGTCCGATAGGCCGGTTCTGCAAAGAGGTGCGTGAAAATATGGAGGATCAAGTCTTTGGTCTCTGCCTGCTCCATATCGAAAATCAATCCGGCCGGCAGCGACTGTGCCAGATCCACCAGTGGACGGAGACGTGCGGCGACCGACTTGTAACTCCCCTCGGGATCGATCGGGTCCAGTCGAGAGGAGAGGGCCGACACTTTGAGTGAGAGCTGCACACGTGGGATGGGTCCCAGGTGGTCTCGTTCGAGCAATTGATTGGAAGACCAGGCCTTCGTAGCCTGCCTTAGTTCAAGTAAGGCGTTCAGACACTGGTCACGATAGTGGTCGGCTTCTTGTTCGCTGGTCGTGGCCTCGCCCAAGAGATCAACCGACCAGGCTCGTCCGTCTTTCCATAACTGAGATAAGACTGGAACCGCCTCTTCAATTGAGGCACCGGCGATGAACGTCTTGGCCATCTGTTCGATCTGTTTCCTGATCGATCTGCCTGTGAGGCGGGCTCCGATTTCGGTGGAGGTCAGTGTCCTTAGGCCCCATTGGAGTCCGAATACGTCGCTGATCTCGTGGCCAAAATATTCTCTGGCAAGTGAGACGACTTGTTCATCGTCTTGGATGACCGGAAGGACATCGATGAAGTGGAACAGACGGGTCTTAAACCACGCATCCTTCATCGCCAGATTGATCGCCGAATGGGACCACCAGCGGCTATCAAAGATGGAGGGTGAAAGACCAGCCGACAGCTGCGCGAGCTGTTCTCCAATACGGAGAACGGCAGGCTCAAGAGAAGGTGTTGTGGTCATCGATCATCCTGAAAATGCATGGTTCTGTTTGGTTGCAGTATACCTTTCAGATGACTGATGGTCATCGTTTTTTGCTTTCCCAGTAGCCGCATGAATGAGAGCCAACCCATTTCATTTCATGCGGTGTATCGCTTATGATGATAGCTTCAGGCTCAATGACATCTCGATCGTGGGTGCCATTCCTTTCAGACGCGGTTGAACCAACCGGATTGGAGACTAACTATGGCTGATGAACATGCCCATGGGACGCAGCAGCCCCAGGGAAAAGATAATTTGATTCCCGGCGTCAAACATGTCGTTGCGATCAGCAGCGGGAAGGGTGGAGTCGGTAAGTCCACCGTGTCGTCGAACCTGGCTTGCGCCTTGGCGTTGGCCGGTGCGAAGGTCGGTCTTTTGGACGCTGATCTCTACGGGCCTAATATCCCCATGATGATGGGGTGTACCACCGGCCCTGAACAGAAGGACGGCAAAATCATTCCTGTTGAGAATTACGAGGTAAAACTCATTTCCATGGCGTTCCTCGTACCGGAAGAAACCGCATTGGTCTGGCGTGGGCCGATGGTCCATCAATACCTGCAAGCGTTTTTCCGCGATGTGCTCTGGGGGGACTTGGACTATCTGCTGATCGATCTCCCGCCAGGCACCGGTGATGTGCAGCTCTCTTTGTCACAAATGGTTCCGTTAGCCGGCGCCATCACGGTGACGACGCCGCAAGAAGTCGCGCTCTACGACGTTCGCAAGGGTATGGCGATGTTTCAAAAGGTCAATGTTCCGCTTCTGGGCATTATCGAGAATATGAGCCACTTTGTGTGCGGCCACTGTGGTGAGCGGACGGAGATTTTCTCCTATGGCGGGGGAGAGCGGGCAGCAGCCAAGCTTGGTGTGCCATTTCTTGGCCGGATCCCGATTGATCCGGCCATTCGTGATGGGGGAGATACCGGTCATCCCATCGTTGTGGCCGATCCCGAATCTCCTCAGGCTGAGGCGTTTCGGGATATTGCCAAGAAAATCATGGATGCACTCGGTGGTGCTGAGAAAACCGGCCTGTCAGTCGAGAGTTTGCTCAAGAAGATCAAACAGCCGTTCAGTACTAATTGAGCGGTCTCACATTGGAGGGAAGGGATGGCAGAGTACGTGCGTGTCGCAGCGACAACAGATATAAAACCCGGGCACGGTATTGTGGCAGAAGCGAACGGAAAGACGCTGGCTGTCTTTAATGTGGATGGGACGATCCATGCGATCAACAATACCTGTTGCCATCGAGAGGGCCCATTGGGCGAGGGAGAATTGGAGGGCAACATCGTCACCTGTCCGTGGCATGGCTGGCAGTTCGATGTGACAACCGGCTCTTGCATGAATAACCCATCCTCGAAGGTGGAAGCCTATCCAGTGAAAATCGACGGCAACGATGTGACGGTATTACTGGATGTCTGAAATCCTGTTCTAGCCATCGACCGGTGCCTCAGACGGAGGGAGAACGTATGCCTGTCTCTACGAACGATCAAACGGATATCGCGGCGGCGCTGGTGCGTCTCTACGTGTTTCTCGCCCAGTATCTTGATCGCTGTTTCGATGACGCGGCTCGGAAGAGCTATCCGGACTCCGAACTTCAAGAACATCTGGATGGCACACGGCGACAGCTCATGGAGATTTTGTCGGTGAATCCCGTCGTGAAGAGAAAGCTCGCCGACGAGTGTGACCGAATTCTGGCGCTCGGTGCCTCCTGTCTCAAATCCGGCGTGGTTGACACCACGACGCGCGAGATGGTTCAAGCTGAACGAGCCATACTCAAGAACAAGACCATTGCGTTGAGTGACTTGGTTGCCGTGTATCGAGCCTTAGCATGAATGATGGATGGAGGAGGGCTCGATAAACATCAGCTCGCCGGGTTGGACAACCGGGAACGGGGATTTAGCAGGCCGGTTGAGTTTGAACGTGTAGGAGAAGGCTATCGAGCTTTGTTACGGTATGAAACCGTCCGCGTCACGACGGAGATTCATCCATTCTGAATCACAACATTGAAACAGTAAGGCGGCTCTTCCCATCGATTCGCCCGCAAGGGAAATATCAACGGTCAATTGACTTGCTCGCGAGGGCGAAGCAGCAAGGGATAAAAACGAAGTCCGGTTTGATTCTTGGCATGGGGGAGACACTCGACGAAGCGCGTGACGTGATGCGTGACCTTCGGGTAGTCAATTGCGACATCATTACTATCGGCCAATACCTCCAGCCGACGAGAGACCACCTGCCCGTCGCACGGTTCTATGATCCATCCGAATTTACGCTGCTGAAAGAAGAAGGGCTTGCCATGGGATTCAGTCATGTCGAATCAGGGCCGCTCGTCCGTAGCTCCTATCACGCAGAGCAGCAGGCCTCTTAATCTGAGGTACGCTTCCATCCTGAAAGCACACAACGCTGTGCGATCAGCGGGGTGAATCGGGTAATGTCTTGAGCGATGTTGGTCATGAACCGATCGGCGAGTAACTGATCCTCGAAACATTCGTACACGTCGTCGAGAAAGCCACCACGGAGCAGGGGATGGTGCAGAAACTCATGACCAGGGCCAGTCTGAACTGCAAGCGGATACTCAATGGCTTCAACCCGTTCAAAGTCGAGTTTTTCAAGCCAAGTTCTTCCGTCCTGTGCCGATGGTCGTTCGTTCAAATATGCTTGGAATCGCTCTCGCTCGTTGATCAGCCCTTGCTGGATCATCGCCTGATCCACCAGCTGCCATAGCGAATCGAATGTGCCATAGGACGGAAAGGTCAGGACAAGCTGACCGCCTGGGTTGAGTCGTTCGACGAGTCCGCGCACCGCTTCAAACCGATCGGGGCGAAAGAACATGACAGAGAGATTCCCCGTGACACGGTCAAAGGTCGGTAGATCGGGAGGCAGGGAACGCATATCCGCACACTCGAATCGAAGCCATGGTAATTGTGAGCTTTGAATGGATCTTGCACGAGCGACCTGACCGGTACTCATATCAATGGCCAGCACTTCTCCAGTTGGACCAACCTGCTCGGCGAGATAGAAAGCCGGAATGCCGTGGCCGGATGCGACATCAAGAATTCGCAAACCAGGATGAAGATCCAGGTGCTGAAGTAACGATTCGGCGAACGGCGTGGACCAATAATCGTGCTTCGGTAGGGGCCAGCGAAGCGCAGGCGAAACATTCATGTTAGAAAAAGGAGGGAATGGTGTCTGTGTTCAGGTACCACAAGCACCGATTGCTATAGTCCTTGTTTCATACCGGAACAATGTAGGGAATCGCCATTAACACCACTCCGACAAAGACGAGCACGTAGACGTTTTCGATAAAGTAGGGAAAGACACAGGGGGCCACTCCAATGCACAACGGGACAATGGCCTTTTGTCTTTTGCCATAGATGGCAAACCCGGTACCGATCGATCCGAAGATGATACTCCAGACCAGGATAGCAGTATTCCCTGGCTCAAACATAGTTGGTTTCTCACTTGGCTGACGTCAGGGCCTTGGCAATCAGCGTCTGCGCTTCCTCTTGTATCTGCTTCAGATGCGTGTGCCCCTTAAAGCTCTCCGCATAGAGCTTGTACACATCTTCTGTCCCAGAAGGTCTGGCGGCGAACCAGCCGTTCTCCGTCACGACTTTCAGTCCGCCGATGGCTGCGCCGTTGCCCGGAGCCTTGGTGAGCATCGCCACGATCCTATCTCCAGCCAGCTCCGTGGCCTGCACTTGCTCAGGCGAAAGTTTAGAGAGAATGGTTTTCTGCTCTGGTGTGGCAGACGCATCGATCCGTTCATACACCGGCTCGCCCAGTTCGTTCGTGAGGGCTCGGTACAACTCGGATGGATCAAGGCTGGTCTTCGCCATCATTTCGGCAGCCAGCAGGTCCATGATGATGCCGTCCTTATCAGTCGACCAGACTGTTCCATCACGTCGGAGGAACGAGGCACCGGCGCTTTCCTCGCCGCCAAAGCCAAGCGAGCCATCGAGCAGACCGCTGACGAACCACTTGAAGCCGACCGGCACTTCCACCAGTTTCTGTTTCAGTTTGGCCGCGACTCGGTCGATCAAGCTGCTGCTGACTAAGGTTTTGCCGATCTTGGCATCGGATTTCCAGCCTGGACGGCTGGCAAAGAGGTAGGCAATCGAGACGGCCAGGTAATGGTTTGGATTCATCAAGCCTGAACGAGTGACGATTCCGTGCCGGTCATTATCAGCATCATTGCCGAATGCCACATCAAAGCGATCTTTTAAGGCAATGAGATTTGCCATGGCGTAGGGGGAAGAGCAGTCCATCCGAATCTTGCCGTCCCAATCCAAGGGCATGAAACGGAATGTTGGATCGACGGCTGGATTCACGACCTCGATGTTCAATCCGTAGCGTTCGACAATCGGCTGCCAGTAGGCCACACCGGACCCGCCGAGAGGGTCGATCCCAAGCTTGAGCCCAGCGGCTTTGATGGTGTCCATATCAACCACATGGCTTAGATCGCTCACGTAGGCTCCGATATAGTCGTGCTGATGTGTGGTTGATGCCTGTCTGGCCTGTTCAATGGAAAGACGTTTCACTCCGTAAAGGTTGGTGGCTAGAAGGGCATTGGCTCGATCCTCGATCCACTTTGTAATCTGTGTATCAGCTGGGCCGCCACTCGGCGGGTTGTACTTGATCCCGCCGTCTTCCGGGGGATTGTGAGATGGGGTGATGATGATGCCATCGGCCAGACCGGAGGTTCGGCCTCGGTTGTAGGTGAGGATGGCATGAGAGATGACTGGCGTCGGTGTGAAGCCCTCGTCCTTGTCGATCATGACCTCGACACCATTGGCAGAAAGGACCTCAAGGGCAGTGACAAAGGCCGGTTCCGACAGTGCATGGGTGTCTTTCCCCAAATACAGCGGCCCGGTTGTGTGCTGCGCAGCCCGGTATTCGCAAACTGCCTGAGTGATGGCCACGATATGGTTTTCATTAAAGCTTTGTTTGAAGGAAGACTGATGTACCGAATGACACGCGTTGTTCTCGGACAGATGGGTCAGGTTTCTCGGTCGAATAGGCAGAGAGGAGTTTTCCCACATCCACCAGAATCGAGGACGGCGCTGGTTGTCCTGCACGGGAATGAATCGCCATAGGAGAGATGTAGTTCTAATGTCTGGTCGCTGTCAACTGGTGAGGGTGATCGTACGTCAAAGGAGGACCTTAGTTCTGACTCTCGCGATAAAAATAGTGGTGACTTCGAAGGATCTTTCTCGTCTTACGTGATGAGAGTGATCTGGCGAATGGTGTCTTGGAATCATAAAATATGAGGAGGGAAACCCCTTATAGAACGCTGAGTTCATGGATTTCAAGTGATTGATCCGGTAAGATGCCAAATAGAACGTGCTTGTTGTTTCTGAAGGGGGTGGTGTGTTCCATCTTCGGCTTGCGCTCGTGATCGTACTCGCCTTCGCGGTGTTGGCCGTTGCGTTCCTCTCATTAGACTATCTCAAAGACTTTGTCCTGGAACAGCTTGAGGAGAGTCTGGGTAGAAAGATCGACGTGCATCGCGTCAAGTTTGTGATCTTCCCACGTATCCGTGTGGAACTCACCGATGTCAAGATTCATGATCCTGAATCAGAACAGGTAGTCCTAACGGCTAAGCGTGTCGATCTGGTCTTACGTCTTCTCCCTCTCCTCAAAAAACAAGTTGTCGGCAAGCGATTGTTGATTGAGGAACCAACGCTGACGCTTTGGCGAAACGAACGCGGTCGTTGGAATGTCTCCGATAAGGTGGATGGGCAGGTGGATGTCGACCAGCACACGATGGACATGATGGCGCGGACACTCATGATCAGAGAGGCGAGGCTCGTCAACGGAACGATCACGGTCATTGATGCCGCCAGACCTGATGGCATTCGGTCTCTCAAGCTGGAGCACGTCGAGTTTAGGCTGCTGGTCCGGCCTGATCGTGGTTTCGCCGAATTACATGTATCAGCAGCGCATCAAGGAGACTCAGGCCTATCGGATCGGCTGTGTCACTGGACGGTGTCGTGAAACGAGCAGAACCCTCGGTGTCATTATCCGGTGAAGAGGTCGCTGAATCGGCAACCGGGTTTCAGTTTGAAGGACAGGTCGACGCCGCTGACCTCAAGATACGGGACGCGGCTGAATTTCTCGGCCCCAGGCCGGTTTCTGAACATCTTCAAGGGGCGTTGAATCTCAAGAGTACGGTTCGCGTAATGCCGGGTGTGTCCGGATATGACATGGTGCTGTCAGATATGACCGCGCATTTGAATAACATCACATTGAGAGGAAAGGCCAATCTGGCCGGCCTGCTGACTCCTCAGCCGACGTTTGCTGTCACGTTCAGCAGTTCTCTGGTTTCCCTCCCGCAACTCCTGAAAACCATTTCCCCGGACTGGATCCATGCGCAGCTCCCAGCCCTCCTGGCTGATCGCCAGATCGATGGCAAGGTGCAAGTGGTGAATGCAACGCTCACTGGGTCCGCGA
>JABMDK010000017.1:173880-189685 GCA_015903995.1 Nitrospira sp.
GGACTGGATCCATGCGCAGCTCCCAGCCCTCCTGGCTGATCGCCAGATCGATGGCAAGGTGCAAGTGGTGAATGCAACGCTCACTGGGTCCGCGACGAGTGGCCCCCAACTTTCGACGATCGGAGAGTTTCATGTCAGCGAAGGTCGCGGCTTGATCGGTAATGATCGTATCGCCGCGAAAGACCTCGCGGCGGCGGTGGTGGTCGAGACAGGACGTGTTCGCATTGCGAGGGTCACCGGCATGTACGGGGCGATGCAGATCACCGCTGGAAAGGCGGAGATCTCGTTTCTTGATGCAGGTCCGTGGTTGGAATTGGAGATCACGGGAGAGACGGCGGCCGTGCAGCTCGTTGAGTTTCTGGCGAAGACTGTGAAAGCGGAGCGAGTCACGCAGTTGCTCGCCGGTATCCGCGACGCTGAGGGGACAGCGCAATCCACATTTCGCCTCGTGGGACCGTTGAATCAGCCCGGTGGGATCACATTTGCGGGTGGGGAGATCAACGCCCGTCAAGTGAGTTTCACCCATGTGAATTTGCCGGATCGTGTGACCGGGATGCAGGGAAGATTTATCTTGGTCGATGGAGCCACACAGTTCGACCAAGTTGCCGGACATCTTGGAGGAACTGCTGTACAGGTTCACGGTACCGTTACCGGAGGATCCCAAAGCCAGTATCAGGATTTTATTATTCGTACGCGCGGCGATGCGGCGCAGATGGTTCGGTGGTTTCGTTCCTCGGTGATTGAACAGAGTGCATTCGAGGGGGTGTTCAGCTCAACGATTGCAGTCTCTGGTTCGACGGCGAGACCACATATCCAAGGGTCCGTTGTGTTGGATGAGGCCAAAGTCGCGTTCGGGGTGATTGCGAAACCCGTCGGTCCTCACACCACTGTGGAGTTTGAAGGGGTGATGCCTCAGTCTACCAGCATCAAGCTGCATCGCATCGAGCTGGTTTTGCCCTCTGTGACCATTCCCGCTAAGGGAACCATGCAGTTCGGGAATGGCTTTCTGATTGATATGGCCGTGGCGACCGGTACGTTATCGGTATCCAGTCTTCCGGAATGGCTAGCCAGAGATGGGCTTGAAGCGGGGAATATCGAAGTCTCGCTTGATGTCAAAGGAAAGGAGCCGGATTGGAAGACCTGGCGGGTGACCGGATGGATGGGACTGACAAACGGGCTGATGCAGGCGAAGGGGATTGATGGGCATCTACAAGATTTCTATGTCCGCGTAAAGTTTGCCCGCAACGAAGTCGAACTCAAGCGGCTGTCGTTTAGGGTTCAAGGGAGTGACGTCGCCGTCGAGGCCACGGTTCGAAATTGGATGGCGAAGCCGATTGTCACCGGCAAGATCGAGTCCAACCAATTGGATTTGAGTCTGGTGATTCCGAAGGGGGAGCGAACGCCGATCCGAGAATTCCTCGAAACGTTGGCGGCGACCAGCCATGTCACCATGACAGCGGCGGTTGCACATGGGCGCTACAAGCATCTGAAAATCGGCTCGCTTGCCGCTCGAATCAGTATTCAGGAGGGAGCGCTTGATATCGATCGGCTTTCCGGCGAGTCTCCCCATGGGCACGTGGCCGGACGGCTCGTCGTGCAACTTCCTCTCAAAGCACCGGCGGATTTCGACCTGTCATTCAGGGCGACCGGAGTAGAAGTTGAAGACCTCTTGCGACTGACCCACGCTCAAGTCCATGGCGCATCGGGAGAGATTCGCTTCAGCGGCGTTCTTCGCGGGCATGGACGCAATCCGCACGGGGTCTATCCTACATTGAACGGCAAAGTCGAGGTGTTGTTGGAAAATGGTCGTATTCTGAAAACGAACGAACGGGCGGTATGGAAGATCATTAGTTTATTGAATCTCCCGGCTGTGTTGCAGGGGAAGGTCGATCTTGAAAAGGAAGGATTGCCGTACAATAGGATATCCTCGACCGTTACCATTCAAAATGGGATGTTTCAGACGGAAAATCTGATCATCGACAGCCCGATTCTGAAAATTACGGCTGCGGGGAATTACGACTTGCCGACAGACCAGCTGGATCTGGCCGTCGCGGTGAGTCCGTTCGGGTCATACTCACAATTCCTCAAGACGATTCCGCTCTTTGGGCGAATCGTTGCGGGGGATCGCAAGGGCATCGCCACAGCGATGTTCACCATGAAGGGAGCAATGGAAGATCCTGAGGTTACCTATTTGCCGGTGAAGTCCTTCGCGTCAGGCCTCTCTGGGTTGGCCCAACTTGCCGTCGATGTCTTAACGAACACGCTGACGCTGCCGATGGATTTAGTGATGCCGGATGAAGAGTCCGGAGTGCGGCCGAGAGATATGACTCCCTCGCCGGCTCCCGCTGTGCCGTGAGGGCTCGATGCTTGACCGACTACTATTCTTGACCGACCCCCGTCCCCATGCTAGCATCCGCGCGGAATGTTGAACATGCTTCTCTTCTCACCCGTCCGTCACCGTCTCGCCGAGACGCGACTTTTCCTGGGCTGCGTTCTCAGTCATTCGAACTCCTTGACGTACCAACCACGTACGCCTGGTCGTTCGAATTCCCTGCGGCCTTGCCGGACGATCACTGTGAACATCCTGAACACTCGGCTCCGATCGCCTCGAATGGCGCAGTCGGTGCCGTTGTCTCATTAGTTCATCTATGAAACGCACGACGACGCCCCAAGCAGATGTGGCCACACTGTTTATTGCCGCCAGCGAGCAGGACTCGAATCTGTACTATGCCACACGGTTCATGGCGCCGGATCCGTTCATCTATCTTGAAATCAAAGGTGAGCGGGTAATGGTCATGAGCGATCTGGAAATGGATCGTGCCAGAGCCCAATCCTCAGTGGATCGAGTATTGTCTTACTCGGAGATTGAACAGAAGGCGAAGAAACAGGGGATCAAAGACCCGACGGCAGTCGATATCGTCCATGTGGTGTTGAAAGAATCGAAGATCCGCCGTCTTTCGGTACCGGCGAATTTCCCGGTCATCCATGCCGCTCGATTACAAGAGCGGGGATACAGTCTCAAACCCAAGCGGGACCCGTTTTATGAGCAGCGTGTGGTGAAGACGGCGGAAGAAGTGCGCTATATCGAAGACGCGCAGCGGGCGACGGAAGAAGCCGTGGCCGCAGCCCACGCGCTGTTACGCCGGGCTGAGATCAAGGATGAGCAACTTTGGCTCGACGGTGCACCGGTGACCTCGGAACGGATCAAAAAGTTCGTCAATGTGAAGTTGATGGAGCGCGACTGCATCGCCCAGCATACGATCGTGGCAGGAGGGGAGCAGGCCTGTGATCCCCACAATGAAGGGAGCGGACCGTTGGCCGCTCATCGCAGCATTATCTTCGACGTCTTTCCTCGGTCGGCTACGAGTCGCTACTTTGCCGACATGTCGCGTACGGTGATACGCGGGAAAGCGAGCTCGGAGCTCAAACGGCTGTATGGTGCCGTGAAGGATGCCCAGGAGGACGCCATCGATAAAATTAAGGACGGCGTCGACGGCATGAAGATTCATCAGGGTATCTGTGCGCGTTTTGAGAAGGCCGGATACAAGACCGGTTTGGTGAATGGGCGTATGCAGGGGTATTTTCACGGGACCGGACATGGAGTAGGGCTCGATATTCACGAAGCGCCACGGATCAGCCGAACTGGGTCGCTTCTCCAAGAGGGCCATGTCGTCACGGTTGAACCAGGGCTGTATTACCCAGGATTAGGGGCAGTCCGAATCGAAGACATGGTGCTCGTCACCAAGGACGGTTGCCGGAACCTCACGAATTTCCCCAAAGTCTTCGAGCTCGGATAGCCTCCGATCCGGACCAGATTACCCATCTCCGCATGTTCCCATCGGGTTGAGCACATGATCGGGGTATAGGGATGTCCCACGCCTTTCATTTTTTGGACGACGTCGCGACCGCCGATTTGGCGTTTGATGCATCAGGCGATTCACTCCAAGCCCTCTTCCATGGAGCGACCTGTGCGGTGATCGACGCCTTGGCAGATCCGACGACAGTAGGGTCCACTTGGCGAAAAGCGATTGAACGAACCGATGAGGATCCTGCCGAGCTGTTGTTCGATTGGCTCTCAGACCTCGTGTATTGGAAGGATGCGGTCGGGGTTGTCTTCAGTCGAGCGGAACTCACGCTGACTCGCCAGGACCATGGCGGCTGGAAACTGACGGGAATACTCTATGGAGAGCCGGTCAATGGCTCAACTCAGATCTTGAGAGCCGATGTGAAGGGAGTCACGAAGCATCTCTATCGCCTTCTACAGAAGGAAGGGAAATGGACCGTCAGGGTGATCTTGGATGTCTAGCGTCGATGCGGAAATGGTCCATCATATGACGACCAGGTCAACAGTCGGCCGGCGTCAGAGGCTCCAGTAAGTGATGAAACTTAGTACTGATATGCGGGTCAATCGGATCACCGATGAAGTATGGGAGATCCCAACGACCGAGAAGTCCGGCATGCTGGTTCCGGCACGGATTTATGCCACACCGGCTATTTTGCAGTCGATGGATGTCGGGGTCTTTGAGCAAGTCACGAATGTGGCCTGTCTTCCCGGGATCATGCGGTATGCGCTCTGCATGCCGGATGGACATTGGGGCTACGGGTTTCCGATTGGAGGCGTTGCCGCCTTTGACGTCCGCACCGGGATTATCTCGCCAGGGGGTGTCGGATATGACGTGAATTGCGGTATGCGGCTTATTCGGACCGATCTCACACAGAAGGATGTGCAACCATCTCTTGAACGATTGATGACGGAATTATTCCGGAGAGTCCCTGCAGGGGTTGGTGCGAGCGGGTTTCTACGGTTGGACCGCTCGGCGTTCGAGGACGTCATGGTCCAGGGGGCCCGATGGTGTATTGAGCGCGGCTATGGGTGGCATCGAGATCTTGAGGCGATTGAAGAGCAAGGCTGTATCGCCGGCGCTGATCCATCCGCAGTCAGCGATCAGTCGATCAGTCGAGGGATCAATCAATTAGGGACCTTGGGATCAGGGAACCACTACCTTGAGGTACAGGTGGTCTCAACCGATAGGGTCTTTGATCCGGAAATAGCCTCAGCGTGGGGAATCACCGGTCACGATCAGATCGTTGTGATGGTTCACTGCGGATCTCGCGGGTTTGGTCATCAGGTCGCCAGTGATTATCTCAAAGTATTTGAGAAAGCGATGCGGCGATATGGAATTTCCGTGAAGGACCAGCAGCTAGCCTGTGCTCCGTTCGCATCAGTCGAAGGGCAAGACTACTTTTCAGCCATGAACTGTGCGGCCAACACGGCTTTTGCCAATCGCCAAGTGATTACGCATCAAATTCGTGAAGCCTTCTCTGCCGTATTGGGCCGATCTGCAGAGGAAATGGGAATGGAACTGGTCTATGACGTGGCGCACAACATCGCCAAAGTCGAGCGCTATCCGGAAGGGGAATTGGTGGTCCATCGGAAAGGATCAACGAGAGCATTGGGGCCGGGGAGTCTCGAGCTCCCGTCACGGTATCGTATGACCGGTCAGCCGATCATTTGCGGCGGCTCAATGGAAACAGGGTCTTATCTGTTGGCGGGGACGAACGGCGCGGTGCGTGACACCTTTGCATCGACGATGCATGGATCGGGACGCACGATGTCGCGGGCCCAGGCGAAGAAAGCCATCCGAGGAGAGCAGGTGCAGAAACAGATGAAACAGCGAGGGATTCTCGTGAAGGCCGTCTCGATGTCTGGTTTGGCCGAGGAGGCGGGGTTTGCGTACAAAAACATATCCGACGTGGTCGAGACAGTTGATTGTGCCGGTATCACCAAGAAAGTGGCGGAACTTCGACCGATCGGGAATATCAAAGGATAAATGAACGCATTGTTGTCGATTGATCATGAAAGAAGGAGCACATTCCGTTTCTATGGCGTATCGTGCCGCCTTTGTTGGTATGGTTGATCACTCTCCGGTGCTCCCGTCTGTGGCCTTTGAGAAAACTCAGACCATCCGACCACATTGCCGCAATCCGTGGCAGACTATTGGACAAATCGAGATTAGATATTCCATGTCTGCATATGAAAACGCAGGATAAGCTGCAATAGCCTTCTTCCCTCCGTTGGATGGGGGATCGTCTCCTGGTTATCTAACACCTCACAGGCGAACTCTCCCTAATCCGTATCTGCTACATCGTTCTCGAAACACTTAATTGGATTGCGATGCAACGCATTCTGGCCGAATCGGCGATGGGTGGCTCACTGCAATTGTTTTGACGTTCAGGAGAGCGTGTCAATAACGGAGATCTGCTTTGGGACAACAGAGAACAAGTGATAGTATTGCCGCAAGCGGCTGATTCCATAGGGAATATGATCCCGTGCGAGCCGACGCGGGCAGGAGATGAGTGTCACACGGAACTTCGAATGACGGTCTCAATTTTGGCGGCAAGACAATTGACAAGGTTCGACGCGATTCTCCGTCCTGAGAGCTCGGCAGTCGCACCGGCTGCGTAACGCGGGGCTGAACCTTCTTGATGCCGGCAGGGATTTGGTCATCCCGGTATCGGCCATGCGGTTCGATGGCCCTGGATTAGCGGCATAGCAGGTAGGCAGATTGACATGCGAATGGCAGATGCAAAAACTCCCGCATTGATTCTCGTCGTTGATGACGAGGAGTTGATGAGGGTGTTTGTGCGTGAGGCGCTGGAACAAGCAGGGTTCGAGGTGTGTGAAGCCTCGAACGGTGCACAAGCGCTTGAACAGTTTGCCTCTCGGCGTCCGGACCTGATTGTAATGGACGTGGTGATGCCGGTCATGCATGGATTTTCTGCCTGCGCGAAACTGCGTGAGTCAGTAGAGGGGAGCCGTGTGCCGATCTTGATCATGACCGGCTTGGACGATGCCGACTCGATTGCCCGCGCGTATGAGCACGGGGCGACTGATTTCATCGTCAAACCGATGCACGCGGCTATTCTTGGGCATCGGGTGCGGTACATGTTGCGAGGGAGCCTCACGCTGAATGCGTTGTTGCGCAGCGAGGCCCGGCTTGGTCTGGCGCAACGGATCGCCAAGATCGGGAATTGGGAATGGCATCCCTCCACGGGGCGCTTCACGGCATCGCCGGAACTCTGTCGTCTGATGGGAATCCGTCAACAAGACTTCGGTGGAACCAAGGAGGCGTTCCTTCAAATCGTCCACGAGGAAGACCGCGATCGTATCGACGGCGCGCTGAACGCGATCTTTGCGGAGCGGAAGCCGTGTGATATCGATCATCGGGTCATTCTGCCGAACGGGGGAGAGTTTACCGTAAATTTGCAGGCTGAGGCGGTCTTTGATGATCAGCTGAGAGGCGTCACGATTGTGGGAACGGCGCAGGACATCAGCGAGCGAAAGCGCTCGGAACGGGAAATCCACCGGCTGGCCTATTACGACAGCCTGACCGGTTTGCCGAACCGTGTGCTGTTCAAAGATCGCGTCACGCAATCGCTTGCCCATGCGCACCGCTATCACTCGACTCTTGCCGTCTTATTTTTGGATTTGGACCGATTCAAAGTCATCAACGACACGTTGGGGCATAACGTCGGGGATTTACTGTTGAAACAGGTGGCAGACCGATTGATGGATTCGATTCGGCACAGTGATTCCATCGGTCGGTCGGTGCAAACGGATGAAACCCAGGAACTCGCCCGCCTTGGAGGGGATGAATTTACCGTGTTGTTGACCAACATTCAGGATGCCCAGGATGCCGGGACGGTCGCTCGGCGCATATTGGAGGCGTTAACCCGGTCATTCATCATCGATGGGCATGAGATTTCCGTGACGGTCAGTGTGGGGATCGCAATTTGCCCGACCGACGGGGATTCGGTCGATCATTTGCTGAAGTGTTCGGATATTGCGATGTATCACGCGAAGGAACAGGGGCGGAATAACTTTCAGTTCTATTCCTCCACCATGAATGCGTTGGCTGCGGAACGGCTCGAGATGGAAAACGAATTGAGGAAGGCGTTGGAACGTCACGAGCTGGTCGTCTATTACCAGCCGCAAGTGGATATTCGAAGCAACCGAATTGTAGGAGCAGAAGCCTTAGTCCGATGGCCTCACCCGCATCGCGGAATGTTGTTGCCTGCTGCGTTTCTTCCTGTGGCTGTTGACACGGGGATGATTCGAAGACTGGACGAAGAGGTCCTTCTCATGGCCTGTCGGCAAAACAAAGCATGGCAAGATGGGGGGTACGCTCCTATTCGGATATCGGTCAACGTCTCCAATTCATTCTTTCACGGGGCCTCACTGACAAGCACCATTGCGAAGGCGTTGGAGGAAACCCGGCTCGATCCAGGATATCTTGAGTTGGAATTGACGGAATCAATCACCATGCAACATGTGGAGACATCCATCACGATGTTACAGGGACTCAGGGGCATGGGGGTCCGGCTTTCGATCGATGATTTCGGGACTGGGTATTCGTCGCTGAGCCATTTGCAGCGGTTTCCCTTGAACATGCTCAAGATCGACCAATCGTTTGCCCGGGACGTCACTCGCAATCCGGCCAATGCGTCAATCACCCGCGCGATCATCTCCCTTGCCCACAGCATGAATCTGTCTGTGTTAGCGGAGGGGGTGGAAACCGGCGAACAGTTGGCGCTTTTTCGCGGACAGGGATGCGATGAGGTGCAGGGGCATTTCTTTGGCCGTCCAATGCGGGGAGAGGAATTCGTACAGCTGCTTTCCCGCACCGTCCGCTAACAGCCAGGCGACGGTGCCTTGCGAGTGCGCTCCGTTTGAACCTATCGAGACCTCAGCGAGTTGTCTCGCCCAACCTTCAGCTATGAGGAGGATTCTATTTCTTAGTTTGCGAGCGCTGCACAGCGCTCTGATGGCAGACCCCCCTCGCTATATATAGGTATGGGTGGTACATGACTCAAGACAGCAAGGACGCGAGAGGGGGAGATAAGCTACAGATATCTCGATTCAATTGCGTTGTGCAGTCCATTGCGGGCCGCGTCTTCGGCTGGGAATCCTGCATGGTCGAGCGTGTCATGCAGCCTCACGCTGTGATGAGTCAAGTTCCTTGTTGAAAATGACACAGGCATCCCGATGGGCGGTCTCGATGTGGGCGATGAGGGCTCCGGCTTGGTCTCGGTGCTCAGTCCGGCAGATGGTCTCCACCTGCTTGGCCAGATCAGCCAGTTGATGCGCACCGAGGGTAGCGCTCGACGATTTGAGACTGTGGGCCAATGAGCGGATGGCTTCATAGTCCTGTCCCTGTAGGGCCTGTCGAAGCTGCGTGACTTGGATTTGAGAGCTGGAGAGGTAGAGGCCGATGATCTTGTGGAGCATATTCGGTCGTCCTGGTCGTTTGAGAGCAGTAATCGATGCCCAGGCAGTGCGATCGACGGGCTCTGGCGGCGGGACAGCTTGTGGAGGACTGCTGAGGCCTTCCGCCGCATGGCCGGTTGTTGTGAGGGGCGTCTCGGGAGGACTCGTGTGTTGTGCGTGCTGAGAGGAACACCAGCGGACAAGCATCTCGGAGAGGGCTTGGTGTGAGAAGGGCTTGCTGAGATAGTCGTCCATTCCAGCCGCCAGGCACCGGTCCCGGTCGCCTTCCATGGCATTGGCTGTTAGGGCAATGATGGGAATATGTTGACCGGTGCCGCTCGAAGCTTCATGCCGGCGAATTGCAGCGGTCGCAGCGAAGCCGTCTAGGACCGGCATCTGGCAGTCCATAAACACGAGATCATAGTGTTGCGTCGAGACCGCCTCAACAGCTTGTTGGCCATCCTCGGCTGTGTCGATGTCGCAACCCAGAAGTTCTAACATCCCCACTGCTACCTCCCGGTTGACCGGGTTGTCCTCGGCCAGGAGGACTCGCCGGTTGCCGACTGTGGGGGCTGGGGGTGCGCAGGCCGGGATCGGAGCGGCCGCTGCCGAGACATATCGTTGGCGCAGTAAACAATCTCGAAGCATCGACTGTCGAGCTGGTTTTCGGAGCCAGGCGAAAAAAGGCGATGGTTCTGTCTGTACGGAAGATGAATCCGGTTCGACCGAACTGAGGGCCAGCAGGGAAATGGTTCGGAGGTTCGGGTCGGATTTGAGAACACGGGCGAGCTCAATGCCGTCCATGTCAGGCAGGTGAATATCCAGGATCGCGAGGTCGATGGGCGTGCCTGCGATCACGGTCTGTTGCAACTGTTTCAACGCCGCGGCCGCGCTGTCAGCGCTGATGGTCTCGGCTCCCCAGCTTTGTAACTGGGATTCCAGAATAAAGCGATTGGTGGCGTTATCGTCAACGATGAGCACCCTCGTGCCGGCAAGTGATTGGATCGGCGTGGCCTCCAATGCCTGATGGGTGGGGTCGTATCCCAGTTGCACCGTGAACCAGAAGGTGGAGCCGTGGCCGGGTACGCTGTCGAGGCCGATCTCGCCGCCCATCAGATGTACCAGTTGCCGGACGATGGCCAAGCCGAGTCCTGTCCCGCCAAACCGACGCGTGGTCGAGCCGTCCGCTTGTGAAAATGCTGTAAAGAGGCGCTTCTGCGCTACTTCTGGAATCCCGATCCCCGTATCCCGCACCTCGTATTTCAACGTCAACCGGTCAGCCTCCTGTGAGAGACAGTGAACTCGTACGGACACGTCCCCTTGTTCCGTAAACTTCACGGCATTGCCAACCAGGTTCAAGAGCACTTGTCTGAGACGCACCGGATCGCCGATCACAGCGTCAGGGATGTCGTTTGGTAAGAAACAGGTCAGCTCGATCCCTTTTCTACCCGCTGGTTCGGCGAAGAGTTCCACGGCTTCTTCCACCGTCTGCCGGAGGCCAAACTCGATCCGCTCCAGCTCCAGCTTGCCCGCCTCGATCTTGGAAAAGTCCAGAATGTCGTTGATGATACTGAGAAGCGCGGTCCCGGACCGTTGAACGGTTTCAGCCATGTGCCGTTGACGGTCGGTTATCTGGGTGGTTAAGAGGAGTTCCGTCATCCCGAGCACGCCATTCATCGGGGTGCGAATTTCATGGCTCATGTTCGCGAGAAATTGGGACTTCGCTCTGTTGGCGGCTTGAGCGTCTTCCGCTAAGCGACGAGCCTCCTGAGTCGCCGTTTCCAGTTGTTGAGTGCGCTCGGTGACCTTCGCTTCCAGAGTTCGCTGATGGTCGAGGACCTGTGCCTGCGACGTTTGGAGTTGGGTCGCCATCCGGCGAAAGGAGGAGGCGAGCAGAGCCACTTCCTGGGCCCCTCCGGCTGGAACGTTGACTTCAAATCGGCCTTCCGCGATCAGTCCTGTCGCTTCAGTCAGGGAAAGAATCGGTTGTACGATTGTTCGCGTCAGCACCACCGCCAGCAGCAAGCCGATCAACAGCATGACACAGAGGACCACCCCGGTTGTCACGACAAATCGCTGGAGGTATTCTTGAAGCTTTTGTTGGCTCAGGACAATCCGTACGTATCCGATGACGGATGACGATGGGGCGGCATCGGCTGATTCGAGAAAGAGCTGGTCCGTGGAGGAAGTTGTTCGGCTCAGGACCGGCGCCACAATATTGATGAAACGGTCTCCACCTTCGGTAATGACTTCTTCGGACAGAGGCTCAGTGGGTGATGATGCACGGCCCAGTTGTATTGTTGGAACGGAAGTGGATGGCGTGAAGGATTGCTCCAAGAGGATCTGGTTCCCCTTGTTCAGGATGGCCACGTACGCGATTTCTGGCGTCGCATCGAGACCGGCAATATTCCGCCGAAGGGCATCTTGGTTTTCGGTGTAGACTGCGTACTCGCTGCTCTTGGCCATCATGGCGGCAATGGTGAGCCCTCGGTCGACCAGATCTTGATGGCGGACGGTCGTTTCTCGTTGAATCAGGAACCAGGCGATACCAACGGTCATCACTGCCAGACCAATGGTGAGCACATTCAGCATGCCCCGTAGCCCAAGTTGTGTTCCTCGATGTGTGGTCGTCATTGAAACACCTGTAGTGCTCCCTTGATCAGATCCTGGGGAAATTCCAGATTGATTAAGCCTGCCGTTTTCATGTTCAGCACATACGTCACCCTGCGTGGGTATGCGAGAGGAAGCGATTTCGCACTGGTTCCGGTGAGAAGTTTGCCGGCCAGTTCTCCAGACTGAAGGCCGATGTCGACATAATCGCGGTCGAGCGCGTAGAGGGCCCCGGCTTTCACCCATGAGCTGGAGAGGCCGACGAGAGGAATCTTGTTCTTGATCGTGTTGAGTAAGATAGGTTCTGCTGTCTGAGGCGTCATCACCACTGAATCTGGGATGCCCCATAACACATCGGCTGTTCTGGTGACCTCGTCCAATGCGTCGGGAAGGGCACGGGGCGTCTCGACGGATTTGGGAGCGAGCGTCAGGCCAACACTCTTCGCTGCCGTTGATGCCATGTCCACCTTAACCTGGTTTTCCTTTGGATTGAAAAGCACTCCCACGCTACCGGCAGTGGGAAGGATTCGCTTCAGCCACTGGAGTTGAGTCTCGATGGGGAAGTCGAGTAGGACAGCGGTAGCATTCGGAGCAGACCGGATGTCGTCCGGTGAGACGATCATGGTGGCCAAAATTGGCAGATTGTTGATCTCTCGCAATGCCACCTGCGTCGCCTGGTTTCCCAATGTCACAACCAATTTGGCACCCTTTCGCTTCACATCCTCGAGCACGGCTTGCGCTTTCGTTGGGTTTCCTTGCAAGGGATAGATCTCGACGTGTAATGCTATCCCCTGTTTGACCAGTGACTGTTGAAATCCCGTCAGCACGTCTTGATAAGGCTTCAGGTCTTGTCCGCTCAGCACGACGATGCGGTTGGATTCGGCGAAGACGGATCCTGAGCATAGGATAAGCAAGACTGTTGCGAGTGCGATCGCCTGCGCCATACCGGTCATGAAGCGAAAGAGCTCAATCTTCATCGAGTGTGTCTTTAGAAGCGGTACTTCAGCTTGACCCAAAAGGTTCGGCCATTCTGGTCAATCACATTCTGCAGGTGTTCGCCAGAGCCAGGATATCCGTATTTCTGGTTCGTGAGATTGTTCAGGTGGGCTGAGAGCTCCCATCCCTTCACGATCCGTTGGCTGAACAACGAGAGGTTCAGGATGTAGAAGGGGCTGGTATCGTTTCCTAAGAGGGTGAGGCGAGAACTAGCGGCACCCACCATATTTTGTTCGGCAATGAAACTCTCAAAGAACCGATGGGCGAACTTCTTGCCGAATTTGTCGGTGTACGTAGAATTTTTTACGTCGGCGTCTAGTGCGACGATCGAGGGGTTCACCGACCCCAACGCTTCCAATGCCACGCCGAAGGCTTCACGCGTTGCGACGGAATCACCAATTTTATAAGGCGCGGCGGGCATCGGGCCGATGGCTGTGGGCGCAGTGCTGGGAGCCGATGGTTTTGGAATCTGAATCACGGCACCGTTCGGGCTCAATTGCTTCGTGAGCTCGTCGAGGGCCTTTTGGGTCTCCTCGCCTTTCTTCAGTGGTTTGCCGTGCCAGTCTGCCTTGTTCTCGATGAACGAAATGCCTTTGCCTTTGTACGTTCGGGCCAGCAATACGGTCGGCTGTCCTTTTGTCTGGGCAGCTTCATCGAATGCCTTGAGGATGGCTGTGAGATCATGACCATCGACGACGATGGCATGCCAACCGAATCCGGTCCACCGGGAACGGTACGCCTCCATGTTGTGCTGCAACATGGTGGGGTCACTCTGACCGAGTCGGTTCACATCTACAATGGCGCACAAATTATCCAAACCATATTGGCGGCCCATCTCAGCAGCTTCCCAGACCGATCCTTCGACCGATTCTCCATCCCCCATCAATACGTAGGTTCGGTAATCCACCCTGTCGACGAATTTCGCATTCAACGCGATGCCGATCCCAACGGGAAGCCCTTGCCCAAGTGAACCAGTGGCCATATCGACAAAGGGCAAGCGAGGAGTCGGATGCCCTTCGAGATCAGATGCTAAGGTGCGTAATTGTAAGAGATCGCTGGTCGGAAAGAGTCCAGCTTCGGCCCATGCTGCATACAGGAGCGGAGCGGCATGTCCTTTTGACAAGATGAAGCGGTCGCTGTTAAGTGCTTTGGGATTCTGGGGATCGTAGCGCATGACGGAGAAAAATAAGGCGGCAACAATGTCGGCGGCCGAGGCGCAGCTCGACGGATGGCCGCTCCCAGCCTCGCTGGTGGCCCGCACACTATTGATGCGGAGTTGAGTTGCCTTGTTGTGTAAGGTGCTGAGTAATTCAGGCGAAGCAGCTAAACCGGCCATGGACGATCCTTTCAGGATAGAGATCAACGCGCACGTAGTTGTTGATTGTATGCTCTTGGCAGTAGTCTGATAGAAGTGGAGGCTAACAAATCAGCTGGGTAGAGGTCAATGAAGAGATGAGCTCCCCCGGCGAGAACCAGAGGAGCTCTGAAGCAGTGATGACTCAGTATGTGGTGTGTTTAGCCTTGGGCTGGGGATGAGATCACTAGGACCTCATTCGAACAGGGACTTTCTGATTCGTCGCCTTCTCCACCGTAGGCACTGATTGCAAAGAAATAGGGCGTATTAGGCTCGAGTCCAGTAATGATGGCTGGTGGAGCCTCGACTGATTGGCTTGTCTCATAGGAGCATGAGCCTGGTTCTCCGGAAGATTCCTTCCCGTAATAGACACGGTAACCGGCTACTGTGGGATCAGAGTGTACGGCCCAGGTCAGCCGTGCGGTGGCCTCGGTTGGAGTGAAGGGTACTGAAATCATCGGGGTTTCTTCTCCCTCAAGGCCTGTCACAAGAGGTTCAGGATCTGCCTCCGCAAGCTCACTCGGGAAGGGTTCTATTTCTGTGGATGCCATAGAAATCGTCGGATCGTCCTGTTCATTTGCGGCGGTCTCAGTAGAGGTAGTGTCTGCCTCTGCAGCCTCACTCGGATCAGTGTCTGTTGGTGTAGAGAGAGAAGAAATGCTCGGTCCACCCTGTCCGTCGTCGCTACATCCAGCCAGTGGAAGGACGATGACACTCAAAACTATTATGTGGGCCAACGCAATAGTGAACTTCCTATAGACAAGACTGATCGAAGGCTCATTTGTCAGCATAAGAAATACTCCTCGGAGGTGAATTGCCATGAAACCTTGCTTGTTCAAGTGCGCAAGGTGGGACGAGCAGGTGGGAAAGCAAGTATAATGCCGATAGAATTAAACCATAAAATGCATATTATTCAATGCGTTACACATTCAACCGAATTAACAAGATTGCAGGTTTGAAGGGTTCACCCTTCAAGTACCGCTAACGGCAACAACGAGGGAATGCCTAGAGAGTAGGACAATGTTCCCTAATCTCTGAATCACTGTGGTGAAAGTCGCAAGGTAGGGATGATCAAGTGGGAATATCTTGCGGACTACCGCGATACCTAAAAAAACGAAACAGCAGGTAGCCGTTTATCAGGACTACGATCGACAAGATGCTGTAGGTTGTTAGGGTGGAGGCAAGGTTTAACTCAATTAACACTCGAGACAGACCGAAGCCTACTATTAACCCGTCGAATGCCATGCAAATGCGTCTGAATGTTTCAGGATCCATCATGCGGATCAGATATGTACCGAGAGGAATTCCGATAATGACGCTGGGAACGATATAGGGGATTATTTCCATGCTGCCGGCACTGTAGAAACCGATAAACCCGTAAGCGATGGCCGTGAGTGAAGACTCTGTTAGGCGAATGATCCCCAATGCGGCACGGAAGTCTTGTTTCGGATAGACTTGATTGTTAAAGAGGAGAGCCAAGGGGGGGCCGGAA
Organism: Nitrospira sp.; assembly: GCA_015903995.1. Classification (GTDB taxonomy): domain Bacteria; phylum Nitrospirota; class Nitrospiria; order Nitrospirales; family Nitrospiraceae; genus Nitrospira_D. The sequence goes on from JABMDK010000017.1 coordinate 189,601, forward strand.
ATTGTCGTAAGGGAATAGAGAGTAACGAGCACCATTCCAAATGGTACGCCTATAGCTTTTTCAGCGCGAATTGGTTTCCGGATGC
>JABMDK010000017.1:189785-228134 GCA_015903995.1 Nitrospira sp.
AGAGCTCCCATCCCTTCACGATCCGTTGGCTGAACAACGAGAGGTTCAGGATGTAGAAGGGGCTGGTATCGTTTCCTAAGAGGGTGAGGCGAGAACTAGTATAGCGCCCTTCGAATCCGGCGAAGAGCTTGTCCTCGATGATTGGCACAATCACGTTGGTCTTCACCAGGTGCTGCGGGGAATTGGTGAGCATGTGATCCATCTGATTATTGCGAGAGGTCTGAATGGCGTAACTGACTCGTCCCTCAAACCCGGACGGCCATTTCCCTTCAACCGTCAATTCCGCGCCACGCGAGGTGATGTCATCCACGTTATTGAAGAAGATCAGGCCATCGACAGGGTCAACCGTCTGACTGATCAACCCGGAAATGTTGTACTGGTAGAGACTGCCGAGAGCGCGGATGTGATTACCCAGATACTGTTCGAGAATGAGTTCGTAGGTCGTGATCTTCTCAGGTCTAAGATTGGGGCTTGTCTTGAAAGTCGTCCCAGTCACATAGAACTGTTCAAACGGATTGGGGGCGCGGAAGGCCCGTCCATACAGTAATTTTACCGTCGTCTTGCCCCAGGTGGAGATGAGTCCAACTCGTGGATTGGTCGTGCCTCCGAATGTGCTGTAGTGGTCATGCCGAAAGCCGGCATTCAAGGTCATATGATCCGTGATGGCCCATTCGTGCTGAAGATAACCGGCAATGAAACTAGAATCCCGCTTGTCCTCAAGGTAGGTCGCTGGGGGCTCGACATCCTGGTTGGCCTGATATTGCCGGAACTGATCACGATACTCGGTTCCGACTGTGATCTTGTGGCGGTCGAACAGTCGTTTGGTGGCCGTCAGTTCAGCTCCCCACCAGTCGGTTTGCGCACTGTCCCTGTTCAGAGTAAATGGGGGGATCCCGGCCCCGCCATAATCGAAAGGGTAATCGCCACGATACCAGTACCGATCATAGTACAATCGGGCTTTCACATTGAGCTGATTCGCGAATTCATGTTGATAGCTGAAGTCTAGATAGGTCCGTTCATCGACGGTGTTGAAGCGATTGTCGTTGAAGACGGTACCGAACGCTGCGGTCGGTACCTGCTTCTTCCGCCACTTATAGCCTCCTGTCAACGTGAAATCACCATAGGTAAGTTTGCCGGTGTAGTAGTAAAAATTGTCTTTATCGGCATCCTTAGCGATCCCACTATTCGTGGAAGAAAATTCTGGATAAAACAGCTCCCGGTGCCCCTCGCTGCCCGAGTAGGAACCGGAGAGGAGCACCTCCATGCCGTTGGAGAATTTGTTGCCGTAGGAGAGGCGGCCTAGATAGGTGTTGAAACTGGAGGCTTCTCCGGATGCCTCAACCCCCTTGAGGTCTCGCCCGCGCTTCGTAATGACATTGATGACCCCAAAGAAGGCATTGGTGCCGTACAGGGAGGATGCGGGACCTTTGATGATTTCCACTCGATCGATCACATCCACGTCGAGCGGCGCCTCTGTGCCGATTGCGCCCTGATCGTACACCGCGTCGTTCATGCGATGGTTGTCGATCAAAATCAGGACGCGGGTATTGTAGTCGCCAGGACGGTTGAAGCCTCTGATCCCCAGATACCCATAGTTCCGATCAGTGGCGGTGAAAAGGCCAGGTACACTGTCCAGAATCTGCGAGAAGGTTCGATAGCCGTATTTCCGGATCTGTTCAGCTGTGATCAGGGTGACAGCAGCCGGCGCCTCATTGATCTTCTGATCGTATTTGGCTGCGCCATAAACGGAGGGGATTTCGTCGAACAGCGTTCTTTCGCTCACGGTTGAAGCAGTGGCGGAGTCTTGGGTGCCGGAAGTGGCGGGGGCTGGAAGGTTGAGTGGGAGATCCAGGGCTGGGTCAGCGGCAGAGTCGGCTTGAGCAGGATTCGGGGGTGGTGCGTCGGGAACTGTGGCTGCGTGGGATGGTGATTCTAATGCCAGGAGCAGAGCGGCTCCTAGCGCTGTGCGACTGATATATGGGAAAAGCCACCGGACAGACTCCAAGCCTGATGATCGCATAGATATCTCCATGAAAAAGGTCCTTCACGACGATATCGGTGGATGAGAGTAGTAACTTGAAGTCAAGGCTTGTTATGGGCCGTTATGTCATCGAATATGGAGTTGCTGGATGGCTAAAGCAGTGAAGAAGGTTCCTGTTACCCGTTTCCCCGTCAGCTCTCTATGATGGGAACGGTTTTCTCTCAGGACCGAGACTCGGGAAGGTGGGGTGAGCACAGTAGAGGCAGGGGTCGCGGTGCTTCTGGATACGTGGTAAGCGATGATTCGTCATCGCATGGCCTGGCTATGCTGCCTCTTGGCAGCTGTGCTCATTCGACCGCTGGCTTTCGTTCTACACAGGCACTATGCGGCTTTGGCCGTTCGGCGTTTCGCCACTTGGCCCAGGATATCGAGTGCGGCAATACGGTAGGCTTCGGCATAGGTCGGAAAGTTGAAGATATTGTCGATAAACGATTCGATCGTGGCACTGTTCTGGAGGGCCAATTGCCCCACATGCACCAGTTCCGTGGCGGAATCGCCGACCACCTGCACCCCCAAAAGCCGTTCTCCGTTGGGATCAGCCACCATCTTGAGCAGGCCATGACCGGCACCCGATATCTGGGCGCGGGCGATTTCCTCAAACTTCGCCCGTCCGATCAACGGATCTCGGTAACGCTCCCGCGCGCTCTTCTCATCAAGGCCGATGCTGGCCATTTCGGGGATCGTATAGATTCCCACTGGAATGGTTGAGGCGGCATCGCCGACGGGGAGGCCCAGCGCATGCCGGGCGGCGCGGCGTCCTTCTTCCATGGCCTTCGACGCAAGGGCTGGTGCGCCCACCATGTCGCCGACGACATAGATATGAGGGACGTTGGTTTGGCAATAGTGATTGACGGGGATCACGCCTTTATCCGACACCGTGATGCCGGCTGCCGAGAGGTGGAGATCTTCGATGTTGGCCTGTCGCCCCATGGCGACCAGCATCTTGTCGCTGTTGATCGTCGTCCCGTTGCTCAGCGTGGTCACCACATGAGCCGCTCCGTCCCACTGCACCTCGGCGATGTGGCATCCGCCGTGATAGTGGCCGCCCTGATCTTCGAAGCCTTTTACGAACTGTTCGACCAGTTCGTGGTCCATAAACTGGAGAGGGTATGGAGCTTTGTCGATCAGGGTGACTTCCACTCCGAGCAGCGCGAAGACGGAGGCATACTCGCAGCCGATGACACCGCCTCCGATGACGGTCAAGGAGTGGGGGAGGTACATCATCGACAAGAGTGAATCGCTGTCGAGGATATGTTCATGGTCGACCGGAATGTCTTTTGGATTTCTCGGGCGTGACCCGGTCGCAACGACGATCGTGCCAGCCGTGAATTGTTGACAGGCGCCATCGACGGTTTGCATCTCGATGGTGTGGGCATTAACGAATCGCGCTCGCCCATGAAGCAGAGCGATGCCGTTTCGGCGGAGTTGCTTGCTCATGAACGCATCATGAGCTTGGACGACTTGTTCAAGGCGACTGAGCAGCGTCGCGATTTGGGTATCTGGTTTCAGATTGAACTGTAGGGCTTCACCGGCTCGCTTGAGTCGATCGAGGTGGAGCGCACTTTCTCTCAATGTTTTGCTGGGAATAGTCCCCCGATGGACGCAGCTGCCGCCGATTCCTCGTTCTCGTTCAATGAGGGCGACTCGTTTTCCGGCCTTGGCGCCCTGAACTGCGGCTTTTTGGCCGGCGGGTCCGGCGCCGACCACGATGATGTCGTAGGTGTTTGGTGTGCTCATAGGTTCATTGCATTCACAATGGTTAAGACCTGCTCTTTGGTTGTCAGGAGTTTATCGACGTCTTGAGGATACAGGTTCAACTCTGCGAATACCGGATGATCGCGGAGACTATCTTCGGACATTTCTTCAGGTGTGAGAAGGTGGCTCGCCAATCGATCTGCAACAAAGGTGAGCATGCATTCCTGGCGGAAGGCGGAGGTATGCTCGTAGTTCCCGTAATATTGGATCGCCTCCGCCACTTGTTTGGGCAGACTCCATTTACCGGCGATCAGAACGCCCACCTGGGTATGGTAGCCCTCGATCAAGGTTTTAATGTGGGATTTGTTATCCAGTATCGTGGCCAATGCTTTGGCCCAATCGTTTTTTTTGTCTCGAGCAATCGTCGTGGTTATTCGCAGGACGACGGGTTTCCCGATTTCATGCAACAGTCCGCAGAGATAGGCGCTTTCGACATTCATCCGTTTCGCCCGGGCGACTTCTTTTGCAAAGGCTCCGGTGGCCAGCGAATGCCGCCAGAGCTGTTTGACTTCATCTTCATATCCCGGTACCTGGAACGCACCGACCTTCAATGAGGCAGTAAAGGCGATTTCCGATAGGAAGGTGATCCCCAACATGGCGACAGCGTGCTGGAGCGAGACGACCGGACTTCTGGGCATGTAGGCCGGCGAATTGGCAATCTTCAACACATGAGCGGCGAGGGCTTGGTCTTGATGGATCAATGCGGAGAGCTTCGCCGCATCGGCATTTGGATCTGACGCGAGTGCCATTACTCTGCTGGCGGATTGCGGCAAGAGTGGAAGCTCAATCTCCCCTGTCTTGATTTTCTGTATGAGTGCCTGTTCAAGCTGTTCGAGTGGAGGCCAGACTGACTGTGCTTCAGAGGGCATGGAGCGGCTCCCAGGTTGTGACCCTGCTGTTCCAGACAGTGCTTTGTCGGTTGCTTTCCCAAGAAAGTTTAGCGGTCGTGACTTTACTCTGGGTACTGACTATACTGCCCATTTCTGGGAGGGAGAGGCGATGCGATGTCGATGGTTGAGAGGGGTATTCTGGGTAGCGATAACCGGTTTGATCGTTTGTCAGAACGTTGGAGCTGAATCGACGACGGGGACAGACAAGATCGTCAAGGAAGCCCGTGAGACCATCGAGGCAACCAAGGAGTATACAGTCCAACAAAAGGAGGCGATTGAGCGGAAAGCGCAGGAAGAGTTTGCAGCGCTTCAACGGCAAATCACCGAATTGCGTGGGAAGGTGACAAAAGCGTCCGATACCACACGAGCGGAGTTGCAGAAGTCGCTCAACGAATTAGAGAAAAAGAAAGGCGGTGTGAGAGAACAGCTTGATGAGCTGAAGCATACCACTGATAAGAAATGGCAGGATGTGCAGGATAGGATGAACAGCGCGTTGCACGAACTCAAACAGTCCTATCAGAAACTGTTATCGCGCATGCCGTAAGGTTCGATGTCGTTGGTCCATGTGAGGTGAATGGAGCGCCCATGATGAAGGTGATCACCCTGGCTGACTGTCAACAGTTTGCCAGCGACAAAATGAAGAAGAACAATCTGTTCCAAACGGAACGGTTGTTCTGCGATATTTATTGCTTCGAGCCTGGCCAGGAGCAAAAGGGCCATGTTCATGGCCATCAGGACAAGGTTTACATTGTTCTAGAAGGGCAGGGAACATTTCAGGTTGGCGCCGATCAACGAGTGCTCGATGCAGGGCAGGGAACCCTCGCATCAGCCGGGGAGGAACATGGGGTCAGGAATCATACCAACAACCGATTGAAAGTTCTGGTCTTTGTCGCGCCGAATCCATCCTGATGGGTCGTCGGGATTGTCGTGTGTCGTAAAAGACGAAGGGGAGAAGCGGTCTCCCGCGTTCTCCCCTTGTTCTGTCTGATGAGAATCGAATGATTATGGCTTGTAGTCAGAATGGTCGGACGGCTTCCCGTCGTGCGAGAACATGTGCTGATAGGCGATGACCTGCCAAATCTGCTGTTCCGACAACAGTCCCTTCCAGGCCTTCATCTTCGTCTTTGGAACACCTTCCGATACACGCCAGAACCAATAACTGTCCGAGTACCGCGTCGTATTCTTCGGGTCTCGGAGGTCGCGTGCGCCCTTCTTGACCGGCTTGCCGTCCTTGCCGTGGCAACTGGCGCAGTTGATGTCGGTATTGAACTCGCCTCGATAAATCTTTCCACCCTCTTCGATGGCTTTCGGATCGGTCCATCCACCGGCGGGCATGTGTTTACCTGTATAGTCAGCTGGGACCGGGGCTAAGGGCGCGAGATCTTCGGCTGAGGCCAGTCCTGCTGAAAGGAGCAGGGCGCCTCCCATTACCAACACTGAAACGCTTACAGTCCTTCTCGTCATTCGTACCTCCTCTTGAGTTGTAGTGGACGTTCTACCTACTTGTTTACGTGAGTTGATCGAGACTTCAAACCCGCCATCTGTTGCTAGTTACTATAGCATAAGTTTTTCGAAAACAGGCTGCTGGGCGACGCAAGACATCCGACAGTGTTCCGTTCGAAAAGGTTGACAGCAGGTAACCAGGTTGAGTCCATCGGTGTTCGATATTCATGATCGGGTTACTTGATGATCCGCTTCGTTACCTCAATAATGGACCGCACGCCGATCCCGTAGTGATCCACGAGTTCTTCGGGTTTCCCACTGTGAGGGATCTCTCGAACGGCGAGTTTGTGGACGGCAATGCCTTCGGTACTCACCGCACTGAGGACCGCATCGCCAAGGCCTCCGTGGGCATAGTGATCTTCTACCGTGAGGATTCGGCGTTGAGTCGCATGCCCACTCTCCACCAAGGTCGTTCGGTCGATGGGCGCAATACTATAGAGATCGATCACGCGGACGGCGATCCCAGCTGCCTTGAGTTGGTCATGAGCCTTCAACGCTTCAAACAGCGTCACTCCCGCGGCCACGATTGTGAGCGCATCCGATGCGCTCTGCCGAAGTATTTTGCTGCCGCCGATGCGGAACCGTTCGTCTGGCCTGTAGAGGACGGGCGTCTTTGGCCTTCCCGCTCGTATATAGACCATTCCCTTATGCTTCGCGGCTTCCTCGACCAATTGATATGTTGAGTTTCCATCTGAGGGGTAGAGTACCGTCACGTTTGGCTGTGCCGCCATCATCGCGATGTCTTCCAGGCCCATTTGTGATGGGCCGTCTTCACCGATGCTCACGCCGACATGCGTGCCGACGAGTTTGATATTTGAGCCGCTGATGGCGGCCATGCGAATGAAATCGTATGCACGGCTTAAAAAACAGGCAAACGTTGCGGCAAACGGGATCTTGCCGCAGGCCGCCAGGCCGGCGGCGGCACCCACCATGTTCTGTTCTGCAATGAAATTCTCGAAAAACCGATCGGGGAATTTCTTGCCGAACTTATCCGTATAGGTTGAATTTTTGACGTCTGCGTCCAGAGCGACAACGGACGGGTTGGCCGATCCTAAGGCTTCCAGGGCTGCACCGAAGGCTTCACGTGTGGCGACGGAATCACCGATTCTATAAGGCGCGCTGGGCATTGAGCCGATGGTGGAGGAGGTGACAACTGGAGCCGAGGGTTTACGGATCTGAACGACGGCGCCGTTCGGACTCAATTGTTTGGTGAGTTCATCGATCGCCTTCTGGGTTTCTTCGCCTTTCTTCAGCGGTTTACCGTGCCAGTCTGCTTTGTTCTCGATGAATGAAATGCCCTTGCCCTTATAGGTTTGAGCAAGTAACACGGTCGGTCGTCCCTTTGTGCGGGTGGCTTCATCGAAGGCATTGAGGATGGCGTTGAGATCATGACCGTCAATCACGAGTGCATGCCAACCGAATCCGGCCCAGCGGGAACGGTACGCGTCCATGTCATGTTGCAACATGGTGGGATCACTCTGGCCAAGCCGGTTGATATCGACAATGGCGCAGAGATTATCTAGTCCGTGCTGCCGTCCTATCTCGGCAGCTTCCCACACCGAGCCTTCGACAGATTCGCCGTCTCCCATCAGCACATAGGTGCGGTGATCCAGCTTGTCGACGAACTTGGCATTCAACGCAATACCGACGCCGACCGAAAGTCCTTGCCCCAGCGAACCAGTTGCCATATCGACGAATGGTAAGCGGGGAGTGGGATGCCCTTCGAGGTCAGATGTTAAGGTGCGTAATTTCAAGAGCTCGCTGGTCGGAAAGAGCCCGGCTTCGGCCCACGCGGCATAAAGGAGTGGAGCGGCATGTCCTTTCGAGAGGATGAAGCGGTCGCTGTTGAGTGCTTTGGGATTTTGAGGATCATAGCGCATGACGGAGAAAAACAAGGCAGCGACAATGTCGGCGGCCGAGGCGCAGCTCGATGGATGGCCGCTTCCGGCCTCGCTGGTAGCCCGGACACTATTGATGCGAAGTTGAGTGGCCTTATTGTGTAAGGTGCTGAGTAATTCAGGCGAAGCAGCTAAACCGGCCATGGATGATCCTTTCAGGATATAAGAGATCAACGCGCGCGTAGGTGTTGGTTGCACACTCTCGGCAGTAGTCGCTAGGGCGTGAGGCTAACAAATCAGCTAGGTAGAGGTCAATGAAGAGATGAGCTCCCCTGGCAAGACCCACAAGACCCAGGGGAGCGCTGAAACAGTGATGACTCAGTGAACGGTGTGTTTAGCCTTGGGCTGGGGATGAAATCATGAGGACCTCATTTGAGCAGGGACTTTCTGCTTCGCCTTCTTCGCCTCCAAAGGCACTGATGGCAAAGAAATAGGGCGTATTAGGTTCAAGTCCGGTAATAATAGCTGGTGGAGCCTCGACTGATTGACTTGCCTCATAGGAGCATGAGCCTGGTTCTCCTGAAGATTCCTTCCCGTAATAGACACGGTAACCGGTTACTGTGGGATCAGGGTTTACAGCCCAGGTCAACCGCGCGGTGGCCTCGGTTGAAGTGAGGGGTATGTCTTCTCCCTCAGGGCCTGCCACAAGAGGTTCAGGGTCTGCCTCCGCAATCTCACTCGGGAAGGGTTCTATTTCTGTAGGTGCTTCAGAAATCGTCGGATCGTCCTGTTCATTTGCAGCGGTTTCGGTAGGATTGGGGTCTGATTGCGCGTTCTCATTTTGATCAGTATCTTCAGTATCTGTTGTTGTGGAGAGAGAAGAAATGCTTGGTCCACCTTGTCCGTTATCACTACAGCCAGCCAGCGTGAGAACGATGAGGCCAAAAACCATGAGGCCAAAAACCATGGCGTGGGCCATTGCAATTGTGAAGTTTCGTTGGGCGAGGCCAACGGAAACTGCTTTTCTCAGCATAAAAAAAACTCCTTAGAGCTTTAGGTGATTGTGCATGAAACGATGATTGCTTACGGCAAGTAAGCAATTTATGAGCCACGCGTGACGCGTAGATAAATATTATATTTCAGTGTCTTGTGAATTTGATGGGCGATGGAATGATGCTAGGTGTGAAGGGTTCAGCCTTCAAGGACTACCAATAAGAGATTAAGCCACATGGTAGGGCCCATCTCATGACTGCTATGGAGAAAGGTCTAACGGAAGGTATCAAGAAGGGATATGTTGGGGATCTGCTCGGTCTCTAAAAAAACGAAACAGCAGGTAGCCGTTTACGAAGACCACGATCGACAGGATACTGTAGGTGGTTATGGGTGTCGCAAGATTGAGTTCTACGAGTACCCGCGACAGGCCGAACCCGACGATGAGCCCGTCGAATGCCATGCAAATACGTCGGAACGTTTCAGGATCCATCAAGCGGATCAGATATGTCCCAAGTGGAATCCCGATCATGACGCTGGGCACGATATAGGGAATGATTTCCATGCTGCCGGCACTGTAGAAACCGATAAACCCGTAGGCGATGGCCGTGAGTGAAGACTCTGTCAGGCGAATAATCCCTAATGCCGCACGGAAGTCTTGTTTCGGATAGCCTTGATTGTTAAAGAGGAGCGCCAAGGGAGGACCGGAAATCGTGGTGAGGGAGTAGAGGGTGCCAAGCCCGACTCCAAACGGTAGGCCGATCGCTTTTTCAGCACGAATGGGTTTTCGAATGCCCGCAGCCTGGAGAAGAATCAAGGGCAAGAGAAAGACATACGTCACAAACTTGATCCATGCCGGCTGCACCAAAAAGAGAAGATAGCTGCCGATGCCGACTCCGATCGCCAGACCGACGAGAATAGGTGCGACACGCCAGAAGATGTTCGGAATGCTCTTTCGGTTGATGAAAAGCACATAGGCATTGATGACGAGCTCGACGAGGACGAGCGCAGGGTTCAGGATCTTGTTGGTGTAAAAGAGTAGAGCAACCGGTACGGTGATGGAGGAAAACCCATATCCCAGTGCGCCATTGACCGTGGCGGCGAAAAACGTAATCAGCACAAGAACGATGGTATCCATCAGTGGTTAGCCTCGGCGTCGGCCCGACGAAAAGTCGGCCAGTGTGTAGTGATCGAGAATTCCGGCGATCGCATCGCGAACAGTTCCCATCACTTCCTGAACGGGACACCGCGCTTTGTTGGCGTAGGGACAGTCGCGGCATTTCTGATAGGCAGTCTTACTGACACAGCCGATGGGAGCCAGCGGCCCATCGAGGGTGCGGATGATTTGCCCAAGGGTAATATCGCTTGGTTGTTTGATGAGCGTGTAGCCGCCTTTAATCCCTCGGCGACTCGAGATCAGTCCGGCCCGTTTGAGCATAAGAAGAATTTGCTCCAAGAATTCGATCGGAATGTGTTGACGAGCCGCAATGTCGTGGCGTTGGAGCGTGGTTGTTCCATACGCCAACGTGAGTTCCAGCAACGCCCGAAGGCCATATTCACTTTTCTTCGAGAGTTTCATAATCTAGAGTTAGTTTATCAACAAGAGTTACAATAGGGGAGATCGCAATGGTTCGTCAAGGTCAAAGTTTTTGGGATGGGCGACCTCACGCTTTGTTCAGACATCTACTCCCAGCTGTTATTCCCTCCCTGCATACATTAAGATAGACGTCGGTTATCTTCTTCCACGAGGCTATGTTTGAAATCCAAGACCGTCTTTTCTTGCCAAACCTGTGGACATCAGGCGCCACGGTGGCTTGGCCGCTGTCCTGACTGCAGCGGCTGGAATACGATGAAAGAGGAGCGGCAAGCGGCGACAGGAAAGGGTCGTCCTGCTGCGATCAAGACAGCTCAGGCCAAGGCCACGCCCATTGGTGAAATCGAAGTGGTGGGAGAGGATCGTCGGCTCACCGGTATTGGTGAATTCGATCGAGTCCTGGGAGGCGGAGTCATTCCCGGCGGGGTAATCTTGATCGGGGGCGATCCGGGAATTGGGAAGACGACGCTGCTCTTGCAGGCCTTGCCACGGTTGGCGACGAAGGAGGCACCGGTTCTCTACGTCTCCGGGGAAGAGTCTCCTCGGCAGATCAAGATGCGCGGGCAGCGGCTAGGCATCGAGCATCCGCATCTGTTGATCTTGGCTGAAACTTCCCTTGAACAGATCCTGAAAGCAGTCCAGGAAATTGAGCCGGTCGCGGTGGTGGTCGATTCGATCCAAACGGTGTACACGGAACAGATTACGTCCGCCCCCGGCAGTATCAGCCAAGTGCAAGAAGTGGCCGGACAGCTCATGTGGTATGCCAAGCGGGCCGGTGTGCCGGTCTTCATCATTGGGCATGTCACGAAAGAGGGGGCGATTGCAGGGCCGCGGTTGCTGGAGCATATCGTCGATACGGTGTTGTACTTTGAAGGAGATAAGGGGCACAGCTACCGGATTCTCCGTGCCGTCAAGAATCGTTTTGGGTCGACGAATGAAATTGGGGTGTTCGAAATGAAGGACGTTGGACTCGAGGAAGTGAGCAATCCTTCAGAGTTGTTTCTGGCGGAACGTTCTCAACGGAGTACTGGATCGGTGGTGGTGTCGAGTCTTGAAGGGACGAGGCCGATACTGGTTGAGCTGCAAGCGTTGGTGTCCTCAACCACCTATGCCATGCCCAAACGAATGGCGAACGGCGTGGAAGTCAATCGAGTATCGCTGTTGCTTGCGGTGATGGAGAAACGGCTGGGGGTGCATCTGTCCGGGCAGGATGTGTATGTGAACGTCGTTGGAGGGATGCATATCGACGAACCGGCGATTGACCTGGGGATCGTGGCGGCCGTCATTTCCAGTCTACGTGAGGTGCCTGTTGAACCGGGAACGTTACTGCTGGGGGAGGTCGGTTTGGGTGGAGAGGTCCGTGCCGTCAGTCAGGCTGAATTGCGTATTCGCGAGGCTGCCAAAATGGGGTTCAAACGATGCATTCTGCCTGAACGAAATCTGGCGAAGATCGATCCCATCGACGGTATGGAGCTGATCGGTATTCAAGAGGTGCGAGAGGCATTGGATGTGGTATTGGCGTAGAAAGCGGGAAGCGAGCGGCAGACAAGGCTCGATACTCGCGCAACGCGCGCACACCATTCATCGAATGATGGTTACAATGGGCGGGGTTTGTTGTATGCGCGCAGGAGAGCCTTCTCTGCCGCTGCTTCCCTGCCGAGGGGAGAATAGTAGAAAAACGAGGCGGGCGCATTTTGTAGGTCTGTGTATCGCGACTTTCATGCTGGCTGGCTGTACTCTCATGCCCTCCAAGGAGGAACTGCCGCTCAGACAGGTGACGGCGCAGGAATTGATGGCTCTTTTACGCCATCGTGAAGCAGCCGTTCAATCTCTGAAGGGATTGTTCACCGCGAAAGTGCGAGGTGGGCTTATTCCTGTTGCCTCACGAATCGAGGGCACGGTCTACTACCGTCGGCCGAACGCATTGCGATTGAGAGGGTATTCTCCGCTCGGAAACGAGCTGTTCGACTTCGTTCAAGCTGATGATCAGTACAAGCTCCGTTTGCCTTTCGAGGGAAAGATTTATAGTGGGTCCCAGTCCGACCTGAACGATGCAGGGAATCTGGCTCGATTCTCTCAGTTGAGCATCTGGGCGGTCGGTGGTGTATTAGGGACGAACTCCATTGCCAGGGATGAAGTGGTGAAAGTCGTGGAAGAGAGAGGCCGATATCGTCTTGACGTCTATGCGCCAGCAACCGGGGGAGCAAGCTCCTCGCGCCTGCCGATCCGCCGTCTCTGGTTTGACCGCCGATTACTCGTGGTGCAAGAAGAGCGGCTTGGGTCGAGTGGGGATGTGGAGGCGACGATTCAGTATGACGACTTTAGGTTGCTCAAGGAGGTGGAAAGTCTTCCGGTACAGGTCGTAGGCGATCAGGATATTCGACTCTTCCGCCCGTTCAAGATTTCGCTGGAAGATGGTCGTGGGCAAGGCACCGTGCACATCACTTTCCACGAGATGCACCACAATCAAGCCATACGGGCGGAAGACTTTGGGCCGGATCTCATGAATCGGCAATGAAAATTCTCGCGATTGAAACGGCTACGACGTGGCAGAGTGTCGCGATTCTTGAAGATGACCGCATCCTCGCCACGCATGAGCAAGAGGCCGATGGTGTTCAAGGCTCTCTTCTCTTGCCCGCCATTGATCGGCTGTTTTCTCAATCCGGGCTAGCTCTTGGTGATCTGAGTGGGCTTGCCTGTTCGATCGGACCGGGTTCGTTTACCGGTATCCGAGTGGGGCTTGCAACGTGCCTAGGACTTCGGGGCGCCACGGGTCTTCCTCTCACGCTGGTACCGACACTGGAAGCCATGGCGAGCAGTCTTGAAGCGGCGCCCGGTCCTGTCTGTCCATTGCTGGTCAGTCGTCGTGGGGAAATGTACTGGGCGATTTTCCGTTGGACGGAGGCAGGGCGATTCGATCGTGTGGTCGATGAACAGGTTGGATCCCCAGAAGCCTTTGCACAGAGTCTCACCGAACCCACGTTGGTATTCGGGGCGGGCTGGTCGTCGATGGAATCGGAGATTCGAGCGGCATTGCCTGCGTCGGTCACTGTGACCGTAGGACCACCGCACGTCTTCAAGCCGTCAGCTATTCACGTTGCGCGTATCGGGCTGGAACAACTGCGACGCGGTAAAATTGCCGGAGCTCCGGTGATGCCGCTCTATGTTCAGCGGACCGAAGCTGAAATCCAATACGAACGGTCAGGAGGTATGTCACCCGTTGCGAGACGCCGGCAGCGGGTTGAAACCAAAGTCGCCGAGCGATTGGCCCGTGGACGTCGGCGGTCACCCCTGCGGGATCCGTGAGTCGGGACATGCTGATTTCTGAGTTTCACATTGTCCCCGCGACACCGGATATGTTACCGGACATCCTTGCCTTGGAAGAGGCTTGCTTCTCGTCCCCTTGGACGCGCAAAATGCTGGAGGCTGAGTTAACGGACAATCAATTCGCACATTTTCTGGTTGCGCGGCAACGAGAAGAGTCGGTGGCACAGGCAGAGCCCACGATTATCGGGTACCATTGCTTCTGGATTGTCTTTGAAGAGCTACGATTGATGAATCTGGCGGTGCGAGAGTCGATGCGGAGGAGAGGGGTTGGGGGAGCGCTTGTCACCGAAGCCCTTCGACTGGGATTAGAGCAGGCGGTGACTCGGGCGGTCCTGGAAGTCAGAGCCTCGAACGATTCAGCACGTTCTCTTTATACTCATCTAGGTTTTCTCCAAGTCGGTTGTCGCCCTCGGTATTACATGAATCCCATTGAAGATGCCGTGCTGATGGAAATGCATCCGCTCGTGCTGTCGAGTGGCTCGTAGCGGGAAAGGGGTTAGCTTTAGGATGTGGATCAGCTTCAACAGGCTCACTATAACCAGAACCAGGAGGTGTCGTTATGTTGACGGAAGACGCGATTGTCGAACAGCTTCGCCACTCCAACACTGAATTCCGGGAATTAGAGGCCTCCCATCATCGCCTGGATCTTGAACTAAATGAGCTGCAGAAGCGCCATGTCTTGACCCCGTCGGAAGAAATTGAAAAAAAACGGATGCAAAAGGAAAAATTGGCGATGAAAGACAGGCTGGCAGAATTCATTCGCCTCTACCGAGACCAAAAGCTCGCGCCGGCGCGGTAGCTGGTCCAGCGGCCACCGACTCTGCAGGCGGCTGAATCTATTGATATGGAACAGGCCATCCATCCGCTTGCCTCTCACATTCAAGCCGTCAAGCGACGACTGATCATCATCGGAGGGACGGTCTTGGGCTCGTTGCTCCTGACCTTCTCTTTTTCCGCCGAAATGGTAGCGTGGCTCAATCGACCCTTTTCAAACCAGCTGGCGTTTTATGGCCCAACGGAGGCGCTGTTCGCTTCGATCAAGGTCTCGTTGTTGGCCGCTCTTATTCTCAGCTTGCCGGTCATTTTTTATCAGTGCTGGAAGTTCATCGAGCCAGCCCTGTTACCGAAAGAACAGCGGTGGGCGATTCCGCTGTTCATGGTGGCCGGCGGGCTGTTTGCGTTAGGGCTGGTCTTCTGCAATATGGTGATTTTGCCGCTCGTGATCGATCTGTTTGTGAGTTTCGGACTCGATCGTGACATTACTCCGCAGCTGGGCGTTGGCACCTATATTGATTTTAATGTGAAATTTCTGCTCATCTTCGGCTGTGCGTTTGAACTCCCCTTGGTCATGAGCCTCGTGGCGATGGCAGGAGCGGTCTCAGCAGACACCTTCGCTCGTTTCCGGAAGCATGCCATTTTGTTGTGTCTCATTGTTTCTGCCATCGTCACTCCGGATGCGACGCTTTTCACCATGCTCTTGATGGCGGTTCCCTTGATGGCGCTGTATGAGATCGGAATTCTCGGTGCCCGGCTGTTCGGGCGAAATCAGGACCAAGGGGGGATTGATATGCCGCTTGATCCGGATCTGCCGATCAACACTGCGGGAACGAGGTTGCGATGAGGTATGGGGCTGTAAAGGCTCAGCGCAGACGCATGATCGTTACGGTGGTAGTAGCGTGTGGTGTTCTTCTCGGTTTGTCCTGGGGAGAACGCCTCCAGGCCTCCGATCCGCTGTTAGTGCCCACACCGTTGGGGATGACAGAATCTTCGACGACTTCAGGGCCATCTGAATATTCCGCAACAAGCGTGCAGGCTCTTGTGATAGGCGGCAAAGGGGTCATGTATGCGGGATCCTTCGGGCATGGGATTTTTCGCACCCTGGACCGGGGTGCGACGTGGGATCGCGTAGGAGGTGGCATCACTGATCCGTTTATCTTGAGTCTGGCCTCCGCAAAAAACGGAGCGGTCTATGCCGGGACGTTTCGTGGCGGAGTGTTTCGCTCACGAGACGAAGGGAACAGCTGGCAGCCCGTCAATTCGGGGCTCAAACGGCTTGAAATCAAGGCCTTGTTGGCAGTGGACCACGACTTGTTTGCAGGCACCGGAGACGGGGTCTATCGCCTGCATGGCTCCGAGGATCACTGGACGCCTGTGACCTCAGGGTTAGACGACATTCTGGTCCACACACTCGCACGTTCTGCTGATGGAACCTTGTTTGCCGGGACTTCCGGTCAAGGTGTCTTTCGGTTCAGCCCTCGTTCAAGCGGTTGGGTGCGCATGCGGCATGGATTGAAGGACCATGAGGGAATGATCGAAAACTTCATTCGCGTTCTTGTTATCGATCAGGATCAAAGCATTTTGGCCGGCACGTTCGACGGCGGGGTCTTTCGTAGTGCCGACGGCGGACTGACGTGGCGACCAATCAGCCGGGCGCTGCCCAATGACTCGATTCGGGGTATTGTCTTCAGCGGGGAAGGAGTGGTTGTGGCAACCGGGAACGGGATTTTTAAGACGGTGGATAAGGGCAAGCAATGGATTCCCATCAATAACGGCTTGGCGAATCTTGCCGTACAAGTGTTGATCGGATCGGGGGATAAAGGTCTGTATGCAGGGACGAGTTCAGGGGTGTTTCGAAGCGATGATGGGGCTTCGTGGATAGCCGTCAATCAGGGGCTGGAGGCGGGGATCGCGCCCCCGCCATTTCTCTTTCGCTAAATCAGAAAGGACGAATGTAATGGCCGAGATAGGTGAGAAAACACGGGCAACCATAGCCGTGATAAGTAAGGGACAACCCCTGGGGGAAATCGTGCTTCGGTTTTTCCCGGATGTGGCGCCCGGTCACGTCAGTAATTTTGTGCAGCTTTCCAAGGATGGGTTTTACAATGGGACGACATTTCACCGTGTTATTCCCGGCTTCATGATTCAGGGAGGAGATCCCAACAGTAAGAATTCCGACCGTTCGTCCCATGGAATGGGTGGACCGGGTCATAAAGTCAAGGCAGAGTTCAACAGCAAGCCGCACAAGCGAGGGATTGTCTCGATGGCTCGCGCGAACGATCCGGACAGTGCAGGGTCACAGTTCTTTATTTGTGTCGCAGACGCGAATTTTCTGGACTGGCAATACACGGTTTTTGGGGAAGTGGTCAGTGGAATGGAGGTTGCCGATACGATCGTCACGATGAAGCGTGATGGACGAGACAATCCGTTGGAACGAGCGGAGATGACCGTCACAATCAATGAGGGGTAAAAGGGAAGGGGGTGAGAAGTGAGCTGCAAGGAGACCCATAGTCAGCCAGGCTGGATCATTACCGGACTCCTCACTCTGTACTCTGTTCTATCGGTCGGTTGTGCCGCTCCGCATGTGCCATCGCGAATTATATACGAGGATCCGGTGAGTTTCGTGCGGTTGGAAGAAGACTCGGAAGTGCTTGCGGAATGGCCGCCGAGCCATCATACCCATCCGTTCACGATTAAACCAGATAAATTACGGGCGATTTTGTCTGGATTGAAGGTGCAGGAGCATTGGATTGCGCTGCAGCGGTGGATGCGAGGTGAGTCTCCGCTGGTTCAGGCGTTTACGGAGGAGGAGCTGGACTTCTTGTCTGCGCGCATCTCAGAGGCACTGGCTGAGGCGAAGGACAACGAGCGAGTGACCTTCTATGTGAGCCAGCCGCAGACATTCGCGCGGCGAATTATAACGACGGGCGGGTTCTATGTTCATGGGACAGAATTGCACATCATTCTGGGGAATTGGAGAATCATTTACGGCATCCCGGCCTATGGGATGATTTATGATCGGCGATACCCGATGCGGCCGACCGCTGCGAAAGGCTTTGATTTAAGGTTTCAACCAGCTGAGGCCGTTGTTCCGACGAAGAGCAGCCTGCTGGACGGGGTTTTGGCGAATGCCAAGGACGAACTCATCATCGATCTGACTAAGCTCGATCCGCCGGATCCTGAGGCTTCTCTCATACGATCGTGCCTGAATCATCAGTTTTTGTGTTACCGATCCGGGGGGTAGCAGGGCTCGCGCTCGATGTGACGCAGGTAGCCTGTGCCGAAAGATTTGAAACAAGAAGAGAAGTGCCTTATCGACTGTTTAGACTCAATAAATACATTTTGGGTACTTCCACCAGCGCTTCGGCGATGGATTGCCAGCCGAGCTTGCTTTGGCCTTCAATGCGATCGCAAAATCTGATGGGTAATTCATCCACATCTGCACCCAGCTGTACGGCCCGCCATGCCAGCTCCACTTGAAAGATGTACCCCTTTGCTCGGACAGTCGAGAGGCTCAGTCGTGTCAAGAGCTCACGGCGGTAGCAGCGGAATCCTCCTGTCCAGTCGTGGAGGGGCGAACCCAGAAAAAGGCTGACGTAGGTATTCCCGCAGCGAGAGACAAAACGACGTCTTGCGTCCCAGTTTTCGGTCCCGCCCCCAGGTACGTAGCGACTCCCAATCACCAGGTCAGCAGTTTGGCAGCGGTGCACCAAGCGTGGTAGATCCCAGGGGGCATGGCTGAAGTCACAATCCATTTCGATGATGAACCCGTAGTTTCGCTGCAGCGCCCATGCGAACCCCGCGAGATAGGCCGGTCCCAGACCTTCCTTTTTCGTCCGGTGCAGGACGTGTATATGTCTATGCTGGTAACTGAGTTGATCGGCTAACTCTCCGGTCCCATCCGGGGAGTTATCATCTACGATCAAGATATCAGTGACAAGATATTGGCGGATTGCCCGGACGAGCGCTTCAAGATTGGCGCGTTCATTGTACGTCGGGAGAACAATGACAATCGATTGTTTGAAGTCGAACGGTGAGGAGGGGACGAGCTGTTTGCCTGTCGTTACTTGAGAATATTTCCGAGACTGGCTTTCGGGAGAATCTTGTGGGCTGATGGCAATGCGTGCGCTGTCAGCGCCACGGGCGATCAGCTCCTCAGCGAGTTCAAAGTTTGGTACAGCATAGGCTTCATCCATGCCTAGTTTCCGGAGAGGCGTTGTACCATCATTCTTATCGATGCGATGGAAGTGTATGAAGGGCGCGGGAATTTTATCCAACGATGGAATGAGTGATTGGCTACCGGACATGAAATTGTTCGCCTACGGCATGGCCTGGTGGAGGGGGACCTGTCCGTACATGAAGGATGTGAGGAATAATCGGTATACGATGTGTGAAGCTCAACAGGAAGTGGTGGGGCAACAGAGGACTCTCCATATTGAAACCGGCGGTATTCTAGTCGACAGCAGAGAGGTGCGCAAGTAGAGATTCAGTCGGTTATGCCGGTGGCTGGTTGTGTATTTTGACAGTGCGGGAACAGCTATGCTACAGTCCGCGATCCATTGATATTGCAGGCTTTTCTATCACTTAACCTCTTAAGGAATACTGTATGAGCGGGACACAGACGCAAGTGATTGTTGTGGCAGGAGCAGGACCGGCTGGGATGGCTGTCGCCAGTGCGCTCTCGAAAGCAGGCCACGAAATCATTATTCTCAATCGCGATATTAAATTCGGCGGATTGGCTGAATACGGGATCTTTCCCTCTAAGCTGAAACTCCGTGGCGGTCTTAAGAAACAGTATTGGGAACTTCTTCAGCAGAAGAACGTTCATTATTTCGGGAATGTCTCCATCGGGAACGGAAAGGACCTTACGGTCGAAGATGTGCGTGGGCTGGGGGCGAACGCGGTGGTTTTCACGATCGGTGCGCAGGGGACCAAGGCCATTGGTGTCGAAGGGGACTCAGCTCAGGGCGTGTTTCACGCGAAAGATGTGGTCTATCACTTCAATCGTCTACCGGGCTTCGGCGACCGTCCATTTGAAATGGGAAAACACGTCGCTGTGATTGGGGCGGGAGATGTGATGGTGGACATTGCCCACTGGTTGATCCGCTACAAGAAAGTTGAGAGGGTGACGGCTATCGTAAGACGTGGTCCCGTGGAACGTAAGTACAATCCAAAGGAAATTCGCAGCGTCTGTGCCAACATGGATCTTGAGGGAATCAAAGCCGAGTTTGAGCGCATCAAGGACCGTCTCGCCAAGGTCGGCCAGAACTCCGGTGAGGTCTTGAAGGCATTCACAGACGAATTTACAAAATGTGAGGCGAAGGTATCCGAGACAAAGATGGGGTTCCGTTTCCTTGCGTCCCCGAAGCGTATTCTGGTTGACGGCAATAATCGGGTTCGTGGACTTGAAATGGAAGATAACCGGCTTGACCCGAAAGGTGAGGATACGGTCGCAGTGGGCTTGAAAGCGTATTACGAGTTTCCATGTGATTCAGTTGTCTTTGCCGTCGGTGACAAGGTGGATGAGACCGTCGGGCTACCCTATAAGAACGGCATGTTTACCACGAATCCAAACAAGACCGGGAATGATCCTGACGATGCGCTCTTTCAGGCGTACGATGAATCGGCAGGCAAGGTGATGGACGGCGTATTTTTGGCCGGTTGGGCTCGTAAAGCCAGCGAGGGCCTCGTCGGAGTTGCGAAGCGTGACGGAGATTGGTGTGCGGAGGTGGTCGAACGGTACCTTGCAACCAAGGCGGGTGAGGGAGACGTCAACATTGTTCTGGATCGCTTGCATGCGCGGTTAAGGCAACGCCAGAGTCGCCCGGTCGACGTGAATGGGTTGCGGGCACTGGATGTGGCGGAACGCTCATTTGTCGAGAAGTCCGATTGTATCGGGGAGTTCAAGTTTTCAGCCAATCAGGAGATGCTCAAATGCATTGAGCGGGGGAGAGTGTGACGTGTCCGCAAGTCTGCATCTTCATGCATGCCCCCATTTCAGTTTTTCCCGCAACACTTCATAGTAGTGACTTTCTGGGAATCTGATCAATCGGGTCCGATAATCTGAAGTTTGAATGACGGCCGTATCTCCTTGTGTGATGGAGATGCCGACCTGACCATCCAGTGTGGCCATCGATCCGTCATCCTTGCTCGTCAACGTCACTTCAATGACGACATTGCCCGGTACGATTAATGGGCGATGCGTCAATGTGTGTGGACAGATTGGCGTCAGGATGAGCGCCTGCAGGGCCGGATTCATGATAGGCCCTCCGGCAGAGAGCGAGTAGGCCGTAGAGCCTGTCGGTGTTCCAATGATCAGGCCGTCCCCGCGTAGATTCGTCACGAACTGGCCATCTATGGCGATGTGCAGTTCAATCATGCGAGCCAGGGTTCCTTTGCTGATGACGACATCGTTGAGTACGATGCCTCTCGCAACGGTTTCTCCATGCCGATGGATGTGTGTGGCCAGCATCAGTCGTTCATCAAGGGTAAAATCGTTGGCAAATACCCGTTCGAGGGAAGGATAGAGGTTGTCCAATCGGACTTCAGTTAAGAAGCCAAGGCCTCCCATATTGACGCCCAGGATAGGGATGCTCCGTTCTGCTGCGAGCCGTGCGGCATTGAGAATAGTTCCGTCCCCTCCCAGCACCAGGAGAACATCGGCTTTCTGAGCCAGTTGAGTTTTGGGAATTCCTCCGACCTCGCTTAAGAGTGCTGCAGATGTGGTGTCGAGCAAGACATCAATACTACGGGCACGGAGCCAGGCAGCCACACCGAGCAGCGTGTCTCTTACTTCGGGGAACTTGGGCTTGGTCAAGATCCCGATGCTTTTACTTTTCATGGGTATCAGGCATATGGTTGGATGAACGGGGAGTGTGATTGTATCGGGATGCTGATTTTCATGTCAACGGAAAGTCTATTGACGTTCCGGCCCTGTCGACACCGCAGAACAAGAGAAGGGGGGCGTGGCCTTTAACTCGTTGTCTCGTTCTCCGCTCAATCTTGACTCTCACACATACTGTGGTTAGAATCACAGCAAGGTTTTTCAATGGTTTTGCTCGAACGCGGCCAGGAGTTTCACTCTCTGAGAAGGAGGCAGGATGTTCGAACGATTCACGGATAAAGGTCGAAAGATCATCATCCTCGCGCGCGAGGAGGCCGAGCGGCATCAAAACGACTATCTAGGGACTGAACATCTCGTCCTGGCCATCCTCCGTGAGTCCGATGGCATTGCCCTTATGATTCTGAAAAAGATGGGGCTCTCTACTGAGCAGATCAGGTTGGAAATTGAGAGAAATCTGCCCGGCGGCGGGACAACGATGACGTTCGGGGAAATCCCATTTAGCCCACGCGTCAAGAAGGTCATTGAATATGGTGTTGAAGAGGCCCGCCTGTTGGGCCACAACCATATCGGGAGCGAGCATTTGCTCCTTGGACTGTTGCGGGAAGAAGAGGGAATCGGCGGGAAAATTCTTCGGAGTTTGGGCGCAAATCTTCTGACGGCGCGTCAGCTGACCGTGACGTTTTTGCGGAAATCGGCTCCCCGTGAACGTGATCGAAAGAGCAATACTCCGGCGCTGGATGAATTTGGCCGTGATCTCACGCAGTTGGCTCAAGAAGGTCAATTGGACCCGGTGATCGGTCGAGCCGACGAAATCGAACGTGTGTTACAGATTCTCAGTCGGAGAAGCAAGAACAATCCCGTCCTTATCGGCGAGTCTGGTGTGGGGAAAACCGCGATCGTCGAGGGGCTGGCTCAGCGGATTATTCAATCCGAAGTTCCCGATAATCTGCTCTCGCGCCGAGTCATTGCGTTAGACCTGGGGTCTCTCGTCGCCGGCACCAAATACCGCGGGCAGTTCGAAGAACGACTCAAGGTCGTCATGAAGGAGATCGTTCAAGCCGGCAACATCATCATTTTCATCGATGAGCTCCATACGCTGGTTGGAGCAGGAGCCGCAGAGGGATCTATCGACGCCTCCAATATGTTGAAGCCGGCCTTATCGCGCGGCGAGATACAATGTATCGGGGCTACGACCTTGGATGAGTACCGAAAGCATATTGAAAAAGACGGTGCGTTGAAACGGCGATTCCAACCCATTCACGTTCAGCCGCCTAATCTCGACGAAACGGTTCTCATTATCCAAGGACTTCGGGACCGGTACGAAGAGCATCATGGAGTGGAAATCACGGAAGACGCCATCGTTGAGGCCGTTAAGTTGTCGGATCGGTACATCACCGACCGGTTCCTTCCGGACAAGGCGATCGATTTGATCGACGAAACTGGTTCGCGCGCCAAGCTTCAGACCTATGCCCTTCCTTCTGAATTGAAAGCGATGGAGCAAGAACTGAAGAAGGTTGCACGGGAAAAAGAGCTCTCGATTTCCATGCAGAATTTCGAGGAAGCCGTACGGCATCGGGAGGAAGAGGAGCGGCTGCGTAAGCTGCTCGATGAATCCAAGCGAGAATGGAAAAAGAACCAGGAAAAGAACAAGCCTGTGATCGGCAAAGAGGATGTCGCCTACGTCGTCTCAAAAATGACCGGTATTCCGCTCTTCAAGCTGGAGGAAGAAGAGTCCAATAAGCTCTTGCGCATGGAAGAGTTTCTCCATAAACGAGTCATCGGTCAAAATGAAGCGATCTCCGCGGTCGCTCGTGCCATCCGCCGCTCTCGTGCCGGTTTGAAGGAAGCTCGGAAGCCGATCGGCTCGTTCATTTTCTTGGGGCCGACGGGCGTGGGCAAGACAGAGCTAGCCAGGACATTGGCAGAGTTTCTGTTCAACAGCGAAGATGCGTTGATTCGTGTCGATATGTCCGAATACCAGGAGAAATTTACAAGCTCTCGGCTCTTCGGCGCGCCTCCCGGCTATGTGGGGTATGAAGAAGGGGGGCAGCTGACCGAGAAAGTTCGTCGTCGGCCTTATTCTGTCGTATTGTTCGATGAGATCGAAAAGGCGCATCCGGATGTGTTCAATGTCCTCCTTCAAGTGTTAGACGACGGTGTATTGACCGATAGTCTTGGACGAAAGGTTGATTTCAAGAATACGGTCGTCATTATGACGTCCAATATCGGGACGAAAATGATTCAGAAGGGTGTTTCGCTTGGTTTCCAGAGTACGGAAGGCGAAGCCGCGCGTCGGAAGAAGGAAGAAGTACTCGGAGAGCTTCGGAAGTCGTTCAGTCCGGAGTTCCTGAACCGGATCGATGAAATCGTGATCTTCCATCAGCTGGAAAAAGAGCAGCTCTATAGCATCTTGGATATCCTGCTTCGTGAATTGAACCTCCGCCTATTGGATAAAGGTATTGAGATTGAGGTCGACGATGAAGTCAAACAATGGCTTATTAAAGAGGGCTATGAGCCGTTGTACGGAGCGAGGCCAATGCGGCGGGCGATCCAACGTGCCATCGGTGATCCGCTCTCAGATGAGCTCATCAGAGGACGCTTCAAAGAAAGCCGCAAGGTGAAAGTAGTTCTTCGTGACGGAGCCCCGACTTTCATCGAGCAGGAGGCCATGGCCGGAGTCTAGCGCCCTTTGTGATCATTTACGTCCCCATGCAATCAGGAGCGGCCTCTGTGGCAGATCGCTGCAGAGGCCGTTTTGTTATTCACTGCTATCTGGTCTATTCGTAACGCGATGTGTTCTTCCCCTAATCAGTCTGCGTTTCAACCTGGAGCTCAATGGCGTCCTGGCCCGATTCTGGGAATCGAATCGTCATGTGATGAAACGGCTGCCGCCGTTCTTAGTGGTGAAGGAGCGGTGCTGTCCAACATTGTGTCTTCACAGGTGGCCGTCCATGAAAAGTTCGGTGGCGTCGTTCCGGAATTAGCCGCACGCGCGCATCTTGGGATGATCGACATGGTCGTCGAAGAAGCGTTGGCGACCGCCCAATTCTCAAAACATGCGCTCGGTGCCGTGGCCGTCACCCAGGGACCTGGATTAGCTGGAGCGCTGTTAGTGGGAGTGAATTATGCCAAAGCCTTGAGTTACGGCTTGGGGATTCCGATCATCGGGGTCAATCATCTGCAAGGTCACATCGCCTCCGCATGGCTCGCCGATCCGACATTCCCGTTGTCCTGCATTGTGCTGGTCGTATCGGGTGGCCACACTCATCTTTATCACCATGATATCGGTGGTCGATGTATTCTCATGGGACGCACTCGCGACGATGCCGCCGGTGAGGCGTTCGACAAGGGGGCCCAGATGCTTGATTTAGGGTATCCGGGCGGGCCAGCCGTTGATCGAATCGCACGTTTCGGTGACGCAGAGGCTATTCGATTTCCTCGATTCCACCGGGCAAAGAGCAGTCTCGAGTTCAGCTTTAGTGGGCTCAAGACGGCGTTGCTGTATAAGTTACGAGAAATGGGTGGTTCTCTGCGACCTCATCAGACGGCCGACTTGGCGGCCAGCTACCAAGAGGCTATCGTGCAAGTCCTGGTCACGAAGGCGTTTGCAGCCCTCAAACAGTCCAACCTGGCTGCGCTGGCAGTCGTAGGAGGGGTTTCAGCGAATTCACGGTTGAGGGCCTTATTGAGCGAGCGTGCGACACGTGAAGGGATACGCCTCTCGTTGCCGCCTCTTGAGTATTGCACCGATAATGCGGCCATGATTGCTTCGGCGGGGCGTCAGTCGCTGATGAATGGAGGGCAACTACATGCCGATCTCGATATCAGCCCGGCTGAGAGATTCGTGACGATTCATGAGGAAAACTGATCACCTATCAGTTATCTCTACGAGATAAGGAGAACGCCCATTTCTGATATCCGAGGTCAGATCACAGGACTACGCACCAGCCAAGTTGCGTCGGTTGAACGACTGTACCGACGTCGTGTCTCACCCGACAAGGTCCTGACTCCGGAGCTCGCAAAGGCCATGGCCCAGCTGACCATTGAGCTTCGTCGCCCGATTGGGGTGCTGTTGACCAGGCGTGGACAGGTTCAGGACGTGATTGTGGGAACGGAATTGACGTTGTCTTCCGCAACGCTGACTCTGTTCCGCACAGGTGCGCGATCGCTCCGTGGTTTGAGGTTCATTCGTACGCAATTGCACGATCAGCCCATCAATCAAGAGGTGTTGACAGATCTCGCCTTCTTGCGACTTGATCTGATCGGCCTGCTCTCCGTCACGGAGGATGGTCAACTAGGCAATCTGTATCTCGCTCATCTGCTGGCACCCAATTCAACCGGTCAATTGTTCAAAGTGCTCAAGGCTGTCCCGTTCCACAATCTCACCATACTGTTCGACCAATTCATCGAAGAGCTTGAGGCAGACCTTCAGCAGGCGCGAGCTCACTATGCGATTGAGAACGGTAAGGAATCGGCGATACTGGTCAGCGCCTCTGTCAAAAGTCGGTCCGAGCAGGAAGAGCGGTTAGCCGAATTGGCGGAATTGGCGGCCTCCGCCGACGTCACGGTGGTCGACCGTGTCGTACAACGAACGCCGGACGGACATCAGCGCTATCTCTTGGGCCGCGGCAAGATGAAGGATGTCCTGATTCAGACTCTCCATCGTGGCGCCGATATGGTGATCTTTGATCAAACGTTGTCACCGGCTCAACTCCGAGCCATTTCAGAGATGACCGATATCAAGGTGATCGACCGGACGCAACTGATCCTGGATATCTTTGCCCGCCGAGCGCACAGTCGTGAAGGCAAAGTACAGGTAGAACTCGCGCAGTTACGGTACCTGCTTCCACGCTTGTCCGGAAAGGGTGCCCAACTCTCGCGCCTGGGTGGAGGGATCGGCACTCGTGGGCCGGGTGAAACCAAATTGGAAACCGATCGTCGCCGTGTGCGTGACCGGATCACGCACTTAGAACGGGAGCTGGCCCAATTTGGGCGTCAGCAAGACCAACGTCGGTCCAGGCGAGATCGGCACGGACTTCCCGTCGTGTCTCTCGTGGGCTACACGAACGCCGGTAAGTCGACGTTGCTCAACGTGCTGACGAACAGTCAGGTATCAGCTCAAAACAGATTGTTCGAAACTCTGGACACGACGAGCCGACGTCTGAGGTTCCCGGAGGATCGCGAAGTCATCATTACCGATACGGTCGGATTTATCCGGGATCTTCCGCAAGAACTGGTCGGCGCTTTTCGGACAACGCTCGAAGAACTCCGAGAGGCTGATCTTCTACTGCACGTGGTCGATGGCAGCGCCGCAGACATCGACATTCAGATTACCGCCGTCGTCGCCATTCTTGAGGACTTGCATTTGAGCGCGATCCCAAGATTACTGGTGATGAATAAGTGCGACCAGGTGTCCCCATCGAGTGTCGAGTTGCTGTGTCGGCGGTACGGGGCTATTGGCATTTCGGCGCTCCAGCCTGAGACGCTTCGTCCGCTCTTCTCTCACCTGGAAGCACACGTGAGATCTCTGCTGATCGGTGAACGTCAGACAGTTGGCCTGCCGCTGCAGGATGATGCGCTGGTGCTTGCATCTCGTCGGTAACCCCTGCACAATCGGGCCGCCATGAAGAAAGTCAAACGAACGAGGAATCAGGCCGCTCTCGACCGTCCGGCGCAGATTGCCATGAGCCTCCGTCATGCCATGCCGGTGGCTCAAATGGAATTAACGCATCGTTCGCCCTGGGAGCTGCTGGTTGCTACCATTCTCTCAGCGCAGTGTACGGACCAGCGAGTGAATCAGGTCACGCCGGCTCTCTTCAAACGGTATCGCACACCTCAGGGGATGGCGAAAGCAATGTCGACGGAACTAGAGGCATTGATCAGATCGACCGGATTTTATAAGAACAAGGCGAAACACTTGATCGGTTGTGCGCAGGTCATTACCACCCAGTTCAAGGGACAAGTTCCGGATACGATGGAAGAACTTACCTCGATACCCGGTGTCGGGCGGAAAACAGCCAATGTCCTCCTTGGGGCCGCATTTGGGAAACCGGGTATTGTGGTCGATACGCATGTGCAACGGGTGGCCAACCGACTCGCCCTGACCCATTCAAGTGATCCCGAGCATATCGAACGTGATTTGCAATCGCTGTATCCGCAAACCCAGTGGACAGATGTGTCCCAACGGCTGCTCCTTCATGGACGGTACGTGTGTCTTGCGCGGAAGCCTCGTTGTTCGGTTTGCCCGATCTACGATGTGTGTGAGTGGGAAGGAAAACGACCGACATGATTAAGAGTATGACAGGATTTGGGCGACGACAGGGGGCATGGTCCGACGGGACGGTCAGCGTTGAAGTGAGATCAGTGAACCATCGTTTCCTTGAAACCTCCATTCGCCTGCCGAAGTCGATGAGCGGGCTGGAAGAACACTTCAAGAAGACGATCCAACAACAGTGTGTACGTGGGCGAGTCGATCTTGCGGTGCTGCTTCAGGGGGGGCGAGGAAGTACTCGCGCAGTGCAACTTGACGTTGGGCTAGCGAAACAGTACCATCAGGCTCTCCGTACACTCCAGCGCACGCTGAAACTTAAAGGCTCCATTGACATCGCACTGTTGGCTGGTTTTCGCGATATTGTCGCGCTTTCCGAGCAGGCCACCGACGATCCTAAGCTTACAAAAATGGTGGAAAAACTAGGGCTGCTCGCGGTATCGGATATGGTGAAGATGCGAGAGAAGGAGGGAGTCTTGCTTGCGAAAGATATCCTGGCTCGGCTCGACCATGTTCGTCAATGCAGGAGTGCGGTATCGTCCCGTGCTCCCTTCATTGCCCAGGAGGCCTTCGACCGTATGAAGCAGCGAGTGGAGAAATTGTTGGCGGAAGCTATCCCTGACCTTCCTCGGCTCAATCAAGAGTTGGCCCTGTATGCCGATCGGTGCGACATTACGGAAGAATTGGTCAGATTAGACACCCATATGATACAGTTTGAGCGGGCGCTCCAAGGGACCGAGCCGGTGGGGAAGACGTTGGATTTTCTTCTTCAGGAATTAGGCCGGGAAGTCAATACCATTGGATCGAAAGCCAACGACGCAGCGATCAGGGCCGACGTGGTACGCATGAAAGCCGAACTTGAGCGGATACGGGAACAGATACAGAATGTCGAATGAGCACCGCGATGACCACAAATAACCTCCCTCCGGGTGTGACAGGGAATCGGCAAGGTCCTGAACGTCGGGGGATTCTGTACATTATTTCAGCTCCTTCAGGCGCAGGAAAGACGACTTTGTGTAAACAGATCGTGGCGTCGGTTTCCGGGGTGTGGCATTCGGTGTCGTTCACGACCAGAACACCGCGTCCAGGAGAAGAACACGGACGCGAGTACTTCTTTATCGACGAGAACGTCTTTCACGATATGGTTGCCAGGAATGAGTTCTTGGAGTACGCGCACGTGTATTCCAATTGGTACGGAACACCGCGAAAGCCCTTAATGGATAAGATGGAGCAGGGTATCGATGTCTTACTGGAAATCGATGTCCAGGGTGCGCTTCAGATTAAAAAGAAATTCGGCGATGCCGTCTACATTTTCATCCTTCCTCCATCGATGGACATTCTGCGTGCTCGGCTCCAAGGTCGGGGGTCCGATTCTCAAGAGGAGATTGTTCGCCGACTGCAAAAGGTGAAAGAAGAAGTCTGGTGTTTCAGAGAATACTATTACATCGTCCGCAACGATGATCTGACGCGATCTCTTCATGAGCTGCAAAGTATTTTTGTGGCGGAACGTTTGAAGACCAAACGGATAGACATGCATTGGCTTGAACAAAGCTTTATTCTTGAGAAAGATGCAAAGTTTCAGGAAACGGAACCGTCATCCATTTTATAGCAAGGGAGCAAGATCTATTATGATCGACATGCTGAGTTTGTTGCCGCAATACACGCCCAAGGAGTTTGATTCCCGTCACCGCTTGGTGATCGTCGCGTCACAGCGTGCGAAGCACTTGACGCAAGGTGCGAAGTCAACCTGGTCCTCTCGCTTCACAAAAGAAACCACCATTGCGCTCGACGAGGTGCTGAGAGGTCACGTCAAGTATTTGACCGGCAAAGAGGCCCGCGATGCGATGAAGGAAGCGAAGCGAGGGAAAGAGGGGGAAACAGAGCGTATCGCGATGATGACTGGAGAGGATGCCCGCGAAATCAAGAAAGAACTCAGTGTCTACGTCGACGATACGGTGCAGCCGACGGTGGCTCCGGCTGAGGAGTAGGCCTTGGGGGAAGTGCAAGTGCCGACCAATCTCTTGGGCAAGCGGCTTGTGCTTGGAGTCACGGGGAGTATCGCTGCGTATAAAGCGGTCGGGTTGCTTCGTGCCTTTGTGCGTGACGGCGCCGTTGTGTCGGTGGTCATGACCAAGGCAGCCACGAAATTTGTGACGCCCCTTACGTTCGAAGTCCTGTCAGGAAGGCGGGTCGCGACGGAGCTCTTTGAGTCTCATGAAGAAATGGTCCATCTTGCCGTCCCAGAACAAGCCCATGCGATGATTGTGGCGCCGGCTACGGCCAATTTTCTGGCTAAGGCAGCGCTTGGTCTGTCGGATGATCTATTAAGTACGATGCTGTTGAACGCTCGGTGTCCCGTGATTGTCGCTCCGGCCATGGACGGAGACATGTGGACACATCCCACGGTCGTTCAACATGTGCAAGCGCTCCGAGCTCGTGGTGTCGTCGTGCTTGATCCTGAGGTCGGTCCGCTGGCATCAGGACAAGTCGCACAAGGGAGGCTTCCGACAGAGTCACGAATCACACAGGCCGTGCATGCCTTGCTGAACCCTCGGAGGGATTGGCAAGGACAGCGGGTGTTGGTCTCCGCGGGTCCGACTCAGGAGCCCATTGATCCGATTCGCTTTATTTCGAACCATTCCTCTGGGAAGATGGGGTATGCCATCGCAGAAGCCGCACGGGATCGAGGTGCGGAGGTTATCCTGGTGACAGGGCCGTCAGCGCTACCACCTCCTCTGGGGGTCGCCACTGTTTCGGTCACTACAGCGAGCGAAATGACCGATGCATTGAATCGGCATTTCCCTGCTGCAACGGTTCTGATCATGGCTGCGGCGGTTGCAGACTTTCGTCCCAAAAGTCAGGCCACACAGAAGCTCAAGAAGCAGGGGAAATCTGAACTCGTGCTTGATCTGGAGGCGACCCCGGACATTCTCGCGATGCTGTCCGCGCGTCGGACATCGCAAATTGTGGTTGGGTTCGCGGCGGAAACGGAACACGTCTTGTCTCATGCGAAAGACAAATTAAGAGGGAAAGGGCTGGATCTCATCATTGCGAATGATGTCACGCAAGCGGGAGGTGGGTTTGGTAGTGACGACAATGCGGTCGTCATTCTCTCGGCTGCGGGTGAACAGAGAGTCCTGGGTCTGATGCCCAAGCGGCGTCTGGCCGACGAAATTCTGACTGCTGTGCATGAGCTATGTCTGATTTCGCCTCGTCGCGAGTCCTTGGTGGAGTGACTGGATCTATGGCGTCAGGTTCAAAAAAGTCAGGCAATGCCGCTGAAATTGATCGGTTGGCCTTAGTCTTTGCTAAAGATCCTGGGTCCAAGGTGTTTATTCCTCTGGCAGAGGAATACGGCAAAGCCGGCATGTGGGAAGAGGCGGTTGCTGTTCTTGAAGATGGGCTGAAGACCTATCCAGGTTTCATCACGGCCATGGTGGCGTTAGGTCGCGCCTATGAACAGATGAACCAACCGGTCAAGGCCAAGGCCATTCTTGAAGAGGCCATCAAGGTAAGCCCAGACAATCTTCGTGCGCATCGAACATTGGCCAAGCTCTATGCAGCTCAAGGGGCCAAGGAATCGGCCATTCGGTCGTGCAAGGTCATATTATCCATCAATCCGCATGACCAAGAAGCCTTGTCGCTTTGTGCCGGGCTTGACGTATCGACGGCTCATGGAGTGGAAGCCTCACCGCAAGGACAAGTGCGTGAGAAGCCGGTCAACACTGCAAGCATCGACGCCAATCGTTTTCCAGGCGAGAGAATGACATTCCCCGTAGACGAGGCGACGTTGATAACGAAAGTTGAGGCTGATGGGTTGTTGAGTGGCGTACCCCGTTCAGAAGAAGCCCTTGTTCCTACATTCGGACCCACGGCCCAGGCCGCACAGAAAGCCAGAAACCCAGTGATTGGACGGCTTGAGCAGTGGCTCAGCTTGATCCAGGATCGCCGACGAGATTCCCAAGCCTCTTCTCGACTCCACTCGTGAACTTCCCCATGATTGCAGCAGTTTGACCCTCTGAGAGGGGACTGCTAGAATGCCGCCCTTGACGTGGTGGAGTGAGGCAGGTTCCTAGGGGAGGTCATGCACACGATATGCTGCGGATACTGGTCCTTCACGGTCCCAATCTGAACCTATTGGGTCATCGGGAAGCGTCCATTTACGGGACCACGACTCTGGATATGATCGATGCGTCACTGAAAAGTCTGGGTGGAACTGGTGATTCATCAGTCGAATCTTGAAGGGGAATTGGTGAACTGGATTCAGGAAGCACGACGCGGGTATCACGGCATTATCATCAATCCAGCGGCCTACACGCATACCAGCATTGCGATACGTGACGCCCTGGCCGCCGTTGAGGTGCCCACCATCGAGGTCCATCTGTCTAACATCTATCGGCGTGAAGAATTCAGACAGCATTCATATGTGTCGGGGGTTGCCTTGGCACAGATCGCCGGGTTCGGTGCCACCGGGTATCTCTTGGCCTTGCGAGGATTATGCGAGCACCTATCTGCTACCGGACCCAAGGGTTCTTCAGTGGCAGTGCCTCAATAAGCGGAGCGAAGACGGAGGCGCAGTGAGCCTATCACCGGGCCGGTTGTGTTCTTCATAGAAGGGAGTTGCGAGTGATTTCTACGGTGGATTTTCGTAGCGGTGTGCGCTTGATGGTCGAAGGCGAGCCGTTTCATATCGTCGAGTTTCAACATGTCAAGCCCGGCAAGGGCGGTGCCTTCGTCCGGACGAAGTTGAAAAGCTATCTCTCCGGCAATGTGTTGGACCGAACGTTTCGCTCAGGAGAACGGTTTGAAGAGCCAGATTTGGAAGAGCGGGACATGCAGTTCCTCTACGCGACCGGAGATTCCTATACGCTGATGGATACGGAGACGTATGAGCAATTGACGTTTGAGAAGAGTCAGTTGGGAGAGAACGCCGATTTATTGAAGGAAAATATGATCGCCAAGATCCTCGTCTACGAGCATCGCCCGATCGCCGTTGAGTTGCCAAACTTCATCGAGCTCAAGGTCGTGGATGCGGATCCTGGCGTCCGGGGAGACACGGCATCCGGGGGAACCAAGCCGGCGATCGTGGAAACCGGGGCGACGATCAAAGTTCCGCTTTACCTGGAGGTCGGCACCGTCATCCGGATCGATACTCGTACCAGATCCTATGTGGAGCGTGTTCGGTGAGCCGTCGTCGATCTCCTCATTCAAAGACCAAGGCTCGTCGGGTTGTATTGCCGCAGACTGGGGAGGAAACCGGCCATGAGGTTTCACTCACAGGGGGGTCGACCAAGCAAATCCAAGAACTGATCGACTTGCTTCGGCGTAATAATTTGACCGAGCTTGAGTTTGAACGACAAGGCTTCCGCATCCGCGTCCGCCATGACCTCGCAGCCAGACCGCTCGCGACATCGGTGCAGGAGTTTGTCCCTGTTCCGCCTCAACAACCGATGCATTCGGCTTCAGCTACGCCATCGGTGTCAGACGCAGGCACGGGTTTCCTGACTGTCACGTCTCCCATCGTCGGCACATTCTACCGATCGCCCTCACCCGATGCCGATCCATATGTTGAGGAGGGTGACGCCGTGAAGAAAGGCCAAGTGTTGTGTGTGGTCGAAGCGATGAAACTCATGAATGAAATTGAGTCGGAAGTGGACGGTCGTCTTGTCAAGATCTTGGTGGAAAACACAAAGTCAGTGGAATATGGTCAGGCACTGTTTCTGATCGATCCCAAAGCCGCTTCATAGGGCATTCTAAAGGCGGTCCTCGCCATCGTATCGGAGCCGAGACGTGTTTAAAAAAGTTCTAGTCGCCAATCGCGGAGAAATCGCGCTGCGAGTAATCCGCGCCTGTAAAGAACTTGGCATCAAGACTGTGGCGATTCATTCCGAAGCGGATGCGCTTGCCATGCATGTTCGAGCGGCCGACGAAAAGGTGTGTGTGGGGCCGGCGGAATCGGCATTGAGCTACCGAAATATTCCCAATGTCTTGAGTGCCGCAGAGATTACGGGTGTCGATGCGATCCATCCCGGGTATGGATTTCTGTCGGAGAACGCCCATTTTGCCGAAGTCTGCGAGTCAATCGGCATCAAGTTTATCGGACCGAGCTCGGAAAATATCGCCATGATGGGGGATAAGGCGAAGGCGCGTGAAATCGTGGCGAGGCGGGGCCTTCCGGTCACACCGGGAAGTCCAGGCGAATTGCGCAGCGAGGAGGATGCGTTGCAGGCGGCGCAGAAGATCGGCTTTCCCGTCATTATTAAAGCGACGGCCGGAGGGGGAGGACGAGGCATGCGTGTCGTCAACAAGGCCGAAGACCTGGGACGAGCTTTTCAGGCCGCGCAGGCGGAAGCGAAATCGACCTTCGGCAACGATGGGGTCTACCTCGAACGATACTTTCTAGAGCCGCGTCATATTGAAGTGCAGATCTTGGCCGATCAACATGGTCGGGTGGTGCATCTCGGGGAGCGGGACTGCTCGATCCAACGACGGCATCAAAAACTGGTCGAAGAAACGCCGTCCCCGGTCGTCGATCACAAACTGCGTCGGGAAATCGGCAAGGTAGCCGTGGAGGCGGTCAAGGCTGCCCATTACCGAAACGTGGGCACCGTCGAATTTTTGCTCGATAAAGACCGAAATTTTTATTTCATGGAAGTGAATACCCGTATCCAGGTCGAGCACCCCATCACCGAAATGGTGACCGGCATCGATTTGATCAAAGAACAGATTCGTCTGGCCGCAGGTCATCCCCTCTCCATTCGGCAACAGGATGTCGTGCTGACCGGGCACAGCCTGGAGTGTCGAATTAATGCCGAAGATCCGGAGAAGTTTACGCCGTCTCCCGGAATGATTACCAAGTACAGTCCGCCCGGAGGGTTCGGCGTACGGGTCGACTCCGCCATGGAGTCAGGCTCTGTGGTCGTTCCATACTACGATTCAATGATTGCCAAGTTGATCACTCATGGTCGCGATCGACAGGAGTCATTGGCTCGTATGAGGCGTGCGCTCGGTGAGTTTGTCATTGAGGGGATTAAAACCACCCTCCCACTTCACCGTCGGATCCTTGATGATCCGGACTTTCAGAAGGGCCAGGTGTCGACGACGTTCCTGGACCGGTTCTTGGCGGGATAATCCTGCGAATTTTTCCCTCTCCAATTCCTGTCTTGACAGTGTGTCCCCGTCAAGAGATCCCATTCCTTGGTGGGCCGCTTGGCCTGTGTTAAGCTCAATACGGTAGTGTGAACGGGAGACCCGCTGCGTCCTCTGGGCCGTGAGGTGCATCGCTCGGGGCCTTCCTGTTAGGATAGTCACATCTTCGGGCCTAGATGCAGGGTATATGCGACGTATCGCCTTTATCATCGGTGTCGTAGCCATTGGACTTGCTATCGGTGGCTATGTGTTTTTTACCGGGGAGCGGAAGGCCCCAGTTCGATACCGAACCGCGGCGATCGAGCTCGGTCAGGTTACGTCTTCCGTCAGCGCCACGGGGACGATCAACCCTGTTGTATCGGTTCAGGTAGGCACGCAAGTGTCTGGGATGATCAAGAGCCTCCACGCGGATTTCAACTCACGGGTGAAGGCCGGGGATACGGTTGCGGTCATTGATCCAGAACCCTTCAAGGCTCGCCGAGAACAGGCTGCCAGCAATCTGGAGATGGCGCGGTCAAATGTTGCACGGTCCAAAGCCGACCTGGCGCAGCGAAAACGCGAACTCGACCGCGTGGAATCTTTGCTGCCGCAGCAGTTTGTTTCACAAAACGATGTCGATGTCGCACGCACCAATTTCCAAAGCGCGGAAGCACAGATGAATGTCGCCGGAGCGCAGGTCAAGCAAGCGGAAGCGGCGTTGAATTCGGCTGAGTTGGAACTGAAATATACCGTCATTCGGTCGCCCGTTGATGGCATCGTCGTCGCGCGTAACGTCGAGGTCGGCCAGACGGTTGCCTCCAGCTTTGCCACGCCGAATCTATTTCTGATCGCCCTCGATTTGACCAAAATGCAGGTCGACACCAATGTGAGCGAGTCGGATATTGGAGGGATGGCCGAAGGGAAGGAAGCCGTCTTCACCGTGGATGCCTACCCTGGTGTGACCTTTACCGGCACCATCAGGCAGGTACGACTCGCACCTATCAACGTCCAGAACGTCGTGACCTACAATGTGGTTGTCGGCGTGGAGAACAAGGACTTACGGCTCAAGCCAGGCATGACGGCCAATGTGTCGATTATTGTGGCACAGAAAGACCAGATTCTTAAGGTTCCCAATGCGGCGCTCAGATTTTCTCCGCCGAAGGGTGAGGGGGGTCGTCGGGAGGCCGATGGGCACGTCGCCAACAGGCATGGAGGAGGTCCGATCAAAGTAGATGCCGGCACGCTACCGTCGAAAACCATCTGGAGGCTATCGGAGAACGGTGACCTCGCCTCTCTGCCGGTCCACACTGGTATTTCGGATGGCCTCACCACTGAAGTACTCTCCGGCGGTCTCAAGGAAGGGGATCTCGTGGTTGTCGGTATCGAACAGCCTTTCGGCGAGAGAAAAGGGAGTGAATTGCCGCCGGGGTTTGGAAACCAGCAGCGTCCTCGCTCTCGATGAGGCGGCTGATAGCCTTCGATCGTGGTGTGTGAACGTCGCTTGTCGTCGGATCAGGCATAGTGCACTCCCATCATTCCATCTGCATGATTTGCGTTGAAGGCGCATAGGATGAGCAAGTTCTGTGAACCCATTGATCGTCGGTGAAGATATTTGGAAGGTCTATCGAGTGGGCGATGTCGAGG
Organism: Nitrospira sp.; assembly: GCA_015903995.1. Classification (GTDB taxonomy): domain Bacteria; phylum Nitrospirota; class Nitrospiria; order Nitrospirales; family Nitrospiraceae; genus Nitrospira_D. The sequence continues at coordinate 226,385 of JABMDK010000017.1, forward strand.
TGCAGGCTCTGCGTGGGGTGAGTGTTACCATCGAACAGGGGGAGTTTGTCGCGATCATGGGGTCGAGCGGATCCGGGAAGTCCACGTTGATGAATATTCTCGGGTGCCTCGATCGACCGACCAAGGGCCATTACCGGTTGAACGGCGTCGAGGTCGGACAATTACGACCCGACCAGTTGGCGGAGATCCGGAATCAGCAAATCGGCTTTGTGTTCCAGAGCTTCAATCTCATTCCCCGAACCAGTGCCCTGGAAAATGCCCAGTTACCCCTGTTCTACAGAGGACTTTCCCTCAAAGAGCAGCGTACGCTCGCATTCGCTGCGCTCCAACGTGTCGGATTGAAGGGGCGCGAGCATCATTCTCCCACGCAACTGTCGGGTGGCCAACAACAACGGGTGGCGATCGCTCGGGCGCTGGTGACCGCACCCTCTTTGTTGCTGGCGGACGAGCCAACCGGAAACCTTGATACGGAGTCCAGCCAGGACATCATGGGGATTCTTGAAGGATTGAATCGGGACGGTATGACGGTGATCCTGGTCACGCACGAAATTGATATTGCCGTCTATGCGTCGCGCGAAATCGTCGTCAAGGATGGTCGGATCCTCAGTGATCGAGCAACCAAGGGACGGTCGCGGGCAGTGGGAGTGTAAATGCCGGCATTTGTATGGCTGACAGTGGTCACTGCTTTGCGAGTCTTGGGGCGCAACCGGCTGCGCGCTGGTTTGACCATGCTTGGGATTATTATCGGAGTCGGGGCGGTCATTGCGATGGTCAGCATCGGAGAAGGGGCGAAACAGGCGGTGCAGAAGCAGATCGCCACGATGGGGACCAATGTCATTATGATCTGGCCCAGTTACGTGACCGTCGGCGGCGTGCGGGGTGCACAAGGCGGTGCCGTCACACTGACGGTGACCGACGCACTGGAGCTGAAGAAAAGGATTCCAATTCTGTCTGAAACCGGGTGGCTCATTCGAAGCACCATGCAAATTGTGAATGGGAACCGCAATTGGAATGGTCCGGTTCACGGAGCATCACCCAGCTATGTCACGATCCGAGACTGGTCTTTCAGCAGCGGAGGGTCCTTTACCCAAACAGATATGGAGAGTGCCGCCCGGGTCGCGCTCCTTGGACAAACCGTGGTCGAAAACATTTTTGAACCAGGTGAAGAACCGGTTGGCGCGATCATCCGCATAAAGAATGTCCCGTTTCGAGTCATCGGAGTCTTATCTCCTAAAGGGCAGTCTGTTCAGGGATCCGATCAGGACGATATCGTCTTTATCCCCTTCACGACTGCGGAGCGAAAAGTCTTCGGAACATTGTTTCTTGGGTCGGTCGGAGGGATTTTTGTCTCGACGGAACGGACTGAGGATCTGGCGGAGGCCGTCGAACAAATCCGCCAGGTGATGAGGGCTCGGCATCGCTTGCAGGGTGAGCAGCCGGATGATTTCACCATTCGCACCCAGGTCGAAATCGGAAAGGTGCAGGAAGGGACGAGCGAAACCTTGACGGTCATGTTGATGATCATCGCGTCTGTCTCGCTTCTTGTCGGCGGCATCGGGATCATGAACATTCTGCTTGTCTCCGTCACTGAGCGGACACGAGAAATCGGAATCCGGATGGCGGTTGGAGCCAAACGGTTCCACATCCTCATGCAGTTTTTGATCGAAGCCTTGACGCTCAGTGTGGTCGGCGGGGTGATCGGTATCGTATTCGGTGTGCTTGCGGCCCGCTTGACGACTGTGATCGCCGG
>JABMDK010000017.1:228234-238999 GCA_015903995.1 Nitrospira sp.
TACGAATAGAGTGGGCAATCTCCATGTTCGTGCTTCACGTATCCATTGGAATAATCGTTTCAATGGCCCGGACCTGAGGGTTGCCGGTCTGCTGAGCAAGGTCGACGACAAACGGCGCTGGGTATTCAATGCCCCCCGGCTGGTGGGTGATGGTGACGACCGGTTGATGCAGTTTCTCCTGATGGAGCTCCGTGATCACTGCCAACTCCTGCGTGTTCAGCCGCACATGACTATGGACGGGATAGATACCGATGCGTGCAATAAATAACGACACGATTCGTTGATCGAGCTTGCCTTGCTGGGCTTCTTGATACAAGCGTTGAAATGCGTGGTGGGGAGTCAGTGGGGCCGTCCCGCCGAATCCAGTGGTTAATTCATCGTAGCGATCCACGACCATCAGAATGCGTGTGCGGTCGGAGGTAAATTGTCCACGTGACTCTTTTGGGTAGCCGCTGTCGTCAAGGTAGACATGATGATTCGCGATGAGATGGAGCATGGCGGCGTCAATCCCCCGTTGCTTCTCCAACATGAGAACGGCACGGCGGGGATGGGTTTCGAATTCCTGTCGGTTGGCCTTGGAAAGGTCTGATGCGAGATGCGTATGGCGGACAATGGCCGGTCGGACCTGTAAGAGCCCGATGTCATGTAAGAGCGCGGCGGTCGCAAGTTCGTGCTGCTCCAGCGGGTTGAGTTGGACGGCCTGTCCGACCACGAGTGACAGTGTACAGGCGGCCAGCGCATGTTGGCTGAGGGAGGAGTCCTCAGCCCGGTTTTGGCTCAAGGCCATGAAAATAGCGGAGTCGGTAAGCGTGCGCATCGCGATCGTGATTTCTTGGACCGCTTCGGCCGCCTGCTGAGGGTTGACCGTCCCTGTCTTCGTAATGGTCGTAAACACGGATTGGACCGCCTGATCCATCTGTCGCTTGGCCAGCTTCGCCTGGGCATATTCTTCGTTCAGCTGCGCCAAGGGCTTGGGTTGTTTCATGCTCCATGTAGGTGCGGCCTTGGTTGCAGCCTGTGTGGTCGCTGCCGTGATATCCGCGATCTGTTGCGATGGAGAAGCGATTCCGCGGGTGAGGTCGATGTCGACCATTTTCACCCCTGCACGCACCAATTTTTCAATCTGGGACGGATGTTCAATCAGAAATGAATGGCGGAGTAAGGGAGAGCGGAACCACGACAGGTCCAGACGGGCGACATACATCCCGATCTGAAGCTCACTGACGGGGACGCGTGTTGTCGTCATCGGAGGTCCGTCTACTCGTAGACATGGCTGCAGACATAGCTCACTCAGGTATCGGTACGAAACGGGCATAACTGTAGCCGAGCGCGTGCTGCTGGGAGTAGTCAGGCCGAGTGACGAGGAGGATGAATGAACGAGAGAGAGACTTCGATGCGAGGGTCGGCTTTATCGACCTGTTTGTACAGATGGGCTTCAATGATGCGATTGTCGTTGAGACCAAGCCCTTCGCAGACCGCATCTTGGGCGATCTTCAGACCGCCGTCAAGATCGCGTCGTAAGGCGGATGCAAAAAAGAATCGGATAGAGAGCGCGAGGGGGCCGGATCGAAGTCGATCATGCAAACAGAATCTGGCGGGGGATTGGGCCAATGCCAGCCATACTTGCTGGCCGACGTAAGTCTTGTATGTACGTCCGGCGGAGGACAGCAAACGACGTCCATTGACCGTTGCATATTGATGGTTGATGCTGGGAGGGACGGGCAATGTGACTGTGAACGTATCCGATGTGACGACTGGGAGATGCGATGGTGTCCGACGTGCAGTCGTTGGGTCCGATGGATCCGATGTCGGGGGCAGCGTCGTGCTGTTGATCCGCAGCAACTTGTTCGGTGTGGTTGGGGGAGTGGGATCGCCACGGCGCAACGTTGCAGGAAGGCGAAACCTTGATGACCGGAAATTGTATCGACGTCGGTCGGATGACATGGATCCGAACTAGAGGAGGTTCAGGATCTTGGCCATATTCTGTTCAAAGCGATCTTCCGTACGGGCCAGATACCGGCGCCATTCGCTGGGATTCCAGATTTCCATTCGGTGATACAGCCCGACCAGGATGACTTCTTGGTCTTCATCGACCGGAACCAGTTTTCGCAAACGACCAGGAATCAAGATCCGCCCGGTCTTATCGATGTCCGATGAGCCGGCCTCGGACACGACAAAGTGCATGAACAACCGACTCTGGTCTTCGTCCAGCGAAGTCCGGGTCCGCTCAAGGACCTTCTCCCATTCTTTCGCGGAATAGATCAACAAGGACTGTTCCGGACCCTTCAGAAACATGACGGTTTGACCGTCGGCTTCGATCTGTTCACGGATGGGCGAGGGGACGATGAATCGTCCTTTCTCGTCGACCTTGCAAAGGTATTCACCTGCAAACATGACGATGTCCTGTGGTCAGGAATTCACGGCGGCTCTGGTTCGGTCGCGGATCCATTGCTCCAAATCCGAACGGACAAATCGCCATTCCTTGCCCAGCTTGAAGGCCGGAATTTGTCGACTGCGAAGATAGCGGTAGAGGGTACGCTGCGTGATCTTGAGATACCGGCATGTTTCCGTCGCGGTCATCAGTTCGCTCTTCGGAGCCCTGCTCATCACTCCACCCGTTGCCAGATCGATAAATTCTCATTCCGCCTCCCGCACTCCCGTTATTCTAGAGGCGACCTTGGGAAAGTCAAGCGAAAATACATGACAGTCTATGTCAAAGGCCGTCAGTGCCTTCCGGGACTCCCGCACCGTCATCGGATTGCTCCATCATCGCTTCGATGTCGTCGACATCTTCGCCCATTTCCTGCCCCATTTTCTTCATCAAACGGGCGATGCTCCGAGGGTCACTCTCATCAATCCCGCCGAGGTTCGCTGGATCAGCCAGTGATTCGAGGCGAGCTTCCTCGGACTTGGGAGCGGCAAATCGAGACAGGAGACGCTCCAATTTCACGCTGCCGCAATGCCGGCAGGTGGCCAGGCTGGGATTGCGCGGATTCATGACCAAAACAGAGGATTTCCTGCGGCAGTCCTGACACGCGTACTCATAAATCGGCATCGATCAACCTCCCAGCAGCTCCAGCGACCGTACGCGCTGAGCCATGATGCGGTCTGGAATCATCGTGAGATCCATCGTCCGTCCTAACGTTATCACAAACACGTCGCCCGATCCGGCCTTGCGGAGTGTCTTGGCACACTCATTCACCGTCGTGCCGGTCGTGAAGACGTCGTCGATCAGAAGAATGCGTTTCCTCACAATGGCCTCGGGGTGTCGGACGGCAAACGCCCGACGAAGGTTGTTGAGACGGTTTTTGCGGGAGAGTGTGGTTTGGGCCGGAGTCGGCACGGGGCGGATCAAATTCGTGTACGCGACGGGAATATCAAGGTGATGTCCGATGCCATCGGCAAGCAACAGGGACTGATTGAATTCTCGTTGGCGGAGTCTCTCACTGTGCAAGGGCACAGGCATGATCACATCGACGGAATCGAGAGGAGGGAGCCGGGCGATCATGAGGGCGGCAAGTGGAGTCGCCAGGGACGCTTTCCCCTGGTATTTGAAGAGGCAGATTGCCTGCTGGAGAAGGGATATGTACGGGTATAGGGTCCAGGCCTTCGTATACGAAGGCGGATGTTCAGCGCAGGGTCGGCAAACATGGTGTGGGCTGTAGGTTGTGGCAATGGAGGAAGGGAAGGGGCGGTCACAACGGGAGCATCGAGCCTCAGGCATGAGAGTAATCGTGTTCCAGCAGTCGGAGCAAAAATGAGGGATCGGATCATCGGTCAGAAGCGAGTGGCAACTTGAACAATGAACGGGAAGAAAGAACCTGAGCGCACGGCGCAGGAAACCTGAGGCCGATTCTGTGAGATGATTGGCCATCGACAGCTTATGATTGATCCTTGTCCCACCTCTCTTTATGGCGACGAGCCTGCCGGTGTCAAGGTTGTCGGCTTCCGATTTATTGTGCTATACGAATGAGCATGGCCGTCCACCGGTCGACCAGTCATCGGAGAGAGCGGGCCGCCGATGGTGACATTGAGACAGGTCTCGAAAACCCATTCGCGTGGAGAAGCCATGGTCATGGCTTTGCGCGATGTCAATTTAGAGATTCAACCCGGAGAATTCTGCGCATTCGTGGGCCCCAGTGGCTGCGGAAAAAGTACGCTTCTGAACCTCGTTGCGGGTTTGGACCTGCCGACGTCGGGAGAAATCGTGCTCGATGGGCGATCCACCCACAACCTGACCAGCTCCGAATGGACGAAGATCAGGCGGGAAACGATCGGGATTGTGTTTCAAGCCTTCCACTTGATTCATGGTTTGACGGCCGAAGAGAATATTGCACTGCCTCTGATGCTGCGTGGGGAGAACGGGCGGGAGATCACACAGCGGGTAGAGGACATGTTGGACAGGGTGGGCATGAGTCACCGGCGCCGACATCGACCAGCCGAATTATCCGGCGGAGAGCAACAGCGAATTGCAATCGCACGGGCGTTGGCACATGGCCCCCGTCTCCTCTTGGCCGATGAGCCGACGGGCAATATCGACTCTCATCAAGGCGCGGGGATTATGGCGCTTATTCGTGAGCTCGCGATGTCTGAAGGACGGACGGTCCTGCTGGTGACTCACAGCCTACAGGCCGCACAAGCCGCCGACTATGTGTGGACCATGCGAGATGGACAGCTGATCGCACGCACTGAACGTCTGACCGAACTGGCGGCGTCGTGATGAATCTTTCCACCACGATCGCCGGCGTTACCTTTCCCAGTTGCTTCATGAATGCGTCGGGAGCGCTCTGTGTCACACGGGATGAACTTGAGGCGCTGGGGAAATCCGGTGCGGGGGCGATCGTCACGAAGTCGATGACGATTGAGTCGCGCCAAGGCAACCCGATGCCACGGTATTATGGATTTCCCGGAGGGTCGATCAACTCGATGGGCCTTCCCAATCTCGGCTATCGAGCCTACGCCGAGATGATCCCTCACCTCAAGCGGTTCGGAAAGCCCGTGATCGCCAGCGTGGCCGGACTGGGGGAGGAAGACTTTCCGACTATCGCGGAAGCGATCAATGCCGCCCAGCCGGATCTCATTGAAGTCAATCTCTCCTGCCCGAATATTCCAGGGAAGCCCCAAATTGGGTATGATCCGGACACGTCCGAACGCATAATTAAGAAGGTTCGGCGTCTCATCACGGTTCCGATGGGCGTGAAGCTGCCTCCGTACTTTGATCCGGCGCACCATGAGGCCATGGGGAAGGTCCTCGGGCGTTGCGGAGTCGACTTTCTCAATATGATCAATTCGGTGGGCAACGGCTTGGTTGTCGATCCGGAACGGGAAGCCGTCGTCATTAAGCCGAAAGGTGGATTCGGCGGGTTGGGCGGGCGACTGATCAAGCCCGTGGCCTTGGCGAACGTCCGCGCTTTCTATAAGTTGTTTGATGGGAAGATGCCGATCATCGGAACCGGAGGCATCGTCGAGGGGATCGATGTGTTCGAACATTTCCTGTGCGGTGCGTCGGCAGTTCAAATCGGGACGGTGTTGGTGGAAGAAGGGGTGGATGTGTTCGGACGACTGGAAGCGGAATTGACCGCGGTCTTGACAAGAAAGGGATATCAGTCGATTGTGGAATGTCAGGGACGGCTCAAGGAATTATGAGCCTATTTCATGCCGAAGTTGCGGGGCAGCAAGTTTTGTTGCAGCGCCTGACGCAAGAGTTGGGCGACGTTCCGAACATCGAGTCGGCGCATTAAGTTGAAACGATGGACTTCGACCGTCCGGACGCTGATATCCAGTGCCGCGCCGATTTCACGATTGGTATGGCCCAGCGCGACCAGTCGAAGGATCTCGCGTTGGCGGGGCGTAATGTGCGGCGAAGGTTTGGAACGGTGTCCCACCCGATGGAGAGGACGTGCGGCACTGGTGCTTTTGGTTCTTGCCATCTGGACTCCTTTCAACAGGTCTGTGATCACTCTAGCAAATGACCTGAAATGTGTAAACGAAACGACTGATTTGTGCCGAGCGCGCGGATGTATAGATCACGACCAATAAGATTGCTCTCAGCAGGAAGCTTTCCTCACGCTCCATGCCTGTCTTTGTAAAGGCATTACTCCTTCTTCTTCGCTCTCATGTCCGGCAATGGCCGTTACGCACGCTGCTGACGATCGTCGGCGTGGCGCTCGGCGTGTCGGCCTCCGTCGCCGTACGGACCGCCAACGTCGACGTGTTGCGGTCCTTTGAACAGGCGGTCCTGACGGTGGCTGGTCCCACCACCTTGGAGGTGTCAGGCGGAGAGACCGGGCTGGATGAACAGGTGATTAGACAGGTCAGAACCGTCGCCGGCGTGACGTCCGCAGCGCCGGTGATTCTGCAGACGGCCGTTCGCATGAAGGGAGAGCGGGCCGATCAAGCCGTGCAAGTGGTGGGGCTGGATCTTCTGGCCGAATTCAATACGCGCGGGTTTCGCACGAGTCAGCCGTCGACGGAGCGTCAGTTGATGGGGATGATCCAGCCGCAGGCGGTGTTCTTGGGAGCCCAATTGGCCGCGGAGTGGAATCTGTCCGTTGATGAGCCGGTCGATCTTCTCCTTGGGACAAGGCGTCTCACCTGTCGGGTTGTCGGGATTCTTCAACATGAGTCGGACCGACCTTCATCATGGGAACGCATGGCCGTGATGGATATCGCTGCGGCGCAAATTACGTTCGGGATGGTCGGGAAGCTGGATCGAATCGATATCGTGACCGACGAAAAAAAGACCGTCGAAGAGGTCGCACAGGACCTACGGGCTGTTCTGCCTCCCTATGTGACGGTGGAACGGCCGGCCAACCGCACGAGACAGGTTGAGCAAATGGTGCGCGCCTTCCGCCTCAATCTGACGGTGTTGAGTTGGGTCGGCCTCTTGGTCGGGATGTTCCTGATTTACAACACGATGGCATTCGCCGTCGCTCAAAGGAGACGGGAAATCGGAATCTATCGAGCGATCGGAATGACTCAGTCTCGGGTGGCGCTATTGTTTTTGATGGAAGCCGGGTTCTTTGGATGGTTGGGAGGAATCGTCGGAAGCGTCGCCGGGATGGTGCTTGCGCAAGAGCTGGTGGCGCTGCTCAGTCGAACGATTTCGGATCTCTACGCACCGGTCGGTGCCGGCGACGGGGGGCTGTTCCGGACCGGCCAATTCTTGAACATGATGCTCGAAGGCATTGTGATCGGGTGCGTTGTGTCCATGATCGGGGCCATCGGTCCAAGCCTGGATGCCAGCCGCACCACGACGGTACGAGCCTTGGCTCCTGGCGACTATGAAGCGAGCCAGCAGCTACGAGTGGGGATGCTGGCCATCATAGGACTGAGTGTGCTTGCCATTGCGGGGCTCTTGAGTCTACCAGGACCGATCGGTGGGGTTCCTGTCATGGGGTATGCGGCAACGCTCTGTTTGTTGGCTGGTTTGGCCTGTCTGGCGCCGATCTGTGTCACGGGGTGGCGGCGTCCTCGCCGATATGTGGGACGTGACGGGGGAGTCGGGGGAGTCATGAGGGGGATTGCCGTGGAGCATGCCTCGCGCAGCCCCGGCCGAAACGGAGTGACCGTCTCCGCCTTGATGGTGGGATTGGCGATCATGATCGGTGTGCTGGTCATGGTCCGGAGTTTTCGACATACGGTTGAAGTCTGGGTCACCGATACAGTGCTGGCTGATCTGGTCGTGGCACCCTCACTGTGGCTGCGGGGCACGGAGATCGGAGGCGCCGGCCGGAGTCTTCCACCCACATGGTTGACCGTCCTCTCGTCTATCCCCGACGTGGCGGCAGTCGACAGCTATCGCGATGTCCGGGTGGAGGTGAACGGTCAACGGGTGGCGGTCGTTTCACGAGATCTGCGATTGCATGCGCAATGGAGCCGGTATCTCGTGCGTAAGGGTGATTCATCGGAACAGCTCATACGGGCAGCCGATACCAGCGGTCTTCTCGTCTCTGAGGTATTGGCCAATCGGCTCGGCGTGGAGGAAGGATCGATACTTGAGATGCTGACGCCGAGCGGCCCCGCACGATTCCCGATCGTGGCCGTGTTTTATGACTATTCGACGGACGGGGGGAAGCTGCTCATGGATCGGGCGCTCTATCAGTCGCTCTGGCACGATGAGTTGGTCACGGTCTTCCCCGTGTACCTGCGTGATGGGGTGAGCATCGATCGTGTAAGAGAACGGATCCTCGAACAACTGAGCAGCGCAGCCGGCGGAGGGCTTCCGCCGCTTGTCATCAGCAACACGGAGCTGCGGAAAGAAATTCTCGAGATCTTCGATCGCACCTTTCTGCTGACTTACGTGCTGGAGGCCATCGCTATCGTCATTGCCATGCTGGGGATCGTCAATACACTGGTCACGTCCGTCCTGGAACGTCGCCGAGAATTTGCGACCCTGCGGGCCATCGGCGGCAGCGCGGAACAAATTCAACAGCTCGTCCTCTGGGAGGCGGTTTACCTTGGCCTGGTCGGGATTGCGTTGGGCCTGATCGGCGGAGGCCTGCTGTCTCTTCTGCTGATCAAGGTGATCAACAAGCAATCGTTCGGATGGACGATTCAGATGATCGTTCCGATCGGTGCGCTTGTTCAGGCTGTGCTTCTCGCAGCGATGGCCACATTGGTGGCGGGCTACTTCCCGGCCCGCTGGGCCGCACGGCAACCGGTGGTGGAAGGGCTTCGAGAAGAATAAGCGCGACGAGTGCGTGAATGATTTCAGTAGAGACTACTCAAGCTCCGGAGCCGCGTCCGTACTTGTCGAGCAACCGTTGAAGGTCTTCAGGAATCGGCATCGACTTGAACGGCGGTACATGCGCGCCTCCCGTATTCCCGACCGGTACCCAAATCTTTGAGAAAAGCAACGCTCCAGGAATCCGGAATACCTGGCCGATCATCTCCACCACATCTCGGCGCCGCCAACCGACCTTCAGCATCCACCAGTGGGTCCTCGCATGCGCAATCGGAAACGATTGTCCCAAGACGTGGGCCCGCTCAAGATGGGCAAATGAAAGTCTGAAGTCCCCAGCATCGTACTGGCTCACCGCCGCCGTCATTTCGGTCTCATAGGCTTGTCGGAGCATGGGGTGCATCGTTCTTTCTCCAAGAATCTCAGCAGTGACTGTACGCTAGGAATGGATGGGAAGCCAAGGTGTCGAAGAGATAGCGGAGGGACGGTCTGAGGTGGAGTAGTTGTGATCTGAGCCATCGTAATGAGGACGACAAGCGATATGGTTTATCAGGATACAAATCGCCATTCCTTTCCCAGCTTGAAGGCGGGAATCTGTCGACTCTGAAGATAGCGATAGAGGGTACGTTGAGTAATCTTGAGATACTGGCATGTTTCCGTCGCGGTCATCAGTTCGGTCTTCGGAGCCCTGCTCATCACTCCACCTGTGGCCAGATCGACAAATACTCATACCGCCTCCAGCACTCTTGCCATTCTAGAGACGACCCTAAGAATGTCAAGCGAAAATATATGACAGTGCATGTCAAAGGCCGTCAGTGCCTTCTGGTACTCCCTCACCGTCATCGGATTGGTCCATCATCGCTTCGATATCGCCGACGTCCTCGCCCATTTCCTGCCCCATTTTCTTCATTAAACGGGCGACGCTCCGAGGGTCATTCTCATCAATCCCTCCGAGGTTCGCTGGATCTGCGAGCGATTCAAGTCGAGCTTCCTCGGATTTGGGAGCGGCAAATCGCGACAGGAGACGCTCCATCCGCGAGCCGCCACAATGCCGACAGGTGACCACGTTGGGATTGCGTGGATTCAAGACCAAGACCGAGGATTTCCTATGACAGTCCTGACAGGAGTACTCATAAATCGGCATTGATCAACCTCCCAGCAGCTTCAGCGACTGAGGGCGCTGAGCCATGATGCGGTCGGGAATCATATTGGGATCCATCGTGCGCCCTAAAGTTATCACAAACACGTCGCCAGACCCGGCCTTACGGAGTGTCTTTGCGCACTCATTCACCGTCGTGCCGGTCGTGAAGACGTCGTCGATCAGAAGAATGCGTCTCTTCACAATGGCATCGGGGTGTCGGAGGGCAAATGCTCGACGAAGGTTTTTTAGACGGTTTTTGCGGGATAGTGTGGTCTGGGCTGGAGTAGAGATGGCGCGGATCAAATTAGTGTAAGCGACGGGAATATCGAGGGTACGTCCGATGTAATCGGCAAGAAGCAGGGACTGATTGAATTCTCGTTGACGGAGTTTCTCAATGTGCAGGGGCACTGGCATGATCACATCAATGGAATCGAGTGGAGGGAGTCGGGCGACCATGAGGGCGGCAAGTGGAGCCGCCAGGGAAACTTTGCCCTGGTACTTGAAGAGGCGGATCGCATGCTGGAGTGGAGGCGTGTAAGGGTACAGAGTCCAGGCCTTTGTATACGAAGGCGGACGTTCAGCACAGGGTTGGCAAACATGGTTTGGGCTGTAGATCGTGGCAATGGAAGAAGGGAAGGGGTGGTCACAACGGGTGCATCGAGCGTCAGGCATGAGGGAAATCGTGCTCCAGCAGTCCGAGCAAAAATGGGGGATCGGATCATCTGCCAGAAGTGAGTTACAGCTCGAACAATGAACGGGAAGAAAAAACCGGACCGCACGGCGTAGGAAACCTGGGACCAATTCTGTGACATATTTGGCCATCGACAGCCTTTGATCTTTGCTTGTTCCGCCTCTCTTTATGGCGAAGAGCCTGCCAGTGTCAAGGTTGTCGGCTTCCGATTTATTGTGCTATACGAATAACAAATGACCGTGCACCGGTT
>JABMDK010000017.1:239099-283263 GCA_015903995.1 Nitrospira sp.
TACGATCCGAGAAAAAGTTCTGATCGGTATAGAACGTGAGGTATTGCTTGTAGAGATCCGTTTCCAGATGCAGCATGTGGCGCAAGCCGACGAGACCTGAATTGTCAGGCCTGGCGGCAAAGGTTGGATTTGTTGCGAACGCACTGGTGAGGAAATAGCCGGCGAAGAAGGATTCTTCAGCCCCTCGACTCGTGGCGTCTTCCAGCGATGGAAGCGGGCGTCCATATTTCTCCAATGCGGATGCATCGCAGGGGCGGAGGAGATGTGCAGAAACCAGGGCGATCGCAAAGATGAAGATCTTCCGGACTGTCGGTGTCATGAGACAAGAGGTAACATGTTTGCCGAGAAAGGTGGCTAGGAAGCTGTTGACAAAGCCCGCCAGCAGCGTTCTCGTGGTGCTCAGAGGCTCAACCATGAAGAAGAATCGCACTGGTGGAGTTTATCCGTTCACCAAGGTGAATTCGATGGGTGAACGGCTCACACGAAGTGTGGTATGTACCTCCTCGTCTCTTCGCTTGCTGCGGCCTTGCTGGACGGCCTTTCTGAACAGCCTGCAGGACATTCCGGATTCGTCCGCGATCGGTACACGACGCTTCATCGTCGGGTTGTCATGGCTGTCATATGGTTTGGCAACAACCTGTCAGAGACAGGGCTAAGTCTAAGAGGCGAGCAGCACTACCGTACGCAGGTTTCAAAAATCTCTTCGCAGTCGTTGGAGGCATCGAATGTCGGAGGGACGAACCGGTACTGCACATCCACGACGCGGTCATCGCTCAGAATGACGGTGGCCCAGCAACCATGGCGAATTGTTGCAAAGCTCCCTTTCCCAACCGGCCGAGACTCTTCCAGAATCGGTGCTTCACGGTAGTATCGGAGAACCGTCCGCTCGCCGTCGATCGTTTCTTTCTTGGGTGTTCCTGCGCAGGCGAGGATCGCAGATTGAGACTGACCCATCATGCGCTGTTGATTGGGGTACTCTCCCACATGCGCCGGCGTACTGCAGCTCACCAGGGCTGCTCCCCCTGCGAGTATCAGCCCGATGAAGAAGAGGTTTTGCACCGCCATACCTGTCATTGTTATCTGGTCACGGATGAAAAGCAATCATCTGGCGGCAGGGGAAATATATTCAACGAGGAGACTGGAACAGAGAAGGGGGAATCAACCGACGAGGTCTGGATTGAGACGGGTCAGCGGTTTGACGGAAAGGGCCTTGATCTCATTGTAGACGATCGTACGGCCGACTTGTCTGAGGCGACTGAAGACCCCCTCGACGATGACTTGATCCCCTTCATGGACTTCCAGCTGCCCAAGGCTCACCACCTTGAGCGTGCCCGCCTGGTCTTGGAGCAAAAAGCCATAGGCGGGCTGCCCCTGACGATTGGTGGCCAACTGCACGTTCATCACCTTTCCAGTGACCATAACGTCTTGATGATCGTATTGCTCCGGGTGGGCCAAGAGCTCCGCGATCTCAATCAGGCCGGCGGCCGCTGCCGGAGTAGCCGTGCCCAGTACTACGGGCAGGTATGAGCAGACGAAGAGGAGCAGCAGCAACACAACCACTGACGCGGGAACGGGTGGGGGAGTAGAGGATCGTGTTGTCATTGTTGAGGGTAATTATACCGAACTGCCGGTGATTGGCAACTATGAAAGTTTACCACTTGTCCGAGGCTCGACCGCTGACATCCTCTCCGATGAAGTTGTGGAGAATGTGCTGCTGCAGTTCCGTCAGTTCGGAAGGGCCGGCCTCGTTGGGTGGTGCGAGCGACGTCGGCTCTTTCGATATCGGTGCCGTGCGTGTGAGGAGTTCTTCATCCAGTGCCTCGTTGCTGTCGTCCACATCTTTTTGTATGGAAACCAGCCGTTGGAGTCCGAACAAGGTCCGGGTCGGTTCGCTGTGCATGGCGTTGGAACTGGCTCCATACACGAGCGAATTCCAAAATTTCGTTTCCGTGGCTTCCGGGATTCGAATCACGGCATAGGCAGCCAGTTTCTCAAGTAAGGCCGACTCAGTCTGCTCAAGCCCATCGTAGGTCGCGATCGATCGTTCGATCGGTGTGCGGGACAGCACCTGCACGGTGTCATTCCAGAGCTCCAGGGAGGGGGTGCTTCCCGGTACCGGGCGGGTCCCTGATATTTTGGCCTGCAGAGCGGTGAGATACTGAGACAGGAACTTGACCTTGCGTGCGGCCAAAGTGCCGGCCGGGATTCCCCAAATATGGCCGATTTCATGGTCGAGCAAGATCGTCTGATCCGATGTCCGCTGCTCGCGCTCAGCCAGGTCGAGGCGTTTTTTGAACCGTTCGGCAAAACGGAGCAGTGTTTGCATTTCAATGGCCAGCCGCTGCCGTTGATAGTCCTCCGCTGTAATCTCGTTGTGTTCCCAATGCTCTTCGAGCAGACGGAGCGTCGCCGTGGGAACGGCGGACCGAGCCTGGGATGTGAGCCTGTCGATTGTTTCGGCAGACACACCGCGGTCAGCGAGCAGGTGAGCGGCTCGAGAGACCAAGGCCTCCACCCGACGGACCTGCTGTTTCAGCGCGACGCATTGAAGCCAGGTTCGTTCTCGTCGAAGCCGAGCCCGCTTGCGGTATTCGTTCCGGCGATCGATCATCGCCGTAATCGATTCCTGGGTCATCGTGGTAACGGGCTTCTTGCCGGAGACACATCTGGGGTCGGGCCGATCCGCCACCATATACAAGATTTCCTCATGGGTGACGTCGAGGTATTGGATCAGCAACAGTCTGAGAATGATGCGACCTTGGATCGGTAAGCCGGCGACGACGTCTTCAATCATCTCGGCGGTCAGCGGCGATGCCATGACTGCGTGTGTCATATGTTCTTTCAGGCGGGGAAGGCCATGGTTCTAAGGTGTATCCAGGGGTGAGACAGGACGACTCGCACCTGATGCCTGACTAGGCTGTGCCGGTTCGTTGCTCACGTTGTTCGAGTTGAAGGGCGACATATTCACGGATGTCTTGTATGCTGCCGCTGAGGAACATTTCTCGCGGGATTTCGATCCGCACCAGCTGGGAGGGGTCGATCCCTCGGTCTTGGGCATAGAGTTCATCGATATACAGGCTCACCGAGCCATCGGGAAAACGCAGGGCATAAAGAGCGGTGGTATCAGCCATGGGGACCCCAGCGAATGATAGTGTAGAGGTAACATAGGCTTCGTCGGACTGTCAAAGCCGTGGAAACGTGTGTGAGTGGTCGGCCGTCATCGGTCGTCACCCTTCACTCTCATGGAGTTAACTCAGTATCTGGCTTCGCCTGACAACGGAGATCCTGGAGAACATTATGACAGCCCGCAGGTTGTTTTTGATGAGGGGAGGTTTGAGGAAGATGACAACTGTTCCGATAAAAAACAAAGGGCCTTCGATCGTCATGACCGAAGGCCCTAAGACTGATGCCGATTTTAGGTGTCTAGCCGCCGAGCGTGTCGAGAGTTTCTTTGAGGCTCTTGCGGATGCACGTAAAGATCGGGGTATCCCGCAGCGTATAGCGTGAGCCTTCCGTCTCCCGTAGCGCCATCACCAGGTCCAAGAAATCTTCCGGCTTGTCGCTTTCAAACGCCACCACCCACTCCTGGTCGTCCAACCCAAACGAATAGGTCGTGTTCAGCTTCACGGACGGAAACCGGTGCCCCACTTCAATATGCTCGTCCATCATGCCCTGCCGCGCTGCCTTCGTCAGCAGAAACCACTCCCGCGTCTTGAGAAACGGATAGACGAAGATGTACTTGCTCTTCCCCGGCACGACCGTCAGGCGCTTCCCTTCCTGTCCTGCGTGCGAATGGTGGTCGACATAGACGGATCGCTTGGTGATCGCCAGGTAGGAGTAGGGGGTCGTGAGGTACTGTCCTAAGCCGGAGGCTAAGATCTTGGTGGTCATGTCCTGAAAGAGGTCCAGATCGTAGCTGATCCGCCACAGCATGAAGTCGCAGTCGCCCCGGATGCCGATGGTGGAATAGGGGACGACCAAGACTTGTCCGTTGAAGTCCTCCACAGCCCGGAGGAATTCTTGTTTGCCCTGGGTGCGCACGTCCTCCGGCAGGCGTCGCCATGCGGGATCCACTTTATAAAACACGAAGTTTACATACTGGCGACGAGGCGTCGGTGTGGCAGCAGGAGTTTCCGGGGTCGACATTCAAAGCTCCTTTAGTAGATTACTAGGAAATACTTTCTCAGTTTTTCTTCGTTTAGCATTTCCCATTCAGTCTTGTCAACGGGAGAGCAGGGCAGATGGGTATTCATTAACAGACTAACAAGGGGGTTGGTCTTGTAGTCCACTGTCGATGTGATCATCTACGGTGACGGTCTTGTCCTGGGCGTGACGAGGACTTTGGTACTCGACTAGGGTGGACAAGGTGGACAAGGTGGAATGGGTATCAAGCCTGCCATGGTGCGAGTCGATAGCCAAGCCAGGCGGAATACGACGTGGCCTGGATCTCCGAAATTTCACGCGAAAATCGTGGCGGCCTTCAGTTATACTGGGTCATTCCCAAGCCAGAGACCAGTTATCATATTTCCCACGAGTGGTGGGGAGATCCACTCTCTCCTCAATGCCGACGCAATCGACGAGCCCATGACAAGGACATCAGCGACACGTGCAGATATTGCGGAAACGATTGCGATCGGGTCGGAGCTTCTTGTCGGAGGCCGGTCCGACAGCAATTCGCTGTTTATCGCCGATGCCTTGGCTGCGATCGGCATCGAAGTCCGGTTCAAGACCATCGTTGGGGATGATCAGTCGGACATTGCGGAGGTGTTGAAGACCGCCTGCCGTCGGGCCGGGATTGTGATCATGACCGGGGGCTTAGGTCCTACGGTCGACGACTGCACCAGAGAAGCCGTCGCGTCGGTCACCGGCTTTCGATTGACTCGTCGCAGCGAAGCCTTGGAGAACATGAGGGCTAGGTTGGCTCAATGGGGGCGAGTACCAAACAAGGGGCAATTACGACAAGCGTTGATTCCGTCCAAGGCGACCGTATTGTTGAATCCGGTTGGATCGGCACCGGGGTTTGCGATGATCTGGAGGGGGACTCAGGTGATCGCATTGCCCGGCGTGCCCAGCGAAATGAAAGCCATGACGGAGCAATCGGTTGTTCCACGCTTATCGGCCGCTCAAGGTGACCGATCGGCGCAGGCACGTCCTCATCCCATCACACGAGTGATCTTTCATACCTGGGGATTACCGGAGTCCGAGGTGGATGCCACGCTGCAAGGACTCATTCCGAAACAGATGCCGATTGCCTTGGGGCTGCTAGCCTCGCCGACAGGTGTTCTGGTGTCGCTGACGACCAGGGCTCATCGATCGATCAAGGAAGCCGTGCTTCAGTCATTGGCTGAAGGAGTCCGTACAAGATTACGCGAATGGATCTATGCCGAAGGACAGGAGACGTTGGAAGAAGTGGTCGGTCGACTGCTCCGACAACAGAAGCGTACCGTGGCAGTGGCTGAATCCTGCACAGGAGGTCTTATCGGCTACCGGCTCACACAAGTGCCGGGATCCTCGGTCTATGTCGATCGCGGGGTCCTGTGCTACAGCAATCGATCAAAGACGGAGCTGCTCGGAGTGTCGGCGCACCTGATCGAGCAACATGGAGCGGTCAGCCGAGAAGTCGCCGAAGCCATGGCCAGAGGGATGCAAGAACGCGCCGGTGTGTCGGTGGCGCTGAGCGTCACGGGCATCGCCGGGCCGGGCGGCGCGACCGAGACCAAACCTGTCGGGTTGGTGTACATTGGGCTCAACGGCGGCAAGGAGGATGTTTTGTCAAGGGAGTATCGGTTCCACGGCGATCGGTCCGTGATTCGACAGCGTGCCGCGCAAGCGGCCCTGGATGTCCTGCGTCGATGGCTCATCGACAGGGGGGAAGCATGATACGGACGTTTCTTGCCGTGGAACTGGGAGACGAGCTTCGTCACCGGATCTCGTTGGCTCAGCAAGATCTGCGACAACGGCTCGACTGTGAATCTTCAAAAGATATCCGGATCACTTGGGTGCAGCCGTCGTCCATTCATCTCAGCATCAGGTTTCTCGGCGACACGGACGACCGACTGCTTGATCCGATGCGCGAAGCCATGGCGACCGTCAGACGGTCTCACTCGACCATCCAGATTCCCCTTGAGCGGCTTCAGGCGTTCCCCAATCTTCGGCAACCGCGTGTGCTGTGGGTCGGCCCATCTGAACAGTGGTTTACAAGTGACGCCGCCAAGCGGTTGGCTGCGTTGCATCGGGAGATCGAATCCTGTTGCCGCGCACTCGGCTTTGTGACGGATGACAAACCCTTTACACCACACCTGACCCTGGCACGGGTCAAGGCCGGCGATCGACAAGCGGGGCAGCGACTCTCCCAGAGCGGTATCTGTGATCGTCCGCTCTCCGTGGGTGCCATCGCTGTGGGGGCGATCGTCTTGATGAAAAGCAAACTACGTCCCACCGGACCGCAGTATACGAAGCTCTGGGAAGTGGGAGCGGGTTCCTGAGGTGAGCTGTAGCGAGGGCGTGTCATGAATCAAGACGCAGCCCAGACCATTCATTCCCTTTCCTCTCGCAGCGCCTTATGGTTCGAGGAGCGGAATCAGATCCTGGTGGCCTTGCGTACGAGCCAAATCCACCGGGTGCTCACCCGATGACATGCGGGCATTTTTGTCCGCTCCATGCTGCAGCAGTAGAGTAACCATCGCGTGATCGCCACGAAAGGCACCGACATGTAACGGTGTCACGCCTCCTATGCGTGCGTGGGCGTTCACATCCGCTCCTTGTCCCAAGAGGAGTACCACCACATCCCGCTGCCCCTCTTGCACCGCGACGAAGAGCGGCGTGATGCCGTCTTGTCTTGCGGGATTCACGGCTGCGCCTTGTTCCAGCAGGAGCGCTGCCACGTCCCGATGTCCATGCTTTGCCGCCAAAAAAAGCGGGGTGACGCCGCGCGCATCGGCTGCCTGAGGACTGACACCGTGCCCAAGAAAGGTCTGCACCCGGAGGACATTCCCTTCCGCAGCGGCCAGTCGCAATTTCTCCTCCGGCGCTGTCATGCAGCCGCTCAAGAGGACACCCATGAGTGTGCAGAGGGCTAGGTTCCAGTTCGGTACGACCGTCTTCATTTCCCAGGCTCCTTTCCCTATCGGCACGATGGAAGGGTGTCCTATTGCAGGCTATGTCCGGCGTGTATGGTCTGTTCCATTACACCGCCGAGATCGAGGAGCGCAACCGTCACTCGAACCCTCGGTCATCGGCAGGCAAACGGTCTTCAGTCAGACTGCTGGTTGGGGGCAGGCGTCGTGCTCTCATGAAAAGAATGTGACGGCTGATTTCTATGGCTTCAGGAGAGAGAGAAGTGCGCGGTGGCTTTGTTGGCGCGCGAGGTCGATCGGACGTTCGCCGGATTGTGATTTGGCACGTTTGTTCCCTCCGTGTTTGAGCAGGAGCGTCACGATTTCCCGATTACCCTGGTAGGCTCCCACGTGCAACGGGGTTTTGCCGTCCGCCGTCTGTGCGTTCACGTCCGCTCTTTTCTTTAAGAGGAGTGCCACCATGTCTCGATGGCCTGCCGCCACCGCGATGTGGAGCGGTGTGGCCCCATCAGGTGCCGGCTGATTGACCAGCGCACCCTGGGCGAGTAACAGCGCGGCAACGTCCTGATGGTTGTTTTGTACGGCGAGGAGGAGTGGCGTGGCATGGTTCCGTGCTTTCTGATTGATCGACGAGCCCTGCTTCAGGAGGAGCGCCACCATGTCTCGATGACCGTTTTGCGCGGCGACATGGAGTGGGGTCACACCATTGTGAACGGATTGGGTCACGAGGGCTCCCTGTTCGAGTAAAAGTCTCGCGACGTCGAGATGGCCGTTCTGTGCGGCGACAAGGAGTGCCGTCGCCCCGTCCGTCATGGCCTGGTTCACACCTGCGCCCTTATCCATGAGAAGCGACACGGTTGAGATATGCCCATTCTGGGCGGCGACGAAGAGTGGCGTCGACCCATCGGGCAAGGTCGGATTCACGGCGGCTCCCTGTTGAAGCAGCAGCTCGACCACACTGTGATGTCCTCTTTGCGCGGCGATGAACAGCGGCGTGACACCGTCTTCCGCGACGTGGTTCCCGTCGGCTTTGTGTTGGAGCAAAAGCGCGACGATCTCTTGATGGCCGTTCTGCGCGGCGATGAAGAGCGGGGTCACACCCATCTTGGTGGCCTGATCCACTGCTGCGCCGTTATTCAGCAAGAGCGCGGCTACTGCCGAATGGCCATTCTGTGCCGCAATGTAGAGGGGGGTGGCTCCGTCGCTGGTCGCGTGATTCACCGGAGCCGCTTTGCGCAGCAAGAGCGAGACCACGTCTCGATGTCCATTCCAGGCTGCAGCATGCAGTGTGGTCGTCCCTTGCTCATTGGCTGCCTGGACGTTCGCTCCCTCTTCAAGCAGGGTCTTGACCTGATTGAGATTCCCATCTCGTGCGGCCATCAGAAGCTGCTCATCCACGGGTCGCATGGCGAGGAGCAGCGGCAGCAAGGCACAGACCATACAGAGCGTCATCCAGCGTGAAGTCATGGCAGTCTCCAGTGAGTCACAGGTGAATCGTGAGTGGGAGAACTTATAAGTGTGATGGCTCGGGAGTCAAGGCAGTAGAGAGTGCATGGACAGACGCCGGGCGGAGATGTTCTTCACCGGTGTCGGCCTTGAGGCCGCAGGGGCTGACCTCACAGCGAGGTAGAGCTGAAGCCGTGGGTTGCAGAATAGTGGAATGTCCATGCGGACGTTCAAACAGCGTGGCCGTACACCGTTGAGACAGGAGCACCGAGTAATCGCGCATCGTCCCCTGAGCCTAGTAACCAGCCGTCATCAGGGCGAACACCACAGCCGCGACAACGACGATTCCAATGGCGATCAACATGAGCGGTGGATTGTTGCCGAACATTCCAGGCATGGGTTTCCTCGTTGAGATGTGTCCTTCAGCCTAGTCCTTCTTGCAGCCGGGTGTCCAGTGGGGTGCCGTCTCAGAGAGGGGAGTGACCGCTGTGTGTCGCGTGGGCGGAAACGTGAATATGGCACGGATGAGCTCAGGTGCAAAGGCTGGTGGTCCAAATCTTGGAGGCCAGGTTTACGCCGCAACCGGTATCGGGCTTCTTCAATGGTGACGATTGCGCCGCTGGTTAAGGCCTCGCGGCATTCGTTGAGCACCTGTACGAGCCGTGGGATCACCGAGCCTGGTGTTTGGTCCTGGAGTCGGACGAGAATCGCGCTCAGCAGACTGCGGGCACTTAGCGCCAGCAGATCTGCAAAGTCGAGATCGCACGTCATAATCAGACGCTCTTCCTGTTCGGCCTTTTTGAGGATGAGTGGATCGGACAGGCGCTCAAGTCCTTCTTCACTGAAATGTCTGATGTCATGGCCGCGATGAGCGTCAGGCCCATATCGGCCAAACACTTCACAACGGGCTGCCGGTCAACGGATGGAGTTCTTCGTTGGTGAGCGCTACCGCATGCTGAAGAGCTTGGCTGATATCCTCCGCTTCGAGCAGCGGGTATTCCTTTAAGATTTGTTCAACGGACATGCCATTGGTCACCAGATTCACAAGCAACAACACACTTATCCGCATCCCGCGAATACAAGCTCGCCCTCCGAGAATGTAGGGATCGAACGTGATCCGATCATATACTCTCATGATCGCGCCTCCTGTGTGCTCGCCTAGAAATAAACCTGATTCTGCAACCCGGTGGGATTGAGTCACACTATAAGCCAGTCGTTATCCTTGTCAATCTGGATTCAAAAGATGAGGTTAGGCTGATTTTCCGAATGACTTACCAGTCCGTTATGCCTGGTGAATTGGTTCGGAAGAGGTTGACGGATTTGAGAAGTGTGCGCATGGAGGCGGGGAGTTAGGCTGCAGTGGCCAGAGCGCAGCTCAATAGTTCTTTTGCTGCGCGACGATTGGCTGATTGGCAGTCCCGCCGGCGATCAAAGGCCTGGGGCCTGCGGGGAATATGTTTTTCGGCGAGAGAGTGCCCTTCCTGGTAGGAGGTAAGAGGAGGGGTTACTGCGCTCTGAACTTCTCGACCAGCTGGCGCAGCCGTTTCCGCTGGACCGGTCGCAGATTCAGGAATTCCACCCCGAAGACCTGTCCTCGGACCCACCGAACGACCGCATGGTCGATATGCATGCGCCAGTTATAGTTTGGGGAGAAGATCCACAGGTCGAGGTTCATGTCGGTCCGGACGGTGGTCTCGGATTCGGCTGCACAGCCTGTGCTGGACAGATCGAGGAGTGTCGCATCCGCCTCTACCAGGTCGTGACTTGAAAAGAACAGGCGGCAATCCAATGGAATGCGAGGAGAGGTGCGTAATTCTTTTTTGTCGGCGCGATCACTGCTGTGCATGAGGTTTCCCAATCGGATACGACTTCCTATCAATGAATCACCTCAGGCGGTTTCCCGCTATTGATTTTGCATTTTTTGCGCATCGGTGCGGCCTGCTCCATGCGGTGCATCATGTCTCTTCGATGAGCTGAGGATGAGGCTAGGTTTTACCACGTGGCTTGGGTATAATCGGCCGGATTCCTTCCTCTCATCTTGTAGGAGATTCGCATGTCTGAAAAAGACGATAAGAAGCGCGCGCTCGACTTAGCCCTGTCCCAGATCGAGAAGCAGTATGGGAAGGGCGCCATTATGAAGTTGGGGGCGGAAGACAAGGTCGACGTGCCGGCGATTTCCACCGGTTCGCTGGGACTCGACATTGCGCTCGGGGTCGGGGGGCTTCCGCGAGGACGGGTGATCGAGATCTTTGGTCCTGAGGCGTCCGGAAAGACGACGTTGACGCTGCACTGTATCGCCGAGGTGCAGAAGACGGGCGGGGTCGCCGCGTTTATCGACGCCGAACATGCCTTGGATTTGACCTATGCCAAAAAGCTGGGCGTGCAGGCAGATGATCTGCTGGTCTCGCAACCGGACACGGGTGAGCAGGCCTTGGAGATTGCCGAAACCTTGGTGCGAAGCGGTGCTATTGATTTGATCGTGGTCGATTCGGTCGCGGCCTTGACGCCTCGGGCTGAGATCGAAGGTGAAATGGGCGATGCCCACATGGGGCTTCAAGCCAGGCTCATGTCGCAGGCATTGAGGAAGCTGACGGCGGCGATTTCCAAATCGCTGACCACGGTGATCTTCATCAACCAAATTCGCATGAAGCTCGGCGTGATGTTCGGGAATCCCGAGACCACCACCGGCGGCAACGCATTGAAGTTTTATTCATCCGTCCGCTTGGATATCCGACGGATCGAATCCATCAAAGAAGGCCAGGAGGTCATGGGGAGCCGCGTTCGCGTGAAGGTGGTGAAGAACAAGATGGCGCCACCGTTTCGACAGGCCGAATTCGACATCATGTTTGCCGAAGGTATTTCCAAAACCGGCGAATTGGTGGATATGGGCGTGGACAAGAAGATCATCGAAAAGTCAGGCGCCTGGTATTCCTACAAGGGAGAGCGAGTCGGTCAGGGCCGCGATGCCGCGCGAGACTTCCTCAAAAATAATCCCGCGACGGCCCACGAGGTCGAAATGAAACTCCGAGAAGCGGCCGGCGTTCCGGTTCGGAGCGAGAAAAAAGCGGAGACGAAAGCGGAGACGAAAGAAGAGAAGCCGGCGACCCGCAGCGAAGAAAAGCGGGCCCATCGGTAACGGCAGGCGAGTGACGAGGCTTGATCGGAGCAAGCAATCGTCGGCAGACGGATGGATGCAGCTTGCGGCTCGGTTTCTTGCCCGTCGTGATCGTACGGTGGCGCAAGTCGAACAATTTCTTCGATCCAAAGGAGCCCTGCCCGGTCAGATTAGACACACGCTCCGTCGATTGTCCGACCTCCGGTGTCTCAACGATCACGCCTATGCCCAGCGATGGGTGGAACAGCGGTTGCTTTCTCGGCCGATGGGACAAGTGCGGATCAAGGCAGAGTTACAGGCCAAGGGAGTCGCCGAGACGGTGGCGGATCGGGTGATCGCCGACGCGTTTCGTGAGGTGGGTGAAGAACAAATGGCTCGTCGAGCGCTGGACGCCAAGCAGCACCAGGGTCGTCGGTTGACGCCGGCGCAATCGGTGCGGTTTCTTCGTCAGCGGGGTTTTGACGACGAGACGATCGATGGGATTGTGATGGTCGCTCGTGGCAGCGATGAAGGACTGGACTCATGACGCAGACTGCGCAGGAACTTCGGCAATCGTTCATTCGGTATTTCGAACAGCATGGCCATCAGGCGGTGCCCAGCTCGGCTTTGATTCCCCAGGCGGACCCGACCCTGCTCTTTACCAACGCCGGGATGAATCAATTCAAGCGGGTCTTTCTCGGAGAAGAACCCCGCCCCTACAAGAGAGCCGTATCCGTCCAAAAGTGCCTCCGCGCCGGCGGGAAGCACAACGATCTTGAAAATGTGGGATACACCAGGCGGCATCACACGTTCTTCGAGATGCTCGGCAACTTTTCGTTCGGCGATTATTTCAAGGACGAGGCCATCCGATTCGGATGGGAGTTTCTGACGCAGACGGTCGGGCTGCAGAAAGACCGGATGTGGGTGACGGTCTTCCGAGAAGACGACGATGCGGAGACGCTCTGGAAGAAGATCGGCGTCGCGCCGTCGCGCATCGTTCGGTGCGGCGAAAAAGACAACTTCTGGCAGATGGCGGACACCGGTCCCTGCGGCCCCTGCTCGGAAATTCACTTCGACCAGGGCCCGTCCGTACCGGGCGAAGACCGGCCGAACGGCGAGGGCGACCGGGTGATCGAGATCTGGAATCTCGTCTTCATGCAGTACAACCGTGATGCCTCCGGCACGCTCCACCCGCTGCCGAAACCGAGTATCGACACGGGGATGGGGCTTGAGCGGCTGGTTGCCGTGGCCCAGGGCGTCTACAGCAATTACGACAGCGATCTCTTCACACCGCTGCTTGCGGCGATCGCCGGACGGGCCGGCGTCGAGTACGGCCAGAAGGAATCCCCGGACCGGTCGATGCGCGTCATTGCGGACCATCTGCGCGCCATCACGTTTTTGATGACGGATGGGGTGCTGCCGTCGAACGAGGGACGGGGGTATGTGTTGCGGCGGATTCTTCGCCGCGCGGCCCGCCATGGCCGACTGCTTGGCATTGTCGAGCCCTTTCTGCATGAACTGAGTGCCAGGGTCGTGGACCAGATGGCCGGTACCTATTCGGAAGTGCGCGCGGCATCCGGCACGATCGCCGAAGCAACGAAAGGCGAAGAGGAGCGCTTTATCGCGACGCTCGACCAGGGTTTGCCGATTTTGAACGACATGATCGAGCGGGCGAAGGCGGTAAGCCGAACCGTCTTGGCGGGGGGCGATGTCTTCAAACTCTATGACACCTACGGCTTCCCCATGGATTTGATCACCGAGGCCTGCCGGGAACAGAACATGACGGTCGATGAATCTGGCTTCAATGCGGCGATCGACGAGCAGCGGACTCGCGCGCGCAAGACCGGCGGATTCGAGCAGGAAACGGCCAGACCGGCCGTCGCGGAGCTGGCCAAGCGGATCGGGGCGACGACATTCGTCGGCTACGACCATCTTGAAAGCGACGGCATCTTGCGGGCGATTCTGAAAGGCGAGCAACTGGTGAAGGAAGCCGTCGAAGGGGAGACGGTCGAGTTGGCACTGGATCTCACGCCCTTCTATGCGGAAGGCGGTGGGCAGGTCGGTGATCAGGGCACAGTGACGGGACCGGAAGGGGTGGTGGATATTACGGAGACGACGAGACCGGCGCCGGCGGTCATCTTGCACAAGGGAACGGTCCGCAAGGGGTGCATCCGAGAAGGTGAACGCCTGCATATGACGGTGAACGCTTCCACGCGGCTGGATGCTGCGCGGAATCATACGGCGACACATCTCGTCCATGCGGCCCTGCGGGATTTACTCGGGCCGCACGTGAAGCAGTATGGATCGCTGGTGGGACCCAACCGGCTTCGGTTTGACTTTGCCCATTTTCGACCGCTGTCGTCGCGCGACATCGATGATATCGAATCGACGGTGAACGAAGAAATCCGCAAGAACGAGCCCGTGCGTACCCAGGTGATGAGCATTCAGGACGCCGTGGCGAACGGTGCCCTAGCGTTTTTCGGCGACAAGTACGGCGAACAGGTGCGTGTTGTGAGCGTCGAGTCCTTCAGCAAAGAACTGTGCGGCGGTACCCATTGCCGGCAGACGGGTGACATCGGGCTCTTTCGCATTGTCTCCGAAGGGGGCGTGGCGGCCGGTGTGCGCCGGATCGAAGCGCAGACGGGCAGCGGCGCGTATCTCCTCATGAAAAAACTTGAAGCCGATGTCCGCGAGCTGTCGGATCTGTTGAAGACGGGGCAATCCGAGCTGGTCGCCAAGACCCGCAAGCTGATGACGCAGCTCAAGGACAAGGAGCGGGAGCTGGAAGAGTTGAAATTGAAAATGGCCAGCGGCGCCACAGTCGCTTCGACGGCCAGGACCGTTGCCGGGGTGGCGGTGCATGTGCAGCGGACGGATGGCCTGGATGGGAACGGCATGCGCGCGCTGGCGGATCAGCTCCGGGACAAACTCAAGAGCGGCGTCATCGCGCTCGGCGCGGCGACAGGCGACGGCAAGGTTTCGTTGCTGGTTGTCGTGACGAAAGACTTGATCGGTACGATCAAAGCCGGAGACCTCATCAAAGCCATGGCCACCGAGGTGGGTGGAACCGGAGGCGGCCGTCCGGAAATGGCCCAAGCCGGGGGGAAGGATCCGGCTAAACTCGACGCCGCGTTGGAAAAGGTTTTTGGCCTGGTTGAAACGACCCTCCGGCGGTAGAATCATGCCTAGCCGCATTCTCGCACTCGATTACGGCACCAAGCGGATCGGCGTCGCGCTCAGCGACGAACTCGGCTGGACGGCGCAGCCGTTGGAGACCATTGAGCGTCGGACTCTGGTCCGTGATCTCGCCCACATCGAACAGTTGGTGCAGGGGCATGAGGTCAAAGAAGTCTTGATCGGGCTTCCGTTGCGGCTCGATGGTGCAGAAGGGCCGGCGGTGCAGGCGGTTCACGAGTTTATCGCCCATTTAGGTGAGGCACTGTCGGTTCCGATCGTCACCTGGGACGAACGGATGACGACAAGGTCGGCGGAGGATCTGTTGATCGCCGCCGATGTCAGTCGCAGGAAGCGCAAAGGCGTGGTCGATCGTGTGGCCGCCGCCATTTTGCTCCAGAGTTACCTGGAGTCTTTGGCTCCGGCAGAGACTCATGACGGTAAGACCTCTTCGGAGGAGAGAGCAGAAGAGTGGGGAGAATCTCTCTCAGACAGTCCAGCCTATGACGCGTCGTCTCATCCTCATCGTGGTCCTCGTGATCGTCGTACTCGCCGGAGTGGCCGGATACCAGATGATTCGATGGGCTGAGGCTCCGGTTGTATCCGAGTCCGATCGCCCTCCGCAGAAAATCGTCGTGATTCCGGAAGGCGCGACGTTTCAACAGGCTGCGGCCTTGCTCGAACGAGAGCAACTGATCAGGAGCCGTTCCGCGTTTCTGCTGCTGGGGAAGGCTCAGGAAGCCGACCGAAAAATTCACCCTGGAGAATATGAGCTCAATGCGGCCATGGCTCCGGCGGACATTCTGTCGAAGTTGGTGCTCGGTCGGGTGGTCCTTCATTCCGTGACGATTCCTGAGGGCTATACATTCACTCAAATCGCCGACGTGCTGGCCGAGCACCGGATTACGGATCGCGCGGAGTTCATCAGATTGGCTACCGACAAGTCCTTCCTGAAGACCCTCGGGATCTCGGCTGATACGGTGGAAGGGTATCTCTATCCCGATACCTATCGCTTGACTCGCCCGACAACCGCCAAGGAAGTTCTGCGAGTCATGGTCGACCAGCTCGGCCAGGTCATGACCCAAGAATGGCAGACGCGGGCCAAAGACATCCACTTGACGGTTCACGAAGTCTTGACTCTGGCGTCAGTGATCGAAAAGGAAACCGGCGCCGGGGAGGAGCGTCCCCACATCTCCTCCGTCTTTCATAATCGGCTCAAGAAACACATCCCTCTGCAGAGCGATCCCACCGTCATCTACGGTCTGCCCAATTTCGACGGCAACTTGCATAAAAAGGATCTTTCCAATCCCAGTCCCTACAATACGTATCGGTGGGCCGGTCTGCCTCCCGGGCCGATTGCCAACCCCGGGGCGCAGTCGATCCGCGCCGCCTTGTATCCCGTGCCGTCCGCGTATCTCTATTTCGTCTCGAAGAACGACGGCACCCATCAATTCTCCGCGACACTCGTGGAACATAATAAGGCGGTGGAAAAGTACCAGAAGCGCCCCTTTCGGAAAGGCAATCATTCCCAGACCTTGATGACCCCCGACGGCAAACAAACACACGATGAAGAAGGAGTGTCGTAAACGATGTCAGCATGGAATCTCCCTGCTCTGATCGACCATACGGTCCTGAGGCCGGACGCGACGAAAGTCGAGGTGCTTCGGTTGTGCGAGGAGGCGAAGGCCAATGGGTTCACGGTGATCTTCGTCCCGCCTTGTTATATCGATGAGGTGGTGGCGGCAGTGGCCGGCACAGGCATCCGCGTCGGCATCCCCATCGGGTTTCCATTAGGGGGCCACAGCACACAGACGAAAGTCGCTGAAGCGGTTCACGCGGTGGCTCACGGCGCGCAGGTCTTGGATATGGTCCTGAACGTCAGCCGACTGAAATCAGGCGATCACGACCATGTGCGGACGGATATTGCCGAGGTCGTGAAGGCGACTCCAAATGTCGAGCATAAAGTGATCCTTGAAACGTGCTATCTGACGCAGCAGGAGAAACGAACGGCCTGTCAGTTAGTCGTGGAAGCCGGGGCCGACTACGTGAAGACGTCAACCGGATTCGGCGCCGCCGGCGCCACGGTCGATGATGTCCGGCTGCTGAAGGATGCCGTCGCCGGTCGCGCCAAAGTGAAGGCGTCGGGCGGTATCCGCGATTGGAAGACGACGTTGGCGATGTTGGAGGCCGGAGCAGACCGGATTGGGACCAGCGCGAGTCTGAAGATCATCCACGAGTGGCGCGAATCATCGCGTGGATAAGGAGCGCCTCGGGCAAGAACGCGGAAAAGGTTTCGCTGCCGGCTTGGCTACGTGGTGATCGTGGCCTCCCAGTGCCATACGTCTCTATGTCCG
This sequence comes from Nitrospira sp., assembly GCA_015903995.1. Classification (GTDB taxonomy): domain Bacteria; phylum Nitrospirota; class Nitrospiria; order Nitrospirales; family Nitrospiraceae; genus Nitrospira_D. The sequence goes on from JABMDK010000017.1 coordinate 256,244, forward strand.
ATTACGGCGATTTGATATAGTCCGCTGATGATCAATCGAGTCATTCTTCTCGTCATCGATGGGTTGGGAATTGGGGCGTTGCCGGATGCGGCCGACTATGGCGATGCGGATGCCAATACCCTTGTGCATCTTGCTGAGACGGTCGATGGACTGAGTGTGCCGAATTTCGAGATGTTGGGCCTGGGGCATCTCGCTCCGATCAAGGGTGTACGGGCCACGGTCCAGCCGAACGGTTCCTTCGGGCGTCTGGGATTCGCCTCACCCGGTAAAGATTCCGTCGTCGGATATTGGGAAATCGGGGGGGTGATCCAGAAAGCAGCCTCGACGGTCTGCGATTCCGGCATTCCCACCAAAGTCGTCGACATCGTCGAACAGCTCGTCGGGAGAAAGTCGATCGGCCGAGGCATTGCGCCGATGGGAGTGATGCTCCGTCGGCATAGTATGGAGCATATGGCCACCGGAGCGCCTCTTCTGTGGACGGACGGAGGCAATACGTGTTTTGTCGCCATGCATGAATCGCTCATGGCACCGGTGGAGTTTCAACGACGCTGTCGCGAGATCAGGAAAGCGGTGAAGGATGCGGGGATCCTCATTCGTGTCGTCGGGCAGCCGGTCATCGGCGGGCATGACCTGCTTCGGCCGCAAGCCGGGCGAAAGGACTATGTGAACGAGCCGACGGGTGTGACGATGGTGGATGTCTTAAGCCGATCCGGTCAGATCACGATGGGGGTCGGAAAGATCTACGACCTCTTTAACGGGCGGGGATTTACCAAGGCCCTTCCGGCGGCGTCGGCGATGGCGGCGGTTGATGAGGTGATCAGCCTGTTGAATAAGATGCCGCGCGGTCTCATCTGTGCCAGCCTGGATCTGTTGTCGGAAGATGCCGGACAGTCGGCCTCCGCCGCACAAGAATGTGATCGCCGATTACCGGAGTTATTCGAGAAGTTGCGCCTCGGCGATATGGTGATCGTGACAGGTGACCATGGACGAGATTTCTCATTGCCGGGCAAGATGTCGACGCGAGAGTATGTGCCGGTCTTCGTGACCGGCCCCAAGTTGGCCCAAGGCGTCGATTTGGGAAGTCGCTCGACCGCCGCCGATGTGGGGCAGACCATTGTGGATGCCCTTCAAGCCGAGCGATTGCCGCTTGGTGAGAGCTTCTTGGATGCGCTTCGGGTAGGGTGATGGTAAAGGGTGAGAAGTGAGGGAGAAAGCGAGCGATGTCGTATGAAGCTAAGTTAACAGAGCTGGGTCTTGCATTGCCGGCGCCTCCCAAGCCTGTCGCGAACTATGTGCCGGTCGTTAGGACAGGTGATCTGTTGTTTCTCTCCGGGGTGTTGCCGTCACGCGATGGGCAGCTCATCATGACCGGCAAGCTCGGACAAACCTTGTCCATCGAGCAGGGGATGGAAGCCGCACGAGTGGCGGTGTTGAATGGATTGAGTATCATTCGGCAGGAAGCTGGTTCCCTCGATCGCGTGAAACGGATCGTCAAAATGGTCGGCCATATAGCTTCTGCCCCTGGGTTTACGGATCAACCTCAAGTGCTCAACGGCGCGTCTGATCTGCTGGTATCACTATTCGGGGACGCAGGGCGACACGCTCGTGTCGCCGTCGGTGCGGCAGAACTTCCCCGACAGGCTCCTATCGAAATCGAATTGATCGTGGAACTCGCCAGGTAGACCTTCGACGGATCTCTAGCAGGATGCGGAAAAAGTCCGCCAGCGGCGTTCTCGCCTCGCTCAGAGGCTCAACGTACGGCCGAGTACGCTTCGCCTCTTCGCTCGCTGCGGCCTTGCCGGACGACCTTTTTGCGCATCCTGCGTGGCCGGTCAGCGTCGTCCTAAATCTCGATTTTTGCGACGGCTACAGAGGTCTCAGTAAGTTTTTCCGCAACCTGCTAAGACATCGATCCCGTGACAATTGCATCTGTGAAGAAATAACGCCAGATGTGGGGTGGTGTGGCCTGAGGCAGGTCTCCGGCAGAACCGGTTCATCCTGTTGCTCCTCTGTCCGGTAGCTGATCGACTCATTGAAGCCAATCCTTTAGGAATCGTGCGGTGAGTCCGATAAGAAAATGACGGCCGGCAGACTTTACTACCCCCCCAGTCGTTTGATTGAGGGACTCGCAACCGGTTGAAATATGAATGAATCGTCAGGAAATCACGATTGATGAGGCGAGTGGTACTCCATGAGCTTTTGCCGGACCTGGTCCTGGCCAAACCGGTGACGAATGCCAATGGGCTTCCCATTGTGGCGGTTGGAACGATCTTGGATGCCGCCATGATCGAACGGTTCCGCCAGATGGAGTTGACGTCGGTCTATGTCGAGGGCGATGCGCTGGACTCCGGTGGAAAAACCCTGGCGGAATTGGAAGCCGAACTCGATCACCGGTTCCGGCATGTCGCACAAGATCCCATTCAGCAACTAATCCTCCGGACTCTTCGCGCACACTTGCATGCCACCCATGGGATGGCACCGGTGACCGAGGGGCCTCAGACGACATGACCACCTTCAATCCGACAGACCTGCGCAATAGAATTGAGAAGCTTGGAGACCTTCCCACGCTTCCGCATGTCGTGCAGCGGCTTGCCGCGATGATCGGTCGTCCGACCGTGTCGACTGAGGAGATCGGCTCCATCATTGAAAAGGATCAGGTCCTCGCGGCCAAAGTCCTCAGACTGGCCAATTCACCGTTTTATGGGTTCCCCTCGCGCATCGGCTCGGTGACCCATGCCGTGATCGTGCTGGGCTTTAATGTCGTCAAGGGGCTGACGCTTTGCGCTTCGGCTCTCAGTATCATGAAAGACGCCGGCATGGATCAGTTGTGGCGACATTCTCTGGGTGTCGCCATTACCGCCAATCTCCTGGCAACCAGGCTGGAGATCAAGAACCCCGAGGAACTCTTTGTGTCAGGCCTGCTCCATGATATCGGAAAAGTCGTGCTCTATGTCAAATGGCCTGATGTGGGGAATAGCATCAAAGAGGCACTCCAGGCCCGCGGCGACCGCTCACTGTTCGACGTGGAGCAAGAGCTGACGGGCCTCTCTCATGCGGATATCGGCGGCTGCTTGGCCAATGCCTGGCATTTGCCGGTGACGCTCCGTGAACCGATCCTCTACCACCATAATCCGACTCTCGCCAAAGAGGCCATACTGCAAACGGCTATCGTCCATGTCGCCGATATCCTGGTCAAGGGGATGGCCTGTGGAAACTCGGGAGACGACCTGATTCCACCACTCTCGAAGACCGCGTGGGATATGGTCGGGCTGGATGGGCACCGGTTGGCGGAATGTCTCGACACAGCCTCGAACGAGTTCGTGACCATTGACGATTACCTATGAGCCATTCCACGGCAGGTCGGAGAATTCTGCTCCTCCACAACGAGCTGACTCCTGCCCTGACGTTGACCCCGGTATTGGAGAAATCCGGTTTCCAAGTGGTGGAGGGCAATTGGCCCGATCTCGCCCTGCATGAACTTGTCCACGATCCCCCCTGTCTCATCCTGGTCGCTGAAGGAGCCGGGGGCCACTCCGTGGAAACACTCACGCGAAACCTTAAGCTCGACGCTTTTCTGGGGCGGCTGCCTCTCATTGTCTTTGTCCGGGACAGTCGACTCAACGATATTGACTGGGGCTCGTTGGGAGTGGACGATTTCATCACGATCCCCTATCGCGCGGAAGACGTCGTCCATCGCATACGCCTCTGTTTGAGCCGTCTGACCCGCTCGCTCGATGCGAATCCTCTCACCCGCCTTCCGGGCAACACGACCATCCTGTTTGAAACCACCTCCAGAATTCAAAGCAAACAGCCCTTCGCGCTCGCCTACCTCGATATCGACAATTTCAAGTCCTTCAATGATCGCTACGGCTATGGACGTGGAGACGAAGTTCTCATCGTGGCTTGCCGCATCCTCACGACGGTGGTGGGAGAACTGGCTGGCCCGGAAGGGTTCGTCGGTCATGTCGGGGGAGACGACTTTGTTTTCATGAGCCGTCCGCACACCATCGACGCGATCTGCCAGACCGTCATCAAGCGATTTGACCTCGTGATTCCGGATTTCTATGACCGTGACGACCGCCTCAAGGGGTATATTGATTCCGTGGATCGTCGGGGAAATCAAGAACAGTTTCCGATCATGAGTCTCTCGATTGCCGTCGTCACCAATGAGCGGTCTCCCATTGCCCATTCCGGCGACGTGAGTAAAATCGCCTCGGAACTGAAGAAGCGAGCCAAGGCCTTGAAAGGCAGCGTCTATGTCAAAGACCAGCGCGGCCGGGCCGTTGATGCGTGTTCCACCACGACAGATTCCACCCCTCAGCTTCCTCCCTCCGACTGAGCCGGGGCCTGGTGTCTTGATTTCAGAATCTGCTTTGCCTGCCACGCACACTTGACTCTTAAAAAAATCGCTTGTTAAAGTCGGTTATGCCTTCGATGTGGTTCCCATTGTGTCTTCCCCCTTTCCCGATAGGCCATCCATGAAGAATAGACTTGTCATCACCGTAACATTTCTTTCGCTTGTCATCCTCGGTGGAGGGGCGCTCTCTCTTGTGCATGCGGGGAAGACGGGCATTGAGCTGTCTGCTCGGTCTGTGACGCCTGGCGCGACATTGGTGCTGAGCGGAAAAGGATTCGGCACGTTCAAGTCGACCCAGTTCAACCGAGTTACCGTGAATGGGGTCTTGGCGTTGGTCCAGCGATGGGATCCGGAGGTGATTGAGATCAAGGTGCCCTTCAAGACGACCAGCGGGTTTATCGAGGTGCTGATCGGCAAAAAGAAGGTCCTCGCCGGTTTTTTGAATCTCACGATGCCACGGATTGAGACGATCACGCCCACGGAAGCGGAACGAGGAGCCACGCTTCAGATTGCGGGGTATCATTTCGGCCTCTCGGCTGGTGCGCGGGATCCGAACACCATGTTCGGTGTCAATGATGTGCTGGTCGGTGGAGTAGTGGTGCGCCCCAAGCGATGGAAAGACGACAAGATCGAGCTTGAAATTCCGACGAACGCGGTGAGCGGGGATGTCGTGGTTCGGCTGGCTTCTTCTGATCCGCTTCCGGACGGATCCTGTTGTGCTCCGGTTGAATATGCCGTGAGCAATGCCGTTCCGCTGACACTGATTCCGTCCATTCGAGTGGATCCGGTCAGTGGGCCGGTCGGTACGAAAGTGGTGTTGTTCGGGCAAGGGTTCGGGCATACCAAAGAGCGGGTGGATGATGCGGTCCTGATCGGTGGGCGGCCGGCGACCATCGCCCAATGGAAGGACGACGTCATCGTCTTCCATGTCCCGCTCGATGCGGAGTCCGGTCCGCTGACGCTGAGGTATCAGGGGCGAGAACGGGTGCTTGCACAGTTTACGGTTCAGGTTCCCCGTGTCACCTCCATGAGTCCCACCAGCGCGCCTATCGGGACCTTGTTGCGTATTAACGGTGAGCACTTCGGGTTTTACTCAGAGAGCGGGTCGACGCCCTACAATTTCATGGATTTCAATACCGGTGAGAATCGAGTCGAAATCGGCGGGGTGCCGGCGGTGATCTATCGTTGGAACGACGACCGAATCGATGTCTGGGTGCCGTTCAGCGCGCAAACCGGCAAGGTCATTATTTACCGGAGTGCGAACACGCCCAACATAGGCGGACTCTGTTGTGCCGAACGAGGGACCCTCGCTACTGAAGCCGGGGACTTTACGCTCGTCACGCCGGTCATCGAGTCGTATGACCCTCAGACGGCCGGGTTGGATGCCACGGTGACGATTAAAGGCCGGGGGTTCGGAACATTTCTCAAGACCGCCGAACATGCCGACTTTGGATTGAATCAGAAAGCCTACAAGCGGCGGGCCGACGTCGAAATCAATGAACCAGGTGAAAGTCCGAATGTCATCTCCAATGTGTCGCGGACGGAAGTGTTGTTTAACGGCGCGGCCGCACTGGTTCAGTCATGGACCGATGAGGAGATCGTCGTGAAGGTCCCGCACCGTAACCTCTATGGGATCGGGAAGAAGGGTGAGTTTTTTGATAATCTGGCGACCGGTCCATTGGTCGTGCGTCGGGGATCATGGGATCTGCTTCTTGATGGAACGTGTTGTTCGCCGAAGAAGTGGATCACGCTTGAGGCCGGACCCTTCACGATCGAAGCAAAAGGGCTTCCCGATACAGGCTACTGGAATAACAACAGGCCTGATGCGGGCACGAATCAATGATGCCGGTGCGGGTTCATTGCGTTCGCGTCCATCCTACGAACGTGATCGCCTCATTCCTTCTTCTTCTCGGGATGGTTTTCGTGCTTCCTCAATCGGGTTGGAGTCTATACTCCAACGAATTCGTCACCTTCCAGGCGAGCAGCACAAAATCAACATTGATGAGCATGCAGTTTCGTACGACTCTGAATGGGTGGGCCGTCGGAAGTGGAGGAACCATCCTGAAGACCACCGACGGCGGGAAGAAATGGAAACGGGTGACGAGCGGAACGTCTGCCTTGTTAACGTCTGTCTTCTTTGCCGACTCATCGAAAGGATGGGTGACGGGGGCGGGGGGATTCCTGAGCCGTACGACGAATGGGGGAGAGTCCTGGCTTCTTCAGCCGCTGGACACGCAGCAGCCTCTGTACGGAGTCTATTTCACATCTCCAAGTAGCGGATGGGTGGTCGGGGGAGCCGGCACGATCCTTCATACCACGGATGGCGGCCAGCATTGGGTAGAACAGGTGAGCGGCACGACCGCGACGCTCTATGCAGCGCACTTCCTCAATGAGCAGAAGGGCACGATCGTCGGAGCTCTGGGCACCATCCTCTCGACGGACGATGGGGGCGCCACCTGGATTCCGCAAGGAACGCAACACGCGGTGACCTTGTTCGATGTGTTTTTCACCGATTCCACGAGCGGCTGGGCGGTCGGCAATGCGGGGGCCTTGTTTCAGACGACGGACGGTGGAGCCAAATGGGTTGATCAGACCTTACCCTGCGGAACGACCTGTACGCGGCTGACAGATTTGTTGAAGGTGCGGTTCACCAGCCAGCAAGAAGGCTGGATCGTCGGCGAGCGCGGGATGTTGTATCGGACGACCGACGCCGGCCTCACCTGGAGCGAGGGAAAATCAATTGCCTCGTCCTCGCTGTTCGGTCTCAGTTTTTCAGACGCCATGCATGGGTGGGCGAGCGGCGAAAACGGGACGATCGTCCATCTCCAGCCAGGCCGGTAGTTTCTCTCATTACTCATCCCATTTCTCTTCCTGCCGGACATCGCCTGAGTATTTCGCGGTTGCTGCAAGGGAGGTACTCCACAAGGAGTGAGGCAGACGCGCCGGAGCTGAGTCTGACTTGAGTTGGATAAGCCAATGACTGCGAGTGAGGGAGAGAGCCCGAAGGGGCGGCTGTGCCGCCTTGTTGTATCCGCTCCAATCTTGGTATCGTGCCGTCAGCGATAGCTCTGCGCGATGCCGGCCCATGAGGGGAAAGGGATGGATAGCATGGCTATACCGAGGCCCTCACGCAACACTCTCATCACATATTTGCATGGCTCGTTGGCGCTGGTCATCATGTTGGCACTGCCGGCTTGTCAGGAGAACCCTGCGCCTGAGGATGTGCGTCCTGTACGCAGTATGGTGATCGAAGCACAGCTGTCGGGCGATGTGATTACACTAACCGGACAACTGCACGCGCGTGACGAAACCAAACTTGCCTTCCGCTTGTCCGGCAAGCTCATTGAACGGTCGGTGACCGTAGGCGATATGGTCAAGGCCGGTCAGATCGTGGCTCGGCTGGACGCCGCAACGGAAAGAAATGCCAGGAATGCCGCCAAAGCCGATCACGCATCGGCACTGGCGGTGCTTGACCAATCCGCAGCAGCGGAAAAGCGATACGGCAATCTGCTCAAAGAAGAGGCTGTGTCGCAGGCCGAGTATGAGGCGGCGTTGCAGCAACTCAAGACCGCGCATGCTCAAGTCGATGCCTCACGCGCGAAACTCAGTTCCGCAGAGATTCAGCTCGGGTATGCCGAGCTCAAGGCGGACGCCGATGGAGTGATTACCGCCAAGGGTGCGGAACCAGGCGAGGTCGTTCAGGCGGGGCAAATGATTTTTGCGTTGGCGCATGAGGCAGGCCGAGATGCGGTGTTCGATATGCCGGCACAACTTATTCGTGACGGTCTAGCGACCAGTCAAGAGGTCGAGGTATGGCTGGCCGACAACCCGCTCATCAAGACCTTGGGCCATGTCCGTGAAATAGCCCCTCAGGCCGATCCGTCGACTCGCACGTATCCGGTGAAGGTCAGCCTCAATGCACTTCCGTCCGGGATGTTTTTGGGCTCGACGGTCGTGGGACGGCTGAGATTACAGGCGGGCACGCTGATTGAGATCCCTTCCTCTGCACTGGTGATGGCGGACAAACAACCGGCCGTGTGGATCATCGATCCGAACACCTCTACCGTTCATAAGCGTGAAATCACAGTCGCTCGGTACCATCCGAATGCCGTCGTGGTCGCTTCCGGGTTGCAGCCCGGGGAAAGAATCGTCACCGCCGGCGCGCAATCCCTCTCCAACGGACAAAAGATCAAATCGCTGGAGGGCGATCATGGCAGGCCTTAACCTCTCCGAATGGGCCATCCGGCACAAGTCACTGATGCTCTATTTCATGGCAGTGATCATCGTCATAGGTATCTATGCGTACGTACACTTGGGGCGAAACGAGGATCCGCCGTTCACGATCAGAGTCATGGTCGTGCAAACACTCTGGCCGGGCGCTACGCAAGATGAAACCATGCAGCAGGTGACGGACCGCATCGAGAAGAAGCTACAGGAGATCCCCTACCTTGATCACCTGAAAAGTTACACGACGGCCGGGAAGTCGACGATCTTCGTGACGTTGCTGGATAGTTCGCCGAAACAGGACATTTCTGACATCTGGTATCAGGTACGCAAGAAAGTCGGCGACATTCAGCACACCCTTCCGCAAGGAACGATAGGGCCGTCCTTCAATGATGAGTTCGGTGATACGTTCGGGATCATTTATGCCTTCACCGCCGACGGATTTACGCACCGGGAGTTACGGGATTATGTCGAGAAAGCGCGCTCGCGCCTGTTAGAGGTGCCCGACGTTTCTAAAGCCGAAACCATCGGGACACAGGACGAACATATCTACATCGAGTTTTCTCCGCAGCGTCTCGCCGAGCTGAAGCTTGACCGCATGGCCTTGATCACCGCACTTCAAGTGCAGAATGCGGTCAATCCCTCCGGCGTCATCCAAACAAAAGACGAACGAGTTCTGGTGCAGGTCTCGGGAAAATTCCTGTCCGAAAAGGATTTTCTACACATCAATTTTGTCATCGGAAACAGGATGCTGCGGTTAAGCGATATTGCGACTGTTTCCCGTGGGTACGACGATCCTCCGCAGCCTCTGTTTCGGGTGAACGGAAGAAACGCGATCGGCCTTGCCATATCGATGCGAGCCGGTGGTGATATTCTCGGGCTTGACCGTAATCTGAAAGAAGCGATGCGACAGACGCAGGCGACCTTACCCATTGGGATCGACACGTACCTGGTTGCCGATCAACCCAAGGTCGTGCACGATGCCGTCCATGATTTCATGGAGGCGTTATGGCAAGCCATCGCCATCGTTCTGAGCATCAGTTTTCTGACTCTTGGCTTTCGGGCGGGCATGGTCGTGACGTGTTCGATCCCTCTGGTGCTGGCGATCGTCTTCGTGATGATGGAGGTGCTCGGTATTGATCTCCAGCGTATCTCTCTCGGTGCGCTGATCATTGCGCTGGGCTTATTGGTCGATGATGCCATGATCACCATCGAAAGCATGATCACCAAGCTTGAGCAAGGCTGGGATGCGGTCCGCTCGGCGACTTTCGCGTACACCTCGACGGCGTTTCCAATGTTGACGGGCACACTGGTGACCATGATCGGCTTTGTGCCTGTCGGGTTCGCCAAAAGCGGGGCTGGTGAATATACCTTCTCGCTCTTTGTCGTCATCGCGGTCGCCCTCATGGCTTCGTGGTTTGTTGCGGTGCTGTTCTCTCCCTTAATCGGAACCATCGTTCTCTCGACCAAACCCCAGGGAAACCATTCTGAAAAAGGGCGTGTGTTTCGTCTGTTCCATCGTCTTCTTTTAAAGAGCATGCGGCATGCCTACATCACGATTGCAATGACGGTTGGGGTCTTTTGTCTTGCGCTGGCCTTGCTGCCGTTGGTCCCGAATCAGTTTTTCCCTTCCTCCGATCGCCCGGAACTGATCGTGGATTTGCGTCTGAGGCATGATGCGTCGATCTATGCGACCGACAAGGTTTCGCAAAGGCTCGACGAGATTCTCCGTAGTGACGACGATATCGACCATTGGAGTTCGTATGTCGGACGTGGCGCCGTGCGGTTCTATTTACCGCTCGACGTTCAACTGGACAACGACTTCTTTAGCGAAACCGTGATCGTTACGGACAATCTCGAAGCCCGTGAACGCGTACGCATACGCCTTGAAGAGGCGTTGACGCAGGCATTCCCGGAAGTCGTCGGACGTATTTATCCGCTCGAATTAGGTCCTCCTGTCGGGTGGCCGGTTCAGTATCGTGTCAGCGGGGAAGACCCAGCCAAGGTTCGCGAAATTGCCGACAAGGTTGCGAGTCTTATGGTGGCGAATCCGGATTTGGAGAAAATCAATTTCAACTGGATGGAGCCGATCCAGAAATTACACATTCACGTGCGCCAGGATAAAGCGAGGTTATTGGGGTTGAGCTCATCGGATGTCGCGAAGGCGATCAATCTGGTTGTGTCGGGCGAAACGGCCACGCAAATCCGCGATACCATTTACCTGATCGATGTCGTGGTCAGGGCGCAAGAGACGGAACGGATGTCATTAGACAGAATACGGGTGCTGGAAATTCCTCTCCCCAACGGAAAAACTGTGCCGTTGACGGAATTGGCGAGTGTGAATTACGAGCAGGATATTCCCCTGATCTGGCGCAGAGGCAGATTGCCGACCCTTGCGGTGCAAGCGGATGTCAAAAACAGCGTCATGCCGGCGACAGCCGTGGAACAGCTGCACGCGCCGATGTCTTCCCTGCAGCAGCAGCTTCCTCCCGGCTATGACATCGCCGTCGGTGGGAGCGTCGAAGAAAGCACGAAATCTCAGGCATCCGTTGCCGCCGTCTTTCCGATCACGATCATTCTGATGATTACGGTGCTCATGATTCAGATGCAGAATTTCAGCCGTCTGTTTCTTGTGTTAAGCGTCGCGCCGCTCGGCCTCATCGGTGTCGTTATGGCACTGCTGGCCATGCAGAAGCCCATGGGGTTCGTTGCATTGCTGGGTGTCGTCGCGCTCATCGGCATGATCGTGCGCAATTCGGTCATTCTTGTCCATCAGATCCAAGTCGAGAAAGAAGCCGGCCTCTCGGATTGGAATGCCGTTGTGGAAGCCGCACTTTCGCGTTTCCGCCCCATCATGCTGACCGCCGTAGCGGCTATTCTTGGGATGTTGCCCATTGCCCCGACTGTGTTCTGGGGGCCCATGGCAGACGCAATCATGGGTGGTTTGGCCGTGGCAACCATCCTCACGTTGATCTTCCTGCCGTCGCTGTATGTCGCGTGGTTTCGGATACGCGAAGATTCGCCGAAACTCACAGGGGTCGCGGTGGCATGACTCACTGTGAATTCAAGGTTGGAGTGCGACACTGAAGGCTTGGGCAAAGACTGATGTCGGCGGTTGAGGGAAAGAATCGGGCAGGCCGCAGTATGTACGTGCACAGGAGCTGCACCATGTACAGAAGGGGCGGTCATTTCATATGCGTCGCGCCACTCCTGTGGCTTACGACTGAGAGGTGTGGCTATTTCAATCCAGGTTCAAGAAATCTTGAACACTGCAGCGGTCACTGGGAGTAAAGGTGCCTCAAATGGCCTGTTGCTATTTGACCGGGGCCAATTTTACCGTGAACACGCCGACTCCTCTTGTAATGGTCACTCGTCCGGCTCGGCTCAACCGACCCACCTCCTGAAAGAGGTCGTTCCAGGTGAGCTCGGGACATCGAGCCACGAAGAGGTCGAAGTCACATTCCGGCGAATCTTTGAGCAAGGCCATGATACGGTCGGTGATCGGTCTGTTGGTCGTCATCGGAGACTCCTCTCGTGTGCTGGTGGCGTCTGGCAAGGGACGGAGTGTCACTCGGCGTTGGAACGTGGAAACCGGGGATCGATCGCGTCGAGAATAGGCCGGATACGCGAGGGATAAGACCGTCGGCCTGCTGAAACGTCGTAGATGTATGCTACGCGGTAGGCAACTGGTTCGTCAAGCTTGGGCCTGGGTAAGGTGTGCGGCCAAGAAGAAGACGAACATCTTGGTCGGGATGTCCAAGGTATCAGGCAAATCAATGGTCATTTCTCGCACCGCCATGATCGCAGCACGGTCCTCGAGAAAACCAATGACGCCGGAATCGTTCTCAACCGAGTAGCGGCGGCGAAACCACCCCTTGTCTCGCAGGAGCGTGCCTGTAAACGGTTCCACGAAGCTCACTCGACCACGAGCGAAGAGGCGACGTGCGAAGCGCATGTCGGCCACAGCGATCGTCTTCCGTCCATGCTCCAAGGTAAACCGCACATCATTGACCCAACCACGATCGAGGTACTCAAACTGGACGTCGTATCGTTGAGCACCCCAGTGGATCTCGACCGCACCTTTTGAGCTGTGTGAACCGTGCCACCGAATGCGCGCATTCTTCGCCTGTGCCATAGAGGGCCAGATGACTTCACCCAGGATCTCGCCGGTGGCATTGCAGATGGTGTAGTGGAATCCCGAGAAAGCGGATGCCTGACGTGCGTACAGCGGCGTACGTCCGACAGGCTGCTCGGCTTCATGGTTGATAAGGGGCATCAGCGCCCTCCAAGGCACGTATGCAAATTCAGCGAAACTACTGTACCCAATGCCGACCGCTTCAGCAAAATGTTTACAGGTTTGCGCAGTGTGGGGAAAGTTCGGGGAGCCGACTGAAGACTCCAGCGCCGGATGTTATCAGGCGTCAGCCCTTCAAACGCTGTAATTCAAGGTGAAGAGTCTGCGCACCATCTGCGATCCAGATGTGGCCATCTTGGATCGTCCATTCTAACTGCATGGTCGGTCTCGCCATCCCAGCGAGGGCACGAACGCTCTCCATGGGCAGCAGCGTCACGGAGAGGTTCTTCAGCCGGTCGAGCGCCGGGCGCTGGTTTGTCCACCACACCTCGGCGCTGCGGGCTCCATAGCCATAGACAATGACCTGTTTGGAGCGGCCGCAGGCCTGACGTAGAGTTTTCTCGTCTGGCTGGCCGATCTCGATCCAGTAGTCGATAGCTCCCGTCAAGTCCCGCTGCCACAGGGCCGGTTCATCTTCGGTGCCCACCCCTCGGCCGAATGACAAGGCCTCGTCTGCGTGAAGTGCGAAGGCGAGGACTCGTACCATCATGCGCTCCTCGGTCTCAGACGGATGGCGCGCAAGCGTGAGCGTATGGTCCTGGAAGTACTGGCGATCCATATCGGCGATCTGCAGCACAGCTTTATAGATGGTCGCGTTCGAAGCCATAGTGCCAGGGTGAGCGCTAGGGAAGTTCCGCCACAAACATTTGTTCAACTCGCCTGCGCGCCCAGGGTGTCTTGCGCAGGAACGTCAGGCTCGACTGGAGTGTGGGATGATGGCGGAAACAGCGGATGGGCACGCGTGCGCCAAGTTTCGCCCATCCATGCCGTGTGACTAAGGTCGTGACAATGGTTTCCAATGTAATTCCGTGCAAGGGATCACGGGGATGAGCCATGGCGTGCGGTTGGTTCATGGACAGAGGAGACTTGAATGGATGCAGAGTACCGATTGTGGCTGAGTTCTACAAGTGGGCTTTGCGAGAGCGTAGACATGACCGGGGCGAATTCGACGATCAGAGTGGGGCGTGCGGGAGGAGGAGAAGCATCCAAGAACGGGTGTGCGGGTGATCACTACAGGCCAGGCACTCTAATGGTCGGCTTGTTTGCTCTTGGCCGTGTGTTCTTCGGACCGGCTTCGATCAGGCTGAAGTATTACGCTTTCGGAGATGGGCAAGATGGGCAAACGGAGTGAAGGGGCGGTCTGGTTCACGGCTCGACAGAGATTCGTTCGACACGCTACCCACCTGATCACGCTGATGCTCATTGTCGTGACAGTAGAGGCAGAGCAACTCCCAGTTACTGCCGTCCGGAGGGTTGTGGTCATGGTTGTGGTCCTTGTGATGGACCGTGAGTTGGTTCAGCTTCTTCCCGTCAAATTCGCGCCCGCAGTGGGCACAGATCCAGGGAAATAATTTCAATGCTTGCGCCCGGTAGGATTGCTCTTGATTGCTGCGTGCCATGGGAGCCTCCAGGAGAATGGGGACTCGGCTCTAACAGGATGCGGAAAAAGTCCGCCAGCGGCGTTCTCGCCTCGCTCAGAGGCTCAACGTACGGCCCAGAGTACGCTTCGCCTCTTCGCTCGCTGCGGCCTTGTTGGAAGGCCTTTTTGCGCATCCTGCGGGCCTATTCAGCATCGTTCTCAACCTCGATGTCTGTGACGGCTACGGCCTTTTTGCGCATCCTGCGGGCCTATTCAGCATCGTTCTCAACCTCGATGTCTGTGACGGCTACATGAGTCACAAAGAGTTTTTCCGCAGCCTGCTAAGGGATTGTACAGCAAGTCTACCGATCTGCCAAACCTTGCCGCCTTGCCATGAAATGTTTCCTGATGCCGATTCTTCGCCTCTCAAACGACCAAGGCTTGGCAGACACCGCGAAATGGCTCGCACATTACCGCGTGCACTTGGAACTTGAAACCGCCCATCCATATTCTTGTCCGGGTTGCAATAGTCGCCTACATAGTCGTCGTGGGAAATGGTGATATTTTCATCGATAGTCAAAGAATAGTAGCCCTCCGATCCTATTCCTCTGTCTTTGGGCTCTGTTTGCAGTGCTGCCAAGTGGTGGAAATCATGAAGAAGAGATCGATATGCCTGCGCGCCAGAGAAGGACATTATAAAGCTCGCTATGCTGGTTGGAAGCGCCTATGGTCAAAGGAAGGCTATCACATGAAAGGAGCCACCATGGATATTAACCTCTTTACATTGGCGGTCGCGTTGCTTGGACTTGTGGGCGCTGGCATATGGGTCTACAAGAAAGGAATGTGATTGTGCAGGTAGAGTCCCTCTGTCATATCTCGCGAGCGCATCTTGTGAAGGGTCAATCCGAACATGAGATGCGCTCGCTGAATTCCATCGTATGGTCTTACTCAATCGCACGGCACCTCCAAGTCGACTGGGTCTTACTCGGTCTGTACCGTCTTTGGACGACTGCCATTCCGAGCATTGTCTGATTTCGAAGGCGAGCGGGCATGAGGAGCATACCCAAGATGAGTGGTCAATTCAGCAGCCAGGGCTCGTTCCACCAACCGTTTCGTGAGGCCTTTCAGTCATCCATGTTCGCCAAGAATCTCTTCCGGAGACTCACAGCCTTGTAACAAGTCATCCAACAACGCATCCGTCTTCGTGTCTGGCTTGGCCATCAACCCCTTCGTTCTCTATAGATAGAAGAGGCATGATAACCAGTTACACAGTTAATCTTACACGCTCCGATGAGACGCGGCAATTGGCTGTGGCTTTGAGGTATGTGCAGGTGGTGCCGCCCGAGCACAATCGATGCGCGCCCTGTATCAGCGACGCAATGAGATCGAACGGCTGTTATGTCGGCTGAAGGGATTTTGACGAATCTTCACCCGGTTTGAAAAGTGCGATGTCATGTTCGTCGCGTTCATCAACTTCGCGCTAATCGTGGACAGCTTGCGGTAGTGTTAACAGGCCCTAGTCGCATTGTTTAAACTGGGACTGCTGACAACGTCGTACCATCTCCTGCGCCTGCTCGATCTGTTCTGCGGTCATGTGGGAAGTCAGGTAGTCTCGACGCTTCACGGCCGCCTTCCCCTCGTCGCCTTTTAACATGATGCCGGCGATGTGGTACCACATGAGCGCACGGACCAAGTCTTTCCGAACACCCCGTCCCCTCTCGTACATCAGGCCCAGATTACTTTGTGGGCCAGCGTGGCCCTGCGCCGCCGCCTTGCGAAACCATGTCAGTGCTGTTTGATTGTCCTGTCTGACTCCTCGTCCTTTTTCGTGCATCAAGCCCAGATAGAACTGGGCCGATGCCACGCCTTGTTCCGCCAGGGGACCGAAGAGGCGGGCCGCCTGTGTATACTCGCCGCGCTCATACGCAAATTCCGCCTCCTCAAGGGACTCTGCTGCCGTAACGGACTGAGGGCTCACGCCTACCGCACAGATCATAATCAACTGTATTGCCACGAAGAAACACCGCATCGATCACCAGCCTTTCAACAAAGTCGTTAACCCATGAGAGTCTGGAATCTTCTGTCCGGAGGGTATGGTTCAGTCGAGCATCAAGGATGCACGACAGCGGTGCCGGTGTTCAAGAGCCTTTCGGGCGTCCACGAGGGCGCAAGGTCGATTCCATGCCAAACCGCTTCACCATCCGTCGCACCCAGCCGTCTTCACCGAAAGGGCGGCCACGCTGCACGCTCAACCGGAGTGCGTCTAATTCCTCGCCGGTTTCAGGACGATTCACCCGCGCAACCCAATTTCGTGGCAGGTCCACCGGCCAGTCACTCAGCCAAGCCGTGAGTTTGGGGTCGCCTTGGGCTCGGCGCCACAAGCTGGACCAGCGCCAGTTTTCAGCCTTCCTGACCAGCTTGGCCCGCAGTGCATTACGCTCCACGTAGCGGGCGACCGTCAGGAAATGCGCATCGGCTTGGACTGGAAACGACCGGAAGCGGCCCTGATAGACCGGGCCAGTACCGGCGGTGTCATGGTGCGAATGCCAGCGTTGAGTGTGGGTGACGGTGATCCAGCGGAGCACTTCGGAGAGTTCTCCGTCCTGCCGTGGCCAGAGCAGGAGATGCCAGTGAGTCGGCATCAAACAATAGGCGGCGATACGAATGCGGGAATTGGCCTGGGCTTCGGCCAGAATCTGTTCAAACGCCGCGTAGTCGGTGGGTTCCTCAAAGAGGGGGAGTCGGCCCACCCGACGGTTCAGGATATGGTAGGCGAGGGCTCCGGCAACAAGTCGGGGACGACGTGGCATAGGGGATTTTCTAACGAAACCCTGGCACGACTGTCAAGTTAAGACTCCCGACCCGCTTTCTATAAACTTAGCGCGCGGCAGCGGTCTGGGGTGTCCTGGCAGCCAGACTCTTTCGGCGATTGCTGGAAATGGTGCGGTCGATAATCGCACCACAGTTCATGCACTTCCATGCATAGAACACAAGAAAGAAATCCGAGAACCGCTCCAACATCATCATCCCCTTGCACTTCGGACATTCCATGGATCCCTCCCAAGGTGGCGCCGTTCACAGCTGACGGCGAAATCAAGCAAGAACCGCACCGGTTTTGAGTACTTAAGTATTTCAACGACTTAATGTGTACGTAGTCGACCTGGTTTGGCTATTTTCAAAACATTGACGCTACTCAAGAGTTCAACTTGTCAATCTTTTGTCGGCTTGTACGTGAGAGAAGCGGGTCGGGAGTCTTTATTGAAGGTTTCTTCTGGAACGAAAGGGTGGTACGAAGAAAAGAGTCCCGACCCTTTTCAAGCATCCTGTGTGTGGACTTAGCGGTTCGGCACGGGGGCGTTCTGGCCGGCTGTGCATGTCAGGTATGAGGGAATCTCCAACTGCCCGGATGGGCGGAAGCCCCACGCGGTGGCGAGGGCTTGGCAAGTGAGGTTCTGAAGGGTCTGGTCGGTATGTTCGACGCAGTGCGGGTAATGGGCGTTGCCCCGCAGGACGCTCACGCCGCGTTCCATTAAAAGGCCTCGCACATCGACAGAGATGTTGAAGCGTGGGCCGCAGTTCGCCTGAATCAATGCCCCTTCCTTGAGTTCTTCCCGCTCCAGGATGAGCACAAACTCTGCATTCGCTTCTGCCGCAACCGCAAGCGCCGTCTGGCGATCCGATGAAGGGCGGGGAATCTGAGGCTGCATCAGGATGTTGGAATAGTGATGAGATCGGAGCCATGCTTCAGCCACGCGGGCCAGGAGAGGATCTCCCCAGATCAGGATGCGCTGCCGCTCGCTTGGCAACAGCGTATGGAAGCCGCTGGTGATGGGAAAGTGGATGCCGGAGGGAGGTGGCGTAGAGGAGCATCCTTCCAGAATGAGCAAGATAGAGGGGAGGCACGCGAGTATGATGGCCGAGCCGATGCGATAGCGTCGTCTCACAGTCTCGGATTATAACAAATAAGAAGGGTGGGGCAGGTAATTGAGATGGTAAGAGAGGCTCGGTTATTCGGATTCACGGAACCCAGGCCAGCTCAACGCGACCCCTCGTACTCGACCGTGCGACATGTGTAGTGAAAATGTCTCTGGCCCTTTATCGACTGGACCAGGGTTGGATCGGGACCGTGGAGATGGCATTCTGTGGAGAGCCCTCGATCACTCGATCGCTATAGGCGAGATAAATGTAGGTCTGGCGTTTCTTGTCGAAAAAACGGACTACTTGGAGGCTCTTGAAAATCAGGGACCGACTCTCACTGAACACCCGTTCCCCTTCTTTCAGTTCACTTATAAGACGAATAGGACCGACTTGACGACAGGCCAGTGAGGCATCGGAGGTTTCCTCAGCCAATCCAACCATCCCTTTCAGGCCACCTTTTTTAGATCGACTCAGGTAACATGTGATGCCTTCAATCTTGGGGTCGTCAAACGCTTCCACCACGATTTTGTGATCGGGGCCCAACCATTTGAATTCCGTGTCGACACTCCCAATTTCCTCGGCCTGACTTGCCGAAACGACAGTTGCGCACCAGAGCAACGTGGTCACAAAGATGGTTGTCTTCATCGACGTATCCTCCCGTCCAGGTGTAGCGTGATCTCCTAATACCGTATAACTCAGCTAGGCTCGAACGCAAGGGCTGCCGACTCGGGCCACCCGGCGCAGTGGAAGAAAGAACGGTCGAGGGGCGCTGCATCACTCTCGTGGCGTCTCCGACGAGCAGAGCATTGCAGAGTCGTTCAACCCGTGGGGAGCTGCAAGCGGAGGGCGTGGCCTCTGCTGGGGCTGTTGGGTGGCAGGATCTGCCTTCGCTTCGACAATTTTCAGTGAGACGCAAGATCAAGAACCGAAGCGCGTGGTTTGCCCGGGATGCGTTATTGTTGTGGTTTGGGTTGGCGAACCATTCGTGGACGGAAATCCTCAGTCAAATGAAACATGAGCGCAGGCACCATATCCTTGCGAGGATTCGAGTCGCCGATGGTGGTGCGCACTCCTCGCTTTGGTGACACGGTGACACCAGTGAGTTGACGCTTCGCCCACGCAGAGCTACTCCACACACTGGCTCCCACCTGTGTTTCCATCAGTTTACCGGACACATCGCCTCTGATCTCCGTCCGTAGGCTCCCATCGAGGGTGGTGATATCGTTGACTCTGACATCGGTCTTTGGATCGGAGTAGACGATCTCCCCCAGGAACACGGCAGAGACTCCATACTTCTTGCCGACTTGTGTCATTGCGTCGGCGTCCAACTGAGTTGCGCCGATTGCCGCCAGCACCGCCTCCTTGGTGCCCAAGTCGAGGATCGGCGTACCTGGGAACGCGCCTTGGACATGTTCCTGAAACTGCTGCGTGGCAAACGTATTGAGGGCCGGGTCAGAATTGGTAGTGAAGTGAACGAGTCCAATCGTGCCATACTTCTTGAGATCCATCCGCGGGGGAACCGGGACCAAGATCGTGTTGGAGCAGCCCCAGAAGAAGAGAAGCGTCAGCAAGGCTAGGGATTTCGTCACTCGTCGCATCGGACACCCCTCCTGGTTAACCAAGACCTCACTCGGAAAGTATAGCTGAAGCGAAAAGTAGGCCCAGCGTGGGGAATTAGGTTGGGTTATCGTATGCCGAAGGGCAGGGAACTGACGATGATGCCGACCTGTGGGTCGACTTGTTCATAACAGGCGCATCTCGACAATCGTGGCTCGACGAGGTTCGCGCAGGCACTTCGACAAGCTCAGCACAGGCAGGGCGTCGGAGGGCTTGACCTGCCCTAGTCTATGCCGCCAAACAAAGACTCCCGATCCCTTTTCTTTCCACCTCGAAATGAGTCCTGACACCGTTTCATGTTCAATAGCAAGGGGCTCTTGTGCCCCCTTTGTGAACGTCCTCGAAAGTGAGGGTAGCTCATTGTGGCTCGTGGGATGCTTCGGGCGGGATGTCGTCCGAGGGGATGTCACGAATCTGAATTGAGTCGACCCGTTGCTCGGCCAGGACGTCCGATATGATCACGGCCTTGTCCCCGACCTGAAACTGTTCACGGTCCTTCAGGATCCGGAACGCCGTTTGCAGAGTCTTTTCAGGGTCCGAACTGAAATCGATCTTGAAAGGAACTTGCCTTCGCTGACTGCCGTGCTTCGTGAAGCGGGCCATCTCGTCATCCAGCGCGATATCAATATCGGGATGTGGGATCACTTCTTCAGCATGGAGTTCCTCATCTGGGTGAAGGCCCGGTTGGGGATGCAGCTCAAGATGCTGCAAGCGAAAGAGAAGGCCGGCGCACTGACCGAACGGGAGATGAATCAACTTGCCGTGGTCGAGCAGGCCCACGAGCGTGATGCCTTCGATCTCGCAGATCGAGCTGAAGATGCCAAGCAGATTGTGCGCGGCGAACGGTTCTATGATGCGGAACTCTTGGAGGGAGCGCTCAATACCTTCCGCGAGACCATGGCCTATATCTCTGCTGCCTACTATCCTGCCTGGCTATCGCCCCGGTGTCTCAAAGGAAGTGTTTGCCTGTTTGGAGGATGAGCAGGTGAACGTCTATCGGGATCTGTGCAATCAGTTGGTTCTCCCGGAGGTGGCCAAAGAACAGCCGGATGTCATCGGCATCTCCATCGGTACGCAGATGCAGCTGTTGGCGGGCCTGACATTTTGCAAAATGATCAAGGAGACGTTCCCGCAGGTTCATATCGTAGTGGGGGGCAATGTTATTACCCGACTGCATGAAGACCTCGCGCATCACGAGCGATTCTTTACGGAGGTCTTCGATTCGGCCATTCTCTATGAAGGCGAACATGCCCTGCTGTGGCTCATTGAAGCCTTGAATGGGCAGCGACCGATTGCCTCTGTCCCAAATTTAATCTATCGCGATGCATCAGGCCTCCACCGGAACCCGGAAGTCTATACCGAGAAGACGACAGCGCTGCCCCTGCCGGATTTCGACGGGATGCCGCTGGAGCGCTACTTCGTTCCGGAACTCATTATTCCCTACCTGGCAACACGCGGATGCTACTGGGGCCGCTGTACCTTCTGTGACCATGGCCAGGGCTATTTTGACCAATACCGAGGGATGCCGGCCCAGTTGGTGATCGACCAGATCAAGGCGTTGCGGGATAAGTACCACTGCCGGCACTTCTTATTCAGCGATGAGTCTTATCCACCGGCGCTCTTCAAAAAGGTTTCGCAGCTGTTGGTCGATCAAAACGTCGGCATCAAGTGGACGACGCTGATTCGGTTTGAAGAGACGCTTCAAGATCAAGCCACATGGGATCTTGCGGCAAAGGCCGGCTGCTGTACGCTCTATTATGGGATGGAGTCGGCGAACGAGCGGGTCTTAAATCTCATGGATAAACACGCCAAGAAGGATGTGATTCAACGTAACCTCCAAATGGCGGCGAAGGCAGGAATTTGGAATCATGTGATGGCCTTCTATGGCTTCCCAGGCGAAACGTTCGAAGAGGCGATGGAGACTCGACAGTTTGTCATCGAAAACCAGCCGGTGATTCATTCCCTGGAACTCTTCTACTTCGTGGCCTACCGCCACACGCCGATGGTGCGGAAGCCGGAACAATTCGGTATCACGATTCATAAGCAGGAGGAGTATGACCTCCCGCTGGATTATTACTACACCTTGAATGATCCCAGCACGCTGTCCTGTCTCGATGCGATGCAACTCTGCGAGGAATTCTACAAGCGCGATTTCCATCCTTGGGCCGTGCGCGTGAACTCGCGCGAGCACGTCTTCCTCTATATCTCAAAGTTCGGGACGAACCAGTTGCCGCAAATCTACGCGCAGCAGACGCAGCCGGTCGGATCTCCTGAAGGGGTGTCAGGCTTGATTACCTGGCCAGTGGTTCATTCGCAAGAGGATGATGGGATGGCGCGTGTCACGAGTCATGATATCGGATGAGACCAGGTGAGGCTTAGCCTTCCGTTTCCGGGACAAGAACAACGGATAGTAATGCGTACGCGGCTTCGACGGTTCTGGTCATGACTTCGGCTTTCCGAAACAGCTGCATGTATGTGTTGGGATTGTTTGCGAGACCGGCATAACGTGTCGGGGTCCAGGTGTAGAGCTGGACGCGTTTCGCCCGTTCCAGGTCTTCGGTGGTGATCGGGAGCGTGAGGCCCAGAACTTCCAAGGCATGGGCGACGTCTTGTTCGGTGATGTGGCTCATGGGAGGAGTCTGTCAAAGAAGGCGAACCCTGTCAAATAATGACGGGAGTTTTCATTCGGCAGGATCAAGGGCTCAGGTGTGATCCGGAGGAGTTCAGGAGTGACTATGGCTGAACAACGGGTGCTGAAATTTTATCAGGCTGATGTATTTACCGCTCAACCGTTCGGCGGCAACCCCGTCGCGGTGTTTCCCGACGCGGATGGTCTGGCAGACAGCGAGCTGCAACAGGTCGCGCGGGAGATGAATCTTTCAGAGACAGTGTTCGTCTTTCCACCGACCGACCCTGCTGCAGTCGCCCGGTTGCGGATCTTTACCCCGACCCAGGAAATTCCATTTGCCGGTCATCCGGTGCTGGGCACATTCTATGTGTTGGCCCAGCTCGGGAGGATTGCGACCCAGGAACCGGTTACCCATGTCGTGCAGGAATGTAATATCGGGTTGTTTCCCGTCGAATTGCATGCGGACCAGAGTCGCGTGGTGCGGGTTGTTATGTCTCAACCCAAACCAGAATTTCTCGATCCCATCGACGCCGTCGATGATGTGTATTTGGTGGGTGGAGCGCTCGGCTTGCCGAAACACGTGATCGCCGATACGAAATGGCCTCTCCAAGTCGTGTCGACCGGCTTGCCGGTCTTGATCGTGCCGGTGCGAACGTTGACGGCTGTCCGGTCGATCAACCCTGATGCGTCGGCCATCATCAACGTCTGTGAACGGTTCGGGGCCAACGGGATTATGGTCTTCACGACGGTGACGGTCGAATCGTTTGCATCCGTTCACGCAAGGATGTTTGCCCCGAAAATCGGCATCTTGGAGGATCCTGCGACCGGAAGCGCCGGCGGCGCACTTGGCGCGTATCTGGTCCAGAACGGCGTCGTGGAGGTCGGGCCGACGACGGATATCCTCATTGAACAGGGTTACGAAATCGATCGGCCATCACGGATTCTCGTCCAAGTAGAATCGGACGACGACATAATCCAAAGTGTGAAGGTCGGCGGGCATTGTGTGATGGTCGTGGAAGGGGTGCTGAGGTTTTGAACCGGCGAGTCATGCCCCTGAGTGCAGACGAGGTCGGTAGGGTTGTCCTTCTAGTCGCTGAACGCAGCGCGCAAGATCCATCGTAGCGGCAAGATCGTGCTTGTTTGCTGAGTAAGCGGGCTATCCCTGCAGCCGTCTGTTTTGAGCCTCCCGGCCATTCTGTGCTACCCTGGATCAAAATCAGCGTGAGCGTGGCCGGCGCTCTTGCGTGTAAGCCCATTCGAACTCAAAGGAGGAAGCATGTCCACAGTCGCGAAGATCATGAACAAGAACCCCAAGAGCGTAGGACCCAAAACGTCGATTGCCAGTGCCGCCAAGACGATGCGTACGGCGCGGGTGGGATCGCTCTTCGTGAAGAAAGGTAAACGATTGGTCGGGGTGGTGACGGACACGGATATCGTGCGACGTGCCGTCGCGGGCGGAAAGCCATTGGGCAAGTTGACCGTCGAAAAGATCATGACGTCCCCGATTTGTACGATCGAGGGGAATCAGTCGATCGATGATGCGCAGGATATGATGGCAGACCTTGGTGTACGCCATCTCGGCGTCACCAAGAACGGGGAGATTTCCGGCGTCGTCTCCGTGCGCGATCTCCTGTTGCACTATAAACGCTATGCGCAGTCGAAGATTTCGACGGATGTGACGTACGACGAGCCAAAGATCACGCAGGACTAGAAACAGTGAGGGGTAAGGGGAGGGACTGTCGCGAGGTTTCCGGCGATCCCCTGACCATTTACCCCGTACCGTTACTTCGCGAGTTGCTGCACCAGGTGGCTGAGTGCTGGCAGGATTTCGGATTCAGGCTAGGAAATGACGAGGGGGCCCCTGTAGAGGCCGGCCGTCGCGCGGCTGCCTGATGGAGGCGAGCTCCGGTGGACAGTCGTCTTACAGCGCATTCCTTGTCTTCAGATCGGTGATGACGGCGCCGATGTAGAGCAACACGGCGAGCCCCAGCAGGGGGATGCCGATGAAGGTGCCCAGGCCGATCGTCCAGGCCCCAAACTCGTGCCAAAGGAAGAGCAGTATACAGGCGAGGCCGGCTATGGCGCAGTTGACAGCCAGCATCAATTGCCGGGTCACCCATGTGGACGTCTGGTACGAGGTTCTGGGTTTGTCACTGTCCATGAGGTCCTCCCGCCATTCCCGGTGACGTATCCCGGGTGGCCATCGCGACGGTTCGCTCGTGAGGGAGGGGATGCGGCGGTCCATGGCACGTGATGCAGGCGATGCGATCTGTCGACAGTTCTCCCACGAGAGTCTGGTGGCTTTTGACCCGCTCCCATTTTCCGGTTCCCTGGTGACATGAGAGGCAATTGGAGTTGGCGTAGCTTCCCACGTACTGGATAGGGTCAGGGTAGGTGTTGGTCACATAATGCAACCAGTGCCGGAAGCCGTCCCGTTTGCCTGCCAGAGTTCCGGTCGCGCCATAGGTGACGTGGCAGGCGTAGCACTGGTCTTTGGCAATCCAGTTGTTCCGGTAGTGCCGGGCGGCCAGCGTGGGGCTGGTCGCGTTGGTCATGTCATTGACGAACGGATGCATGACGTGGCAGGACCTGCAAGCTTGCACCGACTTGCTGCCTTCCATCACCGTCGCTGTCGTGCTCCAGGTTGCGGCGAGCGGCAGAAGGAACACGCCGACTAGGAGCAGCCGGTGGTAGGTGCCATGTGGGAGGCGCTTCCGGTACACGTACTGTATAAGGATGAGCAGCAGGATGCCCGCCACCGAGGCGGCGATGCCGATGCTGCGGAAGATGTCCACGCTTGATACGACGTCGCGCTCGCCGGCCGCCGAGGCCGGCACGGCCCACAGGCCAGCGACGGTCAGGAATGCGATGAGGGATTGCTGGTGCTTCTGTGTCATCATCCGTCCTTCACGAGGCCGTTTTTGTCCTGACTGATACCGCGCATCGCTTGTACGCAGGCTGTTTTGAAAAGGGATCGTGCGCATCGTGGGTGGATTGATTAATCAGGTGCCGGGCTGAGTGCATCGTCGCGAACACCATGCCGGGCTGCACGATGTCGGACAGACGGGCGCGCAATTCGACTTCTCCGCGGCGGCTCTTCACGATGACCGGATCGCCGTCTGTAATCTTGAACCGGTGGGCGTCGTAGGGGTGAATCTCCAAGTAGTCGGGATGGATGTTTTTGAGCGTCGGCGCTTGGCCGGTGATGGTCATCGTGTGCCAGTGTTCCAGGATCCGGCCCGTGTTGAAGATCAGTGGGTATTCGTCTGTGTACAGATCCAGTGGTTCTTCCTGGTGATCGAGCCAGACCACGGCCCGCCCGTCCGATTTGCCGTAGAAGTCGAACCGGCCAGTGCCTGAGGCCATGGGGTCCTGTCCTGGGACGTATCGCCGCTTGGTGCCCGGATGCGTCTCCGTGGGGCAGGGCCAGAGGATGCCGCGCTCCCTCTGCAGCCGTTCGTAGGTGATGCCCTCGAAGTTGTATTTCGAGTGCGCCGACACCTTACGCCATTCGTCCCAGACGTCCTGTGGCGTGCGGGCCGCGATCAGATCACCGTGGCCAAGACGGGTCGCCAGATCGACGAGAATCTCCAGGTCGCTTTTGGCCTCGCCCGGCGGATCGACGAGCTTCGGGTAGAGGTGGTACCGCCGTTCGGCGTTGCCCGTCACTCCTTCCTTCTCCACCCATAGTGCAGCAGGCAGCACCACGTCGGCGAATTTTGTCGTTTCCGTCGGATGAAAGGCATCCACCACGACCAAGAAGGTTTTCTCCATGCCCTCCCGGTAGACTGTGACGTTCGGGAGCGTCTGACCGGGGTTCGTACACATGACGAGGCAGCACTTCACGGCTCCGCGGTTCATCGCGTCGAACAGGGCGACGGTGTGATAGCCGGGTTTGGGGCTAATTCGTCCGCGGGGGACTTTCCACAGGTCCTCCATTTCCTCACGGTGTTTCGGGTTGGCGACGAGGCGCCCGTTCGGCAGTGCATGCGCGAGCGAGCCGGTGTCGCGCACGCCGCCGCAGGCGTTCGGCTGGCCCGTCAACGAAAACGGCGTGGCGCCGGGTCGGCCGAAGTGCCCCGTCAGGAGATGCATGGCACTGACCAAGCGGTTGGAGGCAGTCCCCTGGACCTGCTGGTTCAGGCCCATCGTCCACAGCGACAGAGTGGCTTTCGATGAGGCGAACAGGAACGCCGCCTCGCGGATGTCCCGTGCGGTCACCCCGCAGGTTTTCGCCGCAGTTTCAGGCTGATACTTCGCAATGTGTCGTGTGAAGTCGTCGAAGGTCCGTTTTTGCTCACCCTCCTGGAACGACAGGTAGTGCGCGACCATGTCCGCATCGATGAAATTCTCTTCCAGAAAGACGTAGATCATCGCGTTATACAGCGAGACGTCCGTGCCGGGCAGGATCGGCAGGTGCAGGTCCACGTGCCGTGCCGTGGGGGTCTTGCGGGGATCGACGAGGATGATCTTCGTGGCAGGATGGCTCCGCTTGCGGTCCCGTACTCGCTCCCAGATGATCGGATGGCACTCGAGGGTATTCGAGCCCGTGATGAAGAAA
>JABMDK010000017.1:283363-292951 GCA_015903995.1 Nitrospira sp.
CAAGCCCTTGATACAGAGGCGGCCGCGGTTGTGGGCCTCGTCGTCTCCCTTGACGTCCGCGACCTTGTTGTCTTTGAGGCCAATCATGACGCCGCAACCGGTTCCGCAGAATCGGCAGACACCCTTGTGCCAGCTATCGACGGGGATGGCCGCTTGGCGTTCCCAGAAGCTGCCACAGCCAGCGAGGGGGGCGAGACAGGCCAGACCGGCCGATGTGCCCAGGAGTCGGACCAGTTCACGACGTGTCAGACCCTGAGGCTTGTCTGAATCAGATGGCATCATGATCATTTTTTCGGTATACCTGGATCTCGTGGTTGGACTATGTACTTATCGACAGATGGGACAGGATTCTTGAGGGGGAGTCAGAAACGGCTGTCTGGTCGGATGAGCCGAACTTAAGAGGAAGGCGTCGAGAGTCGGGAAGAAGGGTTATTTGTTAAGCTGCTGAATAAGGTGGCCCAGTTCCGGAAGAATCAGCTTTTCCATCGCGAGGCGGACGGCGTGTTCTGAGCCGGGGGTGGAGAAGAGGACACGGCCCTTGATCACACCGGCAGTCGCCCGGCTCATGATCGCCGGTGAGCCGATGTCTTGATAGGTCAGCAATCGAAAGATTTCGCCGAATCCATCGAGTCGTTTTTCCAGCATGGCATTCACTGCTTCGAACGTGGAATCCCGCCGGGATATGCCGGTGCCGCCGTTGATGATGATGGCCTGCACGACTTCGTTGGCCGCGCATTGGGCGATCCGCAGCTGGATCTCCGCCGGATCGTCTTTCACAATCTGATACCCGACGACCGTATGGCCTCGCTCTTCTAGGAGCGTACGTATCAGCCGGCCACTGGTGTCGTTTTCTTGCGTGCGGGTATCGCTACAGGTAATGACCATGCACCCAATTGAGCTGGGTGCATGGGCTTTGTGCTCGTGATGACTTGGTGTGGTCATGTGAAAAGATGGACCCTAGCAGCCATCAGCTGAAGCGATCACGTTCCAGCCTCACCTGAAATCGTTCGAAGCCAAGAATGAGAGCAGCCCAGCTTATTTCCAGACGGAGTCTGGATTGAGCTTTGCGGCCGGTGTCCCTTTGGCGACATGCTCATCTAGGATGGTGGCGACGTCTGCCTCAGTCACCTTGGAATACCAGGTATTGTCGGGATAGACAACGACCGTCGGACCCTGTTCGCAGGGGCCCAGGCAGCCTGTCGCGCTCACCAACACCTCTCCCGGTTGGACGGATCGTTGCATCAGTCCCATATTGAACGCCATCAGTAGCTGTGCGGCGCCGGCAGACCCACAAGAGGGTTTGGGATGGCCGGGAGGACGGGAATTGGTACAGACAAGAATATGATATTTTGGTTTTGGCATAATCTCCTCAATGAAAATCGAGATGGAACATGTAGCTGCGGCAGGCTTACCGCGGCCGATACGACTCCCACTCCTGGATCACGTCCTCAGGAAGCTTCCACTGCTTAAGCCCTTTCAGGACCCAATCCACGTAGTGGTCTTTGGGCTTAAACTTTCCGATCGGGTTTGCTGCGTAGGTAGTGACGAGTTCCTTTTCTCCGCGCTCGGTCGAGACGGTGACTTGCAGGTGGCGGTATGCACCTTGCGGTACGTCTTGCTCAAACTGATCCATGAGCGTCACATCTTCGTCCGTGAGTTCAAACACCCCGCCCCAGGTCTTTTCCCCTTGTGAAGGCACGATACTGGCGAGCCCACACCGCCATTGTGATGACCACCGGCAAAATTTGACGGCATGGTCCGAGAGGGTCGCAAGGTGGAGAAACCTATGTTCCGGGGCTCGCCGTTTGAGCTGTGAGGGATTGAGGAGATCGCCGTACAAAAAGAACTTCATGCACCGTACTCATTCTGCGCCCGACCATCTTAAAGTGTTCCTCTATTTGTAACACACCGGCTTTTCACCAAACAAGCGGCCCATGCCAGGAGCAGTTGTCGACGCTGCATTGACATGGCGTCTGGGCCTTCCTAAGATGCCGTGTAGTCAACAAGGTTCCACAAGTTGGTGAGGCGATACCCGACATGACTGACAGCCGTATTTTCTCGCAATCGCTCGGCACTCGCTTTATCCACTATGCAGTCGTCGGGGTCTTGCTGCTGGGTGGACTTTACTATGCCTGGACCACACTGCCGTCGACCAGTCCGTCGAGAGATAGCCGAGAGGTTGAGGCGTTAGCCTTAGTGCAGAGTCATCCGGCAATCGGGCACCCGACGATTCTGCACGCCATGAACGAGCATGTTCGCGCGATGAAAGATCGCGGGCAGGGAGTTCGGCTCGGTGAATGGCGAGTGAAGCATGTCGAGGGAGACATCTACGAGATCCGTGTGCAACTTCGTGATCAAGGGGTGCGCGGACAATGGTTCGAGCGAGAGTTCATCTGGCATGCCCATCTGGAGCTCAAGAAGGTCAATGCAGCCTCGCTACCGGCTGACGGAGTCACGCCGAAAGCCCCCGATGCCGATGAGGGAATAGCACCTCCACCGCCTGGTCCGTCAAAAAGTTAGGTCGGTTCTCTGAGTGCCGGTGGGATCGTGATCTGAACTTCATCCCCTTGGATCCGAACCTCGCAACGAGCAACCTGAAAATTCGAATTGCCGATGCGTTCTCCTGAGATGACGCTGAATTTCCAGCCATGCCAGGGGCATTCGACAACCGCGTCGCACAGTTTCCCCTCTCCAAGCGGGCCGCCCGCGTGGGGACAGGCGTTATCAACAGCGTAGAAGGCGCCTTCTACATTGAAGACAGCGATCCAGATGCCGTTGACGTCTATAGTGCGCCCAGTACCCGGGGGGATCTCGTGTGTAGACGCTACTCTGATAAAATCGCTCATCATATCTCCATTTCACTCAGCGAGCTGTAGGCCGTAACCGGGAGGCGTTCGCTTGATTTCATAACGACCTTATGGCATAGAATCAGGGGTGCTGTAGCTTTGCTCCCATTAGCCGAGTGTCTCCGATTCACAGGAGGCTCGAGTGAGGATGAGGTTGCTGCATGGAAATGACCCTCCTACTGAACGCGACCTACGAACCCCTCCGGGTTGTGCATTGGCAAAAAGCGATCTCTCTTCTCTGGCAAGGAAAAGTCGAAGTCTTGGAGGTCTACGACAGGGAAATCCATGGGATTTCTCTGTCGATCAAGCTTCCGGCGGTGATGCGACTGCTGAGGCTGGTAAAGCTGAAGGACAGCCATCGCGCTGTCAAGTTTTCCCGTATCAATATTTTCACGCGAGATGGGTATTGCTGCCAATACTGCCATCACAGATTTCGCACGGAAGAACTGACGTTTGATCATGTCGTACCCATCGCCAAAGGTGGGAAAAAGACGTGGGAAAACATCGTTACCGCCTGCTGGCGCTGCAACAATCGGAAGAGCGGACGTACGCCGGAAGAAGCCGGCATGAAATTGAAAAAGCGGCCCGTGAAACCGCGCTGGAGCCCCGTCATTACCATCACCATCGGTATTCGCAACACGCCGGAAAGCTGGCGTGATTATCTCTATTGGAATATGGAACTGGATGCTGATCCGGCCGAAACCTAACGCAGAGGGTTGAAGCGATCGTCGGCAGCCAATTCGCCTGCAGCCGCTCTTTCCTGTAAGTCTTCCAAGACCACGCACGAAGCCATTCCAGCCTTTCGAGTGCGCTCATTATAGCGATGAACTGATCAAAATGGGAAATGGACTGAGGATTCCTGAAATCCCTCTTGCATGATGGATGTCCATTCTCGGATACTGCGTCACTTGGTTCAAACGGGAGTTGCGTCATGGCTGCCAATCCTGGTTTTCCCTTGGTTTTGGATGTGCGAGGCTGGCCGATTCTGGTGATCGGTGGCGATGAAGAGGCCTCGGAAAAATCCCAACGCCTGCTCGAGTCCGGGGCGCGGGTCACGGTGATCAGTCCCACACTGAATGAGCCGCTACGCCTGCTGGCGGCTTCTGGCAAGGTGATCCATCGCGGGCGACACTTTCGCGACACGGATCTTGAACATACTATTCTCATTCTCAATACCATTCGAGGGGATCATGACTTCGCGCAGATGCTGTTGGCTCAAGCCAGAGAAAAACGTGTGCTGCTCTGGTCGGTAGACTACCCGGAGGCCAGTAGCGTCACAATGCCGGCAGTCGTGGCGGCCGGACATGTGCGAGTCGCGATCAGTACAAGCGGAGTGGCACCGGCCCTTTCTGGATTCATGAAAGAGGATGTGGAGCAGATTCTCGATGCGGAATTCATTGAGTTCGTCGAGTGGCTTGGTCAGCTTCGCGAACAGGCCAAGGCGAATGAGCCGGATGCCGAGAAGCGTCGGGCACTGCTCCGTGACGCCCTAGACGGTTTTCGACTCCTCGGCAAGATCCGATATCCCAAAGTCTGGCTGGAAAGGCAGGCTCAGGCGATGACGAATGCCAAGCCGGATGCCACGCAACAATAAAGGAGAAATGATGGTCCTACTGGAATTCAGCATGTCGCCGTTGGGAAAGGGCGAGAGTGTCGGGAAGTACGTGGCCCGGTCCCTCGATATTATCGACAAGAGTGGAGTCGCGTATCGATTGAACCCGATGGGAACGGTCTTGGAAGGCGAATGGGAGCAAGTCTTCTCAGTGGTGCAGCGATGCTATGAGCGAATGAAGAAGGATTGCAACCGTATTTCCTGCACGATCAAAATCGACTACCGCAAGGGCCATTCAGGACGCCTCCAGAGCAAGGTGGCCAGCGTCGAAAAGAAACTCAAGCGGTCAGTGAGACAATAGGAGGGTGTTTCCCTGGCCGGGTAGGTCAGCTGCTCAGGCCTTCCTTCTCCTCACTCAATAGAACGATCCCATCTTTTGACCGGCTTCTCCCCACAGATGGACGGGGTCTGACCTTCGTATTGCAAAGATTACGCGGTGGTCGATATACTCGTCGAGCCATACGTGCTATTCCCATAGGTGAACTGTGCAGATACTAAAAACCTCCGGCTCTGTGCGGTTCTTCGGCCCCTGTACTGGCTGACTGCGCTCAACACCACGCCCGATTCCGTTCCATGGACCTGTTGTCTGAGGGGATAACGCCATGACCAGCAGTACACTCGACATTGTCGAGGCCAAGTCCTTTCCGAATATTGAGCTCTTGCCAAAAGATCGAACCATTCTCGAGCAGGGTGCCATGGTGTTTCGCCCGTTCGGTCTGGATGAACAGGGGCAGACGATCCGAGACCTCAGCGGCGTCAGCATCAGAGCCGTGACGGTCTTTTTGGAAAAGTTGGTGACGTCTGCAGGAGGAGCGTCGGCAGGAAAAGAAGCGGTCGAGGAGTTGTGCCGCCTCTTAAATGATCGCATCAAGGATCCTATCTATCATGTGACTCCGGAGCTGTTGAAGAACCCGTGGAACAGCTACTCGTACGAATTTACATCCTATCTCTATGAGTTTTGTGAACGGATCTCGGGCGATTCCCGCTTTGCCTTTAAAGCAGGGGCGGAGAAGGTCTCTCCCATCATGCTGGCCCTCACCCGCCCTTTTTCGCTGTCACAGATCTATACGATGTTTCCCTACTTTGGGAATAAGTTTACGTCTGGGTCGGTGGAGTTCCGCGTGGTGGAAGTCACGAACAGCACGGCTGCGGTGGGAATGCGCTTTACCGACCGGACACTTCGGCAGTTCGGATCATACCGCAGGCGGTGTGCTTGCCTGGTGTGTCAATCTGCGCAAGGCATCATGGTCGCTATGGCCAATCGTATTCACGGCCTCTCTCATGCGGAAGCGATTGAGACGTCCTGCATCGGCAATGATGATGACTGGTGTCAGTGGACGATCCGATGGCAAGAAAAGAGCCGGTATCGGAAGCGATTCTGGCAAACGGTTTCACCTCTTGAGCAGACACGTCCGACTCGACCGAGTAGTGAATCTGTCGCCGGCGTGGAGAATGCTCAGGGCGCACACCCTTCGGCAGCGGGCCGCGTCGAGTCCTTGCCCCAGGCACAACAGAGTTTTACATGGTTCTTATGGGGAGGGGTGGTAGGGCTTGCCCTCATGGCCGGAGTGGGTGTGCTGAATCCGACCGTGAGTCTTGGCGAGGTGTTGTTGGTCGGACTGTGCCCGATCCTCGCCGTCGGCATCATGGTCAATCGACGACTGCTTCGTGAGAGCGAGCGACGCGAGGCCTTGATTCAAGAGCAGATTACCTTCGTCGAGTCTCGTCATGAGGAATTGCGCGAAGCCTATTTAGAACAAGAGCAGATGCGGGTGGAGTTGCGACGGAAAGTGGCTCAACTCACGGCGCTTCACCGAGCAGGGCTGTCATTCGGCTCGACCTTCGAACGGGATGCGCTCTTACACCAGGTGTTGGAAGCCCTGACGCATGAGCTCAACTACAACAGTGCCATGGTGTCCATGTTTGATCCCTGCGAGAATACGGTCCAACATATCCGTCTGATCGGCGCGCCTCCAGAGGTTGAGTCGTTTGCCCAGTCCTGTCGGATTCCGATCACTGATGGCGAGAGTCCCGAGGGAACCGTGGTGCTTCAAGGACGTCCACTGTTAGTCAAGGACATTGAGTCGATACGGCACCGCCTCCATCCCCTCAATCAACGGCTAGCCGAATTAAGCGGGACCAAAGCCTTGGTCGTCGTTCCCATCAAGACCAAAGACCGTATCTGGGGAATGTTGACGGTTGATCGTTCACACAATCAAAGCGTGACGGAAGATGATTTGGAACTGATGACGACCGTCGCGAGTCAAGTCTCCATCGCATTGGATAATGCCTCAGCCTACCAGCAGATTGAAGAGTGGAATCAGGGGTTGGAGGTCAAAGTCAAAGAGCGGACCGAAGCCCTTGAGCGGGCCGACCGGTTGCGTGCGCAATTCCTCTCCCATGTGTCCCATGAATTGCGAACGCCGCTGACATCCATCAAGGGTTTCATTCAAAATCTGTTGGACGGACTGACCGGACCGCTGAACGAGAAGCAGCAGCGCTATCTGGTGCGCATGTCTGAAAATTCAGATCGGCTGGTTCGGATGATCGAAGATCTCCTCGATCGCACCAGGATCGAGACTGGACGGTTGGAGGTGCATCCGACCGATGTCGAACTTGAACCCTGTCTTACCGACGTGATCGAGCAACTGAAGCCGTTGGCTCAGGCAAAACAGCAATCATTGGAATTTCGTTC
Organism: Nitrospira sp.; assembly: GCA_015903995.1. Classification (GTDB taxonomy): domain Bacteria; phylum Nitrospirota; class Nitrospiria; order Nitrospirales; family Nitrospiraceae; genus Nitrospira_D. The sequence goes on from JABMDK010000017.1 coordinate 290,517, forward strand.
TGCCGACACGGAAGTCGTCGTGTGGGCAGATCGTGATCGTTTGATTCAGACGGTCGTCAATCTGGTGCAAAATGCCATTAAGTTCACTCCACCAGGCGGAACCGTGTCGGTCGCCTGCGAGTTGCGGAATCACCGTACGGCAACGGTTCTGGTTCGGGACACGGGCCCAGGTATTGCCCCGGAATACCTGGATAAGATTTTTGACCCGTTCTTCCGCATCCAGCAAGGCCAGCGTACAGCCCCCAAAGGGTTGGGACTTGGACTGTCCATCGTGAAAACGCTGGTGGAACTGCAAGGGGGAGAGGTGTCGGCTCGTAATCGTCCTGAGGGCGGCGCAGTACTGTCCTTCACAATTCCGATCCATGCCGTGAAGGCGCCGCTGTTGCTCGAATCCCATCTCGTGGGCCACCACATCTTAGTCGTGGATGACGACACCGACATTCAGCAACTACTGCATGACCGCCTGAAAGCAGGGGGGTACCAGACGTTCTCGGCGTTCGACGGTCGTCAAGCGCTGACACTTCTTGAGTCACGGACATTCGATGGAATGATCCTCGATATCGGAATCGGTCAGATCGACGGCCTGGAAGTGTTACGACGGGTGCGTCTGACGAATCAGCGCCTACCGATTATCATGATTACGGCGTCGGGATCCCATGAATTGGCTGTGAGAGCCATCGGGTTAGGAGCCCAAGCCTATTTGCTCAAACCATTCGACGCGGGCCAGCTTCAGCAAGCTATGGACCGGTGGTTCCGACGTGTGTGACCTTTACGGGATGCTCGGTCGGTACAGCTGCGGGCGTGTCCGGACGACTCGAAGTCAGCGGATCTCTAGACATTCCAGTATATGCTGGTTCTCGCTGCTGGTGATGCTGGTCATCACCACCTGGTGTGGCTCATCGACGTTTGCTCAGATTCCCCGCATCCAAGGACAAGGAGCTGCTGCGTCGGGGATGGGCAACGCGTTTGCTGCCCAGGCCGACAATCCGTCCGCGCTGCATTACAACCCGGCTGGGATGACACAGCTCCGTGGCGTGCAAATCATGGCAGGGGGACTTCTTGCCGGAGGGCCGCTCGACCATAGAAGTCCGGACGGGACCACAACGGGTGGTGATCATGATGGCGTCGTTGCGTGGCCTCCCCCTGCTCATACCTATGTGACGGCAAATCTTCAAGGCCTTGGTATCCCGCTGCTTGATAAGCTCACGGTAGGGGTGGGGGTCACAACCCCGTTCGGTTCTGCAACCAGGTGGCCAAGTACAAGTCCTTTTAATGCCATCACCACATTCAGTGTCTTGCCGCTATTCGATATCAAGCCGACGCTCGCGTATCAGCTTCTTCCTGATCTCTCGATCGGAGCAGGTGTCGACATCTACACATTTTCCGGCCTGTTCGGAGAGGGTCATGCCGAATTCCATCGAATCCTCCCCCCTGGGAATAGGATCGAGTTGAATGGGAAAGATACCGCCCTCGGCTTTAACGTCGGGACGTTGTATACCGCATTGCGGAACGGAGATGGATTACCGATTGTGAACGTTGCCGTTGTCTATCGAAGTCAGGCCACGCTCCATTTGGATGGAGTGCAGTTGGCCAACGGCGTGAAGGTCCAAGACACGACGACAACCTTGGTGCTGCCTCAAGTCATCACCGGTGGGATTGCGGTATGGCCGGTCCGGAATGCCGAACGTGAGTGGAAGCTCGAATTGAATGTCGATTATATCGGCTGGAAATCGGTCAGAAACTTAGACCTTCGACGGCCCGATGGAACGATCATTCTTCAACAGCCACAAAATTGGAAAAGTACCTATGCCATTTTAGTCGGGACCGAATATCGATGGCTGAAGATGGATCGATTGCCGGGGTGGGAGGTCGCCGTGCGAGGCGGCTATTCGAATCTGCAAACACAAGTTCCGGACTCCACCTTCAATCCGGCGATCCCTTCGGCTGACCTTCATATTCTTTCAACGGGAGTCGGCTTCCTCTGTAAGGGAAATGGGTCGCTCTTTGGATTCGTGGCATGCGGCAATCTTGGAATCGGTTCAATAAAAGCAAAAACCATCGGCGTGGATCTGTCGTACCAGGTGTCACTCTACGAACCTAGAACGGTTTCTGGGAATACCGGGATTCGAGCAGGGGTCAATGGATTCTATGAGAACATTGCGCATACAGGCGGACTTTCCGTCCGTATCGGTTTCTAACCTAGTGTAGTGGCGCATAAATAGCTTGTCTTACAATGACCCAGGTTTATTGATGACTTGCGAGCGCGTACCGGTCCAGGGTTGCCTAGGATAAGACAAGAACAGCATGAATCACTACACTAGCTGGTGCGAGGTCCCTCCAGCCTTGAGGAAGTACTTTCCATCTGCCCCGTACTGGCCCGTCGTTTGAGCTTTGTGCGCCACCTCGAGGAGAGGTGCACACAATCTGCGAGCTGA
>JABMDK010000017.1:293051-335085 GCA_015903995.1 Nitrospira sp.
AGTCCGCCAGCGGCGTTCTCGCCTCGCTCAGAGGCTCAACGTACGGCCCAGAGTACGATTCGCCTCTTCGCTCGCTGCGGCCTTGCTGGACGGCCTTTTGCGTATCCTGCGTGGCTGTTCAGCGTTCTCCTAAACCTCGATTTCTATGACGGCTATAGAGGTCACAATGAGTTTTTCCGCAGCCTGCTAGGGTCGTGTATCTCGTCTTGTTGCTATTCCTGAGCCATCAACGAGTAGATGCAGCGGAAGGATTCAGGAGGAGACGTAGAGTCTCGGAATCTGAGGGCTGATCGCGCACAGAACTTCATAGGAAATCGTCCCCGTCCATTCGGCAATGTCGCCGGCGGTGATTCGCTCGTTATCTTGTTGGCCGATCAGCATCACGTCGTCACCGACGGCAACGCCTGGTATCGTGGTGACATCCACCATCACCATGTCCATGCAGACCACCCCCGCGATGGGAGCTCGTTGTCCATGAATCAGAACATAGCCTCGATTCGAGAGGCGTCGACTGAATCCCCCTGCATACCCGATTGGGAGAACGGCAATCCGTGTGGGGCGTCTTGCGGTGAAGGTTCGATTGTAACTGACCGTTTTTCCTGGTTGGATCGTCCGGAGTTGGGCGACACAGGTCTTCAGTGAGAGCACCGGCCTGAGGTCCGGAGTCTCAATGGTGCCGGGAAGGGTGTGGTATCCGTACAGCATGATACCGGGCCGAACGAGGGAAAAGTGCGCGGATGGGAAACGAACCGCGCCACAGCTATTGGACACATGAATGAGTGGAACCTGGAATCCGCCTTCTTGAACGACTTTCAGCGCGTCCCGGAAGCGACGGAGTTGCTCTTCGGTCGTGTCTGAATTGGATCCATCGGCATCGGCCAGATGGGTCATGAGTCCTTCTAATCGAAGAGAGGGGGGGAACTTGCGGGAGTGAATGAGCGCCACCAGTTCATCCTGTGCCAGACCCAGCCGACCCATGCCGGTTTCAATTTTAAGGTGGATTGAGTGGGAGACCTTGCGCAATGCCGCAGCCTGCGCCAGCGTGGTGAGCGTAGAAGGATCGCTTACCACCGGGGTGAGTTGGTGGGCGAAAAGATGACCGAATTGTTCTTGGAAGACTGGTCCTAGGATGACGATTGGTACCGTGATGCCGGATTGTCGGAGCGCTACTCCTTCTTCCGTCGAGAAAACAGCCAGGCGGGTGACCCCATGCTGTATCAGCGTCCGTGACGTTTCGACCGCGCCATGACCATAGGCGTTGGCCTTGACGACCGCCATGACGTCGCATCGAGGGGAGAGAATCCGACGAAATTTGGAGAGATTGTGTACAAGTGCCGACAGATCTACCGTGGCGACGGTTGGGAGGAAGGGTGGCGTAATCGGCACGCGAAGACGTGAGAATCAGGAAGTCAGAATCAGACCTCCATGATTTCCTGCTCCTTTTTCTTGATCACGTCATCGATCTTCTGCCCATATTGCTCAATCAACTTCTGGGTTTCTTGCTCGGCCTTACGGAGTTCGTCCTCGGTGAGGGCAGCCTCCTTTTGGAGTTTCTTTAACTCTTCGTTCGCGTCTCGTCGAAACCCTCGAATTTGGACCTTCGTCTCCTCTCCATGTTTTTTACAGATCTTCGTCAGCTCCTTGCGGCGTTCTTCCGTTAAGGGGGGGAGCGGGACCCGGATCACTTTACCGTCGTTTGACGGTGTCACACCCAGCCCTGAATTGGATATGGATTTTTCAATCTCTTTGATCAGCTTCGGTTCCCAAGGTTGAATGGTGATGAGCCGTGCTTCAGGGGTCGAGACGCTGGCGACCTGTTTCAGCGGGGTCATGGTTCCATAGTAGTCGACGCGAATGCCGTCGAGCAAGGCGACGGAAGCCCGCCCCGTTCGGAGGCCGGACAGGTCCTTCCGTAAGTGTTCGAGCGCTTGATCCATGTGGGAGAGAAATAACTGTCGAACCTGGGCTGCGTTGGACATGAAGACACCTCGTGATGGGATCAGTGATCGATGCTCGTCACCAGGGTTCCGAGCTGTTCGCCTAATGCCACGCGTTTAAAGTTGCCTTTGACTTTCAGGTTGAATACGACGAGAGGCAATTTATTGTCCATACAGAGGCTGATCGCCGTGGAGTCCATTACCTTGAGCTTCTGATTGAGGATGGACAGAAATGAAATCCTCTCATACTTTTTAGCCGATGGATTGGTGACGGGATCGGCATCATAGATGCCGTCCACTTTCGTTCCCTTCATGATCACTTGCGCGCTGATCTCCATCGCACGCAGGACGGCGGCCGTATCGGTCGAGAAGTAGGGATTACCCGTGCCGGCAGCAAAAATGACCACGCGGTTCTTTTCAAGATGTCGGATTGCCCTTCGACGGATGTACCCCTCTGCGAGCTGGCGCATTTCGATGGCGGATTGAACGCGGGTGATGATTCCGACCCGCTCCAGCGCATTCTGGAGCGCCAGCGCATTGAGGACGGTCGCCAACATTCCCATGTAATCGGCCGAGGCGCGTTCCATACCGGATGCGCTCGCTGCGATACCACGGAAAATATTGCCTCCGCCGATTACGACCGCCACTTGAACGTCAAGGGCGACGACGGAGGCAATTTCTTCCGCAAGGTTTTCCAGAACGGATGGCTGGATGCCGTAACCCTGCTCGCCAGCCAACATCTCCCCACTGACTTTGAGAAGGAGACGTTGGTATTTGGCAGAGCTCATGCTTCGCCTAATTGATAACGGGTGAACCGGCGGACGTTCATGTTTTCGCCGATCTTGGCGATCTTCTGAGCGAGGAGATCCTTGATGGTGACGGCCGGGTCTTTGATGAATGACTGCTCCAACAGGCAGTTTTCCTGGTAGAACTTTTCAAGCTTACCCTCGACGATCTTCGGCCATGCGGCGGGAGGCTTGCCCATTTCCTTGGCCTGCCCTTCGTAGATGGTTTTCTCTTTCTCGGCCACCTCAGCCGGAACATCTTCACGCTTCACGAATGCTGGCTTTCCGGCTGCGACCTGCAGGGCCAGATCGTTGACGAACGCTTTGAATTCCTCATTTCGTGCGACGAAATCGGTTTCGCAATTGACCTCGATCAAAACGCCGATCTTACCGCCCATATGAATGTAGGCATGAACCAGCCCTTGGTTGGTTTCCCGCCCGGCTTTCTTGGCCGCCGCCGCGAGTCCTTTTTGTCTCAGATAGTCTATGGACTTTTCGATATCATTCCCGTTTTCATTGAGGGCCTTCTGACAATCCAGAATGCCGGCGCCTGTTTTCTCACGAAGCTCTTTCACGAGCTGACTGGATCCTGCCATGATGTCGTTATTCCTTCGCTCTGTCGATGAAGATGAGTCGTTGATGGATCAATCAGGTTACGTTACGACACGGGAACATTTTGAACGCGCATGGCAGGTTTTCTGTCGCCGCTGACGGGAGCGGCCTGAAACTCTGCTTCTTCGCGCTGGGCTTTCACATGCGCACCCTCGATGCAAGCATCGGCAATTTTTGATGTAATCAGCTTGATCGAGCGAATCGCGTCGTCATTTCCAGGAATCGGATAGGTGATGTTGTCCGGGTCGCAGTTGCTGTCCAAAATAGCGATGACCGGAATATCAAGCCGCTTCGCTTCCTGCACGGCAATTTTCTCGATCCTCGTGTCCAAGACAAAAACTGCTCCGGGAAGGCTGCGCATGTTCTTGATGCCGGACAGATATTTTTGGAGTTTCGCAATATCCTTCTGCATGAGAAGGATTTCTTTCTTTTTGAGACCGTGCTCGCTGGGGTTGAGGAGCGTCGTCTCCATCTTCTTCATCTTATCGATGCTTCGTCGAATGGTCTGGAAGTTGGTCAACATCCCACCCAGCCAACGCTGGTTGATGAAATACATGTTGGCTCGCTTGGCTTCTTCTTCGAGGATTTCGGCGGCTTGCCGCTTCGTGCCGACAAACAAGACGGACTCTCCCGCTGCAACAAGGTCTCGGACGAAGGCATAGGTCTGCTCCATCCTCAAGAGTGTTTGTTGAAGATCGATGATGTAGATGCCGTTGCGTTCACCGAATAGAAACTTCTTCATCTTGGGATTCCAGCGGTTAGTCTGGTGCCCGAAATGAACGCCGGCTTCTAATAACTCCTTGATCGCCACTACTCCCATGCCTTCACCTCCCTTCAAGCTTGCAGAGCGCCCACACATGGGGCGAGGGAATTGCTTCCCTTAATCTCAAGCTGCGCAGCGTATCGACGCTGATAGGTATTTTAGTAAATGGGGCCGTTCTCGCTTTGTGCCAGACCCAACCCTCTGTCAGACTCAGACCGGGGACGCTACCATAGTCCTGCTGAGGTTTCAAGCTTCCTTTGCACCAGCCTGCATGAATAATGCGGGCTAGGATCGATAACTGGCATTAATACGGACATAATCATAGGAGAGATCGGTTGTCCATCTGTGAGCATGGGCCTGTCCCTGTCCAAGTTGGACGGTGACCGTAAACTCCTTACGTTTGAAGACCTGCGCGATCTTCTGTTCCGCCTCCAGCCCCATTCCTACCCCTCGTCGTACCATGACAATGTCGTCGAATCGTACCGTCACGTTGTCCGGGTTGATCGCAACGCCCGATCGTCCGATGGCAGCCATGATTCTGCCCCAATTGGCATCCTCCCCAAACAACGCGGTCTTGACCAGGTTTGACGTCGCAATGGTATCGGCGACTCGTTTGGCCGCTGCCGTCGTGCCGGCTCCCTGCACTTGAATCATGACGACTTTGGTAACCCCTTCTCCGTCTCGACAGATCATAAGAGCCAATTCTTGTGCGGCGTCAGTTAACAGTCGTTCAAAGTCGCGATAGGGCTTGGTGCCTTGTTGAATCGGCCTGTTTTTGGCGAGACCGTTCGCCAGGCAGAGAACCGTGTCGTTCGTACTGGTATCACCGTCCACCGTAATGCAGTTGAAGGATTGATTGGTTGCCGATCTCAACGCCTGTTGGAGGGCAGCCGGCGCAATTGCGGCATCGGTCGTCAAATAGGCCAGCATGGTGGCCATATTCGGATGGATCATGCCAGAGCCCTTGGCCATGCCGCCGATGGTAACGACGCGACCGCCGATTTTTCCTTGTACCATGACGGTTTTGGGCTTCAAGTCCGTGGTTAAAATCGCCTGTGCGGCTTGGTCGCCCCCTGAAATGCTGAGATCTGCGATCAATGTTGGGACGGCTGTGATGATGCGGTCAATCGGCAACATGCGACCGATCACACCGGTCGAACCGATGAATACCTGGTGAACGGGAATGGAGAGTTGCTGGGCCACGGCCGTCGCCATCGCCTTCGCCGCCACCAGACCTTGTTCACCCGTGCAGGCATTGGCGTTCCCGCTGTTGACGATGATTGCCCGCCCGCGACGGGACCGAAGGTGGCGCCGATCCAGGAGTACCGGTGCGGCCGCAACGCGATTCTGTGTGAACACTCCGGCGATCGGTCCGCTGACGTCGGACACGCAGAGAGCCAAATCGAGCAGGCCTGGTTTTTTAATCCCGCAATGGATGCCGGCGGCTTGAAACCCCAGCGGTGCAGTGATACCCACGTTCTTTGACTTCATGAGATTGTGTGCCGCGTGTGGAATGGCGGCTTGAGGCAATGGTTGAAATTATGGATAACTGCCAGGAGCTGTCAGCCCTGTTTCTTCAGGAATGCCGAGCATGAGATTCATGGCTTGAATGGCCTGACCGGCAGCCCCTTTGACGAGATTGTCGACAGCCGCGACGGTGACGACCCATCCGGCCCGCGAATCCACGTACACACCGATGTCGCAGTAGTTCGTTCCCTTAATATAACGCGGATTAGGAGTTACGTCTTCGAAGAGCCGAATGAACCGTTCACCCTTATAGTATTCTCGGTACAAGGCGCGAAGATCAGACAGCGGTATGTTTTGCGTCAGTTTACAGTATGCCGTACTCAGGATCCCTCGGTTCATCGGTACAAGATGAGGGGTAAATGCCACGGTCACGGAGCCGATGGTGTCCATGAGTCCGGACAGTTCCTGTTCGATTTCCGGAATATGGCGATGTTGACCGATTTTATAGGGCTCTAAGGATTCATGCGCTTCCGGAAAATGGTAGGGCAGGGCCGGGCTCCGTCCTGCTCCTGACACTCCGGACTTTGCATCGATCACAATCGTCTCCGGCTGCACGAGCTTCTTCGCGAAGAGAGGCGCCAACTGGAGGACTGCGGCCGTGGGATAACAGCCGGGCGAAGCAACCAGTTTTGATGCGGCGATCGCGGTCCGATGGAGTTCCGGTAACCCATACACCGCGTCTCGGAGCAAATGTGGATGGCTATGCGGCGTGTGATACCACTTCTCGTAGGTGCCGACGTCCTTCAGCCGATAATCTGCACTGAGGTCGACGACGGGCTTGCCTGCCTTGACACAGGCTGCAACGGGGTCCAGCGATTTTGTATGGGGCAGTGCGAGAAAAACGGCATCCGCCCGCTCCGTCAGAGCCTCCGGTGCCAAGGCTTCAAATTGATGGTCGACGATTCCTTTGAAGCTCGGAAACACGGATGAGACCGACTGGCCCGCTGACTTTTCCGACGTCACGGCAGCGATGGTGAAATAGGGATGGGCTGCTGCAAGCCGAACAAGCTCCGCACCGGCATATCCGCTGGCTCCGGCAATGGCGATTCGAACTTTTTTATTCATGGGTCACCATCCATATCCTGCGCTGTCGTGGACTAACGATCCCATCCCTAAGGAAGACACAAAAAAGGGGAAGGCCTGGAGCCTTCCCCTTGTCGGATCGTCGGCCCCGGCGCTTAGCGCTTGGAGTATTGGAACCGCTTGCGCGCGCCCTTCTGTCCGTACTTCTTTCGTTCCTTCACGCGTGAATCACGCGTGAGCAACCCCTCTTTCTTCAGGGGGCTGCGGGTTGCGGGAGTCATTGCCACGAGTGCTCGCGCGATAGCATGACGGAGGGCGCCTGCTTGCCCGGTCGGGCCACCGCCATAGACGGTCGCGCTGATCGAGTACTTCCCCATCATGCCGGCCATTTCAAGCGGGAGCTGGATAATTTGCCGGAGGGTGAGACGAGGGAACGCCTTCTCCAGCGGCTTGTCGTTCACCGTAATATCACCTGCGGTGCCGGTGACCCAGGCTCTGGCCACTGCGCACTTTCTCCGTCCCGTTGCATATTGTGTCACCACTGCCATACGACTCGTCTCCTTCTGGTTTGAGGATATGTCTCTAGAGAGAAATAGGTTCAGGACGTTGAGCCTGATGTGGATGATCGGACCCGACATAGACACGGAGCTTCTTCGCCATGCCGTTGCCAAGCGGAGTCTTGGGAAGCATGCCCTTGATCGCTTTGGTCAAGAGCTGCGTCGGGTCTTTCCGAAAGATGTGCGCGGCGGAGGCGGTTTTCAACCCTCCCGGATACCCTGTGTGGCGCCGATACAGCTTGGTGTCCATCTTGTCGCCGGTCAATTGAATCTTTTCCGCATTCACGATGACCACATGGTCACCCATGTCGACATTCGGCGTGAATGTCGGGCGATGTTTCCCTCGTAAGACGCTCGCGACTCGAGCCGCCAATCGGCCCAGGGTTTTCCCCTCGGCGTCCACCAGGTGCCAGGTTTCTTTTACTTGAGTTGGATTCTCGAAATACGTCATCATTATTTTCTCCACCGTTGCAAATTATGTCGGTCGCTTTTCAGTCGCTTTGAGGAAGGGCTAGACTTCTTGGGCCCCGATATTCTTCGTTTCCAGTTTGGACAGCCACGCATCCAGATTTTGACCGCTGCGTCGTTTCCACACGTCCTGCGTCACATAAATGGGCGCGTGGCAGCGGAGCGCCAAGGCGAACGCGTCGCTCGGCCTGGAGTCGATGGTGCGGACGACGCCTTTGTTCTCAAGGAAGACGGTCGCATAGTAGGTGCTGCTCTTGACGTCCGTGAGGACCGCTCGTTCCATCTTGACGCCGAGATGCTCACCGAAACTCTTGATCAGATCATGGCTCATTGGTCGTGGTGTCGTCGATGTATCCAAGGCACGTCGGATCGCTTCACCTTCCGATGCGCCTACCCATACCATGAACAGGTCCGGCGCGCCATCGGCTCGTGTCAGCACGACGATCCTGGTATCCGTCGTCGAGTCCTCGACGACTCGATTGACGGTAAGCTCTATCAAGACGTCGGTCGTGTGAGGTTCGTGCTCTTCCATACGATAATCACGAGAATGTGTCAGGAGTCCAACTTTCCAAAGTCCTCAGGTTTCAGATTTTCAAGCCACTGATCGAGTTCTTCCGAGCTCTGCTTCCGAATCACGGACTCACTCGCAAAAATTGGAGCTTGAGTCCGGAGCGCGAGGGCAATGGCGTCACTTGGACGGGAATCGACGGTATATTCAGAGTCTGCGTAGGTCAAATGGATCTTTGAAAAATAGGTATGCTCAGCAAGATCTGTAATCACGACGCTAATGACCTTGGCATTGAACGCATCCAAGTAGGCTTTCATAAAGTCGTGCGTCATAGGGCGGGGCGGGGCGACATTCTCGATCGCCAGACTGATCGAACTGGCTTCCGATTTTCCGACCCAGATCGGGAGCATTTCGGATTGATCATCGTCTCGGAGAATGACGATATAGGCATTGTTGTAGGGGTCAAACATGAGCCCCTTGACCTGCATCTGCGTGATCATCGCCGAACCGATATCCTCTCGACTCAGTATTAGACCGGGTGAATAGAAAAACGTCACAACTTAGCACTTTCTGATTCTTGCTGTCAACGAACCCAGCGACAATGCAAGGAAAAATGTGAAAGACGCTGGTGAAAACTCGTCCGAAAGAGCTGCGGGATCAGCTGGTCGGCGGGCGATAGTTCTCGGCAACCTTCGACGAATCGACCTGTTCTCCTAGCTTCAAGAAGGCTTTCATCTGTTTGCGAACGAGTTCACGTCCGCTCTCATCGCCGAGATTCACCTGATATTCATTGATGACCATCACCCGCATGCCTTCCCACTTCTTCCAGCAGCCTGCGCAGACCTTGCTTTTCACCTCGGTCTCAAGCTTGCCGAGAAACAACGGGGCTGTGATGGCTTCACCGGTTTGACCGCATGTGACACATGAAACGTCGGCCATATCCAAGGGCTCCTTTGTTCGATGCTACGTGGAAATTAGCGATCAGAAATTGAAATCCAGATTTCGTTGCCGGGAAGGGGTATTCTAACAGAGATGTTTCAATGAAGAAAAGATCAGGTTTCACACTCAAGATTTATCAGACGAGAACCTGTGAGCGAATCTAACCCAGCAAGTGCGTGCTGATCTGAGAATGTCAGGCCACGGTACGATGTTTGTCCCTGTTACGGGGCGTTGTAAAATTCGCGTAAGGAGCACCGTTGGCTTCATACATATGGGATACGGATTCTATTTGCAGGGAGAAGGTCTACTGTGCGTGGGCCATACCGTATCTATAAGCAGGTCAAAATGCACGATACAAGATTTGACCCCCTTTACATATAGGCCAAAGCCCACCGCCATTGACCGCTGAGCGAGGCGAAGCGGGCTAGGAACCGCACGAAGTTGAAGGTTCGCGCAAAGGTCGAACATGCGCTCTTGGTAATCAATCGCGTCTTCGGGTGGACCAAGGTCCGCTATCGGGGGCTGGTAAAGAGCAACTCACTAAGTGAGGGTATACAGATACCAAAGCCTTTCCTCGTTGCTGCTTTCCGCTACAGCGATTATTGGTGGTTTGAATCCTTTTTCCACAGAACGGCTCCTAACCAATGGGGGATCCACTCTGGCAAAAGCTCTTACTGGAAGGCCTGAACGATTGAGGACTAAGCAGGAGGGTGTCTCTTGTGGCATCTACCATGCTGATTTACAAGGCTTCATAGGGGTTCGTAACATAGTTGTCTTGGACGATATCGACGTTTGATCTTGTGTTCGAGGTGTGAGTCATTCAGGACACACTAAATGAAGGCAGGCGGCATGAGAATTGATGGCTATCATACTTGTACGGAGAGGAGCCCGTTTTTGAGCATTGAGTCCATAGGGGGATGGTCAATGGGTGTTTCGAGCTGTGTGATGATAGCTGAATGGGTAGGAATGATAATGGTGTGATAACAAAATATATGTATTTCACGAATAGAATTGAGGTGAGGGGGTTGGATCGGAGATTTGCAGAGGTGCGAGGCGGTTCGTTTGTGTTTAAGCGATTGTTGTCGGGTTGTTGTATTTACTAATTAATTTATTGAGAGGAGCTCGCAAATCAGTCTTCGTGCTCATGGCGAGTATCGTCGCTCTGACGGGGGTGGTGACAACTCCCGCATCAGCCCAACCGGTTCAAGTCGCCGATTGGCGACAAAGTATTCCTGGGGCCGTGGGTAGCGCGTTAGATCGGGCGCCGAACGGTGATTATGTCGTAGTCGGCATCGAATCCCTCTCAAAGATCGACCCCACGTATGGCGAGATTATGACGCTGCAACGCTATAGTAGGAGTGGCCAGCCAGTATGGTCGCACCCGGTGCGCATCCCCCAAACAGTGGCAGGGCTGAAGCCATCGAGGGTGTTGGTGGATGCCAACGACAATATTGTTGTGCTCGCCAATGAAGCTGATTACAATTATAGACTCTGTGCACTCAATGACCCTACCTGCACCCCCGGCAGCATCGATGGGCTTTTCAACGCCTGGTGGATTGTTCAGAAGTATTCGCCTGCCGGCATACGGCTCTGGGAGCGGCGGACGTTTCAGGTAAAGAGTGCCCCAATACAGGGAGCGTTTGATCCTACCACCGGCGATATCTTCGTTCTGGTTGATGCCAATAAAGGGGCTGCTCGTACGACCAACATCACGCGCCTCTCGAGTGCAGGGGAACTAGTGTGGTCGATAGAGACGAAGGATATCACCAAGCCTGGAGCGCTCGCGCTTTCGTCCGAAGGGACAGTACTCGTGGCTGGTGCTAATTCGTTGGGATTGTCTATTAACGAATTTGCGCCTCTATGCCCCTGGGATGGCGGTGGGGCCACAAGGAGTAATAGCCTTTACCGGGAAATCGGCTACTGGTCTCTTCCTCGGACTTGAATCCGCTGCACGGCAAACCGTATTTACCACGTCACTGTCAGATAGGCCGGGATCACAGGGACGTCAGGTGGCTGTTGATACACAGGGTAATCTGGTCGTTGCTGGGGTGGAGCCTGGTTCGAGCGGAACCAATTGGTTGCTGTTGCGCTATGGTCCAACCGGCTTACCGTTACCTAATACGCCGGTGGTGATCGACCGGCATGCTTCTGCTGCTGAGGAACCGTTGGATCTGATCCTTGGTGGTCAGGAAGTCGCCTATATCACCGGTTCGGCCGGTCCGGCGACGAGCACAAACACGACGCAGGCAGTGACAGTCCGACTGGCATCCAATGGCAATATCGATTGGATAGCCAGTGAGTCTGCTGGGGTGCGTGGCGTAGGTGCGGTGTTGGCGTTGGGGTCGGATGACTCGGTGAATGGCGTGGCCGTACTCACGGCCGGCGACATGTCATTAGTGCATTACCCGACGGTGCCGCTGGCTGTGCCCACGGCGTTGACACTTTCGCCCACGTCGGTGCGAGGTGGCCAAGTCCACACACCCGCTTCCAGACACCGCGTTGGCTCCAGCGTGTATGGCGGGTGTGGATGACCCGGAAATCTCCGAACCGCTCCGGCAGATCCCGCCACGGGATCCCAGCCCGGTACCGGTACAACACCGCCTCGACAAACAGCCGATTATCCCTCGCTGTCACGCCGACAGTCTCTTCACGCCCTGGCAACAGATGCTCGATCTTCTTCCAGTGGTCATCGCGCAACCCGTATCGTTTCACCATCCAAAGGCCCTCCTTCGACCTATGAATAATGAATCATGCCCCATGGTCTGGTGAATCCGCAAAAGTAATTGATGACACGCCCTAGATACTTATCAGATTTTGAACTGTGCTGTGGGTCTTGGATACGGCATGGTGTGAGAAATAGGTGCCGCATGATCAGGCATTCCAGTGTTATATGCGGTGTGGGGAAGCCCGATGCGGTCGGTAGAAGACCGCTATGTTCTCGCTGCTCGATCGCGCGATCAATTTCGAGTTTGGCAAGACGGGGTGGCCACGTTCTGGTCGGCGGTGGTACTCGTGTCATTGGAGGCAGGGTTGTTGCCGATTGACCCTCTGACGGAGGCATGCTAAAAATGCACCAGCTGTGAAGCGTAGCCGTGTGCCCGGATGGCGGAACTGGCAGACGCGCCGGACTCAAAATCCGGTTCTCGCAAGAGAGTGGGAGTTCGACCCTCCCTCTGGGCACCAACAACACCACGAACCACTCGGAGTGAGTCGCATGGTGTCTTGGTGTCTAAGGATCGTGACGGTTCAGATTGTGCTATCGAACGTCCGGTATGTGCCGTCAAGTATCTTCTTGACAGCGCCGTGCTATTAGCCTAGTTTCTGCATATTTCTCAATGGTGTATGAACCGACTTCGATCTCAATCTGAGCAATGAAGCGTTTCGGGATCATGATTGGGTTTCTTTCTTGTTAGGACTACCTGTCCATTTTTATTTAAGGAGGCAGCACATGCGTAACGTGTTGGCGCTTGGAGCCGCAATACTTTGTGTCGGCTCGTTGAATGTTGCAGTGGCTCAAGAGCGACTCCAGCAATCAGCTGGTGGGTCATCGCTTGGCGTCGGAACCAGTGTCGGCGATGTATCCGGAAGTGCGAACCGTGCCCAGGCATTCGACCGGAATGCCTTTCTTGATCGGCTTTCTCAGCCTGAGACCGTGATGGGGCGTGTCTTCGCGCTTGACTTGCCGCAGCGTCGGCTCATGGTTGAAACGGGCGGAGCAGGCCGTATGCAAGACGAGGGGCAGGAAGGAAAGGCCGGTTATGGCGCCCGTTCGATCATAACGCTCTACCTCACTGACCGATCGAACATGCAGGCCATCCGAGAACTTAACGTCGGAGACGAAGTCACGGTTCAGGTCATGGAGGAGACGACTCAGCAGCAGCCGTTCGGAACCGGAAAGAAATTGGTGTCGGAGGTGTCCGTCACGAATATCGTGGCCACGAGGAAGGGATTCGGCGGACTTGGCCAACGGCCGGATCCAGCCAATGATCGTGCAATCGTCGTGGAGGGCGGTGGTGTGACCGGTGGAGTTCCCGGTGCGGTCCTTCCCGGCAAGATTACTGGGACGGTGGATACCACTGTCGGTGAGTATACGGGGTCGGCTCCATGCTGGAATTGTGAGCCTCAACCAGGCTGGGGCTATCAGAATCAAACAAAGTCTGATTACGGAACAGATACGGCGAAGCCGAATCTTGTGAAGGGGATGCAGTAAGAGCAGCGGTTTATGTGAGTGCGGAAAAGGGGCAGCGTAGGCTGCCCCTTTTTCATAAGTGTCGTGCGTGATTTGCTGAATCTTCTCCTCCTTGATAGTCTAGACACTCAAGCCTATTTGTTTGTATGTAAATGGATATGACGAACGACCATCACAGTTTGTCGGATACGCCGGTGTCCGAACTTGATCTTCGCGGCGTGATTTGCCCCTACAACTTCGTGAAGACGAAGCTCAAGCTGGAGACGCTGGAGCAGGGGCAGGTGCTATCGGTGCTGCTCGATGACGGAGATCCCATCCGCAACGTCCCCCGGAGTGTCGAGAACGAAGGCCATACGGTCTTATCGCAGGAGCGAGTCGATCAGGCTTTTCGGGTCTTGATCCGTCGAGAAGAGAGCGACTGAGCGCGGCCTACGGCTTGGTCATCCAGTTCCGTCTCATCTTTTCCTGCCAGAACGAGTGTCACCTTCCGTCCCTGAGTAGGGCCTAGTCTGTCGCGCACCGAGCGAGCTGTTCCGCGAATGATGTGCTCATTCGGTTTTGTGAGGTCGTAGGCCACAGCCACGGAGTATTGAGGAGAGTGATCGCCGAGGATCTTCAGTATGTGTGCGACTGCCGTCTCCGTACAGAAGGCGACAATCGGGCGCTTTCTCTTGAGGGAACCGATAAGAGATCTGGTGCTGAGTGAGGGGGGATTCGGCAGCTGTCCAAGAAAAGAGAAGGAGTCGCAGGGAAACCCTGCGGCAGTCAGAGCTGCGATAACTGCAGAAGGGCCGGGAACTGGAACCACCGGTATACCATGTCTGTGGGCGGCCGTGACGAGAAGATGGCCGGGGTCGGAAATGAGAGGGGAACCACAATCCGATACCAAGGCGACATGACTGCCTTGTTGTAACCGGTGCAGGAGCACCGCGACTTTTTCGTGAAGATTTTTTGGTCCGTAGCTCGTCACGGTGGCCTGAATGCCGTGATGCGTCAGGAGTTGTTGCGTCACGTGTGGATCTTCGGATGCGATCAGGTCTGCTTTGCCGAGGATTCGAATGGCGCGCACGGTTACATCGTCGGGATGTCCGATGGGGACCGCGACCACGTAGAGCGTTCCGCTCTGATGTGATCGGCTGACCGAAGTCATTGCCGCGCCAGCGTTTTGTTGACTCTGTTTGGTCGGCATCGATATAATTTCACGCTTATCGTGTTGATGCGAGAAGTTTCGTCACCGCAGGGGTATCTCGATGGCAGCGGTTTGTTTCATGGTCACCATGGTGCTGTATTTCGCGGCCACGGTGTCGTTTCTTGCTTATTTACTGCGACGTTCCGAAGCCTTGTCGAATGTGTCATTGGCGATTACGGCGGCCGGTTTCATCTCTCATACTGTTGGTCTTGTCGTCCGAATGGTCGAGGTTTCTTCCTCGGCGCCTCCTAGCTTTTCAGACGCCCTGTCGTTTTTCTCCTGGATGATCATTCTTGTGTTTGTGGTCGTCGAGTTCCGCCATCGGATTTATGTGCTTGGGTCCTTCATGGTGCCCTTAGCGCTAGTCTCCTTGGTTTCGTCTGCAGCCCTTCCGGAAACGGCACCCACGCTTCAGCCTGTATTCAAGACCTTGTGGTTCCATGTCACGCTCAGCATGTTGGGAACGGTGGGGTTTACCGTCGCCTTCGTGGCAGGAGTGATGTACCTGATTCAGGATCGACTCCTCAAGTCGAAACAGTTCAACGTCCTCTACAGCAAGCTGCCGGCGCTCGACTTTCTCGATCATCTCAATCAGCAATCCATCGTCTTAGGGTTTCCCTTGCTGACCTTGGGAATCGTCACGGGAGCCATCTCGGCTGAGTTTGCGCGTGGATCCTATGTCAGTTGGAATTCCGAGCAAATCTGGGCGTTGGTCACCTGGGTCTTCTATTTCGTCGTCTTGCTTGGACGGCTGACCGTCGGGTGGAGAGCAAAGCGCGCGGCCTATCTGACGGTCATTGGGTTCGCCTGTGTCATTCTCACATTAGTCGGTGTGGTCCTGAAGGAAACCTAGGGCCTGGTCAATCTATGCGGTTGATGGTCACATGCATCTGATCGTCGTCGGGTTAAGTCACAAGACGGCTCCGGTCGAAATCCGAGAGAGACTGGCGGTTCCCGAAAGCCGTCTTGGCGAGGCGCTTACTCGCCTCTGTTCCTATCCCGGTGTCAAAGAAGGCATCCTGCTCTCGACCTGTAATCGCGTCGAGGTCTATTCGGTCGTCGAGGATGTTGAAGTCGGCTATGGACGTATTCAGGAGTTTCTTGCCGACACCCATCTGTCGTTGTCTTCCGAACAGTTGACCCCTCACCTCTATTGGCATACCGGTGATCGAGCGATTGGTCACTTGTTCAGAGTCGCCGCCAGTCTCGATTCGATGATCATCGGGGAGTCTCAAATCCTGGGGCAACTGAAAGATGCGTTTGAAGTGGCGCTGGCCCATAAGACCACCGGTGTGATCATGAACAAGGTCGTCAAGAAGGCGATCTCGGTGGCCAAGCGGGTGCGAACCGAAACGAAAATTTCAGAAATGGCGGTCTCGGTCAGCTATGCCGCCGTCGAGCTGGCCAAGAAGATCTTTTCGGATCTTCATGAGAAGACGGTGTTGTTAGTCGGCGCCGGTGAAATGGCGAAGTTGGCCGCGCGCCATTTGATCGCCAATGGTGTGGGGCATGTGCGCATCACGACGAGAACTCCGCAACATGCGGTCGATCTGGCCTCGAAGTTCGGCGGAACGGCCGTTCCATTCGATCAATTCAAGGATGATATGGCGTCGGCGGATATCGTGCTGGTCTCCACGGGCGCGGCCCATTATCTGGTCGGCGCAGAGGATGTGCACCGTGCGGTCAGGGAGCGCATGAACCGTCCGATGTTCTTGATCGATATTTCGGTTCCGCGGAATATCGACCCGGCCGTTCGCCATGTCGACAATGCGTTTCTCTTCGACATCGATGATCTGAAGCAGCGAGTCGAACAGAACCGAGCCGAGCGCGTGCAGGAGGCGGAGAAGGCCGAGCGGATGGTGCTGGAAGAAGTGACCACCATGCTGGATTGGATGAAATCCTTGGAGGTCACGCCGACGATCGTCGCGCTCAGGAGCTACGTCGACGACCTGAAGCGGGCGGAGGTCGACAAGGTGCTCGCGCGCTTGTCGCATCTGTCTCCTCAAGACCGCGACCTGGTTGAAGGCCTGGCCTCCTCGATCGTCAATAAATTGATTCACCGCACGATGGTCACTCTCAAGGCCGAAGTGAACTCCTCGAGCGGCCCGGCGTTCGTCGAAGCGGCCCGACGATTTTTTTCTCTCGATCAACCCGCTGCCCCGGGTCAACAGATCGAGCCATCAAGAGAGTCGCCTCGTTATCATCCTGAGGGAGTGGCAGAGTCGGGTGCCGAAGATCCGATTTCAGAAACGTCAGTCCGTAAACGAGCCCGCTGATCGGCGGGTAACGAAAAGAGTTTCAACGTGTCGATACAGAACAGCCAGCGCTCAACCTTGGTTCTAGGGACGAGAGGGAGCAAATTGGCGCTTTGTCAAAGTGAGTGGTTCCAGTCCAAGGTGCAGGAAGTGGTGCCGGAGGTCCGGGTCGTGCTCAAAAAGATTCAGACGTCCGGCGACAAAATCGTCGACGTGCCGTTGGCAAAAATCGGGGGAAAAGGTCTGTTCGTCAAGGAAATTGAGGACGCGTTGCTCGCCGGCGAGATCGATTTTGCGGTTCACAGCATGAAGGATGTTCCGGCACAATTACCCGAAGGGCTCGACATTCTCTGTGTGCCTCCGCGTGAAGATGCACGCGACGCGTTGATCAGCCGAGAAGGCTATGCATTCAGCGCGCTCCCCTTGGGGGCGACGATCGGGACGGCGAGCCTTCGACGCCAGGCGCAACTGTTGCGGGCCAGGCCAGATCTGAAGATCGTGATGCTGCGCGGGAACCTGGATACGCGGCTGAGAAAACTCAAAGAGGGACAGTTTGATGCCATTGTGTTGGCTGCTGCCGGCCTGCATCGGTTGGGGTGGGCTCAGACCATCACGGAATATCTCCCTCCCATCCTCAGTTTGCCTGCGATCGGGCAGGGAGCCCTTGGCATTGAAGGTCGGACGAGTGATGCATTTGTGCGTTCCGTCTTATCCCGGCTCACTCATCAGCAGACCCATACGACTGTGACTGCGGAGCGGGCCTTCCTGTATCGCCTAGAGGGGGGCTGTCAGGTGCCCATTGCAGCCCATGCCACTCTGTCCGGTGAGCAGCTGGTCTTGGATGGTCTCGTCGCCACGGTCGACGGGAAGACCATCCTTCGCGAACAGATTGAGGGGACAGGTCAGCAGGCGCACGCTCTGGGTGTTCAATTGGCTGAACGGCTGCTGACTCGGGGCGGAGACAAAATTCTCCGGGAGATTTACGGATCAGCGTGAACATGGTACGACGAAGCACGGGGAAGGTCTATTTGGTCGGCGCTGGTCCGGGAGATCCTGGTCTTTTGACCCTTCGAGGCAAAGAGTGTTTGGGGCAGGCTGACGTGGTGCTCTACGATTATCTCGCTAATCCCGCCCTTCTTGCCCACGCCCGGGACCACGCTGAGCGAGTTTATATCGGACGGAGGGGCAAAGGGAAATATCCTGAGCAGGAGGCCATCAATCGTCTATTGATTGATCGAGCCGGAGAAGGGAACGTGGTCGTGCGGTTGAAGGGCGGCGATCCGTTTGTCTTTGGGCGGGGAGGAGAAGAAGCGGAAGCGCTTGCCTCGGCCGGGATTGAATTCGAAGTCGTTCCCGGGGTGACTGCCGCCGTTGCCGCTCCTGCGTATGCCGGTATTCCGGTGACTCATCGAACATTGGCGTCTACGCTGACGATTGTGACCGGACATGAGGATCCCCAAAAGCCTTCCACGGCGTTGGATTGGTCACAGCTGGCGGCGAGCCAAGGGACCGTCGTCTTTCTCATGGGGATGAAAAACCTTTCGACGATCGCCGCAACCTTAATGGCCGAAGGGCGAGCGGGGTCGACGCCGGTGGCAATCATTCGGTGGGGGACGAGAGTTTCCCAGCAGACCGTCGTCGGCACATTGGCTGATATTGCAGAGAAAGCGGAGGCAGCACAGATGGAACCGCCGACGATCATTGTCGTCGGGGAGGTCGTTCGACTGAGGTCAAAACTCAACTGGTTTGAGCAGCGCCCGCTTTTTGGCAAACGGGTGCTCATGACGCGCGCGAAAGAACAGGCTGGTGAGTTGGCTATCCGTTTGGTCGGTTATGGAGCCGAACCGGTCGAGGCTCCGACGATCAGCATCCTTCCTCCTCTCGACTGGGCGCCTGTGGATCATGCAATCTCCGGGATCGGGACGTACGAGTGGATCATTTTTACCAGCGTCAATGGCGTGAGCCGTTTCATGACCAGGCTGTTGGCTCGTGGGCTCGACGCACGCTGTTTGGCCGGACGGCAACTGTGTTGCATCGGGCCCCGTACGGCTCAGGAGTTGGAAAAGTTCGGGGTCAGAGCGGATGTGGTTCCGGCGGACTATCAGGCGGAAGGTGTGTTAGCCGCACTGCATCGGCAGGATATACAAAACACCCGTATCCTCATCCCTCGGGCGGAAGTGGCCAGAGAGCTTTTGCCGGACGAACTTCGTGCCGCCGGGGCGCATGTCGACGTCATCTCCGTGTACCGTACGCTCACACCGGAGCAGGATTTCGGGGGGTGGCGGCAGGAGCTCATGGATCATCGGATTCATGTGATCACGTTTACGAGCTCGTCCACGGTCCGCAACTTTGTTGCGATGCTCGGCGGTATGGAAGGGGTGAAGCCGCTCGTGCAATCCGTCACAATCGCCTGCATCGGGCCTATCACAGCCAAGACCGCAGAGGAATATGGTTTGACGGTTTCGATCATGCCGAGTGAGAATACGATTCCCGCATTGGTGGATGCGATCGCCCACCATTATTCCGGAAGCCGTGCGCAGGTTGCCACGGGAGCGCTGCAGTAACACACGCACGTACGATGTATGATGGTTTTTCACAAGGAGGGAGAATGAGATGGTCCCTGTAAAGTCGTTCATGATTCCCCGAGAAAAGTTCGTGACGGTGCCTCGTGATACCGATACACAGACGGCCGCGCGTATCATGCGCGATCGCGGGATCGGGAGTTTGTTCGTCACCAACGACCGTGAGATCATCGGAATCATCACGGATACGGATATGATGCGCCGGGTGGTGGCGGCCGGAGCAGACGCGGTCAAGACCACGGTCGAGCAAATCATGTCGGCTCCCATCATGACGATCGAGGAGAGCAAGACCTTGCTGGACGCGAACGATCTCATGGCGCAGTCTCATCTTCGGCATTTGGGAGTCACGCGTGACGGGAAGTTGGTCGGGGTCATCTCCGTTCGGGATCTCGTCGTGTTTTTGACGAACCTTCCACGAAAGTAAGGTTGAGTTATGGGGTTTCCGATCCAGCGGCTCAGACGTTTGCGGCAACATGAATCGTTGCGTCGAATGGTACGTGAAACGACGCTGTCCCCGTCGGACTTTATCTACCCGTTGTTTGTGGTCGAGGGACAGAATCGTCGTGAAGAGATTGCGTCGATGCCGGGCCAATTCCGGCTCTCCATCGATCTATTGGTCAAAGAAGCGGCAGAGATTCAGGCCTTGGGGATCCCGGCCATCATTCTGTTCGGCATTCCGGCGCGCAAAGACGAGCGTGGCAGTTCAGGATGGGACCCGGACGGGATTGTGCAGCGGGCGATCAGAGCCGTCAAGCAACAGGTGCCGGGATTGCTGGTGATCACGGATGTCTGTATCGATGAGTATACAGACCACGGACATTGCGGAATCGTCAAGAATGGAAAAATTCTCAATGATGAGACGCTCGAGTGCCTCACGGTGATGGCCCGCACCCATGCTGAGGCCGGAGCCGATATGGTTGCGCCGTCGGATATGATGGATGGTCGTGTCGCTGCGATCAGACGCGAATTAGATCGTTCCGGGTTCTCGGAGCTGCCCATTCTGGCCTATGCGGCCAAGTTTTCCTCTTGTTTCTATGCTCCGTTTCGAGACGCGGCCTTTTCCAGTCCTCAATTCGGCGACCGACAGTCTTATCAGATGGACCCGGCAAATGCGCGAGAAGCGCTTCGCGAGATCGATCTCGACATCGAAGAAGGCGCCGATATCGTCATGGTCAAACCGGCGATGCCGTATCTGGACATCATTGCGCTGGCCCGTGCTCGCACGCTTCTTCCTCTGGCGGCGTATCAGGTGAGCGGCGAGTACAGCATGATTAAGGCAGCAGCCAGGGCGGGGTGGCTCGATGAATCACGTGCTATGATGGAATCACTGTTGGCGATCAAACGGGCGGGAGCCGATCTGATCCTGTCATACTTTGCGAAAGACGCTGTCAAGCTGCTTCGTTGACCGACGATGAACGTCACCCGCGGATATTCGGACGAGGTCGTGCGGCCGTATCCGGTGGGCACCATCGGGAATTTCGACGGGCATCATCTCGGTCATCATGCGCTCTTGAAACGGGTGGTGGAGACGGCGCGCTCTGCCGAGGGAACGGCTGTCGTTCTGACGTTCGATCCTCACCCGGTGAAAATCCTTGCGCCTCACGTTGATCTACGGTTCTTGACGAGCGAGGAAGAGAAACGTGCTGGTTTTGAACAAGCGGGCATCGATGAGGTAGTCTCCCTGGAGTTCACGCACGCGTTTTCGGCATTCTCTCCTGAGCTATTCGCTGAGCAGGTTCTCTCCAAAGGACTCGGGCTAAAAGAAATCTTTGTCGGACAGCATTTTGCCTTCGGGCATCGGCGAGCAGGGCAGATCGGCGATTTGATCGCGCTCGGCAAACAATTCGGTTTTGTTGTCCATCCGATTCCTCCGATCATGCTTGATGGGGGAGTGGTCAGCTCCACACGAATCAGACGGCTCATCGTCTCCGGACAGGTCGATCACGCGGCTGTCATGCTCGGCCGACACTATGGGCTGAGCGGAGTCGTCTCTCCCGGCGAGGGAAGGGGGCGAACGTTAGGATGTCCTACTGCGAATCTTCGACTGCCGCCGGACCGTGTGGTTCCTGCCGACGGAATTTATGCCTCTGTCGTGATTATGGACCAGGAGCGACATGATGCGGTCGCCTATATCGGGACGAGACCAACCTTTCATGGTGGTGAGCGGGGATTGGAAGTTTCCATCCTAGATGGGATTCATGAGTTGTATGGACGAACGCTTACGGTTGAGTTTATCGGTCGTATTCGAGGCGACGCACAGTTTGAGAGCGGGGAAGCGTTGAGCCGACAGATCGCGGACGACGTAGATTCTGCGAGAGGCATCCTCCGTCGATATCATGAAACAGTCGGAAGGCGATGAGTCCATGCACCCGGTCTTCAACAGATCGGTCCATACAGGGGCCTGGCCCCCGCTGGTGCATCGGGTCGTTCGAACGGTTCGATCCAGAGGCCTTTTCCAACGCGGACAGCACATCGTGGTCGCCATCTCGGGCGGTCCCGACTCCGTCGCATTGTTATCGATCTTGCACCACCTCCGGTCACGTTGGGCGCTGACCCTCTCAGCCGTTCATTGTAATTACGGATTACGCGGTGCCGAGTCCGAGAGGGACCAGCAATTTGTGGAGGCCTTTTGCCAAGCGCTTGGAGTTTCTCTCCATGTTCGACGGGTTGGATTGCAGACCGATGGGCGTAAGACATCACTGCAGGCTGAAGCCCGTGACCTCCGCTACCGGGTGATGCAGGAGATTGCTGAGCACTGTGGAGCCGATCGCATTGCCGTAGGCCATACGGCAGACGATCAAGCAGAGACGGTCTTGCTCTGGATGCTTCGTGGTGCGGGACTGACCGGTCTGTCCGGCATGCCGGCATTCCGGGATCACAATGTCATTCGGCCGTTGTATGAGACGCCGCGGCAGGAGATTTTGGCATATCTTTGTACGGCGGGCGTATCATTTCGTGAGGACTCCAGCAATGTCAAGCCGCATTACCTGCGAAACCGCGTGAGAAGAGAGGTCATTCCGATTCTGGCCCAGCTGGTCCCGTCGAGCGTCGATGCACTCTGTAGGCTCGCAGAGATCTGTCGAGTAGACGATCGCTATCTGGATAGGCAGATGACCACCCTCTCTTCTTCTGCCGTGGAACGAGAATCTGACGGAGGGTGGAAGATCGATCGTGTGTGTCTTCTAGAACTTCCAGAGGCTCTTCAACGGCGCTGTATCCGAAACCTCTTTCGGCAGTATGATGACCAATTGCGTTCCCCCAGTCTCCGAACGGTTGATCGCATCATTCGCCTGGCCTCACGGAGGGGGGCTGGTTCACGTCTCGATGTCCAGGGGGGGCGGGTTGATGTCGATCATCGCTATCTGCGGTTTGTTCCGCTTCAAGGACGAGTAGTCTCCCATGCCGAACAACCGCACAGCGGATGCCGGGAATTCCTATCTGTACCTGGAGCGCTCATATGGGCTGGAACGGGTCAACGACTTCAGGTACAACAGCAGGCATGTAGCCAGCTGCGTACTCCTCTCGGAAAGGGTCGGATTGTGGTGGATGCCGAGCGGGTGTCTCAGCCACTGATGGTACGGAGTTGGTTGCCGGGAGATCGATTTCACCCCGCCGGCATGGGAGGACATTCAAAAAAGATCCAGGATTTTTTCACGGATCTGAAGATACCGATTGCAGCTCGATCTCGCATTCCCCTGGTCGTGGCTCCCGAGGGAATCCTGTGGGTCGTCGGCTATCGACAGGATGAACGCTGGGTACCCACTACCGCCACAAAACGCTGTCTAGTCTTCACTGCTGAAGATCTAGCCTGAACGGAAGGAACTGAGTGAGATGGAACGTATGTTTGGACGCCCGATCGTCACCCAGGAGCAAATGCGAAGTCGCATCCGTGAGCTGGGACGACAGATCAGCGCCGACTATACCGGTAAGGACCTTGTGCTTGTCGGCGTGCTCAAGGGGGCCTATGCGTTTTTTGCCGATTTGGCGCGAGCAATTCGCATTCCCGTGCAGGTTGATTTTATCATCGTGACAAGCTACGGAACGCACACGAAGACGTCCGGGAAGGTCAAGCTTGTGACCGAGCTGACCGAACAGATCAAGAATAGGGATGTGCTGCTGGTTGAGGATATCGTCGATTCAGGATTAACGGTTCAATATCTCACCAAGACGTTGGCCAAGCAGAAACCGAGCAGCATCAAGGTCTGTACCTTGTTGAGTAAACCAGAACGCCGCGTCGTCGATGTCCCATTGCAGTATGTCGGGTTCAAAATTCCGAACCAATACGTCGTAGGGTACGGACTTGATTACCAACAACAGTACCGGAACCTTCCATACCTCGCTGTTCTCGACCAGCTGAGTCAGCACGAGGAGTAGAGTTTTCTCAGGAGCTGTTGGCAATTTGTCTAAGGCTATGCTAACATCATCACGATTTCTACATACGTGGCGTCCAATGCTGTCGCGAAGGAGAACTGGATGAATTCCCGGGTCAAGAACTTGCTTTTCTGGGTTGTGGTCGGCTTGTTCATGATTCTCCTGTTTAATCTGTTCAGTGTGCCGACTCACGCGCCTGAAGAGGAAGTAATATTCAGCGATTTCATGGCAAAGCTCGATAAGGGTGATTTTGAAAAGGTCATCATCAAGGGCAATCACATCAGCGGAGTCCTAAAGGACAAGACGCGTATCCGCACCTATTCAGCTGATTACCCTGACTTTGTGAAGGTCCTTCGTGAAAAAGATGTTCAGATTGAGGTGAAGCCACCGGATGAGAGTCCGTGGTACATCACCTTTCTGGTTACGTGGGGACCGTTTATTCTGTTCCTTGGCCTCTGGTTTTTCCTGATGCGTCAGATGCAAATTGGGGGGAATAAGGCTCTGTCGTTTGGAAAGAGTCGCGCCCGCATGCTGACGGAGGAACGAAAGAAGATCACATTTTCTGATGTCGCCGGTGTCGATGAGGCAAAAGAGGAAGTTCTTGAAATCATTGAGTTCCTGAAGGACCCTCGTAAATTTCAGAAACTTGGCGGACGCATACCGAAGGGTGTATTGGTCGTCGGCCCTCCAGGGACAGGAAAGACCCTGCTGGCAAAGGCAATAGCCGGTGAAGCCGGGGTGCCGTTTTTCAGCATCAGTGGTTCTGATTTCGTGGAGATGTTTGTAGGCGTCGGAGCCTCGCGGGTCAGGGATTTGTTCGAGCAAGGGAAGAAGCATGCCCCTTGTATTATTTTTATCGATGAAATCGATGCAGTCGGCCGTTTACGGGGTGCAGGCCTTGGCGGCGGGCATGATGAACGAGAGCAAACGCTCAATCAGTTGCTTGTGGAAATGGATGGTTTTGACACGACCGAGGGAGTCATTTTAGTTGCGGCGACCAATCGTCCAGACGTCCTTGATCCAGCTTTGCTGCGACCTGGACGCTTTGATCGGCAGGTGGTGGTTAATCGCCCTGACCTCAAGGGCCGGTCGGAAATCTTGAAGGTACATACGAAAAAGGTTCCGGTCGCCACGAATGTCGAATTGGAAAAGATCGCCAGAGGAACTCCTGGATTTTCAGGCGCTGACCTGGAAAACCTTGTGAATGAAGCGGCGCTGTGGGCGGCTCGCCAGAACAAGAAGGAAGTCGAAAACATCGACTTCGAGATGGCGAAGGATAAGGTCATGATGGGGGCCGAGCGAAAGAGCATGATCCTCACCGATGAAGAAAAGAGGATTACTGCGTACCACGAAGCCGGCCACGCATTGATGGCGAAGCTTCTGCCTGGAACGGACCCTGTACATAAAGTAACGATCATTCCAAGAGGTCGGGCGCTCGGTGTGACCATGCAGTTGCCGACGGATGATCGGCATAACTATTCAAAAGAATTCCTCTACAACACCTTGGCGATTCTTATGGGTGGACGTGTTGCCGAAGAGCTTGTGTTTAAGCATGTCACAACCGGAGCCGGTAACGATCTTGAACGCGCGACAGACCTCGCCCGCAAGATGGTGTGCGAATGGGGGATGAGCGAGAAGTTGGGCCCACTGACTTTTGGGCAAAAGGAAGACTCGGTGTTTCTTGGGCGAGACTTTGCCACGAAGCGAGATGTCAGTGATCAGGTGGCGCTTGAAATCGATTTGGAGATCAAACGCTTCGTCACGGAAAATTATGAACGTGCTAAACGTGTGCTGACCGAGCAAATGACGAGTCTCAAAGCGTTAGCTGAAGCCCTACTTGAAAAAGAAGTGCTTGACGCACCGGAAATCGATCAGATTCTGTTGCAATCCTCCTCTCAAACAGTTCCAGCCTAAATATTCAAGGTACCGGTTCCTTTGTTTGGGAACCGGTGGCCTTGTGGCGTTGCATCCATGGTTCGCACTGCTTCTGATTTCTTCAAGGGAACCGGGATGTCGGTTTGTATCTTCATTACGTCGGTGGAATAGGTGGATCGCGTATCACTACAGGCAATCACGGCGCAACATCGGTTCTCTGCGAAAGGCCGTGAGATTCATTACCAAAGTCGTCCGCTCATCATGGGTGTCGTAAACGTGACGCTCGATTCCTTCTATGATGGGGGACGGTATGTCGAGTCTGAGCGGGCCATTGTCCACGCACTGGAACTGATCGAGCAGGGGGCGGACATCATCGATGTCGGGGGAGAGTCGACTCGGCCAGGCGCCTGTGCTGTTAACGAACAGGATGAATTGGCTCGCGTGATCCCTGTTGTGAAAGGCCTGGCCCATCGTGTGGCGATTCCAATTTCGATCGATACCACCAAGTCACGAGTGGCAGAAGTCGCTCTGGATTGCGGAGCATCGATCATCAACGATGTGAGTGCCTTGCGGCAAGATCCAAAGATGGCATCGGTCATTGCTCGCTCAGATGCGGGAGTCGTCCTGATGCACATGCAAGGGACTCCACAAACGATGCAACAATCACCGCATTATTCCGATGTGGTCGGTGAAGTCGTGCATTTTCTTGATGAACGTGCGCAGATGGCTCTCCAGGCAGGAATTGCTCGAAGCAACATCATTCTTGATCCAGGCTTTGGTTTTGGTAAGCTATTGAACCATAACCTTGACCTTCTTCATGGGTTATCTGCTGTTGCGGCATTGAACTACCCAGTACTGGTCGGCTTGTCACGGAAAGCGTTTGTTGGGCGAGTCGTTGAACGGCCTGTTGCACATCGAGAATGGGGGACGGCAGCGGCGGTGGCATTGGCGGTCGATCGGGGTGCTCACATTGTGCGTGTCCATGATGTTGCCATGATGATGGACGTAGTCAAGATGGCGGCGGCGTTGAATCCACGCTGGTCATCTTGCAGACAGGAGCATGATGCGTAAATTATTTGGAACCGACGGTGTTCGAGGGGTCGCCAATCTCGATCCCATGACCAGCGAAATGGCGATGCAGCTTGGACGAGCTGCAGCACATATCTTCATGCGACGAGCGGGCCGCCATCAGATCGTCATCGGGAAAGATACCCGTATTTCAGGGTATATGTTGGAATCTGCGCTGATGGCAGGCATTTGTTCGATGGGGGTGGATGTCCTGTTGGTCGGACCGATGCCGACACCGGCGATCGCGTTTTTGACCAGGAGCCTCCGAGCAGATGCGGGGGTCGTCATTTCGGCGTCGCACAATCCTTACCAAGACAACGGGATCAAATTCTTTTCAAACAACGGATTCAAGCTCCCGGACGAAGTCGAAGCGCGCATTGAAGAACTCATCATATCGAATGAAATCAACCACCTTCGACCAACGGCAGACCTCATCGGCAAGGCCTATCGTATCGACGATGCAGAGGGGCGCTATATTGAATTTGCCAAGCGGTCATTGCCCAAGGACTTAGACTTTCAGGGGATCAAGCTCGTTGTCGATTGCGCCAACGGCGCGGCCTACAAACTAGCTCCGACGGTTCTCAGGGAGTTAGGAGCCACGGTCGAAGTCATCGGTAACAAACCGGACGGGATGAATATCAATGCCGGGTGCGGGGCTGTCCATCCTGAGCTTCTGCAAGAGTCGGTACGTCGGTGCAACGCGGATCTTGGGATCGCGTTGGACGGCGATGCCGATCGAGCCGTCTTTGTCTGCGAACAAGGAACGGTCATCGATGGCGATCATGTGATGGCAGCGTTGGGCCTGGATCTTCATCAACACGGGCTTCTTGCCAAGCAGACCTTGGTCGGAACCGTCATGAGCAACTTTGGCCTTGAGCTGTCGATGTCGAAAGCGGGCGTCAAGCTGATTCGGACGCCGGTCGGTGATCGGTATCTGCTCGAACGGATGTTGGCGGAAGGTTATAACTTTGGAGGAGAGCAATCGGGACACTTCATATTCCTTGACCATAACACAACGGGAGACGGCCTCATCTCGGCGCTGCAGATCCTGTCGTTGATAAAACGAACCAAGAAGCCGTTATCCGAGTTGGCCAAGGCCATGACTGCCGTCCCGCAAGTGTTGGTGAATGTGCATGTCACAAAGAAGCCGAGATTGGAATCGATTCCCGACATTGATTGCGCCATCCAAGCGAGTGAACGCCGCCTGAACGGGTGTGGGCGAGTCCTCATCAGATATTCAGGGACAGAGCCGCTGTTGCGGATTATGGTGGAAGGAGAACAGTTCACCATGGTCAAGGAAGTGGCTGAGGATCTTGCCAGGGTCGTACGGCGACATATCGGTTGAGTGTTCCCTCCGTCCCGGTAGATGAGGGAAGCTCATGCTCCCGTCCCTCACGGCAGCGTTTGTTTTCGGCCTTCTGTGCGGGGCACAGATCTCTTTTTTTCCGCTCTCCGTTATTGTGCTGTTGGCCTGCCTCGCCGTCGGATTCAGTATTCTCGAGCGAGTCGGTTCTATCGACTCATCCTCCGCCGTGCTGCTGTATTCCAGCCTTCTCTCCGGAGTCCTGTACTGGTGTCTTACCACCCCGATGCCGGAACCTCCCTGGTTGTCACCGCCGTTGCATGAGACGGTTCATGCCTCGGTCGTCGGTCGTATTGTCGCTCCTGTCCAGCACGCTGTAGGGCGCCAGACCATCCTGGTTCAAACCGACGGATCGGCTTCGGAATCGAAACGCATACGCCTTGTGTGGCGCGACCCTGGTCTCACGCTTCATCACGGCGACCGTGTCTCATTTCAGGGAAAGCTTCACCGCCCACGAGGGTCGTTGAACCCCGGTGGATTCGACTATGCTGCCTATATGGAGCGCCACGGTATCGATCTGATGACCACTGTGACGGGTGCCCAGGCTGTGACGGTGTTGGACGCAGAGATCTCAATGGGATTGTGGAGCGTATGGAACCGGATCGATCATTGGAGGGCCGCGATCCGTGCAGCAGCCGTCAACACATTGAGCCAACCCTCGCGAGGGCTCTTTCTCGGCATGATCATCGGTGAACGAGGATATCTTGGACAAGAGCTCCAGGACTGGTTCATGGCGACCGGCACAATTCATCTGCTTTCGATCTCCGGGTCACATCTCGGGCTTGTGGCCATCGTGGCATTTTGGATCGTGAAGAGACTTGTGCGTGGGCTTCCCTACACACTCTTGTTGACTCTCTCGCGGACCATCACGCCATCGAAGATTGCCATTCTGTTCACGTGGCCGGCGGTTGCACTGTATGCGGTGCTTGCGGGAGCAGAGGTTGCAACCATGCGCTCGCTCGTGATGATCACGTTGGCAATGATCGCACTGTGGCTAGGGCATGACCGCCATCTGGGTCATGCAATGGCGATAGCCATCCTGGCGATTCTCTTGCACGATCCTCGAGCCATCTTCGACATTTCCTTGCAACTCTCCTTTCTGTCAGTCCTTGTCATGATCGGGATGATCGCGTTCACGAAATCATGGAACGACGATGCTGTAGAGGCCGATAGTCAGCTGGGAGACCGCGTTGTGCGCCATGCACGCATAGCGCTGTCGATGAGTGCAGCGGTGACTGTGGCGACGGTGCCCATGGTTGCGTTGTATTTCAATCAGGTTCCCTGGATGGGCATCTTCACAAACCTGATAGCCGTTCCGTTTACCGGTATTATCTTAGTACCCGTGGGCTTGCTGGTTGCTTTATGGACGATTATGACGGGGGCCGAGTCTTTGATGCTTGGCCCCGTGATGGAGCACTTGTTCGGATTGATGGTTCTTGGATTGCAATGGTGTGCCCGCCTCCCAGGAGGGGAGTGGTATGTGGCGGCCCCATCAATCCCCGCAATCGCCCTATTTTACTCAGGGTTACTTGCAGCAAGCTTTCAGGTGATACCCTGGCGCGTTCGAGTTGCCGGCGCCGGTCTGGCGATCGTGTTGCTCGGTTGGTGGCTGAGTCCTCCTCTGTCGCAAGCAGACGGCGATCGTTGGCGTGTTACATTCCTTGATGTCGGACAAGGAGACAGTGCCGTGGTTGAGTTGCCGGATGGTCAGACCGTTCTGATCGACGGCGGCAGCCGATATGAACGATATGACATGGGGAAGAATGTCGTCGCACCGTTTCTGTGGCGCCGTGGAATTCACCATCTTGACCATGTCATCGGCACACATCAACAACTGGATCACGTCGGTGGATTGATTTGGGTGCTCCGGCATCTGTCAGTCGGACAATACTGGGGTGGAGGGATAGAACGGTCGGAACAATTCGTCGCAGATCTACACGCAGCCCTTCGCGATCACCAGATCGATCAGCATATCGCTGTGCGTGGCCAAGACCTGTTACGGTCCGGTCAGTGCCGACTCAGTATTCTCAATCCACCTGAAATAGTAGTAGCTCGTGAGTCGACTCAGCCTCCTACGGGGACACTCTTGAACGATCTGTCTATTGTCTCGAAGCTGCAATGTGGAACCCATTCCATCTTTTTTGCAGCTGATATTGAACGCGCTGGATTGAGACAGTTGAAAGAGGATGGGTATCAACCAGTGACCGTCCTGAAAGTGCCCCATCATGGGGCGCGTAGTTCGCTGGATGTAGATTGGATTCAGCAACTGCATCCTCAATATGCAGTGGTCTCAGTCGGCGCGGCCAATCCCTATGGACACCCGGTTGAATCGGTCCTGGAAGCGTATCACGATCAACAGAGTACGGTTTTTCGTACGGACCATGATGGAGCGATTTGGGTCACAGGTCGGCTCTCAACATCCGAACTCACGGTGACTCGTATGCGAGACCTTCTTGTCCAACCAGTCGACTTTCTACGTTGCCGTTGGCGTTGCGAGTATCTGAATTGGCATCGGCTGTTCCTCCAATTCTCATAACGACACACCGTGTTCTTGTATGGTTTGAGTCGTTCTCTTCCTCTGAGCGCGCTTCCTTGCAGAGTCACGCAGGTTGTTGGGGAAGTTCTACGTAGACGACTTGAACTCAGGTTGAACGATGTGGGCGAGTGGCTTCTGTCGGCGAGCTTGGTTGCCGCAATAAGTGCCGTGCTGAAAAGTCTGTGGGTGCCGTCGATAGGGGCTTGCACTCCTGCTCCATTCCCGTTAGAAGATTCCTCCATGGTGCCAACCGTTGAATGGAGAGACGGCGCTGTCCGTCTACTCGATCAAAGCCAACTTCCAGGAGCAGTGGAGTTCCTCGACTGTCGGGACTATCAGACCGTTGTGGACGCGATCCGTACGTTGAGAGTTCGCGGAGCGCCGGCCATCGGCGTGACGGCAGCGATGGGGGTTGCCTTAGGTGCGCAGGCCATTCCAGTGACCGACTACTCAACCTTTGCACGGGCAGTCCTCGCGATCTGTGACGACCTGGCTGCGACTAGGCCGACGGCTGTCAATCTCTTCTGGGCTCTTGAGCGAATGAGGCGGAAACTGGAGTCGGTACGAGCTCAGCCGGTCTCGACGATCAAGCAGGTCCTTACTTCGGAATCTCAAGCGATACTTGAAGAAGATATTGCGCTCTGTAAAACCATGGGACGTCATGGAGCAGAACTGATTCGGGATGGGCAGACGGTTTTGACGCACTGCAATGCCGGCTCACTCGCAACGGCGGGCTATGGGACCGCACTGGGAGTGATTCGTGCTGCATGTGAACAAGGTAAGAAAATCAATGTCATTGCGGATGAAACTCGTCCTGTCCTTCAAGGTGCACGCCTCACCGCATGGGAGCTCATGCAAGATCACATACCGGTTACGCTGATCACGGATAATATGGCTGGTTCGCTCATGAGACAAGGGAAGATTCATCTTTGTATCGTCGGAGCAGATCGCATTGCTGCGAACGGGGATGTGGCCAACAAGATTGGGACCTATTCTGTGGCGGTCTTGGCGAAGGCCCACAATATTCCCTTCTATGTTGCGGCTCCCTATTCGACCATCGACCTGAAGACAAAATCTGGAGATGAGATTCCAATTGAACAGCGAAACCCATCGGAAGTAACAACCATCCACGGCGGCCATCCGGTCGCACCGAAAGATGTCGCGGTCTACAATCCGGCCTTCGATGTGACGCCGGCAGAACTCATTACCGCCATTATCACCGAGCGAGGCGTCTTCAAACCTAGTGAGATCTCGTCACAGTTTCAGGGAAGGTGACCATGTACGATGTACAAATAGCGGAATTAAGAAGCAGGTTAGGTCAGCTTCTCCGCAATGTACAGAGTGGGAAGCCTATTACGGTCTGGCGTGGGACGACACCCATTGCGCGGATTCTACCTTACGAGGAAGAGGGGACATCACTGACGGTCCGACACCCACGATCGGGGGCTCCCTCACTCAAGCAGATCTCTCTACCTCCACCGCTCAAACTCCGTTGAGATATCGTCGCGCTTCTCATGGAAGAACGCCAAGGCAAACGATAATCACATATCATTGCTGTCCAAGATAGCCGAGACCGGGTGGGAGCCCACGTGATTTGATGCGGGTTTCGGACGGGTGATGACGGGTTTTCCAGTTCGTGCCTCCGGAGTGTCGTCACAGGTAAGGTCACATCCGTGAAGGAATGGTTGGATTACGTAGGCAAGGATCATCTTCATCACCGCCTTGAGCGAGCGCTCGGTTCCCGTCAGGCCAGTGTGGCCATGATTTTTTTCTTCACCATCTGTCTTGGGCTCGCAGCACTGGCGCTCCGCCATGCCGGCACGACGGAGGCTGTGCTGCTCCTCATTCAGGCCGGTTTGATTGCCGCGATGATTACTGTGTTGGAAATCAGCGGTCGTGGTCGATAGGGACTTGCACTCCTGCTCCATTCCCATTAGAAGATTCCTCTATGGTGCCAACCGTTGAATGGAAAGATGGAGCTGTCCGGCTGCTCGATCAAAGCCAACTTCCAGGAGCAGTGGAGTTCCTCGACTGTCGGGACTACAAGGCCGTCGCGGACGCGATTCGCACGTTGAAAGTTCGCGGAGCGCCGGCCATCGGCGTGACGGCAGCGATGGGTGTCGCCTTGGGCGCGCAGGCCATCCGTGCGACTGACTACCCAACCTTTGCACAGGCAGTCCTCACGATCTGTGACGACTTGGCCGCGACCAGGCCAACGGCGGTCAATCTCTTCTGGGCTCTTGAGCGGATGAGGCGGAAGCTGGAGTCGGTACGAGCTCAGCCGGTCTCGACGATCAAGCAAGTCCTTATTTCTGAATCTCAAGCTATACTTGAAGAAGACATTACGCTCTGCAAGACCATGGGGCGCCATGGGGCGGAGCTGATCCGTGATGGACAGACGGTTTTGACTCACTGCAATGCCGGTTCACTCGCGACGGCAGGCTATGGAACGGCACTTGGGGTCATTCGCGCTGCGTATGAACAGGGCAAGAAAATCAATGTGATTGCGGACGAAACTCGTCCTGTACTTCAAGGTTCTCGCCTCACAGCATGGGAGCTGATGCAGGATCACATTCCTGTCACGTTGATTACCGACAATATGGCAGGCTCACTCATGAGGCAGGGAAAGATTCATCTCTGCGTCGTCGGAGCCGATCGCATTGCGGCGAACGGAGATGTGGCCAACAAGATCGGCACCTATTCGGTGGCAGTCTTGGCGAAGGCGCACAATATTCCGTTCTATGTGGCAGCTCCCTATTCAACCATCGATCTTAAAACGAAGTCCGGTGATCAGATTCCAATTGAGCAGCGAAATCCATCCGAAGTCACGACCATCCATGGCAGCCACCCCGTCGCACCCAAAGGTGTGGCCGTCTACAATCCTGCCTTCGATGTCACACCGGCTGAACTGATCACGGGCATCATCACCGAGCGAGGTGTCTTCAAGCCTAGTGAACTTGCGTCGCAGTTTCAATCCAAGTAGTTTGCTCTTCCCCGTAAGGTACCGTGCGCTGCATAGCTCAATCTTCATCTCGTGCTAGGTTTCTGAAGACTCTTGTTTACTGAAGCACCATGAGTGATATGCGGGTAGCGGATTTAAGAGGCAGGTTAGAAGCAGTACCTTCCGAAAAGTTAAGCACTTTTATCTCAGAAACCGTTCGGGCGAAGTTGCATTCGGCTGCCAAGACGTTGAAAGCTGCCTATCGGGCTGTGAGCAAGGAGCAGTGGAGGACCAGCTTTGCTGACGATTGGAAACACATCGGTGGCGAAGGATGAAACGCTTGAGGCAGACTACTGGCTACGTCAACCGACATTACTACCCCTTCCTACACGCCGCCTCCCACACACCTTGATTCAGACTTGCTGGTTCAACAGTGATCCAGTGGCCTTCGCTGGTGTGTCCGCCACCACCAATCACCTCGCCTGTCCCCATGTGGCCGTAGAAATCGGTGGATTCCAGATTCTGAACACGTTTTTTGGCGCAATCGAACTGCTTGGTTATCTTGGTGGAATAAAATCGAGTAGGGGACCTGTTGCCCTGCATCCATTTCCAGTCGATCAACGTGGAAATGGTTACCAGATTGTCTTCTCTGTGTATGGTAGCAGCATCGACGTACACCATTTGCAATGGATGCGACTGATACTGAGCGTCAATAGCCACCCATTGAGCATAGAGAGGCGTCGAGCTGAGAATTAGGAATATAGCCAGGAGCCAGACAAATCGACAAGACGTCAGCATCTCTGCGTCCTCCCGTTCCAACATCATTGTATCACCCGAGGTGTATGAAGAGAACGGGATCTCTCTTGGTCTCCCGTGAGAAAGGATCATTCAGAGAAGAATGTGGGGAGGGGAAAGTCGTATGGTGATGCAAATCGGGTGGAGAGTGGAGTTAGCCGACTTCATGCAGTTTGAGCAGATTGGTTCTGCCCGGTTGCGCCGCAAGCGTGCCGGAGACGATGACGAGCCTGTCGCCGGCTGTGACCAACCCCTCCGCCTTGAGCACGCGTTCGGCTTCCTTGATCCGCGCATCAGTCTGCTCAACTTGCGGCATGGTGAATGAACGGACGCCCCAATAGAGTGCCATCCGCTGTCTGACCGCCTCATGAGGAGTCAGGGCCAGAATCGGTGCGGTCGGGCGTTGCTTCGAAACCAGCCGAGCTGTGGCACCTCGCTCGCTGAACGCCACGATGGCACGTGCATCGATTCCCCTGGCTGCAGATGAGGCCGCAGCGCAGATGGCCTCTGGTATGGAAAGATTGTCCAGGTCGGCTTGCCGCTTGCGCAGTATGCCAGGTTCGGTGCCCTCTTCTGCCGCGCGAATGATGCGATCCATTACTTCAACTGTCTCGGTAGGATGGGCACCGACGGCTGTTTCGGCTGAGAGCATCAAGGCGTCGCTCCCGTCGAAGATAGCGTTCGCGACATCGGAAGCCTCCGCTCTTGTCGGGCGCAGGGCCTGTGTCATTGATTCCAGCATCTGCGTGGCAGTGATGACAATGCGCCGCCGCCGGTTGCCTTCTAGAATAATCCGCTTCTGCAGAACTGGCACCGCTTCAGGCCCCATCTCGACACCCAGGTCTCCACGGGCGATCATCACCCCGTCCGCTCGTTCTAAGATTTCGTCTAACGTCGTCACGGCTTCAGCCCGTTCGATTTTGGCGATGAGTGGGATCGTACTTCCATGCTCGGCCAAGACAGCCCGTGCCGCGTCAATGTCCTGTGGCCCTCGCACAAAGGAGAGGGCGATATAGTCCACGCCATTCTCGACGCCAAAGCGAATATCTTCCTGATCCTTCTCAGTCAAGGTAGGGGCGCTGACGGCTGTTCCAGGCAGGTTGATCCCTTTGTGTGAGGTGATCGTGCCCCCGGTCAGGACGGAACAGTCGATCAGATTGTCTGTAATGCGAACGGCTTGTAGCTCGATGAGTCCATCATTGATGAGCACGCGTGATCCGACCTGGAGGTCGCGGGTGAGCGAAGCATAGGTGACTGGGATCTCTGGAAGAGGGGCGGGAACAGAGGTGTGGGTATCGCGCAGTTCCGCCGATTGAGCCGATGTCCGCAACCGCACCACCTGGCGGACTTCAATGCCTTCCTTCGGCAGCAGGCCCACGCGGATCCTGGGGCCTTGCAGATCCTGGATAATCGCCACCGCCGCTCCGCGTCGTGCGGCTGCGTCTCGGATGGCGGTGATGGCTGTTGCATGAGATTCATGAGTGCCATGAGAGAAATTCAGCCGAGCAGCATCCATGCCGTTTTCAATCAATCGGCTTAGGATGGCCGGTGAACAGCTCGCCGGTCCGATGGTGCAAACGATCTTCGCTTTGCGCATGCTCATGTGAAAGCAGCTCCATACTACTCATCCGGAAGACAGGAACAGGATATCACAGATCCATTTGTACACCTCGTTAATGAAGGATTGATGTAGGGATTTGCGCAGTGAATTGGTTACAGCCTGATTCGGTGCTCACGTGTCAGTGACGTGGAGACAAGATGATTCCGGCGTCCGTAGAAGCGCTTTTTCTTCCACAGACTCTAGACTTCGAGGCACCTCTCCTACAAACGAAACGGCAGGTACCATGGCAACGCTCATTTCAGTGGCATCCGGAAAAGGCGGCGTAGGTAAGAGTGTGGTGTCCGCCAACCTTGCGTTGGCGCTGGCGAAAAGCGGACGACAAGTCATCCTGGCGGATCTGGACGTGGGTGGGGCTGATGCCCATATCATGTTCGGAGAATTGAATCCGGCGGTGACCTTGACGGATTTTCTGAACAAACGAGTCAACCGGCTGGACGAAGCCGCCATTCCTGTCACCGTTCATCCGAACCTCCGTCTCATTGGCGGCACAGGCGAAACGTTGGCGACGGCCAACATGGCCTTTGCCCGCAAAAAACGGCTCATGAAACAGTTCCGGGAGCTTGAAGCCGACATCGTGGTCATCGATATCGGCGCCGGCACCAACTTCCACGCTCTCGACTTTTTTCTGATGGCTGATATCCATTTGGCTGTGGCGACTCCCGAGCCAACATCCGTGCTGGACCTCTACCGATTCATTAAGTTGGCGGCGATTCGCCGTGTATTGGCCTGTTTTCTCGCGCGGAGCCCGATGTCGGATGTTCTCTCCAACCGAGACTTTACGAGTGTGGAGGAGGTCATAGAAGTTGCGGGAGCCACCGATGCAGGGGGACGTGACGTGGCGGCCGCGGCCTTACAATCGTTTCGGCCAGAGCTCATCATCAATCGTGCCTCAGGAAGTTCTCAAGTCAATGTTCTGTATCTGCGCAAGATTCTCCATCAGTACGTCGGCGGCGACCTGACGCTGCTCGGTGAAATCCCCGACGACCCAGCTGTGGGCCAGGCTGTTCGGAAGTTCCTACCGGTCATTGAAGCTGCTCCTCAGTCTTTGGCCGCCAAAAGTCTATTGGCTATTTCTGCTGCCGTTGAGCAATTAGTTTTGGCATCTGCCGGCAGAAGTAAAGAACAGATGACGGAACTAGAAGAGAAGCAGACAAGAGTCCTGCTTTCCACTTCGGTGTTCTCCCAAGCTCCTCAGGCCTCGCTATCTATGAACTCTGAGGTTCTGCCTCCTTCAAGTGAACCGGTACAACCTGCTTGTACTGACCGCATCCAAAATACCAGCGGACTCATTGCCTAAGATCATGGAGGTACGAACGGGGTCGAGGCATAGCTATGCCCTGCCGTCCGTGTTTGCCGCATGCCCTCAGGGGATATCTAGCCCAAGCTCGGAGTAATCTTCGCTATTCCGGTGCAGCGCTCACCTTTGTCCCTTCTTTAACCGGTGGCTCAATCGTAATATTTGGACCTTGCACCTTTGGAAGTAGTCCGGCTCCAGGTTTCTCAATGAGACGTTCGTCGTTGTGGTTAAAGAACAGGTTTTGTTTGGAACGATTATCGTCAAACATCGCCGCATTGGTGAGGGCCTCTTGGTTTCTGGCATTGGCCTGTCCCGGATCATTGGCCAGTGATTGACCAGTTACAGGATCAACGGCCTTGCCCATCGGATATCCGGGGTGTTTGGGTAGCATGGCTGGATTGGCGAACGCGAGCGAGACCATCAAGGGCACAACGGCAGTTGCAAACAACATCATGGTTGAGGTTTTCATGGCGAAACCTCCTGGATAGGGTGGAAGAGACAACAACGTCCTCTCGGATACAAGGCCTCCGAGGGCGTCAGTAGATGGGCAGGCACGGGAGGGATTAAGAACAAAGGCGGCTACCCCGGTTTCATAAAGACCTCCGGGACATCATTCAGCATCGCTCTGGAATGGGCCGGAGTCAAGCCGGAGGAAGTCG
This sequence comes from Nitrospira sp., assembly GCA_015903995.1. Classification (GTDB taxonomy): domain Bacteria; phylum Nitrospirota; class Nitrospiria; order Nitrospirales; family Nitrospiraceae; genus Nitrospira_D. The sequence goes on from JABMDK010000017.1 coordinate 330,912, forward strand.
GCACAGGGTATGGGTTTGCAGAGACCAAAGGCGAGGATTGGAGAGGGCAGCGTGTTAAAATCCAAGTTCTTTTTCGAGGTCGGCTTTCTTCTTATCGAATTGTTTTTGGTCGGCTTCGCTCTTTTGGGTGAACGACTTCTTCATGCTTTCACCGGCCTTTTCCTGGTCGGCTTCGCTCTTTTGGGTGAACGACTTCTTCATGCTTTCACCGGCCTTTTCCACGACTTGCTGAGACTCCTCATTCTTTTTCTTGATTTGAGCAGCCAAACCCTTCGCCTTCGGCGAACCGGAAAATTCGTAATAGACCATGGCTTGACCCTGGGAGAAGGTTGGATCCGGCCGCTTCATGATGGTATCGCCTCGCTGTTCAGCTCGATCTCTGGCTGGTTTGTCTCCGCCCTGCAGGAATTTCATCCACAGTGACGCGTTCCTGAGTTTCTCGATCGACTGCATGGTCGACTGACCCAACTCGCCGATATTGCCGGTGAGACCCTGGGCATCTTTCTCCTCTGATTTCATCAGTCGATCGGCATTGACCGATGCCACCTTGGTCAGTTCTTGCCGGAATGCCGGTGGAGAGTTGTAAGGCTGCCTTGATCCGGTAGTGCCATCGACCGGGCCATAGCGGCCGTTATCGATGTTCCAGGCGGCCTCGAACAGGCGCAGGTCCTCAGGCTTGGCTTGAACGGCCTTGATCAGGACCCGGTTGGCGTCCTGGTGGTCGCCGATGGCCTCGTAGTACTGAAAGGCTGATGTTTGCCCGTCGGCCCGTACCGGCTCGCCGGAATAAAGAGCGCCTTTCGCTTCAGCTGCCTTGCCGAGGTCCCGCCCCAGTTTGGGCAGGTTGGCCTTGGCCTTTCCCATGGCATTCTTGTCGTAGCGGTCGATGCACTCGTTTGCTGCCACTCTCATGTACGCGACGAAGAGCGCGGCGGGTTGTCCGGCTTGTTCCGCCTTTGCAAGCGCGGCCGACTGAGCCAGCGCAGATTTCTTTTCATCGTCGCCCAGGCAAGGATCATCCGCATGAACGGCGGGAGCTGCGAGGGTCATGAGCATGAGCGAATATCCGGCTACTTTCGACAGGCGCATGGGCGATGACCTCCGTTATTTACCGAACAGCCCTTTCATCATCTTGTTGACGTCCGGTATTTGATCGCCGAGGCTTTCTCCGGCCTGGCTATCACGAGGCTGTTTTCCACCGGACTGGCGCTGGCGCGGGTTTTTTTTCATCTCCTCCATATTGGGCATGCCGCCCATCCCCATCATGGCGCCCATGTCGTTCTTCGTGTAGCCGGCTGGTATTTCGAAGAGGGCCGGGTTTTGCTTTTCGATTTTTAGATTGCTCAGCTCGCTCGTCATGCGCAGCTTCTTGTCGCCTTCTTTCGATAGCATGTCCATCTTGACGGTGATGCCTTCTTTCGTGGTCCAGAAGAAGCCACCGAATTTTCCGGATCCGTCCTTCTTCACCGCAACGATCTTGGACTTGGTGGCCTTCACTCCGTTGATTGTTTCCTGGCCCACTTCGGTCTGCTCGACGATGTCGAATCCGTCCATGCCGGAGGCGTTTGAGGCATCCATCGGCATTTCCATGTACATGTCTCCCATCAACTGCCACACCACCTTCTTGTCCTTCCGAACGATCGATGTCATGCCGTCCGATCCGCCCATCTCCATCCGGTCCTTGTTCACCGTGTGGTAGATGCGGGATTTCATCGTCATGCCGCCTTCCGTCTCCATCGTGCTGTCGGCTGAGTAATCTACTTGTACTTCAGGTGGGGGTGCAGCACTCACTGCGAGAGGGACAAGCAGTACGCATGTCAAGAGACCGACGCTACGCAAGCATTTCATGGATTGTCCTCCTACAGAGAGATGATTTGGGGCGAGGTAGGATATCGAGAATTTCTCGGAACAGTCAATAGGGAGAAGTCCAGGGGATTGATTCATGATAACTGCAGACCGATCGGGAATGTGGCGGCATAGCCGTCGTGTGTTGGGGACGGCTTCACGATCAATTGTTCACCGCCGTCTCGAAAGATGAAATCCTGGTGATTACGCACCGGACGTCGTCCTTTCGACGAGTAGGGAAGAGCGGTATGAATCCGATCCGTCACCTCATCGGGAAAGTATAATTGTGAGGTAAACTCAAAACCTCTCCGCGTCACCGGTGCCGTACGAATCTTAAAGTGAATGTGCACGGTCCGTATCGGATACCAACCCGGGTAGATGGTCAGGAACCGTGCAGTGCCTTGCGCGTCAGTCAACTGATACCCCCGTAGAAACTTTTTTCCGAGCGTTGTGAACCCTGGATCTTCTACATCGGAATAGACCCCCCTGGCGTCGCAGTGCCAGATATCGACTTGGGCATCCGGTAAGGGATGGCACTCCCCGGCATGCACACGAGAGAGGTGAAACGTCAGGGCGAACGGTGTCCCAGGCGTGATATGCCCGTTGGTCGGATCGGAGCGAATGTCAAAACGGTGCAATCGTTCATCGACGAAGTATGGACCTTCGGTTTGTTCAGGTCGGACGATACAGGGAGATTGCGGCGTATCGGAAGCGGCTTGTGCCGGACTGCGCGTTCCGTTCATCAGCCAGATGGCGCTGGTCGCTCCAAGCAACACCATCGCGTCACGGCGAGAGAGAAGTGGTCCCTTCTGCCCATCCTGCCCATTCATTTCGTCAGACCCTTCTCGCCGTATTATTAAATGGTGATCCCTATCTTCTCCTCAAATTCGGAGGAACGTGTGATGGAGGTGGTGGAGGGGGCGAAAAAGATGGTGCCCCTCCCGAAAAGCCACGAGAAGGGCCATAGAACCCTCGCCCTCCATAGTAGCCACCAAACGGTCCTCCCCAATAGCCACTACCGTATGGGTACAACCCACTCGGACCATAGGGCGGGTAATAGGCACCGTAATATGGATTTCGATCTCTTCGCCGTTGTGCCGCGATACTCCTCCAGTCGATAATATGCTTGATCTCAAGGATGGGGTAGGTGTAGTCGCTTTCATCAAGTGGTCTCGTGGTTTCGCCTTTCACAGTACCGATCACGGTAATGGGCGTGCCTTGAGGGAGACTGGCAGGGTCGAGAAATTGTTCCCGAACCGCGAGAAAGCGGCCTTCTGATCGAAGACGTTCTTCAGTCAGCATTCCTTCTTGTTCAGTCGGCAGTTGTAAGATTTCCACTTCGGTTCCGGCTTCCGTCCGTTTCGCCTTAATCACGTTCCCGCCGATCATGACCGTTCGTCCGATATACTCACCGGGGGCTCTTCTGAGATCGGCAAAGCTGACCGTGCTATCGATCTCCTGTTCCAGCCCAAGAGGAACCCCGAGTAATTCCGTATCGCGTTGCACTTGATGGATGGATTCTGCGCAGGCCGGGAGTATCAGGACTGCAGCAATCAAGGGAGCGAGTCTTATCGTGCGAAACATGGTCGTGCTCCTCGCTTAGCAGGATGCGGAAAAAGACTGCCAGCGGCGTTCTCGCCTCACTCAGAGGCTCAACGTACAGCCCAGAGTACGCTTCGCCTCTTCGCTTGCTGCGGCCTTGCTGGACGGCCTTTTTGCGCATCCTGCGTGGTCGTTCAGCGTCGTCCTAAATCTCGATCTTTGCGACGGCTACAGAGGTCTCAGTAAGTTTTTCCGCAACCTGTTAGAAGTGATACGACAGCCCACCAAGGAGAAGCTGTGCCCTGTAGTTGCCGCTAAAGCCACCTAACTCACCAAAGGCTTGATCAAATTTCAGTGTCGCTCCAGTATGCTTATACTCACCAAAGACGGCGATTTTTGGTGTGATGAATGCACGTAACCCCACCAATACATTCCAGGCGACTGCCACATCCGTATCGCTTCGGACGGTCGTGGTATCTCCGATGTTCGCGATGGCTGCCCCAACACCAGCCCCCACATATGGCTGAAGTGTGCGGCCTGGATAGCGGGCAATGAAGTTAACACCGACCGTAGTCAGTCGAAAATGGATGCCGGGAACTTCATCCAGTGTTGCGGTGCGAGGCAAGCTCTTGACATGAGGGTTTGTGTGCAAGACCTCCGCTTCGATCCCGTACCAACTGTGGCCGTGGAAATAGCCTACTTTGCCACCATAACTGATCGAATTTTGGAGATCAAAGTCTTCGAAAGGACCTGCCGCGCCAACCAGCGGACCTGTTCCTGCAATGCT
>JABMDK010000017.1:335185-373991 GCA_015903995.1 Nitrospira sp.
TGCACCTGATGGATGGATTCTGCACAGGCAGATAGCAGCAGTACTCCACCAACCAGGGGAACGAGCACAGTCATGCGCAACATGGTCGTTCTCCTCTCCTAGAAGTGATACGACAGCCCGCCAAGGACGTGCTGCGCTCTATAGTTGCCTGAAAAACCACCATCGGGACCGAAGGCTTCATCGAATCGTAGTGTGGCGCCGGTGTACTTATACTCCGTAAAGACAGCGATGTGTGGGGTGAGAAATGCTCGCAGGCCGACCAGCACATTCCACGCGGTGGCCAGATCGCTGTCACTTCGTATAGGAAGGATGCTCCCAGGTACAGCGGTAGTATCCTGGATGTGTGCGATTGCTGCTCCTACACCAGCTCCTACGTACGGTTGAAATGAGCGACCTGGATACCGTGCAATAAAATTGACACCGACCGTGGTCAGTCGAAAATGGGTGCCGGGAACTGGGTCAAAACCTGTGGTTCTCGGATCATCGTTGAAACTCTTAATGTGCGGGGTGGTATGTAACGCTTCGGCTTCAATTCCGTACCAACTGTGTCCGGGGAAATATCCGACCTTGGCTCCATAGGTAATCGAGTTTTGGAGGTCAAAGTCCTGGAAAGAACCTGGCTCTCCAGCGAGCGGACCCGTTCCTGCAATGCTGTTGATACGATCCGCGAAGTTCACCCCCGCCTGTCCTGCCACGTACATTTCTGCACAAACGAGACTGGGTGTACCAAAAGAGATGAACCAGCATCCTGCTATCACCAGGGTTGTGATGAATGAAGCGGTTTTTTTCATTGAGCGTTCTCCAATTCAGATCATCATAACAAAAAAAAGTCTGTTGCATAGCCTCTCAAAACTGTCAGGTTGCCAGGTGCGAAGACCATCCATGCGAAATTATACTTAATCATATGTATTCCAAAATGATTGCTACGATTGGCAGGAGAACTCCGTACGTGTCCATTGGATTGTGGCCCATGTCTGTGGTACACACTCCGCTGTGGCAGCGATCGGAGAGATCTTTCCGTTGAAAACTTCTTATTATACTCAAGGAAGGAGCTGACCCATGGGACTCATGGATCAATTGGGGCACATGGTGGGTGGTATGCTGGGTGGACAGGAAGGACAAAATCCTCTTCTGCAGGCGGTCGCGGGATTGCTCGGAAAGGACAGCAGTATCGGTGGATTGGCTGGCCTCGTCCAGGCGTTTCAGAAAAATGGTTTGGGTGAAATCGTGAACTCCTGGGTGAGCACAGGCCAGAATTTGCCCGTCACCCCGAATCAGATCGAGCAAGGGTTAGGCGGTGACCTGCTGACCCAATTGGCCAGTAAAGCGGGGCTCTCAGCTGGTGCGGTGAGTTCACAGCTGGCCGGCCTTCTGCCTGATCTGATCGACAAGCTGACGCCGAACGGCAAGGTTGAAGCCGGTGGGCTCGATCAGCTCATGAAACTGGTGCAAGGGAAACTAGGGGCCTGATGAAGTGAAGGACCGACATGGTCTGCTCGGTGGCCTGATACGCTCGTAAGGGCCATCTGCCATCATCGGGATTACTCCTGAGTGATGGCAGATGTGTCCGGCTTTTGCTGACTTCGGGGTAAGAATGTGTCAGACCGGATCCTGAACGAGAGTTTCTTCCTTTCCTTCATTCTGAAGGTCTCCAGAGCAGGCGAGCAGGGTGCTCATTGAGCAATGGCCATCATTCCTCTCAGGTTCCATCATCCGACCCGAACACCGGTACACGCACTCGGGACAGCATTGCAGTGTGGATTGCCATTGGTCTGGTCCTGGTGTCCATTGTGTGGGCGCTTCGTACCTCCCGAGTCTCCAGCCCGACACCAACCCAGTCTATGAATCCTGTAGTCACACCGGAAACGATTTCCCTGGTGACGGGCGATGAACCGCTTGTCGAGCTGTTGACCAAGCCCGGCTGTCCGGTCTGCCATATCATTCCCGGAATACCCGGTGCGACTGGCCAAGTTGGACCGCCGTTGGTTCTGGGCACGACCGGGCCCCAACGAATCAACGATCCTGGTTACCGTGGGCAGGCGAAGACGGTGCATGAATATATCGTCGAATCGGTGTTGGAGCCGCAGCGATTTGTGGTGCAGGGGTATCCAGAGAAGACAATGCCGACGTGGTATGGGTCCAAATTGAGTGCGCTGGCCCTTGAGAAAATAGCGTCGTATCTTGAGCGCCAGACTGAAGGGAGTTCAGCTCCCTGAGGGTGGGGCTGTGTGACTAGTGTAGTGCGTCCTAAATAGATTGACAATTGGTATCCCGCTCCGGTATCCGTGGTCGTGTGCATCTCGCCCCATCGATTGTTCTGTCCCCCACGGAGCGCTCGACGTTGACCGCATGGGCTCGTGCGAAGAGTCTGCCGGCGATGTCTCCAAGCTCGAAGGAAAAGTCACATTCTCGCTTTTCCTCAAACGTCTTTCGTTGAGAGTCGCTCATCATGTCGTAGATGAGGGCGTGTGTCTCGTCGGGAGTCAGGGGAGGGTGGTCGAGTTTCTTAAGATCGCCGTGAATACGGATCATGGGAGGTTCACCGGCACTGATGTGACAGTCGGAAGCGCCTTCTTTGACCGAGAATGTCAGTAGTTTGGAAATGTCCATTGCCCGTGATCCTCAGCGTTATGGGTTGATCGGGAGGTAAAAAGCTCCTGTGATCATGCCATAGGCAGCCATGAAAGCAAGGAAATAGCCCGAAGGTGCAGGCCGATGAGGAGGCTGATTACAGGAGTCCGGTTTCACGACCAGCGAGGTCTAGTGCGTGAAGCGCTTCGTCGATCTGCTCAGTCGTGTGCTCCGACGTCACCGTGACGCGTATGCGGCTGGTTCCGTCCGGAACGGTCGGCGGCCGGATCGCGGACGCATAGATCCCATGTGTGAGCAGCCGTTCGGCGAATGCCGATGCCGTGGCCGCGTCGCCCACCAGGATCGGTAAAATTGGACTGACAGTCTGAGTCATCTGAAAGCCGAGCGTCTGTATTCCAGTGAACAGTCGTTGCCGATTCGACCAGAGCCTCATCCGGCGTTCGGGTTCACGTTGAATGACCGCGACCGCCGCCGAAGCTGCCGCCGCGATCGCGGGTGGCAGCGCGGTAGTGAAAATGAACGGACGGGTTACGTTGATCAAATACTGAATCACATCGTTGGGCCCAACGATGTAGGCTCCATGGCTCCCGAGTGCTTTACTGAGTGTCCCCATATGAAAGGGGATTTGCTGTTCTAAGCCGAAGTGCTCGATCGTTCCCCGACCGGTCGGTCCCATGATGCCGGTCCCATGGGCGTCATCGACATACAATGTCGCCTCATATCGCTCGGCCAGCGAGGCCAAATCCGACAACGGAGCGAGATCGCCGTCCATACTGAACAGTCCCTCCGTGATGATGAGCGTGGGACGATTCGATCTTCGTCGTCGAAGCAGCAACTCCAGATGGGCGCAGTCTCGATGCCGGAAGATCCGAAAATCAGCGCGGCTCAAGCGACATCCGTCGATGAGACTGGCATGACACAATCGATCCGCCAAAATCAGACCGCCTTCTCCGATGAGGTTCGGAATGGTGCCGATATTGGCAAGGTACCCGGCTCCAAACAGAAGGGCGGCTTCCGTCCCTTTGAACGTCGCAAGGGAGGTTTCAAGGTGCGTATGGGGAGGAAGGGTTCCACTGACCAGGCGAGAAGCTCCGGACCCCACCCCATACTGTTCGGTGGCCTGTATCGCGGCACGTATGATTTCCGGATGGGTTGCAAGCCCTAGGTAATCATTAGAGGACAGCAAGATGACCCGGCGCCCTGCATGGTGAATCGTCGGCCCCGTGCCTGATTCCAATGGGGAGAGTCGGCGTAGGAGCGATCGGTCGGCGAGTTCTGTGAGTCTGCGTCGAAACATGCCGGTTCGAAATCTCTTTCAGCACTGCGGCAGGGTCGTGATTCAATGAGTCCGTTCCGATTGCATTGACAACGGGAATTCATCCTTAGTATAAAGCAACGGTTCTGGCGCAGAAAGTCTGGTCTCAACCGTTAGGTGATGATTACTCATGTCATACCGAATTAAAGTGCCGCCTCGGACGTTACCGGTGGACGAAGCTCACCTTGTGAGCGGGCTTGAACACTGGGTGCATGGATTGGCGACCTATCGCTGGTCGATTATCGTTGGGTTCGTGCTTCTCCTGTTGACGGGGGGAGGGGTCTGGGGCGTCTTCTGGTATGACGCAGAAAATGCCAGTAAGGCGCAGGAGCTGGAACGAGAAGCGACCGTCCATCTTTTTACGCGTACGGCCAGTGATCCGCAGAAGACGGCAGCCAACCTGAAAGAAGCCATCGCGCTGTATCAGCGAGTGGTCGGTGAGTATCCTCGAACTCCGACGGCCCCGCTCGCACAATTCAGTCTGGGCAATGCCTATGTTCAGTCCAACGATCTCGCGTCGGCGATCGAGGCCTATAACCGGTTTATCTCGACCTATGGGGCTCATGTATCGCTTCTCGGGCTTGTATATCAAAAGCTAGGCTATGCCTATCAGCTTAAGGGAGATCTTGATCAAGCGGCCAAAGCCTACTCGGCGATCTTGGAGATTCCCGGTGCGATGAATAAGGATCATGCACTCTTTGAAGTTGCCAGATTGGAAGAGAATCGTTCGAAGCCCGAAGAAGCCTTGAAGCATTATCAGGAACTGACGAAGACCTATCCAACCTCTCCTCTGACGAGCGAAGCCGCCATGCGGGTGAAGGTGATCGAAGCGAAGAAAACTCCTGAGCCTGCACCAGCCGCTGCTGCTCCCACACCCACGCCTTCAGCATCCACCAAGCCATCCAAACCATAGGCCATCTATCCGCTGACGAGCTGCAGGTGCGGCAATCTTCTCTGGGGGTGCCGACTGCTACCGCCTGATGTTCAGCAGGTCACCGGTTTTAAGAACAGGACCGGAAAGGTTGTTGCGGGCCTTGAGGGTCTTGAGGGGAATACCGAATCTTCGAGAGATCTTTTCAAGTGTGTCGCCCCCTCGGACTCGGTACCAGTGAGCAGAACCGGTTTTGGCCTGCCGAACCTCTCGATCCCGAACGATCGGCAGAGGGGGGAATTTGTGTGTGGGAACTCGTTCGATCAAGTCTAAGACTTTCGCACTCATCCCAACCGGAATCTTCAGATGGTAGGCCGTATCGCCTGGAGGTGTCGCATCTCGCCGAAGTTCCGGATTCAATAACCGAAGTTCGTTGTACGGGATGCCGGTGACGTTCGAAATGGCCCGAAAATGCAACGGGCGGGTGACGACGACCTCCTCGAATTCATGCAGAGGCGCGGGGTCTTGCTTGAACCCGTATTGATCGGGGTTCTTCGCAATGATCGTCGCAGCCATAATCCGAGGAACGTATTGCTTGGTTTCGCCCCGAATGAGCTTTGTTCGTGAGATCTCCGAGAAGGATTCGGCCTGTGCCTTGTGAAGGGCCCGGAGCACCTTCCCTTCACCCGCATTGTATGCCGCCATGGCCAAAGGCCAGGCACCGAATAGATCGTAGAGATCTCGCAGATACCGCGCTGCAGCCACGGTGGATTTGATCGGGTCGCGTCGCTCGTCCACGTAATGATCGATCCGCAGCCCATAGAGTAATCCGGTCCCCTTCATGAACTGCCATGGACCCGTGGCTTTTGCCCGTGAATAGGCGTACGGGTTGAAGCCGCTCTCCACCAGAGAAAGATTCACAAGGTCGCTCGGAAGATTAAACTCGGCGAAAATGTTTTCGACCAGCGGGCGATAGCGGCTGAAGCGCAGGAGCCATTGTTCAAACCGATTTCGAATGGAGGTATTAAAAAAATGAACATGGTTTTGTACGGTCTGATCGATGACGACGGGAATGTTGTAGACAGTCGTCTGATTGTCCGTAGGTGTGGTGCCTTGAGGCCCTTGAGCGGGTGACTCTCCGAGCGGTTCGGGCTTGTTCTCGGCGGAGGATAAATCGGGAGGGGACAGCGTCAGCTCAGGCTCCAACGGGACGAGGTTCGGATCGACGTCGTCATCCTCTTGCTGGGATTCCAGGTCGGGATTTGAAAGAATATTTGAAGGGATCCCAGGGGGAATGCCGTCAGCCCAACTCCAGCATGGGTATATCAAGGCACTTGTACCGATGAACCACAAGGCAATGACCGTTGCCTTAGTGATCGATGGTGGGGATAAGTGAGAGATCATGCGAAGCATCTGTGAAGTGAGCCTATCGACCCATCGCAGACTTGTCAAGAAGTTGAGGAGTCAGGTGCTGGGATCGGTGTGCCCTGTCGTGTCCAGAGAAGACGGTGATGAGGGAGCGTCCGAACGATGTTCCATCGACCTATTGCGAGAGGAAAATTCCTGATGTGGGCTTCGTTTGCGCCGGTCGATTTCTTGACAGCCTCCCAGCGCAAATGATAGCGTACCGCCTCTCCTAGTGGGACCCCACCAGAATGGCATTTGTAAGGAGGATCGATCAATGTTGAAGCGGTATCTCTTGGCTCCAGGCCCGACGCCCGTTCCCCCGGAGGTGTTGCTGGCGATGGCTCGTCCGATGATCCATCATCGCGCACCGGAGTTTGATCCAATCTTCGCGGAAGTTCGCGAAGGACTGAAGTGGCTGTTTCAAACACGGAACGATGTCTTGATGTTGGCGGCGTCCGGTACGGGGGGCATGGAAGGGGCCGTATCGAATTTTTTGTCTCCCGGCGACAAGGCTCTGTATGTCAACGGAGGCAAGTTTGGGGAGCGCTGGGGAAAAATCTGTAAAACCTTCGGAGTCCAAGCGAGCGAGATCAAGGTCGAGTGGGGACAGGCCGTCAATCCGCAACAGGTGGCCGATGCCCTGAAGAAAGATCCTTCGATCAAGGCAGTGTATGTCCAGGCCAGCGAAACGTCGACGGGGGTGTCTCATGACGTCAAAGCATTGGGCGAGCTCATCAAAGGCTATGACAATACCATTTTGGTCGTCGATGCCATTACGGCGCTCGGCGTCTTTGACATCAAGACCGACGCCTGGGGCTTGGATGTCGTCATCACAGGCTCTCAGAAGGCCCTGATGCTCCCTCCCGGCATGGCGTTTGTCAGCGTCAGCGACAAGGCCTGGGCTCTGGCCGACAAGGCCAAGAATGCCGCCTTCTATTTCAACTTCAAGAAGGAACGTGAGAATCAGGTGAAGAACCAAACACTCTTTACCCCAACGGTGTCGTTGATTATCGGCCTGCAGGAAGTGTTCAAGATCATGAGGGCGGAAGGGTTGGAGAAAATGTTCGCACGGCAGGGGCGGTTGGCTCTGGCGATGCGAGAGGGCGTGAAGGCTGCAGGGATGGCGCTGTTCCCAAAGGAGTCGCCGAGCGATGCCTTGACGGCGGTCTGTGCGCCGGATGGAGTCGATGGACAAGCGATTTATAAGAATCTCCGTGTGCAATACGGCATGACGGCTGCCGGCGGACAGGATCACTTAAAGGGAAAGATCTTTAGAGTATCTCATATGGGGTATGCGGATTCGTTCGACGTGATTACCGCATTGGCCGCCACCGAAATGGTCCTGAAAGGACTCGGTCATTCTGTAAAGTTGGGAAGTGGTGTCGGAAAAGCGCAAGAAATCTTAATGGCAAAGTAATCACGGCGAGGATGCATATGGCCGCAGCGGGCATGAAGATTCTGATCAGTGACAGCCTGTCGAAACAGGGCGTCGAAGCGCTTGAGAAGGCAGGATTCACCGTAGTGGTGAAGTCCAAAATGCCGAAGGATGAGCTGTTCAAAGAGATTAAAGATGCCGACGGGCTCATCGTGCGATCCGGCACCAAGGTGACGGCGGAACTGATCGCAGCGGCAGAGAAACTCAAGGTCGTCGGAAGGGCCGGGTCCGGCCTGGATAATGTCGACACGCCTGCGGCGACCCGTCGCGGCATCGTCGTCATGAACACGCCGGGAGGCAACACCGTCACCACGGCCGAACATACGATGTCGATGATCTGTGCGATGAGTCGGCGCATTCCCCAAGCCACCGCGTCGGTGAAGGCCGGCAAATGGGAAAAAGATAAATTCATGGGCGTCGAGCTCTACGGTAAGGTGCTCGGCATCATCGGCGCCGGACAGATCGGCAGTCACCTGACCAAGATGGCCCAGGGAATCGGCATGAGCGTTGTCGCGTTTGACCCGTACCTGGCGCCCGAGCGGGCCGAGCGAATGGGCGTGACGATGATGGATCTTGATGAACTATTCCGTCGGGCGGACATTATTTCGGTCCATACGCCGCTCACGCCGGAGACACGCGGGATCATCAACACACAGACCATCGCCAAGATGAAACCAGGCGTGCTGATTGTGAATTGTGCCCGAGGCGGGATCATCAACGAACAGGATTTATGCGAAGCCTTGAAGACCAAGCGCGTGGCTGCCGCTGCCTTCGATGTGTTTGAAGAGGAACCGGTCAAGCCGGACAATCCGCTCCTCGCGTTGGATAACTTCATCTGCACCCCACATATCGGAGCTCAAACGATCGAGGCTCAGGAAAACGTCGCGATCGGAATTGCGGAGCAGATTGTCGACTACTTTACCAAGGGAGTGGCGAAAGGGGCCGTCAATATTCCGTCGGTTGCTCCGGAGTTGTTGCCTCGGTTGCAACCATTTCTAACATTGGCCGAAAAGCTCGGCACACTTCAAACTCAACTGGTTCAAGGGGGAATCGAACGAGTCACGGTGGAATACAGCGGGGAGGTCACCACGCTCTCCATCGCGCCCTTGACCATTGCCGTCTTGAAGGGCCTGCTCACTCCGATCATGGAACATCCGGTGAACTATGTGAATGCCCCGATTGTGGCGAAAGAACGGGGTATTGAAGTCAAAGAAATCAAGAGCACGGATGCCGGGGATTTCACGAGCCTGATTCGGGTTCGGGTCGAGGCAGGCAAGGTCTCACACCAAGTTGCGGGGACGCTGTATCACAAGAAAGATGCCCGCGTGACGGAAATCGAACAATTTAAAGTAGAAGTTGTGCCTGAAGGGCATATGCTGTTGATTCATAACGTCGATCGTCCAGGGGTTATCGGCATGGTCGGAAAGGTCCTGGGGGATCAGGGCATCAATATCTTACGGATGCAATGTGCCTTGGAGAAGCGAGGGGGAGATGCGTTGCTGATCATCGGTTCCGATACGGAATTCCCCTCTGCGGTTCTGGATCAGATCCGTTCCAGTTCGAATATTCTGTCCGTCAAGGTCGCTAACCTTTCATAACGGTTTTCGCGACCAGGTACTTATGGCCTCTGCTCCTTCGGTGCGTAGGACTTCTTCGGGGCAGCTCCCTTCTTTGCGCGAGCAGTCATTGGTTCCGGTCGGGATGACCACCATCCTTCCGGAGGCAGCCCGCCAGGTTCGGCACCTGGAAGCCGGGTTACTGGCATACTGTCATCGTTTTGGGTACGACGAGATCATCCTTCCGACGTTCGAGTATCTCGATGTGCTGGCGCCGGGCCTCGAACCGACGCTCTTAGAGAACTCCTATAAGATCGTCGACCGGACGACCGGTCGTATTCTGTTGTTGCGGCCTGATGTCACGGCGCAGATTGCCCGTTCGGTGGCGATGGGGATGGTGGGCGCGAACTTTCCGTTGCGTCTGTCGTATCGGGCGACCGTCTTTCGGTATGAACCGGAACATGCCGGGCGAGATCGGGAAATCTTTCAGGTCGGTGCCGAGCTAATCGGGGCTGATGATGTGTCCGCCGATTGTGAAATCATTATCCTGTTGATCGAGTGCCTCCGGCAGGTTGGATTGCAGTCGTTCAAGATTTCACTGGGGCATGTCGGATTTTTCAAAGGATTTCTTATCCATGCAGGACTTTCGCCGGAAGGGCAGAAGCGGGCCGAACAAGCGGCAGCAAGAAAAGATTTGCCGAGGCTGGAAGAGATTCTCTCACAAGAGCGGGTGACCAAACGATCGGCGCACAGGGTTTTGGATGTGCTGGAGTTGTGCGGACATGGTGAGGTGCTCTCGAAAGGGCGCGCATTGGCCAAGGGTGATCGGCTGCTGGTCCAAGCATTGGACCGGCTGGCAAACGTCTACCAAGTGCTCTGCGAAACCGGATTTCAAGAGACCATCTTGCTGGATCTTGGAGAATTCAGAGGGTTCGACTACTATGACGGGATCGTCTTTGATGTCTTTACCGATGGGATCGGGGTGGAGTTAGGCGGCGGCGGGCGCTACGACCACCTCATCGGACGATTCGGTCGGAATCTTCCGTCGACCGGTTTCGCCCTCAATGTGGACCGGCTGTTCCGAGGGCTGACCCTTTCAGACAGGACAAAATCTGTGGAACCGGAGGTCTTGGTCGTTGCGCCGTTCGGGTTGTCGACGAGACTGGTTTCGGTCGCGCAACAGCTTCGCCGGGAGGGAATACGAACGGTTCAGCGAGCCGTAGATCCATCGGGCCGAGATGTCGTTGATGCCGCAGTCAAGGCCGGTCTTGAGGCGAACATCGGTACCATTATCGTCGTCGGGGCGGACCGTTCTAAACCAGATCAGGTCCTGGTACTCCATCCGGGCGACCGCCGGGGAGTTGAGGAATCATCAGGTCGCGCTCATCCGCGTAAGCGAACAGTGTCGATCCCAGGTCTCATCGCAAGCCTGCGGTCGGACATCGAAAGGACCGTATGAAATCCGCCGGGATGGTGGATCTCTCTCAGCCCAAACTTCCTCCGCAGAACTTGGAGGCGGAGCAGTCGGTACTCGGCGCCATCCTGCTCGATAATGCCGCCATGCCGAAGGCGATGGAACTGCTGGTGGAGGAAGACTTCTATCGGACAGCCCACAAGAAAGTCTACCAAGCCATGCTTGAGCTGTCCGACACCGGCGAAGTAATCGATCAGATTACGCTGACCGAGCGATTGAAAGCCCGCGGTGAATTGGAAGCAATCGGAGGCGCCGCCTATCTCGCAGAGCTTGTTCAGATCGTTCCCAGTTCCGCCAATATTCGGTATCACTGCAAGATCGTCCGGGATAAGGCAGTGGCCCGTCAGCTGATCAGCACCTCGACCGAAGTATTGACCAGAGGCTATGAAGGCACGGTGTCGATCGATGATCTGCTCGACTTTGCAGAGCGATCGGTCTTCAGCATTGCGCAGGGTAAATTGGAACGGTCCTTCAGCCCGATCAGTCAGGTCATCAAGGAAAGTCTGGATGTCATCGATAAACTCTCGAAGCGAAAAGAACACGTTACGGGAGTTCCCACGGGGTACTACGATCTTGACGATATTACAGCAGGGCTTCAGGCCTCGGACTTGGTGGTCGTCGCGGGGCGACCGAGTATGGGCAAGACAAGCCTTGCGCTAGGGTTTGCCACCCATGCCGCCATTCACGCCAATACGGTGGTCGGCATTTTCAGCTTGGAAATGTCCAAGCCGCAAATCGTCCTGCGCATGCTCGCATCGGAAGCACGGGTCGATTCGCATGCGTTGAGGACGGGCAAGCTTCAAAAGGAAGACTGGTGGCGGTTGGCAGAGGCAGCCGGCCGATTGGAGCTTGCGCCGATTTATATCGATGACACAGGCGGCATCACCGTCCAGCAGATGCGCGGCAAAGCCCGCCGGCTCAAAGCCGAGAAAGGGCTCGATCTCCTTATCGTGGATTATCTCCAGCTGATGCAAGGACGAAGCGATTCGGAGTCTCGTCAGCAAGAGATCTCCGACATTTCTCGCTCCTTAAAGGCCTTGGCGAAGGAACTGAATGTGCCGGTGGTAGCCCTCTCCCAGTTGAGCCGTGCGGTAGAGGCCCGGAAGCCGCCCATCCCCATGCTGGCCGACCTGCGTGAGAGCGGAGCGATCGAGCAAGATGCCGATGTGGTCATGTTCATTTACCGGGAAGATGTGTACGACCAGAATTCGGAGCGCAAAGGGATCGCCGACATCATCGTCAGTAAACATCGCAATGGACCCATTGGGAAAAAAGAGCTGTTTTTCCAAGACCGATTCGCCAAATTCGAAAGCCTCGATCTTCGCGAAGCTTAGCATGGTGCTGATACCAGAATAACTTCAGGATGCTCAAAAAGGCTTCCCAGCAAGGCCGCAGCGAGCGAAGAGGCGAGGCGTACGCTTCGGTACATTGAGGCTCTGAGCGACGTGAGAACGCCGCGGGGAGACTTTTTCAGCATCTTGGGAGCGTCGTTTGCGCATCACTCGGACACTCGGTATAATCATTTCACATGCCTGCCTTGCGCGTGTCCTAACGTAAGAGAGATGTGGAACAGACGAATGGTTTTAGACAGTCGGTCGCTCAGACAGTCTGGTAGGCCCTTGTTGGGGGCGATGCTGTTCTTTCTGGTTCTTTCCGGCGGCATGGTCGCCTGTGCAGCCTCGCCTCAGTCGCAGGCCGCGCGTCCTTCACCTGCTCCCACGGTACCACTTCCGCCACCGGCGCCGGAGTCCGACGCGACGTACCATTTTATGATGGGACATCAAGCGGAACTCGCGCAGGACCTCGACGGTGCGTTGAAGGAATATCATGCCGCCTTGAAAGTTGATCCCACGTCTTGCGAGGTCAAGTCTCGTTTGGCCGCCCTGTATTTCGCGTTGGGTGATATGACTCACGCGGTGCAGTATGCGGATGAAGTCGGTGAAGGAACGGGGCAGGAACCGCAACTGTTGACCCACATGGCCGGCATTTTAGCGAGTGCGGGGAAGCCGGAGCGTGCCCTGGAATTATTGGACAAGGCCATCGCAAGCGATCCGGAACGAGGAGAATCCTACTTCCCCAAGGGACTCATTCTCTTGAACCAGAAACGCATGGCCGAGGCGGAACAGGTCGTCAAAAAAGGGTTGCAATATACTGCGGATTCTCCGATCGGCTATTACTATTTGGGTCGCATTTCGATTGAGGCGGGAAACAGCGAGCAGGCTGTGGCGAGCTTCGATCGGGCCATGGCCATCAATCAGGCGTTTGAGCCCGCGTATCTAGCCCAAGCGTCGGTCTACGAATCACGCCAAGAGAAGGATAAAGCGATCGCGGTACTCAAGAAGTATCTCCAGCAGGTGAATCCTCGAAACCGGGACGTTCGCCAACACCTCATCCAGTTGTATGTTACGACGAAAGATTATGCCGGAGGCCTGGCCGAGTTGGAAAAACTGTTGGAAGACAATCCCGGCGATCTCGATGCCCAGTTACGCATGGCGCTCATCTACGGAGAGAAGAAGGAATTTACCAAGGCCATCAGCCAACTGACCGAGATCTTGAAAGCCAAGCCGGCTGAACTGAAGGTGAGAGATTACCTCGGGTACTTGTACGAAGAGACCAAGGACGTCTCCAAGGCGATGGAGACCTATCGCTATAATATTCATCTGGATCCGAAGTTTGCCGACAGTCATGTGCATCTGGGCGTGCTCCTCTATCGGCTCAAGCAATTTCCTGAGGCGGTGACGCACCTCGATGAAGCCGTCCGTCTCACGCCGAAACAACCCGAACCGCATATCGTCCTCGGGTTGGCCCATTTTCAGAGCGAGCAATTTGAAAAAGCCTCACAGGCGTTCGAGGAGGGGATTCGGCACAATCCGAAGAACGCCGATCTCCATTTCAACCTCGGCACGGCCTACGACAAGCTGAATCGGTTCGACGAGGTGGAGCGTGCCATGGAAACGGCGCTCTCGCTCGACCCCCATCATGCCGATGCCTTGAACTATCTCGGGTACAGTTATGCGGAGCGAGGCATCAAGATCGAGCAAGCCTTGTCCCTGACGAAACAGGCGGTTGCGCTCAAGCCGGAGAACGGCTACTACGTCGACAGTCTGGGATGGGCTTTATACAAATCAGGCCTGTTGGGCGAGGCGCTGACGGAGATCAAGAAAGCCGTGGCGCTGGTCGGAGATGACCCCGTCATCTACGAGCATTTGGGAGAAATTTACTTGAAGCAGCAGAAGGTGTCCGATGCGCGCGAGGCCTGGCTCCATTCACTGGAGATCGATCCCTCCAATAACAAGCTGCTCCAACGCTTCCGCGAACAGGGTCTGGCCAATCCAGCTAATGAAGACCGCATCCAGCAAGCCAAGCGCCGTGTCGCAGAGAAGGCGCCCAGTCCGGTCGCGACCCCATAAGTCCTTCATAAAACTCCATCGCCAAGTTTCTTCGTACTGGTAGGGGACGGACGTCCTTTATCACGGTGCCTGTCCCTGTCGTTCAAAGGGTGTCAGCGCCGATGCTATAAGTCCTCAAATCACCGAACTGAGAAGTCCTCTACACACCGAGTCACAATGGCTCTTCACCGCTCATCACGACGGAGGAGGGACGGATGCTGCGAAAGGAGGACTTCATGATGATTCAAGCATTGGCCCAACGCGGGCTCTCTCTCTGTGACATGGCCAAGCAGGTGGGTGTGCATCCCCGGACGGTGCGTCGCGCGCTGGCACGGGGCGGGGCTCCGGCTCCGCGATCAAGTCGGCGAGGCAGCCGATTGGATCCGTACCGGGCCGACATCGATCGGCTGGTAGCCGAGGACGTCTGGAACGCCGTGGTGATCTTTCGGGAGTTGCAGGCCAAGGGCTATACAGGAAGGCTGTCCATTTTGCGCGACGATATCCGGCCCAAGCGCGCACTGCGCGTGAAGCGGGCGACGGTGCGGTTTGAAACGGGCCCGGGCCACCAGCTGCAAAGCGATTGGGCCGAACACCGGACGCAGATTGCCGGGACCGAGACCACCGGTCACGTCGTCGTCAATACCCTGGGCTTCTCACGACGGTTCCACTTTTGGTGCACGGACTGTGAGGATGCCGAGCACACCTATGCGGGACTCATCCGCAGCGTCGAATGGGTTGGCGGCGTCCCTGCCGAGGTGCTCGTGGATACTCAAAAGGCGGCCGTCCTTGCACCTCCTCAGGGCGGCCCCGCCCGGTTCCATCCGCGATTTGTGGATCTGGCCGGTCACTATGGGTTTGTGCCGCGCGCCTGCCGACCCGCCCGGGCGCAAACCAAGGGCAAAGACGAGCGCATGGTCGGGTACATCAAGCACCACTTCGTTGTCCGCTACCGCACCTTCGACAGTTGGGCGCATCTCAATCAGCTGGCTGAGCAGTGGTTGCGGGACGAGGCCCATCGTCGATGCCATGGGACGGTGCAGGAGATCGTGGCGGAGCAATTCGCCCGCGAGGCACCGACCCGAACAAAATCAACCACGCGCTTGCGCAAATCCAATGAACATCTCATACCTTTATTCTTACAGAGTTCAAACCATATGGCTATCAGTGAATATGGGCTTGGCTATAAGTCTTGTGCTCTCGTACAGATTTTTGTAAGACTGCCTTGCAACAATTGTTCGTTTGAAAAGTCTTTCATACTCTCTTTCATGAACAACGAAATGATGCTCAAGCTGTTAGCCATAGACCGCTCATGCTCTTGATAGAAATATCCCACCTCCGGCGCATTGATCTTTGGAACTAAGTCTCTGGTCCATGGTTCTCCTCTCGCTTCGGCGAGGGTCCTTAGACATTTCGTTAACTTGTCAGTTGTTACCAGAGGCGAAATATTCTCAAGTGCCCATGCACGTGGGTTATATTCAACCCAATGTGTCCTAAAATGTTGCAACGTCCCTATCAATTCTTGCTCTTCAATCAGCCGGCCTGTCGCATGATCGAGACCGATGTCAGCCCCATGGTGAGAGCCCGGGCTGGGCAGCTGCTCAGGGTGTTCGTGATCGGCTCCCTGATCGCTCAATTCTTGGCTCTCCGGAGCAGATTACGGAAGGGATGCTGCCTCCTTTCTGAGCGGTCACGCGCTGATTTCTCGTAAGTTGTTGCATCATCAGGGATTGATGGTACGCTAGGCCTTGTCATTGATCGGCACCAAACCTGCTAGAGCAACCGGTAGGCGGCAACAGAAGCGCCGCAGGTTATGACAGGGTAGAAAACGGGCCGTCAGTGAACCATCAACCAGGAGGCAGGACGATGTTGAAGGCAATGCGGAAACAAGAGGGGTTCACCCTCATTGAGTTGATGATCGTCGTGGCGATCATCGGGATCTTGGCGGCCATCGCCATTCCCAACTTCATTCAGTACCAGATGCGGTCACGCACCTCGGAAGCCAAGACGAACCTGAGCGCAATCAAGACGGCGAACTTAGCGTTCCAAGCTGAGAATCGATGTTTCCTTTCCACTTTGGTACCAGCAGTAGCTACGCCAGCAGCCATTCCAAACAACGGTGCTTTGGTTGCATGGCCGGTTGCGGCTGCGGCTTCTTCTGGTGTGGTGCAATGTTTTACTCCAGCCGGTGTGGCTGCCCAGGCAACTGGTACGTTTGGTGATATTGGATTCGTGCCGGCCGGTTCGGTTCGGTATCAATATAGCTTGCAGGCTACTACAGCACTCACGGTAGCTCCTGGACCGGTAAAGGGTGGGGCTACGTGTGTTTCGCCTCTTCCAGGCGGCCCTGGTAACGCTCCGACCACCGGGTTCCTTGCTTCTGCGGAAGGTGACTTGGATGGCAACGGTGGCGCTGCTGGTAACGCACAAAATGGTTTGTTCATGGTCTCGGACATCAGCAACGTGACCAATTGTTTGAATAACGACACAATATTCTAGGAAACTCTAGTAGGGCATATCCGGCCAGGGCTGTTAATCCAAGCCCTGGCCGGATGTCCGTTTCTTGTAGCGTCAGTGGCCGTCACCTAAGTATTCAGCAGTCTTGCCACATTGATAGATGATCAAGAAAAAGTTCAAGTTTGTAGGCCATTTCCCAGCCATCATTCTTTGTACAGGACTTCTCAGTTGTGCCATTCTTGCCCAATATCAATTGGAACAGCGCGATGGGGGACGAGCTGCGAAACTGGAGCAGCTTCGCCTACTACCGCGAGGTGAAGTCCTCAAGCCGGCGCTCCTGGGATATCACCAGTTGGGCGCAGACTTGCTGTGGTTACGGATGGTGCAGGTACTGGGCGATCGTGTCGTTCGTGACCAAGACTATGAATGGCTCTATCACGCCCTTGATGTTATTACGACTCTCGACCCGCAATATCTCTACGCCTATGACGTGGGCGGCACGGTGTTGGCAGAGCTAGCCAGCCGATACGACCGCAGCAATCAACTTCTTGAGAAAGGGGTGAAGTCGCACCCCCACTCGTGGCGTTTGCCATTCTTGTTGGGATTCAATCATTTTTTTTATCTCGGTCAACCTCTCCAGGCGGCGGGATATATGGCCCGCGCGGCGAAAGCTCAAGGGTGGGGCCATGAAGGCGTTCCCCCATCTTATGTGCCCAGGCTGGCTGCTCGACTCTATGCGCAGGGAAAGAGCCCCGATGTGGCGATTGAGTTTCTTGAAGCGATGCTTGTGCAGACGACTGAACCACTCATTCGTGAGCGGTTGCAGCACCGGATCCGTCGGGTTGGATTGGAGCGGGATCTGCAGATAATCGAACGAGCTGTTCAGCAGTACGAAGAGACGATGCGGAGAAAGCCTATGACGCTCAACGACCTTGTTTCCAGTGGCATGCTGAAGACGATCCCAGAGGAGCCCTACGGTGGGTCCTATGCCTTCGATCCCAAGACCGGTGAAGTCTCCAGCAGTACCCACAACGAACGAATGCGTGTGTATCGGGCGTCAGATTCGATGGTTAGGAAGGGAGATGTAGAGTAGGTGTTATGTCTACGATAGGTGACTCGATACTCAAGACCGAAGGGCTCAGCAAGACCTTCAAAGTCGGATTCTGGGGTAAGCAGGTGACGGCATTGGAAGGTCTTGACCTCGAGGTCAGACAGGGAGAGGTCTTTGGGTTTCTCGGACCCAATGGGGCCGGCAAGACGACGACGATCAAGATGCTGATGGGATTGATCTATCCCACGAGCGGACAGGCCTGGCTCTTTGGTCGACCCATCGGGGACCAGGAGTCGAAGGCCCGGCTTGGGTTTTTGCCGGAATCGCCGTACTTTTATGATTACCTCACCGGCCTTGAGTTTCTCCAATTCTATGGTCATCTCTTCGGCCTACGCGGGGTAGCATTAGAGAAGCGTATCGATGAGCTATTGAAGTTAGTCGGGATGGCCCATGCCAGAGATCTGCAGTTACGGAAGTTTTCTAAAGGAATGCTTCAACGTGTCGGCATCGCTCAGGCCCTCATCAACGACCCGGAATTGGTGGTGCTGGATGAGCCGATGTCGGGCCTGGATCCGATCGGGCGCAAAGAAATCAGAGATCTGATCCTGCGTCTGAAAGAATCCGGGAAGACGATTTTCTTCAGTTCCCATATCTTGCATGATGCGGAGCTTCTCTGTGACCGGGTTGCCATTATTCTCAAGGGACGGCAAGTAGCATGCGGGCGCGTCAGTGAACTGATTGATGAAGGTGCCGCGCACACGGTGGAAGTCGTGGTGGAGGGGCTTGGGCCTGAGGGGTTGGCGCGTCTGCGTCAATTGGCTGATCGTGTCATCGTTCAAGGATCTCAGGTGTTGGCAGTGTTGTCAGGCCGTCAGCATGTGGGGCCAACTCTCGAGATTATTCGAAACGCCAGGGCGACACTGGTATCGCTGACTCCGCACAAGGGATCGCTGGAAGATCTCTTTATTCGGGAGGTCAAGAATAAACAGCCGGAGTTGAGGGAAGCCGTATGAAAATTCTCTCCATCGCCGCCAATACGTTCCGGGAAAACCTGCGCGAGAAGCTGCTGTACAATTTATTGTTTTTTGCCCTCCTCATGATCGGGAGTTCGATCCTTCTCTCAAGAATTACGCTGGGAGATTATCATCGATTGATTCTCGATCTTGGGTTGGCCAGCATCAATCTGTTCGGCGTGCTCATCGCGATTTTCGTCGGGATCGGGCTCGTGAGCAAGGAAGTCGATCGAAAGACGATCTATACGATCGTGTCGAAGCCCATTCCTCGATATGTCTTCCTGGTGGGCAAGTATTGTGGGTTGGTCATGACGTTATTCGCGAATACCGTCGTGATGGTGGTTGGATTATTGATCGTGTTGCAGGTCATGGATGTGCCGATCACTGGCCTGGTGTTTAAATCCCTGGCCCTCATCTTTTTGGAACTGATGGTCATCACCGCCGTCGCCGTTCTCTTCTCGACATTTACGAGTGCGACGTTGAGCGCCATTTTTACCCTGGCCGTGTATGTGATCGGGCACTTGTCCGGTGACCTCAAGGAATTTGCTAAGAAATTGGACGAAGTCAGCCAGATGGTTATCAACGCCGTTTACTATACGCTTCCGAATCTCGAGAGATTCAACCTCAAGGGGCATGTCATTCACCATCTCGACTTCGGCCTAGCCGATATGGCTCTCACCTCGGCCTATGGGTTGATCTACGCGGCGTTTCTGCTCCTCCTGGCAAGCGTGATCTTCCAACGACGGGATTTTCAGTAATAGGTTGAAAGACCCTTTCTTATCGATTACGTGTATTACGGTGTGAGGATGGGTGTAGACTGCTTTCCGAATGTCAGATAGGGATGGTTCAGGCAGGGCCTAGCTTATGATGGACTGGCTCCGTCGTTCACGACGGTTGCTGGCCCCGTTCGAATGGGACTGACACCACGCGCAGACGCGCGGAAGGTTGTCAGTCCCTTGCTTCATGTCGTAATTGCGCCTTCCGAGGCGGACGAGACGTGCCTGGCATATTTCCCCATCACACCAGAGGTGTAACGTGGCACAGGCCGTTTGACCTTCTTCAGTCGCGTAGCAATTTCTTTCTGCGAGAGGGCCACATCCAACCGGCGTTTGGGAATATCGAAGGTAATCGTGTCGCCGTTCTTGACAGCGGCGATGGGCCCGCCCTTCGCCGCTTCAGGGGCGACGTGTCCGGCCATCAATCCATGGGTGGCGCCTGAGAACCGGCCATCGGTAAGCAGGGCTACGGAATCGCCGAGACCGGCACCTACGATCGCTGCGGTCACACCCAACATCTCCCGCATGCCCGGTCCTCCAGACGGACCTTCGTAGCGGATCACGACGACATCACCAGGCTTGATCTGTCCCGCCTTGACTGCCACGAAGGCATCTTCCTCCCGCTCATAGACCTTCGCCCGTCCCTTGAACGTGGTCATCGAATGGCCGGCGACCTTCACGACACAGCCTTCCGGCGCCAGATTGCCTTTCAGAATCACAAGCCCGCCCGTTGGTTTGATGGGGGAGGCAAGCGGACGCAAGACTTGTTGCCCCGGCGTTTCGCGAGCGTTCGCGGCTTCTTCACCGATCGTTCGACCGGTGACGGTGGGCTGATTCGCATGGAGGAGTCCGGCCTGGATCAATCGGTTGGCCACCAGCGTTGTGCCGCCTGCCGCATAGAGATCGGCGGCCGCAAAGCGGCCCCCCGGCTTGAGGTCGGCCAGCAACGGGACCTTGCGATTGATCTTGTCGAAGTCATCGATGCTCAGCTTGATTCCGGACTCGCGGGCGATGGCGAGGAGATGCAGCACGGCGTTCGTCGAGCCTCCGGTCGTGGCAACGGCGGCGATGGCATTCTCCAACGATTTTCGGGTGATGATCTGGCGAGGGCGCAGATTCTGCTTCACGAGCTCCATCACCATCTTGCCGCATTCAAACGCGACATCGTCTTTCCGGCCGTCCATGGCGGGCACGCCATTGCGGCCCATCGGTGACATGCCGAGGAATTCGAACGCAATGGCCATGGTATTGGCCGTGAACTGGCCTCCACAGGCCCCAGGCCCAGGGCAGGCGTGATCTTCCAAATCCTTCAGCTCGGCGTCGGTCATCTTTCCCGATGCATGTTTACCGACGGCTTCAAAGACATCCTGAATGGTCACATCATGTCCCTGAAACTGTCCCGGCATGATCGAGCCGCCGTACAACATGAGCGACGGCAGGTTCAACCGGGCGAGCGCCATGACGGTGCCGGGAATGGTCTTGTCGCATCCGGACAGGGCGACGACGGCATCGAACAAGTGTCCGCGCGCGACGAGCTCGATCGAATCCGCGATGACTTCGCGGCTGATCAGGGAGGCCTTCATTCCTTCGGTTCCCATCGAGATGCCGTCGGACACGGCAATGGTGTTGTACTCGATCGGAGTCCCGCCGGCCGCTCGGATTCCGGCTTTTACGCGCTCGGATAGCCGCCGCAAATGAAAATTGCACGGCATGACCTCGATCCAGGTATTGGCCACGCCGACGAGAGGTTTTGACAGGTCGTCGTCCGTAAAGCCCACGGCTTTTAACATGGCCCTCGCTGGTGCGCGACCGGCCCCGACCAGGAGATCATGACTCTGGAGTTTTACTTCTTTCTTCATCGGTGTTCGTGGTCCCATTACTGTACAGACATGTTGCTGGGTGGTGTCGGGGCTGCCTCGTGGGGATTGTTGCCGTGCGGAGTGCCGCCATGCGGGTTGGCTCCGTGAGGGGCGGCGCCATGGGGATTCGTGCTGTACGGCATTACGCCTCCATGGGGAGCGCCATGGCCCTTGGGCTGACTCATCATCTTGGTGTGCTCGGACTGTTCCTTCGCCCGTTGTTCCGGGGTCAGCAAGCCCATCACGTCGCGACGGGTCTTGATGGATGTCAGCCGCAGCCCGACTTGCAGATCTTCGCTTTGTCGCAGTTTGGCTTCAATCGCGGCGAGATCGGACTGTTCGTTGTCGGTCAGTGCCTTCAGCTCGCGTTCCGCAATTTGGATATCGGCTTCGGCCTTGATTCTGGCTGTGTCGAGGGCGAGCTGGATATCTCTCAGTTTGGCGACCTGATCGGCGGTGAGCCCGATATTTTTTTCGTGCTTCAAGAGATGTCGGATCAGATGGCCGGTTCCGCTGTGCATCATGCCCTTGCCGTAGCCATGGGCACTCCCGCCGCCGTGCCCCCCTCCGGCATGACCATAACTCGGATCATTCGCCCACAGACTTGGTGTATTCACCATGAACAGATATGCCGCTGCGACGACACAAGCCGCCGTCGTCTTCGTAAGAGACATCATGAATTCCTCCTTCGTGTGAGAGGCCCTGGAGCCGAAGATTGCCATAGCAGTCGGCGTAACGCAAGCGAGGCGCATGCCGTTGCCGAGGTCGATCACGTTTCAGATTCAACGCCGTTGGGCGTGAGCGAGAAGGTCCATGCGCGGGTCCGGATGTCGTTGGGTGCTCAACCGTTCGTACAACACCCGGTCATCTTCGCTGATCCCGGACGGCAGGACAATTTGCAACGTCAGGAACAGATCGCCATGCCCGCCTGTGGCTGAGGGAAGCCCTTTCCCCTTGAGCCGCAGTTTCCCGTCGGCCTTGCTGCCCGGCGGAACTTTCACCTTCACCGGCTCCGCTAAGGTCGGCGCGGTCACCTCGGCTCCGAGCACGGCTTCCCACGGATAGACGGGCAGGGTGACATGCAAGTCCGAACCTTGTCGACGAAAAAGAGGATCAGAGGGAATGACCACATGCAGATACAGGTCCCCGCGTTTTCCGCCATGGGCTCCGGGTTGGCCCTTTCCGGCTACCCGGACCCGCGTGCCGTCCTGCACGCCGGCCGGAATCCGCACTTCAATGGTCTTGGATTCGGTCGTCATCCCGTTGCCTTGGCAGGTTGCGCAGGATCGGCCACGCACGGCCCCGCTGCCTTGACAGGTCGAGCAGGTCCGAGGCTCACGCAGATTCACGCGCCTGGTCACACCGGTGAGCACTTCACGTAACCCCAGTTGGACATCGGTCTCGATGTCTTCTCCCGGCATGCCGGCGCCACTGCGTCCGGCTCCGCCGCGACCGCGATTGCCAAAGAGGCTTTCGAAAAAATCGGAGAATTGCTCGCTCCCGGCTCCGCCGCTTCCTTGTCCGCTGTAGCCTCCCTCGGGGCCCCAGGGCCCGCCGAATCCTTGCCCCCCGGCCTGCCGGCTCGCTTTCTCGAAGGCTTGCGCTTGTTCCCAATCGGCCCCGTACTGGTCATATTTCTTCCTCTTCTCCGGGTCGGTCAGGACCTCCTGTGCCTCATTGAGCTCTTTAAATTTCTTCTCCATCTCGGCCTTCTTCGCCCCCGCATGGAGATCGGGGTGGTACTGGCGGGCGAGCCGACGATAGGCCTTTTTAATGTCGTCGGGCGAAGCCGAGCGCGGGAGGCCGAGCACCTGATAGTAGTCGCGTGGTGTGGTTGCCATTGGCTAGAACAATAACACGGTGTTCAGCAGAATCAAGGCATCATATCAGATCTTCACCGCCGGCGCGGAGGTATCGGTTGCACGCGGCAGGACTGAGCGCAGCTTACGGAGTCAAGACGATGTTTGCAAGTCAGGTGCAGGAGTTGGTTCCCGTGCAGGGGGAGGGCAGCTGTGCATCGAGTAGTGTCGGCCGGAGCCTGTCGGACTCCGGCCGACGGGAACGGTGGTCTTGCGAGACCGACACCGTCGAGTACTGAATACTTAAAGTAAAACATTAGTAAATGAAATAGTGTGATGTGATCGCTTCGGGACGGCGTTGGTCTGGGATCTGGTGTCGTTCATTGTTCCGATTCGTGCGAGCATATCCGATGTGCGTGTACCTGTACGCGGCATCGGAAAACCGGGAGGTTATTGAGGTCATTCTCTCGCCGGCGCATGATCTGCCACAGGGCTGCAGAACCGCAAAAATCTCCTGTGCAATTGACCTCCGAACCGCGATCCGCTATGAAGTACGAACGACTGGCGTGAGAGAGGCGAACGGTAGACGGGTAACGGACGAAGAGTTGAAAGTTAACATAATATATCTTATCAGACTATGACATTCGAGTTGTTCGGCCGCGTCCATAAAGAACTTTCTATTACCGGACATGCGTTCTACGAAACGATTCTCGCTCTTTCCGAACTGGTCAATCGAAAGGTTCAGATTATTCGTCTCCATTGGCAGGCGTCCACATTGCTTCAGCAGATCGACGATGTTACCGCCACGGTCGGCCAACTCATTGTCGCGCAGGTCTCTGATCGACTTCAGGACCAGAGCCCCCCTGCTTCAGTCGTCGGTGTGATCGATCGGACGTTGGCCGATGCCATCGTTCGTGTTCAGGAGTTAAAGCGATCCTTGATCGGGGTTGATGCTCAGATTCGCGAGCTCAAAGTCGAGACGGCCCATCAAGATCTGCTCTCTCTCCAACGCGACTTAGCGCTTCGTTCGGGAGGGATTGAACGGCTGACTGTCGTGCGAGGCGCGGCTGCGGTCGGACAGCCGCTCAGCGCGCTTCCACAGAGCTCCTCGGCCTACGTGGCCATCGTTTTGCGCGGGCCTTTTCTGTTGCCTCCGACCAGCGATCTCCTGTTCCGACAGGGCGACATCGTGGTGTTGATCGGTGCGCAAGCGGAACTCGATCAACTCGTCTCATGGTTTACCGGCCGGCGGCCCCCTCACCACGTCGTTCGCAAGATCAGTGTTGGAGAGTAGGCACATCGACAGAGATCGGATACAATAAGTTCCATGCTCACCCGCACATTCTCATTAGGACGTGTGTTGTGCTGCTGTGTCGCTGCGCTCCTGTCCCTTGTCATCGGACGCGGTCAGGCCGAGGCTGTATCGCCTGACTTGCCCGGCATTCGCCTGCTCGAAGAGATTCAAACCGTCATTACCGAGCTGGCTGAGCAGGCCAAGCCTTCCGTCGTCAATCTGTTTCCCCTTACCAACACAAATCGTCTTCGCGAAGGTTCCGGCGAGCGGACGCCGAATGCATCGGGCTCCGGTTCGGGCCTGATCGTCGACGCTGACGGTCATATCGTGACGAATAATCATGTGATCGGCGATGCCAATGAGATTGAAGTGCGGTTCTCCGATAAGACGAGGCTCATCGCTCATGTGGTCGGCAAAGATCCGGACACCGATTTAGCGCTGCTCAAAGTGACTACCGATCGCCCCCTGCCCAGTGCACGATTCGGCGATTCCGCCGGCGTCAAGGTCGGCCAATGGGTGCTGGCCGTCGGAAATCCATTCGGGCTGGACCGGACCGTGACGCTCGGCGTGGTCAGCGGCATCGGTCGAGAAAATATCAATCTTTCACGGTATGAAAACTTCATCCAGACCGATGCCTCGATCAACCCCGGAAATTCAGGAGGTCCGCTCTTCAACCTTCGAGGTGAGGTGATCGGGATCAATACGGCGATCATCAATTTCGCCCAAGGCATCGGCTTCGCCATTCCCTCGAATATGGCCAAGCAGGTCATTGATCAGTTATCGGCCAAGGGCAAGGTCGTGCGGGGCTGGCTCGGCGTCGGAATTCAACCGGTGACGGCCGAGTTGGCGAAAAAATTCGGAGTCGCCGAAGGCGAAGGAGTACTGGTGAACGAAGTGTTCGACAAAGACCCCGCGGCTTTGGCCGGGATCAAGCCTGGCGATATCATCGTACGCATCGATGGGGCCGTCGTGGATTCACCGAATAAGCTGTCTCGTCTGATCGCGACGCTGACTCCCGGCGCGACCTCAAAGATTGAAGTCGTCCGGGATCTGAAGCGTTTGACGTTGGACGTCCCCCTTATCGAGCGGCGTGACGCCGCCGGCATCGCATCGCTTCCCCAACAGGAGGAGAAGTTGGACATCAAACTTGGTCTTGACGTCCAAGAGGTGACGGCTGCGCTGGCGGAGCGGTTCAAACTGCGTGACTCGAAAGGCGTGTTGATCGCCAGGGTCGAGCCCAACAGTCGTGCTCAGGCCGAAGGCCTGCGGGAAGGCGACCTCATCAAAGAGGTCAACCGTATGGAAGTCTCGTCCGTCGGCGAATTTACATCGGCTCTTGCTCGGTCCAGGCGCGGCGACACTCTGTTGCTCCGCGTGCTTCGGGAAGCCCGCGCATTTTATGTCGTGCTCAAATCCTCCGAGTGACGATCTCAGTGGGCTGTGGCGGCTTGTCCTTCCGCCTTCTGTCGTTCGATGACCTTTGCCGCCAACTCTCTCGGGACTTCGTCATACTGCGCGAAATCCATGACATAGCTGCCTCGTCCCCCGGTCATGGCGTTGAGGGACGTTGCATAGCGAAGCAGCTCAGCCAGCGGAACCAAGGCGGTGATCTGTTCGGCCTGGTCGTGCGCATTGACGGACAGGATTCGACCCCGTCGGGCGCTTAAGTCTCCCATGACCGCGCCGACCGCGTCGGTGGGTGTGTCGATTACAACCGTCATGACAGGCTCCAGTAACACGGGATGCGCGGTCTCGACGGCTTTTTTGAATGCCATCGATCCTGCGATTTTGAACGACATCTCGGAGGAATCGACCACATGATAGGATCCGTCATAGACGGCCACCTGCACATCGACGACGGGAAACCCGCTCAGCGGTCCTTCATGCATGGCTTCGAGGACGCCTTTTTCCACGGCGGGTATGAAGTTTCGAGGAATCACTCCTCCGACCACGCGATTTTCAAATCGGTACCCATTGCCGCGCGGAAGCGGCGCCACTTCAAGCCAGCAATCGCCGTATTGCCCATGACCGCCGGTTTGTTTCTTATACCTGCCCTGTGCCTGTGATTTCGTCTTGAGCGTTTCCCGGTACGGAATCTTCGGCGTGTGGAGGATGACATCGGCTCCGAACTTTCGATGGAGTTTCTCGAGGGCCACATCAATGTGGAATTGCCCCATGCCGCTGAGCACCATCTCCTTGGTTTCCGCGTTGCGAGAGAAGGCCAGCGTGGGATCCTCCTCGATGAGTTTGTGAAGGCCAAGGCTGACCTTGTCGATGTCCGTCTTGGATTTGGCTTCAATCGCGAACGACAAGATCGGCTTTGGCAGGTTCAGCATGGGGTAGTAAATGGGCGCACTTTCATGACACAGCGTGTCACCGGTCTGCGTGTCCTTGAGCTTCCCGATCGCCACGATTTCTCCCCCTCGTGCGGAGTCGACGGCGACATGACGCTTGCCCAAGACTCTGTAGAAATGGCCGAGCTTCTCCCTGACATGTTTGGCAGGATTCAGGACCGTGCTCTCGGCCTGGACTGTTCCCGACAGGACACGGCAATAGGACAACCGACCGACGAATGGGTCGATGATGGTCTTGAAGACATAGGCTGAAAACGGTTCCTGCAGACTCCCCTTCCGCTCATAGTCTTCGTGAGTCTCCGGATGGATGCCGTGCCAGGGATGAGTCACACCGCGCTCGGAGGGTGACGGCAATAAGGCGACGATCGCATCCAGCAAGGACCAGACTCCGACATTCTGCAGGGCGGATCCGGCATAGACGGGAAGAAATTGATGTGTCTGGATGTCGCGTCGGAGTCCTTGCAACAGGTCTTCTTGGCTCAATGCTCCCTGGGTCAGGTAGCTCTCCAACAAGCTTTCCCCGCTCTCAGCAACTGCCTCCATGAGCTGCTTGCGCATTCCGCTGAGAATCTGCTCCAGCTCGTCTGACATCTGTGCGTGTTCGACTTTGGCGGAGCTCGGCCCGGATCGCACCAGCTTCTCATGTCGTACATCAAGGACACCGTCCAAGTTCATGCCTTGATTCACCGGTACCGTCATCGGGATCGGAGTACAGCCGAGCTGTTTGCGGCAGGTCTCCAGCGCGTTTTCAAACGACGCGCCTTCCTTATCAAGTCCGTTGACGAACACCAGGCAGGGAAGGTCCAACTCTTTGATTCGTGTCCAGAGCCGTGCCAGCTCCGTCCGTACTCCCATGGTTCCGCTCAGAATGACGATAACCGCATCGGCGGCCTGTAGGGCGGCGAGCGGTTCGCCAAGAAGATCGAGCGCGCCGGGCGGGTCAATCAGGTTGATAGTGGTGTGATTCCACGTGAATTGCAGGAGGCTGGTACTGGTCGAATGGCGATGCCGAAGTTCTTCCGGCTCAAAATCAGAAACGGTAGTGCCCTGCGTCACGGAACCGAGCATGGGGATCGCACCACCGACATACAGCATGGCCTCGCTGAGCGAGGTTTTTCCGGCACCGGCATTGGATAGGATGGCCACGTTTCTGATGGGTTCCAGACGGAGTGTGTCCATAGTTTGCTCTCCTTGTTGCATAGGTGGTTAGGCCATTCGCGTCCTCACGTTCTTTGGGCTGGTGTTTCGGTCGGCTCTCATCTCACAGACCTTCATCCTCATTCTGCTGTCCGGTCATCCAGCCCTCGTCGGCAAAACTCACATACCGACCGTCTCCGATGATCACGTGATCCAAGACACGGATTCCCAGCAGTGCGCCGGCTGTGGCGAGTCGATCGGTTAATCGCCGGTCCTCCGGGCTTGGTGTGGGATCTCCGCTGGGATGGTTGTGCAGAAAAATGACGGCGGCGGCCGCTTCACGTACGGCCAGCGCAAAGACTTCACGTGGATGGACGATGCTGAGCGTCAAGCTTCCCTCTGAGACCGTGGCCTCTTTGATCACGATATTTTTTGCGTCGAGCAGCACGACCTTGAAGAGCTCGTGCTTCATATCACGGAGCGCAGGATGAAAATGTTTGAACAGATCCGAGCTTGAAGAAATACGTGTGCCGGTGGACAGTGGAACGGCCAACGACCGTCTCCCTAAAGCCAACGCGGCTTTGAGTTGGGCGGCTTTGGCGGGACCGACGCCGGGGATGGTGCAGAGTTCTTCAATACCGCAGGCCGCCAATTCTCCCAGTCCACCGACTCGGTTGAGGAGCTCGATGGCCACTTGTACGGCTGATGAATCGCGGCGGCCGGTTCTCAGGAGGATGGCGAGAAGATGAGCGTCGGATAAGGCCTCTGGCCCCTTGGCAAGAAGACGCTCACGGGGGCGCTCGGCCTTTGGCCAGTACGCAATGCTCTTTCTCGGTCCCTTGCTTGCCATGAAGACCCTCAGGTGACAAAAAACTGACGGGCCGAACTCTTTTGTACCGCCAAATAAGTGGAAATTACCCGCCTTCGGGAAATACGTACCTCATAAGTCATTGAAATGATGACATATGACAAATTGGTGCAGCTTTTGCTTAAGTTTGCCACCAGCTGTGAACGTCGCCACCTTGGGAGGGGTCAATGGAATGTCCGAAGTGCAAAGGGATGATGATGTTGGAGCGGTTCTCTGATTTCTTTCTTGTATTCTATGCATGGAAATGCATCAACTGTGGCGCCATTATCGACCGTACGATCTCGAACAATCGTCGAAAGAGTTTGGCTGCCAAGGATTCTCAGACCGTCGCGACTCGGTAGACGTTAGCACTTCATACTCGGGTCTCTGGTCCGTCTGATGGCCTGCTTGAACTGCAGGACGAATATCTCGTCCTTGTCGTACCAAACAGAGCGACGATCGCATTATAATCTTCTCCAAGAAGACGGTCAAAAGAGTATTCGATGATCCTTCCAGGCTCAGGTGCGGATTAGTTGGCCTCCCCTTCCACTCAGCATTTCTTGACCCCTGCAAAAACGCTATGTTAGATTCTCATGCTGGACGATGTTGTCTGGTATGCGTGTGATCGCTGGTACTCACCGAGGTCGTCGACTCTACGGGCCGCGAACACTTGCTCTTCGCCCAACCTCTGACCGGGTTCGAGGGACCTCTACGCCGGGACTGGAGCCGTGGGGATCGAAGCCGTCAGTCGTGGCGTTGAACACGTGACCTCCGTCGAGTCGAACCGGGACGCGTTGAAACTGCTGCAGCAAAACATGGAGCTCTGTCACATCGGTGAGGAAATAACCGTGCGGGGTCGGACCGTTCAACAGTTTCTCAACCATCCCGATCAGTGGAACGGTCCCTATGATATCGTCTTTGCCGATCCACCCTATGCGGAGACGTCCGAACTGCCGTCATTGCTGGCAGAGGCTCAGACGCATGATCTGTTTGCCCAGGACTCCTGGCTGGTCATCGAACATGCTGCGAAAACCGACTTGCCGATGTCGTTGGGCTGCACTCAGTTTTTACGTCGGTATCGCTACGGTGATACCGCCTTATCCCTCTATTTCCGTTCTCCTGCTGTACCGGCATGAAAATCGGCATCTATCCAGGCACCTTTGATCCCATTACGCATGGCCACGCCGACATCATTACCCGAAGCCTCCGTGTCTTCGACAAGGTGGTCGTGGCCGTCGCGCCGAACCCATCGAAACATCCGCTTTTCAATTTGGCTGAACGCCTTGATATGGTACAGCTGGTGATGAAAGATGTCGGACAGGTTGAGGTCACACCGTTCGACGGGTTGCTCGTCGACTATGTCGAGCGGTCAGGCGCCCACGCGATCATCCGCGGCTTACGCGCCATTTCAGACTTTGAGCATGAGTTTCAAATGGCGCTCGTCAACCGAAAACTTGCGAAGACCGTGGAGACGGTGTTCTTGATGCCGAGTGAAGAATACTCATACTTGTCTTCGACGATCATCAAAGACGTGGCACAGCACGGGGGGAACTTGAGCGATTTTGTTCATCCTGAAGTCGCCCGACGCCTACAAGCTCGTATCCGGAGTCTCAAAACATGAAATTGGCAGCACGTGTCGGCCGTATTGCGCCCTCTCCGACGTTGGCCATGGCTGCAACGGCCAAGGCTATGGCGGCACAAGGACTCGATGTCATCGACTTTTCAGCCGGAGAACCGGATTTCGACACGCCGGAGCCGGTGAAGGCCGCGGCAGAAGCGGCCATACGCGAGGGATTTACCAAATACACGCCTTCATTCATCCGGGATCGATGAGTTGCGGAGCGCGATTGCCGACAAGTTCCAAGCCGAACTTGGGCTTCGGTATGAGAAGTCTCAAATCCTTGTCTCTTGCGGGGCAAAGCACTCGCTCTACAATTTGGCGGAGGCCTTGCTCGAAACGGGTGACGAGATCATCATTCCGATCCCCTACTGGGTTTCTTATGCGGATCAGGCGCTTCTCAACGATGCGACGCCGGTTCTGTTACCGACCAAAGAGGAGGATGGGTACGCAATTCATACTCCAGAGTTGGAACGACTCATTACGCCGAGAACCAAGGCCATCATCGTGAACAGTCCGTGCAACCCGACCGGTGCAACCTATGATCGGGCGACGCTGGAACAGATTGCCTCAGCAGCGGTCCGGCACGACCTTCTGGTCATATCGGATGAGATTTATGAAAAGGTGCTCTACGATGGGGCGACGCACATCAGCATTGCCTCGTTGGGATCGGAGATCGCAGCACGCACGGTCATCATCAATGGCGTATCAAAGTCTTACGCCATGACAGGGTGGCGAATCGGATACGCGGCCGGTCCCAAGGATCTGCTGACCGCGATGGCCAATATCCAGAGTCAGAGTACCTCGAATCCCTGTTCCATCTCGCAGAAGGCGGCCGTCGCTGCGTTGCGTCTTGGGGAGCCCTTTACGCGCACAATGGTGGAAGAATTTTCCCGTCGCCGAACTGCTATCGTGGAAGGGTTGAACAAGATTCCCGGTGTGTCATGCCGAATGCCGAGTGGGGCCTTCTATGCGTTTCCTAATGTGAAAGGCTTGTTGGGGAGACGTGGACCTTCGGGAGTGCTGAAGACCCCGAATGACCTGGCGCAATATCTCCTGCATGAAGCCCAAATCGCGGTCGTTCCTGGTGAACCCTTTGGAAGCCAGGAGCATCTCCGGCTCTCCTATGCCACCAGCATGACGAATATCACCCGAGGACTTGAGCGAATGGGGCAGGCGTTCGAGAGGTTAGCGTAAGGGAGTTGAGGTCGATGCAACGATAAGAGGGAGGAAAGCGGTGCCGATTTACGAATATCAGTGCGACGGCTGTTCGTATCGTTTTGAAGTAAAGCAGAGCATCAAGGATGATCCGCTCTCGACATGTGAACGGTGTGGGAAAGCGATCAGACGGCTGATTTCATCGCCTGGAATCATGTTTAAGGGGAGCGGCTGGTACGTCACCGACTACTCCGATAAACTCAAACCTCCATCCAGCACGGGCGGTGAAACCGGTGGGACGAGTACCGGAGAAAAAAATGCTGGAGAAAAGAAGGAGCCGGCCGCGGCTGCTCCATCAAGCACTGCCCCTTCTTCTTCTACAGCGCCGTCGACTGCGGCGTCGGGCAGCTCGTCAGCGTCTACACCGAGTACGACGACGCCCTCCTCTTCACAGTAGGCACCTGGGCCGATTATCGGATACCGACTGCTTTGGAACCCTGGTTTTTGCCTGCCGGCGTCTTAGGGGCGCTTTTGGAGGCTGGTCTGGTGGCGGCCCTTCCGGTTGGTTTCGCCGGTGTTTTATGAGGCAGTGCCTTCTGACCCATCGCCTTCAATGCTCTCGCGCGGGTCGCATCCAGCTGGTTTTGGAGGCTGGTGATCATGCCGGTTTTTTCCCGGTTGATGCGGCTTAGTTCATCAAGCTGCCCCTGCAGCTCTTGTTTGGTCTGGGATAAGTCGGTGACCTGGGCCTGAAGCTGAGTCTTCTCTATGGCCAGGGTTTGGGCCTCCGACCGCAATTGTTCGATCTCAGCCTGTAAGGCTGGCGGCCAATAATCACATCCCACAAGGCCAAGTGCGAAGCCGAAACCAACGACCGTACTGAGTACCCGCATCGGATGGCGTGTCATGGCCATTCCCCTTTCATCAGACATGATCCGTCTTTACCAGGTGCTAGTGTAGACATGCTCTGTCCTTCTTATGTTGTGCACTGACTATCGTGGGAAGATATCTTAACAGATCGCACCAATCGGCTCAGAAGAAGATTGGCCCAGGGTGTTCGGATCTACATCGACTTCGGGAGGTAGATCCAGGTAGCTCTAGCAGGTTCCGGAAAAACTCATTGTGACCTCTGTAGCCGTCGCAGAGATCGAGGTTGGGGACGACGCTGAACAGCCACGCAGGATGCGCAAAAAAACCGTCCAGCAAGGCCGCAGCGAGCGAAGAGGCGACGCGTACTCTGGGCCGTACGTTGAAGCCTCTGAGCGAGGCGAGAACGCCGCTGGCGGTCTTTTTCCGCATCCTGCTAGGTCGGCAGCGTCGATGAGTGCTCGTGGTGAGATCGACGTGATTGCTGGCTGGATGGGTCGTTCGAGGAGAGTGGCTGTCCCGGGTTATGTCGTAAGGGCCCGCTGTGCGATGTCCGTCCGGAAGTGACAACCCTCAAAAGAGATCGTTCTCACGACTCGATAGGCCTCGCCTTGTGCCTCAAGTAACGTTTGGCCTCGACCGAGCACACCGAGGACGCGGCCTCCTGCGGTCACGATCTCATTCCCTTTCTGTGTGGTCCCCGCATGAAATACCACCGAGGAGTCCGACGAAATGGTTGCCGGGGGGAGTCCAGAGAGTACCATCCCCTGCTGATAGGCACCGGGGTAGCCTCCAGATGCCATCACCACGCAGACCGTCGCGTCCGGATGCCACTCAACGGGAAGTTGGTCAAGCCGATGTTCAATCACAGCTTCAAGGACATCAATTAAGTCATTCTTAAGCAAGGGCAACACAACTTGAGTTTCTGGATCGCCCATACGAGCGTTGAATTCGAGTACGTATGGTGTCCCATTCACCACCATCAGTCCTGCATACAACACACCTTGGAATGGCGAGCCGAGCCGTGCCATGGCGTCCACCATTTCCAAGCCGAACTTGGGCTTCGGTATGAGAAGTCTCAAATCCTTGTCTCTTGCGGAGCAAAGCACTCGCTCTACAATTTGGCAGAGGCCTTGCTCGAAGCGGGGGACGAGATCATCATTCCGATCCCCTACTGGGTTTCGTATGCGGATCAGGCGCTGCTCAACGATGCGACGCCGGTTCTGTTACCGACTAAGGAGGAGGACGGGTACGCCGTCCATGCGTCAGAGTTGGAACGACTGATTACGCCGAGAACCAAAGCCATCATCGTGAACAGCCCGTGTAACCCAACCGGGGCCACGTATGATCGGGCGACGCTGGAACAGATTGCCGCCGCCGCGGTCCGGCACGACCTCCTGGTCATTTCGGATGAGATTTATGAAAAGGTGCTCTATGATGGGGCGACGCACATCAGCATTGCTTCGTTGGGCTCGGAGATCGCGGCACGCACGGTCATCATCAACGGCGTGTCAAAGTCTTACGCGATGACCGGGTGGCGCATCGGGTACGCAGCCGGTCCCAAGGATCTGCTGACCGCGATGGCCAATATTCAGAGCCAGAGTACGTCGAATCCTTGTTCGATCTCGCAGAAGGCCGCTGTGGCGGCGTTGCGTCTTGGGGAGCCCTTCACTCGCGCCATGGTGGACGAGTTTTCCAGACGCCGGATCGCCATTGTGGACGGGTTGAACCAGATTCCCGGTGTGTCATGCCGAATGCCGAGCGGGGCGTTCTATGCATTCCCGAACGTGAAAGGTTTGTTGGGGAAACGTGGACCTTCTGGCGTGCTGAAGACCCCGAATGACGTGGCGCAATATCTCTTGCATGAGGCGCGAATTGCGGTCGTGCCAGGTGAACCGTTTGGAAGCCCAGAGCATCTTCGGCTTTCCTATGCCACCAGTATGACCAATATCACCAGAGGGCTTGAGCGTATAGGGCATGCGTTCGCGAAGTTAGCGTAAGAGTGAGACGGTTGCTGCAACGATAAGAGGGAGGACAACGGTGCCGATTTACGAATATCAGTGTGACGGCTGTTCGTATCGTTTCGAAGTGAAGCAGAGCATCAAAGATGATCCGCTCTCGACATGTGAACGGTGTGGGAAATCGATCAGACGGTTGATTTCATCGCCCGGGATCATGTTTAAAGGGAGTGGCTGGTATGTCACCGACTACTCCGACAAGCTCAAACCTCCCTCCGGCACGGGCAGCGAAACCAGCGGGACAAGTTCCGGAGAAAAGAGTTCCGGAGAGAAGAGTGCTGGAGAAAAGAAGGAGTCGGCTGCAGCTGCTCCATCAAGCACCGCCTCTTCCTCCCCTGCGTCGGCTGCGGCGTCGAGCAGCTCGGCGATGTCTACGCCGAGTACGACGACGCCGTCCTCTTCAACAAAATAGACTCGTGGGCCGGTTATCGGACGCCGATTGCCTTGGGAGCGCTTTTAGCCGTCGGCCTCGTGGCGGCCTTCACGGTCGGTTTCGTCCGCATTTTATAAGGCGGTGCCTTCTGAGCCGTCGCCTTCATCGCTCTCGCCCTGGTCGCATCCAGCTGGTTTTGAAGGCTGGTGATCATGCCGGTTTTTTCCCGGTTCATGCGGCTCAGTTCATCAAGTTGCTCCTGTAGCTCCTGTTTGGTCTTGGTCAGATCGGTGACCTGAGCCTGAAGCTGAGACTTTTCAATCGCCAGGGTTTGAGTGTCAGATTTCAATTGCTCGATCTCAGCCTGCAAGGCCGGCGGCCAATAATCACATCCCGCAAGGCTCAGTGCGAAGCCGAACCCAACGACTGTACGGAGTGCCTGCATCGGACGGCGTGTCATGGCCATTCCCCTTTCATCAGAAATGATCTGTCTGTTCCAAATGCTGGTATAGACATGCTGTATCCCTTGTATGTTGTGCGCGGACTATCGTGGGAAAATATTGTAACAGATCGCAGGAATCGGCTGAGAAGAAGATCGGCCCTGAGTAGCCAGATCTATATCTATTCAGGGAGATAGATCCAGGTGGCTCTGGCAGGTTGCGTAGATGAGTCTTTGGGGTGAGATTGATCTGCTCGCTGAATGGGTCGTTCGAGGAGCGTGACGGTTCCGGTTTATGTCTTCAGCGCCCGGTGTGCGATGTCTGTCCGGAAGTGACAACCCTCAAATGAGATCGTCTTCACGACTCGATAGGCCTCGCCTTGTGCCTCCAATAATGTTCGCCCTTGACCGAGTACGCCGAGGACACGGCCTCCGGATGTCACGATCTCATGCCCTCTCTGTGCTGTTCCTGCATGAAAGACCATCGAGGAGTCCGACAAGCCTGTTGCGGTGGGGAGTCCTGAGAGCGGTAGTCCCTGCTGGTAGGCACCAGGGTAACCTCCCGATGCCATGACTACGCAGACCGCTGAGTCCGAGTGCCATTCAACAGAAAGTTGGTCGAGCCGATGTTCAACGACTGCTTCAAGAACATCGACTAAATCAGTCTTCAGTAAGGGTAGCACGACTTGAGTTTCAGGATCGCCCATGCGCGCGTTGAACTCAAGCACGTAAGGCGTTCCATGCACTATCATCAGCCCGGCATACAGCACGCCTTGAAACGGCGAACCAAGTCGCGCCATGGCATCCACCATCGGCTGCAAGACCTCACGACGGACTTGATCTTGGAGCTCGGTCGTGCCCAGCGGGGCCGGGCAATAGGCGCCCATCCCGCCGGTATTCAATCCGGTGTCTCCATCGCCCACCCGTTTATGATCCTGTGCCGGTGGCATCGGCACCACGGTCTTGCCATCGGTAAACGCCATAATCGTCAGTTCCTCGCCGTCAAGAAACTGTTCGATCAGCACCTGTTTGCCGGCTTGGCCGAATACGGCCTTCTCCATTGAATCGAGGATCGCCTGCGTGGCTTGGTCCTGAGTGGTGGCAATGATGACGCCTTTCCCTTGCGCCAGCCCATCCGCTTTAATCACCACCGGTAATTCGTGCCGTTCGACATAGGCGAGCGCGTCCGCGATCTTTTCGAAACTTCTGGAGTGAGCCGTCCGGATCTTGGCTTGTGCCATGACCTCCTTCGAGAAAATCTTGCTGGCTTCCAGCCGTGCGGCGCTCCTGGTTGGTCCGAACACTCTGAGCCGAGCTTTTCGGAATTCATCGACGATACCCAACGCGAGCGGCACTTCTGGCCCGATCACCGTGAGATCAATCTTTTCTTTGATTGCGAATTTTTTTAGCCCGGCGACGTCGTCCGACTTAATCGGAATGCAGGTCGCCATTGATGCAATCCCCGCATTGCCGGGAGCGCAGTACAGGACCGGCTTGCGAGGACTTTGCGCGAGCTTCCACACCATCGCATGCTCGCGCCCTCCGCTGCCGACAACGAGAATGTTCATGTTCAGGTCCTCAGTGACATGTGACGAGCGAGGAAGGAAGACGGTGCAGGTCGATCATCGTGACGACAAGCCTCGATGCAGCGACGCACCCATCACTGACCGCTCATCAGTGACCCTTCTCAATGTCTAAAATGCCGCATCCCGGTGAGAATCATCGTCATCCCATGTTCATCCGCGGCTTTGACGACTTCTGCATCTCGAATCGATCCGCCTGGTTGAATGACGGCCGTAATTCCGACTTCGGCTGCGGCATCGAGACCGTCGCGGAATGGAAAGAATGCGTCGGACGCCATGACACAGCCTTTGACCGGCATTTGCGCTTTCATGGCCGCCAACTTCACGGAATCCACACGGCTCATCTGTCCTGCCCCGATGCCGACGGTTTGGCCTGGTTTGGCATAGATGATGGCGTTGGACTTGACATGCTTGCAGACTTTCCAGGCAAACGCACAGGCGGCATATTCTTCGTCCGTCGGCTTGCGGATGGTCGGTACGGCAAGCGCCCGAAGATCCGGCAGGACACCAAGATCGCGATCCTGGACAATGAGGCCGCCGACGAGTTTCTTCAGATCGAACCCTTCCTGCGTCACCTTCGTCAAGGGTCCCACATCCAATAAACGCAGATCCTTCTTCCTCTTCAATTCCGCCAATGCATCCCCGGTGAATCCAGGAGCAAGCACGACCTCGACAAACGTAGACGTGATTTCCTTGGCAGCCGCCAGATCCACCGGCCGGTTGAAGGCAATCACCCCGCCGAATGCCGACACGGGGTCCGTCTCTCTCGCCTTGACGTACGCCTCCACCGGCGTCTCACCGAGCGCCGCCCCACAGGGATTATTGTGCTTGATGATCGCCACGGCTGTTTCCTCGTATTCCTTCACCAACTCAAGCGCGGAATTCGCATCGAGGAAGTTGTTGTAGGACATGGCCTTGCCATGCAAGATTTTCCCGCGAGACACGGAGGGCTCCTTGCTGTTCAATTCACGATAGAACGCGCCTTGCTGATGAGGATTCTCTCCGTAGCGGAGAGACTCAGCCAACTCAAACTGAAGCGACAACACTTTTGGAAACTTAACCTCCCTCGCCTGCGCATGTTTCTCCAGGTAGCCGGCGATCAATCCGTCATAGCGCGAGGTATGCTGGAACACCTTCATGGCCAGCTCACGGCGCAGCGCCGGGGTGACCGTATTGCCGTTCACCGCTTCCAGTACCCGCGCATAATCGGCTGGATCGACGAGGACCAACACATCGTCATGATTCTTGGCCGCCGAGCGC
This sequence comes from Nitrospira sp., assembly GCA_015903995.1. GTDB lineage: Bacteria > Nitrospirota > Nitrospiria > Nitrospirales > Nitrospiraceae > Nitrospira_D. Next base: position 373,125 of record JABMDK010000017.1, read on the forward strand.
AACATGGACGGGCCGCCGATATCGATATTTTCAATGGCATCCTCGAAACGGCAGTCGGGTTTGGCGATCGTGGCCTCAAAGGGGTAGAGATTGACTACCACCACATCGATTGGGCCGATGCCATGTTGGGTCATCTGCTCGACATGCGCCGGAAGCGACCGGCGTCCCAACAGGCCGCCGTGAATTTTGGGGTGCAATGTTTTCACTCGACCATCAAGGATCTCCGGTGAGCCCGTATAGGCCGCCACATCCGTGACTGTGACCCCGGCGTCGCGCAACGCTTTGGCCGTGCCTCCCGTGGACAAGATTTCCGCGCCAAGCGCGGTCAGCCCCTTCGCCATCTCGATGACTCCGGTCTTGTCTGAAACACTGATCAACGCCCGCTTGATGCCGGCCATGTGAGCACTCCTTGGAATCCTGTGTGATGTGGACGAGATATGTCGACTACGAAAGGCGGGCGAAGAATAGCAAATGGGTGGGGTAAGTTCAAGGCGACGATTGTGCCCCATTCAACATCATACAGGTTGCCGACAGGGCTTCTGAATCCTTACAACACGAAAGTGCGTGGGCCAGTCCCGACGAAAGTGTCATTGACGTTGGTGCCACCATTCGAGTAATGTTTCCCCCTCAATAAAGGACCATGCATTTCCCTAACAGAAACTCAATTCAATCTAGAGGTATGTTATGCCAGCTAACCGATTGGTGAAGCTCATCGAGAAAAACTCTGAACAACTTGCTCGCGACCTGAGTGAGAAGGTGTGGAACTCACCCCGCTGCAGCGATCTACGCAAAGTCCCACCGGACGAGCTCCAAGCTCGCACCCGTGAGATCTACCAGAACTTGAATAACTGGCTGATGGACTTGACC
>JABMDK010000017.1:374091-377484 GCA_015903995.1 Nitrospira sp.
TCCCACCGGACGAGCTCCAAGCTCGCACCCGTGAGATCTACCAGAACTTGAATAACTGGCTGATGGACTTGACCGAGGCTGAAGTCGAACAGCGCTATACGGAGCTGGGCGCTCGCCGTGCCGCGCAGGGCGTTGCCTATAGCCACTTCCTCTGGGCCATCACCGCCACCAGAGAACACATGACGGCCTTCGTCCAGCGCGAAGGGTTTTCCGATACTCCCATGCAACTGCAGGGAGAGCTGGAGCTGATGCACATCCTCGCCCAGTTCTTCGATCGCGCGTTGTACTTCACCGCAGTGGGGTATGAGCGAGAGCGGACTCGCATAGGATCGAACCTTCGGAGACGTCGGGACGATCATCAGAAAGTGCACGCATAGGATTCCGCGCGTGCGGGAGTTTGTGCGATCGACGATATTGAGGGGCTCACCTCACGAAGGGTGAGTCCCCGCTACTCTCTGGCTGACCGTTGATTCCCTTTGGAATCTCGCCGCTTAAATTCACGCCATCAGTATCAGTTTCAGCACCACTTTCGCCATCGACCGGAGTGGTGACGGCGTTCCTACGGTCTACAATACGATCATGATCCTACCTGTAGAGATCTCCCCATTTCTTGAGCGCTTTCAACACGGGGCCTAAGCCCATTCCTTTTTCCGTCAGGTAGTATTCGAATCTCGGGGGATGTTTGCTATAGAGCCGACGGGCAATCACGCCCTGAGATTCCAAGGCTTTCAAACGGGCGGACAGGGTATTCGGCGCAACTCCGGTTAAGGATTCCTGAAAATCCTGAAAGCGCCGTGGGCCATGAAGAAACAAATCTCTTAGTAAGAGAATCGCCCAGCGCGCGAGCAACCGGGCAGTTCTTCTGCTGGTAGGATTTTGCCATGTCCACACATGGATATCCCATTGAGAATACATTTAGCAAGTAACTATAATAACAATAGTTACTTGCGAGCGGATGGTTTATTCACCGGAAGGAGTGCTGCCATGTCGTCACGCACGACCGTGCCGCCGCAACTCGAAGCGCCTGGTGCCGGCTTACCCGCTTTTGAATTGGCCTGGCTTCGAATCCTATTCCGTTTCGCATGCAGGGTGATGTCGCTGCATGCCGGTCTCAGATGGTTCAAATTTGAGGCGAGAAGGATCGTGGCATTGGCCGGTAGGGCCGCTGCTGCTCAGTGTACTGTCCCGGTGTTGATCGATCGAGTCGTGGGAATCGAGGATAGCAGCCGCTATTGGTCGGTGTTCATGGTGCTCGATCATCTGCGGATCGTCGACGAAGGGATCACTCAGATCCTCGAAGCCTTGACCGACAATCGTCTCTTCGGACAAGAGGTTCGCATTCAGGATGTGAAGCCGAACCCTCGGAGCGGTCCCGACACGATCAACCGCTTTCTCAAAGCAGTGGGCGGCTATGAGTCAACCGTGACTCGCCTCGGTCGGCTCGGTCACCACGTGCGCCATCCGTACCCTTAGTTCGGACCCATGACTGCGCACGATTGGCATTGTCTGGCGGCCATTCACCACTGGGTGCATCGCCGACAACTGGAGCGAATTATAGGAAAGCTTACAACGAGATCTGATTGAGAGGGCATGGGCGAGCTGCGTCGGATCGTCACCAATCGGCACTTAACCGATCGATGACCATCTGGGGCATCACGGCATACTTCCCGAGAGTTGAGAGGTATATGGCCGCTTCTGCCACATCGAACGGATCGATCTGTTCGCTGCGCTTGATGTCTGCCGGAGACGCGTCGACCAATTCGTCTGCACGGCCCCTGGACAGATCGCGCTGACTTTGACTGTGATAGTGTCGATCTTCGTTAGCTAATTGTTCACCCAGCTGGCCGTCGCCATGACCAACCCTGGCAAGATGTTCCGTGTGGGGCCCTTTGTGGTCTCACTGCTCTACGATCGGCTGTGATCACACAATAATTAGGGCCGGTCCATCCTCCTGCCCGGCCGGCCTGACTGCTCAAATCTCACCCTAGTACATGCATCATCAAATGTGGTACCGTGGTCTATCGTACCCCCGTCATTACATCATCCGCGGCAGGCTGTTCTCATGAGGCGTGCGGGGATTCTCACCCGAGTGCAGAGTGCAATATGCAGCTGAGCCCGACCAGTAACGGACTCAAGAATCTGATGCCCGTAATCAGTCATGGTTCGGCATGCATCTGCTTCCATACTCAGATATCAACTCAGCCTCCAAACGGAATCATTACATCGGAATTGCTGATCGAAGGACGGAATGACCTATGAGCACACTGAACAGATGGTTGCAGCAAAACTCTAAGAATTCATTGGAACAACAATGCCAGGAGCTCGCCAATTTACTGCGAGTGAAGGAACAAGCGCTGGAAACGACGGCGCACGAGTTGAAGGTCAAAACTGCTGCGATGCAGATGCTCGAACAGAAGATCATGTCGTCCGAGACGCTATTCACCTCAACCCAACGAGAGCTTACCGCACGCGGCGAGCGGGTGAAAGCGCTTGAATCAGAAGTAGCTGCACAATCGAAACACCTGACGGACCTGGAAACCGAAGGCGTGGCGGCGCGCCAACGCGTGGGTGAGCTCAGTGCGACCATTAATGCCCTGGCCAACGAACTCCGCGGGGCTCAACAGGGCTGTCAGGCAGCCGAACAAACCCATGAGGTTCTGAAGGAGGAAATTCGGGTCCTGCGCGACCATATTGCTCAACTCAATGAGGGCCTTGCCGACCGGGATCATCTCCGCGCTCGGGTCGAGAAGCTTGAGTCGGTGCAAGACCGAGTCCATCAGTTGGAGGTTGAGCTGAGTGATCGGGAAGCGGCTCATCGGGGGGCGCTCCAGCAGTTCGAGCAGTCTCTTGTTGAGCGCGACCACCGGATCGGTGAATTCGATAAGAACATGGCCGTCCAGATGGAGGAGCTACGCGAGGCTCAACAGGCCTGTCGCGCCGCCGAGCACACCCAGGAGGTGTTGAAAGAGGAAATTCGGGTGCTGCGCGACCATATCGCCCAACTCAATAAAGACCTCGCCGACCGGGATCGCCTTCGTGCCCACCTGGAGAAATTGGCCTCGGTGCAAGACCGTGTCCATCAGATGGAGGTCGAGCTGAGCAATCGGGAAGCGGCCCATCGGGGAGCCATCCAGCAGTTCGAACAGTCTCTTGCGGAACGTGACAGTCGGATCAGTGAGTTTAATGCGAGTGCGGTTGCCCAGCTGGATGAACTTCGAGGTGCTCAACAGGCCTGTCTGGCCGCAGAACACACCCAGGAAGTGTTGAAAGAGGAAAATAGGGTCCTGCGCGACCACATCGTCCACCTCAACGAAGGTCTTGCCGATCGGGACCGACTGCGTGCTGAAGTGGAGAAGTTGGCCTCGGTGCAAGATCGTGTGCACCAGCTCGAGG
>JABMDK010000017.1:377584-396381 GCA_015903995.1 Nitrospira sp.
CTCGGTGCAAGATCGTGTGCACCAGCTCGAGGTCGAATTGAGTGACCGGGAAGCGGCCCACCGGGGAACCATCCAGCAGTTCGAACAGGCTCTTGCGGAACGCGACCGTCGGATCAGCAAGTTTGATGCGAATGCGGCAGTTCAGGCGGATAAACTGCACGAGGCGCAACAAGCCTGTCGAACAGCTGATCAAGCTCAGGAAGTCTTGAAGGAAGAAGTCCGGGTCCTGCGCGACTACATCGTCCACCTCAACGAAGGTCTTGCCGATCGGGACCGACTGCGTGCTGAAGTGGACTCGGTGCAAGATCGTGTGCACCAGCTCGAGGTCGAATTGAGTGACCGGGAAGCGGCCCACCGGGGAACCATCCAGCAGTTCGAACAGGCTCTTGCGGAGCGGGATGGACGGATCAGTGAGGTCCATGCGAGTGCGGTTGCCCAGCTGGATGAGCTCCGCGGGGCCCAACAGGCCTGTCAGGACGCCGAGCATGCGCAGGGACTCCTCAAGGAGGAAATCCTGGCCCTGCGAAACCATATCGCCCAACTCAACGAAGACCTCGCCGATCGGGATCGCCTGCGTGCCCACCTGAAGAAGCTGGAGTCAGTCCAGGGCCGTGTCCATCAGTTGGAGGTTGAACTGAGTGACCGGGAAGCGGCCCACCGGGGAACCATCAAGCAGCTGGAGAAATCCCTTGCGGAGCGCGATCGCCGGATCGGTGAGGCGGATGCGAGCGCCGCGGCTCAGGCGGACAAACTGCACGAAGCGCAACAAGTGAGTCGAACTGCTGAGCAAGCTCAGGAGGTCTTGAAGGAGGAAATCCGGGTCCTGCGTGATCACGTTGCGCAACTCAACGAAAACCTCGCCGACCGGGATCGTCTGCGTGCCCATCTGAAGAAGCTGGAGTCGCTACAAGGTCGCGTCCATCAGTTGGAGGTTGAACTGAGCGACCGGGAAGCGGCCCACCGGGGAACCATCAAGCAGCTGGAGAAATCCCTTGCAGAACGCGATCGTCGGATCGAAGAGCTTGTGCCAACCGCCACCCTTCTCCGCGAGAAAGGAGCAGAGCTCAAAGAATGGGAAAAGAAGTACGCGCGCATGGTGCAAGAGCACAAGTCGGAAGTGGTCACGCTTCAAGAACAATGCGCGGCACAGGAGCACCTCCGCGAGCAACTGCTACTCAATGAACAACAGCTTCAGGGACGAGAGGAGCAGATGACGGATCTCACCCGTCAGTTACAAGCCCTTCAAGCAGAACGTCACACACTCTTACAAGAGGTCCAAAATATTCCCGGCAAAGATGAACAGATTGATCGCCTGCAAAAACGCCTCAAGGAACTGCGAGGGACGCTTCGTGAAAAAACAGTGCCGGTAAAGGCAGTTCTGGCAAAAGAGGGATCTCGCCAGGTCCGTCAGAACGGAGCAGAGCCGAACTCCCAAGGAAAACAGCTCAAGGGCAGTAAGGACGGTCAGCAGGATGATCTCAAAAAGATCAATGGGATCGGGCCGGCGTTTGCCCAGACACTCAAGAAGCTGGGGACCTGCACCTTTATCCAAATTGCTCGTTGGAAACCGGAGGATATTGAGAAGATCGCCAAGAAGCTCGAAACCGATCCTGAACGCATTAAGCGGGACAAGTGGATCGCCGAGGCCAAAGAGCAACACTATCGAAAATACGGGGAACGGCTCTAATCAGGATGCTGAAAGAGACCGCTCGTTGTATCCTCACAGTGCGGCGGGTTTTCCTGCCCAATCATAGGACACCGTTCCTGTTGTCTCTGCCCGGCCGCTCTCACCCTAGTACAGACATCATCAAGTGTGGTACCGTGCGCGCCTCGCGCCCCAGTTATTCCACCGTCCACAGCGAGTTGATTCCATGAGACGTACCTGGGTTCTCACCGGAGGTGCAGTTGCACTCATGCTCCTCGGCCTCGTGTGCATTCCTCGGCACCTCTCTTCGCCGCCACGATCCGCGACCATGACTCCTGCCAGTCTTCACGCCAGTTTCGAGCAAGGCAGCGTGGTTCTTCGCGGGTCGTTGCCCACTGAACGCAGTAAGGCCACGATTCTTGAGCAGGCGCAGGCGCTCGCTGCGAAAACACGCATGCGTGTGAGCGACCAGTTGACGGTTGATCAGCAAGTCAAAGCGGCAATATGGGTGGATATGGTCCCGCAACTTTTGTCGGTCTTGGGCGTGATGGTCGAGCGGGGCTCCATCATCATCGATGGACGCTCGTTGTTGGTCAACGGTCAGGTGGCCGGTCATCGTGAAAAGGCGGAGATCTTACAGGCCTTGGCGCCGGCGATACGAGCGGGCTTACGGATTGAAGACCGCGTAGTGGTGGCATCGCCGGCAACATCGTCTTCTGCCGCCGTTCCGCTGTCGGCGCTCCAGCTGTTGCTGAACCAAGTCCTGACGACAGCCTCGATCGAGTTTGAACCCAAGAGCGCGACGATCACGACCAAAGGACAGGTGGTGCTCGATCACATCATCACGCTCTTACGAAGAGCTCCCGATACGCCGATTGAAATCGCGGGCCATACCGATGTGGGAGGTGAGGCAGAGTACGATATGCAACTGAGCCGGCGTCGAGCTGAAGCCGTCAAACAGTACTTGACCAGCCACGGACTCCCCAATCCGTTTACCGCCGTCGGGTATGGGTCGACACGCCCCCTCTCTCAGGGGAGATCGCAATCTGGCCATCACCGGAGTGAGCGGATCGAATTGCTGATGTAAGGACGGAGTGACGCATGATGACACTGATAAGCCAGATGCTCGGATGTCTCCTCATCGCGGCAGGCATTGGTGCCGCGGTCGGCTGGTTATTGCGGGGACTGCCGAAGAATTCGCTCGATCATTCCTACGGGGATCTCGCCAATCTGTTGCGAACCAAGGAACAGGCCCTGGAGACGATGTCGCATGATTTGAAGGTGAAGACCTCGGGGATGCAGATTCTTGAACAAAAGATCATGTCATCCGAGACTCTCTACTCGTCGGCCCAACGCGAGGTCACCGCACGTGGTGAACGGGTGAAGGCGCTCGAAACTGAATTGGCCATACGGTCTAAACGACTGACGGATTTTGAGGCCGAAGCAGCCGCCGCCCGCCGACGTGAGGCGGAGTTCACTGCCCAGGCGGCGGCTCAGGGGCTGGAACTTCAAGAGGCTCAACAGGTGTGTCGAGCCGCCGACCAAGCGCGCGAGGTGATGGAGCAGGAAGTTCGAGTGCAGCGTGAGCATATTGCCCAGCTCAACGAGGGCCTCGCCGATCGGGACTGTCAAGCTGCCGAGCAAGCACGCAAGGTGATGGAGCAGGAAGTCCGAGTGCAGCACGAGCATATTGCTCAACTCAACGAAGGCCTTGCCGACCGGGAGCAACTCCGGGCCCGCCTGGAGAAACTGGAATTGGTGCAAGACCGTATCCATCAGTTGGAAATTGAGCTGAGTGATCGGGAGGCCTCTCATCGCGGGGTGATCCAGCAGCTGGAGCAGTCCCTCGCGGAACGTGACCGCCGGATCAGTGAGTTCGATGCAGATGCGGCGGCTCAGTCGGACGAACTCCGTGCAGCCCAACAAGCCTGTCAAGCTGCCGAGCAAGCACGCAAGGTGATGGAGCAGGAAGTCCGAGTGCAGCACGAGCATATTGCTCAACTCAACGAAGGCCTTGCCGACCGGGACTGAAGACGCTGGAATCGGCGCAGAGCCGCGTGCATCAGCTGGAGGTCGAACTGAGCGATCGGGAGGCTGCCCATCGAGCGACGTTCCAGCAGCTTGAAGAGTCCATTGCGGAGCGCGACCGCCGGATCGAAGAGCTTCTACCGGTCACTCACCTTCTCCGCGAAAAGCAATCAGAGCTCAAAGAATGGGAAAGAGCTCATGCGCGCACCATGCAAGAACTTGAAGTCGAACGGGTGAAACTCCAAGAACAATGCGCCGTACAGGAACAACTCCGCGCGCAATATCAGCTTAACGAGCAACGTCTGCATGAACGAGACGAGCAAATGGCAAGTCTCCACCGTGAGCTACATGCCCTCCAAGCGGAGCGGCATGCTCTCGTCAAGGAGGTTCAGAGTATTCCAGGAAAAGATGAGCACATCGATCGGTTGCAGCAACGCCTCAGAGAACTGCGCGTGGCCCTTCGCACGAAACCAGCTCCAGCAACCGTGGGGCCTCCTCAGGCTCGCCCGAATAGAGCCAAGCTGAGTTCCCAAGAAGGACCACCCAAGGTGGGTAAGGACAGTCAGAAAGATGATCTCAAGAAGATCCACGGGATCGGGCCGGTTTTTGCGCAGACCCTCAATAAAATGGGTACCTACACGTTTATCCAAATTGCTCGTTGGAAACCGGAGGATATTGAGAAGATCGCCAAGAAGCTCGAAACCGATCCGGAACGGATTAAACGGGATAAGTGGATCTCAGACGCCAAGGAGCAACACTATCGAAAGTACGGGGAACGGATCTAACTATCTCGCAATAGACGGTGTGTCAACGGCGTCTCGATGAGATGACGTTTCTCAGCCTGGTCCGCCGTTGACTCCTTGTGACGCCCTCACTACAATTCCACAACGAGGTGTATTTTTCGTGGCTTCTTCTTTTGTTCATCTTCATCTCCACACTCAGTTCAGCCTCCTCGACGGTGCAAATCAGATCGAGCCTCTGGTTCGGCAGATCAAGTCCTTCGACCAGCCGGCAGTGGCCATGACCGACCATGGCAATATGTTCGGCGCGGTCGAGTTTTACCGCAAAGCCAAAGAGGTAGGCGTCAAGCCGATCATCGGCTGCGAAGCCTATATGGCCTTAGGAAGTCGGCATGCCAAGAAAGACAGTGGGCTCGCGCATAACGATTACTACCATTTGATTCTCCTCGCGAGAAACCTCACCGGCTATCAGAATCTCATCAAGCTTGTGAGTAAAGGATATCTTGAAGGATTTTACTATAAGCCACGGATTGATAAAGAGTTACTGAAGCTTCACCATGATGGGATTATCGCCCTATCAGGTTGCCTGAGCGGTGAAATTCCCTACTTGATCGGCCAGAATGATATGGCCGGCGCCATGTCGGTAGCCGGTGAATTTCAGGACATCTTCGGCAAGGATCATTTCTATCTTGAGGTGCAGGCCAACGGGCTCGATCATCAGCGGGTCGCCAATGCCGGCCTCATGGAGATCCATAAGAAACTGGGGATCCCTCTTGCGGGCACCAACGATTGTCACTACCTGAAGAAGGAAGACTCGCGGCCGCATGAATTGATGTTGTGTTTGCAGACAGGAAAGACGGTGAGCGATCCGAACCGGATGAAGTTCGACACGGATCAACTGTACGTCAAATCGACGGAAGAGATCGCTCCGGCGTTCGCAGAATTTCCCGGTGCCGTGACGAACACCTGCCGCATCGCGGACCATTGCGAACTCGACCTCCCGCTGAACAAGACCTACCTCCCGCAGTATCGCGTCCCGGAAGGGTTCACGGATCGCGAGTCCTATCTGGAACATCTTGCGCTGGCCGGGTTGAAGGAGCGATTACGAGAAAGGCCCAGTCGGGTCGCGTCCGCCGTCTATGATCAGCGTCTTCGAGAAGAATTGATGGTAATTTGTTCGATGGGATTTGCGGGCTACTTTCTCATCGTCTGGGACATTATCCGATTCGCTCGATCAAAAGGAATCCCTGTAGGGCCGGGGCGAGGTTCTGCCGCCGGCAGTCTTGTGGCCTATGCCCTGCGCATTACCGACCTCGATCCGCTTGTCTATACCCTCTTGTTCGAGCGATTCTTGAATCCTGAACGCGTCTCGCTTCCCGATATCGACATGGATTTCTGTATGGACCGACGCGGGGAAGTGATCAACTATGTGGTGGAGAAGTACGGCACCGACCATGTCGCGCAGATCATCACATTCGGGACACTCGGCGCCAAGGCGGCGATTCGTGATGTGGGCCGTGTACTGGAGATGTCGTATGCGGATGCGGACAAGGTGGCCAAGCTCATTCCCAACCAATTGAACATCACGTTGCAACAGGCGGTGGAGGCAGAGCCTCGCTTACGCGAGCTGGTGGAGACGGATCCGAAGGTCAAAGAGCTCATGGTGAACGCGCAATCGCTCGAAGGCCTGGCCCGTCATGCCTCGACTCACGCGGCCGGCGTCGTGATCTCCGAAGGACCGCTCACCGACCACGTGCCGCTCTACAAGGGCGCCAACGACGAAATCGTGACCCAGTACTCGATGGGGGATGTCGAGAAAATCGGCTTGGTGAAATTCGACTTCCTCGGACTCAAGACGCTCACGATGATCAGGCGTGCCGAAACCCTGATCAATCAGACGCATCCCGATGCACAACCGCTCGTGATCGATCAGGTGCCGTTCGATGACCCGGCCACCTTTGCCCTTCTGAGCTCGGGAAAAACTACAGGGCTGTTCCAGCTGGAAAGTTCCGGCATGCGCGATCTGCTCACCGGGCTCAAGCCCGATCGGTTCGAAGACATCATCGCCATTATCGCGCTGTATCGTCCCGGACCGATGGATCTTATTCCTGATTTCATCAAGCGTAAACAGGGCAAGGTGCCCATCACCTATGAATTGCCGGAACTGGAGCCGATCCTCAAGGATACCTATGGGGTGATCGTCTACCAAGAGCAAGTCATGGCGATCGCCAATAAGATGGCCGGTTTCTCGTTGGGCCAAGCCGATATCCTTCGTCGCGCCATGGGCAAAAAGAAGCCCGAAGAGATGGAAAAGCTGCGTGCCAAGTTCCTCGATGGTGCGAAACACAAGAACATTCCTGAGAAAAAAGCGGACAAGCTGTACGAACTGATTCAGAAATTCGCCGGATATGGCTTCAATAAATCGCATGCGGCGGCCTATGCCGTCGTGTGTTACCAGACGGGCTACTTAAAAGCCCACTACCCGACCGAATTCATGGCGGCCCTGATGACGACCGACATGGGTAATCAGGATAAACTCGTCGGGTATTTCACTGAATGTCGGGATCTGGGCATTAAGGTACTGGGGCCTGATGTGAATGCCAGCCAAACGCACTTCGCCGTCGCTGACGGCGCCATCCGGTTCGGCTTGGCGGCCATCAAGAACGTCGGAGAGGGGGCGGTGGAGTCAGTCTTGGCTGTGCGAACACAGACCGGTCCCTTCGGGTCGTTCTTTGATTTCTGTCGGCGGGTCGATCTTCACAAGGCAAACAAGCGGATGTTGGAGGGCCTCATCAAAGCCGGCGCGTTTGATTCCACCGGCGCCAAGCGCTCACAGCTCATGGCGGTGCTCGATCAAGCCGTGGAGGAGGGCGCCGCAGCACAACGTGAACGCGATCTCGGACAGACCAGCATCTTCGGGGAGGAGCTGAACGGTCACACGACCGCAACGGCCTTGCCGACTGCCCCGCTGCCTTCGATCGCAGAATGGGATCAAGCGCAACGGTTGAAGTATGAACGAGAGCTGACCGGGTTCTATATTTCCGCTCATCCCCTCACCCGCTACGAAGCGACGCTGAGTGCTTTGTCGACCGCGACGACCGTGGGATTGAAAGACTGCGGGGACGGCAGCGAGGTCAAGATCTGCGGCATCATTGCGTCGGTCAAATCGATGCTGACGAAGAAAGGCGATCGGATGGCCTACCTCACGATGGAGGACTTGCATGGGACCACGGAGGTGATTGTGTTCCCCGATCTCTTCAGGACGGCCGGTGAGCTGATCGCACCGGAACGGATCGTTCGTATCACGGGTACGATCGATCGCGGCGATAAAGGCACCAAAATCAGAGGCAGCAAGATCGAACCGCTGGCCGAGGTGCAGGCGCAGGCCATCAAGCGTATCCGCATCAGCCTCATGGATCGTCCGGAGGTTCCTGAACAATTGCCTCGATTGCGTGAAGTCTTCATGCGACATCCCGGGAGCACCACGATCTCCATGTTGTTTCGGACCGATGCAAACTGGGAAGCTGAAACCAATCCCCTCCCCAACCTGACCGTATGCCCCAGCGACCATTTCATGTCGGAGGTTGAGGAAGTGCTAGGCAAAGGGGCTCTCTCTTTGCTATCTTAGGGATCTGAGTTGAGCCGATTGGCTGGTCGTTCTACGGAATTGAACGGGGCTATGCGCGACTACCTTGAATTTGAAAAACCGATCCGTGAGATCGAAGAGAAGATCGAGAAGCTATCCGCCGCGGCCACCGGCGGCAAGTCGTCTTCACAGAACGATATTCGGAAGCTGCGCACCAAACTGGCGCAAGTCGAACACGAACTCTACAAAAACCTGACTCCCTGGCAGCGCACGCAGCTGGCCCGTCACCCTCAACGCCCAAGCACGCTGGATTATATCAATGAGTTGACGCGAGATTTTCTCGAACTGCACGGAGACCGTGTGTTCGGAGATGATCGGGCCATTGTGGGCGGATTTGCCCGATTCAACGACCGACCGGTGATGATTATCGGTCATCAAAAAGGCAAGACCCTCAAAGAACGCATGCAACGCAACTTCGGCATGCCCAACCCGGAAGGATATCGGAAGGCCCTTCGCCTCATGAGGATGGCGGAAAAGTTCAACCGCCCGATCATGACCTTTATCGATACGCCCGGTGCCTATCCTGGTATCGGCGCCGAGGAGCGTGGGCAAGCTGAAGCCATCGCCAGAAATTTGTGTGTCATGTCCCGCTTAGCCGTGCCGATTATTGCCGTGGTCATCGGTGAAGGGGGAAGCGGGGGAGCCTTAGCCCTCGGCGTCGCCGACCGCGTCCTGATGCTGGAACATTCGGTCTATTCGGTCATTTCACCTGAAGGCTGTGCCGCGATTCTCTGGGACAACCCGGAAAAGATTCCCGATGCCGCCTCCGCATTGAAAATGACCGCGAACGACCTGTTCGAGCTTGGTGTGATCGACACCATTGTGCCTGAACCGCTGGGTGGCGCGCATCGAGAGCCGCGAGCCGTCTGTGATCTGGTCGGGAAGGCGCTGACCAACCAACTGTTTGATCTACTTGATCTACCCGTCGAACAACTTCTTGCACAGCGAGATCAGAAATATCGAAGGATGGGGGCCGTCACCGGTCTGCTTCCTGATCATGCTTGACCACGATCAGCGTCGTTCGTCTTTCATCTGAAAAAGTCCTGCTGCACGGAATCGCCGTTCGAGTGTCGCGAGAATCCGTTCTGCCAACACCTGCCGATGGGGATCGAGCGACGCCGCTTCAAGATAGCGATCGACTGTTTTCGGCAATTTCCGCCACCACGCCAGCGCCGAGACCCTGGCCTGTTCGGCTGCGGCGGCCTCGCCCTTGAGGATGCGGAGAATTTCATGCTCAAAGAATTCCACATGGACCAGTTCATCCTCGCGGATCGAGGCCAAGTCCGGCCGTAACATGACGAGTAACGTTGCGAATTCAAGTCCCAGTGACTCATACCCATAGAGCTGAACGGCCAGCGCCGGCCATTGTCGTGGCACGGACGGAAGCCGTTCCCGTTCACGAGGCTGACGGCCGATCATCGTTTCAAATTGTGCCAGATGCTGTTGTTCATCCTCCTCGTGTTTTCGCAGGAAGGCATAGACGTTGGGAGGCACGTCTTGTAAACGCGCCGACCGTACGGTCCACAGCGCCATGGCCTCGGCCTTGAGGAATCGTTCCAAGAGAGCAGTCTCGCATTCCGGCGGGAGCCGAATCGACATGGCGGTATCAGACGACATGATGGCCCCATAGTACGCAAATCCAGCCAGGTTATCCACATCCTCCCCACAAGGGGGAGTGGGAGGGTTGACTGATACCCACCAACTGTGTACATCTTACCCGTAGCTACTCACCGGACCGGCTGTAAACCCGGGCGCACGGGTTTCAGTGCGGTGAACTCATGAGGCAACACCTATGATACGTCCTACCGGCACTCGGTCTTTGGCCGTTCAGCGGGTTGTGTTCTGTGTGCTCGCCGCGATTGTGCTCTTGGAGGTCGGCTGTGTCAGTCGGCGTACGTACGAACGGGTGAAGGCGGAGACGGTGGAACAGACTCACGCGTTGGAAGCGGTACGCGGGGACGTCAGGGACCTGGATCAGGAGATCGCAGGACTGCAGGCTTCGAACCGACGTGAAGATGCCGCCATGTCGGAACTGCGAGCCGCGATTCAGCGGGAAGCAGAACAGTTGCCGCGCATGAGACAGCGAGCGGAGAACGCGCTCGCGTTACTGAAGACACAGGTGGCCACCCTCATGAATCAGAGTTGGCATCTGGCGCGCAAGATCGTAGATATTCGGCAGGAGAGTACCTCCTTGCAAACCAAGGTGACTCAGTACAAGGAGGAACTAGAAAGGCGCCCAGCGTCTGTGATGGTGGCACCGGAAAGAGCGACACTCGCCATAACCGAGCCTGTGATTTCTGAAGAGTCTCTTTCGTCGGTCGTCCCCACTCGGGAAACCGAACCGACGCAGGTTGCACAAGCGGCCTCTTCACCTCCAGGCCTCCCACCTGTCAAACCGTCCGTGTCGTCGCCTTCAGTGAATGTCGATCCGCCTCAGGCAAACGAGTCGTGGATCGGAATGGTTATCAGCTGGCTTGCCGCGTTTTGGCAGTGGCTGCTGAGTTAGTGCCGGCTTTTCATGCGTGCGTGAAAATGGATCATGCGCTAGCCAGGTGAGAAGAGATCTTCGTTGACCCACGCGGCGGCTGCGGTTCCGGCGAGACGCCCGGTCGCCAGACAACCAGTGAGCAGATACCCTCCGGTCGGCGCTTCCCAATCCACCATTTCACCCGCGCAAAAGACACCGGGGAGTGAACGGATCATCAACGATGCATCGAGAGCCTCACAGGCTACGCCGCCGGCCGTGCTGATGGCTTCTGCCAATGGTCGAGGCGCGGTGAGCGTGATCGGGAGGGATTTGATGGCCGCAGCGATGCGAATGGGATCTGCCGATAGTTCTTTCGACATGACCTCGCGCAGAAGACCCGCTTTGACTCCGGCAATACCGGCACACCGCTTGAGGTGTGTCGCCATCGTCCGTTTGCCTCGCGGTTTCGACAGATCTTGTGTGAGTCGTGTCAGTGGTCGATCGGGGGCGAGGTCGAGCCGCAGAATCGCTGATCCGGCCTGTTCGATGCAGTCGCGGAGATGGCGTGACACGGCGTAGATGACGCCCCCCTCTACTCCGGTCTCCGTGATGACACACTCTCCCAGCTGCCGAATCACGGTCGCGTCTACGGTCTTCATGAGAACTTCGATCGTCTTGACCGGATGTCCGGCGAACTTCGTCCGAAAGTGCTCGCTCCACTGTGCGTCAAATCCACAATTGGCCGGTTTCAGCGGAGCAATCGGTATCTTCTGTTCGGCCAGAATCTGAGTCCATGAGGCATCGGAGCCGAGGTGCGGCCAACTCCCTCCGCCCAGGGCCAACACGACCGCGTCGGCCTGAACATTCCGTGGCCCGTCCGGGCTCGTGAACAGAAGATTCCCTTCTTGATTCCATCCGCGCCATCGATGCCTGACATGGAACTGGACGCCGGCTGTTCGCAACCGGCGTAACCATGCCCGCAGGAGCGGCGCAGCCTTCAGGTCCGAGGGAAAAATTCGTCCGGAGGTACCGACGAATGTGTCGACACCTAATTCACGAGCCCAAGCCCGCAAGGCACTCGGAGGGAACGATCTGATCGCGGGTTCGATGAATGGGCGTCGGCGGCCGTAGCGAGACAGAAAGGATTCGATCGGTTCCGAATGTGTGAGATTCAGCCCGCCTTTTCCTGCCAGAAGAAATTTTCTTCCGACGGACGGCATCGCATCATAGAGCTCGACCTGCAAGCCCGCTGAGGCTGTCGTTTCGGCCGCCATGAGTCCGGCCGGTCCACCGCCGATAATGACGACCTTCACCTGTCTGCCTTTGGTGATGATGGTTTCCAAGAATCGCATCCTGTGTGACCTGGTAGATCCATGAAACGATCCGGTCAGGATCGTTTACCGATCACGCGTGTCTTGGCGGAACAGCCGTTGAGATGGTCGTCCACCATACCGACGGCCTGCATGAAGGCATAGACGATTGTGCTTCCCACGAACCGGAATCCACGTTTCTTCAGATCCTTTGAGAGAGTATCACTCTCCGGGCTTGTGGCCGGTACGTCGGCCATTGTGCGCCGTCGATTCAGCTTTGGTTTCCCACCGACAAATTGCCAGACATACCGATCGAAGGACCCAAATTCTTTCTGCACAGCCAGAAAGGTCTGTGCATTCGTCACCGCCGCATCGACCTTCAATCGATTGCGGATGATGCCGGGATTATTCAGCAACTCTTTCTTTTGTTTGATGGTAAATTTGGCCACCTTGGCCGGATCAAACCCAGCAAAGGCCTTTCGATAGCCTTCACGACGTCGAAGAATGGTGTCCCAGGTGAGGCCAGCCTGCGCCCCTTCGAGCAGCAACATTTCAAAAAGCCGGCGATCATCATGCACCGGTCTCCCCCACTCCTTGTCGTGATAGCAGATCATATGGGGTTTATCCCCGGCCCAGGAGCAGCGAATCATCGTGGTCTTCTTAATGGACATCGCCTAACCTTCCACAGACTCTATGCCAGCTGACATAGTGGAGAAAGTAACTAATCCTCGTTCTATTGCTCCTTTGCCACTGCTATATACCACTTCGGTTTCATTCTCCAGAAATCCCTCCGCACATGATGGACGAGCGATCGTTTTGAGTCGAGGACTCGCTCCCCCTTCCGGTCGCGTACGAACACCACCCAGTGCCAGCATAGCCGCCCCTGTTCACAATGCCACTTGATGGCGAGTAAAGCCAGATCAAGAAGATCACTCCACGAACGAAAGGGCTGCTCTGCCGATGCTGGACGCAGACGATACTCATGTAAGAGGCGGCGGACGTACGTCGTTTCAGACCAGAGCCGACGATCCGTCGAATAGATGCCAAGCTCATGCGCAGTCCGTTGTGCTTGCCGATAGGAAACGCCCGCGACGGCTGCCACAGCAGCAATGCCGCAACCGGTCCGTTCCAATTGAACGACGGGTTTCATGATCTATCAGCGTAGGAAGCTGAGGTTTGAGTGTAAACTGTGCATGGCGCTGAAGTGTAAGGTTGGTTTCGCGCCCATCACCGCCGAGCACACATCATGTCTTTTCCGATTCCACTCTCGCCATTACGCCGCGCCTTGATGGAGTGCTTCGGCCACTGCACGTGGGTTGCGCGCTGCCACACGCAGCAGCGCGAGGGCCGGGCCATCCGGCATACGGCGCCCCTGCTCCCAGTTTCGCAAAGTTGCAACGCTGACACCGATCATGAGGGCAAACTCTGTCTGCGACGCATTGAGTTGTTCACGGATGCTCTTCACATCCGCGGGTCGAAACCTGGTGACACGCGCTGGTTTCAGTCGGCCCCGTCGAATCTTCCCGGCTTGTTTGATACTCGTCAGTAACTCTTGAAACGCCGCGTCCTTCATCTGAATTCCTCCTGAACGAGCCTGGCCAACATCTTGAGTTGTTGCGATGTTAGGTCTTCTTGCTCGTTCTTTGCGTAAAGATACATCATGTAGAATGTCTGACTGGTTGGCTCTCAATAATAAATTAAGCGGACGCCTCCTCGCTTTCCTCGCCCCGGCACAGCCCAGCGCAGCTTGCGCAGTCCTGCCCCGCCCTGAATAACGGGACCTTGCGTCGGGCGAAGCAATAGCGCCACCTGAAGCGCGCGGTACGTGTCCTCATTCAAATGGCGACGCAGAGAGGCCGTAAATACCGGAGTCTCAATGAATCGCATAACACATGCTACGCCATTGGCGCATATATGTGCAACTGTTTATACTTGTGGAAACGTTAGAGTGGTATTCCTCCAGAAGTAGAACCCGATGAGGATCGAGAGCTGATGCGGCATTTCTCATCGTTCACGATCTCCCCGCAGCATTTTTCCGTTTGACCAATAAACTTCTGAGCGCGACAGCCTGATTCTGCTCCTCGTCTTTAGCGGAATAGAGTAGCGTCACGGTACGGTTCTTGGCCTGTTCTGTGATGATGGCGAGAACGGACGTCTTCTCTTTGAGTTCGACATGGTAGCGGCGTTGGAATTCCAGCCACCGAGCGGGATCGTGGTTGAACCATTGTCGCAGCGGTGTTGATGGGCCGAGATCGGGCAACCAGAGGTCGAGCTTCGCTGCCTCCTTTGAGAGGCCGCGAGGCCAGAGCCGGTCGACCAAGACGCGGAAGCCATCGGACTTGGCGGCCGGCTCGTAGACACGCTTGACCAGAATCTTCATGGTCATGGCTAGAGGCCGATGGCTTCGATCTGTTGAACCTCTTCCGGGAGCAGCGTGAATCGATCCGATTGCAGGTCGTCTTTCATATGCTGAAAATTCGTCGTGCCGGTCAGCGGCAACATGCCGATTTGCTGGGCAAAGCGGAAGACGATTTGGGCGAGGCCGGTTCGATATTTGGCCGCGAGGGCCTGCAAGTCCGGTTCGACAAAGATTCCAGAATTGGCCGTGAGGAGCGAAAATCCCTGGTACACGATCTGGTGTGCTCGGCAGATCTCCCGTACCTCTTTGTCCCACCCGAAGGCCGCATAGCAACGGTTCTGCACCACCATGGGCTTGTGCTTGGCCTTCATACAGAGCAGGGTCAGTTGATCGGCCGTGACGTTGCTGATCCCGATCATCTTTGTCTTGCCCGCGTCATAGAGGGATTCGATCGCCGCCCAGACCTCCCAGTCCTCCGCTCCTAAGCCACGCCGCGAATAGGGGCCATGTAGTACATACGAGTCCAGATAGTCCGTATGAAGGTGACTGAGGGAACTGGTAAAGGACTGTTGCACCTGTATCGTGATGCTTGCGTGTGCATCGTATGGGAGGCGATGGTCCTGGCCGTTGACGGGCGTGAACTTCGTTTGCAGAAACAGCTTGTCGCGGGTTGTGCCTTGTTTAGCCAACTGCAGCAGCGCCTCCCCCACCCGCACTTCATCATAATGGACCAGTTGATTGGCCGTATCGATCGCGGTGAATCCGGCTTCCACGGCTTGCAGTACCAATCCGGTTGTCGCCTCTTTTTTCCAGGCCGTGCCGTACATAAAAGAAGGGATTGAGACGTGATTGTAGGTCGTGAATGGCATCAGAGAACTCCTTGGTCAGATCTCATACCATATACGGTCCATGATGGCGGACTCAATGTGAGAATTGCTGAGGCTGTGAGTCCAGTTCTCTTATCCGGAAGGTGCCAAGCTCACGGATTGTTTATCCGGACGTCCGGCCTGTTTTGCCGAAAGGCCTCTTTCCGGAGATTCATGAGTCAGATGGATGTGCTGTCTGAAGTCTTGAAATCGGTACAGTCGGACGATGTGGTCTTCTTCAACGGTGTCTTCTCGTCTCCGTGGTGTACGTGCCGTGGTGGGTCGTCACCAGGCCACCTGCTTGAGGTTCAAGGCAACTGCTGTCCCCACTTCTCTTATGCCCGTGCCTCTCGCTATAGACTGTTCGGCCTATGATCAGTAAAATGTTCTGAATCACTCATGCGAAGGGAAGGTTGCACATGCTCAAGATGACTGTGGTGCTCACAACTTTTGGCATTACGCTGGCAGCGGGGCTCGCTCTCGTTATTCCCGAACTCGTGCCATCCGCACAAGCGGATTCCTTCAATGCAAAACTCAGTGCCTGGGAGCTCACGACGACGTCCACAAGTTCCGGAACCCTCGTCCCGCCCGATGTACTGGCCAAGATGAAGCCGGAGACACGAGCACAGCTGGAAGCCACCATGAAGTCCCGCGCAGGAAAGCCACAGACCCACTCAACACGTGAATGCCTCACGAAAGAGGATCTGGATCAGAAGCGCCTCATCAAAGAGGAAGAAGAGAGTGATGAGGAAGGTGCCCCGTGCACCACGAAGGTACTTACGAAGTCTTCCAGTAGACTTGTCTTGGATCGGACATGCCCGCCCCCACATCCCGTCACCGCTCACTTCACCTTTGAAGCGAAGACTCCTGAGTCCATTACCGGCACTGTCGACTACACTCGTCCGGGCTCAGGTAAGGTGCATGCGGACATCAAGGGCCGGTGGATCGGTGCCAGTTGTGAGGGAATTGAAGAGTAGCAGGTGATCGATCGCTATCGAACATGTTGTCTCCTCTTCGAGGTCAGAGTGACAGAGTCGTGTGTCGCTATCCATTGCAGTTGATGCCTGACTTCACGTTCGGATACATAACGGGCGCGGTTTCTTTTGCGCTGCTTTTCTTTCCCCTTGGAATCTTTGTTCGCACCTCACTGAACGTTCGATAAACGCATCCCTCATAGTGATCGCAAGTCTCGCGCCTCACCTGCTCATGTGTCATGCGTATGACCACGCTGCGATGGGCATTGTCTGATTTTCTCAGAATAATGGCTGCATCAATAATTTTTCGCTAGACTGCCTCCTTAGAACAAGTGAGGATCTGAGCTATGCGTGAGCGGGAGGAGACGTGCTCGACCGACCAAGCCGGCGAGACGACACATCCCGTGAGTTCCATGCCGGGCAACCTATCCGGCGATGCTGGAAGGCTGCCGGGACTCGCGTTGCTGCTCAACGCCGGTGCCGTCTATTTTGTTGTCGCATTTGGAGCGGGTTTCGTGTTTGAGATCATTCGGCTTCAAGTGGTGGCCCTGCATATCAGTGGGCGAATCGCCGCAGTGATGGAAACCCCCACAGCCCTTCTTGCCATGATTATCGGCGCACAGTGGGTGATCGACCGATTCCACTTGCCACCGTTACCACGCATACGACTTGGTATCGGTTTTGTCGCGCTCTGCCTCATGATTCTCATCGAATTGATGCTGATCTTGCCGCTCCATGACTTGTCACTCAATCAGTACTTCGCCACCCAAGATTTTGTCGTGGGAGTCTTGCCGGTCGGGGCACATGGGAGCTTAACCGCCATGCCGCTGCTTGTGGGGTATCGATGGGAACGCTGATGTGATGTGCGGGACGAGCGCAGGACATGACTCTCTCTGACAGGGACCTCCAATAGCCAAAACTGCCCTCATTTCTTCCTTTGACAAGGCTTGCCG
The DNA here is from genome assembly GCA_015903995.1 of Nitrospira sp. Taxonomy (GTDB): domain Bacteria; phylum Nitrospirota; class Nitrospiria; order Nitrospirales; family Nitrospiraceae; genus Nitrospira_D. Next base: position 394,573 of record JABMDK010000017.1, read on the forward strand.
GACTGTGTAGCGTACCCCTCTTTTAGACATTCCTCCCTTGGCTCAGCAAATCACATGGAGTGGTGCATGATCTGTTCTCAGCGTTTTGCATGGCTGCTTATGGTTTTGTTTGGCAGCATGGCTACCGCCGTGCTTGCCTCGGAACCGTCCGATCCGGAATCGGCTATCCGCCGGATGGTACAGGCCAATGCTGAAAAGGATCTGCCGACGTTGTCACGCCTGATGGCACACGATGCCGATATCATCAGTTACGCGGTCGCCGGACGTAAATACGTCGGCTGGACGGAGCTTGAGGAAGGCATGCAGGAGGAATTCATCAATTCCCAGAAACTTGAGATTCCGATCACTGAGCTGAAGGTTTGGAGGAAGGGAGATCTGGCGTGGTATGCGATGGAGCTCGACTATATTCGCTATGTGGCCGACGGACTTGAAGTGAAACGGACTGTGCTCCCGATGAGAGAAACCGGAGTGCTCGAACGTCGCCACGGCCAGTGGCAACTGTTGTCGTGGCACGAATCCTTTCGATCCGCTCAACTCGGCGGGCCACTCACGTCATTGTCTGCAGCGTCTTCGCAACGTTCTGTCGGCAGCTCACAGATTTCGACGACACTCGACCTCAGCGGAATATGGAATATTCTCGAGGTCGAAGACGATAAACGGTATCAGGCGACCTTGGATAAGGACGGGAACGGACCATACACACAGCACGGCGGACGCTTTACCACGACAACGGTCGCCGATCGTCTTTGGCAGGGCACCTGGCAGCAGCCGGGGAATGACCGCGAAGGAGGTTTCGAGGTGCTCCTCTCGGAGGACGGGACCCAAGCCAACGGGGTGTGGTGGTACACCAGGGTCGGTAAGCAGAAGAATATTCCTCCGCGCGAGCATGGCGGGACCTATCAATGGAAACGACTCACGCCGCCGAGTCAGGCTCGATAACACCGCGCATTGCTTCATCCGAGACCGGTAAATCGTACGCAGCCTGATACCACCAGCTATAGAGCTCGCTCCGCCTCGACTATAACGAAATATTTCATTGAGGCAGTGGCGGTCTCATAGCCGGACTTGATAGAGTGCAATGATGGAGTCCGAAGAACAAACCACAAGAACGGAACTTCGGCTGAGCTATCGCTATATGACGGAACATCCCTGGGTCGTGACGGCCGTGAACGGGTTTCTCTCCGCGTACTTTATGGAGCAGCCGAGTTTTCGGGTGCAGCGTCATTTTGATGAGCTGGAATCCGGCATGCATGTTTGGATCTGCGAAGTGCCGAGCACGATGAAGATGACCATCCTTTTGCGAAGACTCCAAGCCGATATTCCTCCCTGCCGATACAGTCAGACCTCAACTGCGTCAGCCGACCATCCGCAGTATGTCATCGATTCTCTTGAGCAACGCTGAGGACTCGTTCCGTCCGTTGCTCCATTTCTCAAAGCCAGTGGTCAGAATTCTACGGTGGGGTATAATGCCTTATGATGCATCGTGTGCTTGTCCTTGGTGCCGGCAAGATCGGGTCGTTGATTGCCTGTCTGCTCAATCAACGCGGCCAGTACGAGGTTCATCTGGGCGACATGAATCTGGATGTTGCACAGCATCTGGTCAAGGATCTCGGTTTGGAGCGGGTCACCCCATGCCTACTGGACGTACGGCATCCGGATGCCGTCGGCACCTATCTCTCAGCCCATCGATTCGATGCGGTTCTCTCGAGTCTCCCCTATTTCTGTAATCCGACCGTCGCCGGACTGGCCCTGACCCATAATCTGCACTACTTCGACCTGACCGAGGATGTCGAAGTGACGAACCAGATC
>JABMDK010000017.1:396481-398042 GCA_015903995.1 Nitrospira sp.
ACCTGACCGTATGCCCCAGCGACCATTTCATGTCGGAGGTTGAGGAAGTGCTAGGCAAAGGGGCTCTCTCTTTGCTATCCTATGGGTCTTACTTGGGCCGAGTGGCTAATCGTTGTACGGAATTGAACGGGACTATGCGCGACTACCTCGAATTTGAAAAGCCGATCCGCGAGATCGAAGAGAAGATCGAGAAACTATCTGCCGCGGCTACCAGCGGTAAATCCTCTTCACAGAACGACATTCGGAAGCTTCGTACCAAACTGGCGCAAGTCGAGCACGAGCTCTACAAGAACCTGACCCCCTGGCAGCGAACGCAGCTGGCCCGCCACCCCCAACGCCCAAGCACACTGGACTATATCAATGAGTTGACGCGAGATTTTCTCGAGCTGCACGGCGACCGGGTGTTTGGAGACGATCGGGCCATCGTGGGGGGATTTGCCCGATTCAACGATCGACCTGTGATGATTATCGGTCATCAAAAAGGCAAGACTCTCAAAGAGCGCATGCAACGAAACTTCGGCATGCCCAACCCTGAAGGGTATCGGAAGGCGCTTCGCCTTATGAAGATGGCGGAAAAGTTTAATCGCCCGATCCTGACCTTTATCGATACGCCCGGTGCCTATCCCGGTATCGGTGCTGAGGAGCGTGGGCAAGCTGAAGCCATCGCCCGCAATTTGTTTGTCATGTCCCGCTTGACCGTGCCGATTATTTCCGTAGTCATCGGTGAAGGGGGGAGCGGGGGGGCCTTGGCCCTCGCTGTCGCCGACCGCGTCCTGATGCTGGAACATTCGGTCTATTCGGTTATTTCGCCCGAAGGCTGTGCCGCGATTCTCTGGGACAACCCGGAAAAAATTCCCGATGCCGCCTCCGCACTGAAAATGACTGCGAACGATCTGTTTGAGCTTGGCGTGATCGACACGATTGTTCCCGAACCGCTGGGTGGTGCTCATCGCGAGCCGCGAGCCGTCTGCGACCTGGTCGGGAAGGCGCTGACCAACCAACTATTTGATCTGCTTGATTTGCCCGTCGAACAACTTCTTGCACAGCGGGATCAGAAATACCGAAGGATGGGGGCCGTCACCGGCCTGCTTCCTGATCACGCTTGACCGACGTCATCGTCGTCTCGTCTTTCTTCTGAAACAGTCCTGTTGCATGGAATCGCCGTTCGAGTGCGGCGAGAATCCGCTCTGCCAGCGCCGGCCGATAGGGATCGAGCGCCGCCGCTTCAAGATAGCGATCGACCGTTCTGGGCAATTTCCGCCACCACGCAAGCGCCGAGACCCTGGCTTGTTCGGCCGCAGCGGCCTCCCCCCTGAGGATGCGGAGAATTTCGTGCTCGAAGAATTCCACATGGACAAGTTCGTCCTCGCGGATCGAGGCCAAGTCCGGCCGTAACATGACGAGTAACGTTGCGAATTCAAGTCCGAGTGACTCATACCCATAGAGCTGAACGGCCAGCGCCGGCCATTGTCGTGGCACGGACGGAAGCCGTTCCCGTTCACGGGGTTGACGGCCGATCATGGTCTCAAATTGTGCCAGATGCTGTTGTTCATCCTCCTCG
>JABMDK010000017.1:398142-404132 GCA_015903995.1 Nitrospira sp.
ACAAATTGCCAGACATACCGATCGAAGGACCCGAATTCTTTCTGCACAGCTAGGAAGGCCTGCGCATTCGTCACCGCCGCGTCAATTTTCAACCGATTTCGGATGATGCCAGGATCGTTCAGGAGCCGCTTCTTTCGGTTGACGGTAAACTTGGCCACTTTGACAGGATCAAACCCAGCAAAGGCCTTTCGATAGCCTTCCCGTCGTCGAAGAATTGTGTCCCAGGTGAGGCCAGCCTGCGCTCCCTCAAGCAGTAACATTTCAAAAAGTCGGCGATCACTGTGCACCGGCCTTCCCCACTCCCGGTCGTGGTAGCGAATCATATGAGGCTTGTCCCCAGCCCAGGAGCACCGAGTCATCGGCTTCTTCTTAATGGGCATCGCCTAACCTTCCATAGACTCTATGCCAGCTGACATAGAGGAGAGAGTGACGGATCCTCGTTTATTGCTCCTTTGCCACTGCCATATACCACTTCGGTTTCATTCTCCCGAAATCCCTCCGCACATGATGGACGAGCGATCTTTTTGAGTCGAGGACCCGCTCCCCCTCCCGGTCCCGTACGAACACCACCCAGTGCCAGCAGGGCTCACCATGTTCACGATGCCACTTGATGGCAAGCAACGCCAGATCGGGCAGACTGCTCCAAGAACGGAAGGGATGCTCCGTCGAGACCGGACGCAATCGATATTTCTGAAGAAGGCGGCGTACGTAAGCCGTCTTAGACCAGAGGAGACGATCCATCGCAAAGATGCCGAGTTGGTTCGCGGTCCGTTGGGCCTTCCGATAGGACACACCGGCTATGGCTGCCACAGCAGCAATTCCGCAACCGGTGCGTTCCAATTGAACGACGGGTTTCATGGATGTACCCGGGTAAATAGGCGTGGGAAGCCACCATGCCGGGGAAGTCTTTTAGTTCTACGGCATCTTATCTACAACACGATCCCATTCTTTGACTGCCGGCTTCACATGGTGTTCAAGATGGGTGAGGGCGGTATAGAGCCGCGCTTCGTAGTCGTCGCGCTTCGCATCGCTAGGAGAGAGTGTTTTCAAGATAGCCACCAGTCCCAAGATTTCCTCCGATGTTTCCACAATCTCATCGAGATGGTTATCCAGCAAAGGACTCGACGGCACTAGATACGACTCTTTCTCGGTAAGCATCGGTGGCCGAGCTTTCTTAATCATGGCGTTTCCCCTTCTTCAACCGCCGCTCAAGATTTGCGACGGTCTCTTCCCACGCTTTGATCTCAACTTCCCAATGCTTGATGAGCCTCCGATCAGGATGCGCACGTTGTTGCTCAAGAGCAATCTTTATCCGATGATCGGTGATTGCCCTTTCAGGCTTTCCATGCGGAGTCGCAACTTCTTATTACGCCCCATACTCCTCCGAAGCTACAACTTCGGTACGGCTATGAAATTTCGCTGTCAATGAACGCTCCCACCGGAGAAATGCTCTTTCACGCTGGTTCGCATGCCTCTTCCTACCTCCCCTGTCGCCTTTGAATTCAGCGAGCACAGGATGCTACCGAACCATCCCCTCGCTTATACCATTGCCTTGCGAATAACTGGACGCTTCAGCAAAAGGCTCCGGAGCGCGACGGCCTGGTTATGTTCTTCGTCCTTGGCGGAATACAGCAGCGTTATGGGGCTGGTCTTGGCCTGTTCTCTGATTGTTGCGAGGAGGGCCGTCTTCTTTTTTAGTTCGGCATGGTAGCGGCGCTGGAATTCCGCCCATCGGACGGGATCGTGGTTGAACCAATTCCGCAGAGATGTGGAAGGGCCGAGATCGGGTAACCAGAGATCGAGCTTGGCTGCCTCTTTTGAAATGCCCCGTGGCCACAAGCGATCTACCAGTACCCGGAACCCATCAGACTTGGCCGTGGGCTCGTACACGCGTTTGACCTGAATCCTCATCGTTACAATAGAGGCCGATGGTTTCGATCTGTCGAATTTCCTCCGAGAGCAAGGTGAATCGATCCAACGGATTGTGAAAGAATCGCTTGAAGCGTTCCGTGCCTGGCGGATGGTTCCAGCACCGAAGCGTGGCGAGATGGTTCGGCTTATCGGTCAAGCCCTTCGTGAGAAGAAGGATCAATTGGGCACGCTCGTCTCGTTGGAAGTCGGCAAGATCAAGGCAGAGGGCGATGGGGAAGTGCAAGAGATGATCGACATGGCGGATTTCGCCGTCGGTCAATCCCGGATGCTCTACGGCGTCACGATGCAGTCCGAGCGATCGGCCCACCGGATGAGCGAACAGTGGCATCCGTTAGGACCGGTCGGCGTGATCACCGCATTCAATTTCCCTGTTGCCGTCTGGGCTTGGAACGCCTTCATCGCCGCGATCGCGGGGGACACGGTCATCTGGAAACCGTCGCCCAAGGCGCCGCTCTGCGCCGTCGCGGTGCAACAGATCTGCAATCGCGTGATGCAGCAACAGGGCTATGCGGGCATTTTTTCACTCTTCATCACCGACCAACCGGCCCTGGCGGATAACATGGTGCAGGATCCCCGGTTGCCGCTTATTTCGTTCACGGGGTCGGTGCCGGTCGGGCGCCGAGTCGCCGCCGCGGTTGGCCAGCGATTGGGACGCACTCTGCTCGAACTCAGCGGCAACAATGCCGTCATCGTCGATGAGACCGCCGACCTGGATATGGCTGTGCGCGCGATTGTGTTCGGTGCCGTCGGGACCGCAGGCCAACGATGCACGACAACCAGGCGTCTGATTGTCCACGAATCGAGGTGTGAGGAGCTCGTCGGCAGACTCGTGAAGGCCTATGCTCAAGTGCAGATCGGCAATCCTCTCGAAAAAGATGTGCTCATGGGGCCGCTCATCGACCAGGTGGCGGTGGAGGGCTATCGCGCTGCGCTGGACGAGATTAAGAAGGAGGGCGGCCAGATTCTTTGCGGTGGCCGCGTCCTAAGTCGGGCTGGATTTTTCGTCGAGCCTACGATCGTGCAGGCACAGAACCACTGGTCTATCGTGCAGCGCGAGACATTTGCGCCGATTCTGTACGTCATGACCTTCCAGACGATCGATGACGCGATTCAGATGCAAAACGACGTCCCCCAGGGACTCTCATCGGCCATGTTTTCCAATCATCTGCGTCATGGTGAGCGATTCATCTCCGCCGCCGGCAGCGATTGCGGCATCGCCAACATCAACATTGGGACCTCTGGAGCCGAGATCGGCGGAGCGTTCGGAGGAGAGAAAGAAACAGGGGGAGGACGCGAAGCGGGGTCGGATTCCTGGAAAGCCTATATGCGTCGCCAGACGAATACCGTCAATTGGGGTACGGAGCTTCCCCTGGCTCAAGGAATTAAATTCGGATCCTAAATAGTGAGGTGTGACCATGGATCAAGCGCAGGCACTTGATGATCTCATGGAGCGAATGGTTGCCGACTATCTGGCGCGTAACCGTGCCGCCACGGTGCTGAAAATGATGCTTGACGAAACGGGTGTGGGGTTTCCTCCTCTCATCGACCATGTCACGATTCGAACGTTGGACATCGACCGGGGGGCGAAACCATTCGTCGAACTCGGTTATGCCTATGATGAAACCTTGCAGTACGACGATTGGTACGCGAAGGTCTATCGGAAGACCGGCTACCCGGCGCTCTTCGTCGACCAGGCCTATCCGGATGAACGAGGCAAGACCAGCATCATTCCCGGTTGGGTCAATAAATTCGGTGACAAGGTCTTTCACCACGTCGCGGCTCGGGTGGAGGATATCGACAAGGCGGTGGAGCGGCTCAAACACAAAGGCGTGGTATTTGCCGGCAACATCGTCGGAGCTCCGGGAGACCATCTCCGACAGATTTTTTCTTCTCCGGAGATGGTTGACGGCCAACCGTTCTCCGTCTTGGAGTTAGCGGAACGGCATCGCGGTTATCTCGGCTTCCTTCCCCCGCAGGCCGACAGCCTCATGAAATCCTCGGCCGGACGGTAATGGCTCCGCTAGCCCATGTCCCGCAGCACGTGATCGGGATTGCGGTCGCGGGCGATATTTTTCATCAGCTGATCCCCGAACAGCACCACCACTCGATCGCGCTGGTCCTTCACCATCATCGAGGCCGACGGTGACTTGAAGGTGGAGGGATTTCCGTCCAGCCACGCGCTACAGGTAAAGGGCAGCGCATCCAAGATGGTTTCAACACGGTATTCGTGGCGCAGGCGATACTGCAACACATCGAACTGGAGACGCCCGACCGCGGCGATCAAGGCTTCCTGGTCATTGAGACTGCGCATGATCTGGACCGTACCCTCTTGCGCCATCTGGGAGAGCCCTTTGTCGAACGCTTTGCGTTTTCCGACATCCGTCGGTCTGAGCCGCGCAAAGATTTCCGGTTGGAATTGCGGGAGCGGTTTGAAATCAAAGCCCCCTGTCAACGACACCGTATCACCGATGGCGAAGATCCCGGGGTTGATGATGCCGATGATGTCGCCTGGGTAGGCTTCTTCAACCGTACTCCGTTCCTGTGCGACCAAACTGTGTGGTCGTGACAGTCGAATGTCCCGACCTAATCGGTGATGCTTGACCACCATATCCCGCTCAAACCGCCCGGAGCAGACCCGAAGAAATGCGGTGCTGTCGCGATGCTTGGGGTTCATGTTGGCTTGCAGCTTGAATACATAGGCACTGAACGGCATCTCAACCGGGTTGATGGAGACATCGGTCCCATCCTCTCGGTCGGCCGGCCGTGCTCCTGGGCTCGGTGCCATCTGTACGAAGGCATCCAGAAAACTCTCGATGCCAAAGTTGGTGAGTGCCGATGCGAAAAATACCGGGGTGATGTCGCCCTGCAGAAACTGTTCGCGGGTAAAGGGATTGCCGGCGACGTCCAACAGGTCCAAATCGTGTTGGACTTGGTCCAGACTCTCCTGCGAGACCCGACCGGTGGCGCCGAGTTCGGCCAGCGGCAAGGTATCCGTCGCTACTTTTGTGGCCCCGCCGTGCGCGGTCTTGCTGAACAGTTGCACGCGGTTGTCGGCGCGGGTCACGATGCCGACGAAGTCGCTGCCTGATCCGATCGGCCAATTGACCGCGCTCGCGTGGATACTCAAGGCCTGTTCCACTTCGGTCATCAAATCGAGCGGCGGGCGACCGGGCTGGTCCATCTTGTTGATCAACGTCAGGACTGGAATCCGCCGCAGACGGCACACGGCGAAGAGCTTGCGGGTCTGCGTTTCCACGCCTTTGGCCGCATCGATCACCATGATGGCGCTGTCGGCCGCCGTTAAGGTGCGATACGTATCCTCGGAAAAATCCTGGTGGCCCGGCGTGTCGAGCAAGTTGATCACGGCGCCCTTATAGGGGAATTGCATGGCCGACGCAGTGATGGAAATGCCTCGTTCCTGTTCCATGCCCATCCAATCCGATGCGGTCGCTTTCCCGCCCTTGCGTCCACGCACCATGCCGGCGGTCCGGATCAGTCCTGAGTAGAGCAGTAGTTTTTCGGTGAGCGTTGTTTTGCCCGCATCAGGATGGCTGATGATGGCAAAGGTCCGCCGTCGCCCTATGGCGGCAGCCAGTTCTGTTGAGAAGGTTGTCTCAGTCGTCATGATCGGAGGCGCAGCATACCATATTGTAGATCGAAGCGGATGATCATCAGGGTTGCATCGCAGCAGGGAGATATTCATACCCGGCCCGTTCCACGGCCCGACGGACTGCACCGAGCACAGCCGGAGTATCGGAATGTGGAAGGACGGCGAGGTCAGGGGCGGTACGAAGTTTCGCCAGCAGATGCTCCGCTTCAGCGCCTGCCAACTTGTCGCACGCGGCGTATAAACCGTCAAGGCCTTCCTCGATCTCATTGTGCTTCTTCAAGATCGAGCGCAGCATAGCGATACGTTCTGGCGTGGGAGTGGGCATGAGTAAGGCCGCAATTGCACCGTGGTCAAGTCGAAGCGTCGCCGCCATCGCCAGCGGCGTGCCTCCGTTCAATCGCTGAGCCGCGGGTAATAGAATCTTCTCTTCCATCCCAATATGGCGAAG
>JABMDK010000017.1:404232-412308 GCA_015903995.1 Nitrospira sp.
ACCGCGGGCAAGGCAGAATGTCACCTAATCTTCAAGCACATCTCTGCTGTCTCAGGACATTAGGGGAAACCTAAGGATGCTCCAATTTATTGTGACTAGGAGCATGATCATCACCGGATGATCTCGGAGGCGTCGGATTGGGAGGGACGTTTGGCGCGCTTGCTGGGCGAGAAATCAATGTGCTCAGCTTCGACTTATTTCCCATGCTATTCTGTAAGACAACACCCGCTAACCCAATCGTCGCTGATAACCCCATGGCATTCGCCTCATCTCCGCTCTCTATTGGATCATCGGGTTCTAGAAAGTCCTTACGGCCGGCATCCGCAACGTCCTGAACTGTTATCGAATCGAGCTGTCTATCAGATCCTCGCTTTTCTCCAGGATTGAACAGCTGTTCCGTCTCTCGGGAAGCGACAACATTCTCGATGGGTTGCTCTACCCCAACAGAAAAATGTATTTGTTCAGGAGGAATGATTTCAATCGGCAAAGGGTCTTCCGTATTCATTTCAATCGCCTTCCGCAGGGTATCCGGCAGACGGAATCCATCCTCTTCGAGCTCGTTCCATGAACGTGGTCCTGAAGATGGCGTCGTAGAAGTCTTGCTGCTCTCCTGTATGCCGAAATTGGCCGTCGTCAATATGTTCGCTGCATCGTCCGTGGGCGCATAGGTCGCATTAGTACCAGTCATGGCTTGATTCACGTTAGTCCCTGAGCCGGTGCCGCTCAGCTCGCCCACATCAGGTTCTGTCTCCGCCAGCGGTTCCTCCTCCATTCCAGTGGTTGTCTGCTCCGTTACCGTGTTTGTCGGAGATACCAGATCGGTCGTGGCTTCACTCACATTGGTTCCCGGGCTGGTGCTGCTCAATTCACCCTCTGGAGTGGTCACGCTCGCCGGCGCTGGATCACCCTCAACGGAATCTGTTACCGCTGTGGTCCCTCCATTGGTCCCTATCACGGAGTTCTCCGCGACCGTGCTGTCCGTCAGCGTAAGTTCCGTCGGCGCCGTATTCGCATCAGCGACGGTATAGTCCACCTGAATGTTGTCGATGAATAAGCGATCTCCCCCGCTCGTTCCAGTCACCATAAACTGAATCTTGGTATTGGCGGACATGTGGTCCGAAATATCAAAACTGGCTGTGCCGCTGCCTATATGATTCGTCTTAGAAAAAGTGCCGTCGCTCAGGCTACGATAGTTTGCGCCGCCATCGGTTGAGATACGTACTTCGACACTGCCTCCCTTATCCAAATCATTATTGTAGTCAAAACTGAGGGTGGCATTCCGTGCGCCGCTCAAATCCACGCCTCGGCTCACTGATGCTCCAGCCACCTGGGTCTCAATCCGCAGCTCACCCGAATTGACTTTAATATGACCACCGTTGGCATCACTCTTCCCAACATCAGCTTCGGACCAGTTCGAGGACCATGAACCAGTTCCATCATTGTTTCCGTAGGACTTCTCCGAAAACGTGTCGGCAACCGTTTCTTTTCCCAATACTTCCAACCAATTCATTTGCGCGTCATAATCAACGACCAACGACGTTTCGATGGTGCCTGTGTTGACTTCGAACTCCCAATCCCCGCCGAGTGAGATACTGCCGGTGAGATCATTGCTTGCCTGTACGTCAGCTCCCGTGAGTTCAGCCAACATATCCACCGCAGCTTGTCCCGCCTCCCCCTGCGCAAACTCACAGCCATAGACCAGGATATCGGCCTGTTCAGAAAGGGATTGCTGAATCACCGCCAGGTCATCCGCATACTGTGTTGACATTGAGTCCGCATTGAGTACCCCGGTCCCAAGTTGGAGTTCACCGGCCTCGCCGTGTGATATGAGATGAATGGCATCGATGCCAGTGCGGCCTGACAAAGCATTCACCATCTGCTCAATGCCATCCTGTCCGCCATCAAGCATAATGACTTCGATGTTCGAATCCATGCCGCTCAGAAGATCCTGGTAGTTCGGAACGGTGGGGTCAACAAACACTACTTCACTTCTTGATTCGCCAGGATTATACGTCGAGATCGCGTCGAGAAAGCCCTCAGATTCAGTCTGTTCCGTAGATAGACCATCAGTCTGATGCTCTGATGAAACGGCCGCCTCAGCCTGTTCTTGTGCAACCTGTTCTGACGCGACCTCGGAGGCCGTAGCCGCAGCTGCCGCGTCGAACATGAGCCGTGGCTCAAGCGAAAGGAGTGAGCGTTTGACACCGGAGGATGGAGAGGAATGGTGTTGGGGGTTCTGTGTGGCCGATGCTGGATCTTTCTTCTTTTTGAGAAAGTTAAACATGTGTCAGTTTTCCACATCTTCATCGGCCGAATTCGATATGACCTAAACGCTTGGGTGAAGACATGCAGCGATTGGTCCACAAACTGACAAATAGTGATGAAAAACGGCTACTAACTGTCACGAATAGCAGGATGGAGACGAGTGATTGCAACAAAGCCGTTCACACTGTCCAATCAGTGCGACGAGGCCTCACCTGGATCTCAACTCAACCTGTCCAGGATTCGATGTGTTTATACCTACTCACAGGACGGTCGCTGCACCATGAGAACCATAATAATCTGAGGCGACAATGAAGGTTCGATTGATTGACCATCTGTGCTCAGATTCTCTCCCCTGGCGGTATCCATACTCTTGAGTCGAGGCTAGGATCCCGCTACACTCTCGCCTCAGCTCTCTCGTGCATCAACCAATCTTGCAGGAGAACCTATGCGCAGCTTGATCATATTCCCACTGGCCGTCATTGTGAGTGCAGCGCTCACTTTCCCTTCATCGGTCTCTTCTCAGGGCTTTCCTCCCCTCGTGAAACAGAAAGTTGAGGCTGCACAGAAGCAGGTCAAGACGATCGGCATGGACGAGTATCGGAAGCTCGTTGAGAATCCAGGTGCTGCCTTGATTGTGGATGTGCGGGAGCCGCAGGAGTACGCGGCAGGACATGTGCCCGGAGCGATCAATATTCCCCGCGGCGTGCTTGAATTCAAGATCTGGAGCCATGTCGGTTTTCCTGCCAACACCGAGATGGATCGCCCGCTCATTCTGCAATGTCAAAGCGGCAATCGAGCCTCGCTGGCCGCGCAATCGCTCGAGGACCTCGGATTCACGCGACCGACGGCGGTCGTCATGAGTCTTGAAGACTGGCAGAAGGCCGGCCATCCATTTACAAAGTAAGCGCTGCCTCGTCCGACGACTCATTCCACGGGTTGCAGGACACTCGAATGATTGTGAATGGAGAGCGACATGACCCCAGACACTTCTCTCCGTGTAATTGCACGTGCCAGAGCTAAGACTGAGCATGTCGCACAGGTTCGAAACATCTTATCTGCGTTTGTTGAGCCGACACGCCGTGAATCGGGATGCCTCAGTTATGAACTGCTACAGAATGGCTCCGATCCTGCCGACTTTGTCTTCGTCGAGAAATGGGGGAATGCGGCAGCGGAACAGGCACATTTCGCCACCCGGCATGTCTCCATTGCGCTGCAACAGTTGACAGGACTGTTGGCCGCCGAGCCGGAGATCTGTCGATACACGGTCTTACAGTGATGTAGGACAATCCGAGCTCGTTACGCCAAACCGTTCCTTCCGAATCGTCAATCGGTCTCCGGTCGTCGCTCTGCATATGACGAAGGAACGACAGCCGAGCAAGCTTTGCTTCGCCTTTCAGTGATGCAGTGCTATACTGCACGACCATGAAGGCAGTCACACCGGATACGGAGCTCTCCTTATCGTTTAACAACCAGCGTGCGGTTGTGTCTCCATGGGGAGCTTCGTTACGACGGTATTTCTTCATCGACGAAAGCGGACAAGAAATCGATATTGTGTGGGGCTATTCGGGTGGTACCCACAAACGAGGTGGACAGGGCGACGTGCTCATCCCGTTCCCCGGCCGTATCGGCGATGGGCGCTATACGTTCGAAGGGCAGTCACTGCAACTTGAGTGCAACGACAAGGAAGGTCCGAATGCCATTCATGGATTCGTTCGCAGTCTGCCGTGGCACACGCAGGATGCTCACCCCAACCGAGCGACGTTTGAGATTTGTCTCGATGCTGAGACGTATGTTGGACGAGGCTATCCCTTTTCACTTGCCATCTTGGTGAACTATGTCCTCCGTGACTCTGGGCTCACCTGCACATTCACCGTGAAAAACACCGGACAACAGGCCGCGCCGGTCGGAGTCGGCTTTCATCCCTATTTTACCGTTGGAACGTCTCTGATCGACGAGGCTGAGGTGCAGATCCCGGGAACGGCCTATGTGGAATTCAACGAAAAGCTTGTTCCAACTGACAAGATTCTGAGCGTAGCCGGCACACCATGGGACTACCGACGATCTCGCAAGATCGGTCGTCAACGCTTCAACCACTGTTATGTGCAGCTCGAACGTGACGCACAGGGAATGGCCACGGCATCCCTGCGTCATAGGGCGCACGATCGTGCCATCAATATTACAATGGACCAGGCGTTTTCCGCAGTTGTCGTGTATACGGGAGATGCCATTCCCGACGCGCCACGAGCTGCGCTGGCCATTGAACCGATGACTTGCGCTAGTGATGCATTCAATCATCCGGACTGGGGGCTGAAGCGGCTCGTTCCCGGCGAGACATTTTCCGGAACGTATCGAATACAGCACCATGTTCTCTAGCAGTCGGCGGAACAACTCATTGCGATTCCTGTAGCCGTCACAGACATCGAAGTTGAGGACGATGCTGAATAGACCCGTAGGTGAGTAAAAAGGCCGTCCACCAAGGCCGCAGCGAGCGAAGAGGCGAATCATACTCTGGGCCGTCGGTTGAGCCTCTGAGCGAGGCGATCTGCCTGCGCGAAGCCGCTCCGGCGAAGGCAGGGAACGCCGCTGGCGGACTTTTCCCGCATCCCGCTAGCGGAATGTTTCGATCAGCGACCCTACGGGCAAACGTTTCGATGTAGTTTGATGAGCGTTTGTAGGGGAAAAGAGATGACCTCAGAGGACTCTTACTCAGGCAATCTTTCGAAGGTTGGAAGGCTTGCCGGCAATCAGATTACGGTAGAGCTGCCATAACTTGAACTGCACCTCATCAAAGGATTCCCCTTGCACGGACGAGTCAGGATAACTCTCCAGATGGCCACGCCACTTGCCTTGATCTTGTGAGAGAATATACTTTGGTATATTCAATTCATGAATTTCTGCCTTGGGTTGTTCTATGCGGGCAATCTCCCGGGAGATTTTGGTGGTATCGCGGCTCAGCTGTTGAACCTTGAACTGCAGCTCATCGAACGACGCCGCTTGTATTTCGCGATCGGGAGAGCCATCCGGATAGGCGCGCCACTGATTCTGATCCTGCCAATACACCCAATTTGGTCGTTCCATGTTGGTGATCATAGCGAGGCGTTCAAGATCTGACCAGCAATTTCTAAATTTTGACTGATTCAGGACTCCGTGCTCCTGCAGTTGTAGACATACCTCCCTGATAAGGGCTACAGAGTGATATGGCTCGCGATTGTCCCTCTCCGCAGTCCCTGTCATTTCATCGAGTAACGGCTAATCAACTTTCCTTTCGAGTGGCCATGGCTGGGTCTGGCAGGAAGCTGATACTCTGCCTACATGGTTTTCCGGAATCTGCCGTCTCATGGCGGCATCAGATCGGTCCGCTGGCACAGGCAGGGTATCAGGTCTGGGCGCCTGATCTCCGGGGATACGGCGGCACAACACGACCGACCGGCATTGATGCCTACCGAATTGAAGCCTTGCTGGACGATGTCACCGGACTTCTCGATGCCGCTCAGGTTCAACGCGCCATCCTGGTCGGGCATGACTGGGGTGGAATTATCGCCTGGTACTATGCAATGCGGCGCGCCGGTCGCGTGGAAGCCTTGGTGAGTGTGAACGCGCCACATCCCGCCTGTTTTGAGCGGGAAGTTCGGCACTGGCGGCAATGGCATCGTTCCTGGTACATGGCATTTTTCCAAATGCCCTGGCTTCCAGAAGCGGCATTGTCAGCCGGTCATGGCTACGTGATCGGTAAGATTTTTCAGCGTATGGCGGAGCAGATGCCGGATGATCTCATTCACATGTATCGACGACAAGCTTGTGAGCCGGGAGCGCTCACGGCTATGCTGAATTACTATCGCGCGGCCTTGCGAGGTCGAGGAGCATTACGTCAGCGTCGGTTGGGATATGCTACGGTCCCCGTCCCTACGATGGTGATCTGGGGACTCCGAGATCACGCTCTCGTCGGTCAGAATCTTGATGGGCTGAATGATTGTGTCGACGATCTGACGGTGGTGACGGTCGCCGACGCCGGTCATTTCGTGCATGAAGACAAGCCGGAACAGGTCACACGTGACATGCTGACGTGGCTACAGCATCACGAGCAGACCTGATTTGTTGGCCTTGTAGCGGGCCGTCTCATGATTTCTTCATTCCTCACCGCTGCCGTACCCCGCTAGAAGTGACCAAGTTGTTGACCAATAAGACAAACGCGTTAGTATGCAATGAATCCCTTCTATGTCATTCCTTGTCCCTTGTTTAAGGATAGGAGAACGATATGGGGGGATTTACCAACACCGGCGTGACCTTCAGCCTGAGGGCAGAGCACGTAGAGGCACAGGCCACTGGAGAGGATTCGCGACGGTCCGCGCACGCTGTATCCGGTGATCTACGGCGACTCGCGACGCAACGAGCAAACCGTCACCTTCAAGCAGCAGATGCATTTCGCCCGGATTAGAAAAGCGATGTCATTATGAGCGGACTGTTTCAACGCAGACAGCTCTTCGTTCATCCGATTCAATACTGGTTTGTGGTGACCACCCTTCTCTACTTCGCCTGTCTCCTGATTATGCTCTATGTCGTGGTGTTCATGCCGATGGCACTGCCGCTCTATGACTCTTCGGTATCCTGGGAAGAACATGCACATATTGCGACGCAGTTCCTCGACTTGAACGGGCGGATGTGGCCTTGGCTGATCATCACGTTTCTCGTGGTGCTGCTTCATTCCATGTACTTCATGCATCGCATAGCCGGCCCGCTCTATCGTTTTGCGGCACTCTTTCGGTCGATCGGAACCGGTCAACTGCATCAGCGGGCGCATTTGCGGAAGCATGACTACCTACATCGAGAGGCACAGGCTTTCAACAGCATGCTGGACCATCTTGAAAACAGGATTCAGGCCATCAACCTGCAGTCTGCACGTGTGACACAGGCCTACGAGGCCGTTGCACGGCAGATTCAAGGGCAGGCTTTCGACCAGACCACTCCTGCTCTTCAGATGCTTGAGGAGGAGATGTGCCGGTTCAAGGTGCGCCTGGACGAGTTTGAGCTGCAGACGCAGCCATCACACAGCCAACGGCGGTTCGAATGTGCCGGATCGAGCGGTTCGAAGTCCCCAACCATCGTCGAGGCTGCGTAATCATGGGAGAACCACTTCGCGCCAGAAGCCCAGCCGACCGACATGCCGAGCCCCTCACGGAAACTAATGGTTCCAAAGAATCATCCTGCCCACGTCCGGCACTGGTGTCGGTACCATCGCAAGATGCGCGTGCGCAGCCGATCGGCGGTCGCACGTACAAACGCCGATTGATAGGTTTCGTCCACCCGCTCCAAGCTCGCGTTCTGAGCCATGTGATGGCGTATTCGCTGGTCGTGTTCGTGATGTTGGCCATTCCGGTCTTCAAACCGCTCATGCAGTCGCTCGATAATCCAGCCCTTTCCTGGCAGGAGCACGCTGCCGTGGCCAACGACTTGCTCAGCCTGCACACCAGATTCTGGCCCTGGGCGCTCGGTGCGAGCCTCGTGGTTCTGATCCATTGCGTTCATTCCTTGCTGCTCATGCAACGTGTCGCCGGCCCACTCTATCGTCTCGCGCGGGTGTTTCCCCAAATCGGTGACGGGAACTTGTGTATCAGGGCCACGTTTCGAGAAGGCGACTATCTTGTCCCGGAAGCGGATCTCGTGAATCAGATGACCGCTCAACTGCAAACGAAGATCAATATGCTGAAACACGCACAGGTCATGCTGGCACTCGACACCGCACGGTTCAAAGAATTGGCTATCATGAAGAACGATCCTGCCTTGACGGCTTTGGCCAAGCAGATGGAACAGAAC
>JABMDK010000017.1:412408-428369 GCA_015903995.1 Nitrospira sp.
CGCTGCCGTGGCCAACGACTTGCTCAGCCTGCACACCAGATTCTGGCCCTGGGCGCTCGGTGCGAGCCTCGTGGTTCTGATCCATTGCGTTCATTCATTGCTGTTCATGCAACGTGTCGCCGGCCCGCTCTATCGTCTCGCGCGGGTGTTTCCGCAAATCGGTGACGGGAATTTGTGTATCAGGGCCACGTTTCGAGAAGGCGACTATCTTGTCCCGGAAGCGGATCTCGTGAATCAGATGACCGCTCAGCTGCAAACGAAAATCAATATGCTGAAACATGCGCAGGTCATGCTGGCACTCGACACCGCACGGTTCAAAGAATTGGCTATCATGAAGAACGATCCTGCCTTGACGGCTTTGGCCAAGCAGATGGAACAGAACCTGGCCGGGCTCAAGGCGTCCCTCGATACATTCAAGACCTACAGCGGGTAGACGGTCAGGATGGGAGACGGGACAGTGTTGGTTAAACGGAAGCGCCCATCTTGTGTGACACCAGCATGGCCGTCCGTGTTTCAGCATGCTGCCGGTTTCACCCTCGTTGAACTCATGCTTGCCGTCACGATCGTCGGGGTGTTGGCTGCCCTTGCCGCTCCCAATTATCTCGATTTCGTTGAGAAAGCACGTGTGGCGAAGACCATTTCCGAACTCCATACCCTTGCCAAGGAAATCAAAGGATATGCGCGTGGCGCCGCACACTATCCGAATACACTCGCGGA
Organism: Nitrospira sp.; assembly: GCA_015903995.1. Taxonomy (GTDB): domain Bacteria; phylum Nitrospirota; class Nitrospiria; order Nitrospirales; family Nitrospiraceae; genus Nitrospira_D. The sequence goes on from JABMDK010000017.1 coordinate 413,126, forward strand.
CATTGGGCGGCACGCATGGCTGGATCCATGGGGAAGTCCGTATCAGTACTATAAAATCAACTGCGGGGCCATTCGTGACCTTGGAAGCTTGGCCAGACTGAAATTGCGCAAGAAGAGCAATCCTCAAGGGATTCCTACCGCCGACTCCATTTTTACCCATAGCGATGGGCCCACCTCTTTCGCCGTTGATAGCGGGAACCATCGGGACCTTCTCCACGTTGTTCAAGGTGGTGGCGGAAATGGAGACGGAGGGGGGCCACACTGTGGAGGTGTCGGAGGGGCACGGCAGGATCGGTTTCTCATCCCGATCAATTCGGACTTCGATATCTATAGCATGGGGAAGGATAAAGACACCGTTGCCCAACTCAATCCCTCTCAAAGCCATGATGATGTCATCCGTGCGAGTGACGGCGGCTTTTACGGCTTGGCCAAAAACTTCTAACGTGTGGAGTCCATGCAGGTAACGGTCTCCCGTTCACTCTTCCACAGCCGTATCGCGCGCCGGATTCTCGGTTTGTTCGTGCTCTGTGCTCTCGTGCCGATCTCCATTCTCGGATGGGTTTCGTATCGTCAAGTGACGGACCAATTGATCGTCCAATCATCGGCGCGGCTGAAACAGGAGAGCAAATCCCAAGGGATGGTGCTGTATAGCCATCTCCTGACCTTGGCGGCCGATCTGGACCGAATCGCCTCAGAATTACCACAGGCTGGAATAGTCATCGAAGACACCACCATCACGGCTTCGATGAAAGAGTTTGGTCGGCACTTCCAAGCGATTCAACTTCTAGCGGCCGGTGGTCCTGGCCGCCGTGGGCTGACTCCGGCGCAGGTCGCACATCTTCAGGAAGGAAAGTCTTTGTTGGAGATTCATCCTGTGCCGGGCCACTCTCCTCAGCTCACGCTTACTCGCATCGTCAACCCAGCTCGATGGGAAGCTGGGCTTCTCTCCGCTCATATCGATGAAACATCACTGTGGAGCACCCAGGTCAAAGAAACCTTACCGGGTGATACGGATCTCATTGTGGAAGATGGTCAGCGACAGGCCCTCTACTCGACCTTTTCTCAGCAGGTTACGCTTCCTGATTTTCGACGACATGACATCACCGCGCCGATGGGAGAAGGAGCGCTGTGGCGATTCGGCAGACAGGAGTATGTTGCAGGGACCTGGACCATGCCGCTTCGGCACATGTTTCTGATCGAGCCGTGGGTCATCGTTCTGAACCAAACCAGGGAATCGGCGGTGGCTCCAGTCGAGCAGTTCCGCCACACGTTCATTCTTGTCGTTGTGTCCACATTGAGTGTGGTCGTTCTGCTTAGCCTGTTGCATATCCGTCGCAGCCTCCAACCGGTCGCACTCTTGCAGGAAGGTACCGCTCGACTTGCCGCCGGCGACTTTTCCACACGCGTTGTAGTGACCAGTCAAGATGAATTTCAAGAGTTGGCGCTTTCGTTCAACAGCATGACCGACACACTCAGCCGGCAGTTTCACATGTTGGAGGCTATCTCGGCCATCAGCCAATCGATTCTTTCGAGCCATGAACCGGCGGCCATGATCAAGATCGTCCAGTCGCGTATTACTGACACGGTTACTTGCGATGCCGTGGGGATGACCTTGGTCGACCCTGAAGAGGGAGGCTCCGCCGTACTCTGGGTGCGTATGATTGACGGTCAATCAGATCATGAGTCGCAAGCCTATCCGTGCCAGCTTTCCGACGACCATCTTGCCGTCATGAAGGCCCATCCCAACTACCTCATTGCGATGGCCTCTACCCTGCCGTCATACCTGACGCCGATGCGGACGCCGGACCTCTCTCTCTTCGTCACGCTTCCGATCATCGTAAATGAAATCGTGAACGGTGCATTGGTCTTGGCCTATCGCCAGAGACAGAAGCCACCGGCCGACCAGCTAGCCCAGGCCCGCCGCCTGGCCGACCAGGTGGCCGTGGCGTTGGCCAAGAATCACGCGATCAGAGCGCAGGTCCAGGCGCAGATCGAATTGATTGGGGCCGTCGACGACAAGCAGCAGGCAGAGAACCGTGCGACAAGGCTCCAATCTGAAAATCAGTCGTTGGAAACGAAAGAAGAGCGGCTGCGACATCAACAGAGCGCGACCTTGGCGTTAGTTCAGGACCGCACGGTGTTTGAGGGGGCGCTTCCGATCACGGCCAGACAGCTGACCAGCCTTGCCGCCCAGGCGTTGATGGTCGATCGGGTGAGCGTGTGGATTTTCGAGGACCACACGCAGTCCCTGTACTGCCTCGATGCTTACGATCGACCGGCCAATAAGCATGCCTTTGGCGGAAAACTGGTCAGCGCACAGTATCCCGTCTATTTTGAAGCACTGAGCCGCGGACCCCTTCTCGCTGCATCACAGGCGCAGCAAGACCCGAATTTCCGGGAACTGGTCACAGGGAGTCTCGCACCTCAGCAGATCGGTGCCCGAATCGACGCGCCCTTTCAGACCCAGGGCAAGCTGACAGGCGTCATCACAATAGAACATGTCGGCTCGTCTCGAGACTGGGCCCCGGATGAGCAGCAGTTCGCGCAGGCGCTCGCGAACTTCATGACGTTGGTCCTCGAGGCCGCTCGACGTCGTGAGTCCGAAGAAGCCCTCGCCCTCGCCAAGCTCGCGGCGGAGAATGCGACGAAGGTCAAGGCGGAGTTTCTGGCGAATATGAGTCATGAAATCAGGACCCCGATGAACGGCGTCATCGGCATGACAGAACTCCTTACCCGTACTCCCCTGTCAGAGATGCAACGGCACTATGTCGAGTCCATTCACCACTCCGGAGATATGTTGGTGACGCTGATCAATGACATCCTTGATTTTTCGAAGATCGAAGCCGGCAAACTGGAGATACAGCCAACGCCGATCGATCTGAGAGACCTTGTCGAACAGACTGTCGAACAGTCGGCTGAACAAGCCCAACGGAAAGGCTTGTCTCTGTCGACGGAATATGAGCCCTCCGTGCCGTCCGCTATCCTGGGAGATCCCATTCGTATTCGCCAAATTCTGACAAATTTACTCGGCAACGCTATTAAGTTCACTCAAACTGGGGACGTTGGCGTGCAGGTGACACTGGAGTCCCAGACATCCCTAGAGAGCGGCGTTGCAACGATCAAATTCGCTATTACGGATACGGGTGCCGGCATTAGCCCTGAGGGACAAGTGAAGCTCTTTCAGGCGTTTTCTCAAGTGGATGGGTCCTCGACCCGGGTCCATGGAGGGACCGGTCTTGGGTTGAGCATTTGCAAACAACTGAGCGAACTGATGGGTGGGACGATCGGGGTCGAGAGTACCAGAGGACAAGGGAGCACGTTCTGGGTCGTCCTTCCCCTGCCGCTACAAGCCGAGGAGACGGCTGCGAGCTCGACAGGTCAATTGCTGGCAGATCTTCGGGTATGCGCAGCAATCAGTCATCCAGCGACTCGTCGGCTGGTGACGTGCTACCTCTCGCACTGGGGCATTGTCCCACGTATGGCTGCGACAGAGGCAGAGTTTCTTGAGCTCGTCATGACCGAGCTCGCGATAGACGAGCATCGGGTGATTGCCCTTGTCGATGAAACCTTCGCCGACACGACAGACACACAATTACTCGAAGCGCTAGCGTCCGACTCCGCATTGCAGGAGGCCAGGATCTTGCGGTTGGTCTCATTCATTCGGCGGGCGGACGTCGAGCAGCATTCCGATTGTGCTCACACGCATCTGGTGACCAAGCCGGTGCGTTACGAAGTATTCCGTGATGCGCTCGTGACCCTGTTCAATATGACGCCGGCGGCGCATCAGCCAACACAGCTTGTTCCGCCGCCGCCCTTGTCCGGTCATATTCTTCTTGCTGAAGACAATCCAGTGAATCAGGAGATTGCCCTTCTGATGCTGGAGACCCTCGGTTGTTCCGTCACCGTCGCGCAAAACGGTCGGGAAGTCGTGGATCAGGCACAGATCGTACCCTACGACCTGATTCTGATGGATTGCCAGATGCCGGAGATGGATGGGTTTGAAGCCACGCGAGCAATCAGAGACTGGGAACAGCGCAGCGCGCGACCTGCCTTACCCATTGTGGCACTTACGGCTCACGCCACGCCCGGTGATCGTGAACAATGCCTCGCCGCCGGTATGAATGATTACATCTCGAAACCTTTTTCCATGGACCATCTGCGGGTCGTGCTGACTTCCTGGCTATCGCTCAATATAGAGGCTGCAAAAGTAGAGCAATCCGAATCACCTCAGCGTTCGGCGACGACCTCTGTGCCGATCGCTCCAGCGTCTAAGCCGGACGTACCTCCATCCTTGGTTGTCGATCAGAACGCGTGGAAGTCGATTATGAGTCTCCAAAAGCCAGGCAAAGAGGATATGCTGGCAAAAATTCTGTCGCTGTTCTTGGCGGACTCACAAGACCTCGTCAATAAGCTGCATCAAGGAATGGCCGACGGAGAAACACAGGCCGTCAACCAAGCCGCGCACAGCCTAAAGTCACGCAGCGGGGTTCTCGGGGCAGTGTCGCTTTCTAAACTCTGCCAGCAGTTCGAGACCCTCAGTCGCCAGGGTCAACTCAAAGAGGCTGAACCGTTGCTGGATCAACTGGATGCGGCATTTGAGCACGCTAGCCAGATTTTTGGAGCTGAACTCAACAAGAGGAGAGCCGCATGACGTCCCCTGCCCAACCACCCCTTCCCCTCGCACTGATCGTCGACGATGATCCCACGTTGCGTGCATTGTCACGAATGAGTTTGGAGCAAGAAGATCTCCGTGTTGAAGAGGCCTCGTCGGGTCAGGCCGCCATCGACTTTGCCTCAGTGACGATGCCAGACATCATCATTCTCGACCTGCAGATGCCGGTGATGGACGGGTTTGTTGCATGTCAACGACTCCGGCAACTGCCGCACGGAGAATTTGTGCCCATTCTCATCATGACCGGGCTGGATGATATCGATTCGATTGCGAAGGCGTACGAAGTCGGCGCGACAGCCTTGTCCTGGACTCATCCTGAGTCAGCGGGTGCGGTACATGCTTCGGACCAGTGAGATGCTCAACGCCCTTCGCAGCAGCGAATCACGGCTTGCTCAAGCCCAGAGAATCGCTCAGTTGGGCGGATGGGAATGGGATCTTGTCAAACACCGTATGTACGTCTCGGATGCGGCGTGCCGAATCCTCGGAATCCCGCCCGCCTTGTGTGATCACTCCCAAGCCGCATACCTTGCTCGGGTGCACGAAGCGGATCGTGCATGGGTTGCCGAGGCCATGCGAGAGGCGGTCGCCGATGGAACAGAATTTGATCTCGACCATCGCATCGTCCAGAACGATGGTACCGAACGCATCATCCACGTCCTCGGGGAAACCATCATGGATGACACCGGGCAGGCGGAGTGTATGGTAGGAACGGTCCAGGATGTCACTGATATGCGTGCGACGGAAGCGAAGATCTATTTTCTCGCCAACTATGACAGCGTGACACATCTCCCCAACCGAAGCTTATTCCTTCATCGCATGGCACAAGCGATAATCTGTGGAGCCGGCAGCCATGTCATTGGCGCACTCCTAGTCGTAGGCCTCGACCGGTATCATCGCCTGCGAGACATGCACGGCTCACGAAAAGCAGAACAGCTCGTCAAGGACGTAGTCGAGCGCCTTCAACATGCCCTTTCGGCCGGCACTACGAATGCACAGGTGATCGGTGCGGAGACTCCCGTCCTGGCGCGTCTGAGTGACGATCAATTCGCGATGTTCTTCACCCATCTGTCTGCGCCGGAGGACTCTGCCAAAGCGGCGCAAGCATTGATGAGCGCGCTCAGTACTCCGTTTGTGATCGACGGTACGAGCGTGACGCTGTCGGCGCATATCGGAATCGCGATACCCGGCGCCGACGGTGAGGATGCTGATGCGCTCCTGCGCAATGCCGTAACTGCCCTTCAAGCCGCCAAAACCAAGGGCCAGAACAGTTACCGATACTACTCTTCTGCGATGAACGCCTCGCTGGCTTCCCGGATCAGCTTGGAACAGGACTTACGTGCCGCCATTGCGGCGAATCAATTCATCCTTCACTATCAGCCACAGGTCGATATTCTTTCCGAAAAGGTCATCGGCTTCGAAGCGCTCATCCGATGGCAACATCCCTCTCGTGGGGTGATCTCTCCGGCTGAGTTCATCCCAGTGGCCGAAGAAGAAGATCTGATCATCCAGATGAGTGAATGGGTGATCACGAGCGTGGCCCAGCAGCAGCGGATGTGGCACAAAGGAGGATTCGCCCCAACAACCGTGTCGATCAATCTGTCGGGGCTGCATTTTCGACAGCACCATGTCGCCAGTCATATCAAGTCACTCGTCTATGCACAGGGCGGGAATCCGCAGGAGCTTGAATTGGAACTCACGGAAAGCGTGTTGATGACCGATGCCTCGACAACCATCGCCACGCTCAAGGAGTTGAAGGAATCCGGGTTTCGCTTGGCCATCGATGACTTCGGTACGGGATACTCATCGCTCGCTTATCTTCAACGGTTTCCGCTCGACACGCTCAAGATTGATCGGGCGTTCGTCAAAGATCTCAAGCTGGGCACAGTCGATTCCCCCATCATCCGAGCGATCATCGGCATGGGGCACGCGCTCAAGTTACATATTGTGGCCGAAGGCGTGGAGACTCGAGACGAACTGGCATATCTTCGCATGCAAGGCTGTACTTCGTACCAGGGCTATCTGTTTAGCAAACCTGTCCCCCCGAATCAGCTGCAACATATACTGCGGGATCGCCTATCGGAAGACGCCTCGATGACAGCTGAGCGATTCCGCAATCGCCTGGCCAGTTGAAAAGGGACTTGTTCTCAGAGAGGGGTCGCCACCATAGCCTATGGACGACCAGGTGTCGCAATCGCAGAGGGCGTGGTTCCTGCCAGAAATGGATTCCCCACCAGAGTCGTCAAGGGGACAAGCGCTCCCGTTTCGATATTGATGCCATAGGCCGACACACGACCTTCCTGGTTCCTCACATGTGCCACGTACAGAAACCGCTCATCCGGTGACAGTGTCAGGGCAACGGGATTTGTATTGGTCCCTACCACTACGGGATTACCTGCTGAGCTTGGTATCAGTGTCAACAGTCCGTCGCCCCCGATGGTGAATCCCGATACGGCTCCTCCCCCATTGGCAGAATACAGGAATCGTCCATTGGAAGAGATCATAAGAGAGTTAGGACTCGTGCTGCCTATAGGGACAGGATTCGTGCTAGACCCTGCAGGTGGCACCAAGGTCAAGAGACCGTTCGCTCCGATCTGAAAGACCGTCACATTATGAGAGCCGCTGTTGGCCACGTAGAGAAATGATCCGTTCGGCGAGATCGCCATGCTTTTGGGAGCCGTCACACTGGTCGTGACAGGGTTGGCGTTCGTGCCGGACGGAGCGATCAGACTGAGAAGCCCGGTGGCTCCGATCGAAAACGCCGTGACATCGTTGGACGCACTGTTGGCGATATAGAGGAATTTTCCGTTTTGTGTGATTGCAATGGCTGCAGGATTGGCGACAGGATTCGTTCCTCGGACCGATACAGGATTTGAGTTGTCGGCAGTAGGTGGGATCAAGGTCAAGGCGCCGGAGGCCCCGATATCAAATGCAGTTACCGTATCAGCGCCACGATTTGCCACATAGACATGCTTTATGTCCGGAGAAATGGCCAGTGCACTTGGGGTTGCATCAATCGGAGTCGGATTGCGATTGGACTGTGTCGTCGGGGCCAATAAGAGCGCGCCTTCCGTAGAAACTCTGAAGGCCGTCACAGTATTGGTTCGACTGTTCGTCACATAGGCAAAAAATCCATTGGAGGACACGGCCATGGCGGAAGGACCCGAGACATTCGAGAACGGAGAGCCGGGAATCGCGACGAGGGTTCCGCCTGTCGCATTGATGCTGTACCCTGACACATTATCGGAGCCATTATTTGCGACATAAAGGATGGAGGTCGTTCCAAGCCCTCCTAATGTTTCCCCGGTTCCCCCAAATCCCCCACCTGATCCGCCGTCGTCGCCACAGCCTGACACTAGGATTACCAATGGGAAGAGTCCTCTCAACAGTACCTTCTTCAGGATTGAACCGTTGTGAGCTTCTCTGCTGACCATAGTTTGGTATATACCATCCTTGCGAAGCAGTGACAATGACGCAGTTGCGGTGAGGATGAGAGGTGAAGGTTGGCAAGCGCCCTTCGAAGGCGGCAGCAATGACTGCCGTCTCCAGGCTACGTGTCTTTTTTGTACACAGGTGGCCTGCGGGTCATGGACCGCAGACCACCATCCATTCATAGAAGAAGACCTATGGACGACCCGGCATGGCGATTCCCGACGGTCCGGTCCCTGCGCTAAACGGATTTCCCAATGATCCGTTGAGTGGTGTTAAGACGCCGGTTCCTGCTGCAATCGTGTAAGCCGACACGTTTCCGCCTCCGCTATTTGCTGCGTAGAAAAATTGCCCCGCTGCGTTGAGTGTGATTCCGATGGGGATCGACCCTGCGGTAAATGGTGATCCACTCATGGCCGTCAAGGCCCCGGTCGAATTATTGATCGTAAACCCAATCACGTTGTTATTCGATCCATTCGCAACATATAAGAATGCCCCATTCGGCGAGATAAGGGGGCTTCCTTTCAAATCTGTCCCGGCAGCAAAGGGTGATCCAGCGACAGCCGTCAATGCGCCAGTTATACCGTCGATGGAAAACACCGAGACGGTATTACTGCCTCCGTTGGAGACGAACAAGAATTCCTCATTGGGTGAAATGGTTATTCCCGTCGCTATGGAACCGCCCGTTGCAAACGGTGCTCCTCCGATAATAGTTAATGCTCCTGTTGAGCTATTGATAGTATAGGCGGAGATATTGTTGGAACCTGCGTTCGCCACATAGAGAAAGGAACCGCTTGGCGAGACGACGACTCCGACCGGTGTCGTCCCTGCGGCAAAGGGCGAACCACTCACTGTGTTCAACGTTCCGCTGCCTGCCGTGACGGTGAAGGCCGAGACATTCCCGCCTCCATTCGCCGTGTAGAGAAACTGTCCGTTCGGCGAGATGACCACTGCGCTTGGGTTTGTTCCGACAGAGACAGGTGAGCCGGCCACAGGTACGAGCGCTCCCGTACTGCCGTTAATCGTGAAGGCTGATACGGAACCTCCCTGGTTTGTCACATAGGCCTGTGAGCCGGTTGGCGAGACAACGATGGCCGTTGGGTTTGTGACTCCTGAAAAAGGAGACCCGGCGATGGCAGTCAATGCTCCGGTCGTCGTGTCCATCGTATATCCAGACACATTATCGGACCCGGCATTCACGACATAGAGCCTCGATGTTGTTCCAGGCGTTCCAAATCCCCCATCCCCACCGCCTCCGCTTGGGCAGCCGGTCAACAGCAGGAGCGGCAATGCGAGCCATGACGATATTCGTGTTTTCATGTGGTGTCCTCTTGTTCGCCTCAATAGTGAGATACCTATTGCTCGTATAGCACGAGGAACTACGTACACCAACTAAAATGACGTTTTTTGTTGGACTCTCATCGGTTCTCGCTGGCACACTGCTCACACGTCAACTTGGGATACCACTGATCGTGCATCACACACTGACCATTCTCGGATCCGGCTACACGGCCAGGTTTCTCCTGCCGCTCGCCCAGCACCGCTACGCTCAGGTCTTTGCCACCAGTCGGGATCCGGATCGGCATCTCAACTATCTGGGCCCTGACCAACGGATACGATTCGATCTGGTACGGCCTGAGACATGGCAGGCGATTCCAACATCAACCGATATCGTGTGGTGCTTTCCTGCGGTGCCAATCGAGTTGGTTCGGCAGTTCGCTGACGCGGCATCTCTCCATGCCCGCCGCTTGGTGGTGCTCGGCAGTACCTCCGCCTATGACGACCAGGCCTCAGCCGACTATCCCCCACCCTGGGTCGACGAAACTGCCGCCATAGACCTTGGAAAACCTCGCGTGCAAGGTGAGGAACTCTTGCGAACTAACTATGGTGCCATTGTTTTGCGTGTCGCAGGAATATACGGACAAGGCCGCAGTCCTATCGAATGGATCAGAACCGGTCGGGTGAATCGCTCGCGCAAATATGTCAACCTGATTCACGTGGAGGATCTGGCTGCCTCCTGCCTTGCGGCCCTCTCGCATGCCGAGTCCAGCGAGGTCTACAACATCAGCGATGGATATCCAAGGACCTGGATCGATATCTGTCAGATGGTCGAGCAACGATGGGCGATTCGATCCTCCGACTCGCCGGAGGTCAACGCAACAGGGAAGCGGGTGTCAAACACACGGATGTGCGAGTTACTGAAGGAGGGTGGCACAGGTCTACGCTATGGGGATCTTTTCGAGGCACTTGAACGGATACAACGGAATTCGCTCAACGAAGCAACGCCATCACCGTGAGACATACGAGCAAGTTGTTCATCGCATGGGCGACCATGCCGGGAATCAGGCTCCCCGTCCGTTCATAGATCCAGGCCCAGAGGAATCCGCTCCACAAGACGCTGATAAAGCCGATCAGGCTGTAGCCGTGGGCAAGGGCAAAGAGACTGGTACTGATCAGGGCGGCAGGCAGAAAGGCGAACCGGCGGCGAAGCATCGCGAACAATAATCCACGAAATACAAGTTCCTCGAAGATCGGGGCGAAGATGACGTACTCGAGTATGCTGACGGCTATGACGGGTGGAGTGCCCCACACGAGATCCTGATCAAACCATTCTGTCCAGTGGTTATTTAGATGCAGGAATTCGGCGGCACGTCCCATGACCCATTCACCCCAGAGTCCTGCTGCGACGACCATGAGGATGGTGCAGGCGAAGCGTCCAAGGTCGTCTCGCTTGATTCCGAGGCCGAAGCCGTTCGTGAACGTCAAGCCGGCCGGCTTGAGCAGTTGGACATAGGCGAGGACCAGCAGCGGTAGGTTAACCAAGGGAATGGCCAATGCACGCAACGACGCATGCTGAAATGATGGAGAAGACAGCATCACGGCGGTCGTGACGACTCCTAACGCACCGCCGCGGAGGATGACGGCCATGGCAGTTCCTCCAGACCACGCGGGCGGAAGACCGGATCCATGGAGACGCAGGATGTCCATCTGCTCTCCCCGTAGTCTGGCAACACCCACCAACAGGACCGACCCAACTACCAGGCACATCAACTCGAACGCGATCAATGGGCGGATCCATTGCTGGACCGGATTCTCTCGGAGGATGGCCTGCGCTTCAACTGTTGCTTGGAAATCCTGATTGTCCGCACGTCGTGCCAATCGTGCGGCAAGGTGATCATAGAACCATCCGCTCGGCAGGGTTTCCGCCAGCGTGGCCTGTAAGTCTGTTTCTTGGGTCCTGTCGAGTGGCTGGGGACCATAGGCAGCGTCGATCAGTTGTCTCAATAACAATGCGGAGGCGCCACGGTCTTGCCACCCATTGGCTTCAGCGAGCGCCGCCGATTCTTGTCCGGACTCCCCGAGAAGAATGGCCAGTCGAAGCTTGGAGAGAGGATCATCGGTCGTCTCAACCAGTTCCCGGTACCATTGGATCGCTTGCCCCCTGGCCTCGTCATCGCTGCCCATCGTCCAATCAGCCAGCCATTGCTGCCATTCGGGCGCTCGATGAAAGCTGTCTTGTGCGTCCAACGTACGGCTGACCATCAGATCAAGCGCACGATCCGGGTCCTCAAATCGCTGAAGTTTTGGAAGAGTCACCGAAAACCACAGAACAGCGCCGAGTGCCGCCACCAGGATGCCGGCGCAGATCCCGCTCACAACTAGCGACCATCGAGAGCGATAGGGGGCACTCGATGGCTCGGGAACGGCAGGCTGGTCGCGCTGTGGAAACTCCGATGATCGTTCGATCACGAGTGTTTGGTCGTTCATGGGTTGCTGACTATACCATGGGCCTGCACCCCTCCAAATCCCCTCAAAGTAGCTATAGGGTGTTGATCGCCTGCTACAGAGTTTCCAGAAGAAGGATGTATGGCATAGCCTCCTCAGTCGGACTTGGCTATACTAACCGCGCGAGATGTAAGGAGCCTATTAGTGATGGAGAGTTTTCTCGCTCCGCGACGACTGCTCCTGGGGCCCGGCCCCAGCATGGTGCATCCTCGGGTACTCCAAGCTCTGGCTACTCCGCTGGTCGGGCATCTGGATCCTGCCTTCTTGCGAGTGATGACCGACATTCAGATCCTCTTGCGCCGCGTCTTCTCGACGACCAATCAATTTACAATTGCCGTCTCCGGGACTGGATCCGCTGGTATGGAAGCGGCGATCGTCAACGTCGTCGAACCAGGCGACGCCGTCGTCGTGGGCATCAACGGTGTGTTCGGCACTCGACTTGCCGCAATCGTGGAGCGCTGCGGAGGAAAGGCCATTCGACTTGAAGTACCATGGGGACAGGTGATCGAACCGGAGACGATTGCCGCTTCGCTCCGGCAGACGAGCCCGGTGAAGGCCGTTGTGCTGGTCCATGCGGAAACGTCGACGGGGGCGTGGCAACCCCTTGAACCGATCAGTGCCTTGTGCCGGACGCACAACACGCTGTTGATCGTCGATGCGGTCACCTCGCTTGGTGGAATCCCTGTAGAAGTCGATCAGTGGGGCATCGATGTGTGCTACAGCGCCACGCAAAAATGCCTCAGTTGCCCGCCCGGCTTGGCTCCCTTGACGTTGAGTGCGAGGGCTCTTTCCGTCATCAAGAATCGACGATCGCCCTGTCAAAGCTGGTATCTCGATCTGTCCCTCATTGCGGACTACTGGACGGAGCACAACCGTGCCTACCATCATACGGCACCCATTTCGATGCTCTATGCTCTGCGAGAGGCATTGCGCCTGATCGAGGAAGAAGGGCTTCCAGCCAGGTTTGCCCGGCATCAACTGAACAGCCTTGCGCTGCTTGCGGGACTGATGGCGCTCGGTCTGAACCCGTTGCCTCCGCCTGATCGGCGGCTTCCGACGCTGATCTGCGTGACCCTTCCAGCCCACATTGATGAGACGGCTGTTCGCTCCAAGTTGGTGGAGAGATTCGGCATCGAAATCGGCGGAGGCCTGGGCCCGCTCAAGGGAAAGGTCTGGAGAATCGGATTGATGGGAGAATCATCGACGGAGGCCAACGTGCTGACGCTGTTGAACGCACTGGAGGAGATCGGCATGCAGAGCGGGTGGGTTTCAACCCCTGGTGTCGCGCTGCAAGCGGCCGCACATATCTATAGTGGAGGACAGTAGGTCGTGACGATTGCCATTCAATACGTGCGCCTCATCGATGGAACGGGAGACCTTCACGATAACGCGACACTCCTTGTGCGAGGCTCAAAGATTGCGGCAGTCGGCCCGAGCCACGAGGTCAGAATCCCTCAGGGGGCTGTTCGTATCGACGGCCGTGGCCTTTCGATTATCCCAGGACTCATGGATTGCCACGTCCATTTGTGTTTGGGTGGAGAGCCGGACGTGGTCGGCACACTCGAATCAGAGCAGCCATCCTATACGTTGCTGAAGTCGGCGACGTATGCGAGGGCGACGATCGATGCCGGGTTTACCACGGTGCGCGACGTGGGCTCTCGGGATCATTCGATCTTCACGCTGAAACAGGCCATCGAATCAGGTGTGATGCCTGGGCCACGCATCGTCGGTGCAGGACGCGCCATCTGCATGATCGGCGGCCATGCGCGATTCATCGGTCAGGAGGTAGAGGGAGCTGGCCAGGTCAGAAAGGTTGTCGCTGAACAGGTCGCCGCTGGTGCAGGAGTCATTAAAGTCATTGCCTCAGGAGGAGTGCTCACGCCCGGCACCTCACCGGACGATGCGCAAATGACGGCAGAAGAGCTTGCAGCCGCAGTGGATGCCGCGCGTCAGGCTGGGAAACCAGTGGCCGCCCATGCCCACGGCGCGTCAGGAATGAAGAATGCGATTCATGCCGGTGTGCGATCGATCGAACATGCCACCCTGCTTGACGACGAATCTGGCGCACTCATGAAGCGCTATGGCGTCTACATGGTCCCGACCCTTTCAGCCTTAGCCACGACGGCAGCCTGCCGGCCAAGCTGCGGTATTCCGGAAAGCGCCTTGGAAAAGGCAAAAGCTATGACCAAGCGCCACCGAGCGAGTTTTAAATCCGCCCATCAGGGTGGCATCGCGATCGCCATGGGCACCGATGCGGGCACTCCATTCAATTATCATGGGGAGAACGCGCAGGAGCTTGAACGGATGGTCGCCTTCGGCATGACGCCGATGGAAGCTATCGTTGCCTCGACCGCCACGGCAGCCCGGCTCATCGGGATTCAGGACTCAGTCGGCACACTGACGGACCTTGTCATCCTGAAAGGAAATCCACTCAGACGGATCGAGGTGCTACGAGACCGGGACAAGATCATAGGCGTGATGAAGGCCGGCAAGTTTGTGTCGGGGCCACTCGCGAAGTAATGCCATCGATCAATCGTCATGTGTCATGGCAAAGCCAACATCCAAGTGTGTTTCCGGGTCCCATTCCAAGTAAGCCGTAAACGTCTTTATTCAGCACTTCCCTCACGGTACGCGTGCGCACTTTACCGACTTGGCTGTGGTAGTAGATCTCACCGGAGTAGTGGAGAGGAAAGCCACTCGTACTGAGAGTGTGGAGGCAAAAAATGGTCGGTGTGAACTATCACGCATGCTGCGTGGCTGTTCAACCTCGTCCTAAACCTCGAACGCTGTGGCTGTGACAGGGGTCAACATGAGTTTTTCCGCAACCTGTTCGTCTCAGGATGGTTTCTTCTTGCGAAGCGGGTTCTGCCACTGCAGCTGAGGAAATCGAGCAAAATCACCATCTGTACTGTGGAGTATCAGGCCATGCTCGATGGCGAGTGCCGCAAGATGAGCATCTGGAACCAGATTCGCTAACGCTTCGGTATCGTGGAGCAAGTCTCCGAAAATAGCCGCATGGCGATCTGTTGGTAAAGGAATCCACACCGTTTGAACCGCTAACCACTCTTTCACCTGAGAGCAGGCCGCTCCGATGCTGAGCGGGCGATTAAACGCTTTTGGATTGGTTCCGATCCGGATAAACGCGAGGAGAGTCGGTCAAGGTAGGCCGACTTGCTTTCCGCTATTCAGTTGATCTTCCAACCAATGCCGTGCCTGCTGATGGTGGGGATAATCTTTGACTTTTGCATAGAGCAAGAGATTTGTAATCCCAAAATGATAATGTCCGGTTTCGCCACAGTAGAAATGTCCTCTTCATTGATAGACTCCCCGCTCAGAGAAGGAGGGCGGGATGGTCGGAGA
>JABMDK010000018.1 GCA_015903995.1 Nitrospira sp.
GCCAATACCAGACATGTGTGACGTGGGAGGTGTCGGTTGAGCGGCTCGCTTGGCATGTTCGCCTTCAATTGGTGAATAAGGCCTACCGCCATTACTTACGGTTTGCACCAGATTTCGAAGAGACTGTCGAGCGCATTATCAGATTGGGTCAGAGAGGATTAGTCCTATGAACGACGAGTTGCTTCACCGTACGACTCTAGCAGAGAAACCACGAGTCCTTATCTATTGTCAGCATGTACTGGGAATGGGACACCTCATCAGAAGCATGGCGATCGCGCGAGCACTCAAGCATTGTGCCGTCACGTTTATCAATGGGGGGGAATCCCTCTCCGGCGTGGAGGTTCCACCGTGGGTCAGCATTGAGAACCTGCCATCGATCAGTTCCGACAGCGAGTTTCAAGAGCTGAAAATCCACGGCCACGGCACGACACTCGAACAGGTCCAGCAGGTGAGGAAACATCGGCTACGGGAACTCTATGACACGATTCATCCCGACGTGATGCTCATTGAGCTCTTCCCGTTCGGACGAAAGCGATTTGCGTTCGAATTGCTGCCGTTACTGGCGCACATCCGTCTTTCCGCCTCTTCGACGAAAGTCGTCTGCAGCCTGCGGGATATATTGGTTACCAAACCGGATCAGACTCGCCACGAGGATTGGGTGGTCAGTCTCATGAACCGATACTTCGACTTGCTGCTAATCCATTCGGATCCGACGTTCCAGACCTTGGACGAGACCTTTTCGCGCTGCTCAGATCTCCGATGTGCGGTTCAATACACCGGCTTCGTCACGCAGGACTCAAACATGTCGACGGATGTCCGGACTACAGATGGCCAACCAACCTCCGATGGCGCACCGCTGATTCTTGTCAGCGTCGGTGGGGGCCGCGTGGGATATGAACTGCTCGACAGTGCCGTTCGCGCCTCTGTTCTTCTCGCTCCGACCGTCCCCCATCGAATGCTGATGTTCACAGGTCCCTATATGCCCGAGCACCAGTACATGGAGCTCCACAAGCGTGCAGCTCAGTACGCACACATCCAAGTCCGTCGTTTTACCTCATCCTTTGAATCACTCATGCAACAAGCCGCACTGTCCATCTCAATGGCTGGCTACAACACCTGCATGAATCTGTTGAATACCGGCACTCGTGCACTGGTGTGGCCCTTTACCGGCCACAAGAATGACGAACAAACCATTCGTGCCAGAAAACTGGAACAACGCGGGCTGCTGACCATGTTGGAACCGTCAGACCTTAGGCCGGAGCGACTCGCAGAAAAGATCACCGTCTCTCTGAGTAGTCCTCAGGGGCACGCTGGTCATTCCATCAATACCCATGGCGGACGAGAGACGGCCATGGCAATTGAACGGCTTGTCACGCAGCCACACAATCGGACCACTCGCACGACAGTGGCTTCAGTACCCGGAAATCAGCCTGACCATTGGCTCACCGAGTTCAAACAGTTCCTCGATGCAAAAGAAGCCGAGAGACGGCCCCTCCACCTGTTTCTTCGCGATGATGATGTCGATGAGGAGGAAGACTCGCTGAAGCACCTGCTCGACCTGGCACTCGCCAGAGGCGTGCCGATGAATCTCGAAATCATCCCTGGCCGGCTCACGCCGGCCTGTACGGCCACCCTCAAGAACGCCCTACGAGCCGATCATGCCCTGTTGAGCCTGGACCAACATGGTTGGATGCATAGTAACCATGAAACAGAGGGACGGAAATGCGAATTCGGCCGATCCCGCTCGTTCACCCAACAACTCAATGACATTGCGCAGGGAAAAGCGATCCTTGAGGCGACCTTTGAAGAGTTATTTTTCCCGGCCTTTACACCGCCGTGGAACCGCTGCACGACAGACACCTATCGTGCCCTTGATGAACTCGGCTTTCAGGTCTTGTCGAAGGACCGTGGGAAGGACCGTCTGACCGAGTACCGTTTCTCGGAGGTTTCCACAACACTGGATCTCTACACCTGGAAAGCAGGGGCCCGCATGAAATCTGCGCACGAGATTGTTCGTGAGCTGATGGGGCAGTTGGACAGGCTCCCCGTCGTGGGACTGCTGTTGCATCATAAGATCATGACCGCGGAGGCATTCAGCTTTCTTGATCAGATTCTCGGCGAACTGAGGCATCGCTCCGTGGTACGGTTTCATACATTTCGCACGTTGCTTCCACTCTCACAAGAATCACAGGCGGTGGCACGATGAGACAGACAGATATCGCTCGTCGAGGACAGGTTCGATTCCGAGCGATCATCGTCTCACACTTACGCTCAGCCAAGCGGCATCTCGCCCTCGCCGCCGGCTGTCTGTTGGGCGTCACGATCATGCAGCTGGTGGCACCCTGGCCGCTCAAGCTCATTTTCGATTACATCCTGCTCCAGAAGCCGATCCCACCGTCATTGGGCTGGTTTGAGGGGCTCTCCCAATCATGGCCATTGACCTTGTTGGCCGGTCTTGCCGCCTTGATCGCCGTCATTGCCGCCATGAACGGTGCCTTGTCGTATGCTCAATCATTTGTGACGAGCAAGATCGGCCATCGCTTGGTCTTTACGATCAGGCAACACCTCTTCGCTCACGTCCAAGGGCTTTCACTGTCCTTCCACTCACAGACCCGTTCCGGTGAACTTTTGACGAAGCTCACGGGTGATACCCAGACGTTGAAGAACGCCTTCACTGACATTCCATTGGCCGTGTCCGGCCACATCCTCACGTTCATCGGCATGTTCGTGATCATGTTTTCCGTCAATTGGGAGTTGAGCCTGATCATCCTGGCCACGATGCCGATCCTCGTAACCGCACTCTTCATCTTGAATCGAAAAATTCTCGCGACCACGCGCGATCAGCGGGAGCGGGACAGCCACATGACATCCCGGCTGAATGAATGGCTCTCGTCCATCTCGGTCGTGCAGACCTTTGGACGAGAGCGGGTCGAGCAAGACCGGTTCGAACAGGAAAGCACGAAACACCTTCACACCGGGCTTCGTACGGCCAGAACAACCGCAGCAGTGACACGGGTGGTGTCGATCATCGGCGCAGTCAGTACCGCCGTCACCGTCTTTTTGGGGGCCTGGCAAGTGCTGAAGGCGCGCATGACCCCTGGGGATCTCCTGGTCTTCGTCAGCTATATGAAGAATATCTACGGTCCTATCAAAGACATGTCCAAGCTCTCATCTCAATTTTCCCAGGCGATGGTCAGCGCCCAACGCATCGCTGATTTGCTCGGCAACGATCCAGACATTCAAGACCATTCGGACGCCGTCAAGGTCGATCACTTGATCGGCGACATTCGATTGGAGCATGTCTCCTTCAGCTATCTCGAGGGCTGTCCGGTACTGCATGACTTTTCCCTTCAGATTGCACCTGGTCAACGAGTGGCGTTCGTCGGTCCCTCCGGAGCCGGCAAGTCGACACTGCTCAGCCTGCTGCTCCGTCTCTATCAGCCGTCCCAAGGAACAATCTTGCTCGATGGTAGGAATCTTGAGGACTATGAGCGGGAATCGCTCCGCCATGCGATCGGCGTGGTGCTGCAAGATACGCTCCTATTCCGAGCCAGCATCGCAGACAACATCGCGTACGGCATCGAACAGGCAACTCACGAGCAGATTATCAAGGCAGCTCGAGAGGCCAATGCCCATGAGTTCATCATGGACCTGCCCGATGGCTACGAGACGGTTATCGGCGAACGTGGCAGCACATTGTCCGGCGGACAACGGCAGAGGATCTGCCTCGCGCGGGCGCTCGTCAAGCAACCATCGATTCTGATGCTTGACGAACCCACTGCATCCTTGGACCATCGATCGGCCACCTATGTTCGAGAAGCCATCGCGCGCATCCAAGCCGATCGGACCACGATTGTCATCACCCATCACTTGGTCGGAATGGACCTGTTCGATCGCATCTTTGTGTTAGATCAAGGCCAACTCATCGAACAAGGCACGCACAGGCAATTGCTGGACCGCCAAGGGCTCTATGCGAGCCTCTACGCACAACAATCGGATGCTCTGCTCCGTCTTCAATCGAATAATCTGACGTAGCTCAACATATTTTTTGCTGATGGACAAGAACAGGGAAACACCGGCTCGTGCGGTGCGTCTAACAGGCATGCAACGCAAGGCTACGATACAACTGATCCAAATAGCGACCGTCTGTACGTTCTGGCTGACCAGCGTCTCCTATGCTGCAGAGCAAGCCGTTGATGGGACTATCCATTCTTCGACACCGTCAGCAAGCGAACCCTCGTCAGGTAACGGTCCGATCCTTCCGACCTACAGCCGGTCAAACGGTCAACCAACTACCCCACTCATCGAACCGTTTGATCCGAACGCGCCACCGAGAGCCACGATCCCCATCGGTCCCAATCTCTTTTGGGGCGGCTACGTCTCGCTCGAAGGAGAAACCAATCGCAACTATAAACTCTCTTCGTCCTTAGGCGAGGCCGATAGTATCCTGACGCCGATCATCGCCCCCGCATTCGCTTATGAACCCAACCAATACTTACAGCTCTATGTGAACCCTGTGCTCGAAGTACCAGTTGCGGCGGAGGAAATCGAAGACCGCCCACAGACCACCGAATTGAACATGAACCTGGCCTATCTCACGGTAAAAAATGTCGTGCCCGGAGCCAGAATGCAAGTGGGCAGGCAGCGCTTCATCGACTCCCGCCGTTGGCTGTTCAACGAAAACATGGATGCCATTAGATTGGGATACCAGTACGAACAATTTTCCCTGGAGCTGTCGGTCAGCCAACTCAACCTCGTTCAGCGGAATTTACTGAGACGAGAGGCAGAAGAGGACGAGGAGGGGTTCGTCAATTATTACGCCTATGCCGATTATAAATTCGGCAAGAAAAATCATATCGGCCTCTTTACTCTCTACCAGGATCAGCAACGGCTCGGTACGGCCCAACCAATCACAGTGGGTCTCCAATCGGGTGGACGGCTCTTCGATAATCTAAAATACTGGCTGCAAACTGCCGCAGTACGCGGTTCAGACGGAGGTCAGCGTATTCGAGGAGAAGCGATTGATGTGGGACTGACACAAGTCTTTGACAAAGCCTGGGAACCTTCCATCACCATCGGGTACGCTTATGGCACCGGAGACAGTAATCCCAATGACAATATCGATGCGCGTTTTCGACAGACCGGGTTTCAGGGTAATTCCGACAAACTCAATGGCGTTGCAAGATTCAAATACTATGGCGAAGTACTCGATCCTCGGCTGACCAACCTCATGGTCTTTACTGGTGGCCTTGGAATCAAGCCGTTCTCTAAGACTTCCTTCGACCTGGTCTATCACTATTACTTGCAAGACCATGTCTCGAAACGCATTAGTGGATCCGACCTTGACACCGACCCGACAGGGCTCAGCAAACATGTCGGCAGCGAAGTCGACCTCGTCGTCGGCTACCAGGGAATACCCCATCTGCAAACCAAGTTTGTCCTCGGGTACTTCTTTCCCGGTCAGGCCTTTACCGAGACCTGGCACGATGGCGCATTTCTCGCCAGTATTCTCTTGCGGTACAACTTCTACTAATGTGTGTTCTTTGCCAGCTTGATAGCCTGCACAAGATTGATGTCTTGGAGTTACTAAATAGTGGAGCCGCACGGCTTGACAGCCGTGGTCCATTTTGTGTCTTCGGCGGAACCCACCGAAGCGTGTCCTCCTTCGCCAAGGCTTCGGAGGACAAATCAGGGCCGCTCCGTCTTTTGACGGAATTCTGCCCTCTTTCATCACGGCCAACCCCTTCGCGCCGGCTGCGAGCTCTTCCTGAGTCGTCTTATGGCGGCCGTCTTGCGAGAGTCGGCTCAGCTCCCGCACCTCATCGACTGTCGCTCCCCGTGCAAACGCTTCCGCCAGCGTTTCCATCGCGCGCTGCCGATTCCCCTCTGCGACGCCGCGGCCTGCCTTTCGCTTCCTCCAATACTTCGTGGGCAGATTCAAGCCGGGACGTCATCTGCCGCAGCACCGGATCGATACGCTTGGGTTCAACCCCTTTCGCCAAGCCTTCTCTCATCTTATTCAACAACGACTCGGTGGGAATTCCCTTCTCGCCGGCCTTGCTTACATGATCGAGCAAGGGCGTGATCTCGTTCTCCGAATGGCCCTGCGCCGAGCCAAGCCGAGTGATCACTTCTCGATCCTGAATCGAGAGGGGTTCGGCCCAGATCGAAGTAGCGGTCAACGCGACCATCAAGCTCAGTACCCCTATCTCTATGTCGATTCGCGTTCTCATCATCTTATCGTACGATCACGACTCCGTTGGTTTGCCCGAACCCATCTGTCACAAAATCCTCAGCGTGAGGAGGCGTCATCCATCTGATCCCATCGATCACATACATGAACGTGTGTTCTCCTTTAGTCAGCGGTACATCGACCGACCAGACCGAAGAACCATCCACGATCTTCATCGGCGTCACACCCTTGGCCCAACCATTGAAAGACCCGACGAGAACGACCTGTTTGGCACCAGGGGCGAGCACCGTGAAATGCACGGCCCCAGCCTGTGGCTGGGGCACGCTCGGTTTTATCACTGGAGGCTTGGCACAGGCCCAGGAACCACATAGCAACATGATCGCAATGAGGGTCGTCCAGGATAACCGGCTGGGCCCGTTCAGTCCCATTCCCATGTGCGGGAGAGTACAGACAGACTAAACCCGTTGCAAGAGATTCCAGACGCACGCTAGATGGCCACATCAAGCACCGCATTCTGCGCACCGAATCCATCGGTTGTTTCTTCGGCTGCAAGGGGATCGGCAATCCATTGTTTGCCGTCGATAACGAACATGTACTGATACCGGCCGGGCTTCAGTGGGATGGTCGCAGTCCACATACCGCCATCCGATCGTTCCAACGGCGTTTGTGCCGGGTTCCATCCATTGAAGTCGCACCGACTGTGCACCCGGCTGTAGTAGAACTAACCGGACAAACACCATCGGCTCCTGCGTCGTACCAGCAGCTATCGTTTGCGCAGGGGTCGTCGCGTCAGGCACTTCTCCAACTCGCTCCGGCATCAATATGAACAATCCCGCGACTGTCACGATAGCGACGCAGGCTGCGGCCGCCGCACCAGCAAGGTTCCATTCGAGCGTTCGTGGCGTCGTCACTGCAACCCACAACCGCTCCCACCACCCGAGGGAAGGCGGAGCCACCTTGGCCTTCAACTCAGTGAAGAACCTAGCCGAGGGGGTAATCCGGGGCAATTGCGCCGCCTCTGCGACCACCATTTCTAGATTGAGCCAGCACCGACGCAACACGGGATCGGTATCCACCGCTTGCAGAAACGCGACTCGTTCCTCGGGGGTCAAATCGTGATCCAAGAATCGTTGAACCAACAATCCTTGTTCATTCATATGGTCACCGTACTCATTCACACTTTGTTATCGAGTTGGATTAAGAGACGCCAATTCACGGCTGAGCTGGAGCCGTCCCTTATACACCCGCATCTTTAACGTGTCGCTGTTCACCCCTAGAATCTCCTCCATCTCCTCATAACTCAATCCTTCGACATGTTTCAGCACAAACGCTTCTCGATACAGGGGCGGCAATCGCTGGATCGCCTGTTCCAACTCATATGCCACCTGCTGCTGTGAGAGCAGGCGTTCAGGGGTCCGCTCTTCAGCCATATAACTATCCAATACCTCATCGGCATCCAAGTCGTATGGTCCCTGTCCAGGTCGCTTGGTCCGGAACCAATCTTTGCATTTATTGACTGCGATACGGTACAGCCAGGTTGAAAAACGTCGACAGCGCCTTGAAAGCTGTGAGGAACGCTTCCTGCGCTAAGTCCTCTGCCTCCGCTCGATTCCCGACCATCCGATAGGCCAGATTCACGATCGCGGGCGCATGCCGATCGATCAGTTGTCCGAATGCCTCATGGTCTTGCTTGAGGCTCCGGACAACCAGTTGAGCATCCTCGGGTCCTGCATGCTGATCCAGTGGCATGCTCCGACTCCTCTTAGTCTGGCCCGATGCCACAGGACCGTCTGCTTTGACCTCCCTGTTTCATTAGACGAGTGGTTGTGAGGCGCGTAAACAGCCTCAAAAGGGGGAGGAGCTGGCTAGAATCGGTAGCTGGTGCCCAAAGAAAACGCATAATCCGGTGCGCTATTGGAAACACCGACCATTACCCCACCGTTGAACCTCCAGGCAGCAGAAGCCTTGTAATTGAAGGCGAAAAAGAAGTCCCTGATATTCACCAGGTCGGCGACGAGCGAGCGATACTCTTCAAAGTAAACACTCGCCAACAAATCTTTAGTCAGGTAGTAACCAGCCCCGATATCATACCAATATTGGTTCTGTAATTCTCGGCCCTCTGGATCACCGATGAAGTTGTAGCCGCCGTCGAGAAAGGCGATCCACTTCTGGCCAAGCAGCTTGGACATCTCGACCCCGTAGCCATGGTCGAACGCGCCAGTGCCGAGCCCTTTGCTTTCGCTAGCCGTCGGAAATTTCATGCGAGCCGTCAGGGTAATAAGCGGGACGTAATCCTTCTCTTCGACGACATAGTACCGCCCCCTGAGAATGATGTCGCCGAGACCAGAATTGGTCACTTTCTGTCCAGCCGTGATCCCCTGACCGGCATTCAGCAGGGCAAGACATTCCGGTTTGTCGGTATCGATTTCCGTGCCGCCACGCTTAAGACACTTTTGGGGCAACGTGGGAGTCGGCTGACCACCCACCAACGTCGCCGTTCCGTTACTCGTCACGGACACGAACGGGATAACTAACGTGACATCCCCGTCTCGAAACAACTTGCGTATGGACAAGGGGGCATACACAAATTGGCTGGTGATGTCGGTTCCAAAATTCCCGCTGGAATAGCTCGGCGTAAATCCGATCTGCCAGTTTTGTTGGGAAGATGGCCGCTGTTCTGGCCCATTCTTCTCCTTCTCGGCAGCTACCGCCGTTCCCGGACAAAAAGCGGCGATGCATCCAACGATAGCGACAACAACGATCCCGTACCCTTTGAAAAACGTTCCCATGCCCATCTTGCTATTTTTTCTATTCATGACTCCCGTTGAGATACCGTCACGTGATAAATCGGGTTATCACATTGCTATGGGCACTCGTATTCAACCTCCCGGACAAACAAGACAGGGCACCACATTATGGTATGGCGCCCTGTCTTGAAACGCACGACCCTTCCTGACAAACTCTTCTCAGTTCCGTCCGGACCGTTCCGGTTTCTCCGGTCGCTCCGGCCTATCCGGTCTTTCAGGACGTTCAGGCCGCTCCGCTTTCTCCATCCGTTCCTGTCTTTCCATGCGTTCTGCACGCTCCATCCGATCACCCTTGTTCTCTCGCTCGATTTGGAGCCGTTCGTGTGCCACCTCCCGTTTACTGACCTTACTGCCTCTATCCAGGTCCGCATTCCTCATCTCGGCCCGCATCTCGTTGCGCACGTGGCGCATTTCGCTGACGACCGGACCCAGCTTGAACCCCAAATCTTTCGCGATCGCGCCCCATCCGCTACCTTGAGCCCGGAGATCGCCGACTTTCTGTAGCGCCTCGGTCATCGTTGGATAGGTCTTCGGGTCGGTTTTCACCAGCTCCTGCGCCAATCCCATTCGTATGGCAATTTCGCCCCACCCTTGTTTGGAGGCACGAAGTTGTTCGACGGTACCGACTTCGACCTTGAATTGTTTCGCTAATGTCTCCGCGTGTCTATTTGATGACCGGGCTGCAGTGTCCGTGTCGAGCTGTTGTCGCACGCCTTGCAACTCGGTCTCCTCCGATGCCAAAGCTGCCTCCTGTCCCCACCCAATCAAGGCGTTCAGCATCAGAACACAACAAGCAATCACTATTCTGGTGGACTTCATCAGTGCCTCCATATTTTAGTGAACCGTAAGATCGAACAAACAGATGCCGCACCGAACCGCTTTTGGTGCAGCACCCGTTGTTCTGTTGTTTGTTGATCGCAACTAGTGTCGACCTGATCGTTCAGGATGATCCGATCGATCTGTCTGTTCGAACTGTTCCGGTCGTTGATATCGTTCTATCCACTCTCCTCTGTTCTGTCCATCATTTTGCATGAATCGAGCGTGGTCTCTCCCTTCGCGGCCATGTTCACCGGCAACATAGTCGGCCCGATCAAGTCCACGGAGTTCACCGCCGGAATTTGACCTGTGATCCTCCCTGCGGTCATCGCGCCTGTCCAGTTGCCGATCCTCTCTTCTATACTGTCGTCGGTCGAGTTGCCGATCTTCTCTTCGCTCGACACGACGGTCTTCTCTCCGATCTGCCCTTCGATCTTCCCGACGGATGTCATCGGTGGCTTGCGCAATGCCCATATGGTCTCGGACATGTCTTCCTCTATGGTCACCCTCATCGCGCCCACCACTCATAAAGCCAGGATTATTATTGAAAGATCCGTGGCCGCTGTTCAGTGAGCGAGGCCCTCGGTTATCCATCCGAATTGCCGGCTCATCTGTGGCGCTGCTCCTCTGCCCCTCTGCCGCAGAGGTCAGAAGCGACAACCCAGCGATGGTTCCCAATATGATTTCTTTCCAACTGGGACGGTTCATCGTTCGTTTCCTTTTCTAAATTACATAGGCGTATGTTTAAGCAGCCTACTGGCATACGCTGAGTTAATCTTCTAGTTCTGCCTCTTGCCAAACCACAGTCGTACCGTTCCGCTCACCCTTCACCTTCACTAGTGAGTTGACCCTCGCCTCAGCTAAAAAGCCAGCACCACTCATGGAAGTGCCGCTCACGCTCTCGAAGTGATTGATGGTGCTCGTATCCACTGACATATCCAAGATCACTAGATTGCTTCCGGTGATCGACTGTACCGGTCCTTGCAGATCCACATCGTTATCGGCTGATCGCAGCTCGACACGCGTGGCGATGACCGCATTGGTGCCACTGACGCGACCGCGAACTCGGACATGGTCGCTGGAAGATAAGCTGCCCAGGCTAGTATTTTTGAACTCCGTCTGGCTGTTCACAGCAATCGTCACGCCAGGCAGTCCTGCCAGTGTCAGCGTGCTGCCGGAGACCGTTACATCTCCTTCGAGCCGTACACTCTCGTGGAATTTCACATGCTTCGCAATGAGCGTACTGCCATCGAACCGCCCTTCGGCAGACATCTTGGCACCGACCACGATCTCATCGACTGTCCCGCCCCGGAATTCCGTATTCGCCGTCGTCCTCACCGGAGTGGTGCCAATGGTGAAATCGATGCTGTTGCCAGTAGGTGTGCCGGCCTGCGTCACAAACCCTTCGACTTCAAATTCATCGATCACATTGCCGATGCCCTGATTCTCTGGTTCGACTTTCGTCGCGATGAGCGTTGTCGTGGCACTGACAAAGTTTGTCCCTTTGACCTCGACGAAACGACCGTCCCAGTTGTTCCCATTGGGGACCGGCATGTCGCTGATGTCCGCTCCACGGTAGTTCACCGTGAGGTTGCCGATTTGGAATGTTGCAGATCCCGAAACATGGTTGCTCAGGAATCCGCGCACCTCGGGCGTCACCCCCACCAACTTCTTTTCGATGAATGTCGCCTGAATGATCCCGTTAGGACGAATATGGCCGTTGACTTCAACGTTGTCTGTCCCGGCCACAAGATTCAGGATGTTTTGCCCAGAAATATTGTTGTCGATGATGGTGGTGTTATCCACCAACACCGTCTGTCCCATCACCACCAGACTCAAGCCATCCCCTCCCACCGACTGCACCAATCCTTCCACCGCATCCCTTTGCTGAACCGAATTGGCTGTATGTTGATTGCCGCTGAACGAGCCGTTAATCGTGACAACCATCCCCTTCTTCAATCCGCACGTCGTAATGGGATTGATGGTGCACCGCTCCGTTACGCCGTCACGCCGCACCTCCACGTTTTCCGTTTCAAACTTCTTTCCATTAACAAACAGACTCCCGAAATCTGTGACTGTTCCCGATGCCGACGCGGACCCGCTTCCTGATCCGCTCACCGACACAGACGGCGCCCCGCCGCTGCCGCAGGCGGCAAGGAGTCCTGCTATTCCCATCAAGCCCATCAAAGTGAAGACATAGCGCAAAGTAGTCATGGCGTGTTCCTTGTTGAAAATTGTGTTTACGGTTGCTGATTGCTCCGGTCCTCGGCTGAGAGACTGGCCGACCGTGGCAGATCGGCCAATATATCTGCCGACCATGTCACGCGCGCCGGACACCATTGCCAGACTCCAAGGGTGATAATGCGCGTGAGCCCGGCAGGCATACAGGCAAGTCGGTTAACAGACACTTCACGATTGACCACCCTGGTTAAGGCTCCGCACCGATTTAAGTACGGCTCGCTGGAGACCTGGTGGAGATCAACATGCGGTGTGAGGAAGGCCACGACGGGGACCGGCAGCACCGCAATGGAAGAATCGTCCACCCACTCGCTGCCGGCACAATGACCCTCCACTCCAGCCGTTCGCTTCACATCGTCGTGGACTAAGGACGTGCAGCCCGACAAGAGGAGTGTTGCTGAAAGTAGATACGCGATCACTTTTGAACTGAATGGTTGCATAACCCCCTCCTTCCAACCTTATCTGATGGGTTAGACGGGGGGTGGAGGAAAAGGTAAACAGGTGACTTGGGAAGGTTTGGTCCTGCGAAGGTAGGGGTGCCAGCCCAGCCTGAGCTTTGCTCAGGCTGGGCTGGACGATCTGTTACTGGATTGGATTACGCTGAGCAGGAGTCAACAGATCTTTCCAGGTCTGAGGAAGATTCTGCACCCATCCATTGTACACAACTGGGATCGTCAGGATTCCCTGACCGCCCATACCACGATTGCCAGTAATAGCATCGTCAGTCGCCGTCGTGCCTACTGAGGTAAGCAGAATCCGGCCGGCAATGGTCGCATCAGCCGGATTGCCGTCGTTGTTTGGGTCCGGATCGACCACGATCAAGCTGTTCGAGAACTTACTCGACACGTAGGCATAGTACCCACCACCCTGCTTCGCCCCATACTGCACGCCATGGCAGCCTGGATCGCAGGGCAACATCGCCACCACCGTATCCGTCACCGGATCAACGATGGTGATCGTGGCCGTCAACGTGTTGGCCGTGACCATATTCTTCCCATCAGGGCTCACCGGCGTTTGAATCGGCAGGGCGCCGACAGGCCCGGTCACAGCCCCACTGACGGGGTTGTAGTTGGCAATCAGATTGATCGTCTTCAGCACGTTGTTCGTCTGCGTATCGATCACAGTAATCGAGCTATCAAGGAGATTGGCCACATAGGCTTTCGTGGAGTTCGGTGTCATACCTGTTGCGATCGGCAGCGCGCCGGTTGGCACCAGGACTTTCGAATCATTCGAAAACTTGTACTTGGTGCTGTCATTGGTGAAGGGATTGGGGGTCACCATGAGATCCCCATTGTGGCTCATCCAATGGGCATGTGGATTCCCTTCTCCAATGTCGATCTTGCGGAGAATCCCTCCCGCGTTGGCCGAGAGTTCCACCACGGATCTGGTATCCGTCGCGCCGTTCAAGGTCACATGCAGCTTATCGCTTCCGACCTGCGTCATCACGTGGGCCGGTGATTCCCCGACCGAAATGTTGTTCACCAACTGGCCGGTCGTCCGATTGAACACCGTCAACTTACTGTCGAACCACTGCGTCTGGTAGATCAGCGTTTGGTTCTGGTTGGTCCACATGTTGTGGGGGTTGTTCATATTGATCTGCGGAAGCGCAACCTTCCGCGTCGGCTGCCAGGTTTGGCCGCTGATGGCCGTAGCCGTGCCCGGCTTGCTCTTCCCCGCAGTCTTTTCAAACTGCGTATCGACCCAGACTTCCCCGACTGCTGTCGTTGCCGGATTGAACAACGCGTCTTTTGGTGTGTCATTCCCATACCGACCACTCAACACGGCATCGAGGTTGGCCACGGCGCCTCCGGTAATCCGCACATCGACGCTCGGGTAGGTCACGTGCCAAGGACCGGCAGCGGCGTAATCCTTCCAATTGGCCTGGTTCGTGGCAATGAAGAATGTGCGCAACAGGCGGGTCGCCAGATCGCTGCTCGTCGGCACCGTAATGCCGTTGACCAGGGAAATCTGCTCGCCCAAGTCCAATCCCTGGGTGCTGGGATCATCGACAATCACTGCCCCGAACATGTAGGGATGGATCTTGCAGGTAAACACATAGAGACCCGGTGTATTGAGCACCACCGAGTCCGACCCCTTTCGTGGCGTGGTATCAAACGGCATATTGATCGCCCCGGTCGGGAAGATCAAACTGGTGCGTGTGTGCACTGTGTTGGATTTCCCGGTAAACACGACTTCGTCTCCCGGCGTGGCGACCGCCAGAGACTGAAATCCTGCGACAGGTCCAGCGGCATTTTTGAACCAGGTGCCAGGTTCGTCCGTAATCTCAAATGTGACCTTCGCGGCACTGGCCGTGGTGACCATCCCTCCGCCAAGCACCATTCCGACTCCCAACAGAAGGAGCCCCAAACTTCTCGCAACTTTTTGCATCTCCACTCCCCTTTTTTCGTGGCCTCTGTTCCGCCTCGGCACACCGGATATCCTCAGATATCCCCGTTGCACCATCGGTAGCCCATGGGGGGG
>JABMDK010000019.1:0-24687 GCA_015903995.1 Nitrospira sp.
TTCCGAAATCGCCTGGCCAGCTGAAAAACGGTGCAGCGATTGGAGAGGTTTCGACACCTAACCTATGGACGACCAGGCGTCGCGATCGCAGATGGCGTGTTTCCCGCCAGAAAAGGATTACCTACCAGCGCCGTCAATGGGACCAGCGTCCCTGTTTCGAGGTTGATGGTAAAAGCCGACACACGACCTCCCTGGTTCGTCACGTTCGCCACGTACAGGAACCGCCCATCTGGTGACATCGTCAGGGCTATAGGAGTGGCATTTGTCCCCGCTGAGACGGGATTGAGATTACCCGCCGAGCTTGGCACGAGCGTCAAGAGTCCGTCACCCCCAATGGTGAATGCCGATATGGTGCCTCCACCATTGGCGGAATAAAGAAATCGTCCATTAAGGGAGATCATGAGGGAGTTGGGAGTCGTACCCCCTGTGGGGATTGGGTTTGTATTGGACCCTGCAGGCGGCACCAAGGTCAAGAGACCGTCCCCTCCGATCTGAAAGACCGTCACGTTATGAGCGCCGCTGTTGGCTACATAGAGAAACGATCCGTTCGGCGAGATGACCATGCCTTTGGGGGCTGTCACACTGGTCTTGATAGGGTTGGCGTTTGCTCCGGACGGAGCGATCGGACTTAGAAGCCCGGTGGCTCCGATCGAGAACGCCATGACATCGTTGGACCCGCTGTTGGCGACATAGAGGAATTTCCCGTTCTGAGTGATCGCAATGGCTGCGGGATCTGCCCCTTTGACCGATGCAGGATTTGGGTTGTCGGCAGTGTGCGGTATCAAGGTCAAGGCGCCGGAGGCCTCGATGTTGAACGCGGTCACCCGGTCCGTGCCACTATTCCCCACATACACATGCTTCGTGTCTGGAGCAATGGCCAGTGCACCTGGAGCTGCTTCGACCGGCGCTGGGTTGGGATTGGATGGCGTCGTTGGGACCGATAGGAGTGCGCCTTCTGTAGAAACTCTGAATGCCGCTACAGTACTTCTTCCACCGTTCGTCACATAGGCAAAAAATCCATTGGAGGACACGGCCATGGCGGAAGGACCAAAGACATTCGAGAACGGAGACCCGGGAATCGCCGAGAGGATTCCGCTTGTCGCATTGATGCTGTACCCCGACACATTATCGGAGCCGTTATTCGCGACATAGAGGATCGATGTGGTGCCAAGCCCTCCTAACGTCCCCCCTCCAGTTCCTCCAAAGCCCCCCCCACCTCCTCCACCGTCGTCGCCACAGCCAGGTACACACAACAGGAATGGGAAGAGCCACGGCAGCAGTAATTGCTTGACCGCCGTCACTTTGTGAGATTCTCGATGTTCCATCTCTTGCTTTATACCACCCTCACGAAGCACTCACAACGGCGTAGTTGATGTGGCGAGGTTGGAATGTCTGCTCAACACAGGATCGGTGCGAGGTGGGAGCAAAAGAGGTGAAGCGCTGGTTGGATGTCGGCGGCAACGACTATCACCCCCAGGCTACGTGTCTTCGTGCACAACAAGCCCGCGGTTCGTGGACTGAACCGTGGGCTTCCCATCTATCTGGAGAAGAAGACTTATGGTCGACGTGGCGTGGCGATTCCTGAAGGAGTCGTTCCTGCCGGGAAGGGATTACCTAAGGATCCATTCAAAGGAGTCAATTTGTCGTCATCTGGATCTCGTTCAACTGCCCGGAGTTTCAAATTGCCTTCGGTAGGTTCAGCAATCAGCGCAAGGGCAATGACCCATCGATCAATCTCCTCGGTCAGTGCCATCGCACGGTTCATCGATCAACGACGTCATTTATCTGCCCAAATGCACTGACGCACAATGCAAGATTAGCCCCCAGAATTCTTCCGCGTACGTCGAACACTTTACCCCTTACCGTCTTTCGTAGAACAGCTCCAGCGCCGAGGCCACGCCGTGGAGGCGGCCTTTGTGAAACCGCTCTTTCAAACGAGATCGGAGTGAACGAATCTCTCTTTCGTCGCTTCGCTTGGCGAGTCCATGAGAGACCAGCATGTCCGTAGCAACCTCGACAAGCCGTTGTTTCCGCCGATCCATGTCTTCCGTCACGAACTCACCCAGGATTTCAGAGGCCCGTGCCGCCACCACTGGTTCCAGGAAGGAATCGTACCCCTGTTCTCGGAGCGTTCGTTCGCGAATCACGCCCAATTCCTCCCGCACGCGCGCGACGTGTCGCATGAAGATCGCGAAGATTTCTTTCCGGCCTTCATCGAACAATTTCTGTTCGATGTCGTCGAGAATGATGCGAGGATCAACAGCCGCAGCGCGCGGCTCATCGCCCCACGACAACCGATCGTAGCTGTGGCGCTTGTCCGCATCACCGATGATTTCGTAGGCGGCATTGAGTTCGCGGATCTTGGCATCGGCATCTTTGCTGTCGGGGTTGCGATCTGGATGGTACTGAAAAACAAGCTTGCGGTAGGCTTTTTTGATGTCGTCATCAGACGCGTCGCGGGAGACGCCAAGCACCTGATAGTAGTCCATTCGGAGCATGCGCAGAACTATAGCATGGCGCTTCCAGCTCCTTCACCTTGACGCTTCGCTTCTGCGATGCTCACCGCTCGCTCTCCATGATACCGCACGCGTCTGATCCGACGTGCTCACAGTGAACAGTCTTCATGCGTGGATAATCTTGGTACTCGGGCTACAGCCGGCACCGTCGTGCTGATCTATCTAGTTGGACTTATTGTGCTTTTGTTCGTCCCGAAAACGAAAGGCAGACGGCTGCCTGATCTAGCTCTTGACTTGTACGTTTCCGGACTTATCTATGCATCCATGGATACGACACGCACCCCACGCCTACTCACCCATGATGAACGAAAAGCCGCCGAAGCAGCTTTTTCAGGTCGACCGCTGAATCCGGCCTGGTCTGAATCCGCCAAGCGAGTGTACGAAGGCCTCATCCATGCACTTCCCGCTCTGCCGGATGAGACTGTTGTGACGCCAAGTCAAAACGAGAAATACCACTTGAAGCGCCGCCGGTGTTACCGACCGCTGAAGAACCGAAGCTCGAAAACCCAACTCATTCAGGCAATGCGCTGGAGATGCGGACCGACGTTCCAGCCAACCAACTACTCGCGAATCGTCAACAGGCGATTCAAGCCGGATTCTTGATTGATGTGTCACTGGATGCGCAGAAACTCGGGCTGACGTTTCCCGTCACGGTCACGAAGCCGCTCTGGGAGATCGGCATTGCACCCACTGAGTCGATTTCGGATGAAGAAAAGGCTCAACGGCTGCGGGATGTGTTGATGGCGTTTCGCCTCCGCATCGCCAGCCAAGCCACACTCTCGCCGCTGATCGACTTTCCCGCGATGCTGTCGATGCCGCCGGGAGAGGTCCCTCAGCCAGTGCCACTGTTCGCGTTGATTCAACCGGACGAACAGAACCGCGCAACGGCAACCTTGTTACTGCCGAATGAAGTCTCGGCAACGATCATTCCGATGAACTAGAAAATTAGCTTACGTGATTGTTTCGTTGCAAGTCCATGGACCATGATCGGTAGAACGCGGCTTGTCTATTGACTGTTGCGAGAGGTGATTCGCCTCGAATCCCTTCATGGCCTCTGCGCAGCCACCATCAAAAGGTTGCTGACAGAATTCCGAATGAACTCCATCATAGGGCTGGGATAGACCCCTAGCATGAGGATGATCGAGGCGACGAACCCAAGGGAGAGGGCTGCCGTCCAGCCTGCCGTCTGTGACGGTAGCACCATTTCCTCTTGATGAGCAGTTGCTGATGTCGGCTCCTCACTGAAGAGCGTGACGATCAGTCGAAGATAATAGTACAGGCTGACCACGCTGTTCGCGATCACTGCCAGCACAAGCCACCACAGGCCAGCATCGACGCCGGCTGCGATTGCATAAAACTTTCCGATGAATCCAGCCGTCACCGGGATGCCGGCCAACGACAACAGACTCAGTGCCAGCATGGCGGCGAGCCAGGGTCTGGTCCAAAACAATCCTTGATAGTCCTCGAAACGATTCTTGTCCCCTCCCTCGCTCGAATAGACCGTCACCACACCAAAGGCACCCAACGACATGGCACAGTAGACGATGACATAAAAGGTGACGGCTTCGGCAGCGGGAGGACCACCGGCCAGCAACGCGACCAGCACATAGCCGAAGTGGGCGATCGAGGAATAGGCCAGGAGCCGTTTCACATTCTGTTGCAGCAGCGCAAGGATATTCCCTGTGACCATCGAGACAACAGCCAGGAGGCTGAACAGATGGACAACGGGAGGCAGTTCCAACACCCCAACCTCGGTGGCGAATCGGAGTAGCAACGCCACCACCGCTGCCTTGGAAACTGTCGCGATGTATGTCGTAATGGGAGTCGGTGCTCCCTGGTAGACATCGGGAATCCACATATGAAACGGCGCGAGCCCGAGCTTCAAGGCGATCCCAATGAGAACCAGGATCAATCCTCCCAGCCACAGGGCCGAAACGGACTGCCACTGTTTTGCAATCACTCCGACCTCATGAAAGGTCATGGCGCCGCTTTCGAAATACAAAAGCGCGAGACCGAATAGGAGGAGCGCAGACGCGGTGATGGACAGCAATAGGTATTTCACCGCGGCTTCGAGCGGGTGACGTCTCGTTCGCAAATAGCCGATCAGACTACAGAGGGAGAGACCGAGGAGTTCGAACCCGAGAAAAAACGACACGAAGTGCGTAGCTGTGGTGAGGACCAGTCCTCCGAAGGTGGCCAGTAGAAGGAGCAGATAGTACTCCTCCACACCTTCTCTCTCACGAAACTGGAAATTCAAGTATCGGTACGACAAGGCGATGATGACCATCGTGGCGGTCAAGATGAGTCCCATGTACAGCAAGGCATGTCTATCCACGACCAGCAAGGTCGTCACGGCTCGTGGTGTTACCGTGGCTGCCCAAGGCAAGGTCGCCAGAGTGAGGAGGCATGACACAAACGCAAAGACCGCGATGCGTGCATGGTGTCGATTGAAGGCAATCGCAAGCATGGTCACAAGGGAGAAGGCTCCGAGATCGAGGATTGGTGAAAGGGCAATGAAGTCTTGGAGTGTCATGGGATATTCCCCTGCGATGTGATGATGTGGGATGACAGCAGGGATTTAGCTCGCGACTGAGTCGGATGGGCCGACGCCACTGCAGCTTGTACAAGTTGTTCCATGACCGGTTGTGCAGTGCTCAACACGACCCTCGGATAAAGGCCAAGCCAGATCTGCAAGACTGCGATGAATAATACGGTTCCAAATGCAACATTCGACAGGTCCGGAACTGAACGGGGGTCTTGCTGCCGTCCAAAGAAAGTGCGCTGCATCATACCCAGTGAGTAAATGGCCGCCAGGACCATGCCAAGCGATGCCAGGATGATCATGATCGGTTGAGCCGCATAGGATCCAAACAGGACGAGAAACTCACCGATGAAATTGGCCAGGCCCGGCAACCCCAATGACGCGCAGGCAAAGAAGAGCGCCATCGGGGCAAGACGTGGCGTCACGCTCCATAGTCCACCCATCTGACCCATGTCTCTCGTCTGATAGCGCTCCTCAAGCGCGCCGGCCAACAGGAAGAGACCGCCGGTACTCAGTCCATGCGCCACCATCTGCATCACGGCTCCTTGCAGCGCCAACTCCGTCCCGGCAAAGGCGCCGAGCAGGATGAAGCCCATGTGGCTGATGCTGCTGTAGGCCACCAGTCGTTTGATATCCGATTGTGCACAGGCCAAGACCGCTCCATAGAGAATACTGAGCGCCCCAAGTCCCATAACAAAGGGAGCGACAGCACTGATCACTTCCGGAAACATTGGGACCGTGAACCGCAACAACCCATAGGCGCCGGTTTTAGCCAAGATCCCGGCGAGGATGATCGTGGCTCCGGTGGGCGCCTCCGTGTAGGTATCCGGCAGCCACGTATGGAAGGGAAGAGCCGGCAGCTTGACAAGAAACCCAAAGAGAAATGCCAACATCAACCACCGGGCCATCTCGCTGGAGAGGGTCAGTCCCATCAGGTCGGCATAGTCGAAACTGAGTCGCCCTGTCGCCTGTTGATGCAGGAGCGCGAGGGCGATGATTGCGACCAGCAGCACCAAGCTCCCAGCCTGAGTAAAGAGGAAGAACTTGAACGAGGCGTGCCGGCGCTGTGCATGGCCCCAGATGACGATCAGGAGATACATGGGGATGAGCATGAGCTCCCAAAAGAAGAAAAACAGAAACAGATCGATCGCCAAAAACACCCCGATGACACCGCCTAGGGCCAGCAGGACGTTACAGTGGAACAATCCGACGCGACTCCGGATTTCTGTCCAGGAGGCAATAATGGCGATGACTCCGATGAAAGCCGTTAACAGGATGAGAATCAGGCTTAACCCATCGAGGCCAAGATGCAGGGTGATACCCCAGTGAGGAATCCAATCGGTCTGAGTTTCTACCAGCCAAGCCCCGTGATCTGAAGCCTGAACCGAGTGACCTTGGTTCGAGAGGAAGAGTGCCAGCAGAACATCAACGGACAAGGCACTGAGTGCAATCCAACGAGGCGCGTGGCGAGACCATTGTTGTCCCATCCATGCGACGGGCGCCGCGAGAAGTGGAATGAGTATGAGCAGCCAAAGACCCATAAGATTTACCAGGTTTCGAAAAAACTCAGTTGATGCCCCCAATATGACCGAAAAGTTTCGTTCTGGACGAACATCGCAATAACCTCAGGGTGCTCAAAAAGATCGTCCAGCAAGGCCGCAGCAAGCGAAGAGGCGAGACGTAGGCTTCGGTACGTTGAGCCTCTGAGCGATGCGACCAGCCTGCGCGAAGCCGCTCCGGCGAAGGCAGGGAACGCTGCTGGCGGACTCTTTCAGCATCCTGTTACATCGCAAACAGACCGAGTAACACCAGCGTCCAGACTGCAATGGTGGCGGCATACCACCGGATATGCCCCGTCTGAGTATGACTCATCCAGCCATGACAGGACTCGGCGCACAGGGCCAGCCATTCATACCCACGGTCGAGCATGTCTTCGGTATGTCGCGTCAACGAGCACCAAGGCCGCACGAACATGCGATCATACAGTCGATCGAATCCCCACCCTCCTTGCAGCAAGGTCACTGAAGGGTGATCCATGGATTGATCCGTCGATCGCGCAGCAAAGAGTGAGCCAGGCAGGAACAGGAGAGCCGCGAGGCCGATCCCGAGCAGCGCCGCGACCGTGACAGCCAGCTGTTCACGGGTTTCACTCGATTCATCCATGCCTGGAAGCAGTGCCGTTGTCGGAAGCGCATGCGACAAGTACTGACTAAACAGGGTCACATTCCCGAGTGTGTGGGGCATCTCAAGAAAGCCGACCGTGAGCGCCAAGATCGCCAGCATCACCAGCGGTACCAGCATGGCCAGACCCGGTTCGCTGGTCGGCTTTGTCCGAACCTCTCCAAAAAAGACCCGAAAGATCAGCCGGAAACTGTAGAGGCCGGTCAGCATGGCCCCGAACAAGGCGCCGAACCAGATCCACCGGTGACTGATGGGGGAGGACCAGACCGACCACAAGATCCAGTCCTTGCTGTAAAACCCGGATGTGATGAGGGGAACACCGGACATCGCGGCGGCACCGATCAAGAATGTCCAGAAGGTCCATGGCAGATGTTTCCGGAGGCCACCCATTTTGAAAATGTCCTGTTCATGGTGGAGGCTATGGATCACGGATCCTGCCGCAAGGAAGAGCAACGCTTTAAAGCATGAATGGGTCAGGAAATGAAAGAGCGCAGCAGACCAGGCCCCGACGCCGAGCGCCAGAAACATATAGCCGATCTGGCTCATCGTCGAATAGGCGAGCACGCGCTTAATGTCCTGTTGAACCAGCGCGCTGGTTGCAGCCAGCAGCAGCGTCGTCAGCCCAACCACTGCGATGATCTCTTGCACTAGCGGCGCGAGCGTAAACAGGTGATGCATGCGAGCAATGAGGTAGACCCCTGCGGTCACCATCGTGGCCGCATGGATCAGCGCACTGACCGGCGTGGGGCCTGCCATCGCGTCCGGCAACCACACTTGAAGCGGTAATTGCGCGGACTTTCCAACCGCCCCGATCAAGAAGAGCAGAGCCACGATCATGGCAATGTTCGAGCCAACCGGCCAGGTCTCCGTTGCAAGACTCTGGACCTGTTGGATCGACAAGGTTGTGAATTGCGTGAAGAGGATAAAGAGCCCGATCGCAAATGCCGTGTCTCCGATACGAGTCACGATAAAGGCTTTCTGCGCGGCGGTGCCGTACTCCGGTTCGCGATACCAAAATCCGATCAACAAATAGCTGCAGAGTCCAACCCCTTCCCAGCCGAGGTAGAGCAGGAGAAGATTGTCCGCCAATACCAACGTCAGCATGGCGGCCACGAACAGATTCATGTAGGCAAAAAACCTGGCGTAGCCATCGTCGTGGGCCATGTATTCGGCGGAGTACAGATGGATCAAGAAACCGATGCCGGTGATCACCGCCACCATCAAAAGTGAGAGCGCATCCAGATACCAGGAAATGCCGACCGTCATCCCGGACGTATCGATCCAATTCCATAACGTTTGATGGTAAGTGTCACGATCAGGAAAGCCTTGAAAGAACTCTCTGCCGACAAGCGCAGTCGTGAACGCTGCTGTGCCTACCGAGCCACAACCGACCGACGCGACCTGCTGTCGGTTCAAACGCCCGGCACACAGCGCCAACACCAGAAAGCCGGCGAGCGGAAGAACCGGGATGAGCCAGAGTAGTTTCAACATTCTCGTCTCTCGTCGTTCGTCTCTCGTATCTCGCAAGCGGACGACGCTTCACGAGATACGCTTCACGTCCCTAGCCTTTCAACTCGCAGAATGCATCGGCGTCCAATGTCCGAAACCGATGTGACAGCTGCAGCACAATCCCCAGTGCCACAGACACTTCAGCCGCCGCCAGGGTGAGGATGAACAAGAACATGATCTCACCATCGACTTGTCCCCAACGGGCCCCTCCGGCAATGAAGGCGAGCGCAGCGGCGTTCAACATGATTTCGAGCGACAGCAACATGTAGAGAATGTTCCGTCGACTCAATAAGCCGATCAATCCCAGACCAAACAGCATGATGGCCAATACAAGCGCATGCGTACTCAGCATCAACGAGCCTCATTCGAGATACGACGCCCTAAGTGATAGGCACCGATCAAGCCAGGCAGCAACAGCATGGACGCCAATTCCACCCCGATGATGTAGGGCCCATAGAGGGCAATGGAGAGCCCTTTCTGTCGGGTCTCCGTGACAGCCATTGCCGTATGGTCCCCGGCGGCAATGAGGTATCCCACTTCCCCCAGGAGGATCAGGGCCAGGATACTGGGCCCGACCCATGCGCTGGGAGAGAGCCACGTCCGTTCCCGTTCAACGGCAAGCGGCCCCAGGAGCATCACGACGAAAATGAAGAGCACCATGATGGCACCGCCGTAAATAATGATTTCGAGTGCGGCGGCAAACTGAGCGCCCAACAGATAGAAAATCAGGGCTAGCGCGATCAGCGCCACGACGAGGTAAAGCAGTGCATGAACTGGATGCACATGCGTGATCACGCGGAGCGTTGCCAGAACTGTGACGGCTGCCGCGATGTAAAATAGAGTTTCCATAGCTAGTATCTTGTCGTTCGTCTCTCGTGAAGCGTATGTCGCGCGAACTAAAACTGGCTGCGCTTCACGAACGACGCTTCACACTTCACATCCCTTACGGCATCAGACTCCTCACATCGACTGGTGGGAGCTCGTTTGCACCTTGTCCCTTGTCTTTGTCGCGTGTCTTCACGCCGGCCACTCGATAAAAGTTATAGTCGGGATACTTGCCGGTCCCGCTGATGAGGAGATCCTCCTTCTCGTAGATCAGGTTCCGACGTGCGTATTCGCTCTGTTCAAAATCCGGAATGAGTTGGATGGCATTGGTCGGACAGGCTTCCTCGCACATGCCGCAATAGATGCAGCGCGAAAAGTTAATCCGGAAGAATTGAGGATAGCGGCGTTCGTGCGCCTCTGGATTTTCCGCAGCTTGAAGCGCGATGCAATCGACCGGACAGGCCGCGGAGCAGAGATAGCAGGCCACACAACGCTCTTCTCCGTCTGGATCTCTGGTCAGCACGATGCGTCCACGCCAACGTGGCGGCAAATAGGGGCGCTCTTCCGGATACTGAACCGTGACCGGCTTCGTAAAGGTCCGTTTGAAGACGATCCATAACCCGATGATCAGATTACGGGCATAGAGCCAAATGTTCATCATACGTACCGCTGCCTTACCGGTGTGCTGTTCCTACACATTCCCTGCTTACAGCTCCACTGTGATACTCAGTCATTCTGCTTTCCATAACACCACTCCTCCGGTCACAAGCAGATTGATCAATGCGAGGGGCATCACGACCTTCCAGCCGAATGACAACAATTGGTCGAAGCGGAATCGAGGCCAGGTCGCCCGTATAAGGATGATCAAGACGATGAAGCCGGACATCTTCAAGACAAACCACACGACCGGGGGCAACCAGGGTCCGTGCCAGCCGCCGAAGAACAGGATCACGGTCATGGCCGAGAGTAAGAGGATGCTGAGGTATTCGCCGACAAAAAACATCCCGAATTTCATCCCGCTGTACTCCGAGTGGTAGCCGGCGACGAGCTCTGCTTCCGCCTCCGGCATATCGAACGGAGTGCGATGCGCTTCAGCCAGTCCGGCCATAAAGAAACCCAGAAAGCCGAAGAATTGAGGGACCACGAACCATTGATGCTGTTGCGCGTTCACAATGTCGCTGAGGTTGAAGGACCCTGCCAACAGGACCGCTCCCATCAGCGACAGCCCCATGAAGACCTCGTAACTCAAGAGCTGCGCGATGGCACGAAGGCTGCCGAGAAACGCGAATTTGCTGTTGGAAGCCCAGCCTCCGATGATGACACTGTAGGCGGCGAGGCTCGACATGGCCAAAAAAAACATGACGCCCATGTTGAGATCAGAGACGACGAATCTGGGAGCGATCGGTACGACGGCGAACGACATGAGCGCGGTGATCACGACGATGGCCGGGGTGATCACAAAGACCGCCTTATCGGCAAAAGGCGGAATCCAGTCTTCTTTCGTAAAGATCTTGATCATATCCGCGAGTGATTGCATGCAGCCGCCGGGCCCAAGTCGGTTCGGACCGTATCGTTCTTGCCAGAGCCCGAGCAGTCGGCGCTCGACCCAGATCATGAGCCCGGCCAGCGTCAGCGCGCCGCCAAGGATGACCCCGATCGTCAGTGCGGTATGGCTCCAATCGATCACGCAACCCTCCGCGTTCGTCCCGTCTGGATGGCCTCGAACAGATCGACCCATGCCGGTGCTCTCACTCCGGACACTTCCGGCACAAGAGAGAGGCCTGCCGTGCCGAGCGGAGTGAAAGGATCAAGACGCACGGCAAGTCTGTAGGTCGTCCCGTGCAACGCCAATTCAATGGTACGATGGTCCTCAAGATTCAGCCGCGCTCCATCTGATGGATGCAAAGACAAGAAGGGCTTGGAAATGCGTTCGGCAATCGCCGGAGCCTGATTGCTGAGTTCCTCGCTTCCAAACACCGCAGAGAGTGGAAGGAGCAACCATTGACGTGAGGTCGGTTGAAAGGCACGTGGTATGGCAGTAAACCAATAGGGTGCCTTCGTAGCAACCGGCTCAAGTATCCGTAGCCCGGGCATTTCGTCACGCAACGGTCCGCCGACTTCGTCCTGGTATCTGTTCACCGCCTGGATGGAATTCCAGCCGGGAGCCCAGAATTGTGAAATCAGCGGTGAGGGAAGCGGTCCTCGGTATCCCTCCATGGTGAATCCAAGCGGCGAGTTTGAGTCCACGGGCGGGGGAGGTTCATGGACGGTCAGATGAGAGATCAACGACGTCCGTCCGCTACAGCGCTCAGACTGCCTGGGGATTTTTTGACCCACCAGCCGAAAGCTTGCGGATGGCGCGACCTCTCCTATGCGTGCCAGCTCTGGAGCAGCCGTCGCCGTCGCGGACACTGCATCGTCGAAGGTGCGCCAGGTCGCCACTCCGGATACACTCCCCGCCTCCTGTGAGGTGGCACGGGCAAGATCACTCAGCCACCGCCAACTCTCCGTGACGTCACCATCCGGTTCAAAGACTTGGTAGAACCGCTGGGCGCGCCCTTCCTGATTGACGAGAGTCCCGTTGGCTTCCGGCCCGGTGGCTGCCGGGAGGAGGACGTCGGCACGCGCCGCCGTGCGATGCATGAGTGAATCGATCACCATCACTGTTTGGGCGCGATCGAAACAGGCATCGACTTGTGCCTGGTCTGCGCGTCGATACAAATCGTTCTCCAGCACAATGACGGTATCGGCCTTTCCTTGACTGATTGCATCGAAGGCCTCAGTCAAGGTTCCGCCACCGAGCAACGCGAGACCTGCGCTATTGCATTCCGGGAGGACAAAGCTCAGTCGAGGCTGTTTCCCCTGATGCTGCAAGGCCCAGGCAATATTGGCCGCCGCTTCAATCGTCGCATGAGATCCACTGGCCGTCCCTGCGAGGATCAGCGGGCGCTGTGCCTGGGCCAGTGCCTCGGCGATGCGTTGCGCGCGCTCCCGCACCTCGCTGCCGAGATCGGGAACGGAGGGTGCTCCTTGACCGATCGATCCGGCCACGGCAAATCCCAACCGAGCAAGATCGTCTGGCGCCGCGAAATAGGAGTCCGTTGCATACTCATGAAACCACGTACGCTGATACCCGGTGAGGAACAGAGGTCCCCGTCTGTTTTGCACGGCGTTGCGCACGGCCGCCTCGTCCCACTGAGGAATCTTCAAGTCGTCCACTCGGTCCATCGGCTGTTGCCGGATGGACTGCAAGAGGGCAAGCGCCAAGCGTGGAGCCTCGTTCAAAAGGTCTGCGCCAAGGACGAAGACGGCGTCTGATTGTTCGGCGTCATGAATAGAGGCGGAGGGCACCGGTCCGGTCCGAAGAATCGTGAGAACGGTGGAGAGGAGCCGATGTTCGTGCTCATCCATCCCCACATAAAACTGCTCTGGTCTGACCAATGAACGAAGTGCCACATTGGCCTCAAGCGAGGCGCGAGGCGACCCAATACCAACGATGCCGCGGGCATGTCGTAAGCGGTCCGCTGCGAACTCGACGGCCTGCGTCATTCCTTCCGGCTGTGCCGGCTTGGCACGATCACGCTCTGGCCGCACAAGGGCTCGCTTGATCCTCTGATCACTGTTCACATACTCATAGCCGAACCGACCCCGATCGCAGAGAAAATAGCCGTTCACCTGGCTGTTAAACCGGTTCATGATCCGACGCAGAATGCCGGACCGTTCACCGGCGGTCGTATTGCAGCCCAGGCTGCAATGTGGGCAGATTGATTGGGCTGATTGGAGGTCCCACTTTCTCGTATAGTGATGGAAGAAGGTTTTGTCGGTGAAGACCCCGGTCGGACAGACTTCCACGAGGTTGCCGCTGAATTCA
Organism: Nitrospira sp.; assembly: GCA_015903995.1. Taxonomy (GTDB): domain Bacteria; phylum Nitrospirota; class Nitrospiria; order Nitrospirales; family Nitrospiraceae; genus Nitrospira_D. The sequence continues at coordinate 13,445 of JABMDK010000019.1, forward strand.
TTCTCTAAGGTCCCGTCCTGTTCCCTGCCGAAGTAGAGGGCATCATGCGAACCGAAGACATTGAGGTCTCGACCGCCCGCATAATCTCGATAAAATCGTACGCAGCGGTAACATTGAATACACCGGTTCATCTCATGCCGGATGAACGGGCCGAGGGACTGGTTGCGATGCGTCCGTTTCGGGAAACGGTAGCGCCGGTAGACATGCCTGGTCATGACCGTCATATCTTGCAAATGACACTCCCCTCCTTCGTCGCACACAGGGCAGTCGTGTGGATGGTTCACCATCAACCACTCAATGACTGAGGCACGAAAGGCTTTTGCCTCAGGATCATCAATTGAGATACGAGTGCCATTGGTCGCTGGCGTCATGCAGGACATCACCAGTCGGCCTGATTGATCACGATCGTCTTTGAATTGTTTGACCGCGCACTGGCGGCATGCTCCGACAGATCCCATCGCCGGATGCCAACAGAAATAGGGTACGTTCAGCCCATGTCCAAGACAGGCGGCGAGCAAATTCTGCCGTTCATCCACGGGATACGACTTGTTATCGACGATGATGATCGCCATAGGCCTAGACCAAGATCCTCTGTTGTGCCGACTTCTTGCTCCAGGGACATCCTCCGGAGCTGATATGCCGCTCGAAGTCGTCACGAAAATATTTCAGGGCCGATTGCAGCGGGGCCATGGCCCCTGGTGCAAGGCCGCAGAAGGTGTGCCCGGGCGCCAGCCACTTGGCATGCATCTCAAGTAGCGACAAATCGTCGTGGGTCGCGCGTCCTTCCTCGAAGGACATCAAGATTTTCGCCACCCATGGCAACCCCTCCCGACAGGGCGTACACCAGCCGCAAGATTCTCGGGCAAAGAACTTTTCGAGATTCAGCACGAACCCTACAGGACAGGTGTGATCGTCCAACACAATCATGGTGGCAGTGCCAAGACGACCGACCTCGGGCGGGATGGAGGAAAAATCCAGAGGCAGATCGAGGTGTTCCTCGGTCATAAATGCGGTGGAGATCCCACCGGGCAAGAGGCCCCGAAAGCGAACGCCGTCGGCCATTCCCCCCGCGTACCGTTCCAAAAGTTCACGCGCGGTGATGCCGAGCGGCAATTCCCACCACCCAGGATTGGTGACGCGACCGCTGATGCCGTAGATCTTCGTGCCACCGTCCTGAGTCCGACTCAGCCGGTGATACCAGTCGGAGCCATGATTGATGATATGAGGGAGGTTGTAGAGAGTCTCGACGTTCTGCACGATGGTCGGTTGTCCCCATAAGCCGACCGTCTGTGGAAATGGTGGTTTCGCTCGGGGAACCGCTCGTTTGCCTTCCAGCGCATTGATCAGCGCCGTTTCTTCTCCGCAGATATACCGGCCGGCGCTGGCATGCAGGTGAAGGTCGAATCGAAATCCCGTCCCGAGAAGGGGCTTCCCGAGATACCCTTCCGCGTAGGCCTCTGCAATGGCTTGGTTCAACCGTTGGGCGGACAGATGATATTCCCCACGCAGAAAGATGTAGCCGATCTCTGCATCGATGGCATAGCCGGCGAGGATCATGCCTTCGACGAGTCCATGGGGGTCGCCCTCCATCAGTACACGATCCTTAAACGTGCCTGGTTCCATTTCATCGCCATTGGCGACGATGTACTTGGGTTTCGGCGCATCGGGACCCATCGGCACGAAACTCCACTTCGTACCGGTGAGAAATCCACCCCCGCCCCTGCCGCGCAATCCCGCGTCGGTTACCAGCCGCTGTACATCCTTGGGAACCAATCCGTCGGCGAGCCGCCGGAGACAGTGATATCCTCCGTCCTTCACGTACTCTCGCAACGTGCGCGTGGTGCCGTCCGGATGAATATGTTGAGTAAGCGGTCGTTCCATCTTGGGTCGCTGACAGATGTCCGGGACTATTTGTATTTCTCCACGATCTGTTCGATTGTTTCGGGCGTGACGTCACCATACACATCCTGATCGATCATCACGGCCGGCGCCCGTTCGCACTGCCCTAAGCAGGCGATCGGCAAGACGGTCAGACGTCCATCAGGCGTCGTCTGGCCGAGCTCCATGTCATAGAGTGCCTTGATCCGTTCCTGAACTTGCGCACACCCTTTAATCCAACAACTGATGCTGTCACACATGAAGGCGACATGCCGACCGACGGGTTTCCGAAAGACGAGGTTGTAGAACGTGGCGACGCTATCCAGATCCTCGGCCGTGATCTCAAGAAATTGGGCAATCTCAAGGAGCGAGTCATCCGAAATCCAGCCACGTCGTCGCTGTATGGTCAGCAGGGCATCGATGGCCGCCCCCCGTTTGTCCGGGTAGTGTTTCACTGCCTCTTCGAGTTCTCGGCGTTCGATCTCGCTCAGCATGACGTTCCTCGTATCTCTCGTATCAAACGTTTCGGGTTTGGAGTTTCAGGTTTCATGTTATTTCAAAACTAGAAACTCGAAACCTAGAACTTGAAATATAACCGCTCACCGGTCCACATCCGACAACACGTAATCCACACTCCCCAGCACAGCCAAAAGATCCGAGAGAAGTTCGCCGCGCGCCATTAATGGAACCATTTGAATGTGGGCGAACGAGGGGGTCCGGATTCTTGTTCGGTAGGAGAGCTGGCTCCCATCACTCGTCAAGTAGTAACTGGTCTGGCCTTTTGATGATTCAGTGGGAACTTCTGCTTCACCGGGCGGCAGCACCGGACCCCAACTCACTCCGACAAAATGATTGATGAGCGTTTCGATGTCTTGCATCGTGTGGGTCTTCAGCGGAGGAGTTGCAAGGGAATCGAGCGACGTATAGGGGCCGGATGGCATGGAATCGAGACACTGACGAATGATCCTCAGCGACTGGCGCAACTCCAACATGTGCACCACCGCTCGGTCATAGCAATCACCATTCGAAGCGGTTGGAACCTCAAAGTCGAACTGCTCATAGCCTGAGTACGGGCGGGCCTTGCGCAAGTCCCACGGCAAACCGCAGGCACGCAGCATCGGACCAGTGGCGCCCCACGCGATGGCGTCATCGAGGGATAAGACCCCGATCCCGACGGTCCGTTGTTTCAGGATTGGATTGTCCATCACAAGGCCCTCATAGTCATCGAGTCGGCTGGGAAACCACTCGACGAACTGTCGGACCAATGTGTCCCACCCAATCGGAAGATCTCGTGCGACACCGCCGATCCGGAGCCAATTCGGATGCATACGGCCGCCACACACGGCTTCGGCAATCGCGAGGATTCGCTCTCGATCGTTGAACATGTAAAAGACCGGTGACAAGGCGCCGATGTCTCCCGCAAAGGTCCCGTACCACACGAGATGACTGGCGATCCGATAGAATTCGGACATCATGACTCGGATGACTTGTGCACGTGGCGGTACGGTGATGCCTGCCAATCGTTCGACCGAGAGACAGTAGGGCATTTCGTTCAGCACACCCTGGAGGTAATCCACACGATCGGTGTAAGGAATGTACGAATGCCACGTTTGCCGTTCGGCGATCTTTTCCTGGGAGCGATGGTGGAAGCCGATATCCGGGACGATGTTGATGATTTCCTCACCGGCGAGTTGCGCCACGAGCCGGAGCACGCCGTGCGTGCCGGTATGGGCCGGGCCGAGGTTGATGAACATGTAGTCGAAGTCGGAGTCGCGGTCGTGGTAGGTGCGAGCCAAGCCCCAGTCCTCGGGCTTGAATTGCAACGCGTCCTGGGCCATGACCAGCTTCTCCGGCGGCAATTGGAACTGCCCGATTTCCGTCGCACGCGAGGGATGATCCTTGCGAAGCGGATACCCCTCCCACCATGAGGGCATCAGGAGACGACGGAGAAATGGGTGTCCCTCGAACCGAATCCCGAACATGTCGAACATTTCTCGCTCATACCAATCGGCATTTGGCCACAGATCGATGCTTGATGGGAGAGAGAGCGCCTCACCATCAAGCGCCACCTTGATGCGGATCGATTGGTTCCGATCAAAGGAAAAGAGGTGATAAAACACCGTAAAGGTTCCGATCGGTAATCCGTCATGATGTCGGCGGAGCCGTTCGTCGGTCGCACTCAGGTCGAACAGCATGGGAAACGGACGAGGAAGCTCAGATTTGACATAGCGGAGAACCTGATGAAGACGATGCTTCTCGATCCAGATTGTCGGAATTCCATCCTTGGTAGGCTGGACCGCAACCAGAGTTCCTTCTGAGCCAAAGTGAGCCATGAGCTCTGAGACCAATCCGGTTTGTTCACCGATTGAGGCATCTCTCAGGGTCGAGGCTCGCAGCGTCATGACTTGCCTTTTGAGCGACCGTCCGGCTGCCCTGCAAAGTGGGGAGAGAGGAGATCGGTCCGAGGGAGCACATCGATGCCGGGATATTCACGCTGACTCATCCGCTCCGCTCGTTTCGCATCCCGCATCGAGGGCATGATGGGCTTCTGAACCTCTTGTGGACCGAAGTGCCAGCTCAAGGGGCGTCGCTCCGAACCCACCATGTTCTGGAGGAGCAGCAGGCATTCCATAAAGGCGTGTGGCGGCGGCGGGCATCCCGGCATATAGACGTCCACAGGAATGAATTTGTCGACACCCTGTACGACGGAATAGGCGTCGAACATTCCTCCGGAATTCGAGCAGGAGCCCATCGATATCACCCAACGCGGCTCCAGCATCTGCTCGTAGAGCTGCTTGATGACGGGAGCCACCTTTAAAAACACTGTTCCCGACACGACCAACACATCGGCCTGCCGTGGTGAACCCCGTGCGACTTCTGCGCCAAACCGAGCGACGTCGTAGACACTGGTGAAACTCGTGGCCATTTCGACGAAACAGCACGACAAGCCGAAGTTCAACGGCCAGAGTGAATTCTTCCGTCCCCAGGCCAAGAGATCTTGCAGTTTCGCAAAGAGGACCGACTGTCCGACGACAGAGGTTAGCGGACCATCACCACCTTCGGTCACCCGCACACCCTCCAGTCGTCCGTTACGCCACTCGGTCATTGTAGAACTCCTTGGACTCCGTCGTGTGTGGTGTCCAGCGATGACGGACAGACGGACGTTGAGACTGTGTATTCCAGTCGAGCGCGCCGGTGAGCCAGAGATAGGCAAGAGATGACAACAGAATGGCCACAAAAATGCTCACTTCAATAAAACCAAGCCAGCCTGTTTCGGGCACAGCCACCGCCCAGGCATAGAGATACGCCGCCTCCACATCGAAAATGACGAAGAACATGGCGATCAAATAATATTGCACCGGCGGGCGGACTTGACCGCTGCCGGTCGGTTGAATACCACATTCATAGGGAACGGCCGTTGCGCTTTCGGAGCGGCGTTCAGGCTTTTTCCAATGGCGTTCGCCGAGCAAGGGCGGGAGTCCGAGCATGACGGCGATCACCACGCCGACACACAGTCCGTAGATACAGATCTGCCAAATCGCGTCATCTACCATGGCAATAACTAACTATGTATTTATGACAACAGTAGTCTTTCTAAACCTTGGATATCACGCTCAGGCAGGTTTGGCTCCAAAAAATTGTTTTTTTGCAATTATTTACGGAGAGAAATCCGGCAAGGAGTGTGGTGAGAGAATAATTGGAGAGAGGATCTCGTGGGTGCGCTACAATTCTGTAGGTATGCGGGCTAGGCTGTCGAACAGATTATCCGATACGCGGCATCTCATCAGTGATGTCTTGTTTCCGATCCTTCACGCATCGCCCTTGGGCTTGAACCAGCTGATGAAGGAACCGCCGTTCCTCTGCTTCAGTTTTGACTTCGCCGTTGAGACGTGCGGCTAGCAATTGGTCGAGGATCTTCTTGAATTGCGGGCCAGGTTTCAATCCCATGGCCTTCAGGTCCATGCCTGTCACAATCGGCTTCACATGCTGATAGGTCGTGAGGAAGGCCGAGACCTGCCGCTTGACGGTTTCTCCTTTGCTCTTTGCCATGAGGATCAGAAGAGTCTCATCGGACAGTCCCGACAAGAGGTGGTACACCTCCGCCGGTGTGAGCGATCGTTTCGATGCGAGTCGGCGAATCATGTTGTGACAGCCCACGCGGGCCATTTTGAGCCTGGTGGCTTCCTGTTCGGAGAAGGGAAAGCGCTTGAGCATGTCTTTCACGGCACGCTCAGGCAACAGCTCCAGCAGTCCCATCATATAGACCAACCAGACGTCCATCTTCCGATCGAGGTACAGCAGCCGGTACCAATCGACGGCTTCTTCGAGTGCGGACATCAACCGGTCCAGCCGGTCCGACCAACTCAACTTCGGATGGATAAACTTCAAGAGATTGAGCTCCGCCAATCGTTTGATCGCCTGTTTGGGTTCCCGCTCGCCCAACAGGAGTTTCAGTTCTTCCAACAAACGGTGGCCGGATAATCGTTGGAACAAATTCATCTTGACGGCACCGGCGATCAATGCCGCCGTGTCCTTGCCGAGATGAAAGCCGAATCGGGTTTCGAACCGTATGGCCCGAAACACGCGGGTCGGATCTTCAACGAAACTCAGCCCGTGCAACACTCGAATCACCTTGTCGTTCAGATCCCGTTGCCCGCCATAGAAGTCCAGCACGTCGCCGAAGCCCTTCCCGTTCAACCGAACGGCCAAGGCATTGATCGTGAAGTCCCGTCGATACAAGTCTTTCTTGATGGACCCCTGTTCGACCGTCGGCAGGGCGGTGGGATACTCGTAATACTCCGTCCGCGCGGTAGCGACATCGAGCTTGAAACCATCCGGCAACAGCAAAATAGCCGTGCCGAATCGCTCATGTATCTTGACCTTTGCATGCAGCCTGTCACCAAGCGTTCGTGCGAAGGCGATGCCGTCGCCTTCGACCACGAGATCCAAATCCAGATTCTTGATGCCCAGTAACAGGTCTCGCACACAGCCGCCGACGACAAAGATCCGTACCTCACAGCGGTCCGCCACATGACCTACGTCTTCCAGTAAGGTTACGAGATGATGCGGCAAGCGGCTTCGCAGCAGCCCCTTCACGTTGCGACGCGGCCCTCCGATTTCAGCGTCGGCTTCGTTCGGGCGCATCGTCCGCATTCTCGCGACCTTCAATACATCGTCGTGCAGGGTCCGTAGCAGATCCGTCCTCGTAATAACACCGACGATTGTCGCATCTCTGACGATCGGCACAAACCGCTGGTTGCGCTCGATCATGGCCGTTTCGATCTCGTGAAACGGCGTGTCCGGCTGGGCGATATAGGCATCGGTCTGCATGATGTCTCGCACAGCCATCTTACCCAGCCGATGAAACAAGGCTTTCTGAATCGATTCCCGGCTGATAAGCCCGGCGTAATGATCGTTCTCATCCAAGACCGGAAAGACATTCAGCCCATAGGCCGTCATCCGCTGTCCTGCCTCAGTCACGCTGGTCTCGACCTCGATCGCTTTGACCGGACAGGTCATGACATCCTGGGCCAACAGCGTGGGGCGATACTGTGTGGTCAGCAGCCGAACGACCCTCTCTTTGACTTCCGCCAGGGTTTGCCCTTTGACGGTGGCGGCTGCCGCCACAGCATGGCCCCCTCCTCCGAATTCCCGTGCGATCCAGCCGACGTCGATCTCAGGCCGACGGCTTCTTCCGATCACCTCCACTCGATCTGTCATCATCACCACCACGATGACGGCATCGACCGCCTGCAATTCAGCAAGTCTCTGCACCACGCCGGCGGCTTCCCCGCGGCAACGGTCGATCGTGCTCGTGGCGACCAGGACCTTACGGCCTTCCAGGTAATGCACGTCACTGTGTTCCAAGAAATCGTTCAGCAGCGCGACGGCATCAGGATCCAGCGGACGGTGCAGAACGTCCGCCACCATATTCAAATCCCCGCCCGCTGCAACGAGAAACGCCCCGGCCTCAAGATCGCGGCTGGTCGTAGACGAGAAGCCGAACGACCCGGTCTCTTCATAGAGGCCCAGGGCCATCACGGTTGCCTCGAACGGTGTCACGGGAATATGCCTTCGCCGGAGTTGCTCTATCAGAAGCGTCGTTGTCGCCCCGACCGATTCAATCACGGATTGCTTCGACCGACCGGCGCAGGCGGAATCCGGTTCGGGATGATGATCGAACACGACGACTTCGACCGCCGAATTCTCGATGCACGATTTGAGTGCTCCGATCCGGTCAGGCTCTTGGGTATCGACCAATACGAGTCTGGTGACCTGCGAGAGATCGACATCTTTGAGATCGTGCACGGCAAGAAAGTTACGGACCGCTTCCTGTGCTCCGGCCGGCAAGACGAGCGTGGCCTCAGGAAAGAGTTTGCGCGAGGCAACCATGGATGCCAGGCCATCGAAGTCCGCATTGCTATGTGTGGTGATGACGTCCATGAGCGCATTCTAGCAGGCTCTCATCAATCATAAAACGTCTGCCACGATCCCTTCATTCGTACTGCTGCGGCAGTGCATTGGTCGATTCTAAATCACATGTGTACCCTTCTACCTACCGATCAGAGTTCTCTATCTAGGACTTTGTACTCGCATAATTAAGCAATGAGCCCCTGAGGGAGATGATGTCGCAAAGTCAGCGCGCATGATATTTGCTTTTCAGTATTCCCTACACCCCAAAATGAAAACTTTTCTGTTTACGGAACAAGAGGACCTTCGTCTGACTATATGTGGACTTCGCATGGCAGTCACATTCCATTGGCTCATCGACGTTAAGCCGAAGCAGCGGCCCGGCATACGCATGGAATCCCGCAGGGAATAAAATTGGAGACGCGCGTGAAGAGACCGGTGGCCTATTCCTACAACATTCATAGGCTTGGCTGTCTCCGCAATAAGGAGATCTGTTAGAATTCTCGATCCTTGTTTTATATTACCGAGCGAAAGCAAGCCGAGGAGGTCTTCCTGAACAGTAAGGAGTATAACCGCACATTGTTCGAGCTATCACCAGACCTTCCTCCCGAAAACTAGCCCATTGACTGGGAAGTTGGCCTGTGCTGCGATGGGTTCCACAGGCGGGAGCCATGACACGGAAACGGCACGCCGAGGAACAGATTATTGCAGTACTCAAGGAGGCCCAGGTTGGCATTGGGGTCGCAGAGCTCTGCTGCAAGCACGGCATTTCGGATGCCACCTTCTAAAAGTGGCGGGCGAAGTATGCGGGACTCGAAATCAGCGATGTGAAGAAGCTGCGCCAGCTCGAAGATGAAAACCGGCGGTTGAAACAGATGGTGGCGGAGCAAGCCCTGGACATCCAGGCACTGAAAGCGGTCACCACAAAAAACTGGTAGAGCCCAAGGCGAAACGAAGCGCGGCCCAATGGATGGCCGAGCGCTTTGGGCTCAGTCAGCGACGAGTCTGTCGGGTATTAGCCTTGGATCGGAACACCGTGCCGTTGTCACCGCCAGGAGGATACCACCCTGCGGACACGGATTCGGGAGATGGCAGAGTGCAAACGCCGCTATGGATGTCCCCGGATATATGTCTGCTTGCGGCGGGAAGGCTGGCCAGTGAGCCATAAGAAGGTGGAATGGCTCTATTATCGAGAGGAACAGCTCGCGTGACAGCGGCACTATTACAAAACGGCAGCGGCCGTTCCGCGGGTCGCGCTACCCCGACCGACCTGGCCGGGACTCTGTTATGCCATGGATTTTGTGCACGACCGGCTCGTGACGGGGCGAAGGTTTAAGTGTTTCACGATGACGGATCCGTGTTCGAAGGAGGCCCCGGTGATTGAGGTGCATGTATCGATTGGCGGCGCGCGGGTCTGCCGGATTCTGGAACGACTGTTTCTCGCACGGCCGCTGCCGGAGACCCTGACCCTCGACAATGGGCTGGAATTTTCCGGCACGGCCTTGGATGTCTGGGCTGCCCAGCATGGTGTCCACCTGCATTTTATTCAGCCAGGGAAACCCACGTAGAACGCGTTTATCGAGAGTTTCAATGGCAAGTTTCGCGATGAATGCCTCAATCAGCACTGGTGTGTGACGCTCCAGGAAGCGCAGCTCTTGATCGAAGCCTGGCGGAAGGAATACAAAGAGGAGTGGACGCACAGCTCCATTGGGGATGTGACACCCCAGGAGTTCATCAACACCTATTAGGACGTGGCCCACGTGGCACGGGAGTCATCTTCGCCTGCGGTGGTGTAACAACTGGGGGAAAGTCAAAGGGAACACCACATTCATTCTGTGCCACCATTGCTGAGAGACTCAAGGTTCAGTGGAGACGGAAGGTCTGAAACCGCAAACCGTGAGCCGAGAACGGCTTACAGCTCACAGCCTATGACCCTACTATTGTCCCCTTGGGAGTTATACTGAAGTCCGTGAATTTTGCTCAGTGGCTCCGCCGTGGGATACTCCGCGGCACATACGAGGAGGGAGCCACCGATGAAACGACGAGACACCCGACAACGGAAGCAGGCGCTGGCGGGATTGAAGACGACCGCCGGGATCGACTGGATGCTGGGCACACTAGTCCGTGTGATCCACTCCGGCAAACAGGCGCTTGATGCGGTGATGCTAGAGATGGGGCGGATGGTCGCAGAGAGCGTGATGTTGATGGAGCGGGAGGAAATAGCTGGGCCTGAGTATTATCCCACCGACCCGGCGTTTCGGAAATGGGCGCATGAGGAAGGGTCCATCTATCTCGGCGACCAGAAGGTCCGCGTGACTCGTCCCCGGCTGCGGCACATCGAGCAAGGGGAGGTCACCTTCCAGTCCTATGCTCGCTTGCGCAATCCCGGGGCGTTCTCAGAAGAACTGCTGGAGAAGATTCTTCGCGGTGTCTCGGCCCAGAAGTATGCCGACACCGTCCTCAATGCGGCACACGCCGTCGGGGTGTCGCCCACCGCGATCTCGCAGAAGCTGGTGGAGCTGACGGCCACGAAGCTGAAGGCATTTCAAGAGCGCTCGCTAGCCGATTTCCAGTCGTTTGCCCTCTTCCTCGACACGATCCATCGAGGAGGCGAGGCGTTTCTCGTGGCCTTGGGCTTGAACGTATCCGGGGAGAAGATGGCCCTCGGGTTCTGGCAGGGCTCCTCGGAGAATCATGAGATCGGCGAGGCCCTGTTTCGGGACCTGGAGCGTCGCGGCTTGGTGTTCTCCCCGAGCATCCTGTTCGTCACCGATGGCGGCAGCGGGCTGATCAAGGCGCTACGGGCACGATTCGGTAAGAAGCTCGTGCATCAACGCTGTGCCATTCACAAGAGGCGGAACCTGCAGCGGCACCTGGCGAAGCCCTCTCGGCCTGAGGCGCATCGGCGGCTGATGACGGCGTTGGAACAGACCAGCTATGCTGACGCGAGGCGG
>JABMDK010000019.1:24787-58206 GCA_015903995.1 Nitrospira sp.
GAGATCGTGCACGGCAAGAAAGTTACGGACCGCTTCCTGTGCTCCGGCCGGCAAGACGAGCGTGGCCTCAGGAAAGAGTTTGCGCGAGGCAACCATGGAGGCCAGGCCATCGAAGTCCGCATTGCGATGTGTGGCAATGACATCCATCTTCTAGAAATGTACCGATTGAGGGTGCTCCGATGAATCGCGAGAAGTACAATTCATGAGTGTTCCATTGTAACAGGCCCTGACCCATCATAAAACGACCGCAACAATCTTTTCCTTCAGATCTGCAGAGCATCAATCCGGTGCCGGATCCTTCGCCCAATGTTCATTTTTGACCAGTACTCGACTTGCCCTCTGTCTATTCTGTATAGATAGAAAATCCGTTCCGAAAGTGTTTGTTTACGAAATGAACCGACCATCGTCTGATCATATGCCTGTGCAATTCCCATGGAGCATGCTCACGCGAGCCGGAGAATCGGAGGGTGATTGAAGCGCTCGGTCTTATCCAAGAGAGGTATGGTCGCTGCTCTATCCCTTATCATTGTGTGCAGCGCACAGTCCTGCCAGACTCGTCCTCAAGTCGTCGTGTATCACACTGACGCGCTTTCAGTTGTTCTTCGAGAACTACCGACTGGGTACCCGTCGCTTGAGCCCTACAACCATTCGTACACAATTCAACCGGACGAGGTACGCGATATTCTAGAACACGTTCAGTATGAGGCGGGATCGCTGATTCCCTTCTCGGGGAAACAGTCACGCCTTGTATTTACCAGGCAGCAGGGGGAACTCGTGGCGCCTGTCATTTCCAACGCGTTACGCCAAGCGGCCCCACAGGATGTGGTGGAATTCAGCCTGGCTGATCAAGAGAGGCCTGATCGCCGCACGAAAGGCTTGGTGTTTATTCTCCATGATGAGCTGCATCTGATCATCGAGGAATTGCGAAAGCCGGTCTATCAGGGGGAACCAAACACCTATCAGCAACCAGTGCCTCGGTGGGAGCTGCTCCCAGGCGACAGGCAACGACATTATGCAAGCCGTCAAGAAGGAAAGGGGACGATCACCAATTGGATTATTATCCCGCTTCGATAGAGAGCAACAAAGGCATGAGAGAACAGGTGCGGGTTCCCGTATTCTGCAGAATCGGATTCGCACTCTTGCTCAGTTGCCTGCTCCTGCCCGGCACACTGCTCGCGCAAAGTTTGAACAAACCGGCGGAAACACACAGGGAGGATTCAGTCGAACAACTGCGAGACCAGCTGCAGCGTCTTGAGGAACAGCATCAGCGGGAACTCGCCGATCTGAAAGACCGTCTCGGGCTCGTGGAAAAACAGCAGAGCAGCTTATCGGATGAACTTGCACAGAATATCAGGGTCGGTGCGTACGGCGCCGTGGCGTTCGAAAGTTTCAGCGACCGACGCACGACCCATGACGGCAACTTCGAAGTATTGATTTCCGGAAATTTTCACGACCGGATTCGGGTCTATACCGAAATTGATCTTGGTCTTCCCCATGGAACCGCCGATGCAGAACAGGCCTATGTCGACCTTCTGCTTGCTCAACCATTTAATGTCCGCGCCGGCGTGCTCTTGATTCCGTTCGGAAAGTTCAATCTCGATCACTTCGATCCTCGCCGAGACCTGACACGCCCACCGTCCGTTGCGCGTCTGATCACTCCCACGACCTGGTCTGATTTAGGATTCAGCGCGTTTGGGTTCTTTCCGGTTTCGGACAACGTCAAAGCGACGTATGAAATTCAGGTGATCAACGGACTGACGGACAAGTTTCTTGCGGCACCCGGCAACATCCCCGATCCTGGTCTGCAAAGCGCACGAACAGGACTGCGCTCTGACAACAACGGCGATAAGGCGGTCGTCGGCCGCGGGACGTTGAAGTTCTTCGACCAGTACGAAATTGGGTTTTCTGGATATCGCGGGGCCTACAAGCCAGGATCTAATGATTTAATAACCGGTATCGCGTTCGATGCCGAATTTAAACCTCGAAACGTCAGGATATGGGAAAACTTCCAGCTCAGGAGCGAATTTGCACGTTTCGACATTCAAGGCTCAACCACCCCCTCAAGCCTCTGGGGGTATTATATTCAGCTGACCTATCGGTTCTGGCCATCAATCTTGAACTCAACGATCCTCGGACGCCACTTCAACAGTCCGACATTTGCACTCGTCGGCCTCTATGGCCGCACCAAGATGAATACCGTTGCCAGCCCGACGGGAAGTCAAACCGGAGAGCAATTTATTATCGGATTCAACTATCGTCCGGTCGAAGACTACGTATTCAAGGCGGAGTATCAATTCAACCACGGACAATTCAATCAGATCCCCTCCGACGGATTCGTGACCTCCATCGCGTGGATCTTCTGATGGCCATCCCGTGAACTCTCCATCCCGTGCAAGAACGCGTCCGCTGGAGATGCTGACGGTCACGCTCGCCGTCTGGTTGTGCGCGGCGCTCGCTTACGCCGAACCTCTTGCCGTGATCGTCAACAAGAATAATCCCAATGCCTCGTTAAGCACGACGACCGTCGCCGGTATGTATCGTGGAGAGACGCTTCACTGGCCGGGGGGTGACCGAATCAAACTGGTCAACCGTGAGATCTCAGCCGACGCAAGAAAGACTTTCTATCTGCGGGTACTGAATGCGAAGCCGGATCAAGTCTTCTATCGCCAAGGTACGCCGATTCCCGTGCAAAGCGTGATCGAGCGATCGGATGACTCCGTGATTCGCTTCGTCGGAACCATCGAGGGGGCGATCGGCTATGTCAGCCTGTCACGGCTCAGGCAGATCGATGACGGCCTCGTCAAGATCATGATGATTGTGGAGCAGCCATAACGGAACGGCGATGGGGATGCTGCAGCTACTAACACGCTCATTGTCATACAAGCTGATGGCTCTCTTTTTTGCCGTGTTCTTGTGTGCTGTCTGCAGCTTGACCTATTTTTCATACACCTCCAGCCGGAATGCGATGTTCCAGGAGTTCAAGATACGAGGGCGGACCATCGCGACGACCATCGCATCACAAGCCCGATCGTATTTTCGAGAACAAGATGTAGAAGCCCTAACCTCTCTTCTTCACTCTCTTGGTGAGGGCGAGGATGTCGTGGCCATTCTGGCCTATCGGTCCTCCCAAACGCTGTGGCTCGAGTTTTCCGGCATTCAACTGACAGTCGAGGACCTGGACTTCAGGGAGACAGAAGAGGTATGGCAGAAAGACAGGATCCTCACAAAAGGATTTCCTGTTTCAGAGTTCGGAAGCATGGTGGCCGACGTGGCGAATCTGACAATGGCCGACAACCGGCTCAGGACCCCACCGATCGGATGGGTCAGGCTCTTCCTCGATCGGCGCGCGCTTGAACAACGGCTCAGTACCCTGATCATCCACACGATGATGATCAGTCTGCTTATAACCATGGTCGGAGGCGGGGTATTCATCATGCTGCTCCGACGATCTCTTCATGTCATCAGTCCTCTTACTGAAGCGACGAAGAAGGTTGCGGAGGGAGATTTGCAGACGACCGTTCCTGTATCCAGCACTGATGAATTGGGCGAACTGGCAAAGTGCTTCAATCGTATGACCGAGCAGTTATTACAGACCACCGTGTCCAAGAATTATGTGGACAACGTCATTCGTTCCCTGACCGACATTTTGATTGTCCTCAATCCGGATCACACGATACGAAGCATCAACCACGCCGGTCTGAATCTTCTCGGGTATGAGGAGAATGAATTGCTGGGCCAGGATGCAGCCGGACTGTTCCCCTCGCATGTCAACCCATTGAGTGACGCGAAATATCAGGAGAGCCTCGCGCACGGCTCGATCGATCAGATTACAACGACTCTTCGTGCGAAAGATGGCCGTGCATTCCCCGCGGTCCTGTCCGCCGCCCCCATGCGCGATGAAGACGGAAGTATTCAGGGCATTGCCTGTGTCGCCAAGGAAATGACCGAATTGAATCAGGAGGACGAGCAACTCCGCTTGCAAGGTACCGCACTCCAATCCGCCGCCAATGCGGTCATGATCATGGACCGAGTCGGACGTGTGACATGGGTCAATCCATTTTTCACGCGATTAACCGGCTATACCTTCGAAGAGGTGATCGGCCGGGACATTCGCCTGCTGACATTCGAAGAGCGCGACCAGCCGTTCTATCGGAGCCAATGGAAGACGATCATGAGTGGCAAGGTGTGGCATGGCGAGAACACGAACAGGAGAAAGGACGGAAGCCTCTACACGGAAGAAGAAACGATCACTCCCATCCGCGACCGTAGCGGTGGGATCAGCCATTTCGTCAGCATCAAGCAAGATGTCACAAAACGCAAACAGGCCGTGGAGACGATTCAAGACGCTCATCAGAAACTAAAGGCGCTCGACCAATTGCGGTCGCAATTTTTCGCCGACATCAGCCACGAGCTCAGGACCCCCTTGACCGTCATCAGGGGCGAAGCTGAAGTGACGCTCCGAGGGAAAGAGAAACCGATCTCGGAATATCGGGCCACGTTAGAACGAATCGTCCAGTTGTCGAACCAGATGAACAAGCTGGTCGGCGACATCTTGTTTCTCGCTCGGTCCGAGTCAGGAACCTTGCACATCGATCTCAAACCGACATCACTGCCGGCGATTCTGGACGAGGTCTGTCGAGAGACGAACATCCTCGCGCGATCTCGAGGCATGACGGCTACGATCGAAGGAGAGTCGCATGCTGTCACTGTTCAGGGAGACGCTGAACGGCTCAAGCAATTGTTCATGATTCTCACGGACAATGCCGTTAAGTATGGACGAACCGACGGCAGAATCGTGCTTCACCTGCAAACCAAGGACGGAGAAGCGCACGTGACCATCGCCGATGACGGGCTCGGAATTCCCGAAGAAGATCTTCCGCATGTCTTTAAGCGAGCCTATCGAGTCTGGCGGGGACGCCGTTCGGCGGTCGGCGGCGCAGGCCTCGGCCTGCCGATTGCGAAGTGGATTGCCGAGGCGCACCATGGAGTGATCTCTATGGCCAGCAGCCTCAACCGTGGAACCACGGTAACCGTTCGGCTGCCGCTCCATGAATCCGCAGAACCACAATCCGGTGATGAGTCCACCGATCCTCTACGCGCCTAGAGAAGGAAGGAAGAGATGGCAACCGCACACATTCTCGTGATTGAAGACGACGAACGCATTTCGAGCTTCATCAGGCGGGGTTTGGAGGCCGAAGGGTATCTGGTGGATGTCGTTCAGGACGGCCATGAGGGAGTGCAGAAAGGCATGGCTCCGTATGATCTCATCCTGCTTGACCTTTTGCTGCCTGACCAAAGCGGCCACGAGGTCTGTCAGGCCTTGCGTCGTGAAGGGGTCCACACCCCTATCTTGATCCTGACGGCCAAAGATGCACTCGAAGACAAACTCAGCGGCTTCGACCACGGAGCCGATGACTATCTCACCAAACCCTTTGCCTTCGAGGAGCTTCTCGCACGAATCAAGGCGCTGCTTCGACGCAGACCGTCTTGTAACCAAGAGACGGATCCCGTGTTACACATCACCGATCTCATGCTGAACCGAAGCTCCCGCGAAGTACGCCGAGGAGGCAAGGTCATTGCATTGACCAGAAAGGAATTCGACCTCTTGGAGTTCCTCATGTCGAATGCCAACAAAGCACTCAGCCGCACGTCTATTCTGGAACATGTCTGGGGCTATCATTACGACACGATGACCAATACCGTCGATGTCTATATCGGGTACCTCCGAAAAAAAGTCGATAGCGGCTCACAGGTAAAATTGATTCAGACTGTGCGAGATTTCGGATACAAGATCTCCGATCACCAGCCTTTCTAACTCCGAAACCGCTCTTGCGCTAGCGCTCTCATTTCTTACTCATTTCTCATCTCGTTCTTATTCGCCTCTCATATGTTCCGAGTACAATAACGACCTCGATCAGGTTGTAACGTTCCCCACATTCTCTGAAAGGCAACACCGTGCGCATTCTAATCGTGGAAGACGATGAGCGAATCGTCGGTTTCATGAAACGCGGACTTGAAACTGAAGACTTCAACGTAGACGTTGCCTCAGGAACGTCTCAAGCCTTCGATCTGGTCAACGCCAGAATCTACGATCTCCTCATTATCGATATCTTTCTCGGGCCGGATGATGGACTCGACCTCTGTCAAGCACTTCGCCGGCAGCGAGTGGGGTTTCCTATCCTGATCATGACGGCCAAAGGCACTCCGGAAACGGAAAAAGCGAGCAAGAAGGCGGGTGCGGATGCGTATCTCGCGAAACCCTTTGCATTCGAAGATCTCATTACGACTATCGCGCGTCTTCGGACGTCCTATTCGCCTTCTGATTCCCTGGGGGAAGTTCGTGCAAAGTAATCTGCATCTTCAAAATCGCATCAGAGGTGTTTACGAAATCCACCCGGCGTCGTCCAACGATCATGACATCAACAGAACAGGACACCGGGGAATGCCTCAACCTTTTACGTGAACCCATGTGAGAGTGGCTCCAAGAGATCTGTTCGATACTCGCAAGATATTCATCCTCATGAACTCATGAGGCAAGGAAAGCTGGTACCACACCGATGTTGATCATGCTCTATTCACACGACAGCTACGGTCTCGGCCATATTCGTCGCAGCCTCGCAATTGCGAAGCACCTGTCCGAGAGCATCCCTCATGCGTCGCTGATCATGCTGACCGGCTCCATGCAAGCCCATGCGTACGCGCTCCCCGAGCGTATGGAGTACATCAAACTGCCGGCGCTCACAAAAGATGCTGAGGGACGGTATTGCTCGCGATTGCTCCCGCACACCATCGACATCACGGTGAAGCTTCGGCAACGAATCATTCTTGAAAGTATCCGCAATCTGAAGCCTGACCTCCTGTTGGTTGACAAGGCTGCAGCGGGTATCCGGGGAGAGTTATTGCCGTCCCTCAATTTCATCAAGACCAAGTTGCCCGACACCAGGATTGTCTTGGGTATGCGCGACATCGAAGATCATCCCGACCATGTTCATGCGGAATGGGCTAAGTCCGGCACACTGCCGTTGTTGAAGAACATGTACCACGCGATTTTCCTGTACGGTTCGCTCTCCGTCTACGATCCAGTCAAGGAGTACAGGCTTTCATCCGGCATCGAAAAGAAACTCATTTCTTGTGGTTATGTGGGCAGAACTCAACCGGAACTGTCCCGGGAGCATATTCGGGAACACCTACACCTACAGACTGATCGCTTGGTGCTGGTCACGCCCGGCGGCGGAGACGACGGATATCCGCTCTTGAAAACCTACGTCACAATGTTGAAGAAGCGGTTTGGGTCGAAGCGCCCAGCCTTTGATACCTTACTCGTCACCGGGCCGCTGATGGATTCCCGTAAACGACTCCGTCTGCAGGAAGCCGCAAATGCCGATCTGGCATTGACGGTCACTGACTTCACTCCACGTCTGTACGAGTACCTGACCGCAGCCGATCTCGTCGTGTCCATGGGGGGCTACAACACGATCGTTGAGATTCTGGCATCCAACCAACGCGGGATCATCGTACCGCGCATTCATCCGCGCCTCGAACAATGTATCCGGGCGGAACGTCTTGAGGCCAAAGGTCTTCTCGACATGATTCATCCGACCAAGTTGACTCCGAACACCCTCTTCCAAGCCATCACCCGCTCACTACAAGGACCGCGCCCTCCACGATCTCAGGACATCGGCGTCGCGCTTGACGGTGCCGCCAATGTCTCCAGGGCGGTGAAGCAATTATTAGGAGAAGGCCAGCGCAACAAGACAACCCAGACTCAAATCCGTCGCCCTGCAGATTTGCGGGTGGCATCAACGTTCATGACAACCTAATCGACGATGACATCGATGCCTGCTCAACCATCGACCCAAAAAATCGGTTATCTCCTGAAGATCTTTCCCAAGGTCTCGGAGACGTTCATTCTTCAAGAGGTCCTGGACTTGGAAGCGCTTGGAGTGAATCTTACGATTTTCGCGTTGCAGCGCCCAACCGATCGTATTACTCACGGTCTGGCCGATCATGTCCTTGCATCCATCATGTACCTGCCGGACTCTTTCCTGACCGTCCGACACAGTCCCCTATGGGCTCATCTTCGTCTATTCATTGAATCTCCCCGACGCTATTTGTCGACCCTGCGCTTTTGGCTTCAAACTGTGGACCGACCATCGTGGTCAAAATTTGTCCAGGCAGGATCATTAGCCACCGCACTCCAAGACCACCACATCGACCACCTCCACGTCCACTTTGCGAATACTCCCACGAGCGTCGCGGAACTGACACACCGATTCACCGGAATCCCTTACAGCATGACAGGC
This sequence comes from Nitrospira sp., assembly GCA_015903995.1. GTDB lineage: Bacteria > Nitrospirota > Nitrospiria > Nitrospirales > Nitrospiraceae > Nitrospira_D. Next base: position 33,091 of record JABMDK010000019.1, read on the forward strand.
CATGCCAAGGACATCTTTCTGGCCACTCCGGCGACGCTCGGCCGAAAAATGCACCATGCGGAATTCGTCGTCACCTGCACCGAACATAATCGCCGGTATCTCCAGAATCTATGCGACAACGACACGCCGCTCTATTGCCTCTACCACGGTCTGAATTTGGATCGGTTCGATCAGCTCCGCACGAACCATCGAGTGAGACGCTCGACGACTCCCACCATCGTGAGCGTGGGACGTTTCCGGGACAAAAAGGGATTTCCCACACTCGTCCGCGCGTGCCATCTGCTGGCTATCCGTGGCCATCGCTTTTGCTGCCGTATTGTCGGATGCGGACCGCTCCAAGCCGAACTGGAAACCTTGCTTCACGAGTTGAACCTCGAACAGGTCGTCACGTTGGTCGGACAAAAAACGCTCGAAGAAGTCGTGGCGTTCTACCAAGAGGCTGACATCTTTGCCCTGCCCTGTCAGGTGTCTCAAGACGGCGATCGCGACGGCATTCCGAACGTCCTCATGGAAGCCATGGCTTGTCGACTCCCCGTTGTGACCACGGAGGTTTCCGGCATTCCTGAGCTTGTCCGGCATGATGACAATGGTTTTCTGGTCCCCCAACGAGACCCAGAAGCTCTGGCCCTCGCTCTTGCCCACCTCATCGAGAGTCCGGCACTCCGCGAACGTCTGGGGCAGGCGGGACGCGAGACGATCGAGCAACGTTTTTCGTCCAGCCAAGGCAGCCAACGCCTGAAAGCACTCCTCTTCAGAGAAAAACAGGCGGCCAACCAAGCGGGTTTATTGGATGTGCTCACTCCGCTCAACCATCCGGAACACAGCAATAGCCCCAGCCATACGGCATCCACAAGATCAGCCGATAAAATCGGCTATGTCTTGAAAGGGTTCCCTCGTCGATCGGAGGCGTTCATCACGAACGAGATTCTTTTATTGGAACAGATGGGGCTTCAGCTGCACCTTTTCTCGGCCTTTGAGGGCGAACCGGTTTTCACAGAGACCCAAGCAAGGCTCCTGCAATCATCGGTGACCTATCTGCCTGAAGACCGTGATCGCACGAATAGTGGATTTCTGACATGGCTTCTTGGCAACCTTCCCCGGTATTTCCCCAGTCACCTTCGACTGATTCGTACTGTTCCGCGTCGATATCTGCGCACCGCATGGGAAGCCTGGACGCTCAGCCTGCGCTGTCGGAGCACGTTCTTCTCATGGCCGAAGAAAGTCTTCTACAAGGATTTTCTCCGTGCTGGCTCGATCGCCTGCTCCGTGCTCGATACGGGAAACATTTGCCATCTGCATGCTCATTTTTGCCATGGGGCGACAACGATGGCCATGTTTGCCGGTCTGCTGAGCGACCTCCCCTTTAGCTTTACCGCCCATGCGAAAGATATCTACTTGCCCAAACTCAATCCCGGCGATCTTCTGCACATCAAATTGCGTCGGGCAAAGTTTGTGGTGACCTGCACCGGGGCCAATCTCCACCACTTGCAAGAGATTTCCTCACAGGGTGCGCCGATCCATACCATCTATCATGGAGTCGATACGGCTCGTTTTGCTCCGCCCATCGGTCGGCAGGCTTCAGCGGTTCCAACGATCCTTTCGGTCGGACGCTTTGTGGAGAAGAAAGGGTTTCCCTTCTTGATCGAGGCCTGCCGTATCATCAGGGATCATGGGGTGTCGTTTCGCTGCCGAATCGTCGGTGAGCCGGATGAACAGACGGATCTGGTACGAGACTTGATTCGCCGACATCACCTCGAGCAAGAGGTTTCGATTGGCCCTGGCGTGTCACAGGAAGAACTTCGCACGATCTATCAGGATGCGACCGTCTTCGTCCTTCCCTGTCATATCGTGGATAACGGTGATCGTGACGGGATCCCAAATGTCTTGGCGGAAGCCATGGCCTCCGGAGTCCCGGTGATTTCCACTTCAGTTTCAGGTATTCCGGAATTGATTGACGCTCGATGCAACGGGCTTCTTGTCGCACCACGCGACCCAGTAGCCCTTGCCAACGCCATTGAAGAACTGCTGCTTGATTCTGCCTTTCGTGACAGTCTTGCCCATGCCGGGCGTGAGACAATATGCCGAATCTTTGACTCACGCAAGACAACGAAAACACTCTTTGAGCTCTTCCAGGTAGAAGCGGCTGAGGCTACCGTCCACCAGCAGGAGGCCCATGCTGCTTGCCGCTAGTCAGCACAAACCCTCCAAACAGATAGATCGTCGACCTATCTTCACAGCGCCTTTTCGAGGGTTCACCGCAGAAGCGCTGCTGCTGCATTTCCAAACCAGGGCTACGGTCCACTACTTCCCGGTTCCGGACGTGGTTGAGACGGCTCGCCTCAAAATCGATAACATCTTGGGGAACCAATTTGAGTTCAACGGTGAACGACACCGGTTGCCCGCGCCGATCCAGTGGCTCACCAACCCCAGCAGCGACCGGGAATGGCAGATTCTGCTCCACAAATTTTATTACGCTGTCGGGCTCGGCATGGCCTATTGCGAGACACACAAGCCTCACTACGCCGAGAAATGGGTTGAGCTGACGAGTTCGTGGATGTGTAGTGTTCCCCTCGACTTTCTACCGAGCGATGTTGCCGGGCGACGCATCCAGAATTGGATTTTCGCGCACTACTATTTCGTGAGTGCCGGACAGACAAGCTGTGTCACACCTGAGTTCTATCGTTCCTTCCTGGAGTCATTGCACGACCAGGTCTCGTATCTCCGCAACCATGTCACTCCGGCTCGCAACCATCGGACTTTAGAGCTGTGTGCGATCTTCTTGGCTGCCGTCGTGTTTCCTGAGTTTGCTGAATCCGCAGCCTGGCTGAGCTGGTCCAAAGACGAACTGTCGAAGAACATTCAATCCGACCTGCAGCCAGACGGTGTCCACTGCGAGCAATCGACCGACTACCATCATCTCGTCCTCAAGAATTACCTCTGGGTCAAGAAGCTTGCAATTCTCAACCAGATCCAGATGCCGGAGCAGTTTGATGCGTTGGTGCAGAACGCGCTGGAATTCTCGCTCTACTGTCACAGGCCTGACGGCATGATCCCGTCGCTGAGCGACGGGGATAGCCGCTGTTTCTTGGACCTGTTGCAGCAAGGCTACGAACTCTATGGAGGAGAAGACCTCTTATATGTTGCATCGCGAGGAAAGAAGGGACAGCCTCCGGCGATGCGATCAAAATGGTTCTCGCACAGCGGATACGCTGTTCTGCGGAGCGGTTGGGGCGACCGGGACGAAGCCTATGAGGACGAACGGTATTTGATCTTTGATTGTGGCCCCCTGGGCGTAGGCAATCACGGGCACTTTGATCTGCTGAGCCTCGAGGCATATGCATATGGCACCGCGCTCATCGTCGACCCTGGCCGCTATACCTACGACGAGTCTGGTCCCGTCAACTGGCGCGCCCACTTTCGTAGTACGGCTTCCCATAATACCGTGCTGGTGAACGGCCGAAATCAAACTCGTTATGAGTGGAGAAAAAATCGCTTCCGAATTTCCGGTCCTGAGCCGGATAGGGATATCACGGCATTCGTCCATGAGCCTGGGCTCGACTATCTGCATGGAGCCGCCAGAAGTCATGAATACCCCGTTGCTCATGAGCGGAAGGTGTTGTTCGTAAACAGGGAATACTGGGTAATTGTTGACCTTTTACGAGCCACCGAGTTCCATACATATGACCTGTTATTTCACCTGTCACCTTCGGCCCAGGATCGGGTCTCGATCATGGTGTCGGATAGCACGCTGTCGATCCATGCGCCGCAACTTATTCTCGCTCACCCGCTCATTCCGTACGTACGCCCCTCTATCCTGGAAGGCTTTGTCTCCCCCGTGTACGGCGAAAAACAGTGCGCGCCGATAGGCCCCGGTGGTCCGATTAAAGACCGTCAGCTTACTGTCGAACCACTGCGTCTGATAGATCAGATTCTGGTTTTTATCCGTCCACATATTGTGGGGATTATTCATGTTGATCTGCGGCAGTGCCACTTTCCGAGTCGGCGTCCACGTTTGGCCGCTGATAGCCGTAGCCGTCCCAGGCTTGCTCTTGCCTCTGGTCTTCTCAAATTGCGTATCGACCCAGATTTCACCGACTGCCGGGGTTGTGGGGTTGGAGAGGGTTCCCTTCGGCAAATCATTCCCATATCGGGCACTCAAGACGGCATCGAGATTGGCAACGGCTCCGCCGGTGATGCGGACATCGACACTAGGATAGGTAATATGCCAGGGACCAGCCGCGGCGTAGTCCAGCCAATTGGCCGGATGAGTTGCGATGAAAAACGTGCGGAGTAATCGCGTTGCGAGGTCGCTGCTAGTCGGCACGGTAATGCCATTGACCAGAGAGATGTTCTCACCTAGATCAAGGCCGGACGTGGCCGGATTGTCCACAATCACGGCGCCAAACATATACGGGTGAATCTTGCAGGTAAAGACGTAGAGCCCTGGCGTATGCAACATAAGGGAATCGGATCCCTTACGTGGTGCCGTGTCAAACGGCATATTGATCGCTCCCGTCGGGAAAATCAGACTGGTGCGCGTGTGCACCGTATTGGATTTACCGGTAAACACCACTTCGGTTCCCGGCGTAGCGACCGCCAACGACCGGAACCCTGCGACCGGACCAGAGGCGTTCCTAAACCAGGCACCCGGTTCATCGGTGAGCTCAAAAATAATGCGGGGATCGCCGGCCTGAACAGTGCTCACTCCGGAACCAATGCCGATGATCGACAGATAGGCTGCCACCAATGAATAGATGACTGACCGTACACGATTTCCCATGCATACCTCCATGCAATAGGGGTTCGGTTAACATGAAACCCTGTGAAAATGATTCCCTCACCTTCCGCGAATAGGCAGGGTCCTCACTTGATAACCAGTAGGGCTCGTCCTGCGTCGCAAAACATTGTTCTCGCCCTCCATCTTTGCAGACAGGATTCTAATTTGAGAGAGGCATCATACTGCTGGAGAGATAAGAAGCACATAAGGACAAGATAAGAAGTTGATAAGAAATGAGGTGAAAGAACATGAGCATCGCCTTTCAGATGGGACGGCTCGCGAGGTTCATCGAACATCTTGAACAAATATTTGTGGCAACACAGGCAGACGGAACTCCACATGGAGAATAATGAGAAGGACGCGGACAAAGCTGCGCCAGATGCCCATCTTGATGAACTTGCGGGCATCGGTAATGACCCGTCTCCTTGATGAGTTTCTCGCAGAACGCAACATCTTCCAGAAAGGGCCGGTTAGGAAATCCGCCTAGTTGGTTGAACAGTGTGCGACGAACAAAGAGGGCCTGATCGCCATAGATAATCCGGCTTCTCACACAACGGAAATTATCTAGGCATGAGATCAACCGCAGCCGCCAGTCATCGCCGGAGAACTGGTGCATGAAGCCGCCGGCCTGAATCGATTGATCCGCCTCCATGTCATTCAACTGTCGAATAGCGCCGTCCGGCAAGATTGTATCGGCATGCAGAAAGAGCAGCCACTCGCCCTTCGCCTGCATGGCACCGGCATTCATCTGAGAAGCACGGCCTTTGGGTGCAGCTAACAACCGGCGTGAGGGGTGAGGCGTAAGGGGTGAGGGGCGCTGAAAACCAAAATTCGACAGGACGACATGTGTCCCGCCGGAACTGCCGCCGTCTACGACAATCACTTCGAATTCGCCTTATTGAAGGAACAATGCGCGCAATGTATGCGGCAATGCCTTTTCCTCGTTATAGGTGGGCATCACCACGCTGATCATGTCGAACACCAGTCCGGCAGGAATGTCCGGACATCCTGCGCCCAAGCCGTGGCATCTTCGTCGATGCGTTCGAACAGATCGCAGAGCGTGAGGACCATGGCGTCGGTCAATGCGAGGTATCGCTGCGCCCGTTGCCTGAGATCTGCCACATCGGTTTCGCCTCGCTTGATTGCCCGCTCGATCTGGCGACGACCGAATCCATGGTGCGCTTCTTCCTGACGGAGCAGGACTCGGCGGAGCCGCCCAAAGGGTGCAGCTCGTTTTGCCAATCCTTGTTCGATCCGTGTGAGAATCGCCTCCCCCCAAACCTTCAAGAACGACTTGTTCGGCGAGGAACGTCTCCGTGAGGTCGCGGCGAGCCAGCGCATCGTTCAGCATTCTCCGATAGTCTTCCAAGGGAGGAAGAACCGGTGTATCCCGGAGGTGTTTCGGTGCAAGCCAGGCAATGGCCCCCTGAAAGACCCGCGCGTGCATCGCCTCCTGTTTGGCCTGGCTCAACAGAAATCGCTGCGTCGTTGGATTATCGGATAACGCGGCTTGGCCCGTTGCACATTCGTGGGCCATCCGTTCGCCATGCTCTAAAAACGTCAACAGCCTGGCAATAGGCACCCGCTCATCATGACCGACCAGCATGGGGCATCTCCTTGGGTGGGATCCCGTTTAAGCTCCAGTCGTAGTCGAGATACTCGATACGATAGTCCGATCGCATCAGGTCTTGAGCCAATTCAGGATCGCGTACATAGCGGGTGATGTAGGACAAGACCGATCCGGCGGCTCGACTGAAATCATCTTCAAACCATGTAAAGATATTGGAGAGGGAGGCAACCTTCCGTGTGCGATCAAAGCGATTGCGTGTGGGATCGTTGACGAAGGCCCTGGCGACATCATCGAGTTGGCGGTCGAGCTGATCCGGCTCATAGGACCAAGGCTGGAGCTTGGGACAGGATACGGAGGCGCACACAATGGCAAAATGAATCAACGGTTCATGAAATTGCTTGATCAGCACCTGTCGTTCCAGATCGTAGAGATTGATGGTGGCTCCCCCTACCCGATAGTCCCGTCCGATGAAGTAGCGATAGCGTCCCACCGCGCTCACCGGTGAGTCGCGATCGAGGATGCCCTTGATCGCAAAGGCATTGTACGCATTGATCCAGAAGGCCAGCCGTTCATTGCGCGTCGCAAACGCGTTGGGATCAACTCGGTCTAACTGTGCAAGATAGGCCGGTAGTCGATCATCCAGTTGAATCGATGGATAGTCGACAGCTCAGTCCCTCACGTGTGCCTCCAAGACTCGACTCACCAGTCTGTGCGAAAAGGCGTCGGATGGAATGGGTTCGGCAGGTGTGAATGTTCTCGGAACGGCCGAACAGCCTCCAGTGATGATGATCAGGCTCAGTACGATCCACGGCATCACAATCCCCCCTGCCTTATCACCTTACCGGTGTCTGCCATGCGGCGAACGGATGTCGTAGAATTGATCCGATAACCCGCCCATCGACTCTGTTGCAGGATGACCGATCGGAACAATCCCGAATCGCTTGACGATCGAACCGCCTCAGAATGTCACCGAGCGACGAATGGAGTAGATTCCCGGCATGCGGAAGCGACAAACAGGGTGCGACATTCCCTGAGGCATCGATGGCGATGCTGTAGCGTCCCGCATCGCATGGCGTGAGCGGTTCCCCACGTAACCATGTCACATTGTCCTTCGCGTACTGCCGAAGATACCCGGGCGGTAGGGCATCTTGCTCAAGTAATCGTTCAAAGACCACGCGGGCGGTCTGATGCTCAAACATCAATGTCGGATCCTGCTTTCCATAGAGCCCCACATCCCAATGGTAGGCTCCAACCACTGGTGAAAATCCTCACGTCCCGGCAAACTCAACAACGTCACCGACCTCGTCTCGATTGAGCTCACTGACAATGCAGGTCAGGAACTTAGGATGGCGATAGTGGTGCAGAAGATCGAGACCGGCAAGGACTGCGTTGAGCTGATCAGCGCCTCGGATACGTTCGTATGTCTTGCGATTCAGGGTGTCGAGGCTAATTGAGAGAGCGATAGAGAGGTCGTCAAATTGCTCGACAAGAGATGGTGTCAGCTTGGTTCCGTTCGTAATGACCGTGAGGCGAAATCCAATCTCAACTAAATCTTGAAGAACATCAGGCAAGTCTCGTCTGAATAGCGGTTCTCCTCATTGGAGAAATGCAAATCGTAGGCCGTCTCGGTAGAGGTCGGCAAAGATATTCCGGATCTCTTGCCGTGACAACTCATACCGGCCGACATTCAACGGAAGGTTGCAGTATCCACACGAAGAATTACATCGGAGGGTAACTTGAAATACTGCTAAAAGCGGACGCTTCAGCACCAAATTGGGCAGCCCACCCCATAGCGCTCGCTGGAAACTCGGCCGTTTGCTCTTCCCTGTAGCCCGTCCGTCTACCCGCTCAGTCGTGCGGTGCGGCGATCGGTCTATGTCTATCAGATATGAACTATCCGCTTTGCAATCGCTGTGCAGTTCTGCCCAGTGACCGGCCATTTTTTCCCCTACCCTCCTCACGGGCCCATGTGCTCTATCAGTCATGGCTCATAACCTATTGAGAGTCATAGGGGCATTACGAATCTCGACCGGCATATCCCTTGCTGAACGACCGATGATATACCATCTTCGGCTTTCTCCAGGGAGGTACATGATGAACATCCATCTCAGAAACATCCTTCCAGGTATCATAGGAGTTCTGGTAATGCTCTCACTGGCCATACCTTTCACGGCAGCCGCAAACTCGAAGGACGGAAAAAATCCTGGCACCTTTTCATCAGCTGCAGTCGCGGCAGAGATGATGACTTCAACAGGAGAAGGGACAGCCCCTTCCACCGCAGCCTTGTCTGACCATCGACCTGGTCCGGCATGGAAGACCATCGGCGGAACGATCAAACACATCAAGGGCGAGGTCTACACGGTCGAAGACTATGAAGGGAATCAGGTGCAGCTCTACATCAGTCGGGAAACCAAGCAATTGCGCGGCAACAAAACAATCGGGGACCGCGTGCGCGCCGAAATCACCCACAGCGGTTTCGCCAACTCCATTCAATAACCCTTCAAGCTTCCACGTTGATTGATCTCAAACCGTGGGCCGACCCCAGTTCCGGCCTGCGGTTTCCGTCCTCACTTCTTGGCGCGATCATCGACCTTTCGCAAAGGTAATGTCGCCGTAATATGCGATCGCCCGCTCCTTGGTGTTATCCGTATCACTCATGATCGCCACACCGTTGATCATCGGCGGCTCTTCCCCGAACGCCTTCTTATAATCTTCATAGATGTTCCGTTCTTCGTCGATCCACAATCCCACCTTCTGCGTGCCGCTCTCAACGACAACCATCCTGGCGAAGTCGGTATAGGCATTCTCCACAATCTTGCCGACCGGCGTCTTGGTGTCCCAGATATAGTTCAATGCGGCGATCGGAATGTCGCCGAACAGCGCTTGCCCTGCCTTGAATTTAAGCTTCTTCCCGAAGCTGACCTTGTCAGGTTCATACTGGAAGGTGATATACAGCCGAGCCGGAAAGTCATCGCCCTCCTTGAGTGCCACATCACTCCTCTGAAGCACATTGTCGATTTTCCAGCGCCACCGGACAATCGGGAACTCTTTAGGATCAATCAGTACCGGCTTGATCAGACCGGAGGCTGCGGCTTCGCTGACCGCCTTCACGATGGTCAAATCTCCCTCTTTCACCACGTGATAGGAAGTATGCTTCGGTATCTTCTTAAAGGTCAGTGGCTTCCACCCGTCAGGCATCGTCTGGCCGACCGGGGCAGCTGAAAACTTCCCGACTTCGACGGTCGATGCATCCTGAGCCCCCGCCTTCGCACAAAGCGCGGCCACGACCATCACCGAGACAACGACCGCATACCATCGGCTCGTGATCCCAAGTCTTCCCGTCATTGCCGCATCCACGCGAATAGTTTCACCAGAAGATTCTTCGTCCTTTGCGAGAAATGCGCTTTCCTCCACAGATTGATCACTTTCTTATTCACTTCAGCCTGGGTGGGATAGGGATGGATCGTCCCGGCGATTGTTTTGGCGCCTGCACCCGCTTTCATGGCGACAGTGAACTCGCTGATCATATCCCCGGCATGGGCCGCCACGATCGTGGCGCCGAGGATCTTGTCTGTCCCCTTTTGAATGTGCACCCTGGCAAACCCCTCCTCGTCCCCGTCAAGAATCGCCCGATCCACTTCGTCAAGTTTGTACGTATAGGTTTCCACTTCGAAACCCTTTTGCGTGGCTTCTTTTTCATACATCCCGACGTGGGCGATTTCCGGTTCAGTGAAGGTGCACCAAGGCATCACCAAGGCATCGACATTGGCATAGCCCAAACCCAATGGATGTGGGAACAACGCATTCTGGATGACGATTTGTGCCATGGCATCAGCGGCATGGGTGAATTTGTAGCGCGAACAGACATCGCCTGCTGCGTAGATGTTGGGATTGGAGGTCTGCAATCTGGCATTGACCTTGATCCCGTTCTTATCATAGTGGACTCCCGCGGCCTCCAATCCGACTTTCTCCACATTCGGTGTCCGTCCGACTCCGACAAGAATGTCGTCGACCGTGACATCGTGCTGCTGGTCGTGCGAATCGACCGTCAATCGCTTGCCGTCATGTACCTTCCGTACCTTCAGATCTTTTCCGCAGCAGAGAAGCTTCACACCGTCCCGAACCATTTGCTGTTTGACAATGTCCGCCGCATCGCGATCTTCGTTCGGCATGATGCCGTGCGTCGTTTCGATCAGATAGACCTGACTTCCAAATCGAGCCAAGGCCTGTGCCAGCTCGCATCCGATAGGCCCGGCCCCGAGCACACCGATCCGTTGCGGTAGTTGCGTCAGTGAAAAGATCGTTTCGTTCGTCAGATATCCAGCATCCTGAAGGCCGGGCGTCGGTGGCACGGTTGCACGGGCTCCGGTGCAAACAACCGCTTTCGCAAACGTCAGAATCCGGTCCCCTGCAGGCCCCGTTACTTGGATCGCATCGGCACCGAGAAACCGCCCGTTGCCGATATAGACGTCGACGCCGAGTTTTGTATACCGACGGGCCGAATCATTGTGGCTGATACGTGCGCGGAGCTTGCGCATCCGAGCCATGACCGCACCGAAGTCGTACATCACTCCGGTGGGAATATGGAGGCCATACTCCTTAGCCTTCCGTAAATCGGCCCACGCCCTCGCGGCGCGGATCATGCCTTTGGAAGGGACGCATCCAACATTGAGACAGTCCCCGCCCATCAAATGTTTTTCGATCAATGCAACCTTGGCTCCCAGGCTCGCGGCCACAACGGCCGTGATCAGCCCTGCTGTCCCAGCTCCAACCACCACAATGTTGTAGCGTCGGGTCGGCTCGGGATTGACCCAGTCAGACGGATGCACGTTGGAGACAAGTTGCTGATTGAACTCGTCGTTCGGAAGGACTAAAGGCTGATCCTGCTCACTCATTCCATCGACCCGTAATAGGGATTGTGCGATCATAGCGTGATACCCTTCGTTGTGCATTATCAATTGATGGTTGGTTCATCACGCGCGTTTGGCCGTAACCCTCTTATAGGCGACAGGGACCAGGGCAAGCAGTCCGAGGAGGACGAATGCACCGATCACATTTGGTGACGCGATTTCTTTGAGCGAGTTGATCGTGCCCAGTTGACGTCCCGCATAGGCATAGACGAATGAACCGGGAATGATACCGATCGCCGTCGCAGCAACATAGGTCCCGACGTTCACGCGCGTGAGCCCTGACACAAGATTCACCACGAAAAATGGGAAAAGCGGAATGAGTCGCAATGTCAGTAGGTAGCTGAATGCGTTCTTGGTAAACCCTTCTTGGAATGGCCCTAACCACTTCCCGAACTTCTGTTCGACCGTCTCTCTCAGCACATATCGTGCGGTGAGAAATGCGAGGGTCGCTCCGGTCGTCGCTCCGATATTCACGAAGAGCGTGGCGCCAACGGCACCGAACAAAAACCCGCCGGCCAACGTAAGAATGACTGCGCCAGGCAATGATAATCCGGCCACGATCACGTACGCAGCGATGAAGATCCCCACCGCTGCAACAAAGTTCGCCTCTGTAAACGCCAACAAACTGTCACGATTGTCTTTCAGCGCGGTCAAAGACAGAAAACGTCCCAGGTCGTAATAAAAGAAGGCTGCGATGGCCAAGGCGAGAACAATTACGATAACAATCCTGCCTAGATTCGAATTACCGGACTCCTTCTGATTTAAGATCGGGGTTGTCATAGCGGCGTCGTGGTGTATCATGGTGGCTCCTTGTACTTCTGTCAATGTCGCTAAAAAGTCCGCCAGCGGCGTTCTCGCCTCGCTCAGAGACTCACCGTACGGCCCAGGGTACGATTCGCCTCTTCGCTCGCTGCGGCCTTGCTGGACGGCCTTTTTGCGCATCCTGCGGGCCTATTCAGCATCGGCCTCAACCTCGATGTCTGTGATGGTTACATGAGTCGCAAAGAGTTTTTCCGCAGCCTGTTAGGGATTTGGTCGGCGCAAGGCGCGTTTTCTTACAGCGGCCGGCAGGGATAAGAGGATGTGACGAGGGATGGAAGGTATACCGAGAGGGCGGAACATGCGCGCTCAAGAGAGGCGCGTCAAAACACGATAGGCTTCACTCCCTTGCGTTTGGCATTTTCGGCCAACGTATTGTCCAGTGTAGCCATGTGACTTGCGCCCAACTCCAGTGCCACCGCAAGGTGCAACGAACCCCCGGCACGCAGACCATATCGGTGTTGCTTGACCATGTCCGCTGCGCGCTTGAATGCAGTACGACTCACAGGTATAAGGCGTAGCCCCTCGGCGGCAAGCAGGTTAAACTCCTTGCGGACCAGCTTTGCGTGGGGTTCGGTAAGTTGTCCGGCGCGCAACTTAATGGATATGGCGCTGGAAAACTCTGTCAGCAACCAATCCGCGCAATAGGGCATTTCCTGTAGCCCGGCATACCACGTTGTGACATCGTGCGTTTTAGGCTCGACCGTCAGTAACGCAACGATGGCGCTGGTATCCACATAGACCATCAATACCGAGCCTCTCGCCGCATCCGTTCTACAACCGGCTTCGTCATCCGCATGGATGCGTGTAGTTTTGCAAGACGAGTGAGAAACGCAGCCTTCTTGAACACCTTGTCAGGAACCAGTGTGATTGTGCCTTCCTGCGCAATAATGGCCTCGATCTTATCTCCCTCATGCAGACCAGCCGCTTGCGTACATTCTCTCGGCAAGCGAACCGCCAGACTGTTTCCCCATTTCGCCAGTTGCAAGCGCATCGAATGGCTCCCTTGATGCAACGTGTAGATACATGTTGATACATGCTAGCACGCGGTAAGATGTCCGGCAAGCTTCAATACACGAAACACGTTCAGGGATCAGGGGAGAGAAGCGGAGGCTAGGTATCGCTTCGCTAGTCTTATTTGACCGTCTGACAATGCTGTTCGAACTGAAGAACAAAAATCAGGAATTCGTCACCCCCCTGACGACGATACTCCTCTTTCGGCACATGCTCCTGGCGATCGCGCATCAGTCGGTCACAGGCCTGCTGCTCTGCCCGCTGAAGGTGGGGTTGAAGACGAGTCTGTTCTTCAAGAGAGCGCCCGGCTAAACTTTCTTGCATCCGCTTTAAGGAGCTATAGTGATCGTACAGAGGCGGCTCTTGTGCCTGGGCAGGCGGCTCGGGCTCCGCTGAGTATCCAGCGCATGGGCACAATACCAACACAAACAAGATCATCGCCGCACATCGTTTCATATGAGCCGTATCCCCTGTTGAGCCGGAATCGTATCGATCAACTCGAAGTTTGTCCGTACGGTCGTAATTGCCTCGCCTCGCTGTTCGATCGCCTCTTCACCGATCGGCCCCAGCCATTTGTCGGCCCTCTCCAAATACGACACTTTGTAGGGGTCGATGCCCATGATCCGGCAACAAGTCGCATCCACGGCGGGAAAGTTTCGCCCCATGACCAAGACACCGGCCTGTTTCGGATCGCCCATGATCGGCCCATCGCCCTGCATTCCGACAATACCATCGACGATGGCAAAGTGCGGTTTCAACGTCGCATTGATGTCGAGAATCGAATTTTCGATTCCAGCATGGTGTAGCACGTTCTTCGGCCAGCCATAGTAAATGCCCGGCATGACTCCGAACAGGTTCTTCATCGAGAGCGTCGCTCCGGTCCAATGGTGGGTCTTCATCTTCGCGACCGACACGATCCAATCGACTTCCTTGAAGAGGGCTGGAAACGTCAGCGTTCGCATCGAAGACTGGCGACCGGCATTCGGCAACCATACCCTCCGTTCTGGAATGTTTGGGAGTACTGATAGCCGCCTTTGAGCGTCAGGTAGAAATGACCGATCGGGACCTGTGCGATGGGTCCTGTCTGCGCGGCATAGAAGTCCTTGTTTCCCATGCCTGCGACATCCCAGCCCAGATAGAGCGAACAGCAACCCTGCTCATTCTTGTAGGCTAATCTGGTCGCCCTCACTCGACTCCAGACCAACCCATCGAGATTGGTATAGGACACGATGGCATGCACGATCCCCTGTTCTCGCCAGTGAAAAACTTCGCCTTGCAGATGAACCCCGATATCATGCTCGTTGCTTCTGCCAACCGACAAGTCTTGCTGTTTCCAGCGAAACTGGGGCCCGGCAAATCCGATCACCGTCCATGGTCCCTGTCTGTACTTCACTCCAACGGACGGAGTCGCAAACTGGACCTCGGCATCACGCGTCACGCCGCCATCTTTGAATGAATATCCGAGCCCCGCTCCCATAAACTGCACAAATGGCTGCAGGTTCGACGATGGTGATGCAATAGGCGTGCGGACTCCCATATAGGCGTAATACTGGCTGTGATTATCCATCTGAAACCCAGTAAAAACATCTCCGGCCACAGCAAGACGGGGACCGAGCAGGAGTATGCCCAACACTATGCCGCACGCGTGGTAAGTTCTCGCCATTGCGCTTCCCCTTTCTCCACCTGCTCGATCATAAAGCCTGCCCGGACCGTATCCTCGCATTGCTTAACCCATGTCCGACGTATCTTGAAGGAACATGCGCCCATATACAGCATACCTCTCGCACCGACGAGATCAAGTGAACCGGGAATGTTGACCGAGAGCCCTGTTTGTGAAACCTGCTCAAGCGTACCGGGGACAATCCGATTTCGAAACACTAATCGACAATCATGGCGGTACGGCATGCGGAGAAACTGACGCTGTGATGGTCTCGATGTGGCAACGACTTTATGAAAGACACGACAGACAGACCACAGACTTTGGAATATACCCGGCTCAACGTTGGGCTGATTCCAGATCGAGGAATCGGAAAACGTCATGGCGATTAAGGCTGCTGTCTGTGTGTCATCGATCTCGACGAACTTCAACCCAATTTCCATCTGATGGGAAGACAGCCCACTTTGACGACAGATTCTCGCCTTCAGTGTGATTTGGACTCCTCTCCTATCCTTGATCTTGCACAGAAGTTGACCATGCAGGGTACCTTGTGACGGCTTTTTTGTTATATGGACGCAGGCGCCCGTTTCATTAATGTCGACTATGGCACCCTGAATACGTTGTTCATCTGTCACCAATTCACAGGCCAATCGCCGTTTGATTCGGAATAGCGTGCGCCACTCTGGCACCTCTGCTGCAACCAAGATGCTCACGCTGACCAAGATCAGATTGACGGAACCCCAAAAGAGACTCACCTCTAATCCGGGAATGGGCCTCTGTTCTATCCAGAAGCGAATTCCGGTCGCGAGCCCCGCAACCAGCAATCCCATGGTCACCAGATGGGGCAGGCTGAAGTAGAATCGAGAGAGCCCTCGTTTTTCCTCTCTCATTCCCTTCTGCGTGATCACAAATGGCCGTCGTTTCTTGGGACTGAGCGCGGTCTTCAATGTGGCCCAGCTGAGAGCCATGCTATCGGCTGTTTCATAAATGTCTGACCAGAAGGCGTTACGCGTACCTCTGCTCACTGTTCGTAACATCACAAGTGTTGCGACATAATATGACCCGAAGAACGTGATGATCGAGGGGACATCGGCAATCACGGGCGTCATGCCGAACAGTAAGGCGGAAAGCGGTGCAAGAAGACAGATGAGTCGCGGGATACCGTGGCAAAAATAGAAGATAGAGGAAAAGTAACCGAGCCGTTGAGCCACCGAAAGGCCTCGCATCGTCAATGGGTTAGTCTGGAATAAGATTTGTACGTGCCCGGTTGCCCATCGGATCCGTTGTTTCATCGCACTTTCAAATGTTTCAGGCATGAGCCCGGCCGCCAGGACTTTATTGAGATAGCAGGACCGGTAGCCCTTTGCGTGAATCATCATGCTGGTATGAATGTCTTCGGTCACGGTTTCAGTGCGGAACCCGCCGATTTCCTCCAACACACGGCGGCGGAGCAGTCCGCAGCTTCCAGCGAAAAACGCACTGTTATGACGGTCACGTCCCGATTGAAGCACTCGATAGAAGAGCGCCTGCTCATTTTTGAGCACCCCTTCGATCTGCAAGTTCTTTTGAAAGATGTCAGGGTTGTAAAAGTGATGTGGCGTTTGGACAAGGGCCACCTTCTCATCCTGGAACAGTCCAACCGTGTCATACAAGAAATCTTTGGTGGGCACATGATCTACATCGAAAATTGCAATGATTTCCCCGTTTGTGTGCTGCAATGCATGGTTCAGATTGCCGGCTTTGGCATGCACCCGGTTGGCTCGGCGTATGTATTCGCAGTTCAGCGATGCCGCTAAGTTCCGGACCTCATCCCGCTGGCCATCATCGAGCACATAGACTCGATAACGATCCTTTGGGTACGTTTGGTTTATGCAGCCGATTAAGGTGCGGCGGAGGATTTCCAGTGGTTCCTGCACGACTGTGACGAAAATGTCCACGGTCGGATAGCTGGTCAGCGGCACGGATTTCCGGTCCAGCGGCGACCATGAATGATAAGCAAAGAGGACGATCTGGATGAAGGCGTAGAGTTCTGCCGTGTAGACGGTCCAACTGACCAGCAAGCTTGACCAGTCATCGGTATTTAAGGTGTACAACCCACGCCATACCAGGTATCGAGTGTAGAGAAGCAGAGTCAATACCAGGATAATCTGACGACCTTGCTTTCTCCAGCTCAGCAAGCTGATGGCAGCCAGTACAATCAACGACAGTGGGATTGCGACCGAAGCATCGTAAAAGTCGTGCATCCAGTTCATTGAAGTCACCTCGGTGTGAGTCTGTGTGCCTTGCGGAACCATCACCTCTGTGGTTTTCTGTTCGCTGCTGTTCATGTGATTAAGCCTAGAAGAGAGTCCCCTATCTGTTGATACCGAACTCGTAGGGGTTTTCGTGCACGGAGTGGGTACTGCTTTAGGGGGGGATCGGATAGGATTAGGAACGCGTGTATGACAATTGAGGATTCACCCACTTACGCAGGAAGCCACAGCTGTAACGCTGTGGAGGAATGCGCAGTGGGTGTCTTCCGAAGCCTTGGCGAAGGAGGACACGCTTCGGCGGGTTCTGCCGAAGACACAAAAGGGACCACGGCTGTCAAGCCGTGGGGCTCCACTTTCCCTCGTAAGTTTGTTCCAAGAAAAGTGCGCCCCAGGGTTCATAATTGGACAACATCTCACCGTAGGACAACCTGGGTAACGACTCTCGCCTCACTGTGGCCAATCAACCAAGGACTTGATTCCGATTCTTAAGAATAGCTGGATTTCTATCTGGGTGTTGCTACCTTCACATTAGCGTTCAGGGAGTAGCTGTGAAGATCACATCAATCACCGGAATAGTAGCCGGCATCGGTGGTCTGTTCTTTCTCCTGTTCATAGGTATGGCCTCTCGCCACACGACTCAACAGGAACACCCCTCTGCTACTGACAGGCACACACGCGTGATCGCTACCGTTGGGACACGGTCCATCACGCTAGCGGAAGTCGAACAGCCTGTGGCCATTTCCCTACATCAACTCGAAGAGCATCGGACACAGCTCCTGCGTGAATCGACCCAACGCATCATTGAGGAGGAATTACTGGCTGCTGAAGCATCCCGAGTTGGTGTCACCGTTCCTGAGCTCATCGAGAGAGCGAGCAAGTCTGAAACAGTGGCTAAATTGGCAGGTTTGCCGGGCCCGGTCCGATGGGCCGGGCAACCATCTGAAAAACAGACATATCCACCCTTTGTTCATCCTTCCGAGGAAGCATCAAGAATTCGCCAAGCGCTGCTGGTCCAATTACGCCGAAGTACCGCAATCCATATAAACCTTCCAGATCCAGAGTTACCCGTGCTGAATGTCAGCGCCGACGATGATCCTTGGATCGGCAATGCCCAGGCACCGGTGACGATTGTCGAGTTCTCTGATTTTGAATGTCCCTATTGCAAGAACAGCGTCTCTGTGTTGAAGGAACTCCTCTCAAAGTATCCTGGGAAGTTGAAGCTCGTGTACCGAGATTTTCCAGGACCGAATCATCAGCAGGCTATGTCGGCTGCCCAAGCCGCTCAGTGCGCTGCGGAACAGGGCCGGTTTTGGGAGTATCATGATGCGCTGTTTACCCGACAAGCACCGGCAAGTAGATGGAGCTTTTCCGTACTCGCCGAAGACCTTGCGCTGCACCAGTCTTCATTCGACCTGTGCATGAAGGAAAACCGTTATCGTGATGAGGTATTGAAAGATCTGCAGGACGGGCTGAAACTTGGAGTGACGAGTACGCCCACTTTCTTTATCAATGGGCGTCCGCTGGTCGGTGCCAGACCGCTGGCGGAATTTCAGGTGATCATTGACAGACTTCTTACTGCACCTTCTTCATAGTCCCTCTTGTAAGATTGAGTAAGGCTGGACTACTCTCATTGCGGGAGGGCTCTCTATGGAAGACACTCGACTGACAAAAACAAAGGAACAATGGGCGAAAGCTCGTCGAGGTGGAGAAGAACGCGAAGTATTCTATGAAGGAGACGAGCGGCTCCCTCCCGGCCAGCACCTCGTCGACAACTTTCCGGTATTGGATCTCGGCTTCAAGCCTGAGGTTCCCGTAAGTGAGTGGAGACTCAGTATCGGTGGATTTGTCGCGGCTCCTCTTGCCTGGACATGGGAACAATTCTTGGCACAACCCCAATTCAAAGACCGGTCGGACTTTCATTGCGTCACATCCTGGAGCCGATATGACAACGAGTGGGAAGGTGTGAGCTTTAAGCACCTCATCTCTATGGTGAAACCGCTGTCGCTCGCTCGATTTGTCCTATTCAAGTCCTACGACGATTACACGACGAACCTCCCGCTTGAGGCCTGTGACGATGACGATGTGCTGCTCACCCATAGCTGGAACGGCAAACCTCTCTCCCGAGACCATGGTGGGCCGGTTCGTGTGATCGTTCCCAAGCGTTATGCCTGGAAGGGGGCGAAGTGGGTGAAGGAAATTACGTTTTCAGATAAAGATGAGAAGGGATTCTGGGAAGTCCGCGGGTATTCCAATACCGCGTTTCCTTGGAAAAATGACCGCTACGGATAGCGGTTATTTCTTGATCCACCCGCCCGGACCCTGGACAAAGTTTCCCGGCTTGGTATTTTGAACGGCTTTTTCCCCGGCGAGCGTTTCAACGGACTGGACGCTGGTACCGTTTCGCTTGGCGATGTCTTCATAGGCCTGCCGCCGTTTCCTATTCACGTCCTCGATCAACGCTTGGGCTTCGGCATTGGCAGGGGTCACCGCCCCCAGGTAGCCGGTGGCCTTTTCCCCGACCAACCCGCTTGCTTTCGCTTCATCCAATGACAGTGCGAACGCAGACGAAGCAACGACCGTCCATAGGATCGTCACACACACCGCGATAGTCAGCCGTGCAATGAACATCATTCCCTCCCGACAGCTAGAACAGTCCGCTGTCATTCGATAAAACCTGGTCCAAATCCTTGTCGACTTTTAAGCGAATCTCATGATCAATCTTGACATTAAGATTAATCGTAATCGGTTTCTCCGGCGCAGCAACCTCGACTCGAGGGGTACAGGCACCCACGGTCAGGAGCACTGTACCCCACGCCAGCACTCCGGCGCCTATCCGTATGGTTTCGCTCTGCATGGTTCGCCTCATAGTGGCCCTCATCGTTTATACTTTCTTTCGATGGTCCCGGTGATATCCTCGACCAAGCGAAGGCTTTTGAGGAGTGTTGGAATGTGTTCTTGCACGGTCAGGTTGAAGTGAATCGGAGGAGTATTCCGAAGGTCCGGATTCCTGCCTTCCAACCGAGCATTCAGGTCCAGCATCCCCGTCTCTCCGTACTTCACACCGACGCGCAAGTGCGAGTACTGAAAGTTGTTGAGGGCTTGCGCAACAAGCTGGAGTTGCCGATCTGAATCTGAAAGGATCTTTGAGGAATCAGGCGCCGAGGCATATCGTATGATTCCCCCAGGAGGCTGGGCCTCGATCATTCCATCTTTCACGATGATCCCACCCGATGTGATGGTCACTGGAAGCGTCCCATTGAGTGTGCCGGTTCCCTGAAGCCCCTTCTGTTGCTCCACGCTGAGAATTTTTGCGAGATCAAGGTTTCGCAGAGAAAACGTCGTGGTCACAGGTGGCCTGGCCAAGTCTACCATAGGGCCTGGATTACTGATGATTCCTCCAAATACCTCGCACTGGAAGTCTCTCATATCTATCATAGGCAGATCATCTGCCAATTTCCATTTTATCTGATAGGAGGCCATCAGGTTGGTGACGTCGACACCGCCCTGGATGGCCGCAACAACGATTGAAGCCGGTTGGGCCATAGCAATTGATTCAAGCTCTTGGGAATGTACCATCATCGTGGTGCTCAAACCCTTCACGACATAATCGGTGTAGTGACCGGACAGTTTCTCGGCCGTAATCTTCGCGGTTGCGGATACTGCAGTCATCAGAGTGATCCGGTCGCGGAAGCTGCTCAACCAAGACGCATCGACTGTGGCTGTGAACTGTCCATCGATCAGATCGGTTGAAAGAGGAAGCCCCGTGATCATCTTGCTGAGGCGCCGGTCGTTACCATTAAAGGTCAGCGGACCGATGACGCCATGCATCATCCCTTGCGCTGTCTGCAGCGGCTGTTCGATTCTGGCCTTCACGAGCCCTTCATGCATCGGGAGATCGATTCGCAGGTCTGCCTTGATGCCGGCCTGATCAGCCGAGAACTTGACTGCCCAATCACTCGTTGAAGGCCACCACGAACCCGACTCCGGACTCACCCCTGTAACCGACAACATTCCTTGTGCGGTCCACATAGCCCTAGTGGTTTCCGCTTCCTCGACCCTCAAGATACCTTGCGTGATGCGAATGTTTCGACCGTTTAGTTTCATGGTCGGAGCTCGAATCGTTACGACCATCGCTCCCCCGCTGCAGTGGATCGTGGTCAAATCGCATTCAATCGTCAGCGGCTCTGACAGATTCAGCGTGACGCTGGAAATAAGCGTGGAACCCTGTCCGATCTGTTTCGCCGTCACTGAAGATGGAGGCAACAGTTCGCCGCGCACGTGTGTCCGAGCCAGCCGTACCGTCCCGTGGACTCCTCCCATCGCTTCCTTGGCGGACAACAGCTCGGTGACGGCTTTTGAGAGGATACCCTCCAGATGATAGGTCCCTTCGGCCAACACCAACTCATTTCCAAGACCCTCGGCGCGGGTAGTTTCGAACTGCGCCACTAAGGGGCCTGGTGTCCGACCATAGGTCACATGCAATGGTCCTTGCGCGACCGTGCGGATCGGCCGTTCTTTCCAATAGAGAGCCCCCAGCACGGCCTTCTTATTCTCAATGCGTACCGGTTGATCTCCATGAGGAAGTATCAAGCGGACAGCCTCAGGAATAATACGAGGTTGAGTGTTGATCGTCGCAGTCAGCAACACGCCGGGGTTCATGGTCCACTCGGCTTGAGTTGCGTTGCCTCCAAACGTACCGTCGTAGGCAACGGCAATATCCTTCGCCACACCTTTCAGAGCCGGCAAGGTAATCATGACTCGTATGTTGCCGTCCAAATGTGTGCGTTCGTCTTCCCACAAGGAGCTGAGTGCGGCTTCTGTGGCAGCCATGCCGGCCCAATCTATGGCCACCTCGCCCGTGACCCTCTCCAGTTCCGTACCGATGGGGATAAGGAGTGCGATGAATGGAGCGAGCTCATGCACATTGATGTGGAGGCGCCCATTGATCCGAATCTGTGAGCCGTTCGGATGCGATTGCGACTGCCAGGAAACGATCGGGGCTGCTTGTGGTCGTTGTGCCGCCAAGGTCATCGACCATGTACCGGCGGAAGAACCTACGACAACCAAGCCATACGACGCGGTATCGCGCCCTCGAAACGCGAGGTGTCCACTGACCGCTCCACCGCTATACGTCAGGTTCCCGTCAATCGTCACTCGCCGGAGAGGCCCCGTTGCCTGTTCACGAAAAATGGTGAGATGATCCAGTTGCAGCTCATCGAACGGGAGAATGGGGAGACTGCGGAGAAGATCCCCTGCGGTCAGCAATCGCCATGGTGAGTGCTCATCATCAGGCTCATCCGTATCCCTTCCCTCTTGTGCAGTGGGTTCCGCAACCTGCACGTTCAGTACATGGATTGCTGCATCTCGGAGCAGGATCTGTCTTACGCGACCTTGAAACAATTGGCCCACGTCATATCGTATCTCTGCATCCGTCAGCGAAACCATCAGTCGTTCTTCGCCCAAATCTTGTTGAAACGAGACCACGGGAATGCGCATACGCGTCCAGCCTGGATAGCTGAGCTGGAGGATGACGTTGCTGTAGCCATAGTCACGAAGCCGATTCGCCAACAGATAGGATGCACTCAGCGGCAACAGCAAATAGCAGCTACAGAGCGCCGCCAATCCAAGGAGAATGACGATCTGGTATCGTTGGGCCAACATCGTGTACCTGACTCAGCTCGATCGCATGGCAACCGTTGTCGAACAAACTCTCAAGCCCTGTCAAGGGGTCCGAACGGCTCTGTCATCGGACCGAAGCAGAGCGGACTCTGTTTGGAGTTGTGGACAGCGAGCGTTCGCGACGGAGAAGACCAGACCGTGCAGGGTTTATCCTGAAGTCGGAGGAAGATCAGCAGCCGGCTCCTCGCACTTTTTACAGTTCAGATGGGTGCCGACGTGCTGCTTACGCCCCGCGACGGTGAGCACCCATGGGCGATTGAAGAACGGGGGCTGATGCCGAACGTGTTGCCCATGGCCACAGGCCAGATCAGCCACCCAGTCCCCATATTCATCTTGGTGATATCCGATGATGGCTTGTTGCATTGTGTGATGAATCTTCCATCGAAGATAGAGGGTGAGAGAAATCAGCGTGATGAGTAAGTCACCGATATGTCCCCTTCCGCGATCCGTTCCGGTACATCTCAAGGTTATCGTTTTTGGAATGGCAGTTCCGGCCGCTGAGCAGCGGGAAAATACCGCCAGTGTTTCACGTCATCCTGATCGAAGCTTCCGACAAATATGACGTTTCGATCGAGATTTCGAAATTCCGAGAGGCTGGTATGGCAGTTTTGCGCATCGATGACTCGCGCATCGTATTGTCCGACCACATAGACTCTATCTTGAGGCGCCTGATAAATGTTGCGTCGACCGGCATAGCCGGTATCGGGAAACAATTCTGTTGAGGAAGAACACCCTCCAAGCGCCTTGACGTGGAGGGTAAGATTAAATCGCTGAAGGAATGGATCCGTTGCCATTCTCACGATGGTAAGCTGAAGTCCT
Source organism: Nitrospira sp. (assembly GCA_015903995.1). Taxonomy (GTDB): domain Bacteria; phylum Nitrospirota; class Nitrospiria; order Nitrospirales; family Nitrospiraceae; genus Nitrospira_D. Next base: position 56,588 of record JABMDK010000019.1, read on the forward strand.
GCTGACACAATCTCAGCTGAAGCCGGCTCAGGAGTGTTACTGTTGCACCCGATGCAAAGGAGCACCAGACCGCCCAAAACGGCGGACCATGAATGCCTACTCACTTGGGTGCAAAAACCTTTGGCGCTGCGCCGATGGCGTCGAGCCCCTCCTGAGCACAGGCATCATCCAGATGGGCCCCTGGCGCTCCACCGACTCCGATCCCTCCGATCACGTCTCCACCGATTTCGATGGGTAGTCCTCCACCGAGGATAAGAATATCCCCATTCATGTCCCGAAGAGCCTGCAGCGTGGGAACTTTCATGATGAGATCGGCCAGCTCACTGGTCGGGCGGCGCACACTGGCCGCCGTGTAGGCTTTCTTCCGGCTGCTGTCGACCGTATGTGGTCCGGCACCGTCAGCACGACCCATCGCACGCAGGATGCCGGCTCGATCAACCACCGACACGCTCACTCGGTAGCCGTCTTTCTTGCAGGCCTCCAATGCCGCCTGAATCGCCCTATTTGCAGTCCCAAGCGGTAAGACAGATTCTTTGGGAAGCTCGTTTGCAGATGTCGACTGTGGCATGGGGAGCACCGAGAGCAACAACACAGCGGTGGCGGCAATGGCGAGCCGACCGGTTGGTTTCTGCACGAACGGAGGCATCATAGTCTCACCTACCCTTTCCTCTATTCCTCTATAGCATACTGAGACTACGGAGGCCCGAAGACGCTGTCAAGAGATCCAGCAGCTACTGGTGGGGCAGTTAAAGGCGTTCCTGGGAGACTGGCCGTTTCAATCCCGTTGATCGAGTTTTGGCTTTCGTCAGCGACGCCCCCAACTCTTCGACCAGGGCACGTAGTGGCTCAGCGATCGACCAGGCTTGTGCCGGACAGCCTCGAGGGTGGTGTGGAAACTCCCCGTCGAAAATTTCCGACACGTGACCGAGACAGGTTTCATGGACATGGGCCTCTATTCCGTTGAAGAAGGATCGCGCCTCAGCCCTGGTTTCGAGAGCATTCCCAAACGTTTTGATCCAAGCCGTTACAAAAGGCCCCAAGAGGAACGGCCAGACCGTCCCTTGGTGATAGGCGCAATCTCGTTCCAGCGGCCCACCTTCGTACCGTGGGTGATACCGACTGTCCTGTGGTGACAATGTTCTCAGCCCCACCGGCGTGAGGAGATGGCCTTTGATCGTGCGGAGCACCTGCTTGGCCTGCTCCTTCGTCAGCAAATCATCGCAGAGGGAGATGGCATAGACTTGATTGGGCCGGAGTGATGGGTCGTCTCCCTCAGGCCCGTCGATCGTATCGTACAAGTATTGTCCGTCTTCATACCAAAATCTCTGACGGAAAGACTCCACCGCGTGCATCCGATCTTTTCGACAGCCCAGGGCGTATTCCGATTCGCCACATTCGGTAGCCAGATGCGCGCCGATGTCCAGCGCCCTTATCCAGAGTGCCTGAATTTCGACCGGCTTTCCGTACCGAGGTGTGACGACCCAGTCCCCGGCTTTTGCATCCATCCATGTCAATTGAACGCCGGGTGTTCCCCCGGTGATAAGCCCATCTTCATCCATATGGATATTGTATCGGGTGCCTTGCCTGTAGCCATCGAGAATCTGTTTGATCGCGGGCCA
>JABMDK010000019.1:58306-70675 GCA_015903995.1 Nitrospira sp.
CATCATAGGGAGACCAGGTTACGCACTGTGGGCCAATGATGGCCTCGGTCGAAAGGGTTTCGTTCTCATGATGCAGGCCATGGTACTCACGGCCGGTCAACATCGGTCGTACGTTCAGCATGACGGGTGCAGGCGTTGTCCCCAGCAACTTCCATCGAACAATGACAAGGTCGCGTCCTTGAACGCAGAAGAGTTCACGCTGGATGAGTGTGCCGCGACACGCAAATGTCCAAATCGGCCAGGGAGTCGATGAAAATGAGATGCAGTGCGTGTATCCGTTAGGGTGGATTGTTCCTGGATACAGGTTCGTGGAGAGAGAACACTCCTCGCTGCCGAGGTAAACCCATTCTTCGATATGATTGACCAGCACGTACCGATCGGTTGGTGGTCGGCGCGCCGTCAACAACAGCGCATGGTAGCGGCGGGTATTGGCACCGGCAACGGTTCCCGAGGCAAAGCCGCCTCGGCCGTTTGTCTCCAACCATTCCAGACTCAGCGCACGATCGAGATCTTGGCATTCGTCCTTGCCAATCCGCATCAGCAGTCCCTCGTCGTTCGTATCTCGTCGCTCACGAGATACGTTTCACGAATGACGCGCCCTACTCCCCGCTCTGCTGGATTAACTTCGCGACAAGGCCGGTCCATCCGGTCTGATGGCTGGCCCCGACACCGGCGCCGTTGTCGCCATGGAAATATTCATAGAAGGGAATCGCGTCGCGCCAGAAGGGATCGTCCTGAAACTTCTTGGTCCCCCCGTACACTGGACGTCGGCCGGTCTTGTCACGAAGAAAAATGTGCGTCAATCGTCGAGAAATCTCGGAGGCCACGTCATTCAAAGAGACAAATCGACCGGATCGGACCGGGCACTCGACTTTGTACTCAGCACCAAGAAAGTAATGAAACTTCTGGAGTGATTCGATCAGCAGATAGTTGACCGGAAACCAGATGGGACCCCGCCAGTTCGAGTTGCCGCCGAAAAGTCCCGTGCTCGATTCAGCCGGTTCATAGTCCACTCGATAGTCCCGGCCCATGATGGACAGCACATAGGGATGGTCCTTGTGATAGCGTGAGAGCGCCCGGATGCCGTACGGGGAGAGAAACTCTTCTTCGTCCAGCATGTACTGCAACACCGACTTGAGTCGCGTGGGATTGACCAAGGACAAAAACCTCCGCACCTCTCCATCCTGCGAATGGGTCTCGACATGGGCACTGAAATCAGGCTTATTTTCAATAAACCACTGCATGCGGTGCTTAAACCGAGGAAGCCTGTCGATCAACTCTGAGTCCAATGTCTCGACGGCAAAGAGCGGGATCAGCCCAACGAGTGATCGAACCTTCAGCGGACAGGTATGTCCGTCCGGAAGGTGCAGCACATCGTAAAAAAACCCGTCTTCCCTGTTCCAGAGCTCGATTTTTTCGCCGCCAATGTTGTTCATGGCTCGGCAGATGTAGACGAAGTGCTCGAAGAACTTACTGGCCACGTCTTCGTACGCTCGATTGTCGCGCGCCAGTTCCAGGGCAATGGAGAGCATGTTAAGGCAATACATTCCCATCCAACTGGTCGCATCCGACTGCTCGATATGACCGCCGGTCGGCAGCGGAGCGCTTCGATCAAAGACGCCGATGTTGTCGAGTCCCAAAAACCCGCCTTGAAAGATGTTCTTGCCCTCGGCATCTTTTCGATTGACCCACCAGGTGAAGTTCAAGAGCAGCTTATGGAACACTCGTTCGAGGAAGACGCGATCTCCGACGCCGTTCCTTTTTTTCTCAATCTTATACACACGCCAGGCAGCCCAAGCATGGACCGGAGGGTTCACATCGCCGAACGCCCATTCATAGGCCGGAATCTGGCCGTTCGGATGCATGTACCATTCTCTGAGCATCAGAATGAGTTGTGAATGAGTTGTTCTTTGGCGAAGGTTGAATCGACGAGGGCCAGCGGAATGCAATGGAAGGCCAAATCCCAAGCCGCATACCACGGATACTCCCATTTGTCCGGCATCGAGATGACGTCTGCGTTGTAAAGATGTGTCCAGTCGGAGTTCCGTCCATGGAGCCGTTCTTGGGGAGGGTCCGGCATTCCCGGATCACCGACGAGCCAGCGTTTCAGGTCATAATGGTAGAATTGTTTGCTCCACAGTAATCCGGCAAATGCTTGCCGCTGTACCCGCCTCGCATCCTCTGAAAGATCGGGTGGAGCCAGGTCGTCATAGAACTCGTCGGCTTCATGGATCCGCTGCGTAAAGAGGTCATCACACGTCGACGAGAGGAACCCTCCGGCGTTGTCCTCATTCGTTAGGCGAAGACGAATAATCTCCGATGCTCCGGGTGGCAGGGTCAGTAGGTAATGGGCAGCAGCCTTGGAGCCGATCTGTGCAGGGTTCACGGCATCCGTTTGACCGTGAATCACGTAGTCATGAAAACTGTCTTTCACATAGGTGGAGCCTTCTTGATCGCCGTACAATCGTCGAGTATTCGTTTCATTCTCAGTGAAGAGTACGGGAGGCGTCCCTTCGCACCACAAGCGACGTTGACCGTAATACTCATGATCAAACTCAATGACGCTCATGCCGTTGGCCGGCTTCCCCGCACGCATTCTCGGTCGACGAGCATCGATCCCCCAGGCCCACGTATTCCGGAACCAGAGCGTGGGTAACAACGTCAATTCAGCAGGATCTGGTCCGTGATTCGTCACGTGAATACGAATGAACAGATCTTCCGGCGTCGTCTTGGCATACTCCACGACGACATCAAAGTAGCGATTCTCATCGAAGACCCCAGTGTCGATCAGTTCGCATTCCGGATCTCCACGTTGGCGCCGACGATTTTCCTCTACAAGTTGGGCATACGGAAACTCACCCTGCGGATACTTATAGAGATACTTCATGTATGAGTGTGTGGGCGTTGAATCTAAATAGAAATAATACTCCTTTACATCTTCCCCATGATTCCCTTCGTTACCCGTCAAGCCGAATACACGCTCCTTCAGAATGGGATCGCGCCCATTCCAAAGAGCGACGGCGAAACAGATGTATTGATGACGGTCTGAAATCCCCGCAAGCCCATCTTCGTTCCACCGGTAGGCTCGCGAGCGGGCCTGATCATGAGAAAAGGCTTCCCAAGCCGTGCCGTGGGGGCTGTAGTCCTCACGCACGGTACCCCAGGCACGTTCGCTCAGGTAGGGGCCCCAACGTTTCCAATGCTGCTTCCGAGCGGCATCTTCTTCGAGACGCTGCCGTTCGGCAAGTCGGGACATCTCAGTGCGGGAAGATATCCGAGTCTTTTTCGCCACAACACCTCGTTCTCTGTATGAATCATCAAGAGAGAATGGTCGTACGATGCGCCTCCCCTAGCCCTAAATCAAGCGATGCAGATCGATACCCACCCTCATCTCCATACTCCTCTTCGGTTGCCTGAGAGTTCCTCTAAAGAAAGAAACACCGAGTATGTCGAAAGAGGAAAAGCACCTTACACAAACATATGGTCCAGGCAGTGGAGGTGTGACTGTGTGTGGGAATGTCAGTGGAAGAACGGGATAGGTCTGGCAGAATGGGCGATTAACTCCAGATCACTCGCTCCTGATTCAAGAGATACTCAATCACCTCGATGCTGTTGCGCATCTGGATTTGAGCCTGTTCAGACATGGGGAGCACGGCTCCGACCAGCTTGCCTGATTCCATATCCATAAGCGAGGGGATGTCTTCACCCGACAACTTTTCAAGATTGCTGCGAAAGCTAGCCAAGGGAGACCTCCTGGTTGAATCCTTCTCGGCGCGCTTGCGGTATTACTTGAGTTGTTGGAAGGGTTTGGAGGTGCACGCGCTAGACAGAAAGCATAGCATGCACATCCCCTACACCATGGGCAGCCTCTATCTTATTGTTTCCACGAGGGTTGTTAACGATCTTGCACGGGAGCCGGAAGTGGAGGAAGCGCGCCCAGGTATCGAAACCTCCCGCGATTGATGAGGATTGTGTCGGGCCTCAGTCGAAAATCGTCATGCTCGGCATCGACAAAGTGCGGATCGGCAGTCATATCCGACTCAGCCTGGAGTTCCGGTGCCGGAACATTCGGGGATCCGGCTCTCAGATAGTTCCCTTCACGATTGAATAACGCATTGTACGAGATCTTGGTCTGACTTGAAGCAGCAATGAGAAAACCGACTTTATTGAGGCTCACAATGTTTCCAGAAGCTTCGATCGTCGACGAGCCTAGGAATGCCGCTCCACCACCATTCTTGACCAGGGTATTGCTGATCAGGACTCCTTTTGACTGATCACCGATCACGACGGCCTCAAACAAATTTTTGGTGATGATATTACGTTCAAGCCGAATGTCCGATTTTCCCGTAACGTTCACGCCATAGTCATTGTCATGGATCACGTTACCAATCAACTGGACCTGAGAATCCGTGACATGGACGCCGGTCGTCTCACTCCCCCCGATGACGCAGTCTTCGATACGAACATCGTGCACCTGTTGGCCGAACACCATCCCGTTCACATGAAGATGATGGAGTGTAATGCGGGTTCCATTAAAGATTCCGAGAGCATGTCCCCCGTGCTCATTGATCGTGAGTCCGCTGATGTCAATGTCCGCCGCCCCATATGGCCATTTTCCCACATGCAACACGCCGACCATTGTCCCTCGTCCCAGTAGGATCGTTGTGTCGGCTCCTGCGCCGACAATCTTGATCTTCTCTTTGCTATGAATCGTCAAATCCTGTGCGTAGGCCCCGGCTTTGATCAACACCGTATCACCCTTCCCGGCACTATCGACCGCCTCTTGGATCGAAGCAAAATCTCCCGAGCCGTCCATTGCGACAGTGATGATTCGTGGTGCTGATGCAGGGCTCTCCGCCAGGGCTCCCGCAAACCCGCCGCTGGTCCACCCAATAAGTATTGCCGTGAGAAAAATAAGCCGCATGAAGAATTTCATACAAGCGACATGCCGGCCCTGTCAATCGCCCTTTGTGGTTCGATAGGGCACATGATAAGCTCCTCAGCGATGATGCTTATTGGTCTGACTGGTGGCGTGGCGACGGGGAAAAGCACGGTCGCGAAAATGTTTGGGCGATGCGGTGCCGTTGTGATCGATGCTGATCAGTTGGCGCGTGAGGTCGTCAGGCCAGGCAAACCGGCCTGGCGAGACATTATCCACGCCTTCGGTACGGGAGTCCTTAATCCTGATCGCACGATCAATCGCCGAGTGCTTGGCTCGATCGTATTCAGTCATTCCGGGAAACGACGACGTCTGGAGCGCATCATTCACCCTCGTGTGGCGCGTGAACAGCAACGACTGACGAGGCTGGCGGCCAAAACCGATCCGGATGCCGTCGTGCTGTACGACGTTCCCCTCCTATTTGAAGCTGGTATCGACGCACGTGTCGATACCATCATCGTCGTGACCGCCGATCGAGAAACCCAAATCGCCCGCCTCGGCAAACGCAATGGTCTTTCACGATCCGAAGCCCTTCGACGGATCAGAAGCCAGATGCCGATGAAGAGAAAATGCCGGCTTGCAGACTTTCTCCTCGACGGAACGAAAGACACACGACGCCTCAAACAGGATGTGGCCAAGATTTATGAAGGCTTCCGGTCGCTGTAAGGGCCATTTTCTTTCGTGAGAAGACTGGCTGGATAAGCGGGCACAACCTCCTACCTTCTGATTCTCGTGCTGTGATAGAGTCCTCCACCATGCATGATCTTGTCATCATCGGGTCCGGTCCTGCGGGACTCACTGCCGCCATCTATACCGCGCGGGCCAATCTCTCACCACTGCTCATTGAGGGATGGCAATCCGGCGGACAACTTACGACCACGACAGAGGTCGAAAACTACCCCGGGTTTGCCAAAGGTATCATGGGTCCGGAGCTCATGAAGGACATGCGGGCGCAGGCGGAACGATTCGGGACGGAGTTTCTCACCGGTGAGGTTACGGCTGTAAACTTTCATGCTCAGCCATTGACTCTTACGATCGACGGCGAGCGTCGCATCGAGACGAAAACTGTCATTATCGCCACCGGAGCTTCTGCCGTGTCGATTGGTCTGCCGAACGAAAAGCGACTGACCGGTCATGGCGTCTCAACCTGCGCAACCTGCGACGGTTTTTTCTTTCGTGGGAAGGAGATCATCGTGGTTGGCGGCGGAGACAGCGCCATGGAGGAAGCGAACTTTCTGACCAAGTTTGCCACGAAGGTGTCTCTCGTCCATCGCCGGGACAAGTTGCGCGCGTCCAAGATCATGCAGGATCGGGCCATGAAGAACGAGAAAATTAGTTTCATCTGGAATTCCGTGGTCGAGGATATTCTGGGTTATGAGGTCGTCACCGGCGTGCGACTGAAGAATGTCGTGACCGGGAAAACCTCGGACGTGCCCTGCGCCGGTGTGTTCGTCGCCATCGGCCACAGGCCCAATACTTCGTTATTTGCCGGTCAGATTGATATGGACGAAAAAGGCTACATCAAGACTCACGCTGGAACAGCCACCAGTATCCCCGGCGTCTTTGCCGCCGGGGACGTCCAAGATTCGAAATATCGTCAAGCCGTCACCGCGGCCGGATCCGGCTGCATGGCTGCGATCGACGCCGAACGATTCTTGGAATCGCTCACCGGGTGAAGCGTCGTTCGCAGACGACATGAATCATCAACCAGTTCTTTCAGGCACTTCACGCTTCACGAGCGACGAGCAACGAACGATATGAGATGCGCCATCGCCCACTATCATGAGCTCGCCCTCAAGGGTCGCAATCGTGACTACTTCGAGCAGCGCCTCATTCAGAACATCCGAACAGCCCTCAAGGACGTAGGCGTTCGACAGGTCCAAAACCTGCGCAGCCGGATCCGGATCGATCTTCCTCCCGAAGCGAGCCCGGAGGTCGTCCGAGATCGGCTCACTCGGGTATGCGGCATCGCAAACTTCTCGCTGAGTCGCGTGATTCCCCTGCAGATCGCGAATCCCGACCTGGCGGCACTCGCCGCGGCTGCCGTCGAGGAAATCAATGCAACATCATGCAGGACCTTTCGAGTCACGGCGAAACGAGCCGATAAGCGATTGACGCTGACCTCGATGGATATCGAAAAAGCCGTCGGGGCAACCGTCTGCGAACAAACCGGCAAGACCGTCAATCTGAAGAGTCCGGACGTCACCATTTATATCGAGCTGCTCTCAAAGGAAGCGTATTGCGCAACGAACAAAATCGAGGGACCTGGCGGGATGCCGGTCGGGGTCAGCGGAAAGGTCGCCTGCTTGATCTCGGGAGGCATCGATTCACCGGTCGCCGCCTACCGCATGATCAAACGTGGTTGCCAGGCCTCCTTTGTTCATTTCTCCGGCCGCCCGCTGGTCAGTCGCGCCTCCGAGGACAAGGTACGGGAGCTGGTCCAAACCCTCACGGCCTATCAATATGTGTCGCGCCTCTACGTCATTCCGTTCGGAGAAATCCAGCGCGAGATCGTGCTGAGCACACCGGCGCCGTTTCGCGTCGTCCTCTACCGACGGATGATGCTTCGCATCGCGGAAGAACTGGCGCGGAAGGAACAATGTTGGGGGGTGGTGACAGGGGATAGTCTCGGGCAGGTCGCGTCGCAAACGCCTGAGAATCTGACTGTTGTTGAGGAAGCGGCCGAGCTTCCGATTCTCCGACCGCTCATCGGAATGGATAAACGAGAGATCATCGACGAGGCCAAGCAGATCCGAACCTATGACACATCCATCGAACCAGACCAAGACTGCTGTAAGCTGTTCACTCCGCCCCATCCCAGTACGAAAACCAGGATCGACGACCTTCGAAAGGTCGAGCGGAGTTTGGACATTGCGCAACTCGTCAAACAAGGGTTGGAGAGAGCTGAAGCATCAGAATTTACCTTTCCTACCTGATTGGAAGCCGTTTTCCCCGGTGTCGTGCCTCCTTCCATCGGTGTCCACCATAAGAATAGAAGAATGCACACTCCTCATCGAAGCCATTGCAAAACTGCATCGACCACGGTAAGCTCGGCACTCCAGTCGAGCAAGTTTCCCTCACCTGCTCGATCTTCGAACCAGCCGACGATCTACCATAACGGAGAGGTGCGAGAGCGGCCGAATCGGGCAGTCTCGAAAACTGCTGTCGGGCCGGCTCATCAGGCGTAGCCTCTCTTCATTGTCGCCGGCGGATAAGCACCTTTAGTGTTGGTCTTCCGTCTGGGGAGCGTATGAGGGGGCTGGCCCCCCTCAGTAGGAGCGTGAGCGCCTCGGCGAACGCGACTTAGAACACCCACCCTCTCCGCCATACAGAGCTGGTTCGATCAGGAGCCGCTACTATTGCTCGTGACGATGGGATCAACCCATCCGGTGGTTTCCCCTCATCTTGATCCAGCACTCATTTCTTGTGCTCAGGCAAGATTCTCAGCTTTCTCTCGCAACACCCTCCGCAATTCCACCATCGCCAACGTGTCTCTTTCACAATATCTCAGCAGCGCCTCCCGTATGGAATCCCGTTCTACCCAATCGCTTTCGAGAAAGACCATCCGATAGTATTCAGCCGCCGCCTGAGCACCGGCTTGTATCGCAAGATCGTCATATCCGAGCGATGGCACCACCGCCGGCAACACCGACTTGATCGAATATGATCCGTTGAAGGCGGGATGATAATAGTGACTCTTAAGGACGGGGAGCAGATCCCATAACCGCTTCACAATCGCTTTGAACGCCGATTTGAATTCCGGAAAGGTCTCTGCCAACTGACGAATGAGCGATTCTTCATAGGCGGAATAGACCACAATACTTCCGGTCTCGCCGAGTGATTCGATGAGTGCCTCGACCCAACGTCTGCGAGGGTCCGACGCCTCATCGTGAAGAAACTCTTGGTGCATCACCTCACCGGATTCGAGCTCAATATGGTTGGACCACTGTACGGGGAGGGACTGATAGGGCCTGGTAAAGGGAAACCGAGGCCGTGCCAACATGACGGTTTCGGCATCGAGATGGTGTATGGGATAACTCAAGGAACGAAGAATCCGACCCAATTCCGAGGAAACCCACTCGACATTGTCTTTGACCTTTCGTTGTGCATCCGACAGCCTGGTGTCATTTGGGATGTCGTCGATCGTCACGATGCCCTGGCGGACAAGCTGACTCACAATTTCCTTCTTGCCCGGAAGATGATAGATCCAGCGCGGCGGTTTATTCTTCGTGCAATAAGCCCAGAAGGGACATTCGTAGGGCGTGTGACAATGCTGATCAGGCTTGATCATCGGGGCCTGAGACTCCAACAGCATGGCTTTCATCACGGCCAACCGTTCAGGCACCAGCCCTCGACGTTCTGTCACGGCTTCCGATACATCTTCAATCGAGAAGAGCGCCTGCAGATCAACCTCCCCACCATGGTAGAGATACTCTGTGTCGATATGCATCAGACAGGTCGCATCAAGCTGCAACCCGGCTCCTCGTACGACGTGGCTTTGTATGGAGAGATCATCCATATGGACCTCTTTCACCCTGGTTGATGATTTCACTTCAATCAATCGCCAGGACGACGACTCCCCCTCCCCATTCCGCACGCGTTCCATAATATCGACGCGCACCAGGACTCCATCATGTTCGAATGCCCCTTCGAAAATCGCGGGGACCGTAGGATCTTGAAGCAGGGCAGAGGTCTCTGCGAGCGCCGCTTCTCGCTGACGAAATCCTGACTTCACCAGTACACCGCCTCGAAACCGCTGCTGTGCGAGAGTGCCGATCTCAGTTCCCATGTCCAAGATCGCCTGTGTCGATGCATCCGGCGGGGTGGCCAAGTTGGGCTGATGAATCTCCAGATAGAGCCGTTTGTGACATTGCAAGCCTGACAGGTATTTCGATTTTGATAAGCGAGGTGGTGCGAATGTCGTGGGGGATCCGTTATGAGCGTCGGCCATCGTCCTACCGTCCACAATACGATCAACGATTTCTCACATGGCGTGAGAAGGAACTCTGTTAGGATAGCGCCCCATGGGCAACGGTGTCACCCAGATCAGACGGTCCGTCATGACCCTGGCACTCCCTATCACGCTCACCACGCTGCTCCAACGGGCTGAAGGCATTGTCGCCGTCTTCTTGGTCGGCGGGCTGGGTGCCACATCAATCGCCGCAGTCGGTCTGGGACAACTGCTGGCCTTCGTGGCCACGACCCTGGTCTCCGGAATTTCGGTCGGGACGAACGTGATCGTCGCTCAGTTATGGGGAGCGCGGCGCCGACAAGACGCGGGAGAAGCGGCCCGTCACTTCTTATGGTTGTCGGTCGGCGTCTCGCTCTTGTTGGCCGGCCTTGGAATCGCCGGTAATCTGCTCGTCATGCAGCAACTCGGTGCAGAGTCCGCCGTCATTGAGCTTGCTCTCCCCTATTCAACGCTTATCTTCTTCGTCATTCCCTGTACCGTCCTCATCCAAGTCCTGTCGTCCATTCTCCAAGGGACAGGCGACACGAAGACCCCCATGTACGGACTGATAGGTGTCAATCTTCTCCACGTGCTGCTCGCGTATCCTCTAATCTACGGACGCTGGGGAATTCCCGCTCTCGGGCTCAAAGGTGCGGCGATCGCCGTCGGCCTGGCCGAAGCGACCGGGATGCTCTACCTCTTGTTCCGTTGTCGCCCCATCTTGAAGGAATCGTCCATATTGCGCTTGGACTTGATTCGATCGATCTGGGAGGTGGGAGCGTCGGTGTCCGGAGAACGCATCGTTCAACAGGCCGGCATTTTCCTCTACACCAAACTCGTCCTCCTCTATGGCACCGTGGCTTATGCCGCACATCAAGTCGGGTTATCGATTGAATCGTTTTCCTTCCTGCCCGGCTACGGACTCGCGATCGCCGCCGCGACAATGGTAGGCCAGAGTATCGGCGCAGGCAAGTATACCAGGGCGAAACTCGAAAACTTGGAAGCCAACCGGCTGGCCATTGTGATCATGACCGGTATGGGGCTCCTCTTTTTCTTCTTCCCCTACACGTTGCTTCGCGCATTCACGACCGATGACGCAGTGATCGAACTCGGAACCATGTTTTTGAAAATCGTCGCCGTATTGCAAATTCCCCTGGCCCTCACCATGGTGTTAGCCGGCTCGTTACGGGGGGCAGGCGACACCCGTTTCATCATGGGTGCCACGATGATCGGCATGTGGGGTGTCCGCGTGCCCTTGGCACTGATTGCAGCCCTCTGGCTACGCCAGTCCGTCTCATTCATCTGGGCAGCGATGGTCGCGGATTGGACCGTGCGGATGGGGTTGTTACTCTGGCGATATCAATCCGAACGATGGCGGCAGATCCAGGTGATTCGATGAGTAACAAAAAGATAATTGCTCGATTCTCTGCAATATTGTCTCGTCCCATCCTTCCGCAACCAAAACTTTAACTTGTGATTTCCTGTAGCTTGTTTGGCACCCTCTGGAGCATGCCAGGCCAGCGAGATCAGGCAGTTAGAAAGGGAGCGCACTGTGCGTGAAAAATCCACTGTCATATTGTATTTCCAGTGAAATATGGCAAGGCGCTACTGGATGAGGAGGTCACCGCAATGATCCAGGACACGACAGTAGAGATTGCGGAACGGTTTCCCATGGAGCTAGAAGCGATTGGAACGGACACGAATCATATTCATCTACTCTGCAGCGCGCATCCGAAAATGGCGATGGAACGGATTGTGCGGATATTCAAGAGCCTGGAAATCTTTCGCCGAAAACCTGCCGTTAAGCGAGTGCTGTGGGGCAGAGAGTTTTGGACCGACGGGTACTACGTGGCGACGGTAGAAGAGCGAGCGAACTGAAAGACGGTCGAGCGGTATGTGCAACGGCAAGAGAAGCTGCAGGGAGATCTCCGGCAGCTCCAAATATTTTAGTTCTTTGATGCCCCACAGCTTGCTGCGGAGAACTTCAATTCCGCCTATGAATCCGTTTCGACTTCATCTTTTCTTCTTCGACATCAATGACGCTCCTCATCTGGGCATCAATGTGGATTTTCTTCACCTGTTTCTCCGGGGTGACGACTTCTATCCCCCAGATAAGTCGGTCGTGCTTCTGCTCCAGCTCGACGTCAATGACCGTACCAGGCACGTTCTCCCGCGCCGTTGCGATAGCCTCGTCGATCGATACCTTTGCTGCGGCAGCCTTCTCAACTTTATTCGGTTCTCCAAAGGCCGAGCCAGTCTCCATCATGAAGCGGGCGGTTAATACGAGCGCGGCCAGCGTGAACCTTGTACGCACTACTTGGTACACGACTTCCTCCGTGACGTTACTGTGGAACTCAAGTGATGCAGCTATCACACTTATTAGCAGGATGCGGAAAAAGTCCGCCAGCGGCGTTCTCGCCTCGCTCAGAGGCTCAACGTACGGCCCAGAGTACGATTCGCCTCTTCGCTCGCTGCGGCC
>JABMDK010000019.1:70775-93364 GCA_015903995.1 Nitrospira sp.
GAAGGCATTGTCGCCGTCTTCTTGGTCGGCGGGCTGGGTGCCACGTCAATCGCTGCGGTCGGCCTGGGTCAACTGCTGGCCTTCGTGGCCACGACCCTGGTCTCCGGAATTTCAGTCGGGACGAATGTGATCGTCGCACAGTTATGGGGGGCGAGGCGCCGACAAGACGCGGGAGAAGCGGCCCGTCACTTCTTATGGCTGTCGATCGGCGTCTCGCTCCTGTTGGCCGGCCTTGGGATAGCCGGCAATCTGCTCGCTATGCAGCAACTCGGTGCAGAATCCGCTGTCATTGAGCTCGCCCTCCCCTATTCAACACTCATCTTCCTCGTGATTCCCTGTACGGTACTCATCCAAGTCTTGTCGTCCATCCTCCAAGCCACAGGGGATACAAAGACTCCCATGTACGGTCTGATCGGTGTCAACCTCCTCCACGTATTCCTGGCCTACCCCCTCATCTATGGACAGTGGGGAGCTCCCGCATTGGGGCTCAAAGGCGCGGCAATTGCCGTCGGCCTCGCCGAAACGACAGGGATGCTCTATCTCTTGCTGCGTTGTCGCCCCATCTTGAAGGAGTCGCCCACGCTGCGCCTCGACCTCATCCGATCGATCTGGGACGTCGGAGCCTCGGTGTCTGGTGAACGTATCGTTCAACAGGCCGGCATTTTCATCTACACCAAACTCGTCCTTCTCTATGGCACCGTAGCCTATGCGGCGCATCAAGTCGGGTTATCGATTGAATCCTTCTCTTTCCTGCCAGGCTATGGATTGGCCATTGCTGCCGCCACCATGGTGGGGCAAAGCATCGGAGCCGGCAAGTATACCAGAGCGAAACTCGAAAACTGGGAAGCCAATCGGCTGGCCATTGTGATCATGGCCGGAATGGGTGTCCTTTTTTTCTTCTTCCCCTACACGTTGCTTCGTACATTTACCACCGACGAAGCGGTGATCGAGCTTGGAACGACGTTTTTAAAGATTGTCGCCTTACTGCAAGTGCCGCTCGCCCTCACCATGGTTCTGGCCGGGTCGCTGCGGGGCGCCGGCGACACGCGCTTTATTATGGGCGCCACGATGATCGGCATGTGGGGCGTCCGCGTGCCCTTGGCACTGGTCGTGGCTCTCTGGCTACGCCAGTCCGTCTCGTTCATCTGGGCAGCGATGATCGCGGACTGGACTGTGCGAATGGGGCTCTTACTCTGGCGCTATCAATCGGAACGCTGGCGGCAGATTCAGGTGATTCGATGAGGGGCACGTCGCGATCAAGCAATGTTCTGTCATTCCGTTTCCCCTAACCCATTTTCCACCAAAAACTCGATTCCTCCAGTGACGACGTCGTACATGGCGCCGACAATCGCGATGCGCCGATCTTGGACGAGGCCATCGAGCGTCCGGCTTTGCTGCCGTATCTCTTTGACGACTCGCAAGACATTTTCTCTGGCCACGGCATCCACGATCGCGAGCGCTTCAGTCGAAGATGGTTCACTGGAGAGCTGAGAGGTCATCCCGTCAGCCGACCGCTGGATCTCGTTCACGATAGCATCGAGGTGCTGACATCCCGTTGCTTCAGCAGCCGTCAGGCGTGAGCCCAGGAACTTGACTGCGGCGGAAACCGCACCACATCGGGTGTGCCCTATCACCAACATGAGTTTTGCCCCAGCCACGGCACAACCGTATTCGGCACTGGCCAGCACCTTTCGACTTGTGATGTTCCCGGCAATCCGGATACTGAAGATATCTCCCATACCCAGGTCAAAGATCAATTCAACGGGTGTGCGTGAATCGATGCAGCTGAGCGCAACCATTCGCCTCTTCGCTCGCTGCGGCCTTGCTGGACGACCTTTTTGCGCATCCTGCGGGCCTATTCAGCATCGTCCCAAACTTCGATGTCTGTGACGGCTACAGGAGTCACAATGAGTTTTTCCGCAGCCTGCTAGAGCCGACTTCGCAACGTTTGCCTGGTCCTCTCGATGTAGTCTCGGCGTGTCGCATCAATCTCATCCTGTCTCGTCCTCACGATGCAGCCACACCCGGAGTCAGGACCGATGTACACTGAGCCGAGCAGTGGCGCTCGAAAGAATACAAAGTTGGCAATTTCCAGTTCGAAGTACTTCATTCGAAGCAACACGGTTTTCTTGCCCCTTAAACGTTTGTGTTGGTATGCCATACTCAATCCACGACACTGTCTCAAAACTAAAGACGTCTCGTGCACAGATGTACATCTGCATCATCGGTCCTAGGGTGAGGCAAATTCGATTGCTCTACATTTCCCCAAATCGGCCGGATCAAAATTGCTCCGTATGTCGGCTGTCGGCAATTGTGGATCTAAGAGTCTTTGCGCTTTCTTCATAGACTGTTCTGCGACACAACCAGCCGACGAAGCGTGTTCGCGAACCTCTTCAATTTTAAAAGTGAGTAGCGCTTCCTCGACAGGTCTTCTTTCGGCCCGACTCATGACGCGCTCATACGCGATAGATCTGTACGCGACAGACGCTTCAGATGTGCTGCAGACTCCGCATACCACGATACATAGACACCCACTAGTCAAAATGCCCGTCATGTTCATGTTCTTTACAATTCCTTACATTCATCTGATGAGTATTCAGGCGTTACGAGGTCTCAATAACCTTCACGCCCACACATCATGTGTAAATATGCGTGAACGGAACGTCTCAGCGGAGCACGTGCTGTAACTCGATAGGATCAGAACGAAGATTACCCTTGAGGAGGGTGAAAGACTGCGCTTAACAAAATCGGAAGAGGCCGTGCGGGTTGGAAACTCACCTGAAAACTGGAATGGCTCGGCTGGCCTGGTTTCGGAATGATGGGAGGAATTGAAAAGTCTTCAGAGAGTAACTCTACCGGTGTATCCGAGATGAGGAGACCCAATAACGTGACCGGAGCTCCCAGCAGTTGAAACACCACGCAGAGACAGACAAAGCAGATGAGCACGGCTGTGGCTTTTCCATCAAGCATGGCGTGACATATCTTTTTGTCAGGGCGACGTAAGGCACGTACTATACCCAAGCTCGGACTCATGGGCAAGAGCAGTTCGTACGGCTTTCTGCGAACTGGATCGACTGAAGCACCATTTCCGCACTCGAAATACCTATGTCATGCGCCGATCCGACCAGGCAAAGGCGGCACCGAAGCAGAGCCCAGCCACGGCCGCCTGGATGAACGCATCCTCCGTATGAACGGCGATGGACCACCAGAGTATTGCGGCAAGGAGACCAGCTACCGCCCCAAGAAGCACTTTCCCGCCCGCCAACTTCAGCCAGTCGGTGAACAACACCCAGGCGCTCATATACACAATCCCGGCGGCAGCCGATGCCCAGAGATACATGAGGTCACGGTTGAAAAACCAGATTTGGATCGCCCCCGCGATCGCGCCAAGAAGAACCCCCGTAATCGCTCGCTTGACCAACAGGGAATAGTGAAACGTCGTTTCGGCCAATTCATCCTCCATCCTATAAATGGCTGTGCTTCACCATTGCAATCACCAGCACCCTCGTTTTATGGAATCCATCAATACAACCAGACCTGCCCACCGGATCGCAGAACAGTACCAGACTGAGGGGTAAATTGCTCCACCCCGAACAGCCAGCGACGTTCAGGACGCATCACATACAACCGCACACTCTCCACCGTCGATCCAGTACCCAGCGTTGTTGCCGGCTGAGCTCCGAGAATCTGCTGCCAGGCCGTTCGCCATTGAGAAGGACGGATGTGGATCGGATCAAAACCATACCACAGAGGGTCGAGTCGAAAGAACGTGGCCCCGTATGTGGCGGACAACTTGGCGAGACCATCGTTGAGCAGCTCCGCCCTCTCGATGACCTGCGCCAGTGAGAGTCGGCACGATGGCACCAGAATCGAGCGGAACGCCAGGAACTTGTGATGTGATAACCGATAGATGCTGGCAAGCGGCAAATCAGTGAGAACAATGTCATTCGTGACAGTCTTCAGCCGAACGAGCACGTTCTCAACCCAGCCAAGCGTGCGCGCAACCGAGAAGCCATACAAAATGTCATTGCCGACATCCGTTACAAGTGCCCTGGTTACAACGTGAGGGCGTCGCTCCAACTCAGCCCACAGACCCGACTTGAGGATACCGGGCAATGTGCGAAAGAGAAACCGACTTGGGGCGCCATAGGATCGTCCATGACCGAGCGCAGCCAGTACTTCGACGTCTGATCCCCATACGAATCGAGCCGTCGAGACAATCGTTTGGAAACCACGTGTCAGATTGCTGGCGCCAAGCGCAATGACGCGGACCATGACGCTCGTTCAGGCTAGGACGCTGGCGGACATGTGGTTTGCCTCGTATCTCTCCCCGGTCCCTTTGTGATTTCGATCCGCGCAACCCCTTTGACATTGGCGCACAGATCGCCGAGCCCAGGCGTCACCAGACGGAACGGGCCACCTTTCGAATCACGCAACGGTGCTCCGTCAAGCTCGTACACAAGAACTCCATGGTCCCTGGCTTGCTGAAGCGTCAGGCAGGCGGAATACTTTCCATCTCCGGCATGAAAGACAACATGATCCGCCTCAATCGTCAACGCCGGAACATCGAGCAGTCCCTTCAACCGAATCCCTCGTCCCTGCATGCCGGGCATCACCGTGGCAACATCGAGCTGATGTTCGACAGGCAATGCCGCGATGGCCGCCCGGTCAAATGAGATCGGTTGTACGACGGCACCTTCGATCCGGACCCGCCCTGGGCCGGCGTACTCCTTCTCCGTGATTGTCTTGATCATCGCCGTCAGGGCTTCGTTGACGGGAGTGGGAATACCTAACGCGCGACCCTGCTCCACAATGAACCCGTTTAAATAATCGATCTCCGTCCGTCGTCCAGCCTTCCAGTCATCGTACATGGACGTATGAATGTCGCGGATCTCTTGAGAGGCCTTGACCACCCGTTCAGACATATCAAGCGGCAACGGCACCTTGAGCGCAGCCGAGACGGCCGCGCACTCTCCGACAATCTGCCGGATGACCCCGGTCATCTCCGAGTGGTCCAAGGCTTTCGCGACGCGATCATTGATGAGGACGGTGATCGGATTGAAGACGCAGTTCCAGCACATCTTCTCCCATTTGGCACGGCGAATGTCTTTGGAGAGGTGGCATGGAATGCCCGCTGCGGCAAACAGGTCACGGATGGCGAGCAACCGTTCGCTCTCATAGCCCATCAGTTCACCGATGGCGACCGCTCCCTTCTTGTAATGGTCGATCACGCCGGGCTCGGCAATTTTAGAGTAGATGTAAGCGACTCCACCCACAACACCATCACGATTGATTCGAGCGATAATCCTGTCTTCAGTATCGATGCCGTTCTGCAGCGTGAGGATGACGGTCGTATCCGTGAGGACGGGTTCGATCTGGTCCATCACCTCATCGAGATCATAGGCTTTCACTCCGAGTACGACGAGATCAGGCCGGGGAAGCTCCCTCGCATCCGAGGCAGTGTGAGGCCTCACTGTAAACGTTCCACCGGCACTACGGATCGTCAGCCCATTCTGCTTGACGGCTTCGAGTGTCTTTGGCCTGAGAAGAAAAGAGACATGGGGATTATCCTTTGCCAGGTGTGCCCCGAAAAACCCGCCGACCGATCCGGCACCCACGAATAAGATCTGTTTCATACAGTATCCTCGTTCCGTTGCATGCAACACGGCGGTACTATAGCATGCACCTCCACGGAGACACAGCTGTGTATCTGCTCATCAATGCCTATGGTTCATAGATCCGACCTCGGACTCTTGAAAGAAAAGCTGGTTGCTGCTGAGGCCATCACCGTTCTCACCGGCGCCGGGATCTCCGCCGACAGCGGTGTACCGACCTTTCGCGGCGCAGACGGCTTGTGGAGGAACTTTCGGGCAGAAGATCTGGCAACACCCGAAGCCTTCGAGCAGGATCCCCGTCTCGTGTGGGAGTGGTACAACTGGCGGCGCGAATTGATCGCCACGAAACAGCCGAACGATGCCCATAAAGCCATCGTCGAACTGGAGCGCCGTTGTCCGAACTTTTGGCTGATTACGCAGAATGTGGACGGACTGCATCGAGACGCCGGCTCACGAAACATTTCGGAGATACACGGGAACATCTGGACGGTACGCTGTACACAGTGCGGAGTGACCGAGGAGAACCGGGACTTGCCGATTGCGATTCTCCCTACTTGCCGGCGGTGCCGAGGCCTTCTGAGGCCTCACATCGTGTGGTTCGGGGAGTCGCTCGAAGCGAAGGACCTCCAGTCAAGCTACGCGGCTCTTCAATCCAGTGAGGTATGCCTCATCATCGGCACATCCGGGCTCGTCTATCCGGCCGCAGGGTTCGCATCCGTCGCGAAAGAAGCCGGCGCATTCATCGCCGAAATCAACCTCGACACTACCCCACAGTCGGCACTGGTCGACATATCCCTGCAAGGCCGTGCAAAAGATCTCGTGCCGTTACTCCTCGAACCGCTCTAGAAGTGGAAACACTTGCTCCAGCGTCTTGATGGTCTGTGCTCCCGCTCCCGCCTGTCTCCCGTCACGATCTAACAGGACAGCGTGAAGCCCTGATTTTTTCGCACCTTCCACATCGTCTCGGAGACTATCGCCGATATGCAGCGCCTCATCCGGATCAACGGCATGCTTCTCCAACGCGAGGTGAAAGATCTGGGGAGCCGGTTTAGCGGCTTGGGCCAAACTCGAAATCGTCACTGTGTCGAAGACATCGGCGATCCCAAGTCCACGCAGCACGGTAAAGAGGCGGGAATCAAAATTCGAGATGATGCCGAGCTCCAGATCTTGCGCTTTAAGTCGGGTCAAGGTGGAAACCGTTTCAGGAAACAAGCGCCAGGATCGATGGTCCTCAAACACGCGAAAGACGTGATCGAAGAACTCGTCGAATCGCTCGAACATGCCTACACGATAAAAAACATTATGGACGATATCGAACCACCAGAGCCGTTCACTGTGCTTGATTCGTGTCGGGTCCGTTATGGAAAAGACCGGCGGTGGCGCTTCGCGGAAGGCTCGACCGAATGCCTGTTTGATCGCGACTAACGAGTCCGGTTTCTGGGGAAAGCCGAATTCGACTGCATGGTGAAGGTAGATCTCCGCGACCGACCTGTGCACATGAAAGAGGGTATCGGCTGCATCGAAAAACACGACTCGTATCGATGAACTCATGATGATGGGGTTACCGTGATCTCAGTGGATAATCTGTCCGTGTATTGAAATACGTCGTGAATCCAATCGTCTATCGATGGTTTTCTTGACAAAGCATACCCCCCTTGCTAGCTTCGAAGAAACTAAAAAGTGGGGAGCGTTGTTCATGGCTTCGCCGATTTTTGTGGTGGACAGCAGCCCGGCGGTGAGACGGATGGTGGAACAGATCTCAACTCCGGAAGGGTTCGAGGTCGTTGGGTTTCAGGATGGACCGGCCGCTCTTGAGGCCGCGCGGCAAAGCTCACCCTCGCTGATCATCGCGGACTACCATCTCGACAACATGACCTTTTCAGGGTTTTGCAAAGAGATCAACAAACTGGACAATCTGACGGAAACCTATCTTATTTCGTTGGTGAATCCGGCTGATCGCCCGGACGAAAATCTCCTCCGCACGTTAGGTGTCAAGGCTTTCTTGAAGAAACCGTTTCAATC
This sequence comes from Nitrospira sp., assembly GCA_015903995.1. GTDB lineage: Bacteria > Nitrospirota > Nitrospiria > Nitrospirales > Nitrospiraceae > Nitrospira_D. The sequence goes on from JABMDK010000019.1 coordinate 78,413, forward strand.
TGAGGATTTGCTCGGCGTGCTGAAGTCTCTTCAACAGAAGCCGGCCGGCACCTCGGACGGCAAGGGCCTGAAACGGCGTGTCTGGCCGCCAACGTCGACTTCAACCGATTCCGATGATGAGGCGATCGACCATCTGTCAGGTGGCGACAGCCAGGAGGAGCCTATGAACCAACCTGGCAGCCCATGCAGTGCGTCACCGACACCATCAGCCGCTCCTGCGGCTCCCGAAGATGCCATGAGGGGGCTCTTCGACCAACTCTTGCAATCGATGACGAAACGAAGCGAGCTGAGCCTTGCCGAACTGCTCCCTCGCGTGATCGAGGAGAAACTGAGAACCCATATCCGCCCACTTGTTCAGAAAGAGGTGACGGCACAGCTGGGGAACATCCTCTCGCAGGAATATCTCAGCACGATCATCCACCCGCTGGTCGCTCAGGCATTGCCGGCTCTCATCAGAAAAGAGCTCGAAGCCAGCGAGCCTCTCATTCGGCAAATCGTGTCCGATGTGGCCAAAGCTTCTCTCGGAGAGAACGTCGATCGACTCGTCAAGGATCAGGTCCACTCCGGAATCCAGCAACACTTACCCGCCGTCGTGCGGGAACAGGTGGGAACGGTCGATCACTTGGTCAAAGAAGAGCTGTACCGTGCGGTGCTGAAGCAGGCCCCGCTCCTGGCAGACGATCTCGTGAAAGCCGCAGTCGGACAAACCGTCGAACAGGCTGTTCAGCGAATCGTGCCTGATGTCGCCGAGCAGCACATCAAGACCGAACTCAAACGTCTGATCGAGACTGAAGAAGCGTCACACTCCTCGACAAGCTAACTTTTCTTGCCCTTCTTCCCTCGCCGAGCCTTGGCCAAGGCCTTCACTCGCTTGATATTCTTCCGATGTTTCTTTTGTGTCTTCCGATCCTTCTCACGACCTCGTGCCATGATCCTCCTACTGGAATATGTGTGATGCGACCGTTTCTGGGCGATTGTATAGCACATGCCTCGCAAGGTCACAAGCTGAGAGCCACCTCCATTTTCTGCACCGCAGAGACATGCTAAGATGCGCACCCTGTTGTTCAAGGAACTTGTACCAATGACCACACGTCAACTCGACAAAACATACGACCCCAAAGCCGTTGAAGACCGCTGGTCCCGTGAGTGGATCGACCGAGGGTATTTCCGTGCCGACGCGAAGCAGCATCCAGGCCAACCCTACTGCATCGTTATTCCTCCTCCGAATGTGACCGGCTCGCTCCATGTCGGCCATGCGCTGAACCATTCACTCCAAGACATTCTGGTTCGGTGGCGGCGCATGCAGGGGCGGAATACTCTCTGGCTTCCGGGAACTGATCATGCCGGCATTGCCACGCAGAATGTGGTGGAAAAACAACTGATGGCCGAAGGCTTGTCACGGGAGTCGCTGGGACGCGAGCGATTCGTCGAACGGGTTTGGCGGTGGAAAGCGACGTCGGGCAACACGATCGTCAATCAACAAAAGCAGCTGGGAGAATCCTGCGATTGGGACCGTTTACGATTTACAATGGACGAAGGCCTGTCCAAGGCCGTCATCGAAGTTTTCGTGCGTCTGTATGAAGACGGATTGATCTACCGCGGCGAACGGCTCATCAATTGGTGTCCACGCTGCCTGACGGCTCTCTCCGATATCGAAGTCGAACATGAGGAAGTAAAGGGAAAACTCTATCACCTCCGCTATCCGTTGGCGGACGATCCGAACACCGGTTTGATCGTGGCCACAACTCGGCCTGAAACGATGCTGGGAGACACGGCCGTCGCCGTCCATCCGGACGATCCTCGGTATCGCCATCTGATCGGCAAGAAGGTCCGCCTGCCGTTGACGACGCGCGAGATCCCTATCGTAGGGGATTCGATTCTGGTCGATCTGGAGTTCGGCACCGGTGCCGTCAAGATCACGCCCGCTCATGATTTCAACGACTATGAAGCGGGAGAGCGGCATGGGCTTCCTCGGCTTGCCGTGCTCGATCATGCCGCATTACTTGATGCTGCCGGGATGCAACAGGCGGCAGTCGAGTCATCGGTCGTCGAGATGCTCCGTGGCCTCCCCGTCTCCAAAGCGCGCCCCAAGGTCGACACGTTGCTTCGTGAGCAAGGGATCCTGGAAAAAACCGAAGACCACAAGATGGCGGTCGGGAAATGCTATCGCTGCAAGACGGTTGTCGAGCCATATCTGTCTCCCCAGTGGTTCGTCAAGATTCAACCCCTTGCCGATCCGGCGATCACAGCGGTTGAAGAGGGACGTATCAGAATCATCCCCGAAGGCTGGGTGAACAATTATCTCGGCTGGATGCGGGATATCAAAGATTGGTGCATCTCACGGCAAATTTGGTGGGGGCACCAAATTCCCGCCTGGTATTGTCTGGACTGTAACAGCCGTCAGATCATCACGACGGACGGTCGGGTCACAATCCTACAAGGCGCCGTACCGATTATCTCAAAATCGGCTCCCAGTGCGTGCCCGGCCTGTCACAGCCAGCACTTGCTCCGCGATCCTGATGTGCTCGATACCTGGTTCTCCTCTGCCCTCTGGCCGTTCACCACACTGGGTTGGCCGGAACAGACGCCTGAACTCAAGACCTATTACCCGACCGCCACCTTAGTCACAGGCCTCGACATTCTGTTCTTCTGGGTGGCCCGCATGATCATGATGGGGCTCAAGTTCATGGGCGATGTCCCCTTCCGCGATGTATACATTCACGCCTTGGTTCGCGATGCAGAAGGCCAGAAGATGAGCAAATCCAAGGGCAACGTGATCGATCCGCTGCACGTCATGGATCAATTCGGCACCGACGCCCTGCGGTTCACCCTGGCCTCGATGGCCTCGCCGGGACGCGATATCAAACTGGCGGAAGAACGGATCGAGGGATACCGCAATTTCGCCAATAAGATTTGGAATGCCGCGCGATTCGCCTTGATGTATCTCGACGGGCCACGTACTGCCCTTCCGCCGATGCAGCGGACATTCCCCGACAGGTGGATCTTGAGCCGTCTCGCCCACACAATTCGTACCGCCACGGCGGAGTTGGAATCCTACCGATTCGATCGTGCGGCGACAGTTCTCTATCAATTCATCTGGCATGAGTACTGTGATTGGTATCTGGAATTGATTAAACCGGTCCTGCAAACACCCGAACACCCGGATGGACCAAGCACGAGGCACACACTCGTGGAGACGCTGGAAACGACGATGCGGTTGCTGCACCCCTTCATGCCGTTCATCACAGAAGAAATTTGGCAGACCATTCCTCATCAGGGAGATAGTATCGTCGTACAGACCTATCCGGCCTCGGACCAGGCATGGGCCTCGCCCGATGCAGAACAGCGCTTTGCGTTGCTGGAACAGACGGTGGGGCTTGTCCGAACCGGCCGAGTGCTCTTGAATTATCCGCCGGGGCAGCAGATTCCGTTTCAGGTCGGGCACGACGACCTGAATAGGCAGGCCCAGCTCCACCAGTTACAACGGCACCTCGCCCACCTGAGCCGCGGCACCGCCGACGTGAATCCGACGAAAGACTGGCCCGCGCAAAAACTGCTGCGACTCGTCACGGAAGGCCTCTCGGTGGGCATCGCCGTCGCCGACGATGTCGACCTGAAGAAAGCGATTGAGCGCTTGTCCAAACAGATCATGGAGACCGACAAGGAATTGCAACGGGTCGACGGGAAACTGAAGAACGCTGAGTTCGTATCGAAAGCTCCAACGGACGTGATCACCGAGCATCACGAGCGGGTCCGGACGCTGTCCCGCGATCGTGCCTTGCTGGCCGACAGCGAACAGCAGCTCCGCACGATGCTCGGAGCCTGACCGATGGCCACACTCCCTGCTGTAGAAATCCGTCGCATGGTTTGCCAAGGGCTTGAAGAAGATCTGGCGCAGGGTGATGCCACGACCTCAGCACTCTTTTCATCTCCGGTGCCTGCTCTGGCCGAGATCATCGCGCAACAATCGTTGGTTGTGGCAGGCATGGCCGCAGCGGTCCAGACCTTTCTCATGGTCGATCCTTCCCTGCGGCTGTCGGTTTCCAAACGAGACGGCGAGCGAGTGAAGGATGGGGAGCCGCTTCTTCAAATCGAGGGTGATGGACGGTCTATCTTACTAGCCGAGCGGGTTGCCTTGAACTTTCTTCAACATCTGTCCGGAATCGCTACCCTAACACAACGATTCTGTCAGGCCGTGCGCGGCTACCATGCCAGTATCTTGGATACCAGAAAAACACTTCCCGGCTGGCGTGCACTTCAGAAGTGGGCCGTGTCGCTCGGCGGAGGGATCAATCACCGCCGATCATTGAGTGACGGCATTCTGATCAAGGACAACCATCTGGCCCTTCTTCAACGCACTCGCCGACCGGTTGAGCGGGCCTGCCGATTGGCACATGCCCGTCGCTCAAGCGATCTCCCGATTATTGTCGAAGTCGAATCCCTCGCTGATGTCCGGCAGGCGCTCACCGGAAAGCCTGATATTATTCTGCTGGACAATATGGCTCCGGACCTGGTCCGACGTGCCGTGACCTTGATCAAGAAGCAGGCCCTCGTGGAAGTGTCGGGCGGCATCACGCTGAAAAACGTCCGAGCCATGGCTGCAGCCGGCGCCGATCGCATCTCCATCGGAGCACTCACCCATTCTGCCCCGGCGGCAACGATCAGCCTGGTCATGACGCTGACTCAGCCTTCACGACGCCGGCGATCGTAGGTGATGTCGTCATCCATCCCTCTCAGCCTCGATGCTATTCGCAGCACTCTTGCGACCACATCACTTGGTCACGCCTTGTATCTCCATCAGGATCTCGTCTCGACTAACATGGAAGCGGCTTCTCTGGCGAGGACTGGTTCACCGCACGGCACCGTTGTGATTGCGGAAAGCCAATCAGGCGGCTACGGCCGACATGGTCGCGCCTGGTTCTCTCCGCCGGGGTTGAATATCTATTGTTCCATCATCATCCGTGGGGCGGGACCCTATCTTTCCCTTTCACAATGGTTATCCTGGGTGCCGCTCGTCAGCGCACTTGCCGTCACCGAGGCCACTCAACAGGTGGCGGCTGTCTCCCTTTCACTGAAGTGGCCGAATGACCTGTTACTCCATGAACACAAAGTCGGCGGAATTCTCTGCGAGAGCAGCTTCGCCACCACCAGTGACCCGGTCGTGATCATTGGAATCGGACTCAACGTGAATGTCCATCCGGGGGCTTTCCCCGAAGCATTGCAGCCAATTGCAGCCTCATTGATTGAAGCTGCACACCAACCGATCGACCGCAATCGACTCATGGCGCAACTGCTTCTGGAGCTTGAACAGTGCCTGGACGAGCTTCGATCGTCTGGACCGATCCGGCTACGGCAGGCCTATATGACTCGCTGTGCGACGCTGGGGCGCCACGTTCGCGTCTTGTTCACGAACGATCACCCGATCGTCGGCATCGCAGAGGCGCTTTCTACTGACGGCGCGCTGCAAGTCAGAACCGTGCCGCCGCACCCTCGTTCACAGCCGATGCCCCTTATCGATGTCCGTGCAGCCGATGTCATTCATCTAACAGGCTGTTGAAAAAGTCTGCCAGCGGCGTTCTCGCGGCGCTTAGAGGCTTACCGTACGGCTAAGAGTACGCTTCGCCTCTTCGCTTGCTGCGGCCTTGCTGGTCAGCCTTTTTGATCAGCCTGTGTTTATTAAAATCACTACGGAGAGAGTAGCGAAGTTGCAGTAGACCGGGTAAAATGAGTTCGATGCTCTTAGCAGTCGACATCGGGAACACCAACGTGGTCGCGGGGATCTTCGACGGATCGACGCTGGTGACCCATTGGCGGTTGGCGACCGATCCCAAGACCACGGCTGATGAGTATGGCGTTCTGTGCCTCAGTCTTATGGCCCGAGACGGGCGCCTCCCACAACATATCACCGGTGCGATCATCTCCAGTGTCGTGCCCGCCCTCACGGAGACGTTTGAGTCGATGGTTGCAACATCCTTTGGCTGCACCCCGATCACCGTCTCATCCGACATGGATACCGGCCTCACATTGAACTACTCGAACCCGAAAGAGATCGGTAGCGACCGCATTGTGAATGCCGCGGCAGCTTATGAGAAGTTTCACCGCGATCTCATCATCGTCGATTTCGGTACCGCGACGACGTTTTGTGCCGTCAACCGAGATGGAGCGTATCTCGGAGGCGTGATCGCACCAGGTCTGACCATTTCCGCAGAAGCCCTGTTTGTTCGTGCTGCGAAGTTGAGCAAAGTTGAGCTGGCCCGGCCTAAGACCGTCATTGGAACCGATACCGCCAGTAGTATTCAGTCGGGGCTCATCTTCGGCTATGCCGGTCTCGTAGATACGCTTGTTCAGCGGATGGAAGGGGAAATGGGGCGCACGTCGTATGTGATTGCTACGGGTGGATTAGCCTCAGTCATCGCACCGGAAGCACGAACGATTCAACATCTGGAACCGTTTTTGACCCTTCATGGGCTTGAATTGCTCTATCGCCGTGCCCGCGGCGGGAGTCTGACGCAGTGGGTCTAGTTCTCTTCACGCCCACGTCATTTTATTTTCCCCGTACCCGTTGACTTCTCTCCATCCTATGGATATCTCCACGTTTGTACAGGTACCAGGATGAATCACGATCAAGAACAGAAAAAACCAAACGCCAATACAATCGAGAACTTAGAGGGACCGTCTCCAGTCGTGGATGAGACAGGCTCTTCGGTTCAGGATGAATTGGCCAGTAAGACGGAAGAATGTAAAGCGCTCAATGATAGATATCTCCGGCTGGCAGCGGAGTTTGAAAACTACAAACGTCTGATACAGCGCGACCAGCGTGAGCAGATTCGATTCGGGAATGAACAGATTCTTAAGGAACTGCTTCCGGTGGTCGATAACATGGAGCGGGCGATCAAATCGGCTCGAACAACCTCAGGCGATTCGGCGCTCGTGCAGGGTGTGGAACTGACGCTCAAGCAACTCTCCGGGATCCTGACGAAGTTCGGTGTGCAGCCAATTGAAACAACCGGCCAAGAGTTCGACCCAAGCGCCCATCAAGCCGTCTCGTACGGACCATCCGACGACGTGCCGGCCAACAAAGTATTGGACGAGTTTCAAAAAGGGTATCGGTTGCACGATCGAATTCTACGGGCGGCCATGGTCAGTGTGTCGTCAGGTCCGGCCAATTCAAGCGAACATGACTCAACGACGCATTGACCTGATTCAGTCGTCGTTGTCGAGAAGGAAGGAGTCCATCAATGGGTAAAGTCATCGGTATCGATCTCGGGACCACCAACTCTTGTGTGGCGATTATGAGCGGCGGAGACCCTGTCGTGATCGCCAACGCCGAAGGGAGCCGGACGACTCCTTCCGTCGTCGCCATCACCGATAAAACCGAACGGTTAGTCGGACAAATTGCAAAACGGCAGGCGATCACCAACCCTGAGAACACTATTTTCTCTGTGAAACGTCTGATGGGCCGTAAGTTCAAGAGCCGCGAGGTTCAAGAAGCCTTGAAGCGGCTTCCCTACAAGGTCGTTGAGGCCGATAACGGTGACGCACACGTGGAATTGCGTGGTAAACGGTATAGCCCGCCGGAAGTCTCCGCCATGATTCTGCAGAAAATGCGGCAGACAGCTGAAGACTATCTCGGCGAAAAGGTCACTGAGGCCGTGGTGACCGTTCCTGCATATTTTGACGACAGCCAGCGCCAGGCAACCAAGGATGCCGGCCAGATCGCCGGTCTGAACGTTCTGCGTATCATCAATGAGCCGACCGCAGCCTCCCTCGCCTACGGCCTGGACAAAAAGAAGGACGAGCGGATCGCCGTGTACGACTTGGGCGGCGGGACCTTCGACGTCTCCGTTCTTGAAATCGGCGAAGGCGTCTTCGAGGTGAAATCCACCAACGGCGATACCTACCTCGGCGGTGATGACTTTGATCTCCGCGTAATGGACTGGCTGGTCGACGAGTTCAAGAAAGACCAGGGCATCGATTTGCGGAAAGATCGGATGGCGCTCCAACGCCTGAAGGAGTCGGCGGAACGGGCCAAGATCGAACTCTCTTCGTCTCAAGAAACGGAGATCAATCTGCCGTTCATCACCGCCGATGCCAGCGGCCCCAAGCATATGGTCACGAAGCTCACACGGGCCAAGCTGGAACAGTTGGTCGATGATCTCATTCAGCGCACCATTGAACCTTGCCGCAAGGCCTTGTCCGATGCCGGCGTCACGGCCAAGGATATTCAGGAAATCGTCTTGGTCGGCGGTATGACCCGCATGCCCAAGGTGATTCAGGTAGTGAAGGAGTTTTTCGGGAAGGAACCGCATCGCGGCGTCAACCCCGATGAAGTCGTCGCCATCGGAGCCGGCATTCAAGGCGGAGTCCTCAAGGGCGAAGTCAAAGACGTGCTGCTCCTCGATGTCACTCCGTTGTCGTTGGGTATTGAGACGCTGGGCGGTGTGTTCACCAAGCTCATTGAACGCAACACGACCGTTCCGACTAAAAAGAGCCAAGTATTCTCGACGGCAGCCGACAACCAAACGGCCGTCACCATTCGCGTCTTCCAAGGTGAACGGGAAATGGCCAATGACAATAAATTGCTCGGGCAGTTCGACTTGGTCGGTATTCCGCCGGCGCCGCGCGGCATGCCGCAGGTTGAAGTGACGTTCGATATCGATGCCAACGGCATCGTGCATGTATCGGCGAAAGACCTGGCCACCCAGAAAGAACAATCGATCAAGATCACGGCGTCCAGCGGTCTGAGCAAGGAAGAAGTCGAGAAGTTCGTTCGGGACGCGCAGTCGCATACGGAAGACGATAAGAAGCGCCGCAAACTGGCGGAAGCCAAAAACCAGGCGGATAATCTCGTTTATCAAACGGAAAAAAATATCACGGAGTACGGCGACAAAGTCTCCGCCGAGGAAAAGACCAAAATCCAGGATGCCGTCGCAGCCGTGAAAAAGGCGCTTGAGGGCACTGATCCCGAGCCGATCGAATCCGCGACCCAAGCGCTCATGACGGCGTCGCACAAGTTAGCCGAAGAGATGTACAAGAAAGCCGCCGCCTCTCCTGGTCCGCAACCGGGCGCTTCGTCCTCCGACGGCGCCGGTGAGACGAAGACCGACGAGAAAGTCGTAGACGCAGAATTTGAAGAAGTAGACAAAGACAAGAAATAGCATAGAATAGCGCTTCAGAGTGTCCGAGTTCTCGGCGTGATCGGGAACTCGGACGGTTTTTCACTTCCATACGCAATGGCAGCCGTGTCAAAACGCGACTACTACGAAACTCTCGGCGTCGATCGAAACGTCTCCGACGACGATCTCAAAAAAGCCTATCGCAAGCTCGCACGCCAACACCACCCAGACCTCCATACCGGCGACCAACAGAAAAAAACTGCCGAAGAAAAATTCAAAGAGATCAACGAAGCGTATGAAACACTGAGCGATGAAGAAAAGCGGAAACGCTACGACATGTTCGGTCATGCCGGGGCGCAACAAGGCGGGGCAGGCTTTGACGGGTTCGATTTCAATCGTGGCGGATTCGGAGATGTGTTTAACGATATATTTGAGGATTTTTTCGGTCAAGCCCGAGCAGGCGGAGCACCTCGAGCTGAACGCGGCAACGATCTCCAATACAATCTCGAAATTACGTTTGAGGAAGCTGTCTACGGAAAAGAGGCCAAACTCAAAATCCCGCGTTGGGAGATCTGCCTCGACTGTAAAGGGACCGGGGCGAAGTCGGCGTCGGCGATCAAACCTTGTGCCAGCTGCAAAGGGGCGGGGCAAATTCGCTTTCAGCAGGGATTCTTCAGCGTCAGCCGACCCTGTGGGCAATGTGAAGGCACCGGTCACTTTGTCACGGAACCCTGCTCGGAGCATGGCCCCAATGGCGGCCACCCAGGCGACCTCTATGTGGCCGTGACCGTCAGACCGCATCAAGTCTTTCATCGCAAGGGGCTCGATATCGCCTGTGATGTGCCCGTCAATCTCGTCACGGCCGTGCTTGGCGGGAAAGTGGAAGTCCCGACCCTCACGGGGGCGACCGTCATTAAGGTGCCTGCAGGTACACAACATGACAAGGTCCTTCGGATCAAAGGATTGGGGATTCCCAGCCTGAAGGGCGGATCGACAGGCGATCAGGTCTATACGATCAAAGTTCAAATTCCCACCAAATTGACGGCCCGACAGAAAGAACTCCTGATGGAGTACGCAAAAGAAAGTGGCATGACTATGGAAGCCAACGGCGACGGCTTCTTCGATAAGATGAAAACCTTCTTTGAGTAGTCTTCCCTACCCATCCGAGTTACTCCTCGAGAGTTCCTTCATGCCTATGTTTTTTGTTTCCGCTGAGTGCATCGATCAGCAGAGGATCGTGGTCACCGGCGACGTGCTCGGGCATCTCCGGGATAGCTTGCGCATCACAGTCGGCGAGACGCTGTGGCTCAATCATGGACAGGGTGCTAAGTTCCGCGTCGAAATCACCGATGTGTCCAAACACGCGGTCACCGGGCGCATTCTCGAGTCGATTCATGAACCACCGCGCCAGGCGCCTCGTCTGATCCTCGGCCAATCACTGCTCAAGGGTGAGAAGATGGACTGGGTGGTTCAAAAAGCGACTGAGCTCGGCGTGAGCGAGGTCGTGCCGGTTGAAAGCCAGCACAGCGTAGTACAACTGAAAGCCGACCGTGTCGATCATCAGCTTGCTCGTTGGCGACGGATCGCCTTAGAAGCCGCCCAGCAATCCGAACAGTGGCGCATCCCCACCATCGCCGCCCCTCACTCCCTCTCAGCACTTCTGGCCAGCCAAGCGATCGACACACGCATGCTCATGCTTGCCGAGCGACGAGAAGGAACGAGTTTGCAAACGGTCACCCTACCGCAAGATGCAACGGGCTCCGTCCTGCTCTTGATCGGACCGGAGGGAGGTTGGAGTAAGGAAGAAATGGGAAAAGCCGATCAAGCCAGAGTCGAACCCATTACCCTAGGTCAGCAAATCTTACGATCAGAAACAGCAGCCATCGCCGCCATCAGCATTCTCCAATCGCGTCTCGGCAGACTAAGCTAAACGAGATAAGTGGTATTGACCAGCGAACCATGTGGCTTGTGATTGCGCCTCGTTCTTGTCATCGCCGTTCTCCTCTCGTACGCCACCCTTCAGTGGAGTGGGTGCAACTACGCTCCCGCTGATCCCACTATCCTCAATGTTGAGGACTCCTCTGTGACCGTGACACAGTGGGTTCTGTGTTATCGGCTGTTGATTTCCGAACGATGAGTCAGTGATCATGAGTGGAACAGGCGCTTACACGCGACTGACCGGATGGACAGCCCTGAGGACGTAGAGATAGTGTGGGGACTCTGGATTCGATCCTGATATCGACAGACTTTTACAGACTTGGATATTCCCATGTTTGACTGGATGACTCACTCGGAGATGTGGATTGCACTGGGCACGCTGACGGCCCTCGAAATCGTGCTCGGGATCGACAATATCATCTTTATCTCCGTCCTCGTGGGCCGGCTACCGCAGTCCCAGCGAAATTTAGCGCGCCGCCTGGGGCTGGGCCTTGCGATGATCGCACGACTGGGCTTGTTGTTCTCAATTTCCCTTGTCATGGAGCTGACGGCTCCCCTCTTCACGGTGCTGAATCAAGCGATCTCGGGGCGCGATCTGATTCTCATCATCGGCGGACTGTTTCTTCTCGCCAAAGCCACCCACGAAATTCACGAAAGCTTAGAGGGAGAAGATGAACAAGCAGCCACATCGGCTCCGGTCAGTTTCGGGATGATGTTATTTCAGATTACCTTGTTGGATATCGTGTTCTCCTTGGATTCCGTCATCACGGCCGTCGGTCTCGTGGATGAAGTCTCCGTGATGGCGACGGCCATTATCGGAGCCGTGCTCGTCATGCTGTTCGCAGCCCGCTCGATCGGCGACTTCGTCGATGCCCATCCAACGATCAAAATTCTCGCCTTGTCCTTCCTTATACTCGTTGGAGTGACATTGATGGTGGAAGGCTTCGATGTCCACGTTCCGAAAGGATACATTTATTTCGCGATGGCCTTCTCGGTTGCCGTGGAGATGATCAACCTGCGAATCCGCGCACGTACCAGATCGCCCCGCCAACTGCACAAGCGGTACGCGAGCGACAAGATGGAGCTTCCCGACCAGGAGCACTGACTGTGCCCGCACTGCCCGCCGATCTGAGCCGACCATGCGGTGCTCAGATCCCGCAATCAACAACTGGTCAGAGAAACCGAGTTTGATCGTTGGGAGAGGGCCGCGTCGACAAAGGTGCCGCCAATTGTTCAAGCGACTGCCCCTCGGCGTTGACTTCCAACCAGAGCTCAATTGTGAGTCGAGAAACAGTATAGCTCCGATCCTGAAATATCCGTAGAAGACACTTACCAGCCTAATTGCCAGCTCTGATCGTCTCGTTCCACGAGGGAATCCGCTTCTTTAGGCCCCCACGATCCGGCTGTGTAAGAGTGCATCGGCCGAGGTGCTGCCAGGAGCGGATCGTAGAGTCGCCAGGCTGTTTCCGTAAAGTCCGAGGTGACGAACAACGTTTGGTCACCGATCATGACGTCGCGCAACAACGTCTCATAGGCTTCCGGCAGTTCACCGCCGAAGGCCTGGCCATAGTCAAACCTCAGTGCCCGATCGGCAAACCTGAACGGCCGTCCTGGTGTTTTCACGGAGAAACAGAGGGAGAATCCTTCACTTGGTTGCAGTGTGATCAGCAGCTTGTTAGGGTTGAGGCTGCCCGGTTCCAACGATCGAAAGACTTGAATCGGTGCCGAGCGGAAAATGACGGCCACCTGGGTAATCTTGCGCGGAAGCCGTTTCCCGGTTCTGAGATAAAACGGCACACCCCGCCAACGCCAGTTGTGAATCTCCAATTTCAGCGCCACGTAGGTTTCCGTTCTTGAATCTGGCGGCACACCTTGTTCTTCCAGATAGCCGGGAATTCTCTGGCCGGCGATATCCCACGCCGTATATTGACCGAAGATCACATCCTGCTGTCTAATGGGAGAAATCGAACGTAATACTTTAAGTTTTTCAGCTTGAATCTCGGACGCTTCAAAGGACGTCGGCACTTCCATACCGACGACGGTCAGCAGTTGCGTCAAATGGTTCTGCACCATGTCTCGTAAGGCGCCGGCCCCCTGGTAATAGGCTCCACGGTGTTCGACGCCGAGATCCTCTGCAACGGTGATTTCCACGCTCTCCACCGTATCGCGATTCCACAGCGATTCAAAAATGGGATTGGCAAAGCGAAAGGCCAACAGGTTTTGCACGGTCTCTTTGCCCAGATAGTGATCGATGCGATAAATTTGAGACTCATCCAGATACCGATGTAACAAGGTATTGAGCGCGCGCGCCGAATGAAAATCATGACCGAACGGCTTTTCAAAAACCACGCGTACCCACCCATGGCTCTTCAGTAATCCGGTTCGATCGAGCAGCTCCAGAGTTTCGGGCACAATCGTCGGCGGCAGCGCGAGATAAAAAATTCGGTTTTGCGGAAGATTCCTCGCCACTTCAAACTGCGCGATAAACTTGGCGAGCGCTTCATAGTCCGCCAACTCACCTTTGCGTAGGGTTTGATAATACACATGATCTTCACACCATTGGCGCAGATCGGTTGCATGACGCGAGCCGGAACTGCTCAGGCCCTCATACGCCCATAACCGGAAGGCTTCTTGACTGAGCTCCGGCAACGCAGCGCCGACAATGAGGGTGTTCTGTTTTTCCAATTCGCCGTAGGTTCGCAAATGGAAGAGTGCGGGCAGAAGCTTTCGCCGGGTCAGATCACCGGTTGCTCCTAGAATAATGAACAGGTGTGGCTCGACAGTTCGCTCTTTCATATTCTCCTGGTGAGACACGGTTGCGTTACTCTTCCGGCTCCTCGATCGGACCGGCCCATTCCCCCTTGGCCAGCAGGACTTCCTGAAACCCGCCGTCCGGCCACTGGAACTGCCCTGCCTCATCAACCAGCACGATAAACGGGTCGGCTTCGTGGGCTTGCCCACGGAACCAATACCAGCCCGATCGGGTCGGCGTATCCTTGCTCCAACGATAGGTCGACATCAGTTTCTCCTGAACACTATAAGGTCTCTCCATTCCTTCTTCTTGTCACTTTTTGGTACAGTCAGGCTCTAGTACTTTCACGAACCTATCACGTCATGTCCACACTGCCAATAGAAGATGTCCTACCATTAGTCCGCCGAGCGCTGGAAGCCGATCCTAATGTGCTGCTCACGGCTTCTCCCGGCGCCGGAAAAACCACGTACGTTCCACTCGCACTCCTCGAGTCGCCCTGGTTGTCAGGTCGAAAACTCCTGATGCTGGAACCACGGCGGCTCGCTGCACGAGCCGCCGCGCACCGGATGGCCGATCAGCTGCATGAGTCCGTCGGGGAAACCATCGGCTATCGAATGCGATTCGACTCGAAGATCGGGCCGAGAACCAGACTCGAAGTCGTCACCGAAGGAGTACTGACGAGGCTGCTCCAAGAGGATCCGTCGCTCGATGCCTATGGTATTGTGTTGTTCGACGAATTTCATGAACGAAGTCTGCAAGGAGATCTGGGACTTGCCCTCTGTCTTGAAGCGCAACGGCTCTTTCGCCCTGACCTTCGTCTCTTGGTCATGTCGGCAACTCTTAACTGCGGCCCGGTCAGCGAACTGATGGGACAGGCGCCGCTCATTAGTTGCGAAGGTCGGCTGTTTCCCGTCGAAACCCGATATCTCGATCAGCCTGTTTTCGGGCGACTTGACCTTGCCGTGGTGCAACACATCCGACGATCACTGGCGCACGATGACGGTAGCCTATTGGTCTTTCTTCCTGGAATGGCTGATATCCGCCGGGTCGAACGGGCGCTGGTAGATGCCAAACTGGGACCCTCGATACAGATCGCCCCACTGCACGGTGAGCTTCCGCAAGACATGCAAGACGTGGCGATTCGAC
>JABMDK010000019.1:93464-98672 GCA_015903995.1 Nitrospira sp.
GGCGCCTTCTCAACCGACGGGCGACTGACGGACCATGGACGGAAAATGGCGGAGCTTCCGCTGCATCCTCGCCTGGCCCATATGCTGATCAGCGCTATCCCGCTGGGGCTGGCTGATCAGGCATGCGAGGTGGCGGCGCTGTTGAGTGAACGTGACATCCTGCACGGACCATCGGCCGAACAGAATGCGGATGTACGTGTCAGGCTGGATGTTCTTCAGGGTGCGCATGATTTCGGCGGCCAGGCAGTCAATCGAGCCGCGGTTGAACGCGTAAAGCGAACGGCTCAACTCTGGCGACGGCAGCTCAAGAGGCCGTCAGGGAAGAGCAACGGTGACAGGCGGGATCATCCACAGGCGGTTGGTCTCTTACTCGCACTGGCCTATCCTGATCGGATCGCCCAGCGGCAACCAGGTGAGGCTGCCGGCTACCGACTTGTGAATGGGCGAGGTGCGCGGTTCAGAAGGCCTGATCCCCTTGCGACAGAATCCTTCCTTGTCATCGCGGACTTGGATGGAGGTGCCCAATGGGCCGATATTAACCTTGCAGCTCCGATCACGTGCGAAGCCATTGAAGCCTTGTATCATGACCAGGTGATCAACGAAGAGTTGGTCTATTGGGATGAGCGTAGTGCTGCTGTTCGAGCCCTCTGTCGTCGAAGACTTGGTGCGCTGACTCTCCTAGAGGAGGCCATTTCATCTCCCGATTCAAGTAAAATAGTATCTGCGCTCTTACAAGGCATTCATAAAGCTGGACTTGATGTTCTATCATTCGGTAATTCACTCAAACAGTGGCGCGCTCGTGTGATGTGGCTGCGACGGATTGATGCGTCTCAAGCAGATTGGCCCGATCTTTCCGATGACGTATTGCTTCAGACATTGGAGCAGTGGCTTAGGCCGTACGTGGTCAATATCACGACTCTCGATCGGGTCAAACGGTTGGATCTGACGGCACCGCTCCAGGCCTTATTGACACACGAACAACTCCGTCGCCTGGACCGTCTGGCCCCGACCCACATCACTGTTCCGAGTGGTTCTCGCCTCCCTATCGACTATGAGCAAGCCGAGTCTCCGGTATTGGAGGTACGACTGCAAGAGATGTTCGGGTGTAAGGACACGCCGCGTATCGCAGATGGAAAAATTCCTTTGATGTTGCATCTCCTATCTCCTGCTAAACGGCCCGTGCAGGTGACGCAAGACCTTGCCGGTTTCTGGAAGCGGGCATACTTCGACATCCGCAAAGAATTGCGGGGCCGATATCCGAAACATCCTTGGCCTGAGGATCCGCTGAGCGCTGCCCCAACGGCAAAAGCAAAAAGACGGGCTCGGTGATAGTGTGTGTCTTCGCAGAGATGAGGAGAATAGGTGTAGCCGAAATCCACGGTCGTAGGGAATGTCAGCCCCTCCGACGATTGTCCTCCCACACCCGAAACGCCGCCAGATCCTGTGCGAGACTATGAAGCAGCAACGCCAATACTGCCGCGTCGTCAATCAATCCAATTCCCGGAATAAAGTCCGGGATCAAATCCAGCGGGCTCAGCACATAGAGAAGAGCCACAGCACAGGACGCGAGGGTGCGTACCGAGAGCCCTCTGTAGCTCCCAGTCTTCCAGGCCTTGAGGAGGCGAACCAAGAGTGGAAAGTCAGACCACAGACGACCGATCATGCGCAGTGACTCAAAGAACCTCATCGATACCTTCATCTTTGCCTCCGTGATGGCCGGTCTTGTCTCACGAACATGCAGTCCCTCGTAGCATACCAATGGACGGAGATTTTAGAAAGCCCTGTTGGGGGGGCCGTGTCATCACTCTCCGAGAACACGATGAAACTCCTTCATCGCGGCCACAACACCTTCAGGGAACTGTTGGATACGGCTCCCCAAGACAAACATAATATCCTTGCCTAAGACCGAGTCCAACTCGACCAGACGTTCAAGGCCGATGCGTCCACCGACCGCCGGCATCATCGATTTGAGACAGCCCCAGGACTGTCGGCTGTGCTGTGCAACTGAGACACAATCCTGTTGCGACATCGGATAGTCAGAACCGAACGCCGGATAGATGCTCAGGTCCGAGCCGGCCAATCGAGGCAGCAGCCCATACACGACAGGAGCAGCGAACCCACTCCGACCCCGATCGACCAAGGTACCCAGCATGGACGGATGGCTCGCGATCGGCAGAGCAATCTCATTATCTGACCGAAGCGTTCTCATGGCATCAAAGCCGGTCAAACCCGGTGCAATCAAAAGGCCTGATGCACCCAGGTTCTTTGCCAGCGCTGCTCGCCGACGCATCGTATCCACTGATCCGCTGATGTGGGCGAAATACAAACAGGGTCTTCCTCGGCCTGTGCTTGCTCGCCCAATGGCTTCGGCACAGCGAGCGACTCGTTCTTCAAAGCGACACCATTGTTGATCGACCAGGCTCTGATCGTCCTTGATCACATCAACACCCCCCTCGACAAATTGAACGGCCAACTCGGCGAGTTCCCGAGGCGTGCGTCCTAACGGCTTCAAGACCGCGCAGAATAGCGGGCGATGGGACACACCGACTGCCTGCCTGAGTCCCTCAATTCCCAATCCTGGTCCCTGCCAGGAAGCGAGCAGTCCGTTTGTCATTGCGAACGACAGCAACCTGACGTCTCCACGAAGACTGCTCGTGCCGAACAGAACGTTGAGCAAATCCGTACAGTCACCGCTGAGAAGGTTACCGGGGAAGCGGATGGTGGCCTGATAGCGACCTCCGGCAGTCGCCCGTAGATCATCCAGGCAGCCTAGAATCGTGGATTGGAGCGACGGCGACAGAAGATTGCTCTCGGCTTCAATGGTCTGATCACAACAGATGCGCTCCGCCGTGCGTCGAGCCAGAGACTCAGGGCCATCGACTTCATAGATCGTCGTGAGAAATTCTGAGTCATCAGAGGCTGTCCTACTCATGGCGATGGGTGACTCTACGATTGATCTTGTGACGCCATCTCACCCGAGGATGTCGGAATGCTTCGACCATGTCTTACCGCAACCCAATAGAGCATACCTCCTACGACCGCTACCATCGCGAGTCCAGGCCACCCGCCGAATGGAGGAACGGCAAACATCGTGAAGGGATCGGTACTGAAACTGGGCCACAGGGCGGCGAGCGCGATCGGCGTTGCAAGCAGGATTCCCATCAAGGCTTCACCGGTGATCAGTCCGGCAGCAAAGAGCAACCCCCGATGGGATGGCTCATGGCCCCCTTTTCGCCTATCAGCCAACGCTGCAATCACGCCACCGAGCACAATGGTCACAGACAGTTTCAGCGGCAGGTAGATCCCCAATGCAACGGCAAGGACAGGCAGACGAAAGTCGCTGCCACGTCGTTCTTGCCGTTGATCGACCAGAATAATCAACACCCCGATCACGGCACCCAGTCCTACGAGAGGCCAGGGTAATCCAGCCCCGAACACACTTCGGGTCAAGTTAGCCATCAGCATGGCCTGTGGCGCACTGAGCGGATGTGGGTGGCTATTCGTCGGCTCGCCGATTCCGTACTTCGCTTGGAGAAGCGATAGAACAGGCACGAGGACCAGGGCCCCTGTCAGAACCCCGACGACTTGCATGACTTGTTGCTTCCATGGCGTCGCTCCGACGAGATGACCCGTCTTGAGATCTTGGAGATTGTCTCCGCCCATCGCGGCGGCGCAACAGACGACCGCCCCGATCACCAATGCCGCCGCCGGTCCGGACGGATGCCCGGCTCCCAGGAACAATAGGAGCAATAATGCGGACATCATGATGGTGGCAATGGTCACGCCCGACACAGGGTTGCTGGAACTTCCGACCAACCCAGCCATATAGGCGGCGACCGACGAAAAGAGAAACGCGGCGATCCCCATCACAATGGTCATCAGGAGACCGATCATGACACTCCCCACGACGCTCGAATAGATCCAGGCCATCGGGAGGAGTGACAGGACAAGCGGCACGACGATCCAGAGGAACGAGGCATCCCGTTCTGTCCGTGCTATTCCCGCAGTTTCTTGCCAGGCACCTGGGGCACGATAACTTGCTCGAAGCGTCTGAAGACTATCCCAGACCGGCTTGCGCAATTGTGTCAGGGTCCACAATCCGCCCGTCAGCATGGCTCCGATACCGACATATCGGATCTGTCCGCTCCAGATCGCCATCGCCGCGGCAAGTCCTGTCCGATCGGGTGGGAGCCCATGGATAAGTCCATACGCAGGCATCAGGATCACCCATCCGATGACCCCGCCGAGCACGACCACCACCGCAGTGTGCAGGCCGATAATGAACCCCACGGCAAGAAGCGCCGGCGAAAGATTAAGCCCCGCATAGAGGACGGTACGCCCGACCTGTGAGGCCACCTCCAAGGATTCTGTCCATAGCCGTAAGCCGCTTTCGCCGAACTTCGTAAGCCCTCCGAGGAGCGCTGCCGCCAGCAACAATTGAAGATCCCGCGTGGAGTCTCGCGTACCAGTCTCGCTCCGATCCGCTGCCGCCACCTTGAGGACCTCCGCCGTCGCGACCCCTTCAGGGAACCGCAGTCTCGCCGTCACAATCAGGGCTCGCCGCAAAGGGATCGTAAAGAGCACGCCGAGCACCCCGCCCACTGTGGCGATAAGCACGGTCTGCCAATAATCGAAATCGGACCAATAGCCGACCAACAACAGCGCAGGAATCGTGAAGATGACACCGGCAGCCAGCGCTTCTCCCGACGAAGCTGCGGTTTGAACGATGTTATTTTCAAGGATATTTGATTGACGGAATAGGCGAAGAATCGCCATGGAAGCGACTGCCGCCGGAATGGACGCAGATACCGTCATGCCGGCGAACAGGCCCAGATAGGCATTAGCAGCAGCCAAGACCGCTGCCAGGATGACCGACAACAGGACTGCCTTGACCGTAATCTCGGGAAGTGTGACCGTGGCAGGAACGACAGGCTGAGAATCTTTCATGATAGCCGACCATGATAGTCAGCCTTCGGCTGGCACTCAAGCAGACGTCTTGAACGTGACTACCAGCAGTCGACAGGTACATTCCAGAGAGTCTACCTGCCGACTGAGGCGGATACAGGAATGTGACCGGATATTATTCCGTCTTGGCCTTCAATTCCTTGACTTTGCCTTTGGCCCGTTCGCCGACGGCCTTTATATTCCCCTTGGCCCGCTCGCCCATGGCTTTCATCTTGTTACCCTGGGCTTCTTCTACCTTGGCTT
>JABMDK010000019.1:98772-109588 GCA_015903995.1 Nitrospira sp.
GACCTTTTTCGCACCCGCATCCACAATCTTTTTCATTTCCTGGTTTCCATGTTCGGCAGTGGTGGCCGAGAGGCTGCCCTGCATCTTGACGAAGGTGAGCCCGGCATTTTCGCGGGAGGTCACCGTCAATGTGTGTCTGGTCCCTTGATCCATAATTGTGTCCCTTTCCTTTTAGGCGAAGAGCGTCATTCTATCCTAGCAGGCTCGTGAAAAACCATTTCGACCAGCCGGCACTGAGCACCTCGAAGGGGGGCGAGCCGACCCACGCAAGCCTCCTATCCCATATACTCCGTTCGACCAGACCACCATTATGCAACCGGAACTGCCTCTGCCACAGGTTGTCCGATCTTATCAACGAGACGTTCCTGGACAGTATTCCTTGCAATTGACGACCCCACCCTTGAAGAATCAGCCAATGTTCCACCCTCACCTCTTCAACGCGCTTCTTGGACATCTGAGAGGGCCTCTTCCAGTGTAGAGGCATAGAGACTCATCATCAGTGCCCCGCTTAACTGCAGCACCGTACGAACATGGTCGTTCCCTCCGCAGAGCACGAGCTTCCCGTCTGTTCGGGTCATTGCCATCACGGCTTTCAGGATTACGCGGAGCCCGATCGAGGAAATGTACGAAATGCGGGAGAGATCCAGCACGATCTGTCGTTCTCCCTGCCCAATGTGGTTCATCAGAATGCGCTCGACCTCTGGCGCGCTATTCGTGTCGAAGCGGGCCTGTGGAGTGACGATCATCACGGTTCCACTTCGACGCGATTCGATGTTCTTCCCAAGATGCTTTGAGTCTGGGCGTGATGGTTGCGGCAGCATCTCGACCTCGAACGCGCTGACCCCAGACTTGCCGGGACGCACCATGGAGGTGGGAGTCTCAGATGCTAATTTCTTTTTCACCGTCAAGACGTTGCGTCCCACATGACGATGGTACGACACCTCGTCAAACATGGAGCGCACCAAGTGAATCCCCAGGCCACCGATCTCACGCTCATGAAGCAGCAGCGACAGATCCGGTGGCGCGACCGTTAAGGGATTGAAGGGAATGCCATCATCTGTAATGGTGAAGATGACCCACGCATCGCGTACTTCTCCTTCCACCTCGATGTGATGCTCCGTCGGGTCGTTGGGGAAGGCATACTGCACCACATTGTTGAGCAGATCATCCAGGGCCATATTGAGGGTGGGGATGTGCGGCTTGGCCGCTTCCCATTGCGCCACATACTGCTCAAACGCCATCTGTAGGTCAGGAATGGCCATCAATTGATTGGGTATCGTTTGGCGGAAGACCAGAGCTGCCACGTCGGACGGAGTGACGCCGTGATATCGCAGTCCCAACATGGTGATATCGTCCGCCTGCGGGGCTTCACCCGCAAAGGTCCTCACCGCCTGCATGACCTCACCGAGGCGATCGACCACTGAGATAGCCTGAGAGTGGGTGAGGACTCTTTTCAACCGGTCGTTGCCGAACAGTTCACGCCGCCGATTATCCGCTTCAGTGACCCCATCGGTGTACAAGAAGAGCTCATCTCCCGGTCCCAATTGGTGGTAGTGACTTGAACCAGCGGATAGGCTCCCTTGAATCTGGTCGGAAACACGTACAAACGTTCCCTAGCCGAGAACAGCAGCCGATACTCCTGTTCGGTATCACTCCGCAGGTACACCGTGGGCAGCGCGGAGGTTGGTCGTTTATCGAGCCGTGCCCAATTCAGTCCGAGCTGTGCGGGGAGCACATACAGCCCGACGGCAATCACGGCGAATGCGATATACGCCATCGACAGATCAATGGGCCGGTCCATTGTTGTAGTGAACCGCACCACAAACAGCTCGAATGCCGAGCTGAGCAGCAGCAGAAGCGCGACGATACCGATGATCGCCAGCACGATCGCCGATATGACATGGCCGAATGTGCTCAGGAGCAGGGTTATGACGAAGAGCGTGAGCAAGAACCATGGTCCATACTGAACCACGGCCACAGAAAGCTTGAATTGAAAGTTCTCTATCAGATCGTCTTGACTCCCGATCCTTGCAAGGTTTGTCGTAGCCAGATACCCGAAGTAGAGCATCAGTAGCAGGGGCACCCAGCTTTGACTGAAATAGGTCGCGGCTGGAACCTCCTCTAAGATCCAGGAGGCTCCGAATTCTGAGAAATAGGTTTTCGTATAAAATGATCCGGCGAGATAGGCCACCCCACTCAAGGCGGAATATCTTCGGCGTCTGCTCGATGAGTCGTCGAGCTCCGGCGCGAGAAGATTCGGTCTTGTGTGGGTCGTCGCGGGCCATGGCGCACGATGTGTGCAGAAAAAGTGACTGGTCAGTATGCCTTGCCTGTCGATGTGAGCCAGCGTAGAGCAGGCTACTCTTTCAGATGGCCCAACACAAGTGCAGTCAGACAGGAGGAATTCTGCAACAGCGCGGCCACACTCTATGTTCTTCATACATACTCGGCCATATTTTCAGCCATCAATCGAGTAACTGTTTCAGAGCGGGCAGGGTGCGCGTGGTTGTCAGAGAGGAAATATCGATTGCTAGATGCCTGCCGGCCATTGATGCGTGGGAGACAAACAAGTGTCTTGCCAGCCCAGCTAGCAAGCCGAGACAACTAGCTCGCAAAGGCTGCGGCCGCCGCTTCTTCCGTATCGCACAACTGAATACTTTCTCCATAGACCCGGTTCAGGAGATCAAATCCGCTTGCCTGAAGAGCTTCTTTGACCATCCCCTTCGCGGCCGCAATCTTCATTTGTCCTTGAACATTGTTGAGCTGCTTGCATGCCAGGATGAGGACCCGGATGCCTCCGCTGCTGATATAGTCCACATCTGCCAGATTGAGGATGACTTTTTTTGCACCAGCATCCACAATCTTTTTCATTTCCTGGTTTCCCTGTTCTGCAGTGGTGGCTGAAAGGCTCCCCTGCATCTTCACGAAGGTAATCCCGGCATTCTCTCGTGAGGTCACTGCCAATGTGTGTCTGGTTCCTTGATCCATAATTATGTCCCTTTCCTTTCAAGAGTAGATCGTGATTGTATCCTAGCCAACTCGTAAAAAACCATTTCGCTCATCGGTTCCGAACACCTCCATGGGAGGAGCAAGCCGACCCACACAAGCCTCCTGCCCTATATAATCAGAATAATCAGTTCGGCAAGCTCACCGCTGTGCGACCAGAACCACATCGGCAGCAGATGCTCCGATACGATCACCGATACGTCCTTCCCTGGCATTCCCGGCAATCGACGACTCCATCCTTGAAAAATCAGTCAATGTTCCACCCACATCTCTTCAACGCACCTCTTGGACCTTTGAGAGGGCCTCTTCCAGAGTCGAAGCATAGAGACTCATCATCAGTGCCCCACTTAATTGCAGCACCGTACGGACGTGGTCGTTCCCTCCACAGATCACCATATTCCCGTTTGTGTGGGTCGTCGCCATCACGGCTTTCAGGATCACTCGGAGCCCGATTGAAGAAATGTATGAAATATGTGACAGATCCAACACGATCTGTCTCTCTCCACGTCCGATGTGGTCCATCAGGATGCGCTCAACCTCCGGCGCGCTGTTCGTGTCGAAGCGGGCCTGTGGTGTGACGATCATGACGGTCCCGCTCCGGTGCGAGGTGACGCTCTTCGCGACATTCCTCGGGTGTTCGTGTAATGGCGTCGGCAGCCGCTCGACATCGAACGAGCGGACCCCGATCTTGTCATGACGCTTCATGGTGGTGGACGATTCAGATGCCAATTTCTTTTTCACCGTCAAGACGTTGCGTCCCACATTGCGATGGTACGACACCTCGTCAAACATGGAGCGCACCAAGTGAATCCCCAGACCGCCGATCTCACGTTCATGCAGCAGGAGCGACAGATCCGGCGGCGAAACCGTTAAGGGGTTGAAGGGAATGCCGTCATCCGTAATGGTAAAGATGACCCACGTATCGCGTACTTCTCCTTCCACCTCAATCTGATGCTCCGTCGGGTCGTTGGGGAACGCATACTGCACCACATTGTTGAGCAGATCATCCAGTGCCATGTTGAGGGTGGGAATGAGCGGCTTGGCCGCTTCCCATTGCCTCACATAGTGCTCGAAGGCTATCTGGAGGTCCGGGATGGCCATCAATTGATTGGGTATCGTTTGGCGGAAGACCCGAGCTGCCACGTCGGATGAGGCGACGCCGTGATACCGCAGCCCCAACATGGTGATATCGTCCGCCTGCGGAGTATCAATAGCAAAGGCCCTGACCGCATTCATGACCTCACTGAGTCGATCGACGACTGAGACGGCCCGAGATTGGGTGAGGACTCTTTTCAACCGATCGTTACCGAACAGTTCACGCCGCCTATTATCGGCTTCGGTAACCCCGTCGGTATACAGGAAGAGTTCATCTCCCGGTCCCAATTGGATCGTGCTCTCCTTGAAGGCAATGCCTGGAAAGGCACCGACCAGGGGGCCGTCTTGGGCTGTCAACCACTCAAACTGTCCACTCTGCCGCTTCAACAGAGGAGGATTATGACCTGCATTCGTGGTGAGAAGCGTGCCGTCGCGGAGACTCAGAATGCCGAGATAGAGGGTGACAAACATGCAACTGTCATTATCCGTACTCAGTGCCTCATTCACATGGGTGACGATACTGGCGGGTGAGGGATCGGAGGCCGCCAGCGTTTTCACCATAATCTTGGTCATCGCCATGAAGAGCGCGGCTGGAACTCCGTTGCCGGACACATCGCCGATGACGAAACAGAGCCGATGGTCATCGACGAGGAAGAAATCATAGAGGTCGCCGCCGATCTCCAGTGCTGGCTCAAGGACCGCATAGAGCTCCAACTCCTTCCGATCTGGAAAAGCCGGAAACACGCGCGGGAGCATACTTCGTTGGATATCCCGGCCGACATTCAGTTCCTCCTGCATGCGGGCCTTGGCGGCTTCCACGACCGCCAACGAATCCGCTAACCGCGCCTTGGCATCCTCGGCAGCCTGTTCGGCATTTTTTAAGGCCGTGATGTCGGTCGCAATGGCGACAATGCCACCGTCCTGCGTCCTCCGTTCGTTAATCTGAAGCCACTCGCCGCTGGAACGGTATTGAATGTAGGGTCCCTGAGGATTGCGGTGCATGTCGAGGCGCTTCCGTACCCAGGACTCGACATCTCCGATGGCGGCAGGAATATCACCCCGTTCGGCAATACGGCGGACGATCGCCTCGAACGAATCACCGGATTGAACTTGTGCCCCGGCTCCAGACATCACTTCACGATACTTGCGATTGCAGATGACCAGACGGTCGTCCGCATCGAAAAGCGCAAACCATTGCGGAACACTTTCGATCGCCTCGATCAGCCGCGCATGACTCTCGCGTGCTAGGCGTGATGCCGCCGTCACTTGTCGATCGATGATGGCCAGGAGAGTCGAAAGTGAGACGGCGACTACCGCGAGAAGATCCACCTCGATCCCCGGCGGCGGAGCACTGGTCGTGATCCCTGCATGACTATAGATCGGAATCATTCCGATCAAGTGAGATCCAGAAAGCGCACAACCCATGGCAGTCGCCTTTTCCATCACCCGCCAGTTGCCCAACGAGATGTTCCATGCTCCAAGCACGATGACGAGGATACTCGATGCTAGGATTCCCACAATCGACAGAAGAAGGAGCCGCAAGTCACCCTGAAGGTCGATCGGCTGGTGGACCGCCATCATGCTGGCGAAATGGGTCAGGCTCATGCAGGCGCCCATCAACAGTCCCCCGGAGACGAGTTGCATGCGACTGTCGGCATGGCTGCTGATCAGGTACACGGCCACGGCTCCTGTCGCCCCGGCGGACAGCAGAGAAAGCAGGATGAGTGCTGAATCCTGGACTGCAGAGACCGAGGGACAGAAGGCCAGATTGCCGATATAGTGAGTGGCCCAAACTTCAAGACCCGCCGCGACAGCACCAATTGTCAGCCATCGCAACTTGACGGGACCTTGGTCTGGAGCGCGCATCCGTTCGGCGATGCTGAGAATGACATAGGCTGACGCACCACCCAGCAGCATCGAGGAAACGGCCAGCAAGGGATCGCACATTCCAAACACGGTGAAGCTCCAGTCAGGACGTTCGAGACCTACGCACATCAGCCGTCAGGACACGCCTGTTAGAATGTCCGGCGGTGGCACCATAGGTTCCACCAGGCCTGGTGGTATCACCTACCATGAGAAGCCTCAGCTCGCAAGCAAGAGGACACCACGGCACTTCCTCACACGAATGTGTCACGACTGCCGCTACTGCACCGGCTGATTGAGACGGTCCCAGCGTGGAGTCTTCGATCTGGGATCAACCGACCAATAGATCAACATTGCCTGCCCCAGAATATGCTCCTTGCTGATCGGTCCTAAGAATCGGCTATCCAGGCTCTCCTCTCGATTGTCACCTAATAAGAAATAGTTGTCGGGAGGTACTGTGACAGGCCCAAGGTTATCGCGGACATTTCCTGCCATGTTCGCTCGGTCGGTATGTTGGACATAGGGTTCGCTCAACGCTTCATCGTTCACAGAAACCACCTGATCACGAACTTCGATCCGATCGCCGGGAACACCGATCACGCGATGGAGAAAGAGTGTCCCCTTCTCATCCGGATAGCGATAGACGACGACATCGCCGCGTTGAGGTTCGGCGGCATGAGGCGCAAACGTGCGCGCAATCACATGGTCTCCCGGCAAGAGCACCGAGACCATCGCTTCATGTGAAACCTGGAACCGATGTGACCGGGCTCGCACCGCCGGCAATAGGTCCGGCAGACGGTCTGTCACGAAATTCCAGCGGAGTTCCTGCACTCTGGACGTCGGGCTCAGGATCTCGCTGTCGTACCGATCGACCAATCTCTGGGCTTCTAAGACCGGCAACGTTGAGACATAGTATTGCGCGAGATGGTGTTCCCAGAATTGTTCCGGGGCCAGATCAAACAGCATGACTTTGAGTGAGCGCACAAATGACTGCGCGATGCGCTCCATCTCGGATGGAGTGAACGGGCTCCTCAGATCAGACTCGACCTCCAGCTGGTGGCTGAATCCCGCGACATCGGCGTGATCCGCGATCGACTGGTACAAACGATCCGATGCCACCTCCAGGCCGGCGAGCCGATGAAACACGGCCAATCGCTCGCTGTCACCGTCGGAGCGAGCTACCGGAACCGTGCTGCATCCGACCAAGAACCCACCACAGGTCACAAGCAGACAGATAACAACGTGATTCGAAGATCGACGAAGGGCGCGAGATACACAGGAGAGCATTGGGAGGCTCAGTCACCGCTCCTCTCGTTCGTGAACCACGAGAGGATACCGCACTAGGCTTCGATAGAAAAGGACATTCGGTCACAATCCAGGTGACGCATCCGTGAGCAGGGACATCAGATCAGAACCCGCGACGGTGAGGAACAGGCCGAGCACCGAGTTGTGCCAGCTATGTTTCACGTTCGCCCAACCGACGGTGGAAGAGCTCCAACGCCAGGTCGTAGCAGATCCGGGCCGTGGCCGGATCGTAGCGAGGCCCCTCGTCGCGCATGAACGCGTGCGCAGCGTTGAACTCATGCCACTGGAAATGTGTACCGGCATCGCTCAGCCTGTTGTAAATGAGCGACCGCCCTTCACGGGGAATGTGCGGGTCCTGCCGGCCCCAGATCATCAAAACCTCCCCCGTAATCTCGCCGATCCGGTCCAGGCTGTCGTCATGCAGGCCTTGCCCCAGACTGCCTGTGTGGATGTCTGTCGCGTAAAAACACGCGGCAGCCCGCACATCGGGCTGCATCGCCGCGCGAAATGCCAGATGCCCTCCGATGCAAATCCCCATCACGCCCAATTTCCCCGTGCAATATGGTGACGACGCCAGATAATCCAGCGCTGCGCGCGCATCGCCGTCGTAGCTCAACAGAGGCTTGGTGATCTTATCCCGATTGCCGCGTGCCGCGCCCGCTTCGTCATAGGCCAATACGATGCCGGCTGGTTCCAGCTCGTGGAAGATCTCCGGCACCGCCACGACAAATCCATGGCTGGCCAGCATCGCCGCCACGCGCCGGATCGGCCCGCTCACCTGGAAAATCTCCGAGTACAGAACCAGGCCCGGATAGCGTCCCGCCGTGACCGGGCGAAAGAGCATAGGTCCGTATTGGCCCTGTCGGAAATCGTGAGATCAGCGGATTCATGATCGGTAATCATCATGTGATTCTCCCTGTCCCTGCATCATTACCCTGAGCTGTCCTCTGAAACTCTCGAGGTGCCAGAAATTTGAGGAAGGTCCGTGGATTGAGCGCCAGGTCTTGGTAGGTCCGCGTCCCGGCCATTACGTCTGTCACTGCCTCACAGAGGCGCTGCCCCTGCCATGCAAAGGCCCAGGATCTGGTACGTGGATAGTGGTACAGCAGTCGGCCAAGCCATCGGGCTGTGCGTAGCTCAGGAAGGATTGTTTCAGCCAGCGCACGACTATAGGTGTTTCGTACAGGCTCCTCCTTAAGCTGTGTGTCGATCAAGGCTTGAGCCGCCATCAGGCCGCTGCGAACGGCGAACGAAATCCCCTCCCCGGTCACAGGATCGGCGAAGCCGGCGGCATCCCCGACAAACAGGACTCGCTGATCGACGAACGGCCCGCTTCTCCGTCGAACCGGAATCACAAAACCATGTGGCTCAATCCGTGTCACGGACCGACAGCCGAGAAGGTCGAGATACCGAGCCATCGAAGATTTGAGGTCCCCGCCCCGCCTCCCCATCGACAGCACCCCGATCGACAGATGCTGTTGCTTCGGAAAGACCCAGGCGTACCCATCGGGAAGCCAGCCGAAATCAAATCGCGCGACACCGTGAAAGCGGTCCAACCGGTCGAGTGGCACCGTCACTTCGTACTCAAGCGCCGGAATCAGGACAGGTCCGTCTGCCAGCCTCATTTTTCGTGCGACCGTGCTGAACGCTCCGTCGGCAGCCACCACGAACTGAGCCCTTATGGAACCCTCATTGGTGACGAGTGTCACGAAGTCCTTGTGGAACGAGATGTCTTCGAGCGCGCGCCGTTGGTGCACGACAGCCCCGGCTGCTTGCGCCGCTGACAGAAGCGCGAAATCAAACTGATCTCGCATGGTCATGGAGACAATAGGGATCGGTCGATGCGTAGTGAAGGACAAGCCCGTCGGGTGAATGATCAGCTGGGCGCGATGACAGGGTTGCTCGACGACATGGCCCACATCGAGGGGCAAGGCCTGCAGAGCACGTCCAATGATCCCGCCGCCACAGGTCTTGTACCGCGGCAGCGCGGCCTTCTCGATGACGGCAACCGCCACGCCTGCCTGAGCCAGACGCCACGCCGCGCAAGCGCCGGCCGGTCCACTGCCGACCACAATGACATCATAGGTGATAGACATCTCTCAAGCCTGTATCCGTCTCAATGGGATTTTCCCTCTTCTTCACCTGATGCAACATAGAGATGACCGCAGGCTTCACGACACCCCCTCCGTTCTTGAGGCACGGTAGGATACCGCACCGGGCGCCGATGGGAAAGGTCATCCGATCACAACCCGAACGGCCATTCATGCAGCTGAGCAGACGAGATTCGTGTTACGTTGAGTCGTGGTCGGCGCTCTGGTCCTGTTCTGTCCTCGGTTGTGGTAGCCTGTGGAGAGAGCACGCCGCCCACAACCCTGTGTGTCATGCGCGTTGGCTGAGTACCTCGCAGGACAAGCGTAGTGGAGAAATAAGGATACATGATACGTCTCGCTCTGCTCGTGATCATCGTCGGTCTGGTTATTCTCGGGCCACAACTCTGGACCAGGCGGGTCTTTGCCAAGCACAGCACGCCCCGTCCGGACTATCCGGGAACCGGGGCAGAATTAGCCAGGCATCTGCTCAATCGGTTTGACTTGCCGCACATCACCGTCGAACCGACCGAGAAGGGCGACCACTACGATCCGGTCGGTAAAGCTGTCCGCCTGACACCCGCGATCTTCGACGGCAAATCCCTGACGGCGATTACCATTGCCGCCCACGAGGTCGGGCACGCCATTCAAGACCATCTGGGGTACCAGCCGTTGGCAGAACGCACCAGGCTCGTGCGGGTCGCACAGAAAGCCGAGAAGGTCGGGGCAGTCCTGATGATGGGGATTCCGATCGCGGCGGTGGTGGCACGAACACCGGTTGCGAGTGTCGTCGTCATGATGGCTGGGATGGCGACAATGGGGATTTCCACGCTGGTACACCTCATCACGCTGCCGGTCGAGTGGGATGCCAGCTTCAGACGAGCCCTTCCCGTCCTCCGGCAGGGTCAGTACCTGACGCCGGACGATGAGCAAGGAGCTCGCAGCATTCTCACCGCCGCCGCGCTGACCTACGTGGCAGCCTCCCTTGCCAGCCTGCTGAACCTCTGGCGCTGGATCGGCTTCCTCCGGCGATAGGCTCGGCCCGTCACGCCCCCTCGGCCACCATCGCACCTGGTCCAATGCTGTTTTGAGATGGTCGTGGTGATGGCGGGCCTTCCATGCGCGAGCATCGGACCAGTGTCAGGAAACCTTGGCAGGTCGCGGGCAAAGTTCAGCTGCACGCGCTCGTGCACAAACAGTTTCAAGAGGGTTTGATACGGGACGTCGCGATTGGTGGCCAAGCTCTTGACTCTGGCGTTGCATGAGAGAAGCGCTTGCATGGTTCAAGATCCAACCCCATCCACGAAGTTTTGAACGGGAAAGACGATCACCGATTTGTTCGGTGTAGAATCCTGGCGGTGGCGCTGCGGTTTCCCTGGAGATCTGGTCAATGCTGGTGACGCAGGAGGCTCAGCGTCGGAATCAGCGGCAGGCGCTGATGGCGTCGCTTTTAACAGCCT
>JABMDK010000019.1:109688-133570 GCA_015903995.1 Nitrospira sp.
GCGCTGCGGTTTCCCTGGAGATCTGGTCAATGCTGGTGACGCAGGAGGCTCAGCGTCGGAATCAGCGGCAGGCGCTGATGGCGTCGCTTTTAACAGCCTAGCACACACTGTTGTCTGGCAGGAGGCCCAACGGGCAAGGGGTGAACATGCAAGGGACAGGATATGCTGTGTGTGGGGGATTGGAGCAGATGACGGGCCGGAAGACAGGTATCGGTTCCGAGTCAACCTGCCAAATAACCATCTGACAGATCAATCACTCAGGCGCCATCAACACCATCGATTGTTAAGACAACGGGCATGTCTGTTTCGATTCGGCAGGCGTACGCCGCTAATGGCCTGGATCACAAAGGTTGTTAGCGACGTCGCGATAGTCTCCGTTGAATAGATTATTCATCGCGAAGGCCTGCGCGGGATTCAGCGGATTGTCGGGCGCATACCGGCTTGCCGGATTGAAGATATTGTAGCCGCGCTCGTACTGCTCGGAGAAGCTTTGCTCAGCGGAAGGGCTGGACGTGGAGAGGAGGAACACACCCCTCATGGGGAGCCTCTCTACTCGGCCTCAACCTTTCTACCTCACCTCTGGCCCACTCCTGGCCTACTCCCCTTCCGGACAGCACGGCCAGTGGCGCTGACAAAAAGACTCCCGGTCCCTTGTCTTCTCTTTTAGTTCCTCCAATCCTGCCACCCTTGGCATGGGCAGCGGACGTAACCGTGCACCTCATCACACCCGCAATGGCTTCACAGGGGAGAAGATTTCCGGTGTCAACAATCCCCTCAAGGGGAAAATGGAGTAGCCATTGCGACGAGACAAGCCGCCGACCCATTGTTCTGTTTTCATTCACCCACTCCGGCTTTCTCCATCTCGGCGATTTTCCGATAGAGAGTTTCGCGATCGATCCCTAGTATTTCCGCTGCCTGATATCTATTACCGCCGCTCTTCTCAAGAATAAGACGAATATAATCCCATTCGACTTGCTGCAGCGTCCTTGCCCGCTCAATTCCTTTGGAAAGAATCAACCCAGTGCCCCCTCCCTGCTGAATTGATGCTGGTAAGTCACCAGGCACAATTTCTCTTGTGTGGCTCAGTGTGACCGCTCGTTCGATGACACTCTCAAGCTCCCGCACATTGCCAGGCCAGGAATAATGCATGAGCAACACGCGGGCTGGTTCGCCGATCTCACGGACCGGCTTCGAATACTCGTGCGAATACCGAGTCAGAAACGATTCTGCTAACAGAGGGATATCCTCCAGCCGATCACGCAAAGATGGCAGGTCAACTTCAACTACCTTGAGACCGTAGTATAGGTCCTCGCGGAATCGCTTCGCGTTGACCTCGTGTTCGAGATTCAACGCCGTTGATGCTATGACCCGCACATCCACCGTAATAGATTGTGCCTGTTCCGCCAGACGGCATTTCTTGTGTTCAAGTGTCTGGGCCAGTTTGGTTTGCAGGAGCAGTGGCAGCTGGCCGATCTCGTCGAAAAAGAGCGTCCCGTTATCTGCCTCTTCGAAAATGTCGCTTTCCCAGTCCGCTTCTGAAATGGCGGAGCAGACTACTGGAACAAACGATGCTGTCTTCCGCCCACTGATGTGGTGTATGACCTTCGCCACCAGCTCTTTGCCTGTCCCTCGTTCCCCTGTAATGAGCAGGTTACAGGAACTATCAGCCACTCGCTGGATGAGGTCGCGGACCTCCTTCATACGGGCGCTGCAACCTACAATCCGATCCACGTTATACATACAGATACTCCTGACTGAATGAATCCGGCATCGATGCTAGCCCTCGCATTCGTAGGTTCCTTCTCCGCGGTCCACGTTCAGAACCAGCAGAAGCGTGAACACTGAAACGATCCATGCCACCAACGGAAACTGATCCAGGGTACATTGTGCCCCCCGATGATCTACCGAAGACAAGGGACACAGCTGGGAGCATTGTGCGGTTCAGTCAACAGCCCCTTCTCGTTCATGGACCGTAGTAGGATACCGCATCGGGCCTCGATGGGAAAGGCCATCCGATCACAACCCGGACGACCATTCATTCGGCCGAGCAGCCAAGACTCATCTCACGGTGAGTCCCGTTGAGTGGGATGCCAGTTTCCGGCGTGCCATTCCCGTCCTCCGGCAGGGTCAGTACCTGACGCCGGACGATGAACGGGGAGCTCACAGCATTCTCACCGCCGCCGCGCTGACCTACGTGGCAGCCTCCCTTGCCAGCCTGCTGAACCTCTGGCGCTGGATCGCCTTCCTCCGGCGATAGGCTCGGCGACACACACGTGCGCCCCTTATCGCGCAAGCTTCTGTTTGATCACCATGAGGTTTTCAGGGGTCGAGCGCACCCGTATCGTGAGTCCCTCGGCATCATAGTCTTCGGACAAGATACGCATCCGCGTGCGGATCTCTGCCAGGATCTTTTGAGCCGTAAACGGAATATGCAATTCCTCGTCGATCATCTCGCGCTCAAAATACCGCAGGATGCGTTCACGCAACATGTTCAGATCTTCCTTACGTCGTGTGGAAAGAAAGACGGCGTCCGGATATTCCGCCTTCAGCGAGGTGACCGCTTCCGGTCCGAGACGATCTTGTTTATTCAACACCAAGAGGCTGGGCATATCCGTCGCTCCCACTTCGGCCAACACCTTCCGCGTGACCTCGAGTTGGGAGCGAAAGGACGGATCTGACGCATCGACGACGAACAACACCAACGAAGCACAGGCTGCTTCGTCGAGCGTCGACTTGAACGACGCCACCAGGTCATGCGGGAGCTTTTTGATGAATCCCACCGTATCGGTCATGAGCACTTTGGGGCGCGTTTCAGGATAGAGCGGCCGAATCGTGGTATCGAGTGTGGCGAACAGTTTGTCGGCTACGAGCACATCGATGCCCGTCATCGCCCGCATCAGCGACGATTTGCCGGCATTGGTGTATCCGACGAGCGCGACCGTCAATTCATTCTCCCGCCTCGCGCGGCGCGTGTGGTGCTCATCCCCGATCGCGGCCAATTCGGTCCTGAGTTCTTTCAAACGATCGCGAATTCGCCGCTTGTCGAGCTCAAGACTCGTCTCGCCTGCCCCTTTGCCGCCGATCCCTCCGCTTTGCCGTTCTCTGCCGCCGCCGGTTTCACGCAATCGCGGCGCAAGATAATTGAGCCTCGCGATCTCGACCTGGAGTCGAGCCGCTCTGGTCCGCGCATGCCGACTGAAAATCTCAATGATGACCCCGGTCCGATCGAGCACCGGCACGCCGACCGCACGCTCAAGATTATTCAATTGTGACGGCGACAGATCACAGTCCACAATGACGATCTGCGCCTGTTCCTGAGGACTGGGTGAGGTCTCGCTTGATTCATCTGCTTCGCCCTCGTCCGACCCCTCCGCTCCTTCCGATGCCGCGATGGTTCCAGGCCCACCGGTCCATTGTGCCAATTCGATCAGTTTGCCACGCCCCAGGACCGTCGCAAACTTATCGGAACTGCGTTTTTGAGTGACGTGGCCCGCGACAGAGTACCCGAGGGTTTTCACAAGACGGGTAAGCTCCTGCAGCGAACCATCCAACTCCTCCCTGGTCACATGAGGGGTCTGGATCGCCACCAGCACGGCACGAGGTTGTGAGGGAGTCGTCATCATGTACTTTCTTTGGGTCGAGCTCAGGGTGGATATGTCAATGGAATCGAGGATTGTCAGGACAAGATGGACAGACTCGATAAACTAACAATGTAGCTGATTTATTGTACCATACCGGTCGACTCCTTTCGGAAGTCAACAGGCCCTGCGCGATTCAAGAGGTACCCCCCTCTCTTTGCGTCGAAAGCGTCTTGTACGACGACATGCGGCACGAAGCGGCTCTGGTTTCCATGGATCAGACCGCGATCCTCCCGAATCCCTATCCCTGCCGGGTCGTCCCCGACCACCCAGGATCCGATCACCGGGTGCCATCCCTCGAACACCGGCAACGGCATGTACTGTTGATAGACCGAGAGCTGTACATCGTAGGGCCCGCCGGTTGTCAGCACCTGGTCCCCGTTCACGATCGAGATATTGGCGCCTTCGCGTGACCAAAACGGCTTCCTGACATAGGCCGCGCAGTTCCCCGGTCCGGAAAAGAATGCGGGCAATAGATTCGGGTGGTCGGGATACCACTCCCACAGCAACGCCAGTAGACCTTTGTGGCTGAGCACCTGCTTCCAGGCCGGCTCCAGCACCATCATCGAAGACCGGGACAGCTCCGTCGCAAATGCGTCCTGACACATCCATTCCCAGGGATAGAGCTTGAAGAGCGCTGAGATCGGCTCGTTCCGGTGATCCACAAATCGCCGCCTCCCCGACTCCCACCCGATCTGTTCGATCGGCAAGGTCTGCACCCGCCATCCGGCCTGGCTCGCCGTATCGGCCAGATAGGTCACCGTCTGCCGGTCCTCGTCACTCCCATCCAAACAGGCCAAATGGAGCAGATCGGTCGAGGCCTGCCGGCGGATCGTACGCCACTGCCCGATCAACCGCTCATGCAGGCTGTTGAATTGATCCGCCTCCTGACAAATTTCCCGCAACCATCCCCATTGACCGACCGCCGCTTCCAGCAGCGAGGTCGGCGTATCGGCATTGTACTCAAGCAATTTCGGCGCCCCGATCCCGTCATACCAAAAATCAAATCGTCCATAGAGGGACGGTTCCTGCCGCTCATACGACTCGATGATCCGGGGCCTCCACTGTTCGAGGATGCGGAGATCGGCAAACCGATCCTCGCGGATGATCCGCTCGACGGCCTCGACACAAAGCCGATGCAGCGAAGCCGTGGCCGATGCGAGACCGTCAACCTGCGTCTCACTCAACTCATAGGCGGCATCTTCGCGCCAATAGCCGCCGTCCAGGCTGTGATAGGTAACGCCGATCCGGTCAAGTTGCGCCGGCCAATCGGCGCGCGGCTGCATCACACGACGATGCATGACTACATCTCCTCTTCCGGCTTATAGAATTGGCCGCCGGTCTTGCCGAAGCCACCGCGTTGGCACAGAGCCGTCAGATCATCACCTGCACGAACGTTGAATCCTGGCATGGCATCATCGACCAACCCATGCTCGTTCATCTGATCGCCTCGCACGGAGAGACCGTCCGATCCCTGTCCGGCTGAAATCCACACCATCACTCCTAAACCATCCGCTGCTGCGGCCAGACTCACCCTCACTTCGGGTGAATACCGCAGACGAGGAAGCACCGGGCCTGGCACAGGCCCATCCGGCCTTTTCTTGTCCATGAACACCCTTCACTCGAAACAGAAGACCTGGGAAGGACCGGGGAAACAGGCAGACCTCACGGCCAACCGGACACACAGGTGCAGTCATCTTACACGGATTGAAGGCTCACCGGGTCAGTCACCTGCGGACACATCATGGTGGAGCCCCACGGCTTGACAGCCGTGGTCCCTTTTGTGTCTTCGGCGGAACCCGCCGAAGCGTGTCCTCCTTCGCCAAGGCTTCGGAGGACACCCACACCCGCCGAAGCGTGTCCTCCTTCGCCAAGGCTTCGGAGGACACCCACTGCGCATTCCTCCACAGCGTTACAGCTGTGGCTTCCTGCGTAGGTGGGTGATGCAGATCTACAGACCTAACAAAGCAACCGAACCCGGTCCGTGACGCCGTGACGTTCCGGGGGTTCCAGCAGGTCCCGAAAGACTCCGGCCGGATTGTGGAGCGCCTTTCCCCCGTCGCCGACAGCGACCGAACCGTGCATCGTCGCCAGCCGTTTCAAACGTGGTAAGACGGGGTAAAAGATGGCGTGGGATGTATCCACCCTCCTGTGTGCGCCTGATAAAATACGTATTTATACATTTGCAATGACTACGTATGTGCCTTATCTTGTACCGATTCACAAGTCGTCAGCCGTTTTCCCCTTTGAAGCGATTGCCGTTTTGCCGACCTCGCTCACGAATGCCATTGAGACTGTTCCCACTGCAACTTTCTCTCCTCCTTCTCCTGTTCAGTACCCCGGCGTTCTCATTCACTGCCCTGGTCGTGTCCGTCAAGGACGGGGACACCATCGAAGTCTTGTCTCACGGGCGAGCAACACGGATTCGCTTGCATGGTATCGACTGCCCCGAGAAACGCCAAGCCTACGGCTACCGGGCAAAAATCGCGACGGCGGCCTTGACCTTTGGCCGGACCGTCACGATCCACCCGTATGATACAGATAAGTACGGGAGGACTGTGGCCGACGTGACGCTCTCGGACGAGACGAATGTGAACCACCTCTTGGTCAAAGACGGGTGGTGTTGGTGGTACAGAAAGTACGCGCCGGATGACCCGATTCTAGAAGCGTTGGAGGCCGAAGCACGCCACACCAAGCGAGGACTATGGATCGATCATAATCCCGTCCCGCCATGGGTCTACCGCAAGCTGAAACATAAACAATCCGCCGGCGTCTTGGAGCAACAACCCTAGCAGGCTGTTGACAAAGTCCGCCAGCGGCGTTCTCGCGGCGCTCAGAGGCTCAACGTACAGCAGAGAGTACGCGTCGCCTCTTCGCTGGCTGTGGCCTTACTGGACGGCCTTTCTGAACAGCCTGCGAGGAGTCCTGAAGAAGTCTGTGATCGGATAGAGTGGCTTGTATCCAGATCTCTCAGAACGTTTGTCAACACACTGCTAGCAAGACTTGCAACAGGCTTCCTCTCTGCCGCTTACTTCTCAGACAGGTGCGTGGCTGCTTGTTTGGCATGTGCCGTGGCCACGTCCGCATGACCTGCTTTCCCATGCTCGATGGCCTGTCTCAGCTCTGTGATCCCTGCGTCCACATGCGGCCCCTTGCCTGCCTGCTGCGCATGCTGCAGAGCCGCTTCCGCGGTTGTCAGGAGTGCACCTACATGACCTTGTTTCCCATGGTCCACCGCTTCTTTGGCAAGCGTGATGGCCTCCTGGCGGTGCTGATCCTCGGAACGCATCACATCGCGTCGCGCCCCGCCCTCACCGAAGACCGGTTGTAACGGCAGCACCGTGGCACTGGCGAGGATGAATAGTGCGGCCAGCGTCATAGCGAGTTGCGTCGTATATCGTCTCATGGGTATTCTCCTTTCTTAAAGTGAGGGCTACCAGTTGGCAGCCTCCGTCTTTGGCTCTAGGCATTGTACCATCACCGATATCGGTTCGTGATAACTTCTCGCACAGTCAAAACGCAGATCCGTGGCGGGAGACCGGTAGGGCGGCTTTCATGCATCGGGTGAGGAATGAGACACGAGGACTTGAGGAATCTTGAGGAAGTGAGCATCCGTAGTCACTACAGTCAAGCCATACTGCATGGCCGATGCGGCAATCCAAATATCGTTGGTGGGAGTCGGTGTCCCGGCCTCCCAGAGCCCATTGAGAATCACCGCGTACCGCTCTGCCGTTTCATCATCCACCGTCACAATCGACACGCGAGAGGAGCTCAATAATTGCCCAAGCCTGTCTTCGTTCTTTTGCCGTGCACGGCCCCGCAAGAATCCGACCCGCAGTTCCCCGAGTATCACAGGCGTCAAATAGATCGCATCCGCTGTCTGGAGCTTCTCCTTCACCGCAAGGTCACCGCGCATGAACGTGGAATAAGCCGACGTATCCAATAACACCCGGCTCACTTCCAGACCTCCGGATCGGCAGTCCGTTGTTTCGCCAGCGTCTTCTCAAACGCCTCCGCCTCCCGTCTCGTCCAGGACCCGGCGAGGTCGTCCAGATCATGATACCGACGCACCGGCCGAGCCTCCGCTTCGCCAAGGTGGTCCTCCAAGAGGCTGATGACGACTTTATGAACGCTCACCCCCTTTTTCTTCGCCCGTTGGCGAATAGTACGATCCAGTGACGCCGGAAGGTTTCGCAAGGTAACCGCTTTCATCTCCCCTCCTTTTGCATCACAAACTGCATCATGATGATGCATAGCGTAATAGCGCTACGGCAGGCTGTCAACGCTCAGGGGCACATCAGCGAGGTGCATGCACGATTCAAGATGCGTCCCTTTCCTGATCGTGTGCTTTTCCATGATGCTGCTTCATCGACTTTGCCGACGCGCTGATGCGGATGGGCTTCCTCAACTGAGTAGAGTAACGGTGAGACTTCGGTGGGATCGAACAGCGCAGTCGTCTGAAGTTTCGACGGCTCAGTCCTTCAGCGAGAAGGGCGTGAAGTCCGTCTGCCGGTCATACCAGTCTTCGCGCTCCTGGCGCTTCAGCCAGCCGACGATCACGTAGGTCACCGGCGTGAAGACGATCTCGACCGAGACCTTGAACGCCCAGTTGAAGGCGATGACCTTCAGCATCGTCCCGGGCTGCCAGATCCCGAGGAAGGCAATAGGATAGAAGAGGGCGCTGTCGACGAATTGGCCGACTGCGGTCGAACCGATCGTGCGGGTCCAGAGATGACGCCCCTCGGTCCAGACCTTCATCTTCGCCATGACATAGCTGTTCATGAAATCGCCGCACCAGAAGGCGATGATCGACGCCACGACGATCCGCCCTGTACTCCCAAAGACCACCTCCAGGGCAGGCTGGATCACGGCATTGAACGGCTCTTCTGGATCCGCCGGGATGTGGATCACGAAGAGCCCCATCATGGTCGCAAAAATCATCGCGGCGAAGCCTGCCCAGATGACTTTGCGCGTGCGGGCGTAGCCATAGACCTCGGTCAGCACATCGCCGAAGATGTAGGAGATCGGAAAGAAGAGGTTCCCGGCGCCGAACGTCAGACCGAAGAGGATGCATGTCTTGCCCGGCCCGATCAGGTTCGAGCAGAGCAACACCGTCACAAAGGCCGCCATGACGAGGTCGTAATAGCGGTAGTGACGGGGATTCGAGACGAGTTTCTGCTCGGGAGGTTGGGCGGGGGTGATCATCTGCGGACGAGACTCCTGTCGGTCCTCGATGCATATCACACATCATGTCCGAAGTGGTGTGCCCTCGATATGGTCATACACCGACCGGCCGTTCAGTCAGACCGTCACCAGCAGGGTATCGACAGGCGCCTGTCACTTAGGTGGGGCATCATACCGCTGAACCCCTGAGACCAGCCCACAGATGTGACGCCCCTTCGGGGAAACAACGGAGTAACCGCATTGCAATGCAGGATGAATTCACCAGGCAACACAGACTCCCGGCCACGATGATTCCTCTGGGATGTGCAGCTAGACGGGAAAAGCTATGTGAACGACTCACTGCCCCGTTCGCTCAACCTCGTGCGCTCACCGGCCTTTTGATTTCCACTCACTCGCCAGTTTTTTGCCCTCGGCGATTTGAGCCGGTGTCATCTCTTTAACCAGTAAGTTGAGCAGCATGGGCGCCGGTTTATCGCCATTTGTCGCAGCCAGGCTCAACCACTTATAGGCCTGGACCTTATCTTTCGGCACGCCGTTCCCATCATCGTACATGATGGCGAGCTTCGTTTGAGCCAACGCCTCGCCTTGGTTGGCCGCCAGACGGAACCAGCGCAACGCTTGCTGATAATCTTTCGACCCGCCTTCTCCATTAAAATACAACGTGCCTAGGCTGAACTGCGCCTTGGCCTGTCCCTGTGCCGCCGCTTTCGCATACCACTTCCTGGCTTGCCCATCGTCCTGCGGCACACCACGGCCCTTGTGATACAGCATCCCCAGGTGATACTGCGCCGGCGCATCGCCCTGCTCTGCCAGCGGCTGCCACTCACGCAAGGCTGTCGCGTAGTCTTCACGGTCATGGGCAGTCAGGCCAACCTGAAAATCGGCCCATGCGGGCAAGGCGAAGCAGACGATCGACAACAGCAGAGTGATGAAACATTTTATAGCCATGTGCATCTCACAGAATAGCGCATTCTAAAAGGATCGCGATGGTAGGAGCAAGGCTTACCACACGTCAGTCAGCATCCGAGCATGAGCACACCTCAGCAGTGATCGATGGTGAGTCACTCAGGAAAGAAAAGAAAATCAAAAATCCCCTCAGTCCTCATTGCTCATCCTGGAGGATAGCATTGTCGGTCGAGAGCTGCTTGTCTTAATGATCGTGTTGCATCAGACAGGCACTTGCACGATCCAAGATGTGACCCCAACTGTTTTTTCGAAATCCCTAAGAAGGTGCGAGGTGCCAATGGTCAGCGAAGACGGAGACTATCAAGGAGAGGAGCCAGCCGGCGGACACGGCAACACGTCACGTACAGCAGATCCTTGCCGCGCACTCGCGAATAATTTCCGGTACCGTTGTGTGACGGAGATGTGATGGCCGGAGGAACGACGGGGCGTCTCGGATGAGACGCCCCGCACATCGCGCAGCCGTCTCGTTAGAACCGGCTGCGACTACTGAAATCCTTGCCGCCACGTCCACCACCGCCACCCCCGCTACCGGTGCGGGCTTCTTGCGGCTTGGCTTCGTTCACCGTCAAGGTACGTCCATCCATCGCCGTACCGTTCAAGGCGGAAATCGCCGTCTGTCCCTCTTCCTTCGTGGCCATTTCGACGAAGCCAAAGCCTCGCGACTGTCCCGTAAACTTGTCGGTGATCACACGCGCAGACTCAACGGTCCCGTGTGCGGCAAACAAGCTGGTTAATTGTGATTCCGTTGCCGCATAGGGCAATCCGCCGACATAGAGTTTTGAACCCATGGGGGGTCCTCCTTCTGAAAAGTGATATTGCGGAGAACACGAGAAGAGCGTGAAGTGAGGAAGGAGAGGGCCGAAGGCGCAAGGAACAACGCGACCTAGGTCAGGCTTCCGATCAGATTCTCGGTA
This sequence comes from Nitrospira sp., assembly GCA_015903995.1. GTDB lineage: Bacteria > Nitrospirota > Nitrospiria > Nitrospirales > Nitrospiraceae > Nitrospira_D. Next base: position 120,391 of record JABMDK010000019.1, read on the forward strand.
ACAACAACATCTGAAATGAGCCGTTCGATATGATGTTTCCCGCGAGGCCCGCCGCGATGAAACACCGACACTCTACCATGCATGCGCCGAAATAGCTACCGGGCTTGCATGGTTCTTGAGACAGGCCCATAGAGGCGACAGACCCACGGCAGAGACAACGAATTGGCCGGTATTCATGAACCGGACGCATTCACCATGCAGGGAAAGACGCCGGCCCCTTTTGATCTCTTCATAGACAGGCCTTCCATACCTCAAGCCACGAACTCCCCCGTCCCGAGGGGGATCCTGTCAACCGACTTGACAAGGTTCGTAGCTCCAATGTAATTACAGAACCATCCCCATCGGAAAGAGATTGGAGAATGGATGAAAGCTCGTGTAGTACGAATCGGGAATTCACAGGGCATCCGGATTCCAAAATCCGTCATTGAGCAATGCCACCTGCACGGAGCTGTCGATCTTGAAATCCAGCAGGGCCAATTGGTCATTCGCTCGGCAGCCAAACCGCGCGCCGGCTGGGACGAAGCCTTCGCGCAGATGCATTGCCACGGTGACGACCGCCTGCAGGATCAGGAATCAGCCGCCCCATCCAGGTGGGACCGGAGTGAGTTGACATGGTAGTGTCCCGCTTCGACGTCTACCAGCACCCTCACCAACCACCCATAGGTCCATTCAATGACCCAGGCGACGCGATCCAGGATTCCGCCGGTCGGACCGCCCTTCGTTCTGGCCCACCGTAATATGAGCCCGATCCCGAGCGCCATCAGCACGACGCCGATGATGTTATTGCTCCCAAACGGATCGGCGATCGTCCGGGGAATGTAGGCCATCAAGTCTTCGAGTGGATGCGCTGACGGGGTAAAGGCCGGCTTGAGCGTCGTGCCCGGAATCACATGGAGTAACTCCTCCACATGGCCTTGCCAGGATTTACCCGGCTGCCAGAGATTCATGATGGTCAGCCCGATCAGCATGGCCACGGATACATTGACGAGGCAAATCGCTATGAGCTTCGCTCCCTGGCGCAGCGGTAAACTGGCACGGATCAGCGAATCCATAATCGCGAAGAAAATAAGCGGAACGGCAAGAGTCTTCAGCAGCCAGACCACCCAAAGCCCAAGTTTGCCTAGTTGTTCGTTGCGCAGGCCGTTGACGTAAGGCTCCTGGCCAAAGACCACGCCAAGGGTCGCACCACAGATCACGGCGACAAGCACCTGCGCATAGAGGGGGAATGGACTCTGTCGTGCGGTCTCGTGCATCGTGATTGCGTGGATCGTAGCAGCTTACCCGGTTTGGCTCAGGAAAATCACGCGTGCTGCGTGGTGCAGGTTCAGGTGGGAATGTCCCGGGTTCCGTCGTAGGACGTGCGGGATTGGAAGGACAGTTTGATGACGTCGCCGTCGCGCACCGGGGAATCCTCCGAGCCGATTTTCTTGTTGATGGTGATGAGCGCTTCTCGGCTCTGAATGAACGGGCGCAGCCCGCCGAGTTGAGCAGGGTTCGCGTCGATGAGTTGTTTGACGGTCGTCGGACCCATCACCGGGACCTCGATCTCACTCTCCTCGACCACCGCACGGAGGGTCTGGCCAAAAATCTGCACCGACACCATCAGAGACTCACCACGACTATCATTCACCTGATTCCCATCTTTGTGCGGGGCTACTATACACGATCCATGCGCGTGACTCAGCTGTTCTCACGCTCGGCCGCTCGATAGGCCTCTTGCAGGAGCTGGGCGACATGTTTGACTTCGACGGATTCACCAACTCGATTTTTCAACTGAACCATGCAGGCCGGACAACTGGTCGCCACCACGTTCGCACCGGTTTGAGTGACGGCGCGGGCTTTTCGGTCGAAGATCTTCTGCGATGTGTCATAGTCTTTGACGACGTAGGTGCCTGCGCCTCCGGCACAACGGTCGGCATCCTGCATTTCGACGAAGTCGACGCCGGGCAACGACGACAGGACCTGTCGCGGCTCTTTGGTCACCCCGGCTGCCCTCAGGTGGCAGGATGAATGGTAGGTGACGCGCTTCGTCGTCCCACCAGCCTTGGCCATCGGAGGGTGCGCAGAAGAGCGGGCGACGAATTCAGAAATATGCACGACCTTCTTGGCTAAGGATTCAGCCTGCTGCTGCTCCTCTCCTTCTGGAAACAGAGCGGGATAGTCTTTCAGCATCAGCGTGCAGGAGGCACAACCGGTCACAATCGTGTCGTAGGATGCGAATGACCGGAGGTTGAATCGGGCTCCGTCGCGCACCAGATCAACATGCCCATAGGTTTGAATCGGGGTTCCCGAACAACGTTGGGGAGGCAAGGCCGGCTCTACCCCATGCTTCTTCAAAACCTCGATCACGGCGTCGCCGACCCCATCATCAAGATAGTTGGCCGCACAACCGTGGAAATAGGCCACGGGCCTCGTGGGTGAGTCCTCGATGCCTCCGGTGACGAGATGCGCATACCGCTCGCGTAAGTGGCGTCGAGCCAGTTTCGGTAAGACGAGATTATGCGGCAAACGAGCGGTCGGCGCCAACCGTTTCATGATCGGCGCGGTGATCCGTTCGAGCAATTTTCTCACCAATGGTCGATCCCAAATGGCTTGTGTACCGGCCAGGATGTGGAGTACCGCCTCGAAGTTCACCCCCTTCGCCTGGCGCCGAAAGATCCAGCCCGCCAAGCGATTGGGATGCTCCGCCCTCTTCTGCAAAATTAAGTCGGAGACGTCCACCCCGGCAGGGCAGATCGTGCGGCAGGACTTGCAGTTGAGACACGATTCCACCACTCGTTTGGAATTGAGATACCTATAGTCCTTCGCCGTCACAATCTCGAACCAGCCGCGCGCGCTCATATCCTCGGATTGGAAGACATCATAGACCGGACAGACCGAATTGCATTTCGCGCAGGTGGCGCAAGACTTCGAAAGTCTGGTGTAGTCGATATGCTCGGTAAACGAGGTCTCGCTCAGCTTGATGCCGGGGTTGAGTACATTCTCCGGATCGAATGCCTTCTTGACCTGCACGAAGAGATCGTACAATTCGTCGCCGAACATCGTTTTGACGAATCCCGCCCGGATGCGGCCATCGCCATGTTCCCCGCACACCGATCCACCGAATCGGTTCAACACCGTCGCATGAACATCCTGGTACGCCTGCACCATTTTCTCGAAGTCACCGCGATCGTTGAGATCCAGCAATGGAACGATGTGCGCATTCCCGTTTCCGATATGGCCGAAGATCGCGACGGGAACGTGCTGGCCCTCGAAGAACTCTTCGAGATAGCGGATCAACTCGCTGATGCGTCCAGCCGGCACGACGACATCGTCGACAAAATTGATCGGTTTTTTCTTCGGGTCGAATCGATAGAGAGTCGGGTACAGCGCCTTCCTGGCTTTCCAGAGTTGTTCCCGACGTTCGGCGTCAAACGCAAGCGTGATCTCCGACGCCAACTTATAGGGTCGGCAGAGAGCCCTGAGGGCATCGGCCCGCTCTTGGAGATCGATCTCCGCTGAATCGGCATCCAACTCAAGCAATAACGTGGCCGCCGCATCAGCAGGAATGCCATGCGTCCCTCGTCCGATGAGGTTGAGCGTATTGGCATCCATGACTTCCAACGCACTAGGCTGGAGGGCCAGGATCTGCGGTACGGCGTCACCGACTTCTTCCAGACGTTGAAAATGCAGGAGCGCCGTCAGTGTGGACGTCGGTCTGTTCACCAGCGTGAGGGTCGCTTCACTCATGACGCCCAGTGTGCCTTCGCTGCCGACAAACAACTTGGGAAGATCAAAAGAGCCTCGCGCCAACCCATCGGCTACCCCGAAGAGATTGTACCCGCAGCTGTTCTTGCTGACGGTCGGTCGCTTCGCGGCGATCAGGTCGGCGTGGGCTTGGGTCAATACCAAGATATCCCGCAAGGCCGGCACGGTTGTCAGGAGGCGTTCCAGTATCGGATCGTCGAGCGTATAGGATCGCGCCTCGATCCAGGAGGATGAGGTGAGGCACAGCCGGAGACTCTGGACATTGTCTTTGACCGAGCCATAGCGGAGCGTATGGGGGCCCGACGAGTTGTTGGCGACCATGCCGCCCAGTTTGCACATATCGCCGCTCGAAGGGTCCGGCCCAAACATCAGCCCGTGGGTACTGAGCTGTTTGTTCAATTCCGCCAAGATGATTCCCGGTTGAACTCGCGCCCATTGCTCCTCTCGATTCACCTCAAGGATTCGATTCAACCGCGACACATCGAGAATGATGCCGGATCCGATGGCGGACCCGGTCAGATTGGTGCCGGCCGCCCGAGGGGTGAGCGGAATGCCCCGCGACACGGCATACCCCATGGTGGCCGCAATGTCGTCTTCCGATTCGACCAGCACGACGGCCTGCGGAGGAATGCGATAGATGCTTGCATCCACCGCATAGGCGGTGATCGTCGGCCCGTCGTCTTTCACTTTCTCGGATCCCAACAGGGCGCGAAGATCGTTGGCGACCGCATGAGATCTCGTCGGTCGGATCAATGGAGAAGCCGTACTCATGTCTCGTTGTGTCTCCTACCCAGGGAACACGTCAAACACTTACAGTCGTTGTCCTTGGGCGTCACTTTCTCCTACAATGACTCGTACCATGACGAGCCCAACCTTATATATCACTCGCCAGTTGCCGCCACCAGTGTTGGAGGCAATTCCTCGACATTACCAGGTGCTTGTCCAACCCGAAGGTCAGCCACCGACCGCGGAAGAGCTTCGCCAAGGCTTTGCGCAGGCTGATGCCGTGATCTGTACGCTGACTGATCGCATCGATGCCTCGTTGCTTGCCCAGGCATCGAAGTTGAGGGTCATCGCCAACTATGCCGTCGGCTACAATAACATGACGCGCTGCTGTGCGTTGAGATTCGATGGATCGTGGAGGACGATCTTCTTATAAACTTCAAGCGCGTCTTTTCCGCGACGCTCTTTCAGATAGTACTTCCCCAGCGTAAGGTAATCCTGGACCGCACTGCTGATGAGTCCACGTTCGACATTCAGGTCTCCAAGGTGGCGATAGACCTCGTAGCGAGAAGGATCGTATTTCAGGACTTTCTTAAAGGCGGCAATGGCCTTGAGCGTTGCGCCTTCGGCTCGGAATGCCGAGGCCGCCTGCAAGAATGCAGAGGCGGCTTCCCCTGCAGCGTTTCGTTTCAATTGCAAATCACCGATTGTATTATGAATGGTGCCGTCGGCGGGGGAATCTGCGGCAAGCTTCTTCCATTCGGCTATGGCCGCTTCGTACTGTCCGCGGGACGCGAGGAGCTGCGCTTGTTGAAGGACACGACTTCGATCCGGGGGCACAACGATACCTCCACGACGAGAACAGCCAAACGCTAACAGTCGCGGTGTTTTTTGTCTAGGAAATGGAAGAATCAGGCAGTGAGCGCCCGGGGAAAAGAGCCGGTCCTCCGGGTTAGAGGATCAGCTCTTCTCCCCGAGCCACACGGAAGACGTGACGACTTACGATGCGGTGATTTCCGCCTTGAGTACATTGGCCGCTTGAGGCCCCTTGGCTCCCTGGACGATCTCAAACTCGACGTTTTCTCCCTCCTTGAGGGTCTTGAAACCGTCTCCTTGTAATGCGGAGTAGTGGACGAAGACGTCTTCTCCGCTATCCAGTCGGATAAAACCGAACCCTTTTCGATCGTTGAACCACTTGACCGTGCCTTTTGTCTTCACAGAATCCTCCTTTTTTCAACAACTACGACTGGTTACGTAGCAGCCCCCACTCAATCACCCAGCATCAAAGCGGAAAATACATTGTGCGCGAATTCGGTCGGTAGAAGGGACGGGAACCTGAAGGAGTGATACATCGCTCACGGAACCCATCGGTTGAGTGGAAAGTCGCGCTGCATGTAACATAGGCTTCAGGACCTGTCAAGCGAATCTTTACGGAGAAGATTTTCGCTTGTGTTTACAGGCGAGCAGGACTCCCCTATAGTGTTGAAAATTTCTCCGACCCGCACACTCTGTGATCTTACGAACACTGCTCGATCGCTACATTTTTACGGAACTGCTTTCTCCGTTCGGTCTCAGCCTTGGCGCGCTCTGTTTTGTCATGTTGACCAGGGAGCTGTTGCGTCTTGTCGAACTGCTCGTCTCCAAGGGGGTCGGTTTCTGGGCGGTTCTCAAAGTGATCGCCATGCTGCTTCCCTCCGGTCTCGTACTTACGCTTCCGATCGCAGGGCTGATTGCGTCAGTCACGGCATTCGGCCGGTTGTCCTTCGACAAGGAACTGGTCGCCATGCGCGCAGCCGGGATCAGCCTGGTTCGCCTCTCACAACCGGTCCTCCTCTTTTCGGTGTGTGTCTTTACGCTGACCTTGCTGTTGTCGCAATGGGGCCAGCCCTGGAGTTCATTGAATCTCAAGAAGGTGGCGCTCAACCTGCTCAAAGATCAGCTGGTTCTGGCGTTGGAGCGCGGCACCTTCAATGAACCGATTCCACGCATGATGATTTATGTTCCAGAAGGTGAGGCCGGCCGGCCGGCGGAGGGCATCTTCATCTCGGATGAACGTGTGCCGGAAGAGCCTCGCGTCATCGTGGCGGAGCAATACCACGTCTTTATGGATGCCGCCCATGCGCAGGTCGCGCTTCAGCTGGTGAACGGCGTCATCCATAGCCGGCCACATCAGGTCGACCAGTATCAGCAGATTGCATTCGCTCGTTACGATCTCAAGATCGATCTGAACCTCAGCAGCTATGCGGCCGCCGAAGAGCGCCCCTCTTATGAACAGATCATGGCCCGGCTGGCCGAGTCCGGCGGCAAGGATGCCGGCTCCCTTCGCCGCCTGATGGAATACTATAAAGACTTAGCCTTTCCGACCGCATCGCTTATATTCTGTCTGCTCGGCGTGCCGGTCGGCATCGTCTCGAAACGCTCCGGACGAGTCGGCGGGTTTGCCGTCGGCGTGGGTATCATCATCGCCTTTTATATCCTGAATGTCGGATGTGATTTTTTGGTGACGGCTCTGATTCTGCATCCCTTTGCGGGCGCCTGGTTACCCAATTTCATTTTCGTCGTCATCACCGGTGTTCTCTTTGTGCGGGAAAGCAGACAATAGCGCATGACGATTCTATTTCGGTATATCCTTCGTGAGTACTCCAAAATTTTCGGCATGTGCTTTTCCGGCTTGGTGACCATCTATCTTGTGATCGACTTTTTCGAGAAAGTTCGCCGCTTCTTGCGCTACGAATCAGGCATCGTTCCTATCCTCACGTACTTTGCCTTGAAGATTCCCTCGATTTCATTCCAAGTCGCTCCGTTCGCAATCTTGGTGGCGACCCTATTGACGCTTGGTCTGTTCGCGCGCAGCAACGAAATCACCGCCCTGCGCAGTTGCGGGATCAGCTTATTGTGGATGACGTCGCCCTTTCTCTTGTTTGCCGGCGGCGTCTCTCTGATTCTTTTTCTCTTCAGCTCGACCGTCATTCCGCTCGCATCGGAGAAGGCCGAAGAAATCCGTGCCGTCCAGATCGAACAACGACCGGCTCCTGTCACCGTGAAAGCCACTCAACCCTGGGCCCGTATCAGCGCTGACAGCCTGATCGAGGTCAATGAGATTGATGTCGCAGGGACAACCCTTCGGGGTGTCCGAATCTTTTACTTTCGTCCGCCGTTTACACTCGACCGGATGACGGAAGCGGCCGAAGCCCGCTATACGCCTCAAGGCTGGACCCTGCTGAACGGGAATCATCGCCGTTTTCAATCGAACGAGACCGTGGAGCTGTCGCTGTTCACGGAACAGGCGATCAGCCTTCCGTTGATTCCCGATGATTTCTCCTCCTCACTGGTGGGGAACTCGGAAACCATGACGTTTCAAGAAATCCGAAACTATCTTGGGCGCTTTCAGCATGAAGGGTTCTCGTTCGCCCGTCTGTTGACGGACTACTACGGCCGCATCGCATTCCCCTTAGTGACGGTCGTGATGGTGCTCGTCGGAATCGCGTTGAGTTTGCGGCGAAGCGGCGTCCGCGGTGGAAACATGGCCATGGGTATCGGGCAAGCGTTCATCGTCGGATTCTGCTACTGGACGACTCACTCCGTTGCCATCGCGTTAGGACGAGGGGGCGTCTTGGCTCCCATGCTTGCCGGCTGGATGGCCAATGCGCTGTTCTTCAGCTTCGGCCTCTATCTGTTACTGAAAGTTCGGCATTAAAGAAAAGGTTTCCTAGTTGACTGTACATCGGTCTTCCGGTAAGTAAGGCGCCGTGGGCGCCCATAAGGAGGGAGAAACATGGCCTCGCGCGTAGTCATTACTGGTCTCGGGGTAATATCTCCCATCGGGATCGGCGTCAGCGAATTCTGGAAGGCAGCCCTCACGGGTCGATCGGGCATCACCGCGATCCCGTCCCTGGGATGGTTTCCGATGTCCGACTATCGGTCACGGGTGGCCGGACAAGTCCACAATTTCGCACCGGAACAGTACTTATCGACGACCCAGGCGAGTCGCGTGGACCGGTACGCGCAATTTGCTTTGGTCTCCACAAAAGAAGCGATTGCCGATGCCGATCTGAACATGGCCAAGGAGGCTCCCCATCGTGTCGGCGTCATTGTCGGAGCCGGCATGGGCGGGATGGTGATGGGAGAGCGTGAAATCACACAGCTGTTTAAATCGCAACGACCTCATCGCGTGCATCCCAATTTTATTCCAACGATTACGTTGAACTCCGCGTCGGGCATCGTCGCCATGGCGCACGGCGCCAAAGGACCCAACCTCACGATCTCGACAGCCTGCTCCTCCAGTGCCCATGCCCTTGGCCAAGCCCTCCAATCTATTCGCAGCGGTCAGGCCGATGTCATTATTGCCGTCGGAGCCGACGCGAGCATCACACCGTTGGTGTTTGCCGGGTTCTGCTCCTTGCGTGCCCTCTCCAGCGAATTTAATGATGAACCGGAGCGAGCCTCACGTCCTTTTGACCGACGACGCGACGGATTCGTCATGGGCGAGGGAGCTGCCGCATTAATTGTCGAATCATGGGCGCATGCTAAGAAACGGAAAGCGAGAGTCTATGCGGAACTGGTCGGCTATGCCGCTACCAGCGAGGCCTATCACATGGTCATTCCTCAGGAAGATGGTCGGGAAATCGCCATGACCATGAAGATCGGTCTCGACTCGGCCGGCATCAGGCCGGATCAGGTCGACTACATCAACGCGCACGCGACCTCCACGACGATCGGTGATGCCGTTGAGACCAAAGCGATCAGAAATCTGTTTAACAATCGCGCGGACAAACTCGCCGTCAGTGCCACAAAATCACTCATCGGCCATACCTTGGGGGCCGCTGGGGCGATCGGCGCCGTGGCCACAACCCTTTCGATCCATACCGGACACATCCACCCCACGGCGAACTACGAGGAACCGGACCCAGCATGCCGTTTAGGCGGGATCACACGTGCCGTCCAAGAACGCAAGGTTCGGTATGCCATCTTGAACGCATTCGGATTCGGCAGTAACAATGCCACGGTCGTCTTCAAGAAATTTGTGGCATAACAACGGTTGAACGATATCGAGGACCCTATCGCAGCATTCACAGGCGAGGATCCTCATTCCACTTGAAGGAGTACCTATAATGACTGAACGGATCGATCCCGCGATTACCGCTAAAATCATTCAGGCCTTGGCCAGTTATCTCAAACGAGATCCTGCGTCGATTACTGAAGCGCATCATCTTCGTGATGACCTCGGCCTCGACTCGGTGGCGATCATCGAACTCCTCTTTGAGATCGAGGAACGATTCAAGCTTCAAATTCCGGATCAAGACCTTCCGGGGTTGAGTACCGTTGGTACCGTGGCGGCCTATGTCCAGCGACAACTGACTGAATCGAAGGCTGAGTCCAAGCCTGAATCGCCCAAGTCCGTGACTGCCGCCGGCAAGTCGAAATCGGCCAAGCCGACTAAGGCTAAAACAACCTCAGCTAAGTCCCCGGCTACCAAGAAGGCAACGGCAGCAAAATCCGTTACGACCAGTAAACCGAAGAAACCCTCCCCCGGAACGTCCGGGAAGAAGAAAGTCGCGACCCGATGAGCAAACCCCAGCTGCCTTCTCCAATCACATTGGCTCAAATCCACGAGGTTGTCGGAGGGACGATTCACGGGGACGGCCAGACAGCGATCTCCAGCTTGACAAGCCTCGGCGAAGCCGATCCACAAGCCTTGTCGTTCATTGCCAACGAGAAACTGGCGAAGGCGGCGGCTTCCCTTCGCGTTGCGGCGCTCCTGGTCCATCGACATTTGCCTGATCTCGCCGTACCGCAGATCGTCGTCGACAATCCACTATTGGCCTTCGCTCTCGTGGCGCAGAAATTTTTCGTGCGCGTTCCTTCACCCTGCGGCATTGCCGAGCCCATCACCCAAGGATCCGACGTGCAGATCGGAAGCGATCCCTCCATCTGGCCGTTTGTCACCCTGGGCGACCGCGTGACGATCGGTCATCGCGTCACGCTTTATCCAGGGGTCTTTATCGGATCGGATTCAAGGATCGGAGACGATTCCGTTCTCTATCCCAACGTCGTCGTTCGTGAAGGCTGCTCACTCGGTGCGCGAGTGGTTGTGCACAGCGGAACCGTCATCGGAGCCGATGGATTCGGCTATGTCCAGCATCAAGGTCGCCATCACAAGATCCCGCAACTCGGTGGTGTCGTCATTGAAGATGACGTTGAGCTGGGAGCCAATGTCACGGTCGACCGTGCGACATTCGGTCGAACCCTCGTCAAGCAGGGCACCAAAGTCGACAATCTCGTCCAGATCGCCCACAATGTCACAGTGGGAGAGCACTGTATCCTGGTTGCGCAGGTCGGCATCGCCGGCAGCACCACCATCGGCCGTCATGTGATGATCGGTGGCCAAGCCGGGCTTTCCGACCACATTACCATCGGCGATCAGGTAATGATCGCCGCGCAATCAGGCGTCAATCGTAGCGTGGAATCGAACCAGATCGTCGGAGGAAGCCCCGCGATGCCACGTGAAAAAGCCCTGAGGGTTCAGGGCGTTATCTTCCAATTGCCTGAGTTGAAACAGCTCGTCCGAGACTTGGAACAGCGCGTGGTCACGCTCGAACATCAGGTCAAAGAGCCGGGGCGTCGACCGGCACGAGCAAGAGGTGGGAAGTCCAAGAAGAAATAGGCTCTTATTTCTCTGGTTTCCCTAGCTTGATCACTCTTCGCCATAGGAACAGCCTTGCCCAATAGTATCCGGCCCATGGCATCAAGAGCGCCGGCACGATACTCACTCGTTCATAGGTCACTGCTGCAATGGTTCCTCCCAGCAAGAGGAGGATCCCCAGCAGATAGGCAAATGGAACGAACTCGCGTCCCGGATGCTCGATTGTTGTCGCGTCCGACCTCTTCTTGAGCGTTCCTCTCTGCCGACTGAGCCCTTCCTTCATACGAGCCGCTAGAACTTCGGGAAACTCCCGCAAGAGATACCGTTGGTAGAGGGTTTGCACCGCCCCCAAGCCTATGCCTGATATGAACAATGCCGAACTTTGATAGAAGGTCTCCCAGGAATAGCTATCGGTGCTGAGCCATTGGTAGGCCAGACCTCCCACTGCGCCGATCACACAGATGAGCCCGAGCAGACCGGATGGCACGAGGATATAGGTCTTCACATACTCTTGGGCTTGCTGCATCGTCTGCTGCGGACTGTGGACGTTAATGAGTTTTGGCACGAGATTCCCTTCGCAATAGTCCTACTACCCAGAGGTCAACCCATGCATTATAACCATCTGGATCTCCACAGCAAAGGGGAGAACATGGGGGGCTCATTGAGATTTGATCTGATGGAAGACCGGTTGACTACTCGTTCTTCCAACAAATCGATATGTCTTGTGAACGTCCTTGTGGACCATTCCCGCAAAGCTATCCAAAGAACGTCGATAGCAAACTACTTATGGTAGTGTGTTGAGCGTTCTACAGGCAGAAAGAGGAAATCAGCTGATATGTATGACAGACGATCGCCCTCGGTAATCGTCCTGTAATCAGGAGGAAGATCCGGTGGATTTCATGAAGTCCTCTTGGCGTCCACCGCTCCTTGAAGTGCCAATACGACCGCGTCAAGACTTTCCAGTAATGAGGTGAAGGAATCGGACACAGCAGTCGGCTCAGCAAACATTGCCGCCTTGGGTGAGGCTCCCGGAAATGTGATCCGCCCGACTATGGGTGGATGGAGAATCTCCGCGATCGATACGAACGGCGCGCGACTCAAATCAATCTCACAAGAGCTACTACCCTCATGTTCCTTGGGATCATCCAGCCGCACGACCGGGCGAAGGGGGTAGCTGCTATTCACTTTGGCCACCGTTCCTTCTTCTCCGGTCGTCAATCGTACGGTAGTCCCAATCGGGTACACCGAAAATTGCTCGACGAGTGCCTTCAGAATTTCCCGAGGAAAGGCCCTTCGCTCAGCGACGAGAAGTTCCTGGACCGCTTCGTGTGGGAGCAGTCGACGGCGATAAGGGCGTTCGCTCACCAATGCATCGAAGACGTCGACCACTCCGACGATCAGGGCCATTTCACTGATCTCCCTTCCCGTCAGTCGATTGGGATATCCCTGCCCATTGAAGCGCTCGTGAGCCTGATGCGTCAATTGCGCCAACCAGTGATAGGTGGGTCCACACTTCTCAATGACCTGACGGCCCAGCTCAGGATGCCGCTCGACCAATGCCCGCTCTTCCTGAGTCAAACGGCCGGACTTCGTGATCAAGGATTTCGGCACGGCAAATAACCCAATATCATGGACAAATCCGGCAAGCGCCAACTGACGCAGCTCTTCCCCGTAGTACCCAAGACCGATCCCTACCTTCGTTCCGAGTATGGCGACATTGATCAGATTGGTGATGAGCGGCGGCCCGGCCGGTCCTGCGAGTGCTTCCACCACAAGCTCGTCGTTGCGCTGCAGCGAGACCACAACGTCTTCCGCAAGAGCTTCGAGCGGGTGAATTAATATGGAACGATGCTCCTGAACGGCAGTTGCGATGTCACCCAACACCTGTTCTGCCTCGTGATACCAGTTCGTCACAACATCACCTCTGTGCCGGTGTGAGTTCGTCAATACAAGATCTCAGTTGAGACTGTTGGGACTCAAACGCGTCTCATCCTCAAATAGGCGGAGGCCCGGCTCCACATGAGACTCATAGGAGGATGCGGAAAAAGTCCGCCAGCGGCGTTCTCG
>JABMDK010000019.1:133670-161005 GCA_015903995.1 Nitrospira sp.
AACGTCTCCCGCAAGAACTTCGAGCGGGTGAATTGATATGGAACGATGCTCCTGAACGGCAGTTGCGATGTCACCCAACACCTGTTCTGCCTCGTGATACCAGTTCGTCACAACATTACCTCTGTGCCGGTGTGAGTTCGTCGATACAAGGCCTCAGTTGAGACTGTTGGGACTCAAACGCGTCTCATCCTCAAATAGGCGGAGGCCCAGCTCCACACGAGACTCATAGATCAAATCCTGAGTCCACGCAAAGTTCCAGGGATAGAGTGCCTTCAATGCGGTAAGACACGTTGTATGGCCATGCGCTCCATCTGTCCGTTTTCCACCCATTCCTCAATCCCTTTTACACTCTGGTCCAGACGTGATTGGATTGCGTCATAGTGGTTGGCTGCCACGATCACGCGGTGTTGTATGACGATTGTGAGGAAACTATGCAGCCCCATGAAAAATACCATCGCATGGGAAGCGTTGACCTGCTGAGCGGCAGACCACAGCTGCGCGACACGTTCAACGGTATTCTGCAAGTCTGAGGACCTTGCACTAAGAGCGTCGCCACCAGTCTTGAGGGTCTGAATGACGGACGTCAGATGCGGAAGTTCTTGTCGAACGACATCGAGAAAGCCTTGTTCTCCGTCTGCAGATCGGTCAAGAAACTCCTGGATGGACGACACATTGCATTGCTCCATCCCGCGTTCCATCAATCCTTCTGCCTGGGCCATCATCACCTGAATCAAATTTCGACGGGAAGCGTTGGACGCCGTGCAGTTAGCTTGGAGCCCATGAAGTAATGTCACAAACTCCTTCGCCGTGATCATTGTCGGCGAATCGGCGACGGACGCTGGAGTTTCTTCTGCCTCAAACGTGACACCCCTCGCTCGGGTCAGGGCTCCATGAATATGCCCCAGCTGTTTGCACAGTGCGATGAAGTCATCGGTAGAGATATTTGAGGAAGGGTCTTGAACGGCTTCCACAAAAGGCAGGGCTGAGAAACTGGCTCGCTCGACATCACTCAGGTTGAGTGTGGCCGCAGATCCACCGAGGTTCGTGATACCGACTGTGATCGTATGAGCCAAGGCTCGATGGCGTTCGAGAGGTGGAGATTGCTGGAGTTCATCAAGGGCGACGTGAATTTGCTGAAGCCATTCCTGTGCCTCTTGAACGAACAGTTCAACGAGCTCTTTCTGGAACGCATCTTCAGTGTCAACTGACATCGGCTTCGGCCCTTTAACAGGAATACGACCATCCAACGACCCCGGTCACGTGAATCAGGATTGTCCCCTTCCATTTCCAAGTTGAGAGGCCAAGCTCGCAATCTCACCTAACTTGCGTGCCATTTCTTCAAGCCGTTTTGTGGCGCTCTCGGCAGCTTGTTCAGCGTCCGCTACTCGCCGAGTGAGCATTCCGTTTCGATCTCGTTCTGCGGTCAGAAGACCTTCCATTTCCTGAATGTTCATCGCCACTCGCTCCAATTCTTGAAGATGTCCTACTGCCTCTTCCCCCTTCCGCCGTTCGGTCAGCAGTTCAGCTTCGAGCTCCTGGAGTTTTCGGTGAAGTTCGGCGGTCTGTTGTTCCGCATTTGCAAGTCCTGCTTCCATCTCTCGTGTCCTGCTCGACATCTGCTCCAATTCAGTCAGCTGTTGTACGAGTTGCTCTGCCGTCGCCCGTTCCGCATGCAAGGTGGACTCCAGTTCTGCAATTCGACCAGAAGCTTTTTGCCAGTGCACCACCTCTTGCTTTAATAGACCGACCGCATCCTGTTCCACCTTCAGTGCCGCTTCGAGCTCAGGGATTCTTGATACTTGTTGCTCGACCTTGACGAGTGTCTCCTGAAGATCGTTGACACGTGCGCGTTCGGCTACCAACTCCACTTCGCTTGTCTTGGCTCTGGCAAGCTGCTCCGAGGACTCGGACAGCCGTTTGGTAAGCTCTTCGCAGCGGGTCCGTTCCACCCATAATCGGTCTTCAACCTCTTTGAGTATGCGGACCTCCTGATGCGGTTCTTGTTGCTGTCGATCTGCCATCTGTATCGTCGGTTCACCGATTGGTGCCTGAGGAGCGGAGACACGCCCGGCGACGGAGGCGGGTACTGCTCCCTGCTGTTTTGCGATCAGCTCAAGGACGCGATCCTTGAGGGACGTACCTTGGAAGGGTTTCTTGAGGACCCCATCCGCACGACAGGACTCGGCCTGTTTGGTCACTTCATGGTTCACGATTCCTGAAATAAGCAGGACGGGCGTCGAAGCGAGGGTTACGTTCCCACGGACAAATGCACATACTTCGTACCCACTCTTATCCGGCATAATGACGTCGGACACAACAACATCCGGCCGTTCCTTAGCTAAATACGCCAACGCTTCCTCTCCGTTTGCCGCGAGCGTGACGACGAGGCCGGCCTCGGTCAAGAGTCGCTCGGCCACTTTACGAACTGCGATGCTGTCATCGGCTACTAAGATCTTCGGCATACCTGCACCTTTCGTTCATCCCGGCACACGAGGAATCATCACACGGTCGATCCTAGTTGTGATACCGAGAGAATCGGGATCTCATCCAATCCGTTGGTATAACTGCCGCCAGCCGGCAGATCTTTGCCCTGATATGACTGAATCGCCGTAGCCTCCAACGCATGAAGAACTGGAATCTCTTCATCAATGCATATCGCCATCTCTCCGAGCGGGTGGTTCACTTTCAGGCACAAGGGGCTGCCTCCTTGCACGGCAAGACGAAGGAATCCAGCCAAATCAAATACCGGCAACACCGTCTGTCCCTGACGAACGACCGATGTGAGGAAGGGGGTTTGAGCCGCGACCGGAATGGGTTCACCCCACTGGGAAATGCCCGATACATCCACGGTCATCACTGCCAACCGCCTCCCTCCCACGGAAAATACCAACAGCTGACAAGATTGACGCGCCGTCTCCCTCTGATGCTTATGGCCGCTCCTCAGCATACCCGGCGATCATTCACTGAAATCTTCGGGGTCGCTACGAGTCGAGAAATAGTGTCTTGCCCCCGACTGCCTTCTGCGCTCGACTCCTGCTCATCGAGAACCCACATTGTATTGAGCGCCAACACAATGCTGTTTTTGAATAAGATCATACCTTGGTACCAACGTCGTTCCGGCCCACGGAAGTGCGGAGGAAGCGGCAGGACTTGCGAGGGATGGAGGTCTAGCATCCCCTGCACCGCGGTAACTCGAATGCTCCCACGCACGCCTTGCTCAGCAAGCAGCACGATACGTGTATTCGCCGCATCTTGATCATTTGAAATACGCAAGCGATCAGCCAGCTTGACGGTTCTATACACCAGGCCGAGCATCGTAGGATCGTCACGGCATCCGGCCTCTTCGAGCGTACAGACTCCTGCTATCGACTCGGCATCAAACGCCAGATACCGTCCGCCTAATGTCACAATGAGAAATCGTGATGGAGCAGCTAACAATGAACTTCCTGCCATCGGTTCTCGGGCGCCCAAGTCACAACTGTTTTACTCATTCTCTGTAACAAGCCTCATTTCGTCAATCGATACGAGTATTTCCGCAAGGTTACTTGCGCAGCACTGGAGCCTTTCCCAGCCACCGTGCCACCTCCTGCAACAACATCCGTTCTTCCACCGGCTTCGCAATATATGAATCAGCGCCGAGATTGATCGCCATCTGTCGATGTTTGTCTCGTGCTCTGGTCGTCATGACGACCACCGGCGTGTGTCGAGTGTCCGGACGACTTCTGAGCGCTTGAATCACTTCGAATCCGTTCAGCTTCGGCATTTCCAAATCGGTGAGGATCATTCGATACGTAGTCGTTGAGGCCTTGCGTAGTCCATCCTCGCCATCAACTGCCGTATCAAATGCATATCCAGCGACCTCCAGCATCCGTCCTACGAACTTTCGAATGCTTAATGAATCGTCTATCAAAAGCAAGCGCGGCTCTTGCGGCTCATTCGAGCGTAATTCATGAGGTATGGACGGCTCCGACAGTGGCATAGCCTGAGAAAAGAGCGTATGTGCGGCCGACTCCTTCAGCCCTCTCGTTGTCAACCGGTTGGGATCGATGACCAGAACGACTCGCCCTTCCGGATCAATGGTCGCGCCTCCAAAAACCGAATATTTGAACGTTTTCAGTAGTCCGAGAGGCTTAATGACGATCTCTTGACGGCCCACCAGTTCGTCGACGGCCAATCCCATCGTCGCTCCCCCTGTTCGAACGATCACCACAGGCATGGTCCAATCAACGACTTCGGGCTCTCGACGGAGGATGTGATGGAGGGAATGTATTTCAACGGTTTGTTCGTTGCTCTGCAAGAGCGTACGATCCCCTTCCTCGCGCACCGAGGAAGGGGTCGGCATCGTGACTTCCTGGATGCTCATGAGTGGAATCGCATATTTCTCGGTGCCGACCCGCACAAGCAATGCCGTTGCGATCAAGAGGGTGAGAGGGAGGTTCAAGGTAAATTTGGTGCCGATACCTGGTTCCGATTCCACCTCGATATGCCCGTTCATGCCTTCAACCGCTCGTTTGACCACATCTAATCCTACGCCGCGACCTGCTTGATCCCCCACCTTGTCGGCCGTAGAAAAGCCAGGCATGAAAATTAACTGAAGGACCTCCGCATCCGACATGGTTTGGATATGGCGCAATTGCGCGACTCCCATCTTCCCGGCTTTGGCTCGTATTTTCTCCAAATCCAATCCTGCTCCATCGTCTTCCACCTCGATGATGATCGAATTCCCACGATGCGCCGCATGGAGGTAGACGGTTCCGACGGCCGGTTTACCCTTCGCGATTCGATCTGCCGCCGGCTCGATCCCGTGATAGACCGCGTTTCTGACCAAATGCACCAATGGATCCACCAATCGTTCCACGACTCCGGTGTCCACTTCTGTCTGCTCGCCCGAGGTGACCAAGGACACTTCCTTGTTTGATGCTCTGGCGATTTCTCTGACTGCTCGACGAAACCTGGTGAAGGGTGTTCCGATCGGAACCATGCGGGCATGGGCGATTTCGTCTCGCATCACCAACGTCAACTGTTGCAGTTGACTCATCTCGTCATGGGCTCTGTGAATAGACCCATCCAACTGCGACATCGACTCAGCGATATCGGCAGTGACTTCTCCGATACGCCGAGCCAAAATATTGAAATCGTCGTATTTATCCAACTCGAGACTGCCAAAATCGCCGAACGCGGGAAGGCCTTGCCCCGCAGGCAAAGTCGAACTACCCGGTGCCTCCTGATAGGTAAAGGTGTGTTTCTCCGCAAAAGATTGAACAGAATCCACCAAACGACTCTTGAATGTTAAGACTTGCTGTGACAGTTGCTCCAAGACTCGCAGTCGTTGTTCCAATCGACCTCGTCCGATGACGAGCTCTCCTACGAGATTCATCAGTCGCTCGAGTCGCACATAACTGACGCGGATGACCTCACGCTCCTCTCCTGATTTCTCGTTTGGAAGGCTCTCATCCTGCCGATGAGACTCGTCACGTCCCGACTGTCCTACGGTTGCTGAACCGACGGTGGTATCAGATAGATGTGCCGAAGCCGCCTCGTTAGCGCTCCCCTGGTTCAATCGTTTCAGCTCGGCTTGCGCCGCATTGAAGCGATGCCTCGTCTCCTCTAGCTTCGTGGGATCTCTCTGTATGAGAATTCGTACGACATCGATGGCACGCAGTATGAGATCTGTATGCCCCGGCAACACGCGGAGACTACCGTCTCGCACTGCTCCCATGAAGTCTTCGACATGATGAACGAGATCGCCGATCGACCGAAATCCAACGGTATAGGCGGATCCCTTCAACGTATGTGCGCTTCTAAAGAGTTGGTTGATCAGTTCCTTGTTGTGTGGATCCTTGTCCAATCGTAAGAGATTGGCTTCCAACAACTCCAGATACTCTTGTGCCTCAGGAATAAAGTAGGAGCGGATTTCTTGATCCAACTCCGGGATCACATACCGATCGGATAGGTCCTCGATTACCCCTTCCATGTTGACAATGGATTCAGACTGGGCAGAATGCGAGCTAGGCGTATTGGTGAGAGAGGAAAGCGCCGCCGGTGATGGGGGGATAGCTTTACCTATGGACATCTGGGTGAGACGATTGAGAAGCAGTGGTATGTCGTGCTGAAGTTGCGGCAGGCTCGCTGGTTCATGTCGGAGAATGAGCCGGATCATTTCAGCTGCGTTTGCCAGCAGGTCAAGAATGTCTTGATTGAGCGAAAGACGTTTTTCGTGAACCTCAACCAAGCAATCTTCCATCGGACGAGCGACATCTCCAATGACATGGTAGCCCACGGTGTACGCCGACCCTTTCAATGTATGCGCCGCACGAAAGAGCTGATAGATCGAATCATCTGCATCCGGTTTGACTCGAAGCGTATGAATCAACCCGTCTATGATGCCGAGATGTTCTTCTGCTTCAGGGATGAAGTAGGATAAGATTTCGGCATCAAGTACGGGGAGGATGTAGGCTTCAGTGACTGCTGCCCCCTTATCTCGTTCTTGTTTTCGTTGTGTGATCAAGGCCCAACAACGGGCTACTGCCTCTCCATCTTCAATACCGCCTTGTCCGATGCCTCGAACGATTCCCTGAAGACTGTGCGTAATACTCCGCATCACCCCTACCGTTTGATCCCATTGAGCCATCGGAGTCGGCGTCACCTGCTCAAGGAGTGCTTCCAGATGTTCCGCGAGCTGAGCGACTCCGCTGAAGCCGTACAGGGCAGCCGCTCCGCAAATACGGTGGGCGATAATGTATTGGTCAGTAAGCTCCTGAGGACCAGGAACTCCCCCATCGAGAGGATGCAAGGCCTTGGTCAGGGCATCCAACCCATCCGAGGCTTCAAGCACAAAGATGCTGATGAGGTTTTGCCTGTCGAACTCCGAGCTCATCGGTCCCTCTTTACACCAGAAGGCTCTCCTCGCCCAGCGGATGAGGGAGATTCTCAGGCCAGTTTAAACTGCGACACGGACGCCGTCAGACCTTCGGCCAAGGTCACCATATCTTCGACCGTCGCACGAGCCGAATCAGTGGCCTTTTGCGTTGCCACGGCACCTCCGGTGAAGTCCTTGATCGAACGACCGACTTGATCGGTGGATACCGTTTGGGCCGCCGCCGCCGCCGCAATGCTTTGCGCAAGTTCTGCAGACCGTTGCGCGATCGTCGAAATATCCTTAAACACATCGCCTGTACGCAAGGCCGAAGCTGATCCGGCCTCGACCGCCTGCGTTTCATGCTCCATGGCAACGACCGCATGTTGCGTTTCGCTCTGGATGACTTTCACCAGGTCTGCGATCTCGCGTGTCGCCTGTGTCGAGCTTTCCGCGAGCTTTCGCACTTGATCGGCGACCACCCCGAAGCGTGCTCCGGCCTCACCGGCACCGGCGGCCTCGATCGCAGCATTGAGCGCTAACAAATTGGTCTGATTGGCAATATCCCGAATGGTCGAAACGATTTGCGAAATTTCCAATGAACGATCACCGAGTGCTTTGACCTGTTTGGACATCCGTTGGACCGCCAATTGAATGCGCTGCATGTCGTGAACAGTTTCTTGCACCGCGAGACGGCCGTCTTCAGTGGCCTTGAGGACTTGGCGAGCCGCTTCGGAGGAGGCGCCTGCGGTTTCCGTCACTTGGCGCATCGATGATGCCAGCTGTTCGACCGCGCCCAGCGCCTTGATCGATTCGTCCGCTTGATGTCTGGCGGTTCCGGCCATCTGGCCCGCATTGTCCCGCAACTTACCCGCCGAGCTATTGACCCGTTCGGCTGCCTGGCGCACTTGTTTCATCAACTGTGAAAAGCGCTGAATCATGAGATTGAATCCGTCCGCCAGATTTCCAAACATATCGGCCGTCACTTCACCGCGCTTGGTCAAGTCTCCTTTCCCAACATCGGAGACCAACACAAGGAACTGCACCAGTTGTTTTTGCATCCTGTCCCGCTCTTCTTCCGTCGAAACCAGCGACGTGATTCGATCCAACATGATGTTGAACGCCTTGGCCATATGTCCGACTTCATCGTCGCTCTCCAGGCTGGCGCGGGCCTGCAAATTGCCTGCGGCAGCCTGCGTCGCAACGTCGGCCACATGGATGATGTCTCTCACAATGCTGCGTGCGAGAAAGTATCCGATGGCGATGGCCAAGAAGAGCGCTGCGGCTGCTCCACCGAGCATGACCTTCGTCAGGTAAGCGGCCATGCCCTGCCCGGTATCATTTAATTCGCCAGCCAAATCCCGAATGAGCTGCGCCAGCCATTGGAAGCGCCATACCGACCTGCCGTGCCACAACGAGACCTCCGTGGACAACACCATCGCTCCCAATTCTCTCATCGACTGTCTTTGCTCATCCGTGAGGGAGGAATCAAAGCTATCGTTCAAGGCTCCCACTGCGCTTTCAGCTGAGGCGAAGTATTCTTTCAGGGTAAACAGAAGAACATCTAACTCTTGTCCATCGCGACGGCCATCCACTGTCTCATGTGTGGCGGACGGCCGATACGTCTCAAGCGGCCCGAGGGTGCGCCTCTTCAATTCGGCGAGGGGAATGATGGCTTCGTCGAAATCACTCTTTTGTCTTTGGTCCACAACGCTCAATAACGCATTGTGATAGAGGCTGAGGTTGGTGCTGCTTACCGCAACATACGAAATCCCCACTGTTGATTCGTCATAAATGGAACTCAGCTGAGCCTTCAGTTGGCGGAGGCCCATCAAACCGATGAAACCGATGGCCAACATGCCGAGAATGATGATGGAAAACCCTATAAAGATCTTATGCAGGGCCTTTAGGTTTTTAAACCATGCGCGAGGCGACCATTTCCAGGCTCTCCTAAACGTTGCCATGACGATCCTCCTGCTCACCACTCACGATAGGGCAGACCGGTGTTCGCATCATCGTTCCTCACTATGCTGGTATGGCCTCTGATCATCGACCGTTCCCTCTATGGAGGCCAATAATCGAGACAGTTCTAATATCGCGCTCAGCTTGTCCTCGGTTTTAAAGAACGCGGAAATCATGGGACGTCTTTCGGCTGCAGTACGACTCGATGGAGCGACCAGATCATCCGAATGGATGGTGCAAATTTCCGGAACCTCTTGGACCAGGATACCGACCTGTTGCGTGCCATGACGAATCACCACCGCATATTTCGGCACGGCGGAGGTCGATACGCCTAACGCGCTCCTCAAATCTGCAAGGGGAATGATGGTTCCTCGTAGATTGGTGACACCGACCAGCGCAGCAGGCATTCCTGGCACAGGCGTGACCGACTTGGGCTCAAAGACTTCACTGACCTGGCGTACATCGATAGCAAACGTTTCTTCTCCCAATGCAACGAGACACACCCTCAATGATTTCGTAGACTTCGCCTGTTCCGAGACCGAGTCCGAATGCAGTTGGGGCAACTCGCTTATGGAAATCATCGTGTAACAACCCTACGTAGTATCGGCCCTCTCAGCTCAGCGCGTGCTTCACAGCATGCAGAAGCTCCTCTGATTTGAAAGGTTTCACCACGTGTCCGTTCGCCCCCTGCTGCTGGCCCCAGAATTTATCGCTTTCCTGTCCTTTCGAGGTACAGAGCACGATCGGAATGTTCTTGAAACGATCATCGGTTTTGAGATCCCTGCATGCTTGAAATCCATTCCGACCCGGCATCACCACATCCAGGACAATGAGGTCCGGTTTTTCGGAGACGACCTTCTCCTCCAACCCATCCGCAGTGGAAAAGGAGACAACGGTGTGTTGAGCAGCCTTCAGATAGGACTCGATCAATTGCAGTTCCGCATACGAGTCATCGACCACCATGATTTTGCTCATAAACCATTTCCTCTCTCTTTCAAGAAATATTCTACTGGGCTCAACGCATCGTCAGTGCCACGAGTTTCGTGTATCGCTATTCCAGGGAAGCGAGAATCAGTCTGCCTAGGCCAAGTACCCTTCGCCTCACCCTCATCCGCCTCAGCGTTTTCGATTCGTTCATCTGACTGTGCAACCGCAAGTCAACGGCCAAATCTTGGAGAGACCTCAGTTCCTGAGCTGTAGAAACACAATGAACTGTTTTGCACCCTGAGATTCTCCTACCCTGGTACAGGACAGGGTTTTCGAAGGTGACGGCACAACACCAGGCCCCACGACCAGTGCCAGCGCTCTCACGTCCAAGACACAGCCTCCTATCCTTCAAGACTGATGGATGCTGTTCTTATGGAGTGTAGCGACTTGTTGCTGGTTGGCAAGAAAACGCTGAATATCAACATCCTCTGTGGATGTGGTGGATGGCGATGTGAAGCCCGGAATCAGTATTGCGCAGGATGATGACGAATACTGGAACGGCTATGTCATCGGAGAAGACACATCCTCTGTGGATGTGGTGGATGGCGATGTGAAGCCCGGAATCAGTATTGCGCAGGATGATGACGAATACTGGAACGGCTATGTCATCGGAGAAGACGAGACAGATCGACGTGACTGGATAGATGATCAGCCCACCGATCCAGTTCACCCTGCAACCGTGAGGTGACCGACTTCGAGGCATGCATATCAAGAGGAGAAAGTCCTTTTCTCACGCGAGCTCGATTGAGCCAGGCACGACGAAATCCTGGTTCATCAAACACGCCATGGATGTACGTTCCCCACACGAGACCATCGTACCGAATAGCTCCATCGAACTCTTCGTTGTGTGGAGCAAGCGACTGAGACCGGTCCTCACTCAGGATGGAATAACGGCAAACTCTAAAACAGGGACGTTCGTTCATCTTTCGCGTGACGCCCATATGAATCTGATACCCTCGGACCAAGCCCTGACCGTCCTGGAAGAAGTCCGTGGGGTATGCCTCTACCTGTGCCGTATATTTCTTTTCTGCGAGCACGGTCTCCGTATTCAAGTAGCCCAAGCCGCAACCGGTTCCGCCCTCTTCGACGCACTCAGGATCAGTAATCCGTCGGCCGAGCATCTGATAGCCCCCACAGATGCCGACCAGTTCGTGTCGACTTTGTAGATGATGGTCCAAGAATGGCACAAACTCTTTGTCTCGCACGTAGGATAAATCGGCCAAGGTGTTTTTACTTCCGGGAATGATTACAATGTCGGCATCCACGAGAGCACGCGGTGTATCGACGTACTTCAATGCCACGTCTTCTTCTGCTGCCAATGCATTGAAATCGGTAAAGTTGCTCATGTGGGGCAAAAGAACGACGGCAATATTGACCCGGCCTGATGCAAAACTCATCTGTTGAGGCGCGGCCAGGTCCAGGCTATCTTCTTGGTCCAGCCTCAGATCGCGAATGAACGGGATAACGCCCAACACAGGAATCCCGGTCCTGGATTCCAGGAATGTCACCCCGTCGGCGAACAGCGTGGCATCGCCTCTGAACTTATTGATGATGACCCCGCAGACCCTGGCACGTTCGTCCGGCTCCAACAAATCGAGAGTTCCGATGACTTGAGCAAACACTCCGCCTCGATCAATATCGGCGACCAGCAACACCCGAGCGTCGGCGAATTCGACGACAGGCCAATTCACCAGATCTCGCTTTCGGAGATTCACTTCAGCTGCGCTTCCGGCTCCCTCAATCACCATGACGTCATACCGATTGGCCAACCGCGTATAGCTTTCCTGCACAATCGGCCATAGCCTTTGCCGCCCGTCGAAATATGCCGACGCCTCTTGTTTACCGAACACTGTGCCAAGAACCACGACCTGCGAACATCGATCGGATTCCGGTTTGAGAAGGATCGGATTCATATCAACATGTGGAGGAAGTCCGCAGGCCTCGGCTTGCAGTGCTTGCGCCCGTCCGATCTCATACCCATCCGGTGTGACGAATGAATTCAGGGACATGTTTTGCGCTTTAAACGGAGCCACGCGTACACCGGTACGATAGAGCAGCCGACAGATCCCGGCCGTGATCAAACTTTTGCCCACGTCCGACCCCGTTCCAAGAACAGCCAGTGCCCGTGTCGTCATCGATGTGACTCCCGCCAGGCATTGGCTTTCGCTAACCCACGAGCGACACAATTGCCGACTACACGTCCGACCAGCGTTCCGATCATCGTGTGCGTCCCGCTATAGATCTGCGATGGCCCCTGCCCGCGCAGTCCACAGGCAACCACAACAGCATCCGTACCGGTCCCGGTGGCGGCACCTCCATCACGGCAACTGGGTACTGCATGATCACGCAAAACGCCGGTCTTTGCCTCCGTGGCAACTTGCACGGCACCGACCATTGCGGCGTGAGAAAGGCTGCCGTTCGTGATGAGAATGAGATTGATGGTGCCGGACTTGCCTGATTTGCCATGGTGAGAATATTGCGGCGGCCATTCTCCGGCTCGAACGGCATTTGTGATACCCACCGTCGCGAAACACTCCACCCAAAGCCCATCCGACACAGCTCGTGCCATGACCAGCTGTGTCATCGGGACCGCCGTCATGAGTCCAACCGTACGTGCACGGATGCCGAGTCGGAAGGCCAGCTTTCGCAAGAAACGGGCAGGATCCGTAAAGGTCTTGGACTGATCTCCGGTCGACGAGGGATGTGCCTCAACCTGGTGATTGAGTAGATAGGAAGCCAGTGTCAATCCTCCCCCTTGTGGCGCAGATGAGAGCACGCGTCTCCGACCATTAAGGTTGACGACCAGTGTTGGCCCCATGACTCGGTAACTGGTATGAACTCGGGTGGACATGCCCTTCATGACGATACGCCCTGTTGAAGCAGTTGTGCTAACGCCTGTATGAGCCGGTCATTGTCCGGTACGGTTCGCACGGCGAGTCGGATAGAACGTGAGTTCGCACCGGGGACGGGCGAACAGTCACGAATCAAGAGGCCTCTGCTTCGCAGCTGTTCGGTGATGTTACGCGCATGCCGGCCACGAGGCAGCTCCACAAAAAAGTAATTCGCATATGTCGGCATCACGACGCAGCCCGGCAACGCCGTCAACGACTGTCTCAACCGTTCATGCTCTCGTGCCATGAATCGCAGACTCTTTCGAGCATGGGCCGCATCATTCACCGCGGCGAGCGCGGCAACTTGTGCCATCATGCTGACGGACCACGGTGGAAGCTGTCGTCGCACTCGTCGGATGGTTGCAGGCGTCGCCACCGCATATCCCACCCGCAGTCCCGGCAAGGCGTAGAATTTGGTCATGCTGCGTAAGACTACGACATGCGGCCAGGAGGCTGCGTACGGTAGGACAGATCGTTCCGGACAATAGTCGGCAAATGCTTCGTCGATCACCAGCCAGATCCCTCGCCGACGAGTAGCCTTCGCTAACCAGGCAACATCATCGGCTGAGCAGGCTTGCCCAGTCGGGCTATTGGGATGACAGAGTACGACGCCATCGATGGAACGACCATCATGCCGCCCTGTTTCCATCACCTGGCAGAGACGGTCGATCGGGATCGCATAGTGGTCGTTCCGATCTGCACAGAGCGCGGTGGTCTGTCCTCCGGCTCGTACCATTGCGGCAGCATATTCTGAAAAGGTAGGCTGAACGACAAGGAGCCGCTGTATCTCCAGTGCGCGAGGGAGCGACTCAATCAACTCTGTAGAACCGTTACCGACCACCATCTGTTCCGGATCGATCCGCCAGAACGTCGCCAGCGCCTGCCGCAGGTCCCAACAGTCAGAATCCGGGTAGTGACTTAACAGATATCTGGACGCAGTGAGGGTTTTCCAGACACGAGGAGAGGGTCCCAACGGGTTGATGCTGGCGCTGAAATCGAGAATCTCGTCCGGGGCACGGCCCAGTTCTCGTGCTGCAGCATAGATATCCCCACCATGCCTCCTTATGGTTAGACGAGCCATCTGATCCCCACTGCCAAACAAACCCCCAGCGCCGAAGCTGCCACCATGATCTTTGCTGCCGCCATGATGTCCTGTGGTTCGACACCCCGCCCTTCTTGGCCGAGGACCGGATGGTCTTGTGCGATACCATCATAGAAGTTGGTGCCTCCCAACCGTACGCCCAAGATTCCTGCCATGGCTGCCTCGGGTCTGCCGCTATTGGGACTCGGATGTTTGCTCCCGTCTCGACAAAACACCCGCCATCCATTGCGAAGCCGTTCCAGTTGTCCCGTGGTGACACCGGAACCAGCGATGAGTAAGATTGCCGCGATGCGAGCCGGAATCCAGTTCATCAGATCGTCGAGCTTGGCCGATGCCCATCCAAAATCGGTGTACTGTTCGTCACGGTGGCCGATCATGGAGTCCAGTGTGTTGACGGCCTTATAGGCCAAGGCCAATGGGGCACCGCCGATTGCCAGATACACCAGCGGCGCGATTACCCCATCCGCCGCACTTTCCGCGACCGTTTCCACCGTCGCACGGGCCACCTCGGATTCGGAAAGCTCTGTCGTGTCTCGTCCTACAATCAGAGCAACAGCACGGCGAGCGGCTGGAAGGTCGCCGACGTCAAGCGGACGATCCACCGCACCAACATGATCCCATAGGTCCCGTGCGGCGAGAGTGGTCGAAGCCAATCCAATCGACAAGGCCGCCCCCAGCCACCCAGCCAAGCGTCCGACCTCGTCAATCACGACGGCGCCGAGACAATACACGGCAATCGGTAATCCTCCGGCCAAACAGATTCCTGCGACACGAAGACTCATACCGCTCCGACACACTCTTCGTACTCGGTGATCGAGCCACGCAATGCACCGCCCTATCATGCGGACTGGGTGCGGCAGCCAGCGGGGATCGCCACCTATGGCATCGAGCGCGGACGCTATCAGGAGTTCGCCGCCGGTCATGGTCATCGGAATAAGAGAGGAACGAGCAGCAGGAAGAGGATCTCGATCACTTCGTTGGTTGCCCCAAGCGTATCTCCGGTGATTCCTCTGAACCAGCGACGGTACGCCGACCATCCAACGAGCACCACCAGTATCCCCGCCATGAGAATCAGAAATGTCCCGGTGGTCCCAAAGCTTCCGATCAGTCCGACCGCTAAGACGATGGTGGACACCGAGACGTGCCGCCACGACAGGTGGGTGAGGAACGGCGCCGCCAATCCCCCTTCCGTTCTGGCATAAGGGGAAATCCAAGCCAGCGTGACCATCGCCCACCGTCCCATGGCCGGCATGCAGAGTAGAACAGGCAGTCGCGACTCAATCGGCAACGCCATCAATCCGGCATACCGAAGAATCAGCGAAAGGAAGAGGCCTGTTGCGCCGATCGCGCCGATGCGTGGGTCGCGCATGATCGACAGCCGTTCCATCGGTGTGTGACCTCCGGCCAAACCATCCAGCGTGTCGGCCAATCCGTCTTGATGAAGCCCACGCGTGAGCAACACCAACATCACGACCAACAACACATTCACAACGATAGGCGATAATATCGCGGTCAGTCCCACATCAGCCAGGATGAGCCCACCACCGAGCAACAGGCCGACGACCGGATACCAGGCCATCGATGCGGCCAGCTCCGGTGCGGTGGGCTCATGATGAGTCCGGCTCAAGGGGATCGTCGTCAGAAAGTGCCAGGCGAAGATGAATGGGCGGGCTCCGGTTCCCATCGTTACACCTTGTCGGACACGCCAGCTTCGTCGAAGGTCGCCATTTCCGTGTAGATCTTGATGGCGGCACAAACCAGATCCATTCCCAAACAGGCCCCCGTTCCTTCGCCAAGACGCAAGTCGAGATCCAACAGAGGCTTCAGGCTCAGATAGTCCAACACCGCACGATGTCCCTGTTCGACCGAGCGATGGGAGGCAATGAGATACTCACGACACAAGGGCTGAAGCCCGACCGCAATCAGCGCCGCCACACCAGCGATGAACCCATCCAATACGACAGGCACCCGAGCTGCCGAAGCCCCGAGAATCAGTCCGGCCAATCCGGCAATTTCTAGCCCCCCGACTTTTGCCAGAACATCGAGTGCGTCAGCAGGATTGGGGCAATGCAGGTCCAGCGCCTGCTGGATCACGGCCACCTTGCGCACACGGGCCGATTCGTCGATGCCGGTCCCACATCCGGTCACGTCTATTACAGGCCGACCGGTCATCACCGCAGTAATCGCGGCACTCGGGGTCGTATTGCCGATACCCATCTCACCGGTGCCGATCAGGCCGACACCCTCTCGCGCGGCTCCTGTCGCCAGTTCAACTCCAATCATCACCGCCTGCTCTGCTTGGCTGCGTGTCATCGCCGGTTCAACCGCCAGATTGCGAGTCCCCTTCATGACTTTTCGATCAAGAAGACCTGGCACGGCGCCAAACTCATAATCGACACCGATATCCACAACTCGCACGTCCACACCGGCATGTTTCGCCAACACATTCACACCGGCGCCGCCTCGCAGAAAATTCAAGACCATTTGAGGGGTAACCTCCCTCGGATAGGCGCTCACCCCTTGCAGCGCCACTCCATGATCGGCGGCAAAGGTAAAGACGACACCTCGCGGAACCTGCGGCTTCAGCTCGCCGGTGACGGCGACGTAAGAGGCCGCTAATTCTTCCAGACGCCCGAGACTGCCGAGCGGTTTGGTCAGCCGATCCAATCGAGCTTGCGCCTTCACACGGAGAGCGGCATCGATCGGTCGGATGCGAGCGCAGACTTCCTGTAACGACATGCGGGCCCCTTTGCTCATTTCAAACGAAGCGATAGTCCACTCACGACCAGATGCACTTCATCCGCTTCGGCAGCAATCTGCTGATTCACCCGTCCGGCAAGATCACGAAATGCTCTGGTCGCTGGCTCAGCCGGAACCAGCCCAAATCCCAACTCATTGCTGACGATGACCACCCTGGCCGCTGAGGTCCGCATCCTCTGCAAGAGCCGTCCCGTTCTGGCGAGAATAACCGATTCCTTCAGGCCGGTTCCCACCAGATTGCTCACCCACAGGGTGACGCAATCGAAGAGAATCGTCCGGTACCGAGGCCCCTGCTTGGCAAACCAGGCCTCCGTTTCGAGCGGCTCTTCAACGGTCTTCCAATCCGCCGACCGTGAGGCCTGGTGCCGAGCGATACGCACCGCCATTTCATCATCGAGCCCCTGCCCTGTCGCGACGAATGCGCGTGGCCCTCGTGAACCGGCTAACCGAAGAGCGGCCTCACTTTTTCCGGACGCCGCCCCGCCCAGTACGAGCATGATACGGCCTGTTGCTCGTCTCGCTGGTCGACGTTTATTCGGATTTTTTGGCAACATTGCGCTCCCATAGAAATTCCGGCTCACCCTGCGTCTTGGCGACCCACCGGGCCAAGACAAACAGCGCATCACTCAGCCGATTGACGAACTTGATGATCGTCGAATCAACCGGCTCTGTTTTGGAGAGGGTCACACACAACCGTTCCGCTCGACGACAGACCGTCCGAGCCTGGTGCAAAAACCCTGATACTTTTCCACCGCCCGGCAGGATGAATTCTTTCAACGGCTCCAAATCTTTTTGGCACCGATCGATCAACTTTTCCAGGCGTGTGACGTCCTGCGCTGCGACCTGCGGCATATTCTTGAACGTTTGTCCCGGTGCCGTCGCCAGGATGCTGCCCACATCGAACAACTTGTTTTGCACCCAGCGCAACTCATCTTCGAGCTGCACGGCCGCTGCATACTCCTCGACGACGTCGGCATTCATCACCCGTACGACGCCGACCGATGCGTTCAACTCATCGATCGTCCCGTAGGCTTCGACCCGCAGACTGTCTTTCCATACCTGTTGCCCGCCGGCCAGTCTGGTTTTTCCTGCGTCCCCTGTTCGTGTATAGACTTTGGTGATGCGCATCCTCATCCCCTCTCTGGTCATGAATTCGATTGCCCCAGGACTCATCGTGAATGAGCCGGCCGACTGGAATCCGGCTCCGCCACCCGGCCGCTTCTAAATCTGGCTGTCCTTCAAACTTGGACACATAGCCGAGGCAGAGATAGGCGAGCACCGTCACTGATTTGGGTACGCCGATCACCCGCTTCAGCGCTTCGTGATCCAGAATGCTGACCCATCCGACGCCGATCCCCTCGGCCCTGGCGGCCAACCAGAGATTTTGAACGGCACAACAGGTGCTGTACAAGTCCGTGGCGCGCACCGTAGAGCGGCCAAGCACCGATGATCCACCACGCCGCCGACTGCACGTGATGCACAGGTTGATCGGCGCTTCTTCAATCCCTTCCAGTTTCAATCCCCGATACAGTGCTCCCTTGGCCCCTGTATACCGGGTAGACGCTTTGCTGTTGGCGTCGATGAAGAGGTCCTTGACCGCGCGTTTCGTCCCATGATTACGGATGACCACGAAGTCCCACGGCTGCATGAATCCCACCGACCCTGCATGATGCGCGGCTGTCAGCAATCGCATCATCACTGCATCTGGAATCGGCTTCCGAAGAAAGTTCCGGCGCACATCTCGCCGTTCAAAAATCGCGCGATAGACCGCCTCCCGCTCAGCTTCTGAAAATCGGCTCTTGGTTTGCATTATAGGCTCGCTCGGTCACCCTGCTTCTTGCTGATCGAATCGAGCTGAGGCCCCAGCTCACCGGCGGCAACTTTCCCCAAACAGCCAGGGCAGAGACAATCCTTGTATCGTGAGGCAATCCAATCCATCTGAGATTCCGTAATACCGACCTTGCCACACCAGCATTGGTATCCGCCACACTCAAAACCGCACCCGCAACTTTCGCAGATCTTTTGAACCGGTCCTCTCAAAACTCCACTCCCGGCTGCGCCTTGATGCCGTTTCGAAAGGGATGCTTCGCTTGCTTCATTTCCGTCACCAGATTGGCCTCTTCGATCAAGGCCTCTTGAGCGCCGCGCCCGGTGATTACCACATGCTGCATCTTCGGACGATTGCGAAGGACCGGCAGCACCTCGTCAAGTTGAATATAGCCCTGCTGCAGCGCGATATTGAACTCGTCGAGAATCACCATCGCGTAGGAGGAATCGCCGAGAAGCTCGCAGACCTTTGCCCAGGCCTGTTGCGCACATCGAGTGTCTCGGTCCGGTCCTGCGTTTCCCAGGTATAGCCTTCACCCATTCGGAGAAATGTCATCTGATCACCGAACGACTTCAGCACACGTTCTTCCGCCGTGTCGATAGCCCCTTTGATAAATTGAACCACAGCCACCTTCATCCCATGGCCGATACACCGGAGCGCCATTCCTAATGCAGCGGTTGTTTTACCCTTCCCAGCACCGGTGTAGACAATCAATAATCCTTTTTCATCTTGGGCCGCCTCAATGCGCCGATCAACCGAGGCCTTGAGGCGCTCCATTTTTGCTTTATGTTCGGCCTGATCCATTATCGTCGCTCAGCCGGTGTGACTGATGATTCAAGGACCGACCGTCGTGCTGAATCGGTCAATGCTGCCGCTATTGTCGGTTGGCTGGCAAAGTGCAAATGGGTATAGAGCGCCAGGACGTTATCGATCGTAAGTCCGTCCTGTCCTTTTGAAAGTCCTTCCGCATCGCTCAGCACGCAGGCATACTGGAGCGGTCCCCTTGCAATCAACGTGGAATAATGAAACTCATGGCCTCGTGCCGTAGCACCGATGTCACCCAGGATGCAGCGCCGTGAACATTCCATGGTTCGGTACCCCAACGTGAGGCCAGGTTTTCGCATGACCGTTTCGGCTGGAAAGATCCCGACCATGTCATGCGAACAGCCATTGAAATCGCGGATGGACTCCGTGAGATACATGAGCCCACCGCACTCCGCATAGATGACGCCGCCTCGTTCGGCAAACCGCTTGACGGCTGCTCGCATGGCAACGTTCTCAGCCAATCGTTTGCCGTGCAGTTCCGGATATCCACCGCCAAGATACAACATCTCGACGTCCGGCAATGCATCATCGTTCAATGGAGAAAACGTGATGAGTTCACCGCCGGCGGCTTCCAGCAATTCCAGATTGTCCGGATAGTAAAAACAAAACGCCTGATCCTGCGCAATGCCGATCCGAACTGTACGACCCTGGCCCTTGATCACCGGTGGAGGAACCGCTGCCGGCAACATCCCACATGAATGAGCGAGGGCTTCAATACGATCCAGGTCGACTGTGTCCAGTGCGGCCTTCGCCAACCAGCGATAGAGCTGACCATTTCCCTGTTCCATGGCCATGACCAGCCCAAGATGCCGATCTGGAATGGTCACAGCAGGATCCGGACACAAATACCCCACGGCAACCACATCTGTTTCTTGTTCCACTGCCGCCTTCAGCAATCGATAATGGCCGTCGCTCCCAACGCGATTGAACAAGACGCCTGCCACACGCAAGGCGGGATCGAAACATGCAAAGCCCGCTACCATCGCAGCAGCAGAACGAGCCATGGCACTTCCATCGATCACCAACACAACCGGCGCCTCCAGCTGCTTGGCCAATTCCGCTGTACTGCCGATGTCGTTCACCGGCGAACTACCGTCGAACAACCCCATCATCCCTTCGACGATGGAGATGTCCGCATCGCCTGCAGCACGAGCAAAGATCGAGCGGTTCAGATCTTTCCCGAGCATCCATCCATCGAGATTTCGAGACGGCCGCCCAGTGGCCGCCCGATGATGACTGGGATCGATAAAGTCCGGCCCTGCCTTGAACGGCTGGACCTGGCGGCCCCGCTCTCGCAGGGCCGCCAGAATCGCCAGTGTTGCGGTCGTTTTACCGACGCCGCTCGATGTCCCGGCCATCACCAGTCGTGGATAGTGTGTCATACGTCACTAGAGAGGCAGGTCATAATTGATCCGTATACCGCCAAAGATCGAACGGATGGGCGTGCCGAAAAACAGCACCTCTTCATATTTTTCGTTAAAGATATTGTCGGCGCGGATATAGGCCTGTATGGACTTGGTCACGTCATAGCTCGCGGACAGATTCCAGACGAGGAAGGACGGAATCGGGTTACTGTTTCCAACATTGTTAAACCGTTCCCCGACATATCGTCCCTCTAAATTGGCTCGCACGGCTTCGATTGGTTGATAACTCAGGATGGCCGACCATTGATTTCGTGGCCACTTAGGCACGCGGGTCACCTGGCCGTTCTGAAAATTCTCCGTATCCGTATAGGTGTAGTGCAGCAGCAGATCGACGCTCTTCGCCCACGGCTCATCACGATATAACTTGAATTTAACGCTCGCTTCAAATCCTCGTGCAGTCGCCAGTCCGACGTTCACTGCGCAGAAGTTCGTCCCGAATGCACCCACGCCGCAGATCACGGGATCTTGAGTCGAGAGGATCAGATCCCGATACCGTGTCCAGAAATATCCGACGCTGACCGTTCCGCGATCATTCGGCAATGTTTGTTCGATGGCGACATCCAATCCTTGACTCCGTTCGGGTTTTAAATTCGGGTTGCCAAAATTCGGAAAAAACAGTTGATTGATGGTCGGTGCGCGAAAAGCGGTTGAGTAGCTCCCGCGTAACTTCGTGCCGGTTTCCTTGACTAGATACCCCCCAGTCACTCGATACGTCGTCGCACTTCCGAACACGTTGTATTCGTCTTGCCGAATCCCGGCCGTTCCGAACAGGCGATCCCACAGATTCAGCTGCGCTTCGCCGAATCCGGCATGGCTACTGAGGGTTTTATCTTCAAACGTCGTCGTATTCGTCAGAAGATTTCGATTGTCGCCCTTCTGCTCCCGAAACTGGTAACCCGCCGTCAACGACAACGGCTTGCCAATGCGAATATTGTGCTGCCATTCCACCCGATTACTGCTTGTGTCGATCTGCGATTTGAACGGAAACCCGATGGGCTCCGTCGTACCAGTGACCACGTTTCTTTGAATCATGCCTCCATCGCTGACAAGCGATTCGGTGGCTCGGGACACGGTCAGTTGTTGTGACCACCAGTCAGTAATTGGTTGGGTATAGTTTCCGGCAAAGACATATTGGGTACTGCGTGATCTCGCACCGAACACATCAGCCGGATTTGAAGCGAAGGTGGTCGGATTAAACGCAAAACCATCGAAATTCACCCTGCCATCCATCCAGCGGAAACTAAATTCCAACCGCCCATCCTTCGGCAGATCCGCTCCCAGACGAACCGACCCCTGCCAGTTGTGGTACCCATCACGCTCGGCCGCGCCACGCCGATAGTTGATGGCTGAAAAACCGGCCGTATCCACACGCGTGATCGATCCTGAAAAGTCAATGGGCCCCTTCTTGCCGGCCAGGCTGCCTCCTTCGCGAATCGTATTGAACGACCCATATTCGGCAAAGCCGGAGATGTTGGGTTTCTCGCGTCCACGCTTTGTCGTGATATTGATCACGCCGCCCATCGCGTCCGATCCCCAGAGCATGCTCTGGCTTCCCCGCAAGATTTCAATCCGCTCGATGTTGTCGGTCGTGAGGTTGGCAAAATTGTAACTGCCGAGCGTAGCACTATTGACGATCGCGCCGTCGATCAAGACGAGCGTCTGCTCCGGCGTGCCTCCACGCATCCGAACATCGACCGTGGTGCCGAGTCCTCCGCTTTGGGAGACGGCCAGACCCTGTGCCCAGCGAAGGGCCTCTGCCACTGTTTTGACTTTCCGCTGTTGCATCTCTTCGCCGGTGATGACTTCCACCGCACTGGTGACTTGCTTAGCAGGCATTGTGGTCTTGGTGGCGCTGACAACGACGTCCGGAGCGTGGAGCTCCGGTTGGTCGGCCATCGCCACTTCCTGAGCCGATACAGGATAGACGGAAGCGAAGGTGCACAGAACTAGGACACACAGACGCAACACACGAAGAGCAACGAACCACAGCATGAAAACCTCCCTTTGACTCGAAGGGTGTCTAGCGTCCCGGCAGTTGGGTCTCCTGACTTGCGGCTCATCGCTTCTCTGCGCCTTCCCATGTGCCGAGGCACACAGTGGCATGCTGCAGAGTCACTCCCCGCTTACAGTGGCGGCACCGTGATGGAATTGCACCATCTTCCCCGTCGCTGACGGTATGACCGAACGAATCCCCCAAGAATATTGGTACTGCACCTTGTTTCCAATGCAGGAGAGTGGTGCACCCTCTTCCTGCACACATCCCACTATCTTAGCCACTCCTCTCCGTGGCGCGAGAGACGTTCCTCAAACAGCTCAATATCACCATAATCAAAAGGTGTCGTACTTCCGGATATAGTTGATGGAGTATCGTGAAGAGCGCGGCACCATGCAATCAAAATCCCAGTCGAACGTGAGGACGGCAGATCGCTCGGACGTGTGCGTGAGCAATCGTACCCCATCCCTTACAACCAAGCTCGGCGCCTTCCGGAAATCCAACGTCTTTTCAGTTCCAGTTCTATTACAGACAATCAGCGGAAGGCCTGTTTCATGCGTCCGCTGTTCCCATTCCCCATTTGGGCCGTGTAAACCTGGACCCCATGATGCCGGCGACACGAACATCTGCGCACCTTCAAACTTCATGGATCGAGCGATATTCGGCGTATAGACATCGGCACACACCAGCACACCGACCTGGATACCGTCACACTCGATTGGGGAGGCCTTATCCCCTGGACTCGACCATGACAGAGAGTCGCTCAGCACATTGATCTTGCGATGTGTGCCGATAATCTCACCGGTTGGGCCGATGACAAACACCGAGTTATAGAGCCGCTGACCGTCTCGCTCCGGACAGGATAGAAAGATGATCCGTTTCAGCGTCTTGTTCAGCGTACAGACTTGCTGCATCCACCGATCTGGTTGCGGCTCTATCCAATCTGTCCCGACAAGATGGGCAAACTGAAGCCCGCAAACCGCAAGCTCCGGCGTCACGATCCACTCGGCCCCGGTTGCGGCGGCATGCTTGATCGCCTCGACAATGACATAGCGATTGCGCTCAATCGCCCCGGGAACCGTCTCAAGATGAAGCATCGCGACTTTGCCTACTGTCATATCACTGATCACCGGACATGTGGCGGCCAGGGAGCGTCACCCGTGGCAGCCCAGACACCGGATGGCGATCCACAAGGACCCGACACCGATACACGACTTCCAACACATCCGGCTCGACCACGTCTTCCGGAGATCCCATCCGCATCACCCGTCCCTCATCCAGCAGCAATAGCCGGTCACAATACTGACTGACAAGATTCAGATCATGGGAGACAAGGACAATCGTCAATCCGTGCTCATCTTTCAATCGGCGTAACACCGAACCGATTTCGATCTGATGGTGCAGATCGAGAAACGCGGTCGGCTCATCCAGCAGCAAGATTTTTGGAGTCTGAGCAAGCGCCCGCGCAATCACCGTCCGCTGCCGCTCGCCACCGGAGAGGTCCGTCACCGACCGGTGCGCCAAGTGGACAATATTCATCGTGCTCATCGCCTGTTCCGCGATGGCTAGATCTTCTCGGCTTTCCCATCCGAATCCACCGGTCCATTGGTCCCGAGGCCGATGGGGGAATCGTCCCATCAATACGGTTTCGGCCACCGTAAAGGGAAAGAGTTGCTGTGTGTCCTGCGGCACGACTCCGACGACACAGGCAACCTCCCGTTGAGCCATCGTGGCAAGGTCATCTCCGAACAAGTCGATACGGCCTTGTTGTGGAACCACCAATCGCGCCAACACTTTCAGTAAGGAAGTTTTTCCCGATCCATTCGGGCCGACAATCCCCAACACCTCTCCTGCTTGAATCTGAAAGGAGACGTCATCAAGAATCCAGCCGGCCGCGTTTGACGCTGGTTGCTGATAGCGGAACCGAACCGACTGCACATCGTAGGCATGCTGTCGCTCGATGACGCCAAGAGGCCTATGATTCACGGTCTCCCCGGTTCGGCCGCCGCTCAACCCACTCATGTCATGCGATCCTTTCGCCAGAGCAGGAGATACACAAAGAACGGCCCGCCGGCTAACGCGGTAATGATGCCGACCGGAATTTCCGCCGGTGATATCACCGTCCGTGCGATCGTATCGGCCCCCATGAGAAAGGTACCCCCGACCAGAGCCGATGCGGGAAGGAGGAGCCGATGGTCGGCACCCGTGACCAAACGCACCGCGTGGGGCACGATCATGCCGATAAATCCGATCATGCCGCTGACGGACACCACCGCTCCCGTCACCAATGCCGTGACCACAAAGATTGATCGTTTGGCCTGCTCCGTGTCGACACCAAGCGTACGAGCAGATTCTTCTCCTAAGGCCAAGATGTTCAAGACCCGCATGTGACTGAACAGGAGGAAGAGGCCGATCGACAGATAGATGACGAGCCCGATCAGAGCGCCGTACGTGGGGGCAGTGAGCGTTCCCATCAACCAGGCCATCATGCCGTACGAACGATTCGGATCAAGGATCGACGTGATGAACATAATCAAGGCTGAAAAGATGGCGTTGAGAATCACCCCGGTCAACAACAGGCTGTGGATCGGCAGCTGACCATAGGTGGCGGCCATTCGGTAGATCACGACGAGCGCCAAAAGACCTCCTGCAAATCCACAGGCAGGAAG
Source organism: Nitrospira sp. (assembly GCA_015903995.1). GTDB lineage: Bacteria > Nitrospirota > Nitrospiria > Nitrospirales > Nitrospiraceae > Nitrospira_D. The sequence goes on from JABMDK010000019.1 coordinate 158,968, forward strand.
CGCAGTTTCTGCAAGAACAGAGGTTCCTACTCCGAACAAGATTCCCACTGCAGCTCCAAGCGCGGCACCGCTGGAGACACCCAGCACATAGGGATCGGCCAACGGATTCCGTAACAATGCCTGCAAGGCGACTCCCACAGAAGCCAGGGAGCAGCCAACCAAAAAGCCAAGCAAGATGCGCGGCAGTCGGACCTGCAGCAGAATGGTTTTTACGATATCCGATGCACTCCCATCGATGTCCTTGCGGAACACGGTATCAACCAATACTCGCAAGATCTCGCCATAGGCAATCGGTTGCGCACCGAAGTGGAGACAGATCAGGCTCACCGCAAGAGCCGCAAGGCCAAGAATGCCCACGGTGGTCATCCAGCGAGCACTGGTGAGAACGGCGTCTGGAGAGACGGTACGGCCAGATTCGTGGGGTAAGACTTCCGTGCAGGACTCAGGCTGAACTGTGGCTGGAAGCTGTTTCAACAAACCCTCATGGATGACGCGTGCCCTCAGGAGAACCAAATACTTCCGGATGGATGGCTCGGGCAAGTTGTTTTACCCCGTCAACGACGCGAGGTCCCGGACGATTCAAGAGGTTGGATGAGACCTCATGGAAACGCTGTTGCTTCACGGCAGAAAGCGAATCCCAGCGCCGCCACTGTTGTTGCTCGCTGCGTGGCACCGTTTCGACCTCACCGCTCGGAAAGATCAGCACCTCCGGATCTTCCTTCAGCACGGTCTCCATGCTCAAGCGTGGGTAGGGCGCGCCGGCCTGAGCGGCAATGTTCACTCCTCCAGCTAGACCGATCATTTGGTGGATGAAACTGCCCGGCCCCACGGTAATCAACGGTTGGCTGTTCAAGACATACAACACACGCTTAGTGGGCAAGGTCTCAACCGTGCGTTTGATCTCTGCAAGGCGTTGACGCATGAGCTGCGCCACGGCATTGGCCGCCGAGACTTTTTCAAACATCTGTCCCAAGGTGTGAATCTGAAGTGGAATATCTTCTACGCTATGCGCATCAAGCACGAAAACAGGAATTTTGAGCTGTTCGAGCTTCGCCTGCAGATCGGGGCGGAGAAAATCATTGGGCGCAAGCACCAATTCCGGCTGCAGCGCGACCAAGGCCTCGACACTCGGATTCGCATAACCCACCTTGGCTTTGGATTTCGCAGCTGAGGGATAGTCGCAAAACTCCGTGACCCCAACCACCTGGTCATCCAGTCCAAGCGCAAATAACATCTCCGTGATGCTCGGAGCAAGTGAGACGATACGAGCCGGTGGTTTGGCCAAGTAGATTCGATGCCCGGCATCGTCGACGAATGACCGTGACGAGACATGGGCCATGAACGGCATGCCGGTGAGGATGCCCTGCTGCCGTCGTTTCATCTCACCAAGCTCTCCTTGCCCACATTCGGCCGCCGGTGCAACAAACACCGACAGCACCACCAGGAGCACAGTTATGACGGGGTAATATCGTTGCCATCGCGTCAAAAGAAAAAATCCCCAAGGCCTGAATAGACCTTGAGGATTGCACCCGCTTCTTCATCCTCACCCGTTCCCCAGCCCACGAGGGAACGACAGTCAATGCTCCGAGCAGGTCTTCTGGCTCATGGTTCACCCTACTCCCCGTGCCTTCCCATCCAATAGGTGACGCGGCATTCGTAAAGCGCTGGAATAAAAACTCTTACGAGATGTGCTTCACGAGATACGCTTCACATCTGAGACAGTGGCTGTTCCGGGTTTCGTCCCCATTCACAGCGGCGGGACCGCGAGGGATTCGCACCCTCTTCCCTTACTCAGGAACTGATAGTGGCAACACAATAGGAGAGAGCAGCAAAACTTGTCAAGCTTGACCCTGGTTGGATCGCGCAATCATTTCCGCTTCAACACCCAAAACATCTCAGGTGACGACTGACATATTCCCATCGCTGCGCATGAAAGTACACCCTAAAACAGAGATAGCAATTGAGTGGCAGGCAGAAAAAGACCTTGTCGGCCGCGCTGAGCGCGGATATAACGGGTGTGCGACCAAACACAACCATT
>JABMDK010000019.1:161105-191520 GCA_015903995.1 Nitrospira sp.
ACCGCACTCTTCTCGCGAGAAGAAGGAGGGGAACGAGTTCAAACCCAGGTCGACAACCTGCCCAACGAACATGGCGGAAGTTCTATCTCTGGATTTGGGGTACACCTCGTGCTTGTGGCCATCCATGCAGCTGTGGTACTATCACCCGATTTTCATCAGGTTCATTCCGCTAAGAAGGAGAACGACCGTGGCATGGATGTGTGAGATTTGCCAAAAGAAGCCGGTATCGGGGAATAATGTCAGTCACGCGAACAACAAAACCAGGCGAGTGTTCAACCCCAATCTTCAAACCGTTCGCGCGGTGGTGGAGGGGAGTCATAAACGCATCCGTGTGTGTACGCGCTGTTTGCGTTCCGGGTTAGTCCAAAAAGCGGTCTGACGGGGTTTCCTTCTTCGTACGCACGTTACGGCGCCCCCCAGAGAACCAGACCTCCCCGCTCGACTAATTTGATGACCGACGGATCGTCAGGAGAGAGGGTCAAGGTGCGGCTGCCGTCTTTGCTCCTGAGTACGAGCCCGACTTCGCCGTTCGCGTCCAGCCCGAGACCGGCTCTGGCTTTCCCCTTGGCGTCCAGCAGCAAGAACTCCTCGGCATTCACCCCATGCGGCTTCTGCGCTTCAACCGACCTTGGTGAAAGTACCTGAGCACTCAGCACACCGCCGACTATTCCCCCGAGAAATGCTGCTGCGCAAAGCACAATTATCTGCTTGTGCATCATGACCACCCCTTTCCTGAAGTCAATGCGACGACAATGATGCAACATCGAAGAATCTTATGCGAGGTATTATCCCACGGCAACTGACCAGCCAGGAATCAAATAGGCCGTCGCTCTGGTCAGCTTCGAGTTCGCGGAGGATTGAAAGAGCGGGACTGGGCCGATGGAGAAGGAGAAGAATTCCGATCCTTTCCAGCCCCCAATGCGGGAATCGCGCGTTACTCGGGTCCATATGTCGAGACTTCCAAAATGAACGCTCTACAGGAGAGCCCTGCCACCCTACGACGACTCACCGTCTGGCACTATTGATTAAGGCTTAGTGCCGATAAATATAAATCCGTTCGTTCTCGTCCCGTTCAATGCCGCACTCGTAAGTCTCTTGGCCTCAGCATCATAAAATCCAACACCACGCACAGTGGAACTTTTGTTGCTACACGCATCTTGCGGACCAAATGCGATGGTCACATCGTATACATTTCCATGTGTCCTCGGTGAAAACGATCCAGTGAACGTACATCCGGTAGTAGACTTCCCCGAAATATCTCCATTGGATGATACCTGAACGGTCACATCTTCAGTTGTCGTGACAGGACCGATATAGGTTCCCGCTATCGCATTCATGTCCGGGATCAAATCGTAAGCACTGTCGTATGCCGTCGTAAAAGAAGTGCTCTGCCGGCCGACCACATAGGCGAGCGTGCCGGTCAAACTTTGCTTCGTCGTATGGCTGCCATTGATCGTGGCGTCGAGTATTTCCCCCGCCTCAAAATTGAAATCTTTGGCGTTTGACGAGGTGAGGACACCATTTTGCAAGCTGCTATCGCCTTGGACAAGCCCAGCAACAGTTGAAGGATTGCCAACGACGGAATAAAGGATCCAGTAAACACCATTATCCAATACAAGTCCTGCAATAGTACGGTTGGTATCGGTGGTCCCAGTCCACAGCCCCTCGGCGGAGGCTGTCGGGAGAGGTGCGGGAGATGGCGGCGCTGTGTCCCCAGCACCGCTACAGGCAGAAAGATACTGAAGCAATACTAGGCCGAAAACTGGAATCACCATTCGTTTCCTATACATACCCGGCCTCCTTATGAGAGTGATCCACCCATTTCAAAAATGACGCAGTACTCCTAACAGTCTCGACAGGAAGACTCCAACCCCCTCTCAAGATGGGGTTCAGCCGAGCTGGACTCTGAATAGGTGGCTCAACGTAGAAGGATATGGCCAGACTTCTAATGGAGCAGTGGCAGAAACCGTGACGGACGAAGCTGGGATTAGGAGAATCCGCTGCGGACGGAGTTGAAAGATTTGGAGCGGGCGATGGGATTTGAACCCACGACAACTTGCTTGGGAAGCAAGGACTCTACCACTGAGCTACGCCCGCTCGCTAAACTCATCCTACGCGTGAGATTAACACCAAGTCAAGAAAACCGTTTCCTAGTTTCAACGTTTAAATTCTACAATGGCAAACTTTTTCTTCCCGATCTTGAGGCGGTATTGCCTGTCCTCCGCAATCACGTGCACGGCATTGGCATCATTCTGTTTTTGCCCGTCGATCTCAACGCCACCCTGAATAATAAGTCGCCGCGCTTCACTTTTACTGGGAACCAACCCGGTCTTCGCCACAAGATCGACCACTCCGATTCCCTGCCCGTCACGAAGATCTTGACTGGTTAGTTGCACACGGACATCCGGCTCATCGGGAAATTCTTGTTTCTGGAATTTCTGCGCAAACTCTGCTCTGGCCTGCTTCCCCGCCTCGACTCCGTGGTACTGAGCCACAATCAGTTCAGCGAGCGTCTGCTTGGCCTCCATCGGATGGAGTGACCTGGCATGGCCGAGATCCTCCGTCGTCAGCAATTCATAGTACCGATACATCAGCTGGTCACTGATCGACATGACCTTGCCAAACATGTCGCCCGGTTTATCTTCCAATGCGATGTAATTTCCGACGCTCTTGCTCATCTTCTTGACACCGTCCGTACCTTCGAGCAACGGCATCGTGATCACGACCTGCGATTCTTGGCCGTAGTCCCGCTGTAACTCGCGCCCTACCAAAAGATTGAATTTCTGGTCCGTTCCCCCCAATTCCACATCCGCTTTCAACGCGACGGAATCATACCCCTGGACGAGCGGATAGAGAAATTCATGGACGCTGATAGGTTTCTGTTCTTGATACCGTTTATGGAAATCGTCCCGCTCCATCATGCGAGCCACGCGATAATGGGCGGCCAGCTGAATCAGTCCATCGGCAGACATCGCTCCCATCCATCGGCTGTTGAATTCAATGGTGGTCTTATTCTGGTCCAGAATCTTGAAGATTTGACGTTGGTAGGTCTTGGCGTTCTCCTGGACTTGTTCCTTGGTCAGGGCCTTGCGAGTCTCGGATACGCCGGTCGGATCACCGATCATCCCGGTGAAATCACCGATGAGGAAGATGACCTGGTGGCCGAGATCTTGGAAATGCTTTAATTTATGAATCAGGACCGTATGCCCCAGATGTAAATCCGGCGCCGTCGGATCGAATCCTGCCTTGATGCGGAGCGGACGATTCTCCGCGAGCGCCCGCTTCAGTTTGGCTTCCAGCTCGACCTGGTGAATCACCTCGACCGCCCCACGCTGGATCAGGTCCAATTGCTGGTGTATCTCCTTCATCGTCTCCCTTGCTCCGTCACTTGTTAGGAATTCACCGCCGAAACCACCACGAACGATTTGAGACGCTCGAACTTTTTGGCACCGATGCCCTTGACCTCACGAAGGTCTTCGACTCTCTGAAATCGTCCGACTGATTCTCGAAATGCGATCACACGGTGAGCCAACACGGATCCGATCCCAGGCAACGACTCAAGCTCACCAACACTCGCACGATTCAGATCGAGTCGTGCATGAATCGGCGCGTGTGACCGTCCCGTCTGTGCAACGACATCGATGTTCAGCCCCTGTGCATTCCGGCTCGACGAGCCACCATTCTTGCTCTCCTGCTCTGCTAATTTCGCAACTCGAGAAATGACGACCTGTTTCTCAGTCGCTGATGTGCTGTCTGGAACCGGTGGTTGTGGAGCCCATCGGGCCCAGAACACCACACCGATGGTCATAACCAGCACACCCAGTTTCAGAAGCAGGGATCTGATCATCCTCCCGCCCTCTTCCGAATAACGTGAATGGCTGCCCCCCCGACATCTTCCATCGCCTCCATCAGACCCTCGGCAAGCGTCGGATGGGCATGGATCATCCCGGCCACTTGTGCCACAGTCGCTCCGACCTGCATAGCCAGCGCAGCCTCATGAATCAGATCAGCGGCATGGGCACCGAGTATATGCACACCGAGAATCTTATCAGTGGCTGCCTCTGCAATGACTTTAAAGAACCCAGCCGTGTCACCCGTCGCTTGGGCCTTGCCTAATCCGCCATAACGGAAGCGCCCGACTTTCACGCTCTGTTCAGAATCTTGCCCTCTTGCCGCAGCCCGTTCTCTGGCCTGTCGTTCAGTCAACCCGACCCGCCCGACTTCCGGCAACGTGAAGATGCCGGCCGGAATGACATCATAATTAATGGCCCGCCGGTGTCCCAAAATATTCTCCACGGCCACCTGTCCCTGTGTCGAGGCGACATGCGCCAACATGGCCTTGCCTGTCACATCGCCGATGGCATAGATACCGGGTTGATTGGTTTCCATCCGGTCGTCGACCGGAATTTCGCCGCGCGGTCCGATCCTCACACCGGCCTGTTCCAGCCCGATCCCTCGTGAGTTGAATCCCCGTCCGACCGAGACCAACAGCTTTTCGACTGAGACGGCCCTGCCGTCCTTGAAACGAACCGTCACTGCATCCGATGACCGTTCGAGACTCTCAACGGTCGTTCCGGTCAGCACGGTGACACCACGTTTCTTGAGCTCACGCTCCATCGTCGACGAAATATCTTCATCTTCCAGGGGTAATACACGCGACTGCAGCTCGACCACCGTCACCTGTGTCCCAAGCCCGCTGTACAAGGCTGCGAATTCACAGCCTTCGACTCCGCCGCCGATGATCACGAGACTCACAGGAACCTGTGTGAGAGCAAGCATCTGTTGGCTGGTCAGAATCTGTCGTCCATCGATCGGAAATTGCGGGAGGTTGGGCCATGAGGATCCCGTCGCAATCACGAGCGCGTCGGCTTGGATCGCCAGCCGACTGTCGTCCGGCTTGGTCACCACAAGGGTCCGCTCATTCTTCAGCGTCCCTTGTCCGATGACCTGCTCGATCCCCCATTCCTTAAACAGCGTGGCAATCCCTTTGACCAGCGAGGCCACGACCTTATCTTTTCGAACACCCATTCGTGCAAGGTCATAGGCCGCAGGCCCGTGAAGAACCAGGCCCAACTCGTCGGCTTTTTTGAGCTTGTCCCCGAGTTCCACGACGGATAGGAGGGCTTTGCTCGGAATACAACCCCAGTTGAGACAGACGCCGCCAAGCTTCTCTCGCTCGATGACTGTGACACGGGCACCGAGTTGAGCCGCCCGGATCGCAGCAACATAGCCGCCTGGTCCGGCACCGAGAATGGCAATGTGGGTGGAGACGGTCATTGGATCAGTCCTTCATTGTCGATTGAGGCATTGCGACTGATCACCAATGGTTCAATCACACAATGGTTTCGAGATCCAACGGACAAGAGACTCAATGTTTTTGACTGGCGAGAAAGGCCTCGTACTGCGAGGCCGTCATCAGTTGATCGACTTCTCCAAGATCGGCCAACTCGATCACGGCGATCCACCCTTTGCCGTAGGGGTCTGAATTGACCACTTCAGGGTGATCCTTTAACTCAGTGTTGATCTGGCTGACCGTCCCGCTCACCGGCGTATAAATCGTCGATGTTGTTTTCGTCGATTCGACTTCACCGATCTGCTGACCGACTTTGACTGAGGCGCCAACTTTGGGCAAATCCAGGAACACGATATCGCCCAAGGCATCCTGCGCGAAATCGCTGATCCCCACAGTCGCTCGTTTCCCGTCGAGGCGAACCCACTCATGCTCTTTGTGAAACCGCAAATCGGATGGAATCATGTCGGCTCCCTATGCAGAATGTTCAAGTCACGATCAGACCAAATGAACGTGCCCTCTGCCGCAGTTACCACTCAATCAGGCGCGCATCTTTCAACTTTTTCAGGATGGTAGTTGGGCCGACAGGAGTTGTCAAGGAACGATCTCTCTAGACTCAGAGGAGAGTACCCTAGGCCATCGAACCTGTACCGGCCCCGATTGAGAGGAATCTCACAGGCAAACAGCAGACAGCGGACCAGCAGCAGCGCTGCCCCTTCCAGCTTGTCCTGATCAGAGGTCGGAGGGCAAGGAGAACCTCGCCCTCCAAGACGTGATGGTTAGAGGAAGATCTCCATGCCGGAGAAGAAATATCCGATCTCGAATTGCGCAGTTTCCGGCGAATCGGACCCATGCACGGCGTTGAACTCAATATTCGTTCCGTGCGCCTTGCGGATTGTCCCGGCATCGGCTTTGGCTGGATCGGTCGCCCCCATCAGTTCCCGATTCTTCTTGATGGCATTGTCGCCCTGCAACACAAGGACGACCGCGGGTCCGGAAGACATGAAGGCACAGAGACTCCCGAAAAACGGGCGCGCTTTGTGTACGGCATAAAACCCTTCAGCTACCGACTGAGACATGTGAATCATCTTGATCGCCACCGGCTTCAGCCCGGCTTGCTCATAGCGATTGATAATATCTCCCACGACATTCTTTTTCACGGCATCCGGCTTGATAATGGCCAACGTTCGTTCGCTCATGATGTCAACGAGTCCTCCAGGTAGTTAATGCATGTACTGAACGGCGGGGCACATTATAGGGGGGGCTTCTTCCACCTTGCAACCATCAGCGGGGGGGGATCCAGTCGTCGATGGATCGCTGCAGTGCGACGCTTACCGTTCGATGCCGACACCACACGTCTCGGGGACAGCCCTCTCCTTTGAAACAGATCAGAGGTCCCGCAGAAACCGACACCGACGAGGCGGGAGCTGAGAGTCGCTTAGCAGGCTACAGAAAAATTCATTGCGACTCCTGTAGCCGTTACAGACATCAAGGTTGAGGCCGATGTTGAATAGGCCCGCAGGATGCGCAAAAAGACCGTCCAGCAAGGCCGCAGCGAGCGAAGAGGCGAATCGTACTCTGGGCCGTACGTTGAGCCTCTGAGCGAGGCGAGAACGCCGCTGGCGGTCTTTTTCCGCATCCTGCAAGGCCGCAGCGAGCGAAGAGGCGAATCGTACTCTGGGCCGTACGTTGAGCCTCTGAGCGAGGCGAGAACGCCGCTGGCGGTCTTTTTCCGCATCCTGTTAGAAACTCAAGCTGGCTCTATCCCATACCTGCACGAATGATCCTCTGAATGAACCGCAGCGCCAGAACGACATAAAGTTATTTCATTTCAATTATTTACACATAATTTAAGAGATAGCCACGCTAAAGGAGTGCCCATCATGAGGCCGATCAGGTTGAGTATGTACCACATGTGGCTGAACCCCAAACGCACGGGATAATCAGGGGGAGGAGGGTTACGACGAAACCGCTGAGTCTTCGCTTTCAGAGATACGGCAAAGGAGTGTACACATGGCAGTCATTATTGTGACGATGGTTGTGTATATTGGTCTCTTGGTCGTCGCTTCTACGTTATCATTCATAGACAGCAACGAAACGAAACAGTAGTTTCTGTAAGCAATTCTGCCACGCGCTCTGCAACGCAGGAATATTCCACTCGTGAATTCTTGGCGTACATGGTTTTCTCTCCCCGGGCAGGCGTACAGATCAAACATTCGTAAACCTGCGACATCAATGATCGCATTCGAGGCCATATTGCTTCCGAATTGATTCGGCGACATTCGGCGGCTCCTTGGTGAGGAGCGCGCAGGTCGTAAAATTGCCGACAACCTTCTTCTTACTCTTATCGATATAGGTCCAATCGACGATCTCCGTCTTTGCAAATGAGTATGACTGTCCCTTCTTGACTGACCGGATCATCGGGAGGTTGTCGATCCGACCGGACCAGAGATCTCCTTGTGCTTTTAGGTTGGAGAGCCACAGATATTCGAGCTTGTCGCCTTCGCTCACTCTGACCTTGACCGAATACTGATCCGTGTTGGGCGGCGGCAATCCTGCCTTTCGAAGAAAATCTTCCAATCCCGCCTGGGCACGTTCCATGGCTTTCTGCATTGCAGGATCCTCATCACTGATTTCAACCGCACTGTCCTTTTTGGCCTTGTCCGAGAATGATTGCGGGAACGCAGAGGAAGAGAGAAGAAGCGCCAGCATGGTTACGCTCAGAGCAACGAGTCCTTTCATATGACCTCCCAGGGACGACTACTCATCTTGAGTGATGTGAGTCAACGATTTTCACGTCATATTGAGCTCGTCCCGGTGGCAATGCAAGATCGTTCACTCATTCAACAGTTCACAGCACGAAGGCATCCATTCGCCCCACCATTCTCCGAGAGGAAGAATTTATCTGTTTTTGCTACTCTGCAACCATGTCCCCTCGCCGCCGCACCCGTCCTACTCACTCCCGCCCCCCTCATCCAGTGAGATCGATCGCACGCTTCGCTCATCGGCGATGGCAAAATCTCTGCACGTTTCTCCGGGCCATCGGCCGCACACCACCCGGGACACGGCTATTCATCAGCGCTCTCCTGCTGTTCGTCGTCCTGTTGGGGATCAACTGGGCCTATCACACATTCTATAAACCGACGGAGTTGTTCTTTCCTGTGGAAAATGCGTTCAGCAAGAATCCTCGCCAGACGTGGCAAGAATACGGGACGTTGTTCGAGGTCCATTCGACAGCCATGATCACACCCGACTTGCTCGCCGCCTTGGCTCAGGCCGAAGGCTCCGGGAATCCTGTGGCACGCACCTACTGGCGGTGGCGACTCGTCTCGTCGAACCCCCTGGAGTGGTACCAACCGGCCTCGACGGCAGTCGGCATGTTCCAAATCACCGACGGGACCTTCCAAGAAGGAAAGCGCTACTGTATCCATAACCATATGGTCGTCGAAGACGGGCCCTGGCACAACCTCAACTCCTGTTGGTTCAACCGCCTCTACACCAGAGTCATCCCAGGTCACGCCATCGAGCTGACCGCCGCGCTCCTCGACCGTCAGGTGGCAAAATTAGTGGGAGAACACCCGGCGACGTTTCAACAGAAGCAGGACCTGGCCGCAGTCATCCATCTCTGCGGCGCCGGGGCGGGCCGTGACTACGCAAAGCGGAACTTTCGTCTCACGCCTCACCAACGGTGTGGTGACCATGATGTGAGAACCTATTTGCTCAAGATTCAGACATTCAAACAGCAGTTTGCTGCGCTTCGGTCACAGTGAGTCCGCGTCCCGTGTCGGCTATTCATGATATGGTGGCCGCGGCAACGTGGCACTGTTGTAGAAAGGAGCATCTGCATCGACTTGGAGGGACCACGCGCATTACGGAAGACGGTCTTGGCCGGTGCCATCGGCAATGTGCTGGAGTGGTATGACTTTGCCCTCTTTGGATACTTCGCCCCTGTCTTGTCTCGTCTCTTCTTTCCTGCCTCGGATCCGTCGTTGTCATTAATCGCCACGTTCGGTGTGTTCGCCGTCGGCTTTCTGGCCAGACCATTGGGTGCGTTGCTGTTCGGATATTGGGGCGATACCAAGGGACGCCGAGCGGCCTTGGCCTGGTCCATCATCCTCATGGCATTTCCCACCTGCTTGGTCGGCTTGTTGCCGACCTACGCGCAGATCGGCTTCGCCGCACCGCTCACACTCACGGCCCTGCGCTTTCTTCAAGGTCTCTCGGTCGGGGGAGAATTCACAGGATCCGTCACCTTCCTCGTTGAGCATGCCGCACCGACCGAGCGGGGCTACATCGGCAGTTGGGCGGGATTCAGCGCACAGATCGGCGCACTGTCGGGCTCCGGCGTCGGCACCGTGGCGACGATGTGCCTCTCCACGGAGGCACTCCATGCATGGGGATGGCGCATCCCATTCGTGGCAGGCAGTGTCATCGCGTTGGTCGGCTGGTATCTCAGACGCCGCATTCCCGAGTCGCCGGCTTTTGAACGATTGCAACAGGCCGGTACGGTATCGTCCGCACCGGTCCGTGAGTTGTTCACATCGTACCGTGTGCCGCTCCTGCAAGTGATCGGCCTCGTCCTGTTACATGGCGTCGGGTTCTACATCTTCTTCGTGTTTCTCCCGACCTATCTGACCAAAGTGACCGACCTTCCGATGGGAACAACTCTGCTGATCAACACTGGTTGCATGGCACTGTTGGCGATGCTGATTCCGTGTATGGGCACGCTGTCCGATCGAGTCGGGCATCGATGGGTTCTAGCCGCGGGCGCCACCGGTCTTGCCCTCGGCTCAGTCCCGTTCTTTTCATGGCTGAGCAGCGGTCATCTCGTACTGATCGTCACGGCCCAAGTCCTGATGACGGTGTTCGTGTCGGCCTATATGGGGCCGTTTTTTGCCATCGTGGCAACGCTCTTTCCTGTCGCAAACCGTTACACAGGCCTCTCGCTTTCGTACAATATTGCCTCGGCTCTGTTCGGCGGGACTGCGCCGTTGATGGCCACGGTAATCATGGAACGGAGCGGGAGTGCACTGGCCCCTGGATGGTATGTCAGTCTGTGCGCCGTCCTGTCGTTGATCGCACTGTCCACGATTCGTGAAGAAAGGAAAGGGGCTGCCGAGGTAGCTGCCGGCACTCCTTGACAGTGATCCCTCGGCAAACGATATCTTTCACAAGCCAGGTGTAGACCGCATGGTCGATCAGACGATTTCACCATCCACTCTGTCCGGTCCCCCGGTCTCTCGCTGGTGGGGGTGTTTCCCTGATCTTCGCCGTGACACTCTCGGCTTTCTCTTACAGTGTCAGGCCTACGGCGACGTGGTCAAACTCCCGATGGGGCTGGTCGTCGAACTGCTCTTGCGGCAGCGTGACGCCGCCATGTATGTGCTCAACCATCCCGCCGACGTCAAACATGTGTTGGTGACGAATCAAGACAATTATACGAAGGCTCCTGTCGCCCCGGCCGAATCGCGCATCTTTGGGCAAGGCGTGCTCCACACGGAAGGCGACATCCATCACCGTCAACGGAGATTGTTTCTGCCCTTCTTTCATGGCAACCATGTCACAGCCTATGCCGGTCTCATCACCGACAAGGCTCGCGAGCTCATGGGACGCTGGCACGATGGAACAAGGGTGAATATTGAACAAGAAATGGCCCATCTCACCCTATCGATCATCTGGCGGCTCCTCTTCGGACAAGACGTCAGGTCCGAGAGCGACACCATTCGTGACGCCATTGCCGCCGGTCAACGTCTCATCAAGCTCCAATATGATTCCCTCCTGGCAAGTATCATCCCTCTGTGGGTTCCCATTCCGCGACATCGTCGATTCACCCGCAGCTTTCGCGTGATCGAAGAGAGGATATTCCGGTTGATTCGTGAGCGCAGGATGGCGTCCGAGCCACATGATGACGTGCTATCCCTGTTGCTGAGTGCAACCGATGCAGAAGGCCGCCCGTTGAGCGATGAAGAGATTCGTGACGAACTCATGACGTTTTTGCTGGCCGGTCACGAAACCACCGCCAATGCCCTCACGTGGACCTGGTTGTTGCTGTCGCAATTTCAATCGGCACGAGAACGGCTCACTCGCGAATTGATCGAGGTCTTAGGCGACCGTCTTCCAACCGCTGCGGATGTGCCTCGCTTGCGGTACCTGAAGATGATCTGGAACGAGTCGCTGCGCCTCTACCCTCCGGCCTGGACACTTCACACCCGTCTTGCCCATACGCAGGACCGACTTCCATCAGGTGCCGTGCTTCCACCCCACGCATGGGTCTTCGTCAGTCCCTGGACGCTGCACCGCAATCCGCGTTGGTTCCCCGATCCTCACCGATTCGATCCTGAGCGGTTTTCAGAAGAGGCACAACGAACTCGTCCACCGTTCAGCTACATCCCCTTCGGCGCCGGTGGACGGCGGTGCCTCGGAGAGTCCTTCGCGGAGCTGGAAGGACTCTTGATCTTGGCGACGATCGCCTCCGCGGTTTGCTTGCGCCAGGTTGATGGACAGACGATCCAGCCGGATCCCGTCATGACGTTGCGCCCCAATATTCCGGTACAGATGGTCGTTCAGCGAATGAGGTTTCCGACATCAGATCCCGCCATGACATAAATCGCGCCCGCGCCTCCTCCTGCTAGGCATCTCCTCATGGGTATGGTACAACTCGCGTCCGGATTGTGGCTCGCATTCGAACCGGGAGCACCAGACGATGCACAGACCGAGACCCACCATCGCCGGCAACGTCCTGGCCTTCTTCGGCCTCCTCGTTCTCCCGGGATGCCTCTCGCCGGTGACCCTGACTCGTGCCGTGATCGCCTACGACGAAGCCATCACCGAGTCACAATCCAAGCAACTGCTTGTGAACATCGCCCGGGCGCAGCATCATCAGCCGATTCACTTTACCGGTGTTTCCAATGTTGCGGCGACTTTCGATTTTCGTTTCACGGCCGGCGCCACACCGGCCCTCACCGGAGACGCCAGCCGTACGATCCTGCCGGTGATCGGCGGAAGCGTGGCCGAGAATCCGACCATCAGTATCGCGCCGATCGAAGGGGAAGAGTTTACCCAGCGCTTGCTCACCCCGTTTCATGAAGCGAAATTGACCTTGCTGCTACGTCAGGGCATTGATATCGATCTCCTTCTCCGGCTGATGGCCAAAGAGCTCCGAGTCAATCACCACGACGGCGCCGTCGCCTATCGGAATAATCCGTCCGACAAGGTTGGTTACGAGATGTTCCGGCGTGTCGTCCTCCATCTCTCGGCCATTCAAGACCACAACAGCCTGTACGTTGAGCCGCTGAGCATCGAACGTAGTTGGACGATTCCCGCCGACTCGGTCACGGCGGAAGGATTCAAAACGCTCGAACAGGAATATCAGGTGGCCTATAACGCGAAAGACAAGACCTTCACGTTGCGGAAACAGGTCGAAGGCGGCACGCTGATCACGAACTATGACCCGAATCTACTGTCCCGTGAAGAACGGATCCGCTTGCAGAACGAGAACGAACTGGAACTCCCGCACGACGTGACGTTTGACATTCGCCCCGGACATTATGGCGGTGACTGGCCGCTCAAGGGGACCTTCCGACTGCGAAGCTTCAATGCCATGCTGAATTTTCTTGGGCTCTCCCTCGCTGAAGAGCCGGAATACCATATCGAGAAAGACCGCCGCACGCCTGAGGTGATGGAGAATCCCGTCAAAACGATGGACCTGATCGTGTCGCCCTCAGCTCCGTCAGGGCTGGACCTCACCATGAAATCCCATGGAAATTACTACGCCGTCAATACGACCGGACCACAGGCGCGCTGGAACCGCGAGGCCTTCAAGCTCTTGTCGCAACTGTTTCAGATGACGGTGACGGAAATCCCGCGCGCCGGCGTACCGAGTATTACCATCGCCAAATAGTCCGGCACCATCCGGTACATTGACGGGCTGGTTCCTGCTCGCAGGAAGTGGAAACCTCACGGTGATCTCTGTCGCCGTCGCAGGAATCAACGTGTGGGACGTAGCCATGCAGGATGCGCAAAGAGGCCGCCGGCAAGGCCGCAGCAAGCGAAGAGGAAAATCGTACTCTGGGCCGTACGTTGAGCCTCTGAGCGCAGCGAGAACGCCGCTGGCGGACTATTTCCGCATTCTGCTACGCGTCGACTCGATCGAGGTTAGCCTTCGGCGGACGGCGGCCGATCAAATAAATGATGGCAGGAAAGAGCATGGTGGTACCCGGGAAAATCAATCGGTACCCCCACCAGGGCAAGGTCGGCTTGAAAAATCCCAAACCAACGGTCAAGAAAATCGAGGACACGATTCCAAAGACGTAGGCCGGCACCAGCGTCGTGGAATGATCCTCGCTGCGTTGCCTGGATGCCGCGATAAACCCCTTGATGAGGATATAGAGGGAGAATACGATGCAGGCAGTCCCGTAATACGCTGCGTACTCTTGCATAACCCCGACCTCGTTCTGAGCTCAAGTGCGTTGTTCGACAGATACTGTATAGCCTATCGCCTCCACATTTGTCGAGCCAGACCATACGGGCATACCTTACGCTCCATATCAGCCCGGGATCTTTGTTCCTCATGGGCATGAAAAGACAACGACCTCCGGCAACACCGTTGCTGGAGGTCGTCCGGAAGACGGCAGAACGCCTGAGTCGTATGAATCGGAGCTGCTTCGGCTAGTATGGGCTCGTCGCCGATTCAACCGCATCCGTGGCCTTCTTCTGAGCCTTGTCTTTTTTGGCCTTCGCCGCGTTCTTCATCTCCTGTCGCTCGGCCTTGAGCGCATCGCGCTTCGCTTTCATCTCGCCCTTTACCTGATCCTTCTTGCCTTTGAAGCTCTCCTTCATCTGTTCATGCTCAGACGCCATGTCGCCCTTCGCCTCACTGGCCATTGAGCCCATGTCCTGCTTCAGTTCGGAACCCAGGTTGGTAAGCTCGTCTGCCATCGCCACAGGACCAATGCCGATGACGAGTGCGGATGCCACTGCCGATACAAGAATGAATCGCATGGATACCCTCCCTGCAATAGGTTGTCTCAACGTGACCGGCGCCAGAAACCGGCGCCCCGTCTAGGGGTATCGTGAGACAGATTTTCTGGCAACTGATTTCATGGTTTTGGCCGGAAGTCTGAAGGCAACAGGACAATGAATAGACGCTTTACGTGAAGCCCACGAAAGGAAGGCCAGATAGCCCACACGCATTCCATTACCGAATCACGGCCATGAGGCCGGGGCGACGATGTACGCACCCCTATGGCAAAGTGGCGAGTACGAAGATGCAGCGCCCTGGCTGCCATCACGGCATTCGTCTTGTCAGGCGTCGTCATCCTTCCGGCAGTCGGAAACCTGACCGGATAACCCGACCAATATACATGAGGACGTGACGGCCGATGCCGCGATCTGAGCACGACAACCGGGCAATCTCATCGGTGGACAGTGGACATCTCAGATCGGTGATTTATGGACAACCACCTTCGGCCTTGACACTCAGACCGATCGAACAAGAAGACCGACCCAACCAACAGCAGTTCTTCATCGTGCGGGGCCCAGGGAGATCGCATTGGACACGACGATTGAATAGGCTGTGCCCCTCTTACGCAGCTATGGCCTGTGGGTAGACAAGCGCAAGCATATCACCCAACTGGGCCTGCGCATTCTCCATCAGCGCTGGAAGATTGGCTAACACAAAGCCTGTCGTGTGCAAGGCCTGCGGATCAAACGGCACTTCGGTGGAGCGCTGCATCAAGTTGTGCTTCACACAGTCGACAATCGCTGCTGCCAGGTGCACAATGGACGCATGCTGGACATAGTCGCCGGCCTCGCTTGGGCTCAGCTGATGACGGATGGCTTGTTCAATTTGTACGGGCAGCCCCCAGGAACGGATGAGTTCGGCACCCACTTCAGCAAAGTCACACCCAATATTAGACCGCTCCACCTCAGCAAGGGACAGGTCCAGATGGCCCGCCTCAATGAGCGCGGACTGGGCCTGCTGCGGAGCGGATTGGTAAAGCACATAGTGTCCAAGGTCTCTCAGTAGGCCCGCCACGAAGAAACGCTCGCTGTCTTTGATCCCACAGGACTTGGCAATCTTTCCAGCAAGCAGCGCACAGAGCACACTGCGATACCAGAACTTCGACACGTCCATGAGTTGAATTGGGACCCCGGCAAAGGTTCTACCGACCGTCGTCGCAGTGACGAGATCGGTGATGGCTTGTGTACCGAGGAGACTGACAGCACGGGAGATAGTATCGACCTGTTTCGGAAACCCATAGATGGGACTATTGACGATACGGAGGAGTCTCATTGAGATGGCTGGATCCAGCTTCAGGACATCGGCAAGATCTCCCATGGTTGAATTGGAGTCGTCGACCACCTCCCGCACGCGGCAGTATATCTCCGGCAAAGTAAAAATTGACGTACAGGACTGCACCAGTTCTTGTGCCGTTGGCATGGTGTGACTTCCCGCCGTTCAGCGTGCCTCTGTACCAATAGAAATAGTCTCTCACCTACTTTATCGGTAAGAATAAATCTGACTGTAGGGATCAATCATCGGACTGAGACGACGTTGATTGTTTCGTCTACTGAGCCTGGTACAAGCAACGACCTGAGAGGCACAGAACCAAGGCGGAGTTTACCAAAGACTAATGCCGGTCAGATCTTGTATCTTGCATGCCAGGTTCACTGTATATCCTCAGAACAAAAAGATGCACGGTTCACGATCGAACACTCACGGCTCGCTAGCCTATGTATCTCTGCGCATTGATGCTTGCGGCCAGAGGGAACCAGACGCCAAGAAAGGGAGCACAAAAACCACGGCCTCCAGCAGGTTGTCCCCTGGAGGCCGCGTAAGGGCTGCGCCTCTTTGGCGCGCACCCGGTGTTGTCACATGGACACAAGCCTACGGCCTGATCTCCCACAGCAAATACACCAACCCAACCGCAATAGCTGATACCACGACGAGATGCATGAACACCCTCCCTACGATGATGGTTGTACACTGTTCAACGCCGGAATCCAGCGCCTAGATTACGGGTATCGCGAGATAGATTTTCAGGCAACTGATTTCAAAATTTTCGCCATGCGGTATTCAGCGATACTGATCGTGAGACATGCTGACAACCACGTCAGTCCACCACATGCAAAATCCGTCCTAGCACACAAGCGATGTCTTGGCCGGCCGCTTGCTGGATCGTGTGTCAGCTGATGCAGCCGGCCCTACTCAGACCACCCACCCCATCGCCTTTCGTCTTGACGATCCCTTCACGTGCGCGGCATACTCCAAAACCCATGCGTGCCCTTGCTTGCATCATGTTCCTCGCAACCCTCGCCCTTCCTATTGGAGAGGGAGCCGCGTTTCCCCCGCCCGACAATAAAGACCTGCATACACTCCAAACGCAGGCCACCCAGGGAGATACGGAGGCACAGAATCGCCTCGGGGAACTCTACGCCAAGGGAAGAGGCGTGCCGCAGGACTATGTCCAAGCGCGAGCATGGTACGAGAAGGCCGCAGCCCAGGGTCACCCCATGGCGCAAAACAACCTTGCGGAATTATATTTCGCGGGGCTGGGGGGGCCACCGGACTATGTGCGGGCTTATATGTGGGTGAGCCTTGCCGCCACACATATGCAGGGCGAGGAAAAGAAGCAAGCGGAAGAAAATCGTGAGGATGTCGCCCAGCGCATGACTCCTACGCAGATCACAGAAGCCAAGCGACTCTCAGAACAGTGCCGGGTAAAGAAATTCAAGGGTTGCTGAGACTCACTGTTTCACTATCCCACCAACTCTCGCCCACCGACCTCACAGGCAACGACAGGCATCTCTCTCTGCAGGAAGTTGAGGACACGCAGGCGGACTTCGTCAACATTCTGCTGACCAGCTGATCGCCTACAGACGGCAGCCGAGGGAATTACGAAACGCGGCTGTTGCCATGCATCCGGCTGAAGACGTCCCAGTCGAACTGCTTCGGCGTGACCGCATGGAGTGGAATCGGACCGATTGATCCCCGTTCACGGTAGGCCAAGAGACAGCCTACAATATCCTCAGGCGACTCGATCAACCGATGCACCACCTCATGGGCAAGGTGTTGGGCAATCGCTTTGTCCTCCGGTATCGGCCTGGCCCCCCGGAGCGTATGGCCAAGAATCGTGGCTTTCGTGGCCGGCGTGAGCGGGTAGTGATCATGCCGCGCCTGCCGTTCAGGCCATCGCGCAATCACACCGGCCACATAGTCCACCAGACCATGAACGCCGCCGTCCTTATGATGCCGATGCGGTGTACGTTCGGCGACGATGAAGAGGTGGCTTTTGTTCGGCACACCCAAAGTCCGCTTGAGCGTGCCGAGGATCACCTCATCGATATAGGCGTTGGGGTCGGGATGTTCATTGACCAACAATCCCTCGGCTCTTGCCTGATAGGCACAGGCCAACGCAAGATGACCTGACCCAGCACCCATGATCTCCACGAAAAACACACTGCCCATCGCCGCGCTGGTGGCTTTCAGGGATTCGATGGACTGATCCGCCAGCGTCACAGCGGACTGAAACCCGAGCGAAATGGTGCCCTCGAGATTGTTGTCGATGCTGCCGGGAATGCCGACCACCTGCACGCCGAATTCTTCGTAAACGGCCCGAGCGCCCCGCATGCTGCCGTCACCCCCCAGCACAATCAATGCGCCATCACGCACGTAGGGTTCCAGATGACGCATGGCTACCTGCTGCACCGCCTCCTGCTTGAACTCCTCGAAGCGGCTGCTGCCGATGGGGCTGCTGGGATGGCTGCCCATGCCACGCGTATCTTCTTCGGTCACACGTTCGATCCACTTGTTGGCCAGGCCTAGGTAGCCATGCCGAACGAAATAGACCTCCAATCCCATGCGTTGGCCAGTCACATGCAATTCTTTGAGGGCAGCGCCGGCGCCGGCAAAATCCCCCCCGGAGACAAGCGCCACAATCCGCTTGAGGGCTCTGGGCTTGAGCGTCACGCGGTCTTTCCTCGTGCGCTCCACTGTCACCCAAGTGTTGCGCACGACCCGCTCGCGTTCGGATAGGCCGACCGCTGTTGAATAGCCGGACAGGCGGCCTTGCTCAAACGTCAGCAGCACCACATTGTCTTGGCTTTCCTTGTAGTCGCTGAACTCGTTGAAGGCTTCATGGAACGGGCGTGGGTCTAAATAGATCATCAACGCCCGCAGGGTGGAACTATGAGTGTAGAGGCAGGCGACCTTACCTTTCTGCGTGGAGCCCAACCGGTGAAGGCCATCGATGACATCGACATAGAGGTCGAAGAAAGAGTTGCCACCTGGATAAGAATAGAGCGGATCTTTCATCAGCCGCTTGGCCGTCGAGGTCTCCACGCCGAACGCGCGCGCGGCTTCTTCGACCTCCACCGACTTCTCTACTCCAGTGACCCAGCCGAAATCCGACGATTCAAGCGCCGCCTCGAAGATGGGTTGGGACGCTGAAGTCCCTTGCAGCAACGTGGCAGACACCCGTTCGTAGAGTTGCCTGGTATTCGGACTGCGACTGATGCAATGGAGGAAGGTGCGGGGATCGAGGTAATTCGCGAGATGCAGAAAATCCAACTGCTGCCCCACCACGCCGATCATGCGGGCGAGCGCTGCCCCTACCGCATCGGCTTTGGCAACGCCTCGTTCACGGTCCAGTTGATTCGGCAAACGGCATCCGACGCGATGGGTCTTGCTGTCGACTTGCGACACCCCATGGCGCATCGTGAAGAACAGCGTCCGGTCGGCAAGCTCCCGCGGCAACAACCAAAACCGGTCGTCGCCCAGTTCCAGAACAATGCGGCCTTCCGCCAGCGTGGGGGTCAGTTGCGCGCGCGGCACGATGGCGACCGGACGCCGATAGGTCGGTTTGGCCACCGACCCGATCGGAGCCCGAAGCAGAGGCTGCAGCGAGCCTTCAGCCAGAAGCCGGTTCCAGGCCGCAAAACATATCAGCTGATCATCATTGAGGCTTTCCCGGGCTGACCGATACGCTTCAGCGGTTGCAAACCCAGACTGGGAGCGTTCGACGAACGAGCGGAGTTGCTCCATCTTAGCCTCGACGCACGCAGCGTCATTCTCGGATGCTTCTCTTAGCGAGGGTTGGACGAGTCCCCGCTCCACCGCTCGTCGAGCGAGGGCACGACCATAGGCAAGAAGTCCTTCAACGGTAACAAAATCGAGAGGGTGACTCATAACGAGCGTTACTCGCAATGCAGAGAATCGTCGCCACCAGACTGAGTTGCTGTACGATTATCCATGTAATGTGACCAATCATAAACTGATACACGGATCGTAGCAAGGGACGCATGGTATCAATAGCAATTCGTAACGAACGATTCTAGCAGGCTGCGGAAAAACTCATTGTGACTCCTGTAGCCGTCACAGACATCGAAGTTTGGGATGATGCTGAATAGGACCGCAGGATGCGCAAAAAGGTCGTCCAGCAAGGCCGCAGCGAGCGAAGAGGCGAATCGTACTCTGAGCCGTACGTTGAGCCTCTGAGCGAGGGGAGAATGCCGCTGGCGGACTTTTTCCGCATCCTGCTAGAAGATTGGGTCCTTGAGTTCTAACTCCAAGTGCAACACTACCAGCCCAGATGGGCTATGGTGGTGCCATGCGAACGAGATCGTACAGACACCTGAGTGCCGATGAACGTGGTGGCATGTCGACTCGCAAACGCATAGGCGGTGAATAGCAATCCGTTGATCACAAAGAACCAGGCGAAGAACAAATGCCATTGCCGTCCCATCGCCAGCCACTTGGCGCTCGGGATCGTCGCCCAAGCCGGAAAGGCGCGTCTCATGCCGTCGGAGTAGCCGAGCACGCCGGTCGTATCGAACGGATATCCCAGGATTGTCGTGATGCCTTGTATGTCACCACTCTCGGTCTGCACCGTTTTGATCGACAACACCGACTGGTCGCGATCAGACCGGTCCCCCCAGTACAGTGCCGGATGGGCATTAAAAATCTGCAGCCCACTCATGATGAGGATGATCAGGAACGGGACATTCAGCCAATGACTGATCCGTACCGGCAGCCGATGGCGGTACACCCGTTCAATCGCAGGAGGAGAAGAAACCGTGGGGTTACCCACTGTCGACAACACGTCAGATGCCGGCGGCTCCGCCATCGGTCTCTGATCCGTTTCCCGGCTGACCGCTTCTTCCGACTGAATGAGTAACGCCATAATTCTGCCTCCCCTTGATGCACAATCTGGCATTTCGTCGGAGAGACAGCTGGTTTGTTACAACGACACCCTCACAACGGAAAAACAACAGGGCCTGCGATCGGATCACCCGACCGCAGGCCCTGTTCCATGACGCTCCAAACAAATTATCTGTTAGTACCCCATGGCTCCCTTCATATCACCTTTCATCGCATCTTTCGCCGCTTTCATGTCGTCTTTCATGGCATCCTTCGAGGCTTTCATCGAATCCGTCTTCGCCTTCATCTCCCCTTTCATCTCGCCCTTCATGGCATCCGGTTTCGCTTTCATCGCATCGGTGGCGGCCTTCATCTCCCCTTTCATTTCTCCCTTCATCTCATTGGCCATCTTGCCCATTTCATCGGCAAAGGAATAGGAACCGGCACACATCAGGCCGGCGACCACTGCAAGCGACATCATTATCTGCTTCATCGAAAACCTCCTGGTTGATAGTGGCGAACTGACACACTCTGAGCGCTGCCTTCTGCTATTCTTGCACTCTAGTCTGCTTCTGGACCTCCGGCCAGTTGGCATCGGCTTTTTTGATATAACCCGGGATATCCGACAGCCATCGCGTCTGCACAGCATCACTATAATTGAGATAGAGCTTACCATGGACCACGGTAAAGGCTTCCGGGTCGGTCTTGGCCTTATACCCTTTCGCCGTCCCATAGGCACAATACCCACCATACTGCGGGATGAATTGTTCGGGATCGGCTACGAAGCGGTCCCGATGATCAGCTGACGCAAACTGGAAGGTTGAGCCTTGATGGTCTGTGCGAAATTCAGGTGATCCCTTCACCGGCTTCTGCTCCGTGAAGTAGGCCACCGGGTCATACCCGTCGACGGCCAGGCCGTTTCGTTCAAAGAACTGCCCGGCATGTGATGAATCGACACACCCCACCACAAACAGCACCATGAGCATTCGCAAACCAATCATAACATCCCCCCCATCAACGAACGTCAACGACTAGACGGCGATCGGCGTGCCCTCGCAAGAAAGGCCTGTTTCAATCGGTGAGCATCGGACGGCTGTTCGACAGCCTTGGGCAGCAATCCCACCACGTCCCGAACCGTCGCAATCTGTTTCACATAGGTTGCACAACCGGCACAGATGGCCAAATGCAAGACAATCTGACGCGTCCGGTCGTCACCAACCTGTTCGTCCAGGTAGGCCGAGGCCCACTGCACCACGTCCTGGCAGGTGACCTCTGGAACAATCGCCGGCCCCTCTTCCTGTGCCATCGAAAAGACCTCCCCTTGAGTATGTCTGACCATGAGTCGGTCTGTCCGGCATTTCCTTACACCCCGCATATTCCAAGGCCCAAAACAGTCAAGCACTTGGAAGTCTCAGGCCACATTGTCCGCCCACAGGATGTTCAAAACGACCTTCCAGCAAGGCCGCAATGAGCGAAGAGGCGAGGAGGTACATACCAAGCTTTGCTTGAACCGTTCGCTTCGATCGCATGCGAACGGATAAGCACCTTGCCATCGCCTTCCCTACGTTGAGCCCTCTGAGCGATGTGAGAACGCCGCTGAAGGACGGTTTCAACAGCCTGCCAGGTAAGTCTCCACCGCCTGACGGACTCGCTCTCTGGCCCGATGGAGCCGGACATACAGATTGGTTTCAGAAATCTTCAAGATGTCGCAGGCTTCCTTGGCCTCAACTCCTTCGATATCGCGAAGAATCAACACGTCTTTTAAGGTCTGCGGCAATGCATCAATGGCCTTGCTCATGGCATTGACGGCCTGCTGCGACGCCAAGAGCTTTTCCGGCGTCTGATCATCCCACGGCTGGGGCGGGAAGGCCCAGTGTCCGGCCCACTCACCCGACTGGTGAAATCGCGATGGATCAACCGCCTCATCGTTGTCGTCGTTGCCCGACTCGAAGGACGAGAAGGTCGTGTGCCGTTTCTCACGCACCCCACGATCCTTCGCCTTATGGATCATGATCCCGAAAATCCAGGTCCGCAGCGATGATCGGCCTTCGAATCGATCCAGCCCTTCGACCACCGCGATCCACGTATCCTGGACCACTTCTTCTGCCACCTCCCGATCCGCCACGTAGCCCATCGCCATTCTGATCAAGACGCTGTGGTGTCGCGTCACCAATTCATCGAACGCACTTTCATCTCCCTGCCTCAGTCGTGCCAGGAGCACGACCTCCCCGTTTGCCGCTGCGGCTGAGTGACTCAACTCCTGCTTCCGACCCGCAACTATCCGGTGACTCATCGATTCCGTAACGGTACAAGTATCAACGTTCATGATCGGCCTCCAATGTGGAGCAGCTCCGTCAGGATGGCCGGAGCGCTCATTAAAGTGACGTGTGCAGGGGGAAACGCATTGAGCACCTCGACTCCCCGCCCATCGATGTAATCGACATGGGAGCAATCCAAAAACACAGCTTTGTGCTTCCGGAGATAGGCACGGCATTCCCCATCAAGCAGAGCCGCCCATTGCTCTGTAATCTTGCCTTCCAGCTTGAGCAGGACATCGCGCCCGCTTTCCTGTATCGTGGTGATCTTCAGCATCGTCTTCTTCTCTCCTCCTGCGTCAGCGTGATGCCAGGCTATTCAGCAATGGCGATGCCAGTTCGGAAATCCAGCGACCTTGGCTGCACAAGCTATCGATTTGATTGAGCGAAAGAGCTTTCTGCTCACGAAAGACAGGAAAGGATAGGACCTCGGATTTTCCTAAAATATTGGGAACGTCCCAATTAGTTGGGAGACTTTCTTGGGAACGAGGGGCTCTTGAATGGGATGATGAGAGAACCAGTAGGTCGGCGAGTATCAGTCCAGCAGCGCTGCCAACGCCGCGTAATCGATCGAAGACTTGACCCGGTCCAGCCAGGCCTTGCGCCAGCGCGTGCTCTGCGGGACCAGGCTTCAGGCTGGTCAATTCATACGCAGCTCGTAAGGCTTCTTCCTCCAGTACGGCACGTTCCATATGGTCCTTCTCAATTTGCTCTGCATCCTGCAACAAGTCCATGGCTTGAGTTCGTAACCGGAGCGCGACCGTTTCATCGTCGCTCACTCTCGCCTCTCGCTCCAAACCTCGACTCTGCTCCCGTCTCTCGCCCACTCGCTCCTGCTCATCCATGCTGAGTGCTTGCAACTCATTGACCTGCGCCTCCATCGCCTTGCGGGCAGCGCCATCGGTATCAGCCCATACCGCTGGCATGGCAAGTTGCTGAGCCGCAAACGACGCTCGATAGGCACGGTACTCATTGAGCAGCTTCGTGAGGTGCGCTTCTCGCGCGGCATCCTTGGCGTAGGCTGCTTGAATGTCTGCCGTCAGCTGTCTCATGTTCTCCAGATATTGGTCGGCGCCGGCGGGATCGGTCCTTCTCCGTAATGCGGCAGTCCGGTCGATCATGGCCTGATCGGGCGCTGTGCGTAAAACCCTGGCGTTGCGCCAATCAGCCAAGGCCCGTTCATGGACCGCACCCACGCGATCGAGCCGATCGCCAAGGGTTTGAGGAATCCATGGCAGTCGCCCGTTCTTCGAGATCACCACCCACCCGTTGTACTCGGGATACCCACCTATCGTGCCGGTCAGCTTCGGAATCTCGTCCTGGCCCATGAACAGATCCTTCGAAAGGTGGTTGAAAAAGACGCTGACCCGGCCGATTGATCCGGCCAGACGGTCTGCATCGGGACTAATCCCGCATGCTCCTTGCCAGATCCCGATACCGACCGACGTCTGTTCCGGATAGGCCTGCACGATCAACCGCGAGTCTTTCGGCTCATACCGGTTGGTCGCCATCGTGGTCCGCAGACGGACGGGGGTCGGCGAATTCAGGAGTGCTGGCGACTGTTTGAGAATGGTTTCCGCAGTACTCATGGCCTTCAGATGACGCACCCATCGCGTATCGCTGACAGGCCCTTCGTTCTGACGAGTCGCCCAACACTGGACCTGCGCGTGGACGAGAGTTGTCGCGCCGACTGTCGTCACCAAGACGACACAGAGTACAAGACAGCACATGAGGCGAAGGAGGAGTGGAATAGGCATGTGGTCAGGGTTCATCACAAAGAGTCGTGGCGTGTCGATCAAGCTGGTCGGCTGATACCCAGTTTCTTCATACGGGCTTCCAGCGTGGTCGGTTTCAACCCAAGGATCGCCGCAGCCCCTTTGTCCCCACTGACGCGCCAGCTGGTTTGTTCCAGGACATCGAGGATGTGCTGTCGTTCCATTTCTTCGAGCGTCATCGTCTTGGCAACACCGGACTTACTATCGGACTGGGACAGCCAGTCGATCGGCTCAAGCTCAGGCCCTTCGCTCAAAATCACGGCACGTTCGATCACATGCTCCAGCTCGCGGATATTGCCGGGCCACTGATACCGCTGAAGAGCCATAATCATCCGCTCCGGAATTCTGTCTATTTTCTTGCCGAGACCAGCGGCGAACTTGTGGACAAAGTACTGCGCCAACAACGGAATGTCCCCCTCACGTTCACGCAGCGTCGGAAGATGAATCGGAAACACGTTGAGTCGGTAATAGAGATCAGGCCGGTACTGGCCGGTCTTGGACAACTGTTCGAGGTTTCGGTTCGTGGCGGCGATGACCCGCACATTCACCTTGAACGTCTGTGTCCCGCCGACCCGTTCGAACTCGCCCTCCTGCAAGACACGGAGGAGTTTGGATTGCAGATCCAGCGGCAGCTCGCCGATTTCGTCGAGGAAGATCGTGCCTTTATCCGCTATCTCGAAGCGGCCCATCTTCCTCGTTAACGCGCCGGTAAAGGCGCCCTTTGCATGGCCGAAGAGTTCACTTTCGATGAGGCCGGCCGGAATCGCCGCGCAGTTGACCTTCACCAGTGGTTTGTTCTTGCGCGGGCTCAGATTGTGAATCGCGCGCGCAATCAGTTCCTTGCCGGTGCCGGTCTCTCCCGTCACGAGCACGGTCGAATCGGTCGGAGCGACTCGTTCGACATTTTTCAGTACCTTCTTCAGTGACGTGGATGCCCCGATCAGTTCCTCAAAATTGTGGTTGCCTTTGATCTCCTCCTGAAGGTAGACATTCTGCGCTTCCAGACAAGCCTTCTCCTGCTCCATCAGCACCTGTTCGGTAATATCCACGAACATCGTGCGGGTATAGGTGCCGCTCGGGTCCGGTCGCGACCAACACTTGATCCAGAGCGGCTTGCCGTTGTCCTTCCGACGCAACTCCAGCACAACCCCGCTGGTGTCGACCCCCTTGCCGATTGAGTCGAAGGCTTCCTTCAGACGTCGTTGCGCATCCGGCGTATCAGGAATAAAGGAGGCTCCATACATGTTGCGTACTTGGTCCGGTGTGATGCCAAGCGTGTTCATCGCCGTCTTATTGGCGCGGATGAACTTGGAATCCAAGCCTTCATGCACATAGGCGATCGGCGCTTCATCGAAGAGATCGCGCAGATGTTCCTCGTTTTCTCTCAACGTGTCGTCCATGTGCGCACGTTCGAGTTCCGCCGTCGCCCTGGTGGCAAAGATGGTGAGAATCGACCGCACCAGCTGCTCATCCGGCATCGGGCCTGAATCCATCACGGCCAGATGCCCCAGGATCTTGCCTGTGGAATCGACCAACGGTACCCCGCAGTAACTTTCGACACCGATATCCTGGATCAGCCGGACGTGGGGATAGAGTTCACGGAGCTTGCTTGGATGGTGGATGCAGAAGTTCTTCAATACCGTTTCACAAGGGCCTCTCGCTGGCACATCGAAAGGCGGCAGCGGGTGACCTTTCCCCCAGCCGGCCTTGGACACAAATCTGGTGCCGTCTTCGGCAAGATGAGAAATATAGGCATAGTCGACCTTGAGAGCGGTCGCCACGTGCTTCACCAGCGAGGCAAAAAAGTCGACGCCCACCTGAGCGGCCGTGCCTTCCGCAATCACCCGCAACGTTTCTTCCCGCTCCCTCAGTGAGGTCTCGATGACCTGGCGATACAGCTCCACTCCAGCCCGTTCACCGAAGAGCTTGAAGACCTCGATCTCTTCGGACGTGAGCAACATGGGCTTGATATCCATAGCGACCAGGTGACCGAGTACCGCTCCCTTTGGATTCTTCAACGGCACAGCCACATAACTCGCGACACCTAACTTCACGAGATCCTGATCACGAGGAAACAACTTCTGAACGTCCTGCGCATAGTGACAGGTTTCGCCCTCCATGACCTTCGTGCAGGGCGTGCCGTCCAGACTGTATTCAGCCTGCTCTCTGTAGCCGTCGCCCGTCCAAAAGGCGAGCGTGCGAATGCGGGATTCCGGTAGGAGGGAGCCGACGTACGCATACCGAATTCCAAGCGCTACCGCCACGTGCCGAACCAGTTCTCGAAGAAAATCCGATCCGGTCGAAGCCACCGTGCCCTCGACGAGCGAACGGAGAAACTCGTCCGCCTTGTAGCGTGCATCCAGCTGGTGAGGATCGTTGGGTGCAATCACGTCATTCCTCATGTCGGCCAGGCCGATGCGTAAGACATGGGAAAGGAGAAGATGGAAGTCAGGAAGATTAGCACCGGACAGGAAAGCGCTGCAACTAGCGCCCATATGCCGGCTGCTCGGTTAGAACCTCAGTAAGGGCACAGTGGCTCCGTCATCGAACTGATCAATTGAGACCAACACTTATCCCGAACCAGGTGTTAGAGTGAGAGCGTCATAACACAATTTCAATTTTGGAGGTCTTGATGCATGTGATGAGACGTATGGTGTTCATGGGATTAGGGATCGCATTAACCGGCTGTCTGAGCGGAGCGCCGGTCTTCGCAGCCGATAAACCAATAGAGGATGGGTCGAAGATCGTGATTACGTCTCCCAAAGGCGGAGACAAGGTCAGCGACAGCTTTGAGCTGAAATATGACTTGACCAAGGGATCGCAGGCGGTCCATGCCCACGTCTTCGTGGACAATGAGTATCAGAAGGGATTTGCTGGATCGTTCAAGGGCCTGAGCAAAGGAACGCACCAGATTACCGTGACGGGCGCCACCAAGGACCACGCCCTCGTCGCAGCCAGCCAGACCATCACCGTCGACGTACAGTAGAACTAGACCCCACCAGTTTCACGCCGCCAGGGCCTCTCACAAAGGAGGCCCTGGCGCCTCGTCGCAGCCAGCCAGACCATCACCGTCGACGTACAGTAGAACTAGACCCCACCAGTTTCACGCCGCCAGGGCCTCTCACAAAGGAGGCCCTGGCGCACCTGGTTCTTTAGACCGCTTCCCCACAGTCATCAGCAGCCACCCTGTTCCAGTAGGAGGATTTCTTTCCTGACAGCGCGAGTGTGTAAGCAATGGTGTCGACATCTGACCCAGTGCCAATGACGATGACGTCGGAAGGAATGGCCATAGACAGAGAGACTATTTCGGTACGGGACATAGTCGTCCACAAAGACAAGTCCTTACAGGCGTAAGGATCTGGAGAAGTCAGTCACCCTCTGATGGAGTGCCCAGATCGGCTCCGGTCAGGAAGCTGGCGTGCTAAGATCGGCGCTGTGGCGAGTACGGCCTTATACTGACGGCGGAAACAGTGACGGTGACGGAAGACACGCTGACAGTAGAACTCAGCGATGGACGGAGTCTGTCCGTGCCACTCGCCTGGTTCCCGCGGTTGGTCCACGCCCCACCAGCAGAACGCAAGAGCTGGCGATTGATCGGTCGAGGGCATGGGATTCATTGGAACAAGCTTGACGAGGACATCAGCGTCGAAGGCCTTCTCGCCGGTAAACCGTCAGGTGAAAGCCAGGCTTCGTTTAAGAAATGGCTTTCTGTTTGCAAGTCCAGCACTGTACGAGGTACTACTCGACGGACCAAGAATGGCCGTCACTAACTGCCTGTCATCTTTTCCAACACCATCTTCACGCTTTGCAGTAGCCACCTCTAACAGGATACGGAAAAAGTCCGCCGGCGGCGTTCCCTACCTCGCCGAAGCGCTTCACGCAGGCAGGTCGCCTGGCTCAGAGGCCTTGGCTGTGTGCGACGATGAATTATATGTGCCATATGCAGCCACCACACTCTTTCTGATCAGCACCTCTCCCCTGCTCTTTACACCAGCCGATGATTACCGGCTCATTGCCATACTGTCGTGCTTCATGCCGCTGTCGGCTTTCATCCCGTTGCTTCGAGCTTCGCCCGAGGCCGTCACGATCGGTTTGGCAAAGGATGCTTCGCCGAGCAACACTTCCGCATAGGCACACCAAATCTGGACCTTGGCCACGTCGTTGATCTGCACCGGCAAGGTAATGGTCCGGTTTGGCTTGTCGCCTTTGATGACGAGACGATTCAAGAGATATACATTCCCCTTGGTATCCACCACCTGCCAGTGGGGGGCGGGGGTATCGGGGATCTTGAACTCCTCCGACCACGTCAAGGTGTCGTTGTTGCCGGAGCGGCCATGCGTAGCCGTCCCGCTGTTGGCCTTCACGCCTTCGAACTTGCTTGTGGTATGTACGTCAGCCGCGAACCCGCTGGATGCGACCAATAATCCGGTCGCAACGACCAGAGATAGGAACCCCATCTTGAATGCTTGCTTACCTCTCATCACGTCCTCCTTATGTTGAGACTTGAATTGTATGATCCATCGGATCGCCTGCATGCCGTTCAGTCGAGCGGCGAGGTGAGTCCTTACACATGCCGCGCGAATCCGAACTCAGCCTTATACAGATCCGCTGACAACGACAGCTGACGGCCAACTGCCGTGAGCTCCGCACCCTTCACTCTCCTCCACTCAGAGAAGCCCCCTTGCTCCCTTGCGCATCCGCGGCATATGATCGCGGCATGCTGGTTCAACTCAGCCACCCCGCACGAACCATTGAGATCAAAGGCCCGAAGAAGGCCAAGGACCTCTTCAAAGAACTGAATCTCGTGGTCGAAGCGCACTTGATCATCCGCGGCGATGAACTCGTGACCGAAGACGAGATGCTCTACGACCAGGATCAGATTGAAATTCGTCCCGTCATCTCCGGCGGCTCTCCGCGTTTCACGTTTCACGAGTCACGCTTCACGAGTCGCAAATGAACTGCACGAAATGCAAGACCCGCGCAGTGATCGACCTGCCGCGCCACAATGCCGCCTTCTGCAAAGGCTGCTTCAACGTCTATGTGCATGACCAGGTCGGCCGGGCCATCAAGTCTGAACAGATGTTCGGAAAGGATGCGTGCATCCTGGTGGCGGTTTCTGGCGGGAAAGACAGCCTGGCCCTCTGGGATATTCTCCTCAAGATGGGCTACAAGGCCGACGCGCTGTATGTGGATCTCGGCATCGGCGGTTACTCAGACCTGTCCCATGCCAAAGTGGTCCAGTTCGCCGAAACCGTGGCTGCGCCGCATGGCGCAGTGCTGCATGTCCATACCGTGGAACAAGAAGCCGGCGCCGGCATCAAGGAACTGGCCATGCTGATTCACCGGCCGACCTGTAGTACCTGCGGCACCATCAAACGCTACCAGTTCAATCGCGTGGCGCTGGAACACAAGTACGATGTGATGGCAACCGGCCATAATCTCGATGATGAGGCGGCCCGCCTGCTGGGCAACGTGCTCCGCTGGCAGGAGGAGTATCTCGATAAACAATCTCCCAGCCTGCCGGCCTCGCTCGACGGGTTTGCCAAGAAAGTGAAACCGCTTTTCCGCCTGTCCGAACGTGAATTGGCCGCCTACTCGGTGCTCAACCGCATCGACTACATCGTGGAAGAGTGTCCCATGGCGAAAGGCGCGCGAACCCTGCTCTATAAAGAAGTGCTGAATAGGCTTGAGACGGAATCCCCCGGCACCAAGCAGGCCTTCTACTGCGGCTTCCTCGACAAACAGCGCAAGCCCGAAGCCTCCCCGAGCACGATGGCCGAGAAAGACCAGGCCATGCTGCATCCCTGCTCCGTCTGCCGACAACCTACCACCGCCGACGTCTGCTCCTACTGCAAGATGATGGCGCGCGCCAAAACCCATAGCCTGTAACCCGCCA
>JABMDK010000019.1:191620-193547 GCA_015903995.1 Nitrospira sp.
GCTATAGCACGTCTGATGCGTTGCTCGGCGTCGCATTGGACTATGCGCGAACAACCCTCAAGCTGGAGACGCAGTGTATCCAGTTGCGCGACTTGACCTTTCGCCCGTGCGAAGGCTTCTACTCGAAGGCGGCACAGGCCTGCACCTGGCCCTGCTCGATCACGCAGATGGATCCAACCGATCAACTCGATCGGGTCTATGAATCGATCGTGCATTGGGCGGACGTGATTTTGGTCTCGACACCGATCCGGTGGGGGAGTGCCAGTAGTCTCTATTTCAAGATGGTTGAGCGGATGAACTGTATCCAGAACCAAGAAACCATTGCGAACACACATCTCCTCAAGAACAAGGTGGCGGCCTTCATCATCATGGGTGGGCAAGACAATGTGCAGGGCGTGGCCAGACAACTGATGACCTTTTGGGCCGAGGTCGGCTGCCAATTCCCGCAGTTCCCCTTCATTGCCCATTCACGAGGTTGGAGTGCGGAAGATATGGAGCGGAACGTCTGTGAAGTGCAGAACAGTCGTGAGCTGCGTGCGGCGACGCAGCAATTGGTAACCCGCGCTGCGGACATGGCGAAGCTGATGGTGGGAGGACAGGTACCGGAGCATCCTCTGGCCGGCGGCGGCCGCAAGGCGCATACGGCTAATTCTCCCGCGGCTTGCAACAAATCGACAAGATGTAGAATTCAAGACTCGATTTGTCGGACAGTGTCAGTTCGAATCAGAAGTTGTCACCCCAAAATCGATTAAACCGACACGTGCCACGCTTACAGGGGGCCGCTGTTCTCTGGCTTAGGTTATGGGAATTGCCGTGCTTATGGTATCACTGCGAACAATGGGCAACACCAAAATTGAAACAGCCGGAATCACTCAACGATCAGACACTGCCTGAAAGATAGAACTCTAGCTTTTACAGACAAGAGCTGAAACCGTTTCGCGACGCGAAGAGTCGCCCGGTTCAGTGAGCCGGAATGTTGGGGGCAATTTTCTCAAGAATGACTTGCCTGACCTGCTTGGCAAAACGTTTGGAGACTTCCAGGTTTTTCAAGGCATGGCCTGTCTCTGAGACATTGTACGTCGCCGGCGGGACCTGCGTCGTGATCGTGGCCTCAAAGACGACCGCCAGCATCTTACTCGGCTTTCCGGTCTTCCGGTCGACGCCATACGCTTCCTTCAGCGAAACCTTCGGCGACACTTCGACATCGGCATTTGCCGCGCCATGCGGCTTTAACAACCCGGATTGACTACGATTCTCCTCGATCAACTTGATGATGGGATCTGCCTCGAATTCGCTTCGAATCTGCTCCGCCACCGCCCCTTTTGCTCGCTCCGCCTTCTCCATTTGCGTATCCAACACCGGTGGGGCAAGACTGACATAAATAGGATCGTGCGGCTGCCGTTTCGGCATTCGGCTCAACTGCTCCAGTTGGTCCGCTCGCTTGACGCTGAGCTGTTCTCTCATCGCTTGTGCAGCAGCCTGCTGCTTCGCCCGTGGATCCTCGGTATCATGGATGGTGGTGTTGCCGTTCTGATCGGTTTCATATACCAGCGTCTTGGCACCCTGTTCATCGACGCGATAGACTTTCTTTTCACCATTCACGTTGCTCGTCACATATCCTCCTGAGCAGGCAACCATCATGACAACGACAACAGTCAAACAAACAGCACTGATCATCTGCGAAACCTGATGGGGTTTGACGGCCATGAGCGGTACTCCTTTTCCCTCTCCGTGCGGGTGTTACCGATAGATAAACGCCTTCCTCTGATGAGGTAAGTGTAGCAGCACTCCTACCGATGCCTAGCAGGATGCGGAAAAAGACCGCCAGCGGCGTTCTCGCCTCGCTCAGAGGCTCACCGTACGGCCCAGAGTACGATTCGCCTCTTCGCTCGCTGCGGCCTTGCTGGATGGCCTTTTTGCGCATCCT
>JABMDK010000019.1:193647-196456 GCA_015903995.1 Nitrospira sp.
GTACGGCCCAGAGTACGATTCGCCTCTTCGCTCGCTGCGGCCTTGCTGGATGGCCTTTTTGCGCATCCTGCGTGGCTGTTCAGCGTTCTCCTAAACCTCGATTTCTATGACGGCTATAGAGATCACAATGAGCTTTTCCGCAGCCTGCTAAGCTATTGGGTGAACCGCACCAAACAGGCTCAAGAAAAATCAGGACCTGCCGATTCTTAGAGAGCGGGCGCACAAGCGGGAACCAGATATGATGATGTCGGAATGGACCTGGTACGCCCTCACCTTCAACCCGGGGGCGAGATTGCTGTAGCCGCCCGGTAGCGCTCCAGTAACACCGTCCCTGCTCGTAGCTCTATCCAGTTGGATTGTGACTCCCTTTGGGCCTTCCCTATCTTATCTCTGACCAGGCACGATACAGTACAGGGCGTGACTGCTCCTCGAGTCGCCGTCTCCCATCAGAATAGACACAGTACGCAGCAAGCCGACGGACAAATACCTTCGTAGAGCACGGTAGGCGGTAGAATGGCCAGCACACGTGTCGTGATCATCGGCGGTGGGTTCGGAGGGTTAACGGCTGCCCGCTCCCTACGTCAGGCCGACATCACGCTCATCGACCGCACCAATCACCACGTCTTTCAACCTCTGCTCTATCAAGTCGCCACTACCGCGCTATCACCCGGTGATATCGCCTGGCCTCTCCGCACGCTCTTTCGCTCGCAGCGCAACGTCCGCGTCATCATGGATGACGTCATCTCAATCGAGCGAGCGGCTCGGATAGTCCGCCTGCAAAATAGTTCGCCGATTGCCTTCGATAGGCTGATTGTCGCTCCGGGCTCGCGCCATGCCTATTTCGGACACGACGAGTGGGAGTCGTCTGCGCCAGGACTCAAAACGATGACCGATGCCGTCCAGCTTCGAGAGAAGATGTTGTTCGCATTTGAGGATGCGGAACGACGGAGAACCTTGACCGGCGTGCAAAGCCAACTGACATTCGTCATCGTCGGAGGCGGACCGACCGGAGTTGAGTTAGCCGGTGCGCTGGCCGAACTCGGCAGGAAAACCATGGGACCGGACTTTCCCAGCTTGCGGCTCGAAAGCCTTTCAATCATCCTCGTGGAGGCCGGTCCTCGCATTCTACCCGGGTTTGATGCCGAACTGTCAGCAACAGCTGCCGCCGCGCTGACTCGCATGGGCGTGATCATCAAACTCCGAAGCCCGGTAAGTGCCGTGCATGCCGACGGTGTGAGGGCCGGACAGGAGTGGATCCCCTCGACAAACATCATCTGGGCGGCGGGCAATCGAGCGTCTCCCCTCCTGAACACGCTCTCGGCTCCACAAGACTCCTTCGGCCGGATCAAGGTCCGACCGGATCTGACGATTCCCGAAGATCCATGGATCTTCGTCATCGGCGACGCCGCACATTGTCTAGGACAAGATGAGATGCCGTTGCCGGGAATAGCGCCCGTCGCCATACAACAGGGGAGGTATGTGGCCGACCTCATCGTTCAGAACGTCGCTCCAGACCAACGGCCACGGTTCGTCTACGCAGACCGCGGCATGCTGGCCACGATTGGCCGGGCACAAGCCGTGGCACAATTCGGCTCGATCCATGTTTCTGGACTCGTTGCCTGGCTGCTCTGGTGCATCGTCCATATTTTCTTTTTGATCAGCTTCCGAAGCCGATTCCGAGTCATGTCGGAATGGACCTGGTACTATCTGACGTTTAAGCCTGGAGCGAGGTTGATTCTTGAGCAACCTGCGACCACCCACAACAGCCCGTCGACAGATCACACGCCTCTGTGAGTCGTGAAAATCCTCCGGACTTTCGACTCCTGCTATTGCTCAACCTGCAACATGAACTGCACCGACAACTCATTGAAATACTGCGACATTGTACTCAAGCCACAACACTTCCATAGGGCGATCCAAAAATGATGGTGATGCCACTTTAGTCCGGTCATTCCACCTGCCAGAGTAATAGCCCTACCTCCCGCCCCTGTATTACGGTTTCCTCACCGTTCAGGCCTTCCACATGAGGAGAGCATATGCCTACAGGACTTCTATCGAAAATCGGAATCGACTGTATGCTGTCAAAGGGGAGCGACGACTTGAGGGGCGATGGGTGCGTGTATGACCTC
Organism: Nitrospira sp.; assembly: GCA_015903995.1. GTDB lineage: Bacteria > Nitrospirota > Nitrospiria > Nitrospirales > Nitrospiraceae > Nitrospira_D. The sequence continues at coordinate 195,777 of JABMDK010000019.1, forward strand.
TCATGCTCTCAGCCTGTCATCTTGCCCCCTAAAAAGCTTCGCCCTGGCGATTATGTCAAACTCCGCCTGTGGTTCCCCGATGAAAACACTTTTACCATGATCGAATTAGCGGAGGTTCAGTGGGTCAAGAATGAATGGATCCAGATTGAGCTTCTTCTTGTTTCACCCAAAGACCAATCGCGACTCAGACAATTCGTGGCCTCTGAAGGAAACCATCTGGCAGCATCAGCCAAGATAGGCCAACAGATTATGATTCGCGCATGACAGTAACGACTTTGCTCAGCAGCTTCGATCGGACAACATGACCGTATCCGCGCATTGAGGGAAATAGGACGTGGGTGAAGGTCACTGCTTGTGGATGCCCACCCGCACGCAGTACGTGATTTCTTCTCCCTCCAGAAGAAGTCTACCTTCACCCATAATCCGGCCCCATCACAACACAGCTACGGAACGGGAGGTGACTCATGGAACAGCAACTCAACCGGCTGGGATCTATCCAACAGAGCCTCCAAGGGGACGCATGCCCGTTCTGTGGAGGAAAGACCTACCGACTTGTCCTGCGCGCTTCCGGAACATCTGATGGCTCAGGCCTATTCGTTCGTTGCCGCCAATGTAGCCGTCCACGAAGCCTGGATACGGACTTCAAAAGCGCCTTATGGATCTAACCTTCGCCAGTCTGG
>JABMDK010000002.1:0-39489 GCA_015903995.1 Nitrospira sp.
CTTAGAATGCCCAGTATCGAGATGCCCCGAATACCAGACGACACCCCACGAGAAACAGTTCACAGTGAGACTCAACCGGTACAGGTTTCGTCCACCGGACTTCATACAAACTCAGGGAGTATTCCCATCGAGTTTCAGCAACATGTAGTTCCAGCAGTTGCTGTTTTCGAGGCCGTCCCTCCATCAACACAAGAATCCCATTCTCACTCTGGTTGATGCAGTAGACCTCGCCCTCCTCGATGGTCACTCGCTCTCCATCAAGCGATTCGCACAAGCTATCAAGCGATTTGCACAAGCTATAGGCACACACTTTTGATTTCTTCACCCGTGCCTCTCGTCGTCGCGAAAGGAATGCTTCCTCTGCATCTTTGTGGGCACCGACCATCGCTGCTTGAGTATTCATATTGCCCACACGAGATATAGACAATTCACGGATGACTTCCTTGGTTCCAATATTCATGATACCTCCAAAAATCAAGCTCTACCTGTTCTCGAAAGCAAGTGCCGTACCTATCGAGTATTCGTACATGCGCGCATGGATTACTCATGAATCCCCTTTAAATTCCTTACTTCAAAACGTATCGAAACAAAACAGCGAAGGGATATGGATTCATCATTCCGAAGTATTATGATGATAGCTTGTTGATTCTACGTGAAACTCAACAGTGAATGAAAAAGCATACACGACAAGAAGGTCTGTCCTTCACCTGAAGGTAGGCCCAAGGGGCATTAAACCTTATCAAGTGCCTCGGTGGAATGAGTCAGTCAGGTCACTGAATCGCGCCCGAATTTGTAACTTGCTTGGTAGAGCACCGCGAGGAGCCGACGGAGCAACTCTCGTCCTATCTCAGCTCAACTTCTCTACTCGAAGACCGAGCAGGCGGATGAGTTTTCGGTGAGGGTTTTCACGCCGATCGAGAAACGGCAGCAGCAGCTTCAGGCCTTCCCGCTGTAGTGTCATCGTATTGCCGGTCGGTGCAGCCAGGGTATGAGATCGAGATGTGGTTTTAAAATCAGCGAACCGGACCGTAAGCACGACGGTCCGAAACGAGTGACACCCTTCGTGATGCAGACGCTCGATCACACCGTGAACCAGCGCATCCAATAGAGTAAGGAGCCTTTGACTGTCGAGCGTATCGGACTCAAAGGTCTCCTGCTCACCGATGGATTGTGGTTCCGAATGTTCCTCAACCGGTGCGTCATCTCGTCCTCGAATCCTTTCGAACAAATCCACCCCTCGTTTCCCCAGCAAGGCTTCGAGTTGATGGACGCTCAGCGCTCTCAGATCCGTGACAGTCTTGATATGCTCTGCGTTCAGCATGCCTTCTGTTTTAGGTCCGATACCTGGGATGACCCGGATCGAGAGTGGAGCCAGAAAGGCCTCGGCCTCTTCCGCTCGTACGACCGTGAGCCCGTTGGGTTTCCTCCATCCTGACGCGATCTTCGCGATCAGCTTATTAGGTCCAATACCGACTGAGGCCGTCAGCTGTTCTTCTGCGTGGATCAGATCTTTTAGTCGCCGACAGACTGCTTCCGCTGCCTCATAGGATTCCATACCGCTCATATCCCCATACGACTCATCGATACTGGCCTGTTCCACTTGAGGAAAGAAGCGCCGCACGATCCGCATCACGGCCTCAGAAACTCGCGCATACTTGTGCATATCGACCGAGACAAAAGTCACCGGCGGCTTCCCTGCCCGACGAGCAGCTTCAGACAAACGCCACGCAGTGGAGATCGGTGTTGCAGAGTGAATCCCGTACTCACGCGCCAGATAGTTCGCCGTAGAAGCAACCCCACGCCCGTTTCCACCCCGTGGGTCTGCCCCAACGACAAGCGGAACCCCTCGAAACGCCGGCGTATCTCGCTCCTCAATCGCGGCGAAGAACGCATCCATGTCCAAGTGGGCGATAATCCTCATCGCTTCTCAACCTTGGGCCGCCATAAGCACGGCCAAGCGCAGACAATGCTCACAGATCAGAAGATGCCTTCTGGCAGGTTCTGTCATTTTCACCGTAGCTTTTCGTTCCAGAGGTAACGTACAATTACTCCTAAGATATGAGCTCATACAAGTGTGGTTCCATGATTGTTACTCATACGCTAGAATCATCGGCAGGAGGAGGTACTCGTGGGATTTCGTTGGTTCAATATTATCGGGTTTCTGATGTTACTCTTTGCTCTCTTCCTCAATGAGATTGTGTATTTGAATGTGTGGTACGACTCCAATTTTACTGTGATTGTTCCGGGTATCCTGTACCTAGGTGTTGGACTGTGGCTTTCACTGTGGGGAGGACCACGTCGTCAAGAAGTATGATGTCGTACACCCACATGACTTTTCAATGTTTCGAGCGTGCGGGGGATTTCCGACCCAATTCGAATGGCCAATTCATGTACGCGTTCATCCAACGCGGGGCAAAAACCATCACGAGAAAGGAGACAATCCATGGGCATGAGTTTCATTAATTGGATTGGGTTTGTGATGTTGGTGCTTGCGCTCATTCTGAATGAGCTGTTTCTTGGTATGACCGCCTGGTACGAGCTCAACCTGGGAGCGATCGTTGTGGGGATCGTCTACCTGGTCGTGGGTGTATCGTTATCACTCTGGCCAAGCCCGCGCGATCAGGCAGCCTGATCAATAGTCTTTCCTCCCTTGTCAAAAAACAGAGCGCAGGGTGTGGTCTGTCCTCTGCACTTTTCGTCCTATAAGCCTCACTTCACTTTCACGAAAATTCGCAGGAAAGAGCGATACCGTTCCTTCTCTCGCCAAACCACCTCAGCATAATCATTGACCAATCCAGCTCCCCGCATGTAGAAATAACCCCTCGCACGACCCACGAAATTGAAAGCTTCGTTTTTAGCTCGTTTGGACAAGAGACGTCACGTTCAAAGGGTTGATCTCCTCCGTACGAATCCACTACGATCCTTCTATCCACCAAACCAGAAGGATATCAAAGGAAGAATTTTTCGATTCGATGTAACGTCGTTCACCAACCCAACCCCAACAAGAGGAGGAAGACCATGGCAGACAAACAGTACAAGCAGCTTGGATGTCTGGATGTACAACCGTCGGGCGGCTGCGGATTCCAAGTGCGAGCAGAGACGGAGGCGGAACTGATGCAGCTCGTGGCGACCCACGCCAAGCAATGTCACAAATTGGACACCATCCCACCGGAAATGGTGTCGAAGGTCCAGGCTGCGGTCAAGACCGTGACGGTTACGGTCTAGCGCGTTCATCATATGGGAAGGGGCTTCCCGCCTACAAGCAAGTGGCGGGGCGCTCCGATCTCCGCATTCACCCGTTTGGCCTACAATGACATAGGCCCTGGAGGCCACTCCGTCCACTTGCTGTCATACTACTGAGCACACATTGAGGTAACTCCATGGCATCACCATCGCCTAAGCAAGTCATCGAGGGTCAACGTCAGGATTGGAACCGTGTCGCCGGCGGCTGGGAAAAGTGGGATCGCTTCTTCGATGAACAGATGGCGTTCCTGAACCACCGACTCGTGGCCGATGCCAGATTGCGCAGCGGCCTTCAAGTATTGGATTTAGGGTCCGGCACCGGCTATCCAGCCTTGCTCGCAGCACAGACAGTCGGAACAACCGGCAGCGTGGTGGGTATCGATCTCGCCGAGCAGATGCTCGAAGCGGCGAGGCGAAAAGCTGCCTCGCTGAAGCTATCCAATGCCACATTCCGAACGGGCGATGTCACGACGCTACCATTCGAAGATTCATCGTTCGACGCAGTCACCACCCGCTTTTGCCTGATGTTCTTGCCTGAGATCCCAAAGGCTGTGGCGGAAATCGTCCGAGTCCTGAGACCTGGCAGCTGGGTCGCTGCTGCTGTGTGGTCCGCCCCGGACAAGAATCCCTATCTCAAAATTCCTATGGACATCATCAAACAGTTCATAGAATTGCCTCCGCCCGATCCGGCAGCACCAGGGATTTTTCGCCTGGCCAAACCCGGCGATCTCGCCGGCATGCTGCAACAGGCCGGGCTGGCCGACATCTCCGAACAACAATTTTTCGGCGATGTCCGGTTTGCGGCGCCCGACGAATACTTTTCCAGCCTTATGGACATTGCTGCGCCGATTCAAAATCTATGGGCCAAGTTAAGTCCGGCACAGCAAACAGAAGCCAGACAGCGCATCATTGACGCTGCCGGGAAGTCCCAGAAACGCTCCGTCGTGGCACTACCGATCGCCGTGCGGATGGTCGCAGGGCGAAAGCCTGAATGACTGATGTCGCCGAAGAGTGACGGCTTCAAAGACTTTGTCTTGGATCAGCTGGGAGACCTGCGCAATGTAACCGCCCGTGCGATGTTCGGAGGTTATGGTCTCTATAATCGAGACACACTTTTTGGCATCATCCATAAAGACCGGCTCTACTTCAAAGTAACATCGAAGACGATCGACCACTACAAGGATCACGGCATGAAGCCGTTTCGACCGAACGCCAGGCAGACCCTAAAATCCTTCTATGAGGTACCGGTCGATGTCATCGAAGATGCGGAAGCATTAACCAACTGGGCGACTCAAGCAGTCGAAAGATGATCACGTTATGCCTGACGTCCTCTGGACCATCGGCCATTCGACAAGACCGATCGACGAGTTCATCGCTCAGTTGAAGGCCCAGGGCATTCAGCGCCTCGTTGACGTCCGTACTATTCCTTGCTCCCGCCATACCCCTCAATTCAACGGTGACAATCTTTCGACAAGTCTCAAGAGCGAAGGGCTCTGGTATGTCCAGACGCCGCAGCTGGGCGGATTGCGCAAAGCCAAGAAGGATTCCCTGAACACCCGCTGGCGGAACATGAGCTTCCGCGGCTACGCGGATTACATGCAGACGGAGGGGTTCTGGATGGCCATGGGCCGATTGCAGCACACGGCTATCATGTGCGCAGAAGCCGTTCCCTGGCGATGCCATCGATCTTTGATCGCCGACGCCTTAGTGAGTCGCAACTGGGAAGTTCGGCACCTCATGACGGAAACGAACGTCGATCCACACCAACTCACATCCTTCGCGAGAGCGGAACATCATCGGTTGCAGTATCCGAGAGACGGCTCCTGTCTATTGCCATAACCACATGAGATCACCCACCGCTCTCAACGCGCTCTTGAACTTGGTAAGCTTGGCAAAGAGGATGGCAGAGAAGGGGAGGGCCAGACCGAGCAGGAGCTGTGCAATGAAGAGCTCGCCCAGTTGGCTGTAGTCGGCCGGTGTTTGGACGGCGCCGGTGGCTTGGTCTCGGACTTCCCGCGTGACGACGAAGATTTCGTTGAGATATTTCGTCCCGAGTTGGCTGAACGAGAGGGCGAGATTGGTGAAGGATGCCATCACGGCAAAGAAGGTGGCTTTCAGATTGGCAGGCGCTGAATTCGCGATCCAAGCCAACATCGGGATCATGGAGATCTGAACCAGCGGCGATTCCAGTGCGGTGTCGACCAAGGCAATGAAACGCGCATCGATCACTCCTCCGCTGATCCTCGCGGTCCATTCATGCAATCCATAGTAGAGACCCGTAATCGGAAGGGCGAGGATCGTTCCGACGATGGTTAAGAAACCGACCACGTACATGATGGATCGTTCAGCCATAAATCGCCGAAACACAAACATCCCCGCCAAGGCTACAACGCCACCGATCAAGGAGAGGACCGACAGAAACTGTTGATCGAACTTCAAGTGATCGATCATCCACCAGGTCGCACCTGGGCCGCTCCCGGGAATCGCACGTAACGAGAAGACCACGGCTGCGGTGCCGACCAAGGTGAGCCGTTTATCGTATTCCAGCTCCCGCATCAGTCTCGACATCAAAAACAGGACGATGGTCATCGAACCGGCGAACACGATCTCTTCACGGTACGGAAACCCACCCAGTCCCACGGTAAGAGTGAACAAGACGAACGCCATGCTGCCGATGAGGATCCACCAATTTGGTTTCGTCGGTTCGCTGTCGGAATCCCGCGCGTCGACCATCTGCCGCGCCTCTTCCGGCGAGAACCCTTCTTGAACAAGTCGTTGCCGCTGTCGGCGCTGCAGCCACCACGCCAGCCCGACTCCCACCACCGACACCACGGGAATCGCCATGGCCATCAGATAAATTTGTTTGTAGAGGCGAACGAGCTCGGCTTGCGGCAGTCCCTCAGTTCCACTGAAGACATACACATTCACCAGCGCCACGAGGATTCCGCCTCCGACAATCGCGACACGACCGAGCGTCTGCATGGTCGTATGCATGAGCTTCCGCGTCTGATCGTCGAACGGCTGCCCCTGATCGTCCACACGAGGAACGGCCTCGACCGTCATCGCATCGGCGACGGCGTCTTGAATCACATATCCGATAGGGGCCAGCAACACACTGAGGACATACCAGACTTCCGCCGGCAAGATGGCCGTCATGGCCTCGCGGTCGCCGATCAACAGGGCCATGATGCCGAGGCTGACCGTCAGCAGCCCGGCCCCCGCCCCAACGAGCCAACTCTTCCATCGCCACAAGAGATCAACCGTATGGCCGATCGGCATCTTCAGCGCCCAAGGAATCCCGGCCCAGAATCCAAGCGCGGCGAGGAATGCGGCAGAAAGGCCAAGGTAGTCCTTGACGAAGAACGTCCCAACAATGCCGGTGAGTCCAGAAATACCGTAGGCGACATAGACCATGAGCGGCGGCAGATAGGACAACCGCATCTCACGGCCAAGCGAGAGAATGTTCCGATCGATCCACTGTATCACGGGTGTGAGCATCGCTAGCGCAATGACCTGCCTCTCTCTCGACGCTCGACCAATGCCAGCAGATGGCTTCGCATGTCCGTCGAGGAGAGATGCACCCGATCGCCATGCCCGGCGAGGACCCATTCAAACCGGTAGTCGAGTAGTTTGCGAATGGAATCAACCATGGTCCATTTCCTCCAGATCAAGCGCGTGGGGGCTTCCAGTGCCTGGGTATGGGGAGCCCACCAGAGATGATCGCCGGTGAAGAGAAACCGTTCTCGATAGAGCAGCGCCATGCTCCCGGCAGTATGGCCTGGTACAGGAATGATCTGGAACTCCGGCCCCACCAAAACCGTCTCTTCCCCATCGATGATGCGTTCCGCGTCCGGCGCGGCTTCCGCATCCGCCTGATGGATGATCCGCTTGGCGCCGAAAGATGCGGCATACTTGTCCGCATCGGCTACATCATCTTTGTGAGTCAGGAAGATATGGGCGATGCCTCCTCGCTGCTCAAAGACTTCAACCAGATGTTTGAGATATCGCGGGGAGTCGATGAGCCAATTCCCGTCCGGATGTTCAATGAAAAAACTATTGGCTCCGAACGATTTCTCCGAATTGAACCCACAATAGCTCACACCGTCTTCAATACGTAGCGGGAAGCTCGCCATCGCCGCCTGTAACTGTGCCTTGTCGCCGTGCTCCGTACCGATTGACCCGACCGGACACGCAAGCAGTGCCTGATAGGCCTGATGCGTCTGCAGGTCATCCTGGGGCTGGCTATGGACTGCAGAATAGTCACCGATCTCCTCGAAACACAGCGGTGCCAACTGGCGACAGGTGTCACAATTGATACAGGTTGCATCCACGTAGAAGTTACCCTGAGCGTTGGAATCAAGTCGCTTGTTTCGGTCTGCCATCAGAGCACCTTAGAGCACCTTCATGGCCTGCTTTGCTCGATCTGCCGCACGCCATAGATACCAGGAGGCAACGGTCCGATAGGGCCTCCATCGCTCGCCATACTGTAACATCTGTTTGGGAGTCGGCATTGAGCGACGCCTGTAGACGATCCGGAATCCATTCCGTACCCAGAAGTCGTCAACAGGGAGTACATCCGGTCGGCCCAACTGGAAGATCAATAACATCTCGGCGGTCCATCGTCCGATGCCTCGAACCTCGACCAGCCGGTCAATGATGGCCTCATCTTCTAATTGCTTCATCATGCGGTTCGTCGCGACTGTCCCATCGAGCGTTTTCGAAGCCAGATCACGAAGTGCCATGATTTTGGGTCGCGAAAATCCGGCATTCCTGATGGCGCTCAGGTTCATAGCAAGGAGATCCTCAGGACAAGGAAACCGCCTCCCTGGGAACAGTGCGATGAACCGCTTGAGGATAGTTTCCTCGGCTTTGTCATGGAGTTGCTGATAGGCAATGGCACAAGCCAGCGACTCGAACGGCGAGCGGCTGACCTTCGGCTTCAGGGTGAACGGACCGATTTCTCCGATCAACCGACGCATGACCGGATCGATTTTGGCCAGATGACCGAGAGCAGGATAGTTAGCCGATAACGGCATCGGCTTCGATTTCCACGAGCATATCCGGATCGATCAGCCGCTTGACTTCGACCATGGTCGTGGCAGGTCTGATGGTTCCAAATACTTCTCCGTGTGCCCGTCCGACATCTTGCCACTGATCGATGTTGGCCATATAGATTCTGGTTCGTACCACATCGGCTAAGGACGCACCGGCCTGTTGAAGGGCCGCTTCGATCGTCCGCAACGTTTGAATCGTCTGCGCGTAGGGATCTCCTTTACCCACCAGGCCGGACGGGGTCATCGCCGTCGATCCGGAGACCGAGACATGGGCGCCGACTCGTACCGCTCTCGAATACCCGATCTTGCCTTCCCACGGACCACCGGTTGAAATATTCTGTCTCGCCATGTTGTCCACTATCCCGTTACATCACAATCCCGCCGCCGACCTGTATAGTCTGCCCTGTGAGCCACCGAGCCTCCTCGCTCACGATGAACGCCACCACATCGGCAATATCTTTCGGAACCCCGAGTCGTTTCATCGGCGTCAGCTGTATTCCGATTTGCCGATACTCCTCCGTCATCATCCCGGTTTCGGTGAAACCCGGTGAAACCGTGTTCACCGTGATCCCCTTCGAAGCCAGTTCTTGCGCCAACCCTTTCGTGTATTGCTCAAGAGCTGCCTTGCTTCCAAGGTAGGCCGTGGCTCCGGGGAAGTGCAGATGCGTCCCCCCGGTTGAGATATTCACGATGCGCCCCCCGTCTTTGAGCACCTTCGCGGCTTCCTGCATGGCAAAGTACGGCCCTTTGGCATTCAGGGCGATGACACCATCGAAATCCTCTTCTGTCGTATCTTCAAGCGGCTTCGGCATGAACTTGCCCGCATTGTTCACCAGAATATCCAGCCTGTTGAATTGCTTCACGGTGTCGATCACCAGACGACGCGCCTCAGCCACCTGACTCATGTCGGTTTGAACCGCGAGCGCCTTGCCCCCTTTGCCCTGAATCCCCACGACCACTTGTTGAGCCTTTTCCGAACTCTTCGAATAGTTCACTACGACGATCGCACCATCTTCCGCCAATCGTTCTGCGATCGCTCGACCGATTCCGTTGGAAGCCCCGGTCACAATCGCCACTTTTCCGCTCAACGATTTCATCGACGATGACTCCTCTTCTTGAACCAGACCAGTGCTATGGGATTGATACTCCCCACTGTCCCGCAAATGTCCATTCTCCGATCGGCCGACGAGTCCTTGGCCGCAGCTCGCGCTCGCGTAGCCGTTCCGGAAGAATATCCGAATTGCCTTGGTACCCGATCGCGATCATCGCCACCGGCTCGTAGCCTGCCGGGATGCGAAGATCGACTCGCGCCTTCTCGATATCAAAACCCGCCATCTGATGGGCGACCAATCCGCTCGCCGCCGCTTGCAGGACAAGGTTTTCCGTCGCCAATCCCGTATCGTGAAAGGCGTGTCGATTCGACTTGCCGTCGTCCTCAAAATACATGCCGGCGACCGACAGCATCAGCACCGGCGCCCGGAACGCCCATGTTTTGTTTCCCTCCGCCAGACACTCAAACAGTCGATTCCACTCCGCTTCATGATCTTTGGTCGCCACGATGAATCGCCACGGCTGCTCGTTGTTCGATGAGGGCGCCCAACGGGCCGCCTCAAGCAGCGTCCGCAGTGCATCGGCATCCACCCGCCGTTCATCAAACGCACGGGGGCTCCAACGGCGGGCCAGCAACTCATGGATCGGAAAGTGAGTGTGCGCCGGCTGATCCATAGACGCTATCCTTTTTTCACATCTTCGGCTGATTGCATATCAGGAGACCAGCCGCCTCCGAGTGCTTTGTACAGTTGGACGACCGATGCCAACAGCAACCGACGGGTGCTGGTCAACGCCAGCTCGGCCTCGAACAGATTTCTTCGCGCCACCAGAACATCGAGATAGTTCGCCAGCCCTCCCCTATAGCGGAGTTCGGCCAATTTCAGCGCAGACTGCAACGCCGCGACTTGTTGTTGTTGTGCTTCGCTCTGAATCCGTGCCGTCCGTACCGCAACGAGCGCATCCTCCACTTCGCGAAAGGCCGTCAACACCGTCTGTTGGTACTGTGCCAGCGCTTGTTTATTTTGTGCTTCCACGGCTTCCTGCTGAAAACCCAACACTTGGGCATTCAACAGCGGAGTCGCAATGGCGGCACTAAACACGCCGAATGAGGAAGGATCGCTGAACAGTAAGGACAGTTCGGGATGCGCCACCCCCAGCAATCCGGTCAAGGTGATCCTTGGAAACCGTTCCGCTTTGGCCGCACCGATACGGGCGGTGGCGGCTGCCAACTGTTGTTCCGCCACCAACAAATCAGGACGCCGCTGCAACAACTCTGACGGCAGGCCGGCTGGTACCGCCGGCGGTATGACTTGCTCGTCCAGGGAGCGGCCTCGCGTCACGGCAAAGGGTTTGCGGCCGAGCAGCACGCTCAAATGATTCTCGGCTTGAACCATATACCGTTCGAGTTCGGCCGTGCGGGCCGCCGCATTGGCGCGCTCCGCCTCGAACTGATCGGCATCCAACTTCGAGGTCATCCCTTGGCGCAACCGTGCCTGGGCAATCCGCACCGATTCCTCCCAGGATTGCAGCGTCCGTTTCGCGATATCGAGCTGCAGATCGAACTGAAGCAGGTTGAAGTAGGCTTCCGCAACGGCGCTGACCAATTGAATCGTGACCGCACGACGATTCTCTTCCTTCGACAACAAATCGGCGCGCGCCGCCTCATTGGTTCGCCTGACCCGCCCCCAGAGATCCACTTCCCACGCCAGATTGCCCAGCAAGTAATAGTTAAACGGGCTGGCAAATCCGGGAAAGAGAAAGTTCGCCTTGCGGCCGGCCGGCAGGCTTGAGGAAATCGAAATCCCCGGCATGTAATCCGACCTCGCGATCAAGGCCCGTGCCCGAAATTCTTCGACGGTCGCGACCGTCCGTTGGAGGTCCCGATTCTCCGCAAGCGCCGTTCGGATCAGCTGCTGCAACTGCTCATCGCGCAAGAGCTCCCACCAGGCCAGATTGGCCAGCGACGGCATATCCGACTGACCGTCCGCCATGCGAAACCGATCTTCCCCATCGGTCTGTGGGCGCTTGTAATCAGGTCCCACCGTACAGGACAGGAGAAGCACGGCGAGCCCGATGATGACGATCGTGCGCATGTTAGGACTTATCCTCCACGGAAAGGGTGGACACGGCGGGCTGAGTCTCGCGTGCCGCTGATTGTTCCTTACGCCTCGTCAGCTTTCTCAGCAACACAAAAAACAACGGCACAAAAAAGATTGCCAAGAAGGTTGCCGCCAACATCCCGCCCATGACACCTGTCCCGATCGACTGACGGCTTGACGCACCAGCCCCCCTGGCCACCACCAACGGCACCATGCCGAAAATAAAGGCCATCGACGTCATGATGATCGGCCGAAAACGCAGTCGAGCGGCTTCGATCGCGGCTTCGATCAAGGGACGCCCTGCTTCGTATCGGGTATTGGCGAACTCGACGATCAGAATGGCATTTTTGGCGGTCAAGCCGATCAATGTCACCAATCCGATCTGGAAATAGATATCGTTCTCGAAACCACGTACCCACACGGCGGTCAGCGCGCCGAAAATTCCGAATGGAACGGCCAGAATCACCGCGAAGGGAACCACCCAACTCTCGAACTGTGCCGCCAGCACAAGGAAGACCATCAGCAGGCCGACGATGAAAACCAGGTTGGACTGGCCGCTCATTCGTCGCTCCTGAAACGAAAGGCCGCTCCAATCGATCCCATACCCTTGTGGAACCAACACTTCTTTCGCCACACGCTCCAGCGCTTCGAGCGCTTGTCCTGAGCTGTAACCCGGCGCGGCCGCCCCCAACACCAGCGCCGTATTATACCCGTTGAAGTGCTTCACCGGATCCGGCCCGCTCTGATACTCCGCCGTCACCACAGTGTCGAGCGGAATCATATTGGTCCCCTGCGCATTCTGAGCCCGCAAATAGATTTTTGACAAGTCTTGCGGCGTCGACCGAAACTCTGCTTCCGCCTCGGTCTGCACGTGATAGACCCGACCGAACTTCACGAAGTCGTTGATATAGAAATTCCCGAAATAGGCCTGCAACGTGTCAAAGATATCCGAGATGGGGACGCCTAAGGCTTTCGCCCGTTCCCGATTCACATGGGCATAGACCCGCGGCGAGGACACACGGAAATTCGTCCCCACCCGCCCGATCGCCGGTTCCTGTTGCACCCGTTCCACAAACTGCTGCGCGACGCCGGCAAACCGCTTGAAATCTTCGCCGGTCGGATCTTGCAACTGCGCGGAGAATCCCCCGGCCGCGCCGACCCCCTCAATCGCCGGCGCATTGAATGCCAACAAGAGCGCTTCAGGAATCTTCGCAAACTCAGCGTACGCCGCACCGACCATCGCCTTCACATGGTTCTGCGGCTCCGGCCGCTCATCCCACGGGATCAGCGGCACGAACATCGTGGCAGAGTTCGGTCCTCTGGTGCCGAAGACGAAGTTTTGACCGGACAGGGCATCCGTCGAGTTGACCGCCGGATTAGCCTGAAATACCCTCTCAATTCTTTCAAGCACCGCATCCGTCCGCTGCTTCGAGGCACCATCCGGCAGCTGCGCGACCACGATGAAATACCCTTGGTCTTCCTCAGGCACGAAACTCTTCGGCAGCGTCTGGAATAGGCTGAAAGAGACGGCGAGAAGCACCCCGAAAACCGCCATCACCCGTATCGGTCTGGCTAAAATCGCACCAACCGCATTGGTGTAGCCACGCTGCGTGTGCCGAAACAGCCGGTCAAACAGCACCCAGAATGCGGCCCGTTCTCCGTGTTGCGATCTCAAGACAACGGCGCAGAGCGCCGGGCTGAGGGTCAGCGCCACGAATCCTGACACCGTCACCGAGATGGCAATCGTGGCGGCAAACTGTTTATAGAGTGCTCCGGTGATCCCGCCGACAAACCCGACAGGCGCGAAGACCGAGACCAGGACCAACACGATCGCGATGATGGGTGCCGTCACTTCGCTCATCGCCCGTTTGGCCGCAGCTTTGGCCGACAACCGATCTTCACGCATGTGCCGCTCGACATTTTCCACCACCACGATCGCGTCGTCGACCACGATCCCGATCGCGAGCACCATGCCGAACAAGGTAATGGTATTGATCGAGAATCCCAATGCGTAGAGCCCCATGAACGTGCCGATCAGCGACACCGGCACGGCAACCATCGGAATGACGGTCGCACGCCAGCTCTCAAGGAACAGATAGACGACGAGCACCACCAAAATCATCGCCTCCGCCAACGTCTTCACCACTTCCCTGATCGAGACTTCGATGAAGTGGGTGGTGTCGTAGGGAACGTCGTACGACATCCCCGGAGGAAAATTCTTGGCCAGTTCGTCCATCTTGGCCCGCGCGCCTCGGACCATTTCAAGCGCGTTCGCACCAGGAGACAAAAACGTGAGAATGAATGTGGTGGGCTTGCTGTTCCAGCGAGCCTCAAGGGCATAGGACTGCGCACCCACTTCGATCCTGGCCACATCCTTCAAGCGGACCAAGGAACCATCCGGAAGGGCACGCACGATCAACTCCTCGAATTCCTTGACCTCCGTCAGCCGTCCCTTCGCGATGATCGGGATCGTTAATTCTGTCCCCTTCAATGCCGGTTCTCTCCCGATCGTCCCGGCCGGATAATCACGATTCTGCTCTCGGATGATCGCGGCGATATCGCTCGGCACCAGCCCCAACTTCGCCATATGCAACGGATTGAGAATGATCCGCATGCTGTAACTTGATTGTCCGAACACCCAGGCATCTCCGACACCCTTGACCCGTTTGAGATCATCGACCACCCGTCGTGTGGCGTAATTCGAGAGGAACACGGCATCGTGTTGAGGGTCGGTCGACTTCAGCACAAACACCGCGAGTAAGTTGCGGGTGGCCTTTTTGACGGACACGCCCTGCCGGATGACTTCCGACGGCAACTGGGGTTCCGCAAGCTTTTCACGGTTCTGGGTTTGGACTTGGGCGATATCCGGATTGGTGCCGACCTCAAACGTCAGCGTGATGGAGACGTGCCCGTCGTTACTGCTGGTGGATTCAAAATATAAGAGGTTATCAATGCCGGGGAGCATCACCTCGATCGGCCTGGCCACCGCCTCGGCGGCGACTTCCGCACTGGCGCCAGGATAATCCGCTTCAATCTGCACGACCGGGGGGTTCATCTCCGGGAACTGCGCAACCGGAAGGAACTGCAGCGCAAGCAGCCCCATCACCACAATGATGATGGACACCACTGACGCAAGAATCGGACGGTCTATGAAGGCATGCAACGTCATCAGCGATGTTTCTTCAGGATTGAGGCGAGGCGGGAGCTGACTCTGCAGCAGGCACCTTCGTCCGACTCCAGGGAACAGCCTTCACCGGCGCGCCGGGACCGATCTTCATCATCCCATTCACGACCACACGATCGCCTTGTTTCAGACCTGTATCAATAAGCCACTGCTCCCCTTTCCAGTCGGACGCGGCGACGCCGCGAATTTGGACCTTCTCGTCCTGATCAACGACAAAGACGAAAGGCCCCTGAGGCCCCTGCAGCACGGCTCGCTGAGGAATAAGGATGGCGTCGGTTTTTGTATCGCCGGTGAATCGAACCTTCACAAATTGCCCCGGCAGCAAGGTGCGCTTCGGATTCGGAAAGGTAATACGTGTCTGCCGCGAGCTGGTTTCCGTTCGCAGTCCCGGCTCCAGCAGATCGAGCACCCCTTCATGGGGATAGACCGTGCCGTCCATGAGCGTGAGACGACCTCGTAATTGATAGACCCCCGGATGGGTGATTCGCTTCGCCTCAATATCCCGTCGCCGCTTGAGAATGAATGTCTCGGGGACATTCACCACCACATACATCGGATCGACGCGATGAATCGTCGTCAGAAGATCGGTCTGCGCAGACACCAGCCGCCCTTCATAGTAGCGGCTGCGCTCAATCAGCCCGGTGATGGGGGCCGTAATGAGCGTGTTATCCAGATCGAACTGGGCCTTGATGAGGTCAGCGCGAGCCCCTTCCACCGCCGCGTTCGCCGCAAGCTCTTCAGCCACGGCATCATCCACATCTTTTTGGCTCACCGCCTGCTCGGCAAGCAACGGCTTGACCCGTGCAAGATTCTGTTTGGCTTGAACGACGCGGGCCTCCGCTTGGGCAATCTTGGCCCTCGCACTCGCTGCCGCCGCCTTGAACGGAACGGGGTCGATCTGATAGAGGCGATCACCTTTCTTCACGTCGCGACCCTCTGGGTAGAGAACCGCCTTCAACAGTCCCGTCACTTGAGAACGGATCTCCACGGGACGGGACGCTTCGGCCTGGCCGATAAACTCCGGTTCATCGGGAACGGTCTGTGTCTCAACCGTAACGACTTCCACCTGCGACACTTCTTGTGGCGGCATAGACCCGGCCTCCTGTCTGCAGGCAGCCGATGCCCCGAGCGCCACAAAACCAGGCACACCATGATCCATTGCATCGCCTGATGATCCTTCAGCATGCCACCTACCTTATTCTGTAATCCTCACCACCGATTCCTCAGGAAGACAAACGTTGCATTGTACCCAGGAAGATGAGACGGCAGCAAGCCCAAGATAGACAAGGCTTCGCGCCATTCCGGCAACCGCACACAATCACCACTCAGAACTCATCTTCCGTCATGCCCGGTGAACGCTTGTCACAGTTCTTCTTTGCAGGATCAGATCGATCCATCCCTGTGATCTCTTCAACAACACATTTCGTCAAACAACCGGAGGCCGTTAGACTCGCTCCCTGTTGCCACAGACGAGCCAAGAGCATCTTGCCTTCGGCATCGATGAATGTCACGCCGGTCAGGTCGATCATCACGCGCTGAGGCTGCTGCGCGGACACCTTCCGCCAATACCCGCTGAGTTCCTGGACCCAGGGACCCATCAGTCGTCCCTCAAGTCGAAGCAACACAGAGTCTGGTTCAGCTCCTGGCTGTTCAGTAATCCTCAACATAACTGAGGTCGCCGAAAGGCTTCGTCCTTAATCTGGTCACCGCGTTCAGCTTACTCTGATGGAATGCCACTCTCGTCGCCATACCCAATCCTCCGTGATCAAAGAGGCTACCGCTTGATTTTGCAACTCATGTTCCCGCTGGTCTTGACCAAGACAGCATTACCGAAACTATTGAATTGTCTGAGAAGAATCGTCGCGACCCGAGAACGTATCGCTGGAGAGTTTTGTAAGATGTGCCGAGCCCACGGCACGGTGCCGAAAGATCGGCACAAGCGCCGATGAGATCATTCGAGAAACTCCTCATATGAGGCGCCAGCAAGAGACGGGCGAACATAGATAGACGCGGGGCTTACGAGACGCGGGGAATTCCGAGCTTCTGCATTTTTGACTGAAGGGTGGTTCGCTTGATTCCTAACCGAGCCGCAGCACCAGCTGGGCCACCGATGACCCCTCGTGCTTCATGTAGGGCGCGCACGATTTGCTCGCGCTCGGCTGCTTCAAGCGTTGAGCTTGAGAGGGGAACGGAACGATCATGTGCCTGGAGTTCACTCATCGGCACCTGTAGATCAGGCCCCTGCGTGAGGATAACGGAACGCTCCACCAAATTCTCCAGTTCACGGATATTACCCGGCCACGCATACCGAGAGAGCACATCGAGCGTTGTGGCAGGGACCCTCTGGATATTCTTCTTCATGCGCAGGGCATAGTGCTGCGTAAAATACCGGACGAGAATAGGAATATCGTCTCGACGCTCACGGAGCGGCGGCATGGTAACGGGAAAGACGTTCAGACGGTAGTACAAGTCGCTTCGAAACTGTTTCTGCTCCACCGACTCCCTGAGATCCCGATTCGTGGCGGCGATCAAGCGCACGTTCACTCGGATCGTTTTGGTGCCGCCGAGTCGCTCGAATTCCTGCTCCTGGAGTACACGAAGTAGCTTCGATTGCAGTTCCGGCGGAATTTCGCCCACTTCATCCAGAAAGATGGTGCCGCGATCGGCCAACTCAAACCGCCCGGCTTTCTGCGAGATTGCCCCAGTGAAGGCTCCTCGCTCATGCCCGAACAACTCACTCTCCAACAGTCCGGTTGGAATCGCCGCACAGTTCAGTTTGACGAATGTGCGCTCACGTCGGCCGCTCAGTCGATGAATTGCCCGAGCGATGAGTTCCTTGCCGGTCCCGGTTTCTCCTTGAATCAACACGGTCGAATCGGTCGGAGCCACGACTTCGACTTGCTTCAGCACCTTTTTGAGAGGGGTGCTGTCGCCGATGATGTCGTCGAACCCATGCTCAGTCCGAAGCTCCTCTTCGAGATAGAGCTTCTCCTTGGCCAACTTATCTTTGAGCTCGGCGATCTGCTGAAAGGCCAAGGCATTTTCAACGGCGACCGCGACTTGTTGAGCCACTTGTTTCAGGAACTCCACATCCGCATCGCTATAGGCCTCTCTTTGCAGGCTTAAGAATCCCATGGCGCCCAACCGACCTCGCGCTGTGGTCAGCGGAACAAAGCAAAATGACTCCGTCCCATCTTCCCTCATTTGGCCGATAACCTTTGACCAACGGCGCTCCTCCGTTAACTTCGGCACAAGGAGCGGCTGCTGCTGCTGCCAGACCAACCCGGCGGGGCAATCATCGATGGGGACTTCATGGCCCCCCACGAGATCCGCCGGCACATTGGCCTGAATGGTATGGAGGCGCATCATTTTCTTGATGGGGTCATGTAGGGAGAGATCGACGAAATTCACCTGCACGACCCGAGGAAGCCGGTGTGCGAGGTCGCGAAAGAGCTGATCGAGGTCCCGTTGCGCGGAAATTGCCTGTGCAACCTCGAGGAGCGCTTGGTAGCGCTCCGCAAGGTCCCCGCAGGGAGAAATGCCCTGTCGATCCATAGACCGGCAGTATGGACTATCTACTGACACCGGCTCAAGAGCCACGCCAGACACGCACGCGGTGTCTATGACGCTCCCGACGTCTTCAGAGCGTCTGGTGAGTCCCGTCACAGAACGGCGGCGTCTTCGTGTGCTTGCACTGGCACAAGGCGACGTCTTTCTTGACATCCACGGTGAACTCGACCGGCTCGAACCCGGTTCCTTCGTGCGCCCCGTCGCAAAACGGTTGGTCCCTCGATCGTCCACAGGAACACCAGTAGTAGGTACCCGGCTCCAGCGAAATCACCGACGGCTCTTTGGCTGCAATACGTGGCTGCCCCATAAACGTTCCTCCTCTTTTTGATTACAAATACAGCGGCTTGATCGGCGACACCACCGCCGACGGGTCATTTTTCCACACCGACTCGTCCGCATCGACATAGAACTCGACTTCATTGCCGTCCGGATCTTTGAGATAGAGACTCTGGCTGACTGTATGATCGCTCATCCCGTGGATCGGGATCCCTGCTTCCTCTAACTCTCGTTTTGCCTGACGCAATTCATCGAGGCTATCCCCGACTTTGATGCCGATGTGATAGAGCCCTCGACGGGGCCCACTCGGCGGCCCCGGCACATCGCCGACCTGAATCAGCAACAACTCATGATGTGTTCGCCCGGAGGTCAGCGCAGCGGCCGCCCCATTGAAGATCCGCCCCACCTCCGTAAACCCCAACAGGTCTCGATAGAAACCGAGCGATCGCTCCAGATCTTTCACATAAAACACGACATGACCAAGGTAGTGTGCTTTCATCTGACTCGCCCCTTGTTGGACCTCGACTGCACCAGCAATGCCCGGACCGCTGCGTGTGCCAATACCACATCGGGGCTCCGTTGCAATGCCTCGTGATACTGCCGGCTGAATCCCTCCCCCTCTTCCGTCGGTACCATGAGGGCCTGCACAGAGGCCAGCAGCGCCGGGATTTCCTCGCTGGATGCAGCCTCATCTGATTCACTGAGTTCATCAAGCTTGGCGATTGATTGGGAGAGGGGACGCAACCAAGCAAACCAAGCGTCGTTCAACACCAGCTGCAAGAACGCACCATTGGATGGAACCCGTCCATGCACACGTTCATAGGCCACGCGCTCGTCGTCGAGCAAGGCCTTGTGCAGGCGAAGGAGAGCAGAAAAGAGATTGTCCAGAGAGGTATTCCTATTTCGTTGCTCCCGCATGGCCATACCTTGAAGGTTCCTAGTCCGTTTTCCCTGCATCATAGCAAAACCGTCTCTGGATGATCTTGCCTTGAGAGATGTCGCCGAACAGATCAGTGAACCACTGTTGTGGAATGGTCGGACTCATGACCGCTTCTCCTTCGGCGGTTTGTCGGAAAATGTTATCCCGGCTTTCTGCACCTCCTGATAGGGAAGAAGCCAGACCAACGATTCATCGCTCAGGTCACCGACCTGAATACGATTGCCCCAAGGATCACGAAAATCACAGCGGAAGTCAGGATGGAGCTTCAGCTTATACT
Organism: Nitrospira sp.; assembly: GCA_015903995.1. GTDB lineage: Bacteria > Nitrospirota > Nitrospiria > Nitrospirales > Nitrospiraceae > Nitrospira_D. The sequence goes on from JABMDK010000002.1 coordinate 19,694, forward strand.
TCTTCGTCAGCTTCTTACGGACTTCTTTGATCTGTTCTGCATCACGGACCATCAGTCCAAAATGCTTCGTGCGATCCGGCTGAAGCTGGTCTACTTCAAAAATGGCCATGAACTGATGTTCCCCAAGCTTGCACCAGACCGCTCCTTCCCCACCACGTAACATCTTCAACCCAAAGACGTCCTGATAGAACTTCGCCGCCTTCGTGGCATCGGTGACTTCGATCACGACATGGTTACAGCCATAGACTTGAACGGCCATTACCCACCTACCTTTCCCGCAGCCGAGCCGGTTACACTCCCTCTGAAGACCGCCACTAACTGCTCAGGAGGCTGTGCCCCGGAGAGCGCGTAGGCTCCGTTGATCACAAAATACGGAACCCCTCGAATGCCCAACCGATGACCGGCAGCTTCCTCCACCTTCACCTCTTCGACGCCCTCATCGCCCGCCAGGAAGGTTACGGTGATTGCTCGATCAAGCCCCTCATCAGCAGCGGCTTGGGACAATGTGTCGATACTCCCAATATCTCCACCCTCCAGGAAATACTGGCGAAAGAGCCTCTCGACCATCTCATCCTGTTTCCCCTGATGCCCCGCCCACCAGATGAGGCGATGCGCGGCAAATGTGTTGGGCGTGCGAGCAATGCTCCCAAAGGCGAAATGGATGCCTTCCTCGGCACCTGCTGTTGAGACGTGATCATAGATCGCTTGAGCAGCGGCAGGGCTGCCGAACTTCGCGTCAAGGTACTGTCGTCGATCCATCCCCTCGCGTGGCATGGTCGGATTCAATTGAAAGGGCCGCCATCTGACGTTCACAGGAACACCGTCCCACGCCTTGAGTGCCCGTTCCAGGCGCCGCTTGCCCACATAGCACCAGGGACAGATCTCAGAATAGACATCGACTGTCAGCGCTTGCTCATTCATTACAGGTGGCCCATCTTGCCCGCTTGATAATCATTCACGGCTTGCACAAGTTCGGCTTTGGCATTCATGACGAACGGACCATACCGAGCAATCGGCTCCTCGATCGGTTGACCGCTCAAGATCAAAAGCCGGCTGTCTCCGCGGGCTTCAATAGCCACAGACGACCCATTCCGCATACACACAAATAACTCTGCCTCTCCTGCGTCGCGTGAGCCATTCACCGACACCAGGCCTTGCACCACGAAGACCGACGTATTGTACCCATCCGGCAGATGCAACTCCGCACGGCGGTTGGCAGCCAACTCCAGATCATAGAGTTCGACCGGTGTCACCGTATGGGCCGGCCCCTTCTGTCCCTGAATTGTTCCTGCAATCACACGCAGTCGGCCTGCTCCACCTTCAAGTTCAACCTTTGGAATATCAACGTTCAGAATCGTCTGGTAACGAGGCGCCGACATCTTCTGCGTGCGCGGCAGATTCACCCAGAGTTGGATAGCCTGAAAGGTTCCGCCTTGCTGAGCCCAATTCTTCTCATGCAACTCTTCGTGTACGACTCCGGACGCCGCCGTCATCCATTGCACATCGCCCGGCCCGATGACACCGGCATTGCCGGCCGAATCTCTGTGAGCGACCGCCCCCTGGTACATAATCGTGACGGTTTCAAACCCGCGATGCGGATGCTCACCGACACCACGTGGGTGAGCAATCGGTTCAAAATACTGTGGTCCGGCATAATCCAGCAAAAGAAACGGGCTGACCTCTCGATCGAGATCGTTGCTCGGGAACAGGTTCCGCACGGGGAACCCGTCTCCCACCATATGGGCCGATCCTGGTTGATAGATCCCTGCCACTTCTTTGACAACAGCCGTCCCTGTAGCCATGTGGTCCTCCTTCACACCATCGTTCGTAGCGCGTCTTCCAGCGTGACCGTGCCTCGCACCAACTTCGCCGGATGCTCGTACCCGATCGCGCCGTTTGAGAACGCGCGGTACATTTCCTCAAACAATCTCGCCGCCTCGTCCGAAAATCCAAACGATTTGAATGTCGGGACCACGGCACTGAGTGGCGCATGTTGGGCCATCACCGCTTTCCCAAGAATCCGACTGAGTGCAGACGCCGCTTGATCCGGGCTGTACTCTTCCGGCCCCGCCATTTCCGCGATCTGCTTCCCATGACCACCAGCCATCAATTGTTCCGCCCCAATTCTGCCGATGTCCTTGGTTGAAATCATCGGTATCTTCGCCTGAGGTGCCATGAAGGTTGGAAGAACACCCTGCGCCTTGGCCGCACCGATCACTGGGGCCCAATTGTCCATAAAGTAACAGGGGCGAAGAATGGTCAGCCGCTTGGCATGACAGCCAAGTGCATACTCTCCATAACTCGCCGCTCGAATCGGGCCGGTCCCGCCGTGAATATGCCCCCCGATCGATGACAGGAACACAACATGTTCGACTCCGCTCTTTTGGACGGCTTCCGCCGCGCGATCCATTCGTGTTCGCTGATCCGCCAACCAGGCCTCAGCCCCGTAATTCGGCGGTACCAATAGATAGACCCCTTTCGCTCCTTTGAAGGCCTCGGCCATGGCCGATACATCGTCGAGCGACGCCACGGCAACCTCCGCTCCTTTCGCCTTCCAGCCGGCCCCCTTATCGACCGAACGGACGACAACCCTGACCGGCTGTTTCTTACCGAGCAAGGTTTCCACGACTGACGACCCTGTATTCCCTGTAGCCCCTACGACAACAAACATAATGAGTCCTCCTCTTCCTGACACAACGCACAAGCGTTCTGTAATCGCCTCTGCATAATGACATCACGGCTTTTGTCTATACAGCACTTCGCACCGCCAGACCAACTCTCATTACCACACATTCCAGCATGGCAACTTACGTTCCAGACAACAGGAACAGACCTCTTTTCGCAATCTACTTGAAATGAGAAGGGATTCGCTTCGCAGAACGCAGAATTGTCAAACGTCCCGCAGGAAAGGAGTGCCGAATCAATGGCACCGTGCCGAAGGATCGGCTCCTTTCTGCAAGGCATATGGTACTCTTAACTGGAGGTACTGATGACTGTTCTACTCATTCGCATCGGGCTTCGAACCGTCATCCTCATCCTTTCAGGGGTGATCGGTCTTCACGCTGTTCTCGCAGCGGATGAGCTCTCCCTGCCCTCCCGAGTCAGTGCAGTGAAAATTTCAGTCGCCTCCTATGAACGAATTCCCATCGCGACCATCCTGGCGCATCCGGATCGCTATCAGATGAAGGAAATACGAATCACCGGAACCGTCACAGCGACTCAGACGGAAACCATCCCGAATCGGATGATCTGTGGAAGCCCCCATGAACGAACGACGCTCATGGTTGAGGATGACAGCGGACAGATCGAGATCATTGATCACGGTGCATGCGGGAAGAATGTCGGGGCCCTCAAAGCACCGATGCTGAAGACAGGCCAACCGATCGATCTCTTGGTGCGAATCATGATCCCCACCAACCTGGGCTCTTCCGGTTCATCGGTGGAAGCCACTATCCGCTATATCGCCCCGGCACGAGACTAGTAGATCGTCCGCCCAATTGGCGTGTCCCCTACTCGCCTTGCGCTCTTCGATGAGATCAGAATAGGCCTGTCGAATGTCATACCTTTTCAATACTGTCCAAGGCTGGTGGAGTCGCATCTTGTATCGTGCATGACTGGGAGCAGGCTGTTGACAACGTCCGCCAGCAGCGTTCTCGCGACGCTCAGAGGCTCAACGTACGGCAGAGAGTACGCGTCGCCTCTTCGCTGGCTGCGGCCTTGCTGGACGGCCTTTCTTAACAGCCTGCGAGGAGTCCCTGAGGCGTCTGTGATCGGATCGAGTGGCTCACATCCAGATCTCCCAAAGCTTTTGTCAACATACTGGGAGATGAACATTCGGTCTTCCCTCTCCAGCCAAGATCAGGTCTGTCATCCATTAGATGCCCTGCTTCCTCTGCACGAACCGCTGACGCACCGTCACCTTATGGATGCTCTGGTACTCAACCATCCCGCAGAGCACCCGATCCAGCAGCTGCGGTGACGGACGGAACTCCACGCTCATGGGGCCGACACACGCATCAACTTCTGGAGAAGCGTGATCGACGACGGACTTGCGACACCCCGACAGGCGGTGAGCGCTCAGTTGGCCTCTGCTATCACCTGACACACCGGGCCATAGGGCTTTAAGCCCATATCATATGTGAGCAGGCGCAGGTGTTCGACGTGGGCTTGCGCCAACAAGATGCGGTCGAAAGGGTCACGATGATGAAGCGGCAACCGATCCAAGGCCAGGGTATGTGCCACTGACACCGGCAATTCTTGAAACCCACTGTCCGTGATCTTCGCGGCGAGTTCGCCGGGATCTGCGGAAAGCTTCTTCACTTGAATCTTGATGACCACCTCCCAGAGTGAAGCGGCACTAACATAGACTATGGCCGTGGTTTCGATCTAGTGATAGATGTTCTTCGAGAGTCGTGGAGACTGAATCACATACCACAGGTAGACATGGGTATCTAACAGGAGATTCACCCCCCACTCTCGAACGAGGCCGTCGTCTCCAATGGTAACGGCGCATCAAAATCATCCGCAATGATCACGCGCCCTTTCAAGAGTCCTGGACGACGGACAGGAATGGGCTGATCGAGCGGCCCAAGCTGGGCCACCGGCGTCCCATCTTTACAAATCGTGATGCGTTGCCCCTTCGCAACGGCGGCCAAGAGCTTGGACAAATGGGTCTTGGATTCATGGATATTCACGGTCTTCGTCGTGGCTTTCATAGGACTCACCAACCTGGACTAACTTTAATCTACTTTTGACCTGAGCGGGAGTCAATCCGATCTTTCCACGATGCCGGCAACCACTCACCAGGCCATCACGGTCATCTGCGAACAGACGACGCGGGTCGGCCGCGCTCATTTCCGTTTTGCTAACGTATGGGAATCAGGCTTGCGAGAATGCGATTGAGATAGTGAAGCAGATCAGGCCGTGTAAAGACATGGTACCTACGTGGTTTGGGCATTCACTGTTTTTTGCACCTACTCCCAGCCACTGACTTCATAGCCCTTTTCCTTCAGACACTTCGTCACGGCATCGGCATAGGGTGGGTCCGGCTCCAGTGGTTTGAACGTTCCTCCGGCCAGTCCTACGATCAACCCCAGCCCGCTTCCGGCAGCCGCCCCGATGGCAATGCCGGGCAATCCACCGACGACCCCGGCCGACGCACCGACCGCACCGCCAAGCGTGACACCAAGCACCGCACCGGTAGCTGCATTCACGCTCCGATGCACCCCGGGACGCAACGCAGCCTCCTCCGTTTTCTTTCGGCACAAGTCAATTTCCTGTTGCGCCATCTGCCTGCCATACAAGTGAAGTTGTTTATTCGATCGCAAGATCGGCTGGGGCCCCGTACAGGCTGTGACAGTCAGTAGAAGGATCATCCCTATCAGGCGCTGCCAAGATTGATCGGCCACAGAAATTCCCTGGAGTGCTTTCTAGTCTTTTCTTCACTTCTCACCCTTTGGACGAAATGTCGAGGTTTTTCCCAATTGCGCACATCTCTCATGATCCGGTTCACTCGTCCAGCGTTCCTCTTCTTACTCCTTACCTCTCTCTACACATCTCCCCTCGCAGAGCGGATGGGTGGGTACTCTCCTGCGCGCATTGTCCGAGCACTTCTTGCACCACTCATTTTTGGCTGGACGTTGAGGTCGTTTCCATTGCGCGCATCCAACGAGGGCCTTCTGAGGCCGCGCGTTGGGCGAGCACCGAAACGACCTCAGCGCCCAGCCTCCTCCCCCTCACTGCCACCCCGTCACCTCATACCCTTTCTCTTCCAGGCATCGATTGACGTAATTGGTGTACGCGTGGTTGGGCTGAGAAGGACCGACGACTGCATGGAAGAGGCCGGTTAAGAGGCCCCAGACGGCTCCACTCGCCGCACCGATCATCGACCCGCGACCCACTGCCCCCGAAATCGCTCCCCCAACCGCTCCACTCGCAGCACCGACCCCAGCACCAACGGCAGTACCGGTAGCGACACGTCCTGCCTTGCCGCTACCTTCTTTCGCACCGGCGGATTCCGCCAACCGTTTACAGTCCTCGATGTCTTGCTCAGTGACTTCTTTTCCCACTGATTGCATATGCGCATTCGGATACAGCACCGGGCGGGCACCAGAACAGCCCACCAGCATCACCACCATGAAGACGCTGGCTATTGCCATTCTCCTCATATCTTCCCCCTTTCTTTCGATTCTTTTCGCGTCAGTCGGGCTAACAACGACTCCGCCGTGACTCCCTTTACAGCCAGTCGCTTACGTCGCCCCGTCGCTCCGGCATGAAGCTGCACATTCGCGCGCGGAACAGCACACCGCTCGGCGATGAAGCGAATCAGTTCGTCGTTGGCGGCACCCTCAATCGGACGCGCTGCCAGGCGGATCTTTACCGCATCGCCATGAATGCCGACGCACTCAGTACGTGAAGACCCTGGCTGGACTTGGACGGTCAGGAGCGCCCCGCGCTCACTGTCCCGTGCGATGACAGGAAGAGACGCCACGGAAATTGAGGAACTCAGAAGATCGCTTTGACGAAGTCGAGTATGGCCCGTTGCATGTCTGAATCGTCAGTGATCGGCCGGGCGACGGCGACATCACAGGCCCGCTCAGGTGGCACGCCTTGCTTGATCAATGTACCGGCATACACTAAAAGCCTGGTGCTGACCCCCTCCTCAAGCCCCTGGCTTCTGAGGTTGCGGACTTTTTGGCCGAGCTTGACGAGTTTCGCCGCGATGTCTGAATCCACCCCCGCCTCACGCTGGACGACGAGGGTTTCGATATCGGGAGCAGGATAATCAAACTCGATCGCGATGAATCGCTGCTTCGTACTTTGCTTCAGATCTTTGAGGACACTTTGATAGCCAGGGTTGTAGGAGATCACCAGCATGAACTCGTCGGCGGCCTCCACGATCTGACCTTTTTTCTCGATCGGGAGCACTCGCCGGTCATCGCTGAGCGGATGGATGATGACCGTGGTATCTTTCCGGGCTTCCACCACCTCGTCGAGATACACAATGGCCCCATGCTTCACCCCGACGGTCAAGGGTCCATCCATCCATACCGTGTCCTGCCCCTTCAGGAGGTAACGGCCCACCAAATCGGAGGCTGTGAGATCTTCGTGACACGCGACGGTGATCAACGGGCGGCCGAGCTTGTACGCCATGTATTGAACGAACCGGGTTTTCCCGCAGCCGGTCGGCCCCTTCAGCATCACCGGCAGTTTTCTCTCGGCAGCGATGGTGAATAGGCCGATCTCCCCGCAGACCTCCGCATAAAACGGCTCCTGCTGAATGCGATACTGCCCTACATCGATTTCACGAACCTGTTGTGTCAATGCTCTCGCTCCTGATTGAGGCATGGGATTGTTCCATGCCATCGAGCAGACCTTGATGAAAGGCCACAATAAACGGATTAAACCGCGAAGATCAAGGGAGGGGACAGCACAGTAGCCCTCTACGCCACCTTCTTTCCATCAAGCACTTCACGAACTTTTTCGGTCAATACATTCGGTGTGAAGGGTTTCTGGAGAAAGGCGGTGTCCCGTTTGACCCCACCCTGTTCGAACACCGGATGATCGGGGTAGCCGGACATGTACAACACCTTGATCTCGGGCCGCACCACAGTCAGTTTTTCCGCAACTTCGGGCCCGCTCATCTGCGGCATCGCAACATCCGTCAGCAACAAATGGATCGGCCCCAGGTGCTTTGCCCCGGTCAGGAGCGCTTCGATGCCGTGACGCGCGACCAACACCTCGTACCCGCTTAGACGAAGCGCTTCTTGCACGAGCCCACGCACCGACGGGTCGTCCTCGACCAGGAGGATCGTTTCTCGTCCGATCGCTCGGCCGATCGTTCCACTGGCAATCGGCGCGGCTTGGGTGGTCGCCTCCACTTTCGGGAAAAAGATCTTGCACGTGGTTCCCTGTCCCTGCTTACTCTCGATTCCGATCGTTCCACCGCTTTGCTTCACGATCCCGTACACAGTGGACAACCCGAGACCCGTCCCCTTCCCCTTTTCCTTCGTCGTGAAAAACGGTTCGAATAAATGCGATTGGGTTTCTTCGCTCATCCCCTGGCCGGTGTCCCTGATGGCCAAAAGCACGTAGGCTCCCTCGTCGAGCATCATCGTTTCACGCCGAGGGCCTTTCCCGATCGTGACATTTCGAGTCTGGATCGTCAGCTGGCCGCCCGTCGGCATGGCGTCTCGAGCATTCACCGCCAGATTCATGATCACTTGCTCGATCTGCCCAGGATCGGCCTTGATCGATCCCAACTGCGGGTCGAGGTCGGCACAGAGTTCAACGATATCCTCGCCCAGCAGCCGCCGCAGCATCCCGTCCATGTTCATGACGAGCGCGTTCAGATCCACGATCTTGGCCGCCACGAATTGCCGACGGCTGAAGGCCAGCAGTTGACTGGTCAGGCCGGCGGCACGATCGGCGGCTTTTTTGACTTCTTCTATTTCGCGTCGCGCGGGATCCGCCTGCGTCAAACGACTCAGGATCAACTCGCTGTATCCACGAATCACCGTCAGGAGATTATTGAAATCATGGGCGACCCCGCCGGCGAGCCGCCCCACGGCCTCCATCTTCTGAGATTGACGCAGTTGCGCTTCCGTCAGGCGCAACGCCTCTTGGGCGCTCGTGCGTTCACCGAATTGTCCGATCTTCAGGCCGACATCGGTGATCATACTGAGCAACTCGCTGTCCGGCTCATGGGCTTGATGGCTGAAGAACTCAATGACGCCCTCGACCTCACCCCCGATACGAATCGGAAACCCGAACGCGCCATGCAGCCCTGTTTTGGCCGCCGACTCCGCGCGGACAAAGGCGGGATCGAGCGTCACGTCTGTAACCCAGACCGGTTGCCCGCTTTCCCAAATTCGACCCGGCAATCCCACGCCCGGCTTGAACGCCTGGGTCTGCATCTGCGCGATGAACTCATCCGCAACCAGCGATGCGACTCGCCAGTAATCAAGGCACCGCAACGTGCCCGACTGTTTATCCAGTCTCCAAAATACCCCGAGATCCCATTCGAGACTCTCGCCGACCGCTTGAATGATTTTCGGCACCGCTTCTTCGAGTCGCACGGCCTCCGACAGGACGCGCGTCACCGCATATTGAGAGGCCAGCCGTCGTTCTGCCCGACGACGATCTGTAATGTCGCGGACAAATGCGCTGAAGATATACGCTTCACCGATACGAGCCGGCGAGACGGCAAGCTCGACCGGAAACTCATGGCCTTCCTTATGTCGGGCGGCGATCTCGATCCGACGATTCAACACCGGACCGACTCCGGTCTTGAGATACTCTCGAATCCCTTGCGCGTGCGCCTCCCGATCACGCTCGGGAATGATGGTGTCGGACAGCAGTTTCCCCATCGCTTCTTCGCGGGTCCATCCGAAGATCGCGGCCGCTTGGGCATTCCATTCGGTCACGATTCCGGCCGCATCGATGGTGATGACTCCATCGAGCGCCGTATCGACAATCGCTCGATTGCGCTCCTGACTCTGTAACAACGCCGCTTCAGCGGCCCGCGCCCAGGCACTTTCCTGTTGGGCTTGGCGATATTCCGTCCGCAATCGAATCATCGACCACAACAGCAACACCAACAGCGGGATCCAGACCGCCGCCACGATGCTGCGTTCAACATGGCCGAGCAGGAAGGTCCCCACGCCCATGGTCACCAGCGTAATCAAGACCATCGCGAACATCAGCCACTCATATCGGCGAGATGTTGACGCGGTTCGCTCTTCCGGTTGTGTCATGGAGTCATCCTTGTGATCGTCCAGATGTTTAGAATCGCGGACGGACGGTAGGCCAACTTGGTTGCCCGGAGTCCCGGAAGACCGGCGTCATCCATGGCATTGATGAAGACCGCTCCTTGCACCATGGCGGTTCGACACGTTTCGCGGAAAACCCACTGTCCCAGACCGGGAATGGAACGGTCCGCAACCTCCAATAAGATGCACCAGGTCCGAGGAGTCAACCAGTAGCCGAACGTGTAGGCGGCGAGGTCTCCGTTGATTCTCACGACCATACCCGACAAGCCGATCCGTTCATACTCATGAAAAACAAGCGCATGCGCCAGTTCCGCATCCTCAAGAAGCAGCGTTCCCATCTGATCAAGATGGCCGCTCCGTTTCTGATCCGCCCATCGTCGATAGAGACGCATGCAGTCGTCCTGATCGTCTGCCCGATACGGCTCGCTCGTGATCGCCTGTTCCCTGACCACACGATTGCAGAGCGCCCGTTGGGATTTATAGTGGTCTCCTGCCAAGGCGGCCAGAGCCTCGACAGGATACAGATAGTCGCCTTCTTTCTGACGGAATTGAATCCCCTCGGACTTCAATCCCTGCCGCTGTGACTCCATCACGTTGTCGATTCGACTCACCGGCGACGGCCCGTTCCACGATTGCATCAATGCAAACGCCTGCTCCACCGCTTGATCCAGGGGGCCGGCTCCGAGCGGTGGGAGCGGCATGAACCATCCGTCCGGAGACTCGGCAAACAGAAACAACGTGTGATCGATCTCCATCCACCAATAGGGAAGCAGCGAGGTCCAGATATAATGATAGGGAAACGCAAAGGCGGCCGGCCTGTCATGGCCGGTCACCTGCGCACGCTCAAGCGCCTTCGCAAAACCCGGTGCGTCCGACCACGTCAGCGGACGGAGCTGAGGATCCGCTCGCTCCGGAACAAGCCGAACCGTGAGATGCGGAAGTGCCTGGAGCACGACCACATCCTCCTGAAATCGACCGATGAGACGAGGATGAGCCACAAGTTCCTCAATGATCGTCTCGTCCGCGAGGGCCCTGGCGACACAGTCCCCATACTCTCGAATCGCACGTGAGGGCGCTTCTCGCATGAATGGACATTTGGAATCCCAACCAAGCAGGACTTCCCGACCCGCGGCATCCCACATCAACGCCAGCGGATACAGCCGACAGTCCAATGGGCGAACGTCGTAAATTCCACATCGACCAGACTGCGAATCAAACGCAGGGCAGAGATACCCATCGCCGATCGGATTCTTGACCAGATCGACCTGCGAACCTGACCGGTCTGGAAAGCACGATTCGGACAGGCCGTGCACCACGGCATTGTTGATTTCTACTCGCGTAAAGTATGGGCGAAGAAAGCTATCGGCTTCCGGGAAACGGCAGCACACATCACAACGAACACACGCTGAGTCCGGAACCAGCTGAGGCAGAACCCGCATCGTCTGTTTCAAATCCACTAGCCTGAGGTCCATCGAGCTCCAATCATACGATGCATGTCGGACGGTGGCAAGGAAGGTTCGCTTCCGATCATCACGTACCCTGTCTGCATGGCACCAGACCCATCCCTCTCGGAGAGTCCGCCGCCCTCTTGTCGGTCGCTGATGTGCGTGCTAGCATTGCACCCTTTGCACCATCTTGATGCCGCACTTCCGCCATGCCGGAACGAGCGCGAAGGGATTTTCGTTGGCACAGATCGAAGCCTCCCGTCCGACACTCTCGCCTGAGGCAGCACGGGACCGCTGCACAACCATTCGCGAGCAGTTGTGTCGCGCGAACTTGTTCGGAGCTCCCTCCACCGTGCCCCTTCAGGACTCTGATTCAGACGCGCAGGCCGTGACCTCCTGGCGAATCAGTCCCAACCCGTTGTACCTGTCCCCCGATCAACTGCGGTTCTTCACCGATTTGGGGCCATATCTACTATCGTTCTATCGAGGATTGAATCGACTGTACAACGACAGCGTCAAAGGCATTCAACCGGCCTGGATCGCAAGCTACCTCGATCAAGGAAAGCCGGCAGCACTCGTACAATACAGCCGGATGAAACGGTTTCGCGATACCCTGCCCGCCGTCATCAGGCCCGATATTATTCCTACGCAAGACGGCATGGTGATCACCGAACTGGATTCGGTTCCAGGAGGGATCGGGCTCACCGCCTGTCTGTCTCGCATTTATCACGATCTCGACGGCGGTCCCGCACAGATCATCGGGGGACCACACGGCATGATCCGCGGATTTGCGCGCATGTTGCGATCTCTTCAAGGCCAGCAGGTCGGATGCATCGCGATTCTGGTCTCCGACGAATCGAAAGACTATCGGCCGGAAATGTCCTGGTTGGCCGCTCAGCTCCGCGAAGAGGGAGTATCCGTCTGGTGTGTCGAACCACGCGAGATCCGGTTTACGGAGGAGGGGCTTCGCCTCCACATCGACGGAAGCGAGCAGGCGGTCAGCGTGCTCTATCGCTTTTATGAGCTGTTCGACTTGTTGAATATTCCCAAAGCCGAATTGGTCCAATATGCCGCGAAGAAAGGTTGGGTCTCCGTGACACCTCCCTATAAGCCGGCGCTCGAAGAAAAATCGGCTTTCGCGCTGCTCCACCATCCGATCCTCCGACCGTTTTGGGAAAAAGAACTCGGTGCGGACTGCCTGCTCCATTTGAGCGCGATCATGCCGAAAACCTGGCTGCTCGACCCGGCGCCGCTTCCCGCGATCGCGACGATCCCAGACCTCCATGTGGGCAGCCGTGCAGTGGCGAACTGGACGGCCCTTGAGTCGGCCACGCAAAAAGAGCGTCACTTCGTCATCAAACCTTCCGGATTTTCAGAACTGGCTTGGGGGAGCCGAGGTGTGACAATCGGACATGACATGCCTCAGATTGAATGGGTCGAGGCGCTTCGGAAGGCATTGGCCTCCTTCCCGACCACCCCCTATATCCTGCAAGAATTCCATAAGGGTCGGTTGTTCGAGATGGACTTTATGGACGAGCCCCGACAGGCCATGGCACATATGTCAGGCCGGGCGCGACTCTCCCCTTACTACTTTGTTTCGGAGGGAGGCGTTGAACTTGCCGGGATCTTGGCCACCATCTGCCCAGCCGACAAGAAGATACTCCATGGCATGAAGGACGCGATTATGGTCCCTTGCGCCCTTCGACGGGACGACAGCGATGGGCCTCGCCCGAATACACCATAAATGGCCGTTTCACTTTCGCCTGTATTCCTGGTAGCCTATAGCGATCGTGGCTATGACTCTTTTCCATGTCGACTGGTGCCCTGACTGTGTACTGGTCCGTCGAAAACTGGCCGACTTGGGGCTGACCTATGAAGATGTCGTCGTGCCCGACAGCAGACGGATGCGCACACAGGTCCATGACGTATCCGGCCAATACTACGTACCGGTCCTCAAGGACGGCGATCTTGTGCTGACGGAAACCGCCGACATTCTGGCCTATCTGGACGAGCGGTCTCGTACCGACCGGGCCGAAACCCCAGCAACAACCGAGTTTCAGTCGCAGGCCCGCACGACGCCCGATGTTGCGGGCGAAGACGACGACCACCCTTCTTGCCGGATCACCTAACCACCGAAGGACGACGCATGGAAGACTGGCAACAGATCCTCGCTAAAAGTATCGTCAAGCCAAAGGACCTCGCTGAACGGTTTGGCCTTGATGAGAAAGAAATAGAAGCGATCGTCGGCCCCTATCCGATGCGGATTACTCCGACGGTACTTGAGACGATCAAATCGAAGGACGATGCCATCTGGAAGCAGGTCGTCCCCGAAATTGCGGAGTTGGCCGATATCGACGCAGAGGATGATCCACTGGAAGAGGATCTCATGAGCCCGGTGCCCCATTTGGTCCACCGATACCCGGATCGGGTACTGCTCATGGTCACCAATCAATGTCCGATCTATTGTCGGTTCTGCACCAGAAAGCGACTGGTGGGCAAACCGGGCTTCCTGAAAAAGGGCGAGTTGGACCGCGCCATCCAATATCTTCGTGAGCACACGGAAGTGCGTGATGTCATCCTCTCAGGAGGAGACCCGCTGCTGCTCCCCGATTATCTCCTTGAGCGCATCTTCAAGGCCCTGCGGACGATTCCTCACCTGGAACTCATCCGCATCGGATCGCGGGTCCCGGGGACGTTGCCGCAACGCATCACCCCGAAGCTCTGCGAGATGGTGAAGAAGTACCATCCGATCTATATGAACTTGCATTTTAACCACCCGGACGAGCTGACACCGGAAGTCAAAGCGGCTTGCGGCATGCTCGCGGACGCCGGCATTCCCCTGGGCGCTCAGACCGTCCTCCTTAAAGGCGTGAACGACGATCCGGACATCATGAAACGCCTCGTCCACCAGCTGCTCCTTGCGCGGGTGAAACCCTATTATCTGTATCAAGCCGACTTGACCAAGGGGACGAATCATTTTCGGACAACCGTCGAAACAGGGCTGAACATCATCAAGGCCCTCCAAGGCCACACGAGCGGCATGGCCGTGCCCCATTTCGTCATCGATGCACCGGGCGGCGGCGGCAAGATCCCGCTGCTCCCAGACAACTACGTGGTCCATCTGAATGAGGACGGGGCGATCCTCAGGAATTATGAGGGCAAGACGTTCCATTATCCTCAACCAAAAACCGACAACCGACGGGAACTTCCGATGGTCGCTGTAGGCTCGCCGCTCGATAATCCAGAAGAGGCCTATGCAGCCTGTGGTGACAGCTACCCTGATCGTGACGGCTACGCCGCCTGGGGGAACAGCTGCGGCGGAGATGCGGACAACCTGTGACCACTCATTCATCCCGAACCGGGATCCTCCCCTATCAAGACATCAAGCGCTTGATCGCAAGCCGGGCCATCAGCGCCGTTCCGGCCATTGAAAACAGGCAGATACAGCCGGCCAGCCTCGATCTCCGTCTCGGCCGCAAAGCCTATCGCCTGATCAGCAGTTTCTTGCCGGAACTGTCGGCCATCTCTTCACGCCTGAATGTGCTGGACTTTTATCAGTCGGACCTCGTGATGTACGAGATGGACCTCACCGACGGAGCGATTCTAGAGAAGGGCCATGTGTATCTCGTTCCGTTGTTGGAACAGCTGGCCCTCCCGAAGACAATCCGCGCACGGGCGAATCCAAAGAGCACAACTGGTCGCCTAGATGTCTTCACCCGCGTGGTGACGGATCTCACCTCCGGATTCGATGAAATTCGAGCCGGTTATCGAGGCCAGCTGTTCCTGGAGGTCGTCCCGCGCTCGTTTGCCATCAAAGTTCGCACAGGGCAGTCATTGAACCAAATCCGGTTTGTGTCCGGCGAAGCCACGGTGCCGGACCGAGCGCTTCAGGCACTCCATCGAAACACGCCGTTGCTGTACCACAATGTGACTTCCCCGAAGGCCGTGGGTGGCCGAGACTTTCGCGTTGAGCGTGGACTCTTCCTCCGCATTGATCTCGCCGGCACGGATCAGAGAGATTCCCGTATAATAGGGTACCGTGCGAAGAAGAACAGCCACGTCATCGATCTGGAGAAAGTCGGCCATTATGCGGCGGCTGACTTTTGGGAGCCGCTCCATCGCCATCGTCACGACAGCTTATTATTGGAGCCGGAAGAGTTTTATATCCTGGCCTCGAAGGAGCGCATTCGCGTGCCGGCCGGCTACGCCGCTGAAATGGTGGCCTACGAAGCGGCCTGCGGGGAGCTCCGAACACACTATGCGGGATTTTTCGACCCTGGATTCGGGTACGGATCGAAGGGAGAGATCCCCGGCACACAAGTTGTACTGGAAGTTCGCCCGCACGACGTGCCATTCTTGATCCATGACGGACAGACCTTCTTCAAGGTCGTCTATGACAGGATGATGGGAATGCCGACACAGCTCTATGGATCCTCGTTGGGATCCTCCTATCAACGACAGACCTTATCGCTCAGTAAGCATTTCAAAGTCTAATTATGGCGCCATCCGATCTCCCACCGCCTCACGACGAATCTCTCCGCCCATCACGTCCGACCGAACCGGACGAGCAGGGGTCAGGAAACGAGCATCAAATCCACGTCATCGGCCTGATGGTCGGGACCGCACTGATGTTTATCGGTTTCCTGAATGTGTTTCTGTCCATCAGCGGCGGCTTCGAAATCAATATCGTGCCCTTTCTGATCTATTTCGGCGGCCTTGCGATATGGGCCAATGCCGCCGTTGAAACTCCGACCATTCGCTATGGAGTCATGGCCCTTGCCATTGCCTTAGCCTTGGGGCTCTTTCAATATGGGGAAGTCCTCTTTTGGCACAAGCAAATTCTCTTCTGGGTCACCATTATCATCGTCATGTACTTCATGTTCGTCGAGCCTAAGAAACCCACGACCTGATCGCTGATGACAATCTCCGTCATCATTCCCACCTTAAACGAAGAAAAAAATCTGCCACGGACTCTTGCTTGTCTCTCGCCGTCTGACTTCACTGAGATCATCATCGTCGATGGAGGCAGCACCGACGGCACCCTCAGCCTGGCTCAAGAATTTTGCGCCCGTACGGGCAATGCCCGCATTATCCGGTCGCCACGAGGGCGCGCGCGCCAAATGAACGAAGGGGCGAAAGTCAGCCAGGGTGAGATCTTGCTCTTCTTGCATGCCGACACACAACTACCGACACAGGCCGGATGGATTATTCAATCAGCCATGACCACGCATGCCGCAGTGGGCGGACGCTTCAATGTCCGATTCGACAGCCCCTCGACTTGGGGTCGAGTCATCAGTTCCTTTATGAATCGCCGGTCCCGTTTGACGGGCATCGCCACCGGCGACCAAGCCCTGTTTGTCCGACGCCAGGTGTTCGACCTGCTCGGAGGTTTCTCCGAGATTCCGCTGATGGAAGATATCGAATTCAGCAGGCGACTGCAGCAGACACCGTCGTCACCTCCTTTAGGCGATGGGACACACAAGGCCCGCTGAGAACCATCCTCTTGATGTGGACTCTGCGCTTCCTGTACTGGGCAGGAGTCAACCCGTCACGGCTGGACCAATGGTACAAAGTGGTAAGGTAGACCGTGAAGAGTACGGTGTAAGGAGTGAGCAGTGTGAAAGATAGAACGACAAGACTCTCGGAAGACAAGAACTCCTCCAGTCCCAAATCGCTTCACGCTTCACGCCTCACATCTCACGCGGCCTTAGTGATCTTTGCCAAAGCGCCGATTCCCGGCCAGGTAAAGACACGCCTCTGCCCTCCGCTCACTGCCGACGAAGCGGCCACGCTCCATGGGAGCTTCGTCCTCGATACCCTGGAGCGAACCAAAACTGTCGTCACGACATTGAAGCTGCCGATTGATCGCTATCTGGCCTGTGCCCCGTCTGTGACGCATGTCTTCTTTAAGATTATGGAAGAACGGCAGGGCGTACGGCTGATCGATCAAGTGGGCGACGACCTTGGGGCTCGCATGAACCACGTCTTTCACACACTGTTTGCCCAAAGATACCGACAGGTCATCCTCATTGGGACGGATGTGCCCACCCTTCCTCTCGACCATTTCAAACAAGCCCTCACCGCGCTGGAGAATCATGATCTCGTGCTTGGCCCAGCGTTGGACGGGGGCTACTATCTGATCGGCCTCAAGGGAGTGACACCGGAGCTCTTTACCGACATTCCCTGGTCGACCGACCAAGTCCTCAGGCTCACACAAGAGAAAGCAGCGGCGATCGGACTCACGGCTTCCATGATTCAACCGTGGCGCGATGTCGATACCCGAGCTGATCTGGAAGCCCTCATTGTCGCGTACAGTGCCGAAGCCAAGAAACCGAAGAATGATCGGGTGTTTTCAAGCCGAACCGCGGGAGTGCTGGAAACTCTCGCCAAACGGCTTCATTCAAGGGCATAATGCCCCACCAACCCTTTAACTAAGAGACCACATGAATCAGCAGGTTGCGCTCATCACCGGAGGGGCGAAAGGCATCGGACGGGGGATCGCCCTTGAGCTCGCGTCCCAACAGTGGAAGATTGCCTTCTGCTACAGAACCAGCGAAGCCGAGGCCAAGACAACGGCGCAGGAGATCACGCAGCGAGGAGGACAGGCGCTGGCCCTCCGGTGCGATGTTGCTGACCCAGTGGCGGTCAAGAACCTGGTCACGCAGGTGGAACAGGAATGGGGTCGGATCGACGTCCTCATCAATGGCGCCGGCCCCTATCATCGTGTCAACCTCTTCGACGAAACCGTCGAGGGCTGGAATGACATGTTCGATGGCAATTTGCATCCTATTTTCTATCTAGCCCAAGCTGTCGCGCCTGGCATGAAAGCCAGAAAATCAGGTCGCATCATCAATTTCAGCATGGCCAATGCGGACCAGATGGAGGCGCAGCCTGATGTGACCGCCCACTATATCGCCAAGGCCGGCGTGCTGATCCTGACACGCACGTTGGCGAAGTTGTTGGCCCCCTATGGCATTACTGTCAACGCCATCTCACCCGGCTTCATCGATTCAGGTAGCGCACCGCCACAAGAGCTTGCTGCCATGACCAAACGTATTCCCGCCGGGTACATCGGAACGGTTGACGATACCGTGGCAGCCGTTCGTTATCTGCTGAGTGGGGATGCACGATACGTAAACGGCGCAAATATCCAAATCAGCGGGGCGTGGGGAATATGAGGAGATGGAACGGCATTCAGGTTACTTCCTTGCTCACTGAGCGCGCACCCGGAATAATCGTAGTTTCAAATCAAGGGTTGTGCTCGCTCAACGTGCGCAGTGGAACCAACCTGAATGCCGTTCCTGAGAAGGGACAGGAGAGTAGCGGCGCTTGGTCAATGCGCACAGTGTGAAACCAACCAATCCTCTCACAAGAAGAAGGGACGAAATGGCATTACGGAGCTGATCGATATAGACAGGGAACCAACCTGAATGCCGTTCTTTGGAGAGAAGAGGATCAAGGAAATGGAGGGTGGCGATGAAATCGGAGCAGGAACGCGAAGCGCATCGACGGTTTGTTCAAGCCCTTCAGCATGAACACGTGACCTGTGCGAGACCAGGCTGCGGGGGAGCCATGGCCATCGACGATCACACACCACATAGCGCTCGCATCAAGTCATACGAAGCCACCTGCGAACGTTGTCATGCGGTCGAAAAGATAACGGGCAAAGAAGAACACCAGCCCTCTTGGGACGTGGCCTCCATCACCTTGATGGCGGAAACCCATCTCCTCCACGAACAACCGATGTGCCCGTACGACGACACGCCCATTACCTTCATCTCACTACCCAATCCTCGCCGTAAAGCCCGGTACCGCCTCCAGTGCTACTACTGCGGCCGGCACACGGAAATGAACTGGCCGCCTCGGGAAGCCAAGAGCTAGGAAATGAGGGCTTATGATCTCTTGGCTTGAGCAATGTCCAATTCTTGGATTCCCTGGTTAGATACGCACACGAATGAATAAGCGAAAACTCCTCACAAAAGCCCTTACGGGCTCCAAGAGTCTTCGATTCACCGAAGCGGTACGACTAGCGGAAGCCTTTGGGTTCCGACTGTCAAGGGTAAGAGGCAGCCACCATGTGTTTGCCCATCCAACCTTGCGTGAATTGGTCAATCTTCAAGAAGTCAGCGGCAAAGCCAAACCCTATTAAGTCCGACCGTTGCTTGATCTGGTAGAGAGGTATAATCTACAACTCGACGGCAAGTAGGAACCATGAAAGATTATCACATCAATATCTTCTATAGCGAAGCGGACAAGGGCTATATCGCCAATATTCCTGATTTAGACGCTTGTTCCGCCTTCGGAAAAACTCCAGCCGATGCCTTGAAACAGGCACAATTAGCCAAGAACGTTTGGCTGGAAGCCGCGCGTGCGACCGGCAAGCCTATCCCAAAACCACGTTATCGACCTGTCATCAACCAAACTGGATCGTAATATACCGTGGTTTCCGCCCGTTTGAACGCGGGATACCACCAGGAGACCAAACATTGTTCAGCGGGAACTGATTCACCGTCATCTCGTAAACGCTTTCTTGATGAACTCTCCGAGCCGGCTGAAGTAGGCTCGCCCACCGATCAGATAG
>JABMDK010000002.1:39589-65997 GCA_015903995.1 Nitrospira sp.
GCCGCAGCGAGCAAAGAGGCGAATCGTACTCTGGGCCGTACGTTGAGCCTCTGAGCGAGGCGAGAACGCCGCTGGCGGACTTTTTCCGCATCCTGCTAAACCGCGCTATAGGTCATTCGTAAAAAGCCTTGTACCTTATCCCGCTCCGTGGAGGATGTGAAATGCTCAAAGCCGGTTCCAGCCTACTCTGTGGACTGTTTGTACTGCTGACCCTATCTGGGTGCTCCATCATGATGGCGATGGTGGGAGACAAAGCGCCAGACTCCCAGCATATCAAGGTCGAGGTGACCAAAGAGGAGATTGTTTTTGCAATTTAACCAGCCCGGAACGCCGAAAGATCTCGGCGATGGGAAACTCCACCAACGCAGCCGTGCGACGATTTATGGTTAGTACGACTTAGCCACGCTCGGGTCAGGCGCCCTCTCCTGATTCAACCGCACGCCGACCAAGCACCAGCTCCCCATAACGTCCATCACTCGCTCAAAAGAAGGCTTGCACGTTGAACAGGACATCATCGTCTCGATCGCGATGGTTATATTCCAATCGCACCGCCAAATTTTGTGTCAGTGTGAATCGCGATCCGACGTACCACCGAAAATCGTCTGACTTGTCACCCAAGGGAAATTTTAGATATGACCCTGTTGCCATAATTTTCCAACGCTCGGTCATATCAGCCAGTATGCCGACTGTTCCACCTCCGCCGATTCGATGCATCTCATCATACGCCTTACTGACGCTCGCTTCTGTTTCGGCAAAGGCAAACAACACTTCCCGGTTGAGCAACCGCAACTCTTTCGCCCCTCCGATCCCGCCGTTGAAGAACCCGTTGCTGCAGAGCTGACAATCATTATGCCGGATGGTGTTCATCCCTGCATTAAGCTTCCAGGATGGGGCATGAAACACGGAGTCGATCGGCGAGAGCGAGAGGAGATTCAACAACGTGGCCCGTTCTACCCTGGTCTGATCCGCTCGATTGTAGTGCCGTACCGTGATGGAGGCCATTTCAATCTGCGCATCGGGAGTATACCCAACTTCAGGATCGAGCAAATCGTGATAGCCGCCCCGAAAGGTCGCTTCTTCAAAAGTATCGTTATTCCGCCAGCCTCCTCCAATTGAAGCACGTGACGTCTTGTGACCTAGCTCTGGTTGTTTCGCGAAGTGAACTCCTCGGATGGAAGATGAAGCTGACTGCGAGACGTCAAAACGGCTTTGTTGCGCTCCTTCCATTCCGATTTTGGGGAATCGCTCGTCTCAAGCCGATACCGCAAATAGTCCGATGCCAGATCAAGCACAAAAGCTTGTTGGGAGAGCGCCAACTGGGTGAATGCCGGTGAGCTCACCTCTCCAAGATCTTGCGTAATCCGATGAGCTAGGTTTCGTTCCGCTGCAGGTAGAGACTCCCGCTTTCGTTTGATGACCGTGCTGCGCGAGGGTCGATAGGCGACATGTGCGACCAGACCTGGCTTCGACGAAATCAGGCGGACGGTATCGGCCGGAACAGTCCAAATGACAAACTCATCGGTCAAGTGCAAATCCGGATCAGCATAATCCAACAAAGCCAGCAGATGATAAGAGCAATTCTCCTTGAAGAAGAAATAGTCAAAGTAGGCATTTCCTCCGAGTTCCCACGCATGCATTAGAAGCCGTCGCAACTGGTTTTGAGAAAGGTTCAGGCGATATTCCCAAATATCCCGGTTTTCAATATCTCGATACTCTCGGACCTTCAGGTAGTATGGGATCGTTGAAAAGTAGCCTTTATAGCTTCCGAATATGCCAAGTAGGGGATATGCAAGCCCAGCATCCGGAGGGACTTCGGCAGCATAATTAATGGTGTATGCAAGAATATGGCCGAACATGGAGGCCGGATTATTCAGAAAAGCTGAGGGAAAGATCAGAGAGATCGATTGAACCTCAAAGTCTTCATACCACCGATCAAACCGCTCGCAGGCAATGGGTGGGAGTCGAGTCGGATCAAATTGCAATTGTTCCTTGAGCCAGTGGTACCGCGCAATGAACGCGCATTGCGCAGGCTGCTTTGAGCGACCAACGAGATCAGCGGAGAAGAATTGCGCAAGGGTCGCTGAAAGCTCAGCAGCAGGATCCGTCTTTCCTTTGGGCGATAAGAAAAATCCAGGATCGTCCTGTTCGCTCTCATATCCCCTAAAGAGGTTCTTCCGATAGTGCAATAACAGGTGCCATTCACGCTGTTCGGCAAGCTTTTCCCCCTGAGCTTGTTCGATCAGCAGCGAAAGATAGCGCTCAGGATCGGATTGCTGTGCCTCCGTGATGGCAGAAACAAACAGCGTGACGGCGATAGCAAGGATGGAGAACAGCACGGCGTGCAAGACACGGCAAGGGCCCTGACATCTCTGCCAGGGCCCCTTTGCAATAACTTAGCGTACCGATGCTTGCGCGAGGACCGGATGGCCCGCGATGGCATCATTGAGGGACTTCACCAATGCAACCGGAGACGTTTCCCCGGCCTGAACGAGAGACGTATATCGCTCCTGAGCCATGGCAAAAAACTCTCCCTGGCGCTCTGCTGGAACACCCATCAGAGTCGCAAGCGAGGCCAAATGTTCGCCCTGCCCTTGCGCCATTTCAGCCGTGAGAGCATCGAAGTTCAACGACGCAAACATGGTCGTCTTATGCTCACCCATGATCTTGCCATCGTTGGTGCAGCCGGAAGTCCCTGAACTAATGGCAAAGGTGTTCATACCAGTTGCGTTGGTGGTTACCATGAAAACCTGAGGGGCAATTTCTTTCTGGCCCTTGTATTCCGCCCAGGCTAGCTTCCCCAATCCACAGCCAGGACCTGTGTCTGGATTTGCTGCCATTGCCAAACCTGCCTGAATGCTAAACAGCACGGCGATAGACAATACGAGCACTTTCTTCGACATAAGTCCTCCTCCGTTAGAATTAGTTAAGTAGGGATACCCTCGCAGAAAACACTCTGCAGAGTATACCGAATTGACCACCACGATTGATAGAAAGTTTGCCTTGCGATGTAGTAATTGAAGTTACCATCACTAGGTCGATCCGAATTATAGACAATTCGCGGTGAAGCGCAACCACTTTTCTTTGCGCTGTGAATAATTCCACTCAATGACCGCCTCAAAACCTTGTGCGAAACATTCCCAATGTACTCGCCTCCATAAGAGTCAAATAAATAATTCTACGACACGCGCTACTCAACCTCTTAGGCTGACTGCTCACGTTATTTAATGTGTAGGCCAGATCCACCAGAAACCAGAGACGTACCTGTGTATCGCGCGAGGGTCCGTAGAGATTTCTTGGCCAACTCAGCTGGAATAGGCTCAGCAGCCCTTTGTAACTTTACACACACAAACGTGACTTCACTTGGACACCGTTGAGCCAGTAAAATAGAGGCCTTGCAGTATGTCCGAAAAGACCTAATGCTTACAGGCCGATTGTACTGCATGAAAATTAGTCACATCGCTTAGATTTTGACGAACTGTTCGTTGACAATTCTCTTGATTGTCTTTAGAGTGCGCGTATGTCTTTATAGATCGCGCAGGCAATCTGAGTTGTTACGTAAGGTATTGCCATTTGTGTCTTAAACCAATAAGGAGGATTCCTATGAAGAGAGCATTGACGTTGGTTGGTCTCATGGCATTCGCAGCAGTTGCCGCAGGATGTAGTGGAGTAGCAGGATACACTCAGCCGGGGGGGCTAACTCCTACGGCGGGAATTTACATGGAAACGACGTCCGGCGGAATTCTCCATGACAATGGTGCCACTCCAACCAAGACTGGAAAATCTTGTGGGACAGGCATTCTGGGAATCGTAGCGACCGGCGATACAACCGTTGAAACTGCTATGAACAATGGCGGTATCAAGAAAGCCGTCTACACTGAACAGTCTATCAAGAGCATCCTGGGTGGCTTCTACGTGGAACTGTGCACGATCGTCAAGGGTAACTAATTGCGGGGACCGCAGGCGCCCTGCGGGGAAAATCGAAGCGTGGGTGGCAAGTTGCCATCCACGCTTTTTTTATTTCTCGTTCTACTGATGTCCTGCGCTTTGTTCGATGATTGTTCGTTGTGTTGCAAGATCCCCAACAGGGTCCGCATGATGAAAAGGCTTAGCTTGCGGTGATACCCCTGTGGATTCATGTCGAGCTCCTTGCACGATCCACCGCTCTACTCAGTTTATTGTTTTGGTCTCTGAGTACTACTAAGCCAGCCTTGGCAGTCGAATTTGGAGACGTTGAATTGAGCGGGTACGCCCTGGGCAGTTGGCCCCGCGATCAGGATATTTTCAACCAAGGGACGTCGGTTCCAGCCTCGGTCCAACAAGGCTTCGGTGCCGGATTGAAGGTGGGGCTCTTTCCAGCTGCTCTAACACGAATAGTTGGGCTTGAGATGGATTCCAATATGCACGGCGCAGCGCTTTCCTTTCCCAACATCGCGAATGGACGGAACAATGGGACCGGCCGCTCCGACCTGTTCATAATCAATACGACGTTCAACCTGATCCTACGCTATCCGGGGGAACGAATCCGGCCGTACATCGGAGCTGGTATCGGCTGGTCCCACGGAACACTCCTCAACCCGAACATTGCCGGACGAGACGATAAAGATTTCGACCAAGCCCGCGCCTTGGGACATCAGTCTCTCGGAGGGGCGCAAGTTCTCCTGAGCCCCAAGATCTTTCTGTTCGGCGAGTACCGCTATTTTTCGTCTAACTATCACTGGGAGGGTCTGGCCATCGATTTTCGTACCCATTATGGGTTGGTGGGCGTAGGCTTGCGCTTTTAATCCCCCGGCAAAGTCTTGTGTCGACTCTCCAGCACACTGTGACACCTCTACAACCGCTTTGCGAGAACTACTTCGCCGGACCTTAGGTTATTGCCGCTGAGCCATCGATTGAAGCTGCTCATTGCTCCAGCGACCGACCACTCGACAATCTCCATCGAGGAAGCGCACACTACCGTCGGCACCGTATTCTGCTTCTGATAGCAGGCGCCCGCCTTCGTCAATGAGGCGATAACCAGATGCACTCGCGACGATTGTGGCCCGTCGTTCAACGATCCCATGCCGCTCATAGGTAACCATCGCGCCATTATCCGATGGCATCCATCGAACTGTCGTTTCACCCAAGGTGGCGACCTTCGTGTCACCATCAGTTTTCACAGCAGACCCCTTGATTGGGCTTTCTCCTGTCCAAAAGTGAATCGAGTTGAAGATGAAGGCGTCTAGCAAGGCTGAAAACTCATACACCGGTAGGACAAACATGCCGAAGAACACGATTTCTCTCATCCATTTGCTATTAACTTCACCGCTGCCCTTGACGTTGCTGTTCCAGTGATAAACATTCTTCGTAAGGCTGAATGGGCCATAGCAAGCGGTGCTGACAGTCACGAGACAAGCCAATACCATCACAGCCACCGGTCGGCGAACTATTTTGCTCATCATCTGCCTCCTTTCTCGATGCATAACAGGATGATCCGGGTGAAATCCTACACCATGCCGGAGCACTCCTCTAATACAATATGGATTCGAGCACAACCTTGTCTGATCCAAAACCTAGAGTGATGCGGACAGATGTTCCAACCTGACGTGTTTCACTGATAAGCGAGCCCCAATCGTGATCCTTCCCACCATGCGGGGCAATATGAATCGCTTCGGCCCTGCTGATCCCGGATTGAACAATAGCGTATCCCCCAACCATTCACTCTTGGGTTGATGCGTATGGCCAAAGATGCAGATGTCCGGCCGCGTACGATCGAGAAACGCTTTTCCCTGTTTGGTCAGCTTTCCGCCCTCAAAGACAACATGTCGGATCGCGATGCGGAAACTATTCAGCTTAATGAGGGCCTCAGTCGGAAAGCCGCTCTCTTCGTACCCATCCACATTGCCGGACACGGCCGTCACGGGAGCAATCATCTCAAGTTGTTCGATGACCGATCGATTGCCAATATCGCCGGCATGAATAATATGATCCACGCCAGAAAAGTGACGCGCAATCGCCGGGTCAAACAGACTATGCGTATCGGCAATCACACCAATACAGATCGTCTGTACGGGACTCATCGAGGGGTACTAATTGGTGCGCCCTGCGAGGCTCGAACGTTGGTCCAATCGAATGTGAAGGGTTCGGGGTTCTGCTTCGGCATCTCCGCGAGCTGGGTTTTGAGGCGCTCGGCTCTGGCATTGCTCATCGGATGGGTGGAAAGCCACTCGACCCGTCCCTCGTCTTTTTCCGCCAGCCGTTGAAAGAATGTGATCATGCCGGACGGATCGATCTTGGCACGGTAGAGCAACTGAAGACCGGTCAAGTCCGCCTCAGTTTCTTGCGCTCGACCGAACTTCAATGTCATCAATTCAACACCAAGCTGCTTCATCACCCCGCCCAATCCCGGCGGATTCCCCAGCACAATTGACACTACGGCCACAAATCCCAGCTGCTTGACGATGCGTTCGAGTCCGTGCCTCTGCAGCACATGGTTCAGCTCGTGCGCGAGTACCCCGGCGACCTCCTCGGATTGAACAACAGCGTATCGCCCAACCATTCATTCTTGGGTTGGTGGGTATGGCCAAAGATACAGATGTCCGGTTGCGTACGATCGAGAAAAGCCCTTCCTTCTTTGGTCAGTTTCCCCGCTTCAAACACGATATGCCGGATCTCGATGCGAAAACCATTCAGCGTGATGACGGCCTCAACCGGAAAACCGCTTTCTTCGTAGCCATCGACATTGCCGGAGACGGCGGTCACGGGAGCGATGGTCTGAAGTTGTTCGATCACCGATCGATTACCGATGTCGCCGACATGAATAATATGATCCACGCCATGGAAATGACGTGCGATCGCCGGATCGAACAGGCCATGCGTATCGGCAATGACACCGAGACGGATCGTCTGCACAGGGTTCATGGAGAAGGGCCAGCACCCTGCGAGGCTCGGACTTTGGTCCACTCGAATGTGAAGGGTTCGGGGGTCTGTTTCGGCATCTCCGCAAGCTCAGCTTTTAGGCGATCCGCTCTCGCACTGCTCATCGGATGGGTGGAAAGCCACTCCACGCGTCCTTCGTCTTTCTCCGCCAGCCGTTGAAAGAACGTGATCATGCCGGACGGATCGATCTTGGCGCGATGGAGCAACTGCAGGCCGGTCAAATCGGCTTCCGTCTCTTGCGCGCGACCGAACTTCAATGTCATCAGTTCA
This sequence comes from Nitrospira sp., assembly GCA_015903995.1. Lineage (GTDB taxonomy): Bacteria > Nitrospirota > Nitrospiria > Nitrospirales > Nitrospiraceae > Nitrospira_D. The sequence goes on from JABMDK010000002.1 coordinate 46,775, forward strand.
ACGCCAAGCTGTTTCATCACCCCGCCCAATCCTGGCGGATTGCCCAGCACAATCGACACCACGGCCACAAAGCCCAGCTGTTTAATGATCCGTTCGAGTCCATGGCGCTGCAACACATGGTTCAGCTCGTGGGCGAGTACCCCGGCGACCTCCTCGCCGTTCTCCGCTTTTTTCATCAATCCGGTGAAGACGACAATGTAGCCGCCTGGTAGGGCAAACGCATTCACCACATCGCTCTTCACGACAGTGACCTCGAAGGTGTAGGGGTTCTCCGAAATCTGGCCGGTCAACCGATGGATCATCTCGTTGACAGCCTCGACGGAAGGCCCTTCTTTCATGACATCCTGATGAACCAGAAAGTCCCGATAGGCCGACTCGCCCAACTTTCGTTCCCACTCGATCGGGATTCGATCGACCGCGAGTTCAACCAGCAAATCGCTCCCAAACCACAACCCCAGCACCACGGCCAAGAGACTCCCCCCGACGATACTCCACGTCGTTCGATGCCGATGCCGCGCGCGACGGACCTGCTCCGCAGCCTGCTCCAGGGGAGCATTCAACTGAGCCGGTGCGGCATGCCGAAATGCACGAATGACATCCGGGTTTTTCAGATACAGCGTTCGCGCCCCTGTCGGCCCAGCCCACTTGATGACGAGCTGATCATGATCCAACCCGCCTGCTGAAACCTTCATATCTGAAAAAGATACTGATTCCGGCTGGCGTTCAGAAGTCTCAAAGGGAAACGCAATGGTGAGCCCATGTGCTTCGACATGGACCAGGCACGGCGAACCGCTGGCAGGAAACTCCTCACCGAAACAGAGCGCGTTGGGAGTGTCGGCAGTCATTGTGAAATGCCGCTATTCGCTGACTGGAATGAACTGCCGTACCCATGCGCCGAAACTGCCAGGATTGCGGCTCTGGATATACACGACACCCGGCCCACGAAATCGGCAGACAAATCCTTCCCCTGACGTGAAACTGGCCACCCACCCGGACGTGGCTTTTTCGATGTTGTACGAGGTGGTGGTCGACCACGCCACCAGATGGCTATTGTCCACGATATATTCCTGACCCGGTTTCAACTCGATCTTGTGAATGGCCCCGAAGCTGTTCAAAACGAGCATCCCCTTCCCGCTCATTTTCAGGATGAAGAACCCCTCCCCACCGAGCAATCCCCGACTCATGCTCTGCATTTGGCTGTCGATGACCACCCCGTCCGCACCAGCCAGGAATCCATCCTTCTGCACCATATACTCATTGACGCCATCGAGCTCAAGCACCACGACCTCGCCGGGCACGGTCGGCGCAAGCAACACTTCACCGGCGCCTCGACTGGCTCGCAGCGTCTGAAAGAAGAACTTTTCCCCTGTCAGAAACTTTCGTGACAGCGCTCCCAAAAATCCGCCTTCCATCTTGCTTTCAATGTCGATGGTCGGCGAACAAGCCACCATCGCACCGGACTCGGCCTTGAGGTGCTCTCCCTCTGCCAGCTCCACACGCACCATCGGAAACGCCCCGGGGTATAAGATTTCGCTTTTCATTCTGTATCTCCTCTATTCATTGTCCCCTCACTTCTGAATGGGCGGAGCAGGTCGATGTCTCGTTGCGCGCATGCCCCGAGCACCGCCCATCACATGACTTTCAAATCTGAGCTGCGTGCGCGGTGCGCGAGCAGAAGACACGACCTGCTCCGCCCATTCATCCCATCACCCATCCGTACACTCTTCGGCTTGGCTCCGGTCCCTCTTCCAGATAACTCATTCTCAGCCGGCCCAAGGCGTCCTTCGGAACCTCACGCCGTTTGGCCTCGACATCGATTCCAAACACGCCGGCCGCATTCAATCCAAAAATCCGCTCCTTCGCCTCCCGCGTCAGCGGCTGATACTGATGCGTCTGGACCAATTCCTCGGGAATCTGGAATCGCCGGAATGCCTCGATCTGCCATTGCGGCGTGCCGTACCAGATGGAGTCTGTTCCCCACAGAACGTGATCCATGCCGAACGAGCGGATAATCTGCCCCAGCAGATGCGCGCAGATCAACGGGTAGGTCATCACCAATTGCGCAAAAGTCGACCCCAGCTCCATATAAATATTGGAAATACTCGGCTCCGCCTCCTTCATCCGGCAGAACTCGGTGGTCCACGGGATCTCGCCGGTCTTCGCAAATATCTGATCGATCGATGCCACCCCTCGGAGCCCGGCGTGATACACCACAAAGGTAAGATCCGGGAAGTCTTTGGCCGCCTTGATCAGATCTCTCGGATGGTTATAATCCGGCACGGGACCGAGGGGGAGTCCCTTGTGGACGCAGATCCGTTTCACATTGAGTTTTCTGGCCTGTTCCAACATCGGATAGGCGATGTGTTCATCGTCCATTCGCCAGCCTCGATCAAATCCCTTGGGGCAAGAGCCGGTATAGCATTTCCAGGCATCGACCTTGAGGGTTTCAGCCTGCATCGCCATGAATTCCAAATCTGCCGCACCCAGCTGAGGCGTCACCAGACCGTGCGCCAACATCCGTTGCGAACCGGCCAACCGATTGATCTCATCTCGGATATGCGCCATTTCCTTCGGCGGAACGACGGCTTCTTGCGGATAGGGTCCGGGCGGTGTACTGATCAAGCCCACCGTCGTCTCGCTATCCAAAAACACTTCCTTCACGAAATTCTTCCATGACAGATCGTCAAGGGTGCCTCGATCACCGGCCAGTTTCGGATTGAGCCCCGCTTCACGAATGTGCTTCCTCAACGACAGCAGGGCCTGTTTGGACACGGCCCCCTTCCGATTGGCTTCGGCATCGGTCGGGTCGTAGCCTGAGCTGACATAGTGCGTTTGTACGTCGAAGATGAAATATGGCGCTCCCTGCTGCTCGGCGAACGCTGCTGTTTCGAACAGCTCGATTTCCCCAACAGTGAAAAAGCGGCCGAATGTATCGTTCATGGCCAACAGCGCAGCCGCTATGCCGCCCGTTGATATCAAGAACTCCCGGCGTGTGATTCCCTGTCGACCTGCCGCCGTGTTCACCAGCTCTCCCGTAACCCGCTCCATGCGAGCCTGCTCGGCCGTTTGACCGATCGGGAGAAACTCCTCGTTGGATACGCTCTGCGTCGGAAGAGGCGTGGGAAACGTCGTGCCCTTCCTCATGGAGAAACCGCTGCACAAGGGAGTTGGTGAATGAGCCACGACATCTCCTCATCCGTAACAAAGCCGGCTGATTGTGTGGAATCGTCGACCCGCTGTCAAGCCAACGCTGCCAGGGCAGGCCGGGAGTCTCGGGAACAGACTTATCTGGACTTGGATGACGAGGCTGAGGATTTCGCCGGAGCGGCAGACGTGTGTCCGACAGGAATCTGTACCACCACATCGGACTGAGGATCCGCATCTTGATCTTTCCCGTCGTGGCCGACACTGTAGAGGACGCCTTTATTCATGTTCAGCAACATCGGCAGTCCCGTGTAGGGGTCATACAGGCTCTGCCCTGCCTTCGCGATTCGAGTGGCAAGATCACCATCGGCGGCCCCACGTCGGAGCCAGGCTTGTAAGCTGGCAAGCCGGAGATGGGCATCTGTGTCGACCACGAATCCGTTGTACAGATCCCATGGAGCAAGCGGCTCAAGCCCGACAATGTTCTCGATCGGGTTGGTGAAATGGTCCATCAGACCGGACGCTGGGAAACGGATATAGTCTTTCCACTTCGGCAACGACCCATATCGCCCTTCGCCGGCGGCTTTGTACGACGCGTCATAATACTCCGCATAGTCGTTAAGACGGCGTTGTACCGGCAAGGGAAGTGCCGATACCACCATGGTATACACCGGCTGAGCTTCGGCCCTCGCCGCTTTCAACTGAGCCTCGTAGGTCTTGGAAGCCGTGACCAGTTCGCTTTGCATGGGCCAGCGCATCGAGAGTTCTCCCTGGTCAAGCGGACGAAGTGCCTTGGTGACGCGCCCCAGGTACTTTCCGTCAAAGTCTGAGCCTGCGAGCAGCCCCGAGGCAACGGCAATGTCATCATTGATCGCCTGTAGGGCCAGCATCTTCACCACCAGCGTCTTTGCCTGACCCAGGACGATGCGCCACGCTTCCATATCCGTCTCAAGCCGATCGATACCGAGGTCGGCACCCTGCAGGAACCCATCCGCCACATAGAGCTGGTGGGCGAAGACCATCGCGTGACAGGGTGGACTCACCGTCTGGCCATAGCCCCAGTCCTCAAAGGGAAGCTTGTGCCACTGGCTATACCGATTGAGCGCCGACTCATGTTGAGCGCCCCATTCCTTGATGGTCTGCTGATGGGCCTTGAACGCCCCGACAGGATCTGAACTGCGAACCCACCCTCGCATGACATGGGCTGAGGCAGTCGATCCCTCGACTGCCCGCGAGTCCGCCCCCCCCAAACACGCCAACGCCAACTTGCCATCGTGGGTCTCAGGCTTTCGATCGTAGCCCGCTTGTATCGGATCACGATCGGCTGAGGCGTCAAACCCCAGGAGGAAAAAGTAGCCGTTTTTCTTGAAATCCGACAATGTGTGTTGCGGAGTGGTCGTGAGACTTTGGAAGACTGGAGAGGGTGATTCTTCCATGATGATCCAGGTCAGTCCGATGGCACCGATCCCCACCGCGATAAGGATCCCCGCAAACATCACCAGTCCTACACACGTCACTACAAGAGCACGCGTGGTCGAAAAACATGAGCTGACAAAACCGGCAATCGCCAAGCGGGCTCGAAACAGCGCCGAACTGGATGTTCGCCTCGGCTTGGACTCCGCGACCTGTTCTCGTGTCTCAGACGGCCTGACATTTTGAGACGCCTCAAAGAGCACATCAACAGCAGCAGCCACGGACGTAGACCGGCTGACATCCTGTCGCCCTAAACTCGCCGGCGGTACCGATGCAACCGGAGCGGTGTGAGATTGTTCGACGAATCGACTCGACTCCTCTGCCTTACCCCATTCCTCATGTTGGGGCACTGGTTCAGGAGCCGGTTCAGGATTAGGCGTTCGTGCCTCGACGAATGCCATGGCCCGCGGATGCGGTTCATGGACCTGCGCCTCGGTTGCCTCTTGTGCGGAATGAGGGGTTTCTTCTATTTCAGGCGGCGATTCCCATATTCTCTGTTGCGCTCGCAGAGGGAAGGGAGGCAGAGTCTCCTCGGTTTCTTTGCTCGGTATCTCGCCGCTAGGTTGTGACGGGGTAACCAGAAGTTCCTGAACGGGACTCTGAGCAGCTGCGCTCACACGCGCATCTTCCGTGCTCACGAGGAAGTCGGCGCCCTTCGACGGAACTTCTGAGGGGGCGCTCACAGCGGCTGCAACTGGTTCATCCGCAAAAACCGGCGGCGCCGGGGCTGCCGTAGGAACTTCCACCGGCGGTTGCTCATCGATGGTCGGAGCGTTCACGACCCGAAGCTGCGGTTCAGGCTCTGCTGGAGCAGAGACCTGTTCGGTCTCGAATACGGTGTGGTTCAACTCAGCAGCAGAAATTTCAGGGTCGGGCGAGGCAGGGGTCTGTGGAGTTGGCACAATCGAAAATGAATCCGTTTCTTCAGCGGAAATATCCAGTGAAGATGAACGCTGAACCTGGCCTTCACTCACTGCTGGGAGCAATTCTGGTTCAGCTGGATTAGGCGATGGATCTCCTCCCGACGTCAGACTCTCCGTCACCGGAGGATTGACCTGCGCCGGAGGAATCGAAATGACTGACTCCTGCACGTGATCCCAGGGCATCGGCGCGATTGGAGATCCGGCAGAGGTGTGGTCTCCGAGCGAGGTTGATTCTTCACGCTCTGGAAATTCAACCGTTTGGTCTACCACCACCTGGTCCTGGTGAGGTGTCGCGGCCGATACCGGGGTCGTTGTTTCCTCGACATGGCTCTCGGTAGATTCCGGCAGGGAAGCAGGTGCCGAGTGGTCACTTCCAAACTTCCATGCACTATTGAAAACAGATTCCCAGGAGAAGCCTGGTTGCTTCCATGGTTCTGAAACCTCAGGGCCTGAAACCGGATCCGGTCTTGATGGACTGGACGTGCCCGGAGGCTGTTCCCTCACGACCTCCTTCGGTTCGATCTCAACAGGTTGTCGCAGAGGGGAGAGGTTATCCTCAGCCTCTAGTGGTCCAGCCATCGATCCTTCCGTTCCCAAGAATAGAGGCGCTGCTCTCTCTTCAACCTGGGATGAGGACATGACGCTGAGATCTTCGGCAGGCTGAATCGCGCTCAGCAGCGATTCCGAGGCAATGGTCGAATCCGTGGGTGCGACATCGGTCGATGGGCCACTTGCATCAAAGGAGGCCCTTGGTCCAGCCTGAGCTACCCATCCGTCTTGTTCCTGACTCTCGGTGGTACCACCTGGTGACTCCATCGGATTCGGCACCAACTGTGTCTCAGTACTCTCAACCGAGAACGCTGATATCTCTTCCGCCTGGGAAGAGGGCATGACACCAGGATCTTCGACAAGCTGGGTCGACTCCATCGACGCATCCGGAGCAATAGTCGAGTCAGTGAGTGCGACACCTGTCCATGGAGTGCTTGCATCACAGGACGTCTCTGTTTCTGTCTCGACCACCCCCCTGTCTTGTTCCTGACTCGCAATAGCACTGTCTCCCAACACCGATGGGGGCACGAGAGAATGGGAATCTCCAAGACCAACCGGTTCGGAAAGATTATCGATCTCCGATACCGAAGAGGCATTCCCACCCTCATCATCGGTGCAAAGTTCGTCCGATGCAGCATGTCCCACTTCACTCATGCTGCTCACAGCCTGCGTTTGTTCTCCTACGGATGGATCAGAGAGCGGCAATACACCATCGTGCGTATGTGCTTGGGCTGTCGGAAGGTCCGTGACCGGCACTGGAATAAGCGACTCTGATGAATTGGATACACTGACTGCATCGGGGGAATCCCGCGCCGTCGCCAGAGAATCCTGAATCTCCCATGGCATCACCCCACCCATCGGCTCAGGACCGACCTGACCACCTTGACCTGTCTCAGACACGTCGAGTGATGGAGTGTCCGATAGTTCAGAATCGACAGGTCGACGGACCAGCAGCTCACCGGTTTGCGCATCAAAGAAGGAGGCCAACCGAAATGCCACCGGGCTCGCAGGCGCAAGTTCCCGTATTTTCTCGTAGAGCTGGGAGGCATGGAATGGATTGTCGGGATCAGGGTCTTCGATCAAGATATCGATCGCCTTGCCGAACTCAGCCACAGCCTCGAGTGCATCTCCTTTTTCCTGATAGAGAGCCCCAAGTTTCTCCAAGAACGGCACACATCGAGGACCGGCCGCCAAGTATTCACGAAGCAACGATTCCGCAAGCCAGTAGTCTTGGCGCTGAAACGCTTCGTTGATAAGTGAATCAAAGGCCTGCCGCGCCGGGATGAGGCTTCCGAGACGAAGATGGAGGGTGGCGAACAGCCGTCGCGCCTCCATGTTCTGCGGATCGAGCGCGAGTAATTCCTTCAGCGCGGTAGAAGAACGCCCATACTTCCCGGCATTCATTTGGGTGATGGCTTCCTCAAGAAGAGCGCTCTTCCTGCTGTAGCCAACCACACCACGCTTGTGAGCGCGAGAGGTCTGGGTTTTATCTGATTTTAAAGGGGGTTTCTTATTCGCACGCACGCTACAACCTTAGCAGATCCCTGTATTAGAGGAGCCTGCACCAGCGGCCCATTCAACACTCTCCAACACTGATGTAGTTGGGCCGTGACAGAGGAGCGAAACCTTTAAGATGTACGCAATATCAATGCCTCACCCCCTGCAACGATTATTTTCACTAACCAATGGAAAATAAACTGATTTTTATCGAATAACTCCTTGAATTTCATCTGTCTATCCAATTTTGGACAGAACGTTGCCTTCCCGACTTGGCCAGTGGCAGGAGACGCAAACTCCTAATGAGCTGGCCAAATTGCTTAGGACTATGCGGCCAAGGTTCGGCTCACCCACACATATAGCCTCTCTCTATATCGGCATATTAGTGAGCACACTTAACGACCGGCTCAGGATCCTGCCTTCAAACTTGGAAGGGATAGTTGACAGCCAGCCCCCTTCTCTGGATGTGCATGGATGGGTGCTTTTCAAAAACGTCAGCCTGGTTGTGTCTTTCGATATGCCTATGGTACGGTCAAACACAGATAGACCGCATCGGCTGATGCCACGGAATCAATCGTCCATCGTGCAAGCCCTTCTAATATCTCGTTGCTCATCGAACGCGACCAGGAAACGTAGAGCCTGCCTGGTCTTAGCGATGTTGCTTTTCTTGCTCTTCCCTCCTCCTCTCTTTTCCCAAGGCACAGGGAGCCATCCGGCTAAAGTCGCGCTGGATTTTAACGAAGTCGAAATCCCTGTCTTTGTCCGGTTTATCAGTGAGCTGACCGGGAAAAACTTTGTACTGGATGAAACCATTAAAAAGCAGGGTGGAAAAGTATCTGTGTTTTCTCCGACTAAGGTTTCACCGGACCAAGCGTTCACCATGTTCGTCGCGGCGCTGGAAGCGGCCCGTATCGCGGTGGTCCCGAAGGGTGGGAACCTCTATCAGGTAGTCCCCATGGGTGATCTTCCCCCGGAGCGAGGGGTATTTGTCTATCGTCCTCACTAATCTAGTCGCGCGCTCACAAACGGTGGCGCAGATCACACCCGGTAGCAGACCGCCCGTCAGGCCACTGACGGAATTCGAGGCTCCGGTTCAAGTGTTTGCCGATAAGGCAACCAACTCCATCGTGATCAGTGCAACTAAACTCGCCTGGAGTCATCTCCAAATCGTAATTCGTGATCTCGATATCCGACGCAAGCAGGTCTTTGTGGAGGCGGTAATCCTGGAGGTCCAAGTGGATCGCCTTCGTCAAATCGGCACAGATCCGACGCAGGTGCTCGGTGCAGGAAAGTCTGGCTTTCTCCAGGGGATCGGCGGGTTCAATAGGGCCCCTGAAGACCTGGCGAACTTCGCACAGGCGATCACCGGCGCGGCAGCCGGAGGGGCGACCGGTGGTGCAGCACCGCTCCTGAATACCTTGAACGTGCGTGCATTCATGAACCTCCTGATGAACTTGACCGATACGAACGTTCTCTCCACACCCCAGGTGCTTGCCGCCGATAACCAGAAGGCAAAGATCGTCGTCGGTGAAAATCGCCCGTTTCCAACCGGCCAGGCCCAAGGTATCACGGGGGGGACGCTCGTCACCATCGAGCGAAAAGATGTCGGTGTGACGTTAGAGTTGACCCCGCAGGTCCTCGAAGGTGATTTGATTCGCCTGGAAATCAAACAAGAGATTACGGCGATCGCGGAAAACGTGGCGCAGACCATCGGCGCTGGATCGGCCAGTATTCCGGTCGGTCCCACTACGACGAAGCGATCCATGGAAACCACGACCGTCGCACAGGATCAACAGACCCTCGTCGTCGGAGGGTTAGTGCGTGACAATATCACCCTCAGTGAAAAGAAGATTCCCATATTGGGGGACATCCCGTGGATCGGATGGCTGTTTAAATCTCAGAATCGCCAGACCGAGAAGCTGAATCTCCTTGTCTTTCTCACGCCGCATTTAGTCCGGGACGACGCAGACGTGGTTGAACTGAATGCCCGAAAGGCGAAAGACCTCAATATCCTGCAACGAGACAACCGCATTGAAGAACCGACGAAACTCAAGCAGGATGTGCTGGAACGACTTGAACTCCCCTCAACTGTCCCGCCGTCCCCTTTGTTGGATAAGCCTAATAAACCCTAAGACCAGCATTCGTAACGCAACCGCTTAGGTTGTGTATTTCGTGAAGCCCGCCTTGCCCGCTCATCCCGCGTCAATGAGTCCGTGGGGTGTGCAAGACGAGCGTCGTTCGTATCTCCCTGGAAAGATTGCATCTGACCCATTCTTGCTTGTAGTGCACGGGTCACAGTTCACGGCCCCATGGTAAGGCCATAGCCCCCCTCCGAGGAATGGTTCCTGGCCGTCTACCTGGATAGACTGCGGCCTATGGAGGACAGAACAATGGCTGACACAACCATTAACTGGCGAATCCATCCTCGGCTTCCGGTAGACTATCCTGTGATATTCGGCGGCGCGCCATTTGTGGGAGAAGGAATGGTGTCGGACCTGTCTATTACTGGCTGCTCAGTAACCTGCGAGCGGACAGTCCTCATGGGAAGCTATATTAAACTGAGCGTCCTCCTCCCAGATCCAACTTCATCCCTGTTCATCGAGCTGGGAAAGATCCGCTGGGTCAAGGAACATACTTTTGGCGTTGAGTTTATTCGCATCCCCATGATGACCCGTCACAGATTAGATCGAGTCATGTCTCAAACACCGGCTCTAGACGTGAACTGCTTGCCGACATTGGCCTGAGCTCCAATCCAGCCTCTCAAATCTTGTTGACATCAGACAGGCCTGCTCTGCTGCGATATGTTAAGGGCGAGAATCCAATGAGAGAGCATAGGAAGGAGTGGGCACGTCATCAACACGTTGATTGAAGACCTTGGCCAAGCCAGACAGTTAACCAACTACAATTCATTTAGCAGGAGTGAGGTAACCGCGATGTATCGGATAGAGAAGGAGGAGTTGCTCTCGTGGTCGGTGTTCAGCCATACCAATATTGGCTGAACACCATGCAGCACCGCAACAAGAAAGCTGTTTTGCTCTTACACGAACTTACGGTCTCATGTCAAAGTGGATCGACAGGCCCCCATGTACACTGATCGTTCTGATCGTGGACGAATAGTCATCTAGATATAGATCACCTGCAGACGCAAATAGGGGTGTGTTTACCCCAAACCGATCCGTGCCCAGCCCGCTGTGTTGGGCATGGAGATACTTCGCCTCAACAAACGCAGACACGTACTTGAAGAGAAACACCTTAAACCCGCCCTTTGCCTGAAACGCGACAGTCGTATCCCGCTGGTCACTGATGGGCGCTGCAAACGAAGCCCCGAGGGTTCCACCTGGCTTGAATGCCATCTGATGCGCCCCCCCTCCGATCCCGACATACGGAAACCATCGCCCGTTGGGATAGGCCTCGGAAATCGCCATCGGTCGTCGAATCATGAGATTGAATCCGACGTAGATGCCTTGCATCTCCGTCGTGGTGCCCTGAAACGATCCATCAGGAAGAGTGATCCCATTAAAATTTTCCCGACAGCAGGCCACATCCGGATACCAGATATAACCCTCGATTTCACCACCGAGATCAAATCCAACCAACTTGTTTCTGGTTGGAAACCAAAGCCCCGCGTTGCCGCCGATCGACTGTTTATTCTGATAGTCGACATTCCTGTCCACATCGCCATTACGAAACGTGGCGTCCTGACTGAGTGGAATTCCAATCCCCGCCATAAAGGACAGATAGGGCTCGATCGTCCCGGAGGACATGGTTGGGGGATCAGGCGAGACCGCATAGGGATCAGCCACCCGTTGGTTGGACGGATCTTCCGCCCGCGTGAAATCGGAATAGCTGAAGACACAGAGGAGGCAAATCATCGCCGAAATTCTCGTTTTCATTCATTGCCCTCCAAAGGTAAAGAAAACATGTTCTTCGACGAATTTTGGTCACACAACCTGAGATCCGTCGGTATATCGTCGATGGTCAGCAAGCTGATGCGAGGCAATTGCATCTTCGTTACGCCCGGATTGATCCCTGGTTCAGCTGTTACTGTTATTGGCATAATAGTCCACCTATTCGCCTCCAGAGCGATCATGAGTGGATACTCTGCTCACGTCGTAGCGGCGAACGGCGCCAACAGTAGCAACCCCGCGTTCATTTTTAAAAATAGATAAAACGGATTGGAGTTATCGGTAAATCCAATAGCCCATCGGACATGGCTGTGGCAATGGATGAATCGACTATTTCCCCAGCCCTCACTCACAGTCAACACTCTTTGGGCATAGATGGTACGGCAACACACCAACAAACAACTCATTGAAAGATATGACAATCGTCACACCCTCGTTACTGAGCGAAGTTGCTGGACGAGCTATAGAGATGACGCCCACAAAGTAGTGGCGAAAGAGGATTGGAAACAGAAACATCTACCGGGAGAACTACCGTCCCAACGCTTGTTTGACCGCCGCGCCGATTTCAGCTGGATTCTTGACGACTTTGACCCCAGCCGCTTCCAGGGTTTTCATCTACCGGGAGAACTACCGTCCCAACGCTTGTTTGACCGCCGCGCCGATTTCAGCTGGATTCTTGACGACTTTGACCCCAGCCGCTTCCAGGGTTTTCATCTTTTCGGCTGCCGTTCCCTTGCCGCCGGAGATAATCGCACCGGCATGGCCCATGCGGCGTCCAGGAGGCGCAGTGATGCCGGCGATGAAGCTGATGACCGGCTTCCTCACGTTCTTTTTGATGAACTCGGCGGCCTTTTCTTCCGCGTCGCCACCGATTTCGCCGATCATCACGATTGCCTGGGTCTCTGCATCTTTTTCAAACAGCGGCAGCACATCGACAAACCCTGTGCCGTTCACCGGATCCCCGCCGATCCCGACACAGGTGGTTTCACCTAATCCTAATGTCGAGAGTTGATGCACGGCTTCATAGGTGAGGGTCCCGCTGCGAGAAACTACCCCGACCACACCCTTCTTGTGAATGAAGCCCGGCATAATGCCGATCTTCGCTTCATCGACCGTGATGACACCCGGACAATTCGGGCCGATCAGCCTCACATCCCGACCACGGAGCGCTCGTTTGACCTTTACCATGTCGTTGACCGGAATGCCTTCGGTGATGCAAATGATGAGCTTCACCCCGGCATCGGCTGCTTCAAGGATGGCGTCCGCACAGAACGGCGGCGGCACGAAGATGAGCGACGTGTCGGCCTCGGTCTTCTTCACTGCATCGGCCACCGTATTGAATACGGGGATGCCCTCGACTTCCTGCCCGGCCTTCCCCGGCGTCACGCCGGCCACGACCTTCGTCCCGTAGGCCTTGCACTGAGTCGCATGGAACGACCCTTCTTTCCCTGTGATCCCCTGCACAACGACTCGTGTATTTTTATTAACAAGAATACTCACGGTTTCCTCTTTTCTTACCTTCCTGTTTAAGAAGGTGTGTCGGGTCGGTCTTCATACTGCGCGCATCCACCGAGCACCGACCACAATCTGACAATCTAATTTAGCCTCGCGTGCGCGGTGGGCGAGCACTGAAGACTGGCCCGGCGCACCTTTCGCTCACGCTGCTTTGCCGGTCAACTTGACGATTTTCTGCGCGGCCTCCCAGAGGTCGTTCGCGACATCGAGCTTCAAGCCCGATTCCGCCAACAGCTTACGGCCCTCTTCTGCGTTCGTGCCCTGCAAGCGGACAACGAGAGGCACGGTGATCTTCACTTCCTTGGCCGCTTCGATGACACCGTGGGCAATCCGCTCACAGCGCACGATGCCGCCGAAAATATTGATGAAGATGCCCTTGACGTTCGGATCCTTCAACAGAATGCGGAACCCCGCGGCAACGGTCTCTTTTGTCGCACCACCACCCACATCCAGAAAGTTCGCCGGCTCGCTGCCTGCCAGCTTGATCACATCCATCGTCGCCATGGCAAGACCCGCACCGTTCACCATGCAGCCGATGTTGCCGTCCAACTTGACGTAGTTCAGGTTATTGGCGGTTGCTTCGATCTCAAGCGGCTCTTCCTCGTTCAGATCCCGCATCTTCTGCACGTCCTCGTGCTTGAAGAGACCGTTATCATCGAACGAGACCTTGCCGTCCAGGGCGATCAAGCTCTTTTCCTTCGTAATGATCAACGGGTTGATCTCGATCAACGCCGCGTCCTTCTCCATAAACAGGCGATACAGATTCCCCAACATTTTCACGAAGGGGTTGATGACCGCCGGGTCGATGTTCTGCAGGCCGAGCGCGAACGCTACATTGCGGCCATTGTGCCCCTGGAAGCCGACGGCCGGATCGATCGCTTCCTTGATGATCTTCTCCGGCGTATGAGCCGCCACTTCTTCGATCTCCATCCCACCTTCGGTGCTGGCGATGAAGGTGGGCCAGCCGGTGTCACGATCCACAAGGATCGACAGATATAGCTCCTTGGCGATATTGGCGCCTTCTTCCATCAAGAGACGGTGTACTTGACGTCCCTTCGGACCAGTCTGGTGCGTAACCAGCGTCTTGCCGATCAGCTCCTTTGCAAAGCCGGCCACTGCGCTTTTGTCCTTGGTGATCTTCACGCCGCCGGCCTTACCGCGGCCACCGGCATGGATCTGCGCCTTCACGACGAACACCGGCGTATTGAGCTCATTGGCCCAAGCGGTTGCATCTTCGGGAGAAGTAATTTCCTTCCCTCGCGGCACTGGCACGCCGAATTTGGCAAACAAGGACTTGGCTTGGAATTCGTGGACGTTCATTCTTTACCTCTCTATCTCCGGGGACGGTGACGGGGATATTTCTCACTGCGCGCATCCACCGAGCACCGGCCAAAATCTGACAATCTAATATGACCTCGCGTGCGCGGTGGGCGAGCACAAGAAATATCCGCGTCGCCGTCCCTCTACCCTACTTTCCTCGTGTACGCCGGCAGGATCATCGGAGAGACGATCCCACTGGCGTGACCATGCTTCTTGGCTTCGGCACGAAACCGTTGCAGGTGTTTCAACGTGAGCTGCCCCTGTTTCATCGATGCAACACGGCCTGCCGCCGTTAAGCCGGATCGTTTGCCGTACACCATGAGGTCGAGCAGCGAATTCCCCATCAACCGATTCCGCCCATGCAGGCCGCCCGAGGCTTCCCCGGCGACAAATAAATTCTTCACATTCGTTTCCGAATTGGTATCGATCTTCACCCCGCCGTTCTGATAATGCAGGGTCGGATAGATCAAGACTGGGTCCTTGCTGATGTCGATGCCGAACCGCTCAAACTGGAGCATCATTGCTGGGAAATGTTTTTCCACCGTGCCGGGCCCATGCTCTGCATCCAACAGGGGCGTATCCAGCCAGACGCCGACGCGACCGGACATCGTTCTGATTCCACGGCCTTCTTCGCATTCACGGATGATCGAAGAAGATACGACATCCCGCGTATCGAGTTCGTTCACAAACCGCTCGCCTTTGGCATTGACCAGATGGCCGCCTTCGGAGCGAATCCCTTCCGTCACCAAGGCACCGATCAACTGCTCAGGATAGACCGCGCCTGACGGGTGATACTGGAAGGTATCGATATGGGCCAATTTGGCGCCCATGCGATAGGCCAGACAGAGTCCATCGCCGGTCGCCCCATAGTGATTGCTCGTAGGGAATCCCTGAATGTGCAGCCGGCCGATCCCGCCGGTCGCCAGGATGACACACTTCGCCGCCACGACCACATGCCGCTGATTATCCAGATCTTTAAAGATGGCGCCGGTACAGTTCCCCGTCTCGTCGCTCAGCAACTCGATGGCAGCGGCAAACTCAAGCAACTGAATCTTTTGGTTGATGACCTCGTCTTTGAGCACACGCATGATTTCGAGGCCGGTATAGTCGGAACAGGTGAGAAGCCGCGGCTTGGAACTGCCGCCGCCTTTCTTCACATGGAGGTTGCCGTCGGCTTGGCGATCGAACAGCACGCCCAACTCCAGCAGCCACTTCGCGATCGCCGGCCCATCCTCGACCATGGTTTTAAGAAGGGCGTGGTCGTTCTGCATGTGGCCGCCCTTGAGCGTATCGATGAAATGCGTGACCGGCGAGTCTTCCGGTGCGACGGAAATCTGCATCCCGCCTTGCGCCATCACGCTGTTGGAATCGCCGAGACGCAGCTTCGTGGCCAGGATCGTTTTGACGCCGGCGCCGTGCGCATGCAGCGCCGCAGCACAACCAGCCCCGCCGCCGCCGATGACTAAGACATCCGTCGTGTACTGCGGAGTCACCTGGAGATCGTCTTGAATCGGGCTCTCACCTTCGAGCAGCGCGGCCAACTCAACAACCGTCTTCTCGCCTTCATTCGGGCCGAACCGGATCGGCCGGTAGGCGCTGGCCCTGAAATCCGGATGATATTTATGAATCAGGTGATCGCGCTCGGCGGGAGCAAACTTGGGGATCGTCTGCTTACGGCGGGCATCCCGAGTCTTGTGCACGATTTGCTGCAGTGCGTGGATGTCCATAAATTCCCAGTCGCAAGTCTACGAAGCTAGAGAGTCATCACGTCTCAGAAACGACTTTCAGACTTGAAGACTTCTATACTTTAAGGCTTTCTTATTTCACCGTCGCACAGTGTTCGGCCAGTTCCTTCTCGTTCATCTTCAGAATGCTGTTCCACTCGTCGTTATACTGGCCATCTTGAATCTCCTTGATGCGCACATCGAGACCCACCGGTTTTTCAGAATAATGCGCACCCTGCGCACGACTGACGTACAACGCCACGAGATTCGGAGCAATGTCGGCAATACACACCGGCGTACACATGCCGCACATCACACAATCCATAAACATCTCGGACACGCTCTTGAAGTCGCCGAAGACGGCCTTCCACACCCCTTCACGCACATCGATCTTCTGCGGGCAAGCCTCTGTGCAGGCGTTACAGTTCCGGCAGAGCGGCGCTTCAGGGTACAGATTGAAGAGGTCTTGCTTGGGATCTTTGAGCTTCTGAATCTCGTAGGTCGCCTTGCGGGCAGGGAACGGCGCCATCATCGTAAACGACATGCCGTCTTGAACCGCCATCTGACAAGCCAGACAGGTTCGAACCTTTGGATCGTCCTTCGTGCGATAGTAGGTCGCACAGGCCCCGCAGAACCCGCCGAGGCAACCGACACCACGGACGACATCCATACCCGCGTACCACATCGCCTTCACAACCGTGATCCCCTCCGGCACGTCCACCTTCTTGCCGGCGATCTCGATGGTGACCATCCGAGGCTTCATCACCTCGGGCTGATCGATGACATTCTGCGAATCGATTTCCTGGGACGCCATTACACTCCTTCAATTCGTGAAGCGTATCTCGTGAAGCGCCAGGGACGAGAGGACCTGTCCTTACCGCGCTTCACAAGTCACGCTTGACGCTTCACACCCTCAAGCAATCGCGTCGATAATCGCGTTTAAAGTCGCGCTCGGACGCATCGCCTTGGCTGCCTTAGCATCGTCCGGGTGATAGTACCCGCCGACGTCCTGCGGCTTGCCTTGCGCGGCCAGCAACTCGCCGTCGATCTTCTTCTCGTTGTCGCTCAAATCCTTCGCGATCTTGGCAAACCGATCGGCGATCCGCTTATCCGCCGTCTGCGCCGCCAAGGCCTGCGCCCAATAGAGAGCCAAATAGAAATGGCTGCCGCGATTGTCGATTTCACCGACCTTCCGAGCCGGCGACTTGTTGCTCTCCAGGAACTTGGCATTGGCCTGGTCCAGCGTATCCGCCAGAATCTTGGCGACCGGATTATTTCCGACTTTCGCCAGGTGCTCCAGCGAAGCAGCCAGCGCCAAGAACTCACCGAGCGAATCCCAGCGCAGATAGCCTTCCTCCTGGAACTGTTGCACGTGCTTCGGAGCCGAACCACCCGCGCCGGTCTCGAACAGGCCACCGCCGTTGAGCAATGGAACGATCGAGAGCATCTTGGCGCTGGTGCCGATTTCGAGAATCGGGAAGAGATCGGTCAAGTAGTCGCGCAAGACATTGCCGGTGACGGAAATCGTGTCCTTACCTTCCTTCATCCTCTGGATCGAGAAGCGGCAGGCATCTGCCGGAGACATGATCTTGACCTCAAGCCCGGTCGTGTCGTGCTTCGGCAAATAGGCATTCACCTTCTTGATGATCTCGGCATCGTGCGCTCGATCCTTATTCAACCAAAAGACCGCCGGTGCACCGGTCGCCCTGGCACGCGTCACGGCCAGCTTCACCCAATCCTGAATCGGGGCATCCTTCACCTGGCAGGCGCGCCAGATGTCGCCTTCTTCCACCTTGTGTTCAAGCAAGGTCTTGCCCGCTGCATCCACGATGCGGATCGTGCCGTTCCCTGGTGCCTTGAATGTCTTGTCGTGCGAGCCGTATTCCTCAGCCGCCTGCGCCATCAATCCAACGTTAGGTACGGTGCCCATGGTCTTCGGATCGAAGGCCCCGTTCTTCTTACAGAACTCCACCACTTCATGATACACCGGCGCATAGCTCGCATCGGGAATCACGCACTTCACGTCAGCAAGCTTCCCGTCCGGCCCCCACATCTTGCCGCTGTCGCGGATCACCGGAGGCATCGAGGCATCGATGATGATGTCGCTCGGTACGTGAAGATTCGTGATACCCTTATCGCTGTTCACCATCGCCATCGGCGGCCGCTTTTGATAGACGGCTTGAATGTCCGCTTCTATTGCCTTCCGCTGATCGTCCGGCAACGATTTAATCTTGGCATAGACATCGCCGAGGCCATTGTCTGGATCCACTCCCAGTTTCTTGAAGGTCTCGCCGTGCTTTTCGAATACGTCCTTGTAATAGACCGTCACGCCATGGCCGAAGATCTTCGGATCCGAGACCTTCATCATCGTGGCCTTCATATGGAGCGAGAACAGCACGCCCTTGCTCTTGGCATCTTCGATCTGTTCTTCCAAGAACGTGCGCAGGGCCTTCACGCTCATGAAGGTCGCATCGAGCACTTCACCGGCCTGCAACGCGACTTTCTCTTTCAATACCGTGGTCTTGCCATCCGCTCCTACGAACTCGATCTTCGCCGTGGTCGCGGCAGGAATCGTGAGCGACTTCTCGTTCGACCGAAAGTCGCCGCCCTTCATATGGGAAACGTGGGTCTTTGAATCGGAACTCCAGGCACCCATTTTATGGGGATGCTTTCTGGTATGGGCCTTCACTGAAAGCGGCGCACGGCGATCCGAATTCCCTTCGCGCAGCACGGGATTCACCGCACTGCCTTTGACCTTGTCATAGCGAGACTTGATATCCTTTTCCTTATCGTCTTTCGGATTTTCCGGATAGTCCGGCAACTTGTAGCCCTGACTCTGTAATTCCTTGATGGTCTCTTGAAGTTGAGGCAACGAGGCGCTGATGTTGGGCAACTTGATGATGTTGGCCTCAGGGGTCTTGGCCAACTCGCCCAGTTCGGCCAAGGCATCGTGCTGCTTCTGTGCCGGCGTCAAGTACTCCGGAAATACGGCGAGTACGCGGCCCGCCAGCGAGATGTCACGTAATTCAACCGTCACACCGGCCGCCTTCGAAAAGGCATTGATGATCGGCAGGAACGAATAGGTCGCCAACATCGGAGCTTCATCGGTCTTTGTGTAAATTATTTTATCTGCCTTTGCCATAACCTCTCCCCTTTGATTATTGATTAGTTGA
>JABMDK010000002.1:66097-71064 GCA_015903995.1 Nitrospira sp.
GGCCGGCATCATCGTAAACGACATACCGTCTTGCACGGCCGTCTGGCAGGCCAGGCAGGTCCTCACCTTGGGATCGTCTTTCGTCCGGTAGTACGCAGCACAGGCCCCGCAGAACCCGCCCAGACAGCCGATGCCGCGCACCACTTCCTGGCCGGCATACCACATGGCTTTGATGACCGTGATCCCCTCGGGAACCTCGTATTTCTTGCCGGAGATTTCGATCGTCACCATTCGATGCGTAAGCACCTCAGGCTGGTCGATGATGTTGGTGTCTTCTTGAGCCATTGTTCCTTCGTGAGGCGTGACGCGTATGGCGTAAGGGGTGAAAAGAAATCCCCTCACGCCTGACGCCTGACCCCTAACGCGATTCTATGCAAACGAGTCGATGATCGCATTCAACGTGGCGCTCGGACGCATGGCCTTGTACGCCTTGGCATCGTCCGGATGATAGTACCCGCCCACGTCTTGCGGCTTGCCCTGCGCCGCAAGCAATTCGCCGTCGATTTTCTTCTCGTTATCGCTCAAATCCTTGGCGACCTTCGCAAAACGATCCGCGATCTTCTTGTCCGCCGTCTGCGCGGCCAAGGCCTGCGCCCAATAGAGGGCCAGGTAAAAATGGCTGCCGCGGTTGTCGATCTCGCCGACCTTGCGGGCCGGAGACTTGTTGCTCTCCAAAAACTTCGCGTTGGCCTGATCCAGAGTGTCCGCCAGAACCTTGGCTGCGGAATTGTTCCCGGCCTTCGCCAGATGCTCCAACGAGGCAGCCAGCGCGAGAAACTCGCCGAGCGAATCCCAACGCAGATAGCCTTCTTCCTGGAACTGCTGCACGTGCTTCGGAGCCGATCCACCCGCGCCGGTCTCGAACAAACCGCCGCCGTTCAGCAACGGAACGATCGACAACATCTTGGCGCTGGTCCCAATTTCGAGGATCGGGAACAGGTCAGTCAGATAGTCGCGCAAGACATTCCCTGTGACAGAAATTGTGTCTTTCCCCTGTCGAATTCGTTCCAGCGAAAGACGAATCGCCTCAGCCGGCGGCATGATTCGGATGTCGAGCCCCTTGGTATCATGATTCTTCAAGTACCGATCAACCTTCGTGATCAATTGCGCATCGTGCGCCCGATCCTTGTTCAGCCAGAAAATCGCCATGGCGCCCGTGGCCTTCGCGCGATTCACCGCCAGCTTGACCCAGTCTTGAATCGGCGCATCCTTCACCTGGCACATCCGCCAGATATCGCCCTCTTCCACCTGATGTTCCAATAACGTCTTGCCGGCTGCATCAACAATCCGTATCGTGCCGTTGCCCGTCGCCTTGAAGGTCTTGTCGTGTGATCCGTATTCTTCCGCCGCCTGAGCCATCAGGCCGACGTTGGGCACACTTCCCATCGTCTTCGGATCGAGCGCTCCATGCTTCTTACAGGAATCGATGACCTCTTGATAGATCGGCGCATAGCTGGCATCGGGAATCACACACTTCGCGTCATACGCCTTGCCGTCAGGGCCCCACATCTTGCCTGAGTCCCGGATGACCGGGGGCATGGAGGCATCGATGATGATATAACGAATAGGTCGCCAACATCGGAGCTTCATCGGTCTTTGTGTAAATTATTTTATCTGCCTTTGCCATAACCTCTCCCCTTTGATTATTGATTAGTTGAGCGCGTTCAGCGCTGAACCAGCCTTAAACCAGGTGATTTGCTGTGCTGTCATACTGTGATTGGCTTGAATCTTCACATCACCGCCGGCCTTATGCACGACCACTGTCACCGGCTTGCCGGGAGCCAGATTGTTCAAATCAGGCACACTCAGCCGATCATTCATCTCAATCTTGTCGTAGTCCTTCGGATCGGCGAATGTCAACGGCAAGATGCCTTGCTTCTTGAGATTGGTTTCGTGGATGCGCGCGAAGCTCTTGGTGATAACGGCTCGCACGTTCAAGAACCGTGGCGACATGGCCGCGTGCTCACGGCTGCTGCCTTCGCCGTAATTTTCATCGCCGACGACGATCGACCCGATGCCTTGTGCTTTGTACGCTCTGGCAATTTGCGCCATCGTGAGATTGGCTTCGCCGGTCAGAACGTTCGTGCCCTTCCCCGGTTCGGACGAAAACGCATTGTTCGCCCCAAGGAACATGTTGTCGCTGATCTTGTCGAGATGCCCACGGAACTTGAGCCAGGGACCGGCCGGTGAAATGTGGTCCGTCGTGGTCTTCCCCTTGGTCTTGATCAGGAGAGGCAGCTTGTCGAAATCCTTGCCGTCCCACTTGGGGAACGGCTGCAGCAACTGCAACCGCTCGCTGGTCGGCGGAATGTCGACCGTCAAGTTCGAACCGTCTGCAGCAGGCTCAACATACCCCTCTTCGCCCTTGGCAAAGCCTTTGGCCGGCAACTCCTCACCCACCGGTGGCTGCAACTTGAATTCTTTGCCGTCCGCTCCTTTCACCGTCTGATTCACCGGATCGAAGCCCAGATCACCGGTGATTGCATAGGCGGTCACGACCTCCGGACTGGCAAGGAACGACAGCGTTTCACTGATCCCGTCGTTGCGGCCTGGGAAATTGCGGTTGAAGGAGCTGACGATCGAATCGGCCTTGCCCTTCACACCATCAGCCCGCTTCCACTGCCCG
Source organism: Nitrospira sp. (assembly GCA_015903995.1). GTDB lineage: Bacteria > Nitrospirota > Nitrospiria > Nitrospirales > Nitrospiraceae > Nitrospira_D. The sequence goes on from JABMDK010000002.1 coordinate 68,724, forward strand.
ATGCAGGGACCGCAGGAATTGGACAGCACCGTGCCCCCCAGCTGCTCGAACGTGTCCAAAAACCCATCCCGCTTCATCGTGTGATAGATGCGCTCGGAGCCCGGCGAAACCAAGAACGAGGCCTTCGCCTTCAAGCCGGCTTTCAGCGCCTGCTGCGCGATGTGTGCAGACCGGCTGATGTCTTCATACGACGAATTGGTGCAGCTGCCGATAAGCGCCGCCTTCAACTCGACCGGATAGCCCTTTTCTTGGGCTTCCGCCTTCAACTTCGAGATCGGCCTGGCCAAGTCCGGTGTATGCGGTCCGACCACATGAGGCTCGAGTTTCGACAGATCGACTTCCACGATCTGATCGTAGTACTTCTCCGGCGACTGATAAACTTCAGGGTCGGCCACAAGTAGATGCTTCTGCGCCGTCGCCAAGCTCGAGAGATCCGCGCGATCCGTAATATTCATGTAGGCGACCATCTTCTGGTCGAAGGGAAATACCGACGTCGTCGCCCCAAGTTCAGCACCCATGTTGCAGATGGTGCCCTTGCCGGTGGCACTGATCGTCTCCGCACCAGGACCGAAGTACTCAACGATTTTGTTGGTCCCGCCCTTCACGGTGAGCAGGCCGCACAGATAGAGAATGACGTCCTTCGCTGAGGCCCAACCGTTCAACTTGCCGGTCAGCTTCACACCGATCAATTTAGGATGGAGGACTTCCCAAGGTAGGCCTGCCATGACTTCGCCGGCATCGGCACCGCCGACACCGATTGCCAATCCGCCCAACCCGCCACCGTTCGGCGTATGCGAGTCGGGCCACGAGAATCTCGCTGCCCTTGCGAGTCGATTTCACGGCGCAATAGTATTCCTCTTTGTGGGCAATCATTTCAGAGACGATGACTTGCAGAACCGTAATGCTGCCGACCTGGCGGCCGATCATGTCTTTGGTCGCTGCGATGGCCCCATTCAGATCGAGGCCCACCTTCACCAATCCGAGCTTAAACCTGGAACCGAGCGCTTCATGCGCTTTGGCGACCAATTTACTCTGCTTCATCCAGTCGTTGGCATGACCAAGCTTGGAGAGTTCGTCCGCGGAGGTCACAACCGCATAATGGGGGACATGAATTCCCCACTTCTTCATCAGTCCCATGCCGGGACCTTCCAACACCTTTGCCATGAGAGTTCTCCTTCGTATTCAACTCAGCCGATTAGGGAGCCGGATTGTAACGGAAATCAACAGGATGACTCAAGACTCCAGAGGGACTAAAATGAAGCGGATCAAAAGGCCTAGTGTGGAGTTTCTCGGCCTATTTTCTACTAAGCACTTAAAATCTAACGATTTACCGTCTCTGATCATTATTTTGTAGACCGAAGAGACTGGCATCTGAGACAGAAATATGCGCTCCGCTCCCCCTGAAAGCATCGGATGACCCCACCGCAGTGATTGGGACAGGGCTGCCCCGCTTTGCCATAGACCAGATGCCGCCGCTTGTATTGTCCTTCTGTTCCATCGGGAGCAAAAAAATCCCGGACACTTGATCCGCCACAGGCAATCGCCTCATGGAGAACCTCACACATGATCTGGTAAAGCTTTTCAATCCTGGCCACCGACAGTCTGCTGACCTGAACATGCGGGTGCAGACCAGCTCGAAAGAGAATCTCATTCGCGTAGATATTCCCAATCCCAGCGATGACTTGTTGATGCATCAGGAGAGATTTGAGTCGGCCACGTCTCGATTGCAACAGTTCCACAAAGTCCTGCTGCGACGCGGCGAGGGGATCCAGGCCAAATCGGCGGGTGCGATATCGATCAAGTCCCGCCCTATCCAACAGTGAGAGTCGCCCAAACCGACGGGGATTCCAGTACCGTAATTCCGGTTCACGAGCGCCTTCAAACAACATCTTCACATGGACGTGCTGTGGATGTTTCGTCGATGTGGACTGGAACAGGAGGAGTCCGGTCATCCCAAGTTCGGCCACGACATAGCGACAGACCTCGTCCTTCACAAATCCAAGGGCCACACTCTTGCCGAATCGCTCGACAGACTGCAGGCTGGCGCCGGGATACCACGATAAGGTCGAGAATCCCTCCCGCACGATATCCGCCCGTCCGACCCACACATCGCCTAATGGCGCACCGAGGAGACGGGAACGGATTTGTCCAGCCACGACTTCTGCTTCTGGGAGCTCCGGCATCACTCATCCAGGTTACGAGATGGAGAGAAATGCCATTACGCCATGAGGCTTGGAGGAAAGGCAAGACGAGCTTGGAGGCGGTGGCAGAAAACCTGGTTACTGACAATCAATATGGTTGGAATGTTCTGAACGGTGCTGATGCCAAAATACCTTGAGGA
>JABMDK010000002.1:71164-82296 GCA_015903995.1 Nitrospira sp.
GGCCCAGCGACGATACCTTGCCTCCTCTTTCTTTCCGCACAATCCTCTCAATCTGTACGATGTCCCCGCGATGCCATTGGTCGAATTCGGCGTTCTTCGGCGAGACAAGACGATCCTGCCTTCCCACTTCCCGCCGCCCCAGTTCGTTACACAGCCAGGCTCGCTTCTCACCCTTGAGGTGACGGAGTTCACTCACCACCCGATACACGTCTGGCCGCCGGTCAACGATGGTCTTCCCGTCTTTGCGCAATAACAGATAGGAAAACTTCAGCGCGTCTTTGATGAAGCCGACCTCGCCGTCGATTTCTTGGATGGATGCCGGCGGTTCCCAGGCTCGCTCTTCATGACACCAGTCATCCGGCTTCACGAGCGCCGGGCAGTTGTTTTCATGGAGACATGGGCTATAGATCGTGCAGTGCTTCTCCTGGAGTAACTGGTCACGCACCTGGTGCAGCGCTCGAGAGGTCTCGCGTAAGGCCGGCTCTACGATCATCATGGTGCCGTGCGTGGCAAGTAACGACAAGGCCTCTTCCACAAGGGTAGCTCGCGCTATGATTGGATCGCTGGCCTCTGCATGGACCTCATTCAAGGCATTGGCGAGAATGATGAGATCAAACGGCGCCTTCTTCCGTACCGGCTCAACCCAGGCTCGTCGCTCTAGATCTCCCTCGACCGTCCGTAAGTCAATTTCTCCAAGACCAGCCGCCCGACAGTACCCGTCCCACAACTCTCGAGCTTGCCTGAGAGCGCCCCTGGACTTATCGATGGCGATAACTGAGAGCCCACAAGGCCACCTTCGCTGATCCCACCAGTCTAGAACGGCAAGTGCTCCAGTCCCTGGCCCTGAACCAAGGTCGAGAACGGACAACCCTTCGACAGGTTCCGGTGCCGGCAGCTCAGTGAGCAATACCTGGATCTTGGCGAGATTGACCGGAAGGAAATACTGAAGATACGCAGCCGACAAGGGCCGGTCATCCAAATAGGTTTGATTCAGCGAACTTCGCTCTTTATTGAAACGACGGGACAGTTCTGCTATCGACCGCACAATCTTCTCGTGCGAAAGTCCTTCTTCTTGAATAAGTCTATTAATAGCACCAAGAAGGAGGGGCGAGACCATAGCGTTGAGGCACTGCATCAGCGTAGTGTATGCTGAGCGTAATACGGAGGACAACTATGACGGATGATATTTTGAAAGCCTACAAAGAGGTCGAATCGGCTGTTGAACGCTACATCACACTGCTGCACGACCATGTCACCATGTTGCAGAACGTGGAACCGCCTGGCTCCGACAAAGTCGTCCGACTGACCGCTGGCTCCAAGGCCATGACCGACAGCGCATCGATCTACCTATCCTATGCGAAGTACGTGGCCTATGGGATGCCGAACAGCGAGGAAATGATCGAAGACGAGATCCAGGGGTAGCGAACGGTCTGTTTGGTCTATCTGGTTTCTCTAGTCTGTCCAGTCGACCAGATAGACAAGAAGACGAGATAGACCGAAAAATGAAACAGCCCGTCAGGATTGGACCCTGACGGGCTCTTTGTTTTCCTACACCAGTTTCACATGGACATGTTGTGGATGTTTCACCTGTGCGGACCGGAACAGGAGGAGTCCTGTCATTCCGAGCTCGGCCACGACATAGCGACAGACCTTGTCTTTCAGAAATCCAAGGGCAACACTCTTGCCGAATCGCTCAACCGACCGCAGCGTGGCGTTTCGATACCAAGCTAGGCTGGTGTACCCTTCTCGGACAATATCCGCACGTCCGACCCACACATCGGTCACTTGTGCTCCAAGGAGGCGAGAACGGATTTGTCGAACAACGACTTCTGCTTCTGGAAGCTCCGGCATACCCCGACCAGGTTACGTGATGAAGGGAACCGCATTACGCCATGAGGATTGAAGGAAAGGCAAGACGGTTGGGGGATGAAGATACGGATCAGAACAAAAGACCGATAATAATGGGATTACGCGGCGCGGCGGAGTTGGCGCACCTGTTCAATGGCCACTTGAAGGTTCGCCAGCGGCATGGCGCCAGGCCGCCGGGCCATGACCAACTTCAACACCTCATCGTAGGTCCGGCCTTCCACGCAACAGAGATAGGCCATGACCACGGACACGGAGCGGCCCATTCCCGCGCGACAACAGACCAGCGTCCGCCCTTTTCCGGCACGAGACTCAAGCCATTGAACCGCTTCCCTCAACTTCATCGGATCGGCCTTGGCAAACTCCCGAAACGGGATTCGATGATAGTCGACCCCGGCAGCCGGTGTGATGGAAACCTCTTCTGCCACGAGGAGGAGTGCACCGATGAGCTCGGAAGGCCCCTCCGCATCATCGATACCCCCCACCAACAGAGAGTCTGTAATCAGGTGCATGGCGGTTTCAGTATAACGCGACTCTGATGGACGTCAAGTTTCTCATGGCTCCGTCGTGTGGTGGTTGCGATTCTATTTCCTCGCCCGCTATACTCGATCTCGTCAGTTGGAGAACGGAATTCTTCGTCCATATGATCACCATCACTCAACAGGAAGTAGAACGTCGCCTGAATACCGTCCAATGCGCCATCTGCAAACAATCCAGCTTTGCCATTGACGAGCGGTTCATGGGAGCGGACGGTGACTGGCGGGGCATCTGCAAGAAATGCTTCTACACCTTCCCGGTTCATACCGATATGGAGTTTTATCTCCGGACACAGCCGGACGTGCCCTTTCGCTTGAAAGAGATTTCCTGCACGGCCTGCAATCATCGTGGAGTCGACCTCGACTTCCGCGCCACCTTGTCCGTCCGAGAAGCGATCTACTTCGTGACCTGCAAGGGCTGCAAGCGACAGTTCCCGGAGAAATCGTCACTGGAAGCATTTGAATAAGTCAGCCACAGCGCTCCCCGCTGGTGTATACTGAAACTATGAGCGACAATCCTAAACAGCCAGACCAATCTTTGCCGGAAGAAAAACCCAAGGTGAGAAAAGAAATCCCTCTCATCGCCATTCAGGATGACGGCGATATGATCGCCGAAGAAATGGCCGAGCTGTTCGAGGAAGACAAAGTCTCCCACCAGCACGGCAGCTCAGAGCCGGAAGCGGATTAAACTTACCCAGCCGTAAGCGATTGGATTAAGTCAATCGACCAGCGAGACTGGCCATCCAACGCCAGAAGCCAGAAATCCTCCTGTGCCACTGTCTCGCTGGAGGGGAAGCCTATACGCTGAGACTGCCTGTCATCATGATGTCTCAGCTGAATCGAGCACCGTCCATGGCCGCTCTTCTATCAGTCCTTAATGAGTTCGAGCGAGCTGGTTTGCATCTGCCGGGTGATTGGATAGTTCCCCCCGAGAGAGATAATGCGTTGACCACTTCGACTCAGGGCAAAGCGGATGAATTCACGCGTGAGAGCTGACAGCAGTTTGCCTGGAGGCTTATTCATTACCAGGGTCAACTGACGAGCGAGAGGATAGCGTCGGTTCAGAACTTGCTCATAGGTCGGATAGGACACTGTTTTTCCATCGATGCGAATTGGGAGAAACCGCACGGCATCATTTGCAAACATCACGCTCGCAAAGCCGATGGAGGCTGGATCGGCAGCGAGACTGTTCAGCAACCCACCGGGTACCCGTTCGAACGTAACGTCAAAGCGATAGTCCTCACCGGCGAGGACTTGCTCGCGAAACAAGGCATGCGTGCCGTGGCTCTGGCTGAGAGCATAGCGCGCAATCAACTTTTTGCTGAGCTGACCACGCACGCCAAGATCCATCCAAGTTTCCGGAATTGTGGATGGAGTCGCAACATGTCTCGCAAAAACTGCCTGAAGAGTAGACATCGAAATGTCGGTCAGTGGATTACCAAGATTGACATACACGGCGACTGCATCATAGGCGACCGGCACTTCAACCGGTTGATATCCGAATCGACCTTGAAAGGCCGCCCGCTCAGCCTCCGAAAGAGGTCGTGACATCGGGACAAGATCAACCTTGCCTTCCAAGAGCTCGGTCAACCCGTCAACAATTCCACCGCCGACGATCTGTGTGCGGACCTCGGGATAAAGTTTTGTGAACTCTTCCGCCCATCGATTGACGAGAATCGTGGTGCTGGCGCTGCCCTGACTGCGGAGGGTACCGAAAAGTTTGGACTGTTCCTCATACTGACTCAGCGGTGCCGTAACTTCGAATATGGTTTTTTCGTCCAGCACCATCGATCTGGCCGACTGTGGTTGATTCGTCGGCAGGTCTTGAGCCTGCACGACGAGGGTCGAGGTTAGGAGCATGATGATGGAGACAGAACCCGCCATATAGGGCACAGCCAAGATCCTCTCTCATTCACACTTGCAACAGATATCGAGCAATCACCCGATACAACAGGGCGGCCAACAGCACGAGTCCAATCGTGATGTACACATTGTTAAAAATGTGATCGACCCGCTGGTCTGCCACAGCAGTCAGTCCCGTGGTGGCAGAGGCATTGTGGGCCAGCTGATTCAACCCGGCGATAATTTCCTGCGTCTTGTCTAATGCCGCTTGATAATCTTTGATATCAAAGGGCTTGCCAGATGTCTCCGAAGAAGATTGCCCGGGTACATAGTATTTGGATGCCACGGCGTCTGCCCCTTTCAACGTCTGGTCGAGAGAAAGCAGGGTCTGTTGAAGTGCCGTGGCCAGGCGCGTGGCATCCTGAGCCAGTATTGATCCCTGGTCTGTGAGCGTGCTGGCCTGACCCAGCACTTCGATGACATGCTTCTGCCGTTGATCCAGTTCTTGAAAGATCTGATGCCGCTCGTGAGCGACCGCCTGAGGCAGCGACTCTACCATCTCTCCCATCCGAGCAGCTGTTTTGCTGAATTCCTCAATTATGGTCAACAACCTGCCGATCTCTGGCGCAGCAAGAATCTCGTTGGTCGCCGCTTCCGCTTCAATGCCGGCGATACTCGGCCCACGCTTGCCATACCAGAATGCACGTTCAGCTAATCGCCGTGTTTCACGCAACTCGACGTTCGTCTCACGAAGCGGTGCGAGCATCCCACCACCAGACTGAAGATCGACCAGTAAAGACGCCGCTCGAGTCCCCGCGAAGTCATTGAATTTGACGAAGGCAACCTGTTCCACATCACGATGATCACGCCGCCACTCAAGGATCAGCAAATCCAGCAGCTCAAGCTGATCCTGCATCATGACTCTGGCTGCCAAGGCCCAGGCCTCACGCCGCATCGTATGAAGGGCATCGATCAACATCGGAGCGCGATCGCCGAATGTGGAGTTCGCCCGATTTTCGTCAATCCACACGATGCTTTGGAGGGTGACCGCAACGGTCAAATCCAGCACTTCCGAATAGGGGTCATCACCGGAGACGATATCGTTGATGGCAAGCACACCATCAAGCTTGATTCGATGCGCAATCCTCCGTCCGGTCGCGTCACTGTTGTTTCGCTTGATCAAGTCCACTGCCGAGCCGACCACCATGGAATAGCGGTCTGCAAACCCTTTAGTGAGATGATCAAGCTCTTCGATTGAGACGCGGTTGGATTGAAGGAGGTTCGATTTTGCGACCGCGTCACTCGTGCGGCCTATCGTTGAGCATCCGGCCACCAAGGGGACCAACATCACAGCCATCAACAGATACCGTATGGCAACACCTGGGGCTTTGCAGATCCCGTCATGCATCAGCGATTGTCACCTGTCCCGGTGCTGTTACTGCTCGCAATCCTTGAGATCATGGAATAGCGTCTCCTTGCGAGTCTTCAGACCCTTACCTAGCCAGCCGGGACCATTACGTAGACAGACCAACATCGTATGCCTGGACTGCGCTTCTAGTGAGACACAATTTTGCGTCTAGTTGGTCTGTCTGTCAACTCACCATCACTCCATCCTACAGACGCATAATGTGGCACTGCTTCTATCTTCATCAAGTTGACCGTACAATCGTCACTCCGGCATCATGCTCGATTCGTCCCAACGCCGACACCTTTCCTCTTCGTTCTTTGTGAACAACCTTTTCAATCTGCACGATCGCACCGCGGTGCCAATTATCAAACGCCGCATTCTGAGGCGAAACTAGACGATCTTGTCGCCCGATTTCAGACCGTCCAGTCTCGTTGCAGAGCCAGGCTCGCTTTTCGCCTTTTAGCTCCCGCAGTTCGCTCACCACTCGATAGACATTCGGCCGTCGGTCGACGATAGTCTTCCCGTCTTTTCGCAGCAGCAGATACGAAAACTTCAAGGCATCTTTGATGAACCCCACTGCTTTATCAATCTCTTCGATCATTTCCGGCCGTTCCCAAGCCCTCTCCTCGTGGCACCAATCGTCTGGCTTCACTAATGCCGGACAGTTCTGCTCATGGAGACAGGGACTATAGACAGTACAGCGCTTTTCTTGAAGTAATCGATCACGCACCTGGTGCAGCGCTCGGGAGGTTTCTCTTAAGGCCGGTTCCACAATCATCATCGTGCCCATGGGTGCAAGAAGCTCTAACAGCTGCGTCACGAGGCAACTTCGCATCGCGATCGGATCTGTCGCATCTGCATGGAGCTCGTTCAAGCAGTTGGCGAGGATGATCAGGTCGAAGGGCGCTCTTGGTCCGACGTCTTTTGACCACTCATCCCGTTCCAGGCTTGCTTCGCAAGTCCGAAGACTCGCACCCGTCATCTCGGCTGTTCGGCAATATTGCATCCAGAGTTGCTCGGTTTGGCACAAGGCCGTCGGTGAGCGATCTACAGCCACAACAGAGAGTGCAGAGTCGGTAGAGCGCTGCGACCACCAGTCGAGAACCGCGAGCGCCCCAGTACCAGGTCCGCACCCAAGATCCAGCACTGAGAATGTGTCGTGAGCCGGCTCGTCGGGCATCTCATCGAGAAGCACTTGGATCTTTGATAGGTTCACCGGCAAGAAATAGGTGAGATAGGCAGCGGCAAGGGTTGGAGATTCCAGATAGGAGCCGCTCAGCGTACTTCGGCCTTTTGTAAAGAGCCTTGATAGCTCTAGAACCGCTTGCGAGAGACACTCTCCTGAAATTCCTTCATTTTTTGCCAATTTCTCAATCGCTGTTAACACTAGAGACGTGACGGTGACATTGTGGCTTCGCATGACCCTAGTGTATGCTCAGCTTATTAGGGAGGACAACTATGACGGATGATATCCTCAAAGCCTATAAAGAGGTTGAATCAGCGGTGGAGCGCTATATCCGACTGTTGCACGACCATGTCACGATGTTGCAAAACGTCGAGCCACCCGGTTCAGATAAGGTTATTCGATTGACCGCCGGCTCAAAGGCCATGACGGATAGTGCGGGAATCTATCTGTCCTATGCGAAGTATGTGGCCTATGGGATGCCGAACAGCGAGGAGATGATCGAAGACGAGATTCAGGGGTAACAACGTCGCTCGTATTTCGTGAAGCGTCTTTCCTTGAATGCTGACGAGATACGTTTTACGAATAACGCGGCAGATCAATAACAAAAGAGCCTGTCCGGTTCACCGGACAGGCTCTTTGTGTCTTAAAATCAGACCGCAGTTAGATGCTTCGCATGAAGTGAGCGACTTCGTCAGGATTGACGCCGCCCATGATCTGCGACATTGCAACGTTCGTAGACTTCTTACCACTCACACCGGATTCGACTTCGTCCACGATCAACTCTACCGGCATCGATTGACCACCGTATACGCGGGGGCCACCGATAATTTTTGCGTTGGAGAATCCATAGATAGCGGTGGCCACTTCCTTGGCCAGCCAGCCGACGTAATTGAATTCCGGAACCACGATCAGCTTAGCCTTGCCGCACAACTGGCGGAGCTCCTTGGTCGGGAACGGGCGAAGAGAACGGACCTTGATTAGTCCGACCTTCATGCCCTTTTCCTTACAAAGACGAACCGCTTCGCGCGACTGCGCAGCAGCGCTGCCGGATGCGATGATGATCACTTCGGCGTCCTCGACGTTCTCCGCAGTCAGTAATCCGCCCATATATCGATCGATATATTTGCGCGACCGTTCGACCGCCGCCCAGACTTCCTGTTGCCACACGGCGTGAATGTTGTACGCCATAAAGTTCGACTTCTGTACCGGGGCGTCTCGAGAGAGACGCGCGGGAGGATTTTCTGCGTCGAGCACGGGAACGGCTCCGCGCCATGCTTCACGCGGCGGAAGCTTAATACCGCGATCCTGCATACGTACATACCCGCGGGCATGGGTGACGAAGAACCCATCGCAGCAGACCCCGACCGGCAACGTGACGTCATTCTTTTCGCTGATCGTGAAACCAGCCATCGTGAAGTCAAACATGTCTTGCTGGTTTTCAGCATGGAACACAATCATGCCGCAGTTGAGCAGATAGGAGACCTCAATGTTATCCGGCTGAATGGCCAGCGGAGCATTGACGACACGACAAGTAAACATGGCTACGACCGGAAGACGATGGCCAGGCCAGGAGGCGATACCTTCAAGGCCACGCAACGTGCCGGGACCGGCCGTCGCGGTGTAACAACGGACACCCGCGCGTGAGCCCCCGGCGATGGCTGCCATCACACCGACTTCTTCCTCGCCGCGATAATATTCTTTCACATAGCCTTCGCCGTAGAGCACACCGACGAGCTGCATGGTTTCACTCTGCGGCGTGATCGGATAGGCGATAGCCAAATCGACGTTCGAACGACGAATTGCTTCTTTAGCAGCCTCGCTGCCGGTGATGAATTCTTTTGTCCTCGGCGCCTCGTGAAACATATACTCAGGCGTCACCACGCGCTGTCTTTTCGCTTCTCCATGCGGATCTTTCTTGGATGCGCTTGGCGGCGGCGCCACACTGGTAATCGGATCGCCTTGCGGATTCGTCTTGACTTCAGTCTCGCTCATAATTGCACCTCTTGGCTAGTTCGAGCGTTGCCGCCCGGCCTTATCCTTCCCGCTTCATGTGCTCGGCAGAATGACCGAACATCGCCGCGCTCCCCGTCCCACCAGGAGTCGGAGCAAACGCCATCGGATTGGTGTGGGTCTTACCGCCATGCACCTTTGACTGTGTGCCGGTAAAACGCACATTCTCACCGTTCTCCGGCAGCTTGATCCCCAACTCCTCACGGACACGCTTGAAAATCTGTGCGACACGCTTGATCTTGAGCGTATCGGAGTCTCGAATCGTGAGCATCGCATCCTCGTGCCCCTGCTCCGCACAGATCGCCATGGTGCAGCAATTGGTTCCCGCCCTGATCATCTTCAAGGTGAGATTCGCATAGTGACAATGCACACCGATAAAAATGCAGGCTTCGATCTTATTGCCCCAGATCGTCAGATTCGGGTGATTGGGGTTGATGACTTCTTCAGGGTCGATCTTCGGATACTTCGGCCGATAATCCGGCATCGGGATGATCATGACTTCCGGAATTTGCGCCGCAATCTCGAGCGTAGCCTTGGCCTTTTCGACTGCGTGATCGTTCCACGCCCACAAAAGCAGGGGGCCTGGGAAAATCGTTGCATTCGGGCTCGTCAGCATTTTGCGAGCCATCTCTTCAATGACAATCTCCTCGTTCGGTTCAAGGAGGCCATAGTACAATCCCTGCCCAGGATCCGGCAGGGCGACACCTAACTGGGCCGCAGACGGCGGATGGAACCCCGCCGGACCCGGCACGATGATTCGCTCTCTGGTATCTTGTGTAATTGCCACGCCTGGTTCCCTTTCCTTACCCAACAACAGGGCTCGCCAAAACTGCTGTGGTGCTCTTGTCTCCGTACGTAATATTGTCCGTCAACGCCGCCTTCGGCAATTGATCGATCATGATCATCTTGATGGCATTGTTCTTCGCCATGTTGTCACACACCCACACACACTGTGCACAGCCCTTACAACGGTCCACCGCGACATAGGCGGACCCATACTTGAACCCCTGCTCTTTACCCATCTCCTCGCTGTAGAGAATGGTATTGGCTTCCGGACAATACTGCGTGCAAAGCTTGCAACTTTTCGCAGCACAGATTTCAATATTGATATCGGCTACAAGGTACATGAAGACTCCTTTGTGGCTCAGCTACGCGGTAGCAGCGGCTGTTGCCACTGGCTCTTCCGCGCGTTTGACCTCGGGCGCCGCCCAACCGTGATCGACAGCATAGTTCCATCCGGCCCGCATGACGGCAACGTTCTTCTCGATCAGCTCCTGTTTTTTCTTGAACTTCCGCTCAACGACACTATCGAGCGCAGCCGTACCTCCGGATACCACGAAACCTTTTCCGAGGAACCGATCTTTCACGGCCTGATCCAACCCCGCCATACTCGTAAGACCCGTAATCGCACCGATACAGCCCATCAGCGCCATGTTGGTGGCAAGGTCCATCCCTGCGACTTCCAAGGAGATCTTCGTCGCTGGAAAGTAATAGAGTTTTGCGCGACGTTCTTTCAGCTCAGCCGCCTGATCACGATGGAGATTCATCGGTCCATCGTTGTTGATCAATGCAATTCCATCTTCTTTTAAGCCGAAGTAGAACGGCATCGTGTACGATTTACCGTGGGTGATGACTTGAGGATGGAAAATAATGATGATGTGCGGAAACGTGATTTCACCGATCTCATAAATCGGCTCGTCCGATACACGGACATAGCTTTCGACCGGTGCCATCCGTTTCTCAGAACCATAAAACGGTACGATCGTACTTTCGCCTCCGGCATTGATGACGGCCGTGCTCAGAATGTGCGACCCCGTCACGACACCCTGCCCTCCGACACCTGCCATTCGAATGTTGAAGCGTTTTGCCATCGTGAATCTCCTTCGGTCGCTTAGGCCTTATTAGGAATCGCAGCAGCCGGCTTAGGGAGAAACTCCTTATAGCCATAGCGCTCGGCGAGGTACTGTTTGGCCTCTTCGCTGACATACTCCGTGAACTGATACCGGTCATTCTCGACCGTCTTTGCATCTTCCATGACCTTGTCGGTCGGAATGGCGTACTCAATGTTGCAGGAGGTGTAGGCCTGAATATACGTCGACCCGACTTCACGCGCGATCAACACCGCTTTCTTAATGACGCTTTCGACACGGCGCGGATTATTCGGCACGACGGTCGCCACATACGCACAACCCGCGACCTTGGCCATCTGCAGCATATCCATCTTCTCGAACTTCTTGCCGAGAGGAGCCATTTTCAGCACGGCACCTCGGTTGGTCATACCACT
>JABMDK010000002.1:82396-105165 GCA_015903995.1 Nitrospira sp.
TGCCGTAACCGAGGGTATGGCTATGGTACGCCCAGAAGACACGCTGCGGGAGATTCTGACCGCACCAGATCGCGATGAACTCCTGGCGTGGTTGCGCCGACAACGCCTCCTGTATCGTGAGGATCCTTTTGTGCTTGTTCACGCAGGCTTGCTGCCTCAATGGTCCCTTGATCAGGCAGAGAGACTGGCCCGCGAAGTCGAAGCGGACTTGCAGAGTCCTGCTTATCGGGACATCCTGCGAGCCTTGTATCCCAGCAGACACCTGCAATGGTCTTCAGATCTGACCGGCCCCACTCGGCTTGCAACTGTGATCAAGGTTTTGACACAACTTCGAGCCTGTTCACCGGATGGACTGATGGAATCTTCTTTTAGCGGTCCGCCTGAACGGATCCCTGCCGGTTATCTCCCTTGGTTCAAGGTTGAACCTCGACAGCATCACGACGCCATCGTTGTCTGCGGACATTGGGCCGCACTGGGAGTCCATTGTGAAAAGCAGCTCCTCGCCATTGATAGTGGCTGCGTCTGGGGGCGGAAGCTGACGGCACTCCGGTTGGAGGACCGAACCCTGTATCAAGTCCCCTGTACCACAATTGAGTGTCGTGGTGACTGAGCCGACGCCTCTCGATCCCACTTGGCCTCGTTATTCCCCGCACCCATTCCCCTCCTATCGGTACATTCCGGGACAGACACCACATCCACGGCGGAATCCTCGTGGCCATTCCCATGGTCAACCAGAGCCGAGGCCAGAGCTCTTCCCGGCAGCCCAATGGGAGAGATCAGATGACTATCGCTATGGAATTGACCTTTACAACTTCGGGTATTGGTGGGAGTCCCATGAAATCTTTGAAGGATTATGGCATGCCGCAGGGCGCGACTCAGTGCAAGGCAACTTCTTCCAATCTCTGATTCAACTTGCTGCGGCTAATCTCAAACGATTCATGGGACACGATGCCGCTGCCCAAAGACTGGTTCACGCCGGAATCATCCGATTGCAGAATGTTCCCTCTGCATATATGGGGATCGACATTATGCACATACTAACCGCATTGCACACATACTGCGTCGGTCAATATCCGCATCTTCCGCTTCTTAGATTAGATCAGCGCCCAAGGAGCATTTAGCAGGATACGGAAAAAGCCTAGTGGTAGCTTTCAGAATCACTCGGGAACGTTCCCTGTTCCACTTCTTCTTTGTAACGACTCAGAGCTTGGAGGGTGTCGGCTTTCAGGTGAGCGTAGGTCTTCACGAATTTCGGGATGAACGCATCAAAAAGTCCAAGGAGATCATAGAGCACAAGCACCTGGCCATCGCAGTAAGGCCCTCCCCCTATTCCGATCGTGGAGATTGAAAGGGCTTGAGTGATCTTCCTGGCCAAATCAGCGGGAATTGCTTCCAATACAAGTGCGAAGGCTCCGGCAGCTTCGATGGCCTTTGCATCTTGAAGCAACCTGGAGGCTTGATCCTCGGCTTTGCCTTGGACCTTGTAGCCGCCCAACGCATTGACTGATTGCGGTGTCATACCCAGGTGGCCCATGACAGGAATCCCAACGCTCGTCATGGCATTGATGCGATCTGCCATCACGGCACCCCCCTCCAGCTTCACGGCAGCGGCACCGGCTTGCAGCAATCGGCCCGCATTGCGGAGGGCCTCCTCTGTACTGGTCTGATAGGACATGAACGGCATATCCGCAATCACCAGCGCTCGTTGCACCGCACCGGCGACCAGTTTGGTGTGATACAGCATGTCCTCCATGGTCACCGTCAGCGTGTTGGGTTTTCCCTGGACGACCATACCGAGCGAATCCCCTACCAAGATCACCCGAATCCCTGCCTGCTCGACAATACGCGCGAACAGCGCGTCATAGGCCGTCACGACGGCAAGTTTCTTCCTATCTCGTTTCAACTGTTGAAAATCGAGAATCGTCATCAGTGCAATTCCGCTTTGGTGATGATCTCGGCCAACCGATGCGTCGCTTTGATCGCCATGATATGCACGCCGTCGCAGTGCGGTCGAACCGCCTTGATCGTCCGTACGGCGATATCGACTCCGACGTCTTCAGCCTTCTCCCCGGCAGCCTTGAGCTCGTCGATCATCTCGTTCGGGACCGACATGCCGGGAATGTTGGCGTTCATGAATTCCGCCATCTTCGCATTCCGCAGCAACAGGATACCCGCCAAGACCTTCACCTTGAACGGCCGCACCTGTTTCATGAAACTGGTGAACACATCGGGATGATAGACCGCCTGAGTCTGAAAGAACTGAGCGCCGGCCTTCACTTTCACTTCGAACTTCGCCAGCACCGGCCCGACCAGATCGGCCTCCGGCGTGACGGCCGCGCCGATGGTGAACGCGGTGGAGCCGTCGAGTTTATTGCCGACCATGTCCTTGCCGTTATTCAATCCCTGGACGAGCTGCATCACCTGCACGGAATCAAGGTCGTACACCGGCTTGGCCTCTTTATGATCACCGACCGTCGGATAATCACCCGTCAGACATAGAATATTTCGAATCCCCAGCATGTGCGCGCCCATCAGATCCGACTGCATGGCGATCCGATTGCGATCCCGACAGGTCAACTGCATCACAGGGTCGTGCCCCAACTCATACAGCAAGCGACAAACAGGGAGTGAGCCGGCACGAACCACGGCGGCGGTATTGTCGGTGACGTTCACTCCATGGACACGTCCCAGCAGTTGTTTGGCATTTTCCAAAACAGACGAGATGTTCGTACCTTTCGGGGGATTATACTCAACCGTCACCGCAAACGTCCCTCGGTTGAGGACATCGATCAGGCGCTGTGGCTCTCGACTCATAAAGATGCCCCCTTATATTAATCCTGCTGCTCTCTTGGCGGACTCCACCGTATTTTCAAGCAGCATCGCGATGGTCATCGGACCGACTCCACCGGGAACAGGGCTGATCCAGCCGGCCTTCTGGCTGACGGGTTCAAAATCGACGTCCCCGCACAGCTTCCCCTCGGGTGTCTTGTTGGTTCCCACATCAATGACGACCGCGCCTTCGCGCACCATGTCCGCCGTCACAAACTTCGCCTTTCCAATCGCCACAAGCAGCAACTCCGCCTCACGACACACGGCAGGAAGATCGCGGGTTTTTGAATGGCATATCGTGACCGTCGCATTCCTCTGGAGCAGCATCAGCGCCAGCGGCTTCCCGACAATATTGCTCCGACCCAGCACGACGGCCCGTTTCCCCTCGATCATAACCCCTGCGGATTCAATCATCTTGATGACGCCTTTCGGAGTACAGGCTTCGAATACCGGATGGCCTTCCACCAACCGGCCGAAGTTGTAGGGATGAAACCCATCGGCATCCTTGAGGGGCGAGACGGCCTCCAAAATGACCTTGCTGTCGATATGTTTGGGCAGCGGGAGCTGAACCAGAATTCCATGGATTTTGGGGTCAGTATTCTTCTTATCGATCAACGCCAACAACTCGGCCTGCGTCGTGTTCGCCGGAAGTTTGTAATCGTCAACGTAGATTCCCGCCAATTCGCAGGCCTTTTGTTTGTTTCGAACATACACGTGAGAGGCCGGATCGTCGCCCACCAAAATGGTCGCAAGACCAGGTTTCATCGATTTTTTGGCGAACAGTTCCGCCGATTCTTTTGCCAAACGATCACGTACTTGCTGCGCGAGCGCTTTTCCATCAATCAATTGTGCGGCCACGATCCCCTCCCTCATGACTATTCTGCCAGCTGAATCAGCGCAACTTAGCAGGGGAATTTTATGCAAGTCAACGCTTTGCTATCGCCCCTCCTTGCCTTCCCTATCCGGAGCTCTTCCTTGACACACTCTTGACTCCTCCGGTACGATCATCACGGCTCACAACCTGGACAACCCGCCTTTGTTCGTCACATTCTATCGGTACGTATCATTGGTTACCGTTCTCACTCTAGCCGTCACGGCTCACAGCGAAGCCGCGCAAATCACCGGGTTGGAATCACCGAATAGCTTCGTCGGCGACCCGGCAGGGAAAGACTATTTCATTTCCAACATCAACGGCGAGCCGGACGCGAGAGACAACAACGGCTTCATCACCAAACTCGATACGGAAGGTAAGATCACCAATCTGAAGTTTATCCAAGGCGGTGTCTCGGATGTGCTTCTGCACGCCCCGAAGGGAATGGCCTTGATTGGGTCGATGCTCTACATTGCCGATCTTGATCAGCTGAAAGGCTTCGACAAAACGACAGGAAAACTTTTGACCACAGTCTCGTTTCCGTCTCAGACCTATGGGCAGGTCTCGCTGACCGATGTCGCGGCGTCACCGACCGGTCTGCTCTACGCCTCAGACCAGACCGCGAATTCGATTTACCGCATCACCCCGTCGGATAACCATCGGGTTGACCTGTTGATTCACGATGATCGGCTCGCTGGCCCTGCAGGAATCGCGATTCATCCAAAGACCAACCATCTCATCACTGTGAGCTGGGAGAAGGGAAAAATTCTTGAACTCACGCCCGACGGACAGCTGAGTGAACTCGAATCGAATGGATTTTTCACCAGTCGCTTCCAAAACTTGAGCGGAGTGGATTTCGATCAATGGGGCAACATGTATGTGTCCGACTTTACAAAAGGCAAGATTTGGCGCATGACCCGAGACCATCGCTTCCAAGTGATCGCCGAATATCTGCCCGCCCCGGCAGACATCGGCATTGACCGCGCAAATAACTTGATACTGGTGCCCTACCACTACATGCATGCCGCCGAGATGAATGGGCTTGAAACGCCGTCAGGATCCAAGCCCAAGGACGGAAAGCGGACACTGGCCGACTACGGATTCATTCCTCCACCTCCCAAACCCGGCCCGGAAGGAACGAAGAAATGAGCGCCTGTGCATATTGTCACAGCCGAAAGGGTAAGCGCCCGTGCCCTGCCCTCGGAGAAGTGATCTGCAGCCTCTGCTGCGGAGAACATCGCATGACAAGGATTTCCTGCCCCAGTGACTGTGCCTACCTCGATACCGGAGGCGAGTATCAACAAAAACGGCTCAGTGAGCAATTCTTGCCCGTTCGTCGGGATTTCTATCGAGAGCTCGATGAATCGGGAGGGCAAAAAGCCGTCGCGTTGTTCAACCTGATCGAAGTCGTCACATTCAGCTATTTTGAGGGGCGCCGAGATGGGCAAGACGCCGAGGTCATTGCGGCGCTTCAGGCGCTCCGTCGCACACTCAGCCCGCTGCATATTCCCGCAGCTCCCATGCCGGTGTTCGCCGAGCACCTCCAGAAAGAGTACACTACTTTCAGAAAGCAGAACCCCGAGCAGATCGCCGATTCATCGGATGCACCAGCCATCCTTGATCGGATCGACCGGTTCGCCTCCGCATTTTCAGGGAATGACTTTCAGTCCAGCCGGTTTCTGGGAGGGCTGATCGGTTATGTCAAAACGCATCATCCGGAGGTTGCCGCACATCTCAAGAAAAAACACGAGCCGGGACACATCCTTGTCCCAGGACAACCCCTCATGCCCCCGCCCGTTCCGGAGCAGCATACTCACGGTCCTGGCTGCGAGCACCATCACCACTGAGCTCCCGTTCCGAATCTTTCCCTTCTTCTCACCATAAGGGAGGGCGAGTTGCCTTAACTGCCCGCATGCACCGAGCACCGCTCTTACCCTTCAATCAGATGTTATCTTGCATACGCGGTGCGTGAGCAACTAAGGCAACTCGCCCCCTAAACTTACTCCACAACCGTGACCGTCATTTCCACACGTTCTTTCGGATTATCCCGCTCATCGCGTGCCAAGTTGACGATCTTGTCGGCTATACCGATGCCCTTCGTCACTTCGCCAAACACGGAGTACTTGCGATCCAAGAATCGTGAATCCTCGACGACGATGAAGAACTGGGAGCCTGCCGTATCCGGATCGGCTGCCCTGGCCATCGAAACGATGCCACGTTTGTGCGGGGTATCGCTAAACTCTGCCTTGACCGTATGGCCAGGACCACCCTGCCCATAGGTATCCTTTTTAAGTGAATCTTTTGTATTGGGGTCTCCGCCTTGGATCATGAAACCAGGAATGACGCGGTGAAAAATCGTCCCGTTGTAGAATCCAGATTTCGCCAGCTTGATAAAATTCTCTACATGCCGTGGCGCGACATCCGGATAGAGCTTGATCTCGATATCGCCGAACTTCGTTTTGATGATCGCCCGCGGCCCTTTCAGTGTTTCAGCTTGTGGAGTCGCCGCCTTATCTGCAGCGACGACCGATGCCACCCCTGAGAGGGACAAGGCAACCCCAACCACCACTCCCATAAACATTCGCCATCCTGCTTGCTTCAGCATCACTGACCTCCCATACCTAATCACATGCCAAGTCTTGTTATCTTAGCATGAACTCGCACATCACCGCCCAGCCTGCTCCAGCGCCCGTTGTGCCGCCTCCTGTTCCGCTTCCTTCTTGCTGAGCCCTCGACCGATTCCAAACACGCTGTCATTCACCTGTACTTCCACTTCGAATACCTTGTGGTGATCCGGCCCAGTTTCGCGCACGATCACATACCGAGGTAACGATTCATACCGTTTTTGACACCATTCCTGGAAGCGTGTTTTATAATCATCTCCTCCGGGATGTTCTTGTAGGACTTCGATTTGGCGCAGTTCATGGGTCATCGCTTCCATGGTGAAGTTTCGACTCGCCTCAAATCCTCCATCAAGATAGACCGCCGCGATCACGGCCTCCAACGCATCGGCCAGCAATGAGGCTTTATCCCGCCCATTCGAACGTTCTTCGCCTCGACCAAGTTTCAGCCTGGCGCCGAGCTCCAGCCGCCTCGCGACATTCGCTAACGGCGCTTCGCTCACGAGCTTGGCTTTGAGCTTGGAGAGAGTCCCTTCGCTGAACTCGGGATATTGTCTCGTCAGATAATCGCTTACGATCAGCGACAACACGGCATCCCCCAAGAACTCAAGCCGCTCGTTATGCGTGCAACCGGAGTCTCGACGCTCGTTCACGTACGATTTATGGGTCAACGCCTCTATCAAGAAGCTCGGATTCGAGAATCGATAGTTCGATACGGTTGGCGAAAATTCGGCAGGAGAAGCCGGCGTCATCGTGACATGCGCACTACGGGTCGAGCCTGCTGAAGATCAAACAGGCGTTCACTCCCCCGAATCCAAAGGAGTTCGACAGCGCCGTGTTAATGGCGACCGGTCGTGCCTTATTGGGAACATAGTCCAAATCACAAGCAGGATCCGGATGATCGAGATTGATCGTGGGAGGGAGCATGCCGTGAAACAGTGCCAGAACACTGAAGACCGCTTCGATCCCGCCGGCAGCGCCGAGGAGATGGCCTGTCATAGACTTGGTCGAGCTGACCGGAATTCGAAACGCCTGCTCCCCGAACACCTGTTTGATCGCTCGAGTCTCAATGGCATCGGCCATCGTCGACGTACCGTGCGCATTGATATACCCGATCTGAGCGCGATCGATTCCGGCATCCTTGAGCGCGAGTTCCATGCAACGAACGGCCCCCTCGCCCTCTTCAGGCGGCGCCGTAATGTGGTACGCATCGCTGTTCATCCCATACCCGATGATCTCGCCGTAAATTCGTACCCCACGCCGGCGAGCATGTTCCAGTTCCTCAATCACCACGACCCCCGCGCCCTCACCCAGCACGAATCCATCGCGGTCCTTGTCGAACGGACGGCTCGCCTTCGTCGGTTCGTCATTCCGGAACGACAAGGCCTTGGCTGCTGCGAATCCCGCCACCCCCAGCGGAGTAACCGCCGCTTCGGCCCCGCCGGCCACCATGACATCGGCATCCCCTCGTTGAATCAGGCGGTACGCATCCCCGATGCAATGATTGCCCGTGGCGCACGCCGTCACCGCACACGAATTGGGCCCCTTGGCTCCGATCCGGATCGCCACCTGGCCGGACGCCAAATTGATGATGGTCATTGGAATAAAGAACGGTGAAACCCGGCCCGGCCCCTTGGTTTTGATTACATCATGATAGTGCTCGATCGATCCAAGCCCCCCGATCCCAGAACCGATGTACACGCCGACTTTTGTGGCCTCCTCCGGCGCGACCTTGAGGCTGGCATCATCCACCGCCAACTGGGCAGCGCCCACGGCGTAGTGGATGAACGTATCCATTTTCTTGATCTCTTTCTTTTCGATGAACCGAGCAGGGTCAAAATCCTTCACCTCGCCCGCAATTTGGGCATCATATCCCGTCGGGTCGAATCTGGAGATCCGTCCGATCCCGGACTCACCGGCGCAGATCGCCTTCCAGGTCTTCTCGACACCCGTACCCAGCGGGGTCACGAGCCCAAGACCGGTCACCACCACGCGCCGCGTGCCCTGATCGAATCTTCCTGCCGACATACCTAGGACTTTTCCTTGATGTAGTCCAGCGCCTTTCCAACGGTCAGAATCTTTTCCGCATCCTCATCGGGAATTTCGATCGAGAACTCTTCCTCCAACGCCATGACGAGCTCGACGGTATCGAGCGAATCAGCGCCAAGATCCTCAACGAAGGAGGCTTCCGGCGTCACCTCATCCTCTTCCACCCCGAGTTGTTCCGCAATAATCTTCTTGACTCGCTCATCAACAGTTGCCATCGCTATGACTACCTCCTTCCCCAGTATGACTCGCGCTGCACGCCACATGGGGATCTGTGACGGCCGTACATTCAAATGATTCGATCGTGCTTATACCATCAACATCCCGCCGTTCACGTGCAAGACATGACCGGTGATGTAGGCCGCATCCTCGGACACTAAAAACCGCACGGCCGCCGCAATATCCCCTGGCGTACCCAATCGCCCCAAGGGAATTTGTTTCAAGAGCGTATCTTTCACATCAGCGGGTAGGCCATGGGTCATGGCCGTATCGATGAAACCAGGTGCCACTGCATTCACCGTGACGTTCCGGCTGGCATATTCCCGCCCGACGGTTTTCGTAAACCCGATGACAGCCGCTTTCGAGGCGGAGTAATTGGCCTGCCCTGCATTCCCAATGACCCCAACGATCGAGGCGATGTTGACGATACGACCATACCGTTGCTTGGTCATCGGCTGCAAGACCGCTTTCGTGCAGTTAAACGTCCCGTTCAAATTGATCTGCAGCACCAGATTCCAATCTTCTTCCTTCATCCGTAACAACAAGCCATCCCGCGTGATACCGGCATTGTTGACGAGGATGTCCACCTTCCCCCAGGCCTTCATGACTTGCTCGACCATCGCCTTGGTTTCATTGGCATCGGCCACGTTGACCTTGATGTTCAGTGCCTTCCGCCCGAGCTTCTCGATGGAGGCGACCGTTTCGACGGAGCGGCCGGGATCGAGATCCGCTACGGCAATGTCGGCCCCTGCTTGAGCAAGACATTCGGCAATAGCCCGACCGATTCCCTGTGCAGCGCCGGTGACAATAGCTATTTTCCCTTGTAGTGACATCAATACCCCCGAAAAACGTGCGAAGGTTGGAAGGTTTGAATGTATAAAGGTACCATCCTCGGACCAACTTTCATACTTTCAAACTTTGCAACGTGGTTTCAAGCGACTTCGGATCGTTCACATTCAGCAGTTTCGCCTCAGGTAGAATTCGCCTGATCAATCCAGTCAAGACTGTACCAGGACCGATTTCTACAAACGTCGTGACGCCCATCTTTCCCATCCTCTGCACGGTATCCTCCCACAGTACGGAAGAAGGTAACTGACGAACCAACGACGCTTGAATCTCCTGTGCCCGGCTGATTGCTTTCGCCTCTGCATTATTCACAAGCGGTGCGCTGAGGTCCGACCACCGAACCATGGCTAAATCCTTCGCTAATCGATCGGCCGCTTGCTGCATCAGCGGAGTATGAACCGGCACACTGACCGGCAAGGGAATGGCCTTTTTACAGCCTTGTGCCTTGGCCAACTCAATCGCCCGCTCCACCGCCGCCCGCTCACCGGCAATCACCACCTGCCCCGGTGAGTTGAAGTTTGCCGCCGCGACGACCCCGACCGACGACGCCATGCGGCAGACTTCTTTGACAACCTCAGCATTCAATCCCAACAAGGCCGCAACGAGACCGGTTCCTGGAGCCACGGCTTCGGACATATAGCGTCCCCGCTTCTGAACCAGGCCGACAGCATCATGAAAGGATACCCCGCTTGCCGCAACCAACGCTGAATACTCACCCAAACTATGCCCCGCCACCGCAACCGGCTTGATCCCGACCGGCTCAAACAGTTTCCACGCCGCCACACTACTCACAAGCAAGGCAGGCTGAGTGAATTCAGTGAGATTGAGTCGCTCAGCAGGTCCCGTGAAGCACAACTCAGCGACATCATACCCCAAGACCGCAGAAGCCTCATCATAGACGGTCTGCAATGAGGGGTGCGCGTCATAGAGCGCCTTCCCCATCCCGACCGACTGGGAACCCTGTCCAGGGAAAACAAACCCGATTCCTAGAGCCATGGGGCGTTAGATATCTTCGAAATTCTGTGTAAAGTCAACGGGAAAAGTTGTCACAGACCAACGCCTTCCCATAATCAGCACATGTCCATATCGGAATTGTCCAGGATCACAACCTAGCCGTTCTCTACCATCGGATGACCGCGGAGGCCCATGTTAATCCTGCCCCGAACGCCCCGAGCATCACCAACGAGCCATTCTTGATACGCCCCTCACGAACCGCTTCATCGAGGGCGATCGGAATCGAGGCGGCTGAAGTATTCCCATATCGATCCACGTTCAGCATGACCTTTTCGATTGGAAGCCCGAGCCGTTCCATCACCGCCTTGAGAATCCGAATGTTAGCCTGGTGGGGCACGTAGAGATCAATATCTTCCAAGCGGAGATGATTCGCTGCCAAGGTCGAGCGAGCGATCTCTTCCAAGGTGCGTACGGCAACTTTGAACGTCTCGTTCCCTTTCATCTTGATGTACTGCAGTCGCTCGCTGATCACTTTTTCAGACGGTGGAGTCCGTGAGCCTCCCCCCGGCACCATGATCAACTCACAGAGAGCCCCGTCTGAGCGAAGGTGAGTCGAGAGGATTCCTCGTTCTCCATCGTGAGCACTGACGACGACCGCCCCAGCCCCATCCCCAAACAGCACGCAGGTGTTCCGATCGGTCCAATCGGTAATGGCAGACATCACCTCTGATCCGATCACCAAAACATGACGCATCCCGGTCCGAACATAGGCATCGGCTACCGAGAGTGCGTAGACAAATCCGCAGCAGGCGGCCGACAGATCGCAGGCTGCAGCTTTAGTCGCGCCCAGTTGATGTTGGACGAGACAGGCCGTCGCAGGGAGCGGATAATCACCGGTACAGGTGGCGACCAAAATCATATCGAGATCGGTTGCCGCTAGACCCGCCGCAGTCAACGCCCGTTTCCCGGCCTGAACGGCCAAATCCGAGCAGGCCTCTCCCGCGGCTGCAATCCGCCGCTCTCGGATTCCGGTTCGTTCCCGAATCCACTCATCAGACGTAGCCACCATACGTTCAAGATCCGCATTCGTCATCACCCTGGCAGGCGCATAGGAACCGATCCCCGCAATGCAGGCTTTCATACCTTCTCTTCCACTGACGGCTGAGACTGACTTTCTTCAATGTCCCGTTGAATCAGTTCGTGCACACGGCCTTCCGCCATACCTTTGGCTCGCCGAATCGCGTTCTTAATGGCCTTCGCCGATGATCGGCCATGGCAAATCATCGTGATCCCATTGACGCCCAACAATGGGGCACCGCCGAACTCTGCATAGTCCGTTTTCCGTTTCAGATTCATCAACGGCCTGGCCATCAGCGGATACGCGAGGCGGCCGATGAAACTGCCCGCGATCTCCCTGAGCAACAATTTCTTGATCATCTCGGCCACACCTTCGGAGATCTTCAACGCGACGTTTCCGATGAACCCGTCGCAGACGACGATATCGGCAACGCCACTATACACATCACGCCCCTCGACATTCCCCACAAAATTCATCGAACTGGCTTTGAGGAGCTTGAACGCTTCTTTCGTAACTTCGTTGCCCTTGCTGTCTTCTTCGCCGATGCTCAGAAGACCGACACGGGGATTCGGTTTTCCGAGCAGATGTTTCCCATACTCATTGCCCATCAAAGCGAATTGTTCAAGATGCTTGGCGGTGCAGTCGACGTTGGCCCCCACATCAAGCATGATCGCTTCCCCGCCCAGCGTCGGCAGGCTTGTGGCAATCGCCGGCCGCTCCACCCCTTTCGCCAGCCCTAACACGAAAAACGACGCCACCATGCTTGCTCCGGTATTCCCAGGGCTCACGACCGCATCGGCATGGCCGCTCTTGACCAGTTCGGTCGCCACCCAAATCGATGAGTCTCGCTTCTTCCGCGCGACGGCGGCCGGCGACTCATGCATTTCGACGATCTGGGACGCATGTCGAATGGTCAGGCGCGAATCATAACTGGACTGACGCGCACACTCCTGCTTCAGGATGGTTTCGTCGCCGACGAGGATAACCTCGACGTCAAACTCTTTCACAGCCTGAAGGGCACCCTCGACACATGGTGCGGGGCCATGATCTCCCCCCACCGCGTCGAGCGCGATCGTCATGCGAGATGAGGTACTCACGGATGGTGTTGGAAAGACTGGCTGAACACGCGTCGCCCCCTGGACTCACGTCAGACGTGCTGGGAAACTCGCGCCATGAACCGATTTGGACAACCTGCTCACGCCTCTTCGACCTGAATGACGGCCTTGCCCTTATAGGTCCCGCAGTTCAAACAGGTATAATGCGGTAGCTTCAACTCGTGGCACTGTGGACACACAGCCATCCCCGGCGGGGTCATGCGCAGCTTTTGGGTACGACGCTTGTCGCGTCTTGCCCGTGAATGTTTATGTTTAGGATTGGGCATGATGACTCCTTCTTCTGTTCGATTCGGACCACCCTTCAGTGCTTACCGGGGTCCCTCAACTTTGCTTTCATCGTCCGCAACACCTGAAACGGGCTTCCTGTCTGCTCCTCACCACAACGACACGGGCCGTCATTCAAATCTTTTCCACAACGGGGACAGAGACCGAGACATTCGTCGGAACACAGCGGGTGCATCGGCGAAGCAAGAATCAATTGCTCCCGCAACATCGGCGCCAGCTCCAGATGATCGCCCACATAATAATACAGATCATCATTCGGTTCTTCAGGCTCGGCCTCAAGAGCCGGTGTCTCTTTTCTCTTCCGTGGATCAATCCGCTTCGCGGCAGTCGGCGCGACCTTCACTTCACGTTCATAGGCTACATGGATGGAAAAGGCCATCGACTCGTCAAACTCCTTGAGGCAGCGCACACATTGACGGATTGCCGTTCCTTCCACGACTCCAGTCACACAGATCGTGCGATCAACCGCGCGAAGATCAAGCCCGACCGCCAAAGGCCCTCGAATAGACACATCCGCATCGGTGAGTCCGAGCTCTTCACCCGTGAGATCCCCGGACAGCGAAATCCCTTCCGCCGTGATATCCGCAATTTTCGGTGTCAACACATCCATGGTGACCCCTAACAGCGCTCCGCTACCCCACGTCGATGCATCGAAATCGCCGCTCACGTTCGCTATCGCTCCTCGGCAAAGCTGATGATGGCGATATGCCGAGCCCGCTTGATCGCCACCGTCAGTTCACGCTGATGCCGCATGCAATTCCCCGAAATGCGGCGCGGAACAATGCGTCCACGCTCCGTCAAAAAACTCCGAAGGAGCCCGGCGTCCTTGAAATCAATCGGCGCCTTTTCCAGGCAAAATCTGCAGGGACGCCTTCGCTGAAATAGTCGCCCCCCGCCACGTTCGTTGTCGCTTCGATCCATGACTGCCTCCTCATGCTCCCGTCATTAAGCTTCTTCGCCAATCTCATAGCCAGGTTCGTCGTGCATCGGAGGTTCGGCAGCGGCACCCCCGTCTTGGCGCTTGGGCATGAACGTCACTGTCTGCGCGACTACTTCATGCTTACTCCGCTTTTGCCCATCTTCCGTTTCCCAACGACGCTGCTGCAACCGACCTTCGACAATCGCCCCATTACCTTTACTCAGATACTGGCCGCAATGTTCCGCCTGCTTACCGAATACCACAATATCGACGAAACACACCTCTTCCTTCAGATCATCGCCCTGTTTAAACCGACGGCTCACCGCCAAGCCGAAACTCGCCACCGGGGTCCCGCTCGGCGTATACCGAAGCTCAGGATTCCGGGTGAGGTTCCCCATCAGGATAACTTTGTTAAACCCGGCCACCGTCGGACTCCTGTGTCGTAGCTTCAACTGGACGCCGCTCCACCAAGGGTTTTTCGTGATGGATCGTCAAAAACTTGATGATGTTGTCTTCCAATCGATAGGCACGTTCAAGCTCACCGACCGTGTTGTTCGGAGCCTTAAAGTAGAAATAGGCATAGGTGCCCTTCCGCTCACGACGCACTTCGTAGGCGAGCTTTTTCTTTCCTAAATTCTCAGCTTTGATGAATTCGGCACCGGTCTTGTCAGCGACGCTTTTCATCTTGTCGATGAGCGTCTTCGTTTCCTCATCGGAGACGGACGGACGAATGATAAACAGAGACTCGTAGAGCTCCATGCAGCGATCCTCCTGGACAAAGGCCCCCGAACCAGTCGAGAGCGAGGTGTAGGGTACCTATATGGCACAAAGAACGGTGGACGGTAACACAGGGAAGAAACGGCTGTCAAATAAACGGCAGGAGGACCAGTGGGTTATCGTGTCGCTGGAGAAAGCTTCCTTATTGCGATCAAACCCT
This sequence comes from Nitrospira sp., assembly GCA_015903995.1. GTDB lineage: Bacteria > Nitrospirota > Nitrospiria > Nitrospirales > Nitrospiraceae > Nitrospira_D. The sequence continues at coordinate 97,117 of JABMDK010000002.1, forward strand.
CGTCCTTGGAGTGATGGGATTGGGCTTATTCCATATTTCATCCTTGAAAAATCCATGAGAGGCAAGCCCATTCAGCAATCTCCTGCTGACTCGACTCGCTCAATAGGATAAGAAAATCGATACCGCTAAGAATACATGTACATTCTTCCAGTGAGCCGATTTCCATCTCTAATCGGCTCATATTTAACCTTTTTAACCCTTTCATGAACGGATTAATTGACATAACCGGGTTTGAGACCAACTCAAGGACCAGCAGACGCAGATTCTTCGCACATGCTGGGGGAGGGCCCAGACGGCTTCGAGGGCAGCATGGGTGCCAAGCAGTACATGACCATCATGGACGCGTCGAAGACCACGGCCACGCGCAATTTGCAAGACCTGGCCAAGAAACATATCCTCATCCCCATCGGAGGAGGGCGGAGCACTCATTATCAGGTCAGCTTATAACCCCGCGACTCACCGTCAGAGAGGAACAGGTTTCACAATGAAGTTGAACAAGCCAACAATGCACAATGCAAGGTCCGACCCTGGTACTTTCTTCGAGAACGACACGCCGGGACGAATGGCAATATCCAAACACGTCTGCGAGACATCGATGCCGACGAAGACGAGAGGACTCATGGTAACCTCCTGTCGTGCCCAGCCTTGCGAGTACAGGCTCTGTGGCCCTCGCAACTGTTCGGGCTTTACAGGTGAAGAGGCCTGACGACCCACGCTGACACTCGGTCTGGGAACGACCATGGAACCGACGGTCTGTCAGGCCCCAATGCTTCATGCGCGGCATGTATTATGCCGTATGCCGAGAGATACAAGGAGCCATTTCGATCCGTCCCACTCCTCAGCTCAGTGTGATGAACTCAGCACCAACCTGGTCTCCCGGGATTCGATAGCCCGCCTCTTTCTCCTCAGCTTGCACCCTGGCAATCACCCTCCTCCTCTCACATCGCATAGCAGCCACTGGCCCGTTCATTTGACGGCGCTCCACCTTCCCCTGTATGCTAACGACCAGAATTCTGGTCACTTTCACACGAGGTCTATTATGGCAAAAACATTATCTCTATCGGAGGTCAAAACCCGCCTGCCTGAACTCGTGGCGGGCGTGCAGGAGCGTGAGGAGGAAGTCATCGTCACGAAGAACGGCCGTCCGGCTGCCATTCTGATGAATATCGAGGAATACACTCGCCTCAAAGAAACCTTGGATGTTCTGAGCGATCCCGGACTTATGAGCCAGATTGCCGAGAGCCGGGCCTTTTATAAAACGAAACATACAGGGCTTTCGTTTGAAGACGTGTTCGGCGAGCCCCTCACGCCCGTCAAGAAGCGGCGCTCTGCGTGACTCCGTTCCGTCCGGATATTCCCCCGCATGTGGCAGACGTGATCCGCTCGCTCCATCCCGACCTCAAACAACTGATCAAGTCCGCCATTCGCGCCATTGTCGCCGATCCCGATTGTGGAGAACCGCTCCAGCGGGAACTCGACGGGTTACGAAAGTATCGCGTTCGCCGCTTTCGCATCATCTATGCCGTGCATCAGAAGACACGAGTCATACGCCTGATGGCCGTCGGCCACCGTCGATCTGTGTATGAGGAGTTGACCGAGCAGATTCGACGCAAGCCCAAAGAATAGGAGGAGCATACGGAGTCAGAACGCATGGCCTTTCTCAACTCCTCTCCCCTCTGCCTTGCCTCTCTCCGCCTCTGCCCATTAGGATGGCGCTGGCAGCCGACGACAGTCTATTCACTGAGCGATTCGCATGGACGCAAGTTTTTGGCATAACCGATGGCAGACAAACCAGACCGGATGGCATGAGCCCGACGTCAACCCGCTGCTGATCACACACTTTCCTTCCCTGAACGTGCCTCCGGGCGGGCGTGTGTTTGTGCCGCTCTGTGGCAAGTCGCTCGATCTCGGCTGGCTGCTGTCTCGCGGCTATGCGGTCGCCGGCGTGGAACTCAGTGAACTGGCTGTCACGCAGCTCTTTTCTGAGCTTGGTATAGAGCCAACCATATCAGCGGTTGGGAAACACAAGCTCTTTCGCAGAGAGAAGATCGACATCTTCGTGGGTGATCTCTTCGACCTGTCTCGCGAGATCCTCGGCCCGGTCGATGCAGTCTATGATCGAGCAGCATTGGTTGCGCTTCCGGAGACCATGCGAGCACAATACACGGCGCATCTCAAAACCATCACAGCCTTAGCTCCCCAACTCGTCATCGGCTATGAGTACGATCAGACCATCGTAGCTGGACCTCCATTTTCCGTCACCCCCGATGAACTCCATCGCCGTTACAGCGATGGCTATACCCTCACGCCTCTGACCCGTGTGGAAGTCCCTGGTGGACTCAAGGGGAAGTGCCCGGCGACAGAACATATTTGGCGTTTGAATAAACGGCCAAGCTAGTAGCTTCCTGGACTGCAAACCTGAAAGGTGGAAAACACAGGGGGAGGAAATGCTCTCAACTCGATGAGTACTGCGCGCAACGCCACGTCGCGTCTGATTACGTTCGCTTCTCTCCGTTAGACCCCGACGGCCATGCGGACCGGATGGAGGGTTTCCTGAATCCCGTACGGCCCCGTTGATTCTACCTGCTCGGGATCCGCATAGGTGCCGAACAGCCGATCCCACACGGTAAATAGGACCCCAAAATTCGCCCCGGCCCTTCCAATCTCTTTCAGGTGATGCACCCGATGATAACGAGGCGTGACGAAGAGCCACTCCAGCTTTCGCGATTGCCAGGTTACATTCATATGCATCCAGTTATTAGTCAGAAGCAACATATAGGAATAGATCGGGAAAAAGAGCGCTGGCACTGGTTTGAGGAGCGGAAATGCCAGCAGATACGGAATACTGGCGAGAACGACTTGCGGAAAACTCGCCCGGATACCGGCCAGCCAGTACAGCTCCGTTGGTGCATGGTGCCAGCGATGGATCGGCCAGACCCATGGTGTATGCCAAAGTCGATGCATCCAGTAGGCCAAGGCATCCAGAACGAGCAAGAAGATCACCAGCTTAAAGGCGAATGGCAGCGCCTGCCACCGCCAGTGAGAGTAGTGGGGAAACGGGATTCGATTCGTCACCTGTGCGGCAAAAACAAAGAAGATCTGGTAGGTCGTAAAGGCCGCCACATCCTGCAGGAACACCTGCCGATACAGGACTTGACGGGTGGGCCACCAATACTCCAGTGCGAAAAAGAGCAAGCCGATTCCCCAATAAATGGCCAGCCACTCAAGCGAAATGAAATCGGCCAGCCAGTCGACCATTGCTCCCACTTAGGAAACACACTTTAGCTTTACAATAACAACCATCGAGTAAGAGGATCGCCCAGATTGAGGTAACGGTCAAGTCAACACGCTATTCCGGCCACCCTTCATATGGGGAAACTAGCAGCGGTCGCTTCGGGTCCTCATCTCTTGGTAAAGGACTGAGTCATATGCTGGTGCATCTTGTTTACCGTACCAGGCCTACAAGCGAAGCCTCACAAGTTCCCGCCAAGATCACGGTCCAGAGGGAGACGCTTAGAAGAGGCCAGGATAAAGAAAGAAGCCAGGATCGTTCTAGGACCCCAGGCTGTTTGTCGAAGGACTAGGTGGGGAGAAGATGGGCACGAGCTCTTGTGCCATCAATAACAGGGACGGTTACACGTTGAACCTAAAATACACAATATCCGCTTCTTTAATGACGTAGTCTTTGCCTTCCAGCCGGAACAATCCCTTCTCCTTCACCTTCGCTTCCGACCCACAGGCCAAGAGGTCGTCGTAGTGATAGACCTCAGCACGGATGAAGCCTCGTTCCATATCGGAATGGATCTTACCGGCCGCCTGCGGCGCTTTCATACCTTTAGAAATTGGCCAGGCGCGAGATTCAATTTCTCCGGCGGTGAAGAACGTAATCAGGTCCAGCAAGGTATAGGCTTCGCGCGTCAGTCGGACGAGCCCTGATTCAGTCAGTCCCATTTCTTTCAGAAAATCAGCTCGTTCGCTTTCAGGCAATGACGAGAGCTCCGCCTCGAACTGCCCGCAGATCGTCACAACACGGGCCCCGCGCTTGGCCGCAAACTCGCGTACGGTCCGGACCATGGCCTCGTCGGCATTCTTTCCCTCGGACACGTTGGCTATAAACAGAACAGGCTTTGCCGAGAGCAATTGGCATTCGTTGAGAATTACCCGCTCTTCCGCCGTGTACTCCCGATTGCCCAACCACTCGCCCTTGTCGAGCACTCCGATGAGCTTGGTGAGAAACTCCACTTCAAATGCAGCTTTTTTGTCTCCGGCCCTCACCTTCTTCTCGGTTTTCTGCTTTCGCCGATCGAGCGTCTCCAGATCGGCCAACATGAGTTCTGTTTCGATGACACCGATATCACGGAGCGGGTCGACGCCGCCGCTGACATGGACGACATCGGTTCCCTGAAAACAACGAACCACATGCAGCAACGCATCGACTTCTCGGATGTGGCCAAGAAATTGATTGCCGAGACCTTCACCTTTGCTGGCCCCTTCAACCAGTCCGGCAATGTCTCGCACTTCCAACGTACTGTAGGTAGTTTTCTTCGACGTGAAGATCTCCGTCAGCGTGATGAGACGAGGATCCGGTACCAGAGCGATGCCGGTGTTCGGATCGACGGTCGCAAACGGATAATTGGCCGCCAAGGCGCCGCTGCCGGTGAGTGCATTAAACACTGTCGTCTTGCCGACGTTCGGCAAACCGATCATGCCGCAACAAAGACCCATTTATGTCGTACCCTCCCCTTCGTCCGCGACCTTCTCTCTGACATTAAACTGATTCATCGCCACGTCCGCCCCCCGATGGATCAGACATTCGAGCGCATCGACAGCCCGCTCCAGACAAGGTTCAATGATGGCCATCTCATCCTGAGTCACCTGCTCCAATACATAATCGGCAGAATTCTGACCCGGGGCAGGGCGGCCGACGCCAATCTTCAATCGGACGAATTGTGGAGTGCCGAGCGCTTCAATGATGGATTTGATCCCATTGTGCCCTCCATGACCACCGGCAAGTTTGATCCGGAGTCGACCAGGTTCCAAATCCAAATCATCATGCACCACAATGAGTTCGTTGGGGGAGAGCGAGAATTCTCGAAGGAGGCCTTTCAGAGGAGGGCCACTGACATTCATCCAGTCGAGCAGGCCGGCTAGCTCGACCAATTCCCCTCCAAGTCGCCCGGCACCCCGCTGCGCGGTACCGCGCGGTGAGAGGCGGGTTGACCATCGAGCGGCGGCCCGCTCGATGACCCACATACCGACATTGTGGCGGGTCTGGGCATAGGCTTTCCCTGGATTGCCCAGTCCAACGAGCAGACGCAACGTTACTTCTTCTTTTCAGCTTCTTTCTTGTCGGCCTTCGGAGCCGCAGCAGCCTCTTTCTTCTCGCCACCCTTGGCATCACCGGCAGGTGCGGCTGCTCCAGCCTTAGCCGGTTCAGCACCCGCAGCGCCTTCAGCTCCTGCTTCTTTGCCTTTCGCCACGACTTCCGGTTCGCCCGCCGCTCCTGCACCACTGGTGAGCAAGGCTTCGAGTTTGGCATCGGACATCGGTGCCGCAACACTGACAACCATTTGATCGGCATCATCCAGGAAACGGACTCCTTCGCGCGCCCCAAGTTCCTTTACATGGATGCCGCTGCCGATGGTCAAGGGAGAGGCATCGACCTCGATGTGATCAGGCAATGCGGCGGGAAGACATTCGACATGGACATCGCGCATGTTGTGGTGCAACACACCACCTTCCTTCACACCGGCTGGAATACTACCAATGACTTTGATCGGGACTTTCACTCTGATCGGCTTGCTCATGGAAATCTCGAAGAGGTCAGCGTGGAGGACCGCCCCGGTTATCGGATCCACTTGATAATCACGCAAGAGCGCGGTGCGATTCGGTTTGGACTTGGCACCGTCCACGGTGAGCGAGATCAACGCGGTACTGCCGGCATGCGACTTTAAAATTTTGATCAATGGCTCTGGGTTGACCGTCAACAACAGGCATTCCCCCTGTCCGTAGAGCACGGCCGGGATTTTCCCTGCCCGTCGCATCGACCGCGCAGCTCCCTTGCCCGCCCGTTCTCGCACAGCCACTGTTAAATCAAATTTCATGATCTTCCTCCGTCTCCTCGACTTCTCGCGCAATCGCCAGTTTCGACTGGGCTACGCAAATAATGAACTCACCGACTCATCTTCATGAATTCGCCTGATGGCTTCGCCTAAGAGAGGCGCCACCGACAACTGATGCAACTTCGGACAGGTCAACTCTTTCCCTCGCAGCGGAATCGTGTTGGTCACCACCACTTGAGACAGACAGGACGTCTGCAACCGTTCAAGCGCCGGCCCGGACAGCACCGCATGCGTGCAGGCCGTGATCACCTCTCGGCAATAATCTTCTTGACTCGCTCATCAACAGTTGCCATCGCTATGACTACCTCCTTCCCCAGTAGGACCCCGCTGCACCGCCACATGGGGATCTGTGACGGCCGTACATCCAAACAATTCGACGTGCTTATACCATCAACATTCCGCCGTTCACGTGCAAGACATGACCGGTGATGTAGGCCGCATCCTCGGACACCAAAAACCGCACAGCCGCTGCAATATCCGCCGGCTTGCCCAATCGCCCCAACGGGATTTGTTTCAGGAGCGTGTCTTTCACATCAGCCGGTAGGCCATGGGTCATGGCCGTGTCGATAAACCCGGGCGCCACCGCATTCACCGTGACATTCCGGCTGGCATATTCTCGCCCGACGGTTTTCGTAAATCCGATCACCGCTGCCTTCGAGGCCGAGTAATTTGCCTGCCCCGCGTTCCCTATGACCCCAACGATCGAAGCGATGTTGACGATGCGACCATACCGTTGCTTGGTCATCGGCTGCAAGACCGCTTTCGTGCAGTTAAACGTCCCATTCAGATTGATCTGAAGCACCAGATTCCAATCTTCTTCCTTCATCCGTAACAACAAGCCATCACGAGTGATCCCGGCATTATTGACGAGGATGTCCACTTTCCCCCATGCCTTCAGGACTTGCTCGACCATCGCCTTGGTTTCATTGGCATCAGCCACATTGACTTTGATGTTCAGAGCCTTCCGCCCGAGCTTCTCAACGGAAGCGACCGTTTCCACGGAGCGGCCTGGGTCCAGATCAGCTACGGCAATGTCGGCCCCCGCTTGAGCTAGGCATTCGGCAATAGCCCGGCCGATACCTTGTGCAGCGCCGGTGACAATGGCAGTTTTTCCTTGTAGTGACATTTCAGACCTTTCGGACGATACGTTAACAGGCTGACAGGGAATTCGTCATCTGGTTTTCCATGTGGACGGTCTGGCCTTAGCTGATCGCCTTGAGGGTCGCGTCCAACGACTTCGGATCGTTCACATTCAACAGTTGCGCCTCAGGCAGAATCCGTCTAATCAATCCCGTCAATACGGTACCAGGGCCGATTTCTAGAAACGTCGTGACGCCCATCCTTCCCATGGTCTGCACGGTATCCTCCCACAGGACAGAAGAGGGCAGTTGACGGACCAACGACGCTTGGATCTCATGGGCTCGGCTAATCGCTTTCGCCTCTGCATTATTCACAAGCGGCGCGCTGAGATCCGACCACCGAACTGTGGCTAAGTCCTTCGCCAATCGATCGGCTGCTTGCTGCATCAACGGGGTATGAACCGGCACACTGACCGGCAATGGGATGGCCTTTTTACAGCCTTGTGCTTTGGCCAATTCGATCGCCCGCTCCACCGCCGCTTTTTCACCGGCAATCACCACCTGCCCTGGCGAGTTGAAGTTTGCTGCCGCGACGACCCCCACGGACGACGCCCTGCGGCAAACATCTTTGACCACTTCAGCGGTTAAGCCCAACAGGGCCGCAACAAGACCGGTTCCTTTAGCTACGGCTTCGGACATGTAGCGTCCCCGTTTCTGAACCAGGCCAACGGCATCACGAAAAGAGACGCCGCCTGCCGCAACCAGTGCTGAATACTCACCCAAACTATGCCCCGCCACCGCAACCGGCTTGATCCCGACCGGTTCAAACAGTTTCCACGCCGCCACAC
>JABMDK010000002.1:105265-121078 GCA_015903995.1 Nitrospira sp.
AAACGTGGTTGCGCCTCACTGCAGCGGTTCAGCAGGAGCTCTTGGTCTTGGCGCGAAGCAACATCCTGGCGCTCAGCCCAACTTAGCCGGAGAACAGGGTGCCTCCTCACACCTTGCCTTCCGGAAAATTTGCATGTTAGGGTACCAAGCTTACAATATTGAACACCGATGGGTCATAGTCACGAATGCTACGTCACCTGCGACACTTTCTCCTGATTCTGCTCGGCCTTCTAGCCTTGTTGCTTGAAACAGGAAGCCACGCACCAGTTACTGCAGCTCCTCTCCCCGACAGAGAGGCAACGCCCTCAAAGTCCGTGACCGAACACGTCATCCTCTTTGTGCTGGAGGGATTTGGACAAGAGTCGCTCAAGGGCGGCGCGATGCCGGTCCTGAGCAAGCTCGTCAAGGAGGGGTCGGTGACCTGGTCTGCGAACGGGGTCAAGCCGGCCCTACGGTTACCCACTATGGCATCGCTGGTGACCGGCATGCCGGTAGAGAAACATGGGATGACCTGGAATTTCTTCGAATTCAGCCGAGGCTACCCACGCCACCCCAGCCTCTTCGACTACCTGGATTTAAGCGGAGGCCGTGACAGTGCCATCTTTTATATGGATGAGTCACTGTATCAGCTGGCCAAACCGGAACCTTACACCGACTATCAACTCTGCGGAGCGTTGCGGCCCGAGTGCGGCTCTCAAAAACTCGTCGCCTACATCCAGCAATATCTTCAAAAAGCGACCAGCGGACATGGCTATGGACACGCGATTCTCTCCTTGCCTCATCTCCTGGTGGTTCACCTCCCGGAAGCGGGGAGGGCCGGAGTGGCCCACGGCTGGGACTCGAAAGAATATCGGGAGGCATTACGAACGGTCGATGGTGCAATGAAGTCTGTCCTGAACCTCTTTCAGGAGTACTCGCTCTCGGGCCGCACCGTCGTCGTCGTCACCGCGCTCAGCGGAAAGGGGACCGACCCCGGTGGCGAGGCGCCAACAACTGATTCGCCGGTCGTTCCCTGGATCGTCTCGGGAGACGGAATCAAACAGGGCCAACTCATTCGTCAACCGGTGTCGATCATCGATACCGGAGCCACCGTGATGAAAATCCTGAAGCTGGAGACTCACACGGAATGGGAGAGTAAGGCCGTGGAAGAAATCTTCGACACTACCGTGCCCTCCCCAACCGTACGGCCCCGCAAGAAACACTAGTCAACCATGTGCTACGCTGCTCCCATGCAACGCTGGTCCTTCCTGATGATGAGTTGCGTGCTGACAAGCCTGCTGGCTATGGCCTGCCCCGAGCAAGGGTTCGCGGGAGACCCACAGGCCGCTCATCTCAAGGAACATGGGATTACCATCGATGCGACGAAGCTGGTCCCCGCGTCCTGGTGGCAAGTCCCTGGCGTGACACCCTCGATCTGGAATTCAGACCCCGAATCACTCGATGCACCCAAGACCTCTGAGCGCCGGGAACTGCGGTTGAAGCCCGGCAAGTACAAGTTCATCAGCTTCACGTTCGATTTTCCCTTTACGGTGACGCTCAACGGCACCCTCGATTTTTCAAAATCATTGGATCAATGCGTCGAAGGCCGCGGGACACAGGCGTTGGTGGTGTTGTGCAAACGCATGTACCCATACGGCGGACAGCGCGACACCTATTACGATCAGAAACCGAACGATGGCTAACACACTCGAAGATCTTTTAGAAGCGCTTGAAGATGTGGACGATGCCACCCGGGAGGAAGCGGCGAAGACGCTGGCCGACCTGGGTGATCCGGCTACCCTGGATCCGTTGATCGGCGCCTGCAGCGATGACTTCTGGTCCGTGCGGGCTCATGCAGGCTGCGGCGTCGCGAAAATAGGCGGACCGAAGGCTATCGAAGCGCTGGTCGACCTTTTCAACGATCCCATCATGGAGGTTCGCGATCAGGCGGTCGAGGCCACGGCAAAGATAGGCCCGAGCCTGCTCGATCGCCTGGTGACGGCCATGAAAGACGAACGATGGCGCGTACGCGAACATGCCGCCAAGACGGCCGGCAAGATCAAGGACTCACGAGCGGTCGATGCGTTGATCGGCGCCTGTCGCGACCGGGACGGGGCCGTCAAGAGCGCAGCGGCTGAAGCCTTGGGCAGAATCGCCGACCCCAAAGCCATTCCCGCCCTAATCAAGCTGTTTCGGGATTCTTCGAAGATCGTACGCGAGACGGCCGGAACGGCGCTGGTCTACATCGGCTATCCTTCGGTCGATCCCTTGATCGAGAGTCTCACAGACAAAGATTTTGTGGTGCGATGTCACGCCGCTCGAGCCTTGGGCGGGATGACCACCGACTATCAAATCGGCAGGTCCTGGGTACAGGACGCAAAAGTCGTAGACGCGTTGATCGCCGCCTTGAAGGATGCTGACCGAGCCGTTCGCGAAGACGCGACCATCGCGCTCGGCATGATCGGCGACCCTCGGGCGATCGATGCGCTGGTCGAGGCCATGAAGGACGGAGCCGTGAAGCGCCATGCCATTGCCTCACTCGGCATGATCGGCGATGCGCGCGCCCTCCCGGCCGTGCTGGACGCCTTGAAGGGCAAGGGTATCAAACAGGAAGGCACGCCGACACCCGGATGCATCGTCAGCGAAGATGCGTTCATCAAGGAAGCCGCCGCCACGGCCCTCGGTCAGTTTCGCAATCCTCGTGTGATTCCGGATTTGATCATGTTGCTGAAAGACGGGGTCTTGAGAGAAAAGGCCGCGGCGGCGCTGGCGGTCATCGGGGACGCAGCCATCGAACCGTTGATTGCCTTCCTCTATGACCCCAAAGCGTCCGAGGTCGAGGCTGAAAAGGAACGCGTGCTTTCCTATGCATCCGTTCGGCTGACGGCCAAAGACGCGTTGAAACAGATTGTCCTCGATACATTGGACAAGCTTGGATGGACGCCTTCCGATGAAGTCGTGGAAATCAGCTCAAGTCAGGCCGACAATCTGCGCGTCGATCGGCCGCTAGGGCAGACCGGACGCTTCGGTCCGTCCGGCGATATCGCGTGATGCGCGTCCAGCGCGCATGAACGCATTCATCACCCTTGAGTGACGACAACGAGTTGTGTTTCCACATGAACCGCGATCCTTCATAAGAACCAGATAACAGCATGGCTGATGCGGTAACGGAACAGATCGCGGCACTCAAGGACCAGGATTGGGCTATCCGCGGCGAAGCGGCCGGCCTGCTCGGTACCTTCAAAGATCCGCGTGCGGTGGCCCCCCTGGTATCTCTCCTTCGAGACCAAGACCGTTCCGTGCGAGAAGCAGCCATCGACGCGTTACGTTCGATCGGAGCGCCGGCCGTCGAGGCGGTGGGGACCTGCCTCACCGCACCAGATCTCTCGATCCAGGAATCAGCGTCGGCCATCTTGGCCGCCATTGCGGATGAACGGGTGCTCGCGCCGCTCATCACGGCACTCCACAACAGTGACTGGATCGTTCGAATGCACGCGGCCAAGGCCTTGGGTCGGATCCGGAACGCAGAGGCGGTAGAACCTCTCATTCCCCTGCTTCATGACAAGGTAAAAGCGGTTCGCGAGGAAGCGGCTGCCGCTCTGGCGGCCATCGGCGATGCGGCGATTTCATCCCTCTTGAAGGCGTTGCAGCATGAAGACTGGCTGGTTCGTCTCCATGCGGTGGAATCGTTGGGGAAGGCTCACTCAAAACAGGCGGTGGAACCCCTGCTGTCGGTATTGTTCAACGATCGAGATTCGGCGGTTCGCGAAGATGCCGTGCGAGCCCTCGGTGAGATCGGCGATCCTCAGGCAGTCGACTATTTGTTCACGGCCATGCGGGAGCCAGGACTACGGACAGTGGCGGTTGAAGCGCTCGGTCGTATCGGCGATCGGCGTGCCGTGCCGGTCCTGATCGACGTCGTCACCGGGACCAGTCCTCCGGAAGTGACCAGGCCGGTGGCCGGCTGTGGAGATCACTGGAACGAAGAAGCGATCACGCAGGGCGCGGCGGCTCGGGCACTGGGCATGATCGGTGACGAGCGGGCGATCCCGTCGCTCATCGCGGCCCTTGAACCGACGTTCACCAGGGCGGAAGCTGCAACGGCGTTGGCCACATTCGGATCGAAGGCCATTCCATTCCTACTTCCACTGCTGAACGAGCCGCGCGATGCCAATCTTCTGTTTCACGTACGCGAAACCTTGACCTCAGCAGGATGGAGACCCGGCAGGCGGTTGCGGACCGTATAAATACAGAGCCCACACAGTATCACCTATTCCGCTACTGACTATCATGCCCAAAGAAACAATTGAAACACTGGTCTCTGAGCTGGTCCATGAAGAGGATTGGCGCCGCATGCGGGCGACAGCCGCCTGTGTGGCCGGCGGTCCGCGTTCGGTACAGGCGCTCATCGAGGCCCTACGGTCCGGATCCACCGAATTGAAAAAAGAAGCCGCCGCGATGCTGGCTCGTATCAAGGACCCGCAGGCCGGAGTGGCCCTGGTCGGACTGCTCGAACATGATGAGGAGATCGTTCGAACAGCCGGTGCGGCAGCCCTTGAACAGATGGCTGGGGTGCTGGACACGGACACCGCCCGCGTGTTGGTTGCCTTGCTTCCTAAAACTCCGGAAGGCACGACCAGACAGGTCCTGACCCACCTGATCGGGGCGATTCCCACATCCGTCCTCCCCCTCTGCGAGATGCTGAAACATCAGGATCAGGATGTGCAAATTGCGGCGGCACTGATGCTCGATCAATTGTTGGACCCTCGTTCCCTCGATGCCTTCATCGATGCCATGGGCCAGCCGGCCGTTCGAGATATCGCCGTCGGCACGTTGAAAAAACTTGGCGCGATCCGGGAACGGATCGACGGAACGTTCGACGCCTTGCGGGAGGTCGAAGGCGCCAGCGAGCGCGAGGATGCACGCATGACGACGGTCATCGACCTGCTTGGGATCGGACGGCCGAGCGTGGAAATCCTGATCGAATATCTCGAAGATGAGGACTGGCTCGTGCGCGAGGCCGCAGCCGACCTATTGGGGAAAATCGGAGATGTGCGAGCCGTCGAACCCCTGATGAAGCGGCTGGAACAGGACAAGGATACCGGGGTCAAAGAGTTGGCGATCAAATCCCTTGGACTGATCGGCGATGCACGGCCGACCCGGCTCTATCTTGACGCCATCCCTATCCGTCCGCTACGGGTGTATGCCATGGAGGCCTTGGCCAAGATCAAGGATGTCGGAGTCTTGCACCCGTACAAGGACCTCTTTGACCGGCTCCGCACGGATCGCGACGGCCTCGTGGCCTATAATGCAGGTCTCATCGCCGACAAACTTGACGCCATCATGGCCACGGAAAGCCAGCCCCAGGAAGAGGATACAGAACATGACTGAACAAGGTGCCTCTGATCGGATCGAGCAACTCATACAGGCCTTGCACGACGAGAATGAGGCCTTACGCGACCATGCGATCGCGAGCCTCGGCCAGACCGGTCCGGAAGCGCTTCCCCGGTTGATTGACCTCATGGCCGATGAAGATGCCGTGATTCGAGAGGCGGCAGCCAGCGCGGTCGTTCGGATGGGGCCGTCCGTCGTCGAACCGATGATCGAAGCCCTGCAAGATGACTCTTGGGCCATCAGAGAGCAAGCAGCCTCGACGCTCGGAAAACTTCGGGACCGACGTGCCACGGAGCCTCTTGTCAAGGCGATTCAAGACCGTGACGGCGCCGTCAGGACGGCAGCGGTGTGGGCGCTGGAGCGGATCGGCGATTCGCAAGCGGTGCCTGGGCTGATCGATGCGCTCATGGACAACACTCTACGCGAAGACGCAGCCCGGGTGTTGAAGAAGATCGGCGACGTGAGGGCGGTGGAGGCCTTGATTGACGGACTCTTAGGCTCCAATTGGATGGTTCGTCGCCATGCGGCAGAGGCACTGGGTAAGATCGGTGATCGCCGAGCCGTCACTCCATTGGTCGAGTCGCTGAAAGATGAAGACTGGTTGGTCAGACGCAATGCCGCCGAATCACTCGCACGGCTCGGCGCAAAAGAAGCCATTCAGCCCCTGCTGGCGCTGCGTGAAGACGAGAATACCATGGTCCAGGAAACCGTCGAGGCTGTGCTGGCCAGTCTCGGCTGGACACCCGAACCACAATAACTCACACCCATAAGAGGATACAGCCCATGGCCGATGAAGCTCCGAAGTTGATTCAGATCGCTCCAAAAGGTGGAGAAAAAAAAGACGGGTTTAACTTAGTCACGGAGCGGGTGGTGGCGGTCAACCCCGAAAGCAGACAACTTGAGGTTGAGCTCCTCGCTTACGACGGTAAGACCGTCGTGCTGGACGTGGACGAAGAGGCGCTTGAGGATCTCAAAAAGCTCAAAGCCGGAGACGGCGCCACGATCCGTGTGGTCGAAGAAGGCGGGAAGCGCGTCGCGAAGAGTTTCAGGATTCGTCCCAAAGATCCCAACACTGCGAAAGCCGATGCGATGCTGCTCGATTTGAGAGATTCCCATTGGCTCAACCGAAAGTACGCGGCAGAAGTCTTAGGGGAGTTAAAAGATCCGCGCGCCGTCGATCCATTAGTTGCCGCATTGAACGACGAAGTCGGTGACGTGCGGCAACGCGCCTATGATTCGTTGATCAAACTCGGTGGCCCCTCCGTCCCCTCGCTCATTCCGCTCCTGGTGTCCGAGGAGGACGAAATTCGTCAATCCGCAACCGAGATTCTTCGGAAGATCGGCAAACCGGCCGTCGAACCGCTCGCCACTGCCTTAGCCGACGCGGATGATCGCCTGAAGACACGGATCATGAAAGTACTCGATCGCATGGGGTACAAACCAAAGACCACGGAGCAGGCCAAGACCGAGCTGCCGAGGCTGACCTAACTCCGCTCAGCGAGTGCTCTTGGGGCTCTTGGCCATACGTCCGACCGAGACATGTTTGAATCCGGCGGCCCCGACACGTTCGGGATCATAGACGTTTCGGAGATCGAGCAGGACGGGAGCTCGCATAATCGACTTCAGTTTTTCAAAGTCCAGGTTTCGAAACACATTCCACTCGGTCATCAGCACCAGCGCATCAGCTCCTTCAGCCGCATGGTAAGTATCTCGGCAGGGCTGCAGTTCGGGCAGCATCTGGCAGGCTTCCGTCAAGGCCTCCGGGTCGTACGCACGAATGCTCGCCCCCTCGGCCAGGAGCTCGCGACCGATCGCCAAGGCCGGGGCCTCTCGAAGGTCGTTGGTATTGGGTTTGAAGGACAGGCCCAACATCGCCAACGTCTTCCCTTTGAGTCCTCCCACAGCCTCCCGGATCTTGTCGATCATCCGTTCTCGCTGAACGTCATTCACCCGTGATGCAGCGGAAGCAATCTGCATCGGATAGCCATGACGCTCGCCGGTCTGAATGAGTGCAGCAAGATCTTTCGGAAAGCATGAGCCTCCAAAGCCGGGGCCTGCATGAAGAAACTTCGACCCGATGCGATGATCAAGCCCCATACCCTTCGCCACCATTTGGACGTTGGCTCCGACTTTTTCGCACAGATTCGCGATCTCGTTGATGAACGAAATCTTCGTCGCCAGGAAGGCATTGGAGGCATATTTGATGAGCTCGGCAGTCGGCACATCCGTCACGACAATCGGTGTTTCGATCAAATACAGGGGGCGATACAGATCCTTCATGATGGCCACTGCTTGATCGCTGTCCGCGCCGATCACCACGCGATTCGGCCGCATGAAATCTTCGATGGCCGACCCTTCCCGCAGAAACTCGGGGTTGGATACCACGTCGAACCGGATCGGTTCTTTCTGGGTTTGTTTAATGACTTCACGAAGTTTGTGTCCGGTTCCCACCGGCACAGTCGACTTGGTCACAATGACCTTGTAGCCCTTCATATTTTGGCCGATACCCCGGCCAACTTCTTCGACGTACGACAAATCGGCGGACCCATCTCCACGGGGAGGCGTGCCGACGGCAATGAACAGCACGATCATACGCGCGAATGCTCGCACCCTCGGCCAGGAGGGCTCGACCAATCGCCAAGGCCGGGGCTTCACGAATGTCATTGGTATTGGGTTTAAATGAAAGGCCCAGCATCGCCAACGTCTTCCCTTTCAGTCCCCCGACCGCCTCCCGGATCTTATCGATCATCCGTTCTCGCTGAATATCATTCACCCGTGAAGCCGCGGAAGCAATCTGCATAGGATAGCCATTTCGCTCACCGGTCTGAATAAGTGCGGCGAGATCTTTCGGGAAGCATGAGCCTCCGAAGCCCGGGCCTGCATGAAGAAACTTCCCGCCAATGCGATGGTCAAGCCCCATGCCCTTCGCCACCATTTGAACATTGGCTCCAACTTTTTCGCATAAGTTCGCAATCTCGTTGATGAACGAAATCTTCGTGGCCAGGAAGGCATTGGAAGCATATTTGATGAGCTCAGCGGTCGGCACGTCGGTCACAACGATCGGGGTTTCAATCAGATAAAGCGGGCGATAGAGATCCTTCATGATGGCCACTGCTTGATCGCTGTCCGCCCCGATCACCACGCGATTCGGTCGCATGAAATCTTCGATGGCCGACCCTTCGCGGAGAAACTCTGGATTTGAGACCATGTCGAACCCAAAGGCATTCGTCTGAGCCTTCGCAATCACCTCACGAAGTTTTGCGCCGGTGCCGACGGGTACCGTAGACTTGGTCACGATGACCTTGTAGCCCGTCATGTGCCGCGCAATCCCTTTGCCGACTTCTTCGACGTACGAGAGATCAGCGGAGCCATCGCCCCTAGGCGGAGTCCCGACAGCAATAAAGATGACCAACGCCTTCTCGACAGCCTTGGCAATGTCTGTGGTGAAACTCAGTCGGCCTTCTCTGATTCCCTTGGCCACCAGTTCCTTGAGCCCTGGCTCATAAAACGGGACGTCACCCTTCTCCAGCTTCTCGATTCTTCGGCCGTCGCTGTCCATGCAGGTGACGTGAACGCCGAACTCGGCGAAACATGCCCCTGTTACGAGTCCGACATAGCCGCTTCCGATCACACTGATGTGCATGGGCCCCTCCTCATTCCATCAAGTAGCTCGCACGAAAGTATAGCAACCTGAGTCATATCGAGCAATGAATTCCAAGATCGATCAGCACCATAAAGATGCTTCCTGCTTCGTTGACTCTCGGAAAATGCGTTGAGTACAATCCGACGCCGTTTCTCGATCTATTAGGGAGAGTGCTCCGCGCCTTCGTCCAATCGATGACTGTTCATCCTCCACGCATTCCCCGCTGGTTTCTGCTCATGACCGCCCTCATAACCGGGGCAGTAGTCATGGCCTTGGAGATCCTTGGCAGTCGGCTCTTGGCTCCCGTCTTCGGCAGTTCGTTGTTTGTCTGGGGCGCGTTGATAGGCGTGATCCTGGCCGCCATGAGCAGCGGCTACGCGTTCGGCGGGTGGATCTCCGATCGTTATACCGGCGGAAGGGTGCTGGCCGCCCTGTTGCTCTTTTCGGGAAGCTGGACGTTTCTCGTCGCATGGGCGAACCAACCCATTCTGTTTGAGATCGAGAAGATGGTGCAAGACCCTCGCTGGGGCCCTTGCCTCGCCGCAACCGCTCTCCTCGCTCCCCCTGCATTCGGGCTCAGCGGCGTGTTGCCGGCCATGTTGCGTTTGGCGGTTGCAGACATGGATCACCTCGGCCGGCAGACAGGCCGCATGATCGCCCTGTCGACCGTCGGCAGTCTGGCCGGGACCTGGGGTACGGCCTTCTTTCTCTTATCGTGGCTCGGAAGCCACTCGTTGATGGCCTGGCTGGGCGCTATTCAAATCGGACTTGGCGTTCTGTGGTTCATGAAGGGGGTATCGACCCGCCCATTGGTATTGCTGATTGCCCTTGGTTGCGTCGCCCTGTTGGGAACCTTGGCACTCAACCCGATTCAACGATTGAAGGCCCCCATCTATCAAGAGGAAAGTCCCTACCAGCAGGTCCGTATTCGCGAAGACGATCTCTTTCGGTACCTCGTGTTGGATCGTACATTTCACGCCACGATGTGGAAAGTCGACCCGACGACTCTCTTTCTCCCCTACAGCCAAATGATGGTATCTTCGCTGGCGCTGGTGCCCGAGCCGAAACGCGGCCTCATTCTTGGCCATGGCGGCGGTTCGATTGCCAAATGGTTGGCGCGGCACTGGCCAGCCTTGGAGTTGGATGTCGTGGAATTCGACCCGGTCGTCGTCCGAATGGCCGAAGAGTATTTCGAGTATCGCCCGCCAGCGAATCATCATGTTTTCGTAAAAGACGGTCGAGCCTTTCTCAACTCGACGGATCACATGTACGATGTCATGTGGATCGATGCCTTCGCCCGAGACATGATCCCGTTTCATCTCACCACGGCGGAGTTTTACTCCTTAGTCCGAGCGCGCCTGAACCCGAAGGGAATCGTCGCGGTCAATCTGGCATCATCCGGCAAAGAAGGCGATCTTGCTCGAGCCGCCGCAGTCGTCCAAACCATGCGACAGGCCTTTCCGGCACTCACCACATTCGCCGTCGAGGGGCCGTGGAAGACGGGAATGACTCCGGCGAAGAATCTGATCTTCTTTGGAGGCCATGCCATTGAACATGAATCAGAAAGCGATCTTGAGGCAAAGGTCACGGAGATGGCGATGTATCAGCGCCTGCCGATGGAAACCATCGCACTGTTGAGTACTCGCCGGACCGAACCCTGGCCACCCGGCGTCGTCTTGAGCGACGATTTCGCCCCCTACGATCTTCTGTTGGGGCAAGAACGATCGCAATTGGTGGAATAAGGAGACGCCTCCTCTGTGGCTATTCCTTGGGGTGCTGAACAGACTGAGGAGGTCCATGTTCATGGCAGCCGCTCCAGGTATGAATGCTTTGGTCACCGACCTCGACGAGCAATCGAAGCACCTCGGTGATTTCCGCCTGTCTTTTGAGGAAATACCGAGCGGCGGACCCCTTCTTCTTGCCGATTCTCACGGTAAGAATGCGGGAATCCCGCAGCGCAAAGACATCCTCATCGGTTTCGTCGTCTCCCACATAGAGAGCCGTGCTACAGTCAAGTCGGCGCATATACTCCAGCAATGCCGTCCCCTTGTGTGATGCCGTCGGCGGCATCACATTAACGACGGACTTTCCAAGGACAATGCGAGGAGACGGAGACAATTCGGCAACGATTCGAGAGATCAGCGCCCGGGCCTCGTCGCGCTGATCGACTGTTCGATAATGGAACGAGAGCGAATAGGATTTATTCTCGACGACCACACCGCTTCGAGTCAGCTCACCGGCGCCCGTTGGATTCGATGGAGGCCGACATGATATGCATCGGTCCGCTACTAAATGACCGCACAGCGGAAGAGTTCGGAGCAAGACTCAGCGTCTCTTGACAGGTGACGTCCTGTGGAAATGCCTGGGTCTCATAGAGAAGCCGATTCTCAAGGTCGCAAAAACCCAATGCATAGAGCCGCTCATCCTGAATGATACGGGTAAAGTATGCAGAGATCTTGCCCGTTGAGTTAGAGACCAGCAGATCGGCCAGCGGCCCCCCCATCGTGCTGACCATAAGCTTGGACCGCATATCGAGGTCGCGGACAAACCATTTGAGTTCGAGCGAGTCGACGACCGGGACCACCCCATAGGCGATCACGGCCAACACGATCACCAAAGGAAGCACAAACCGCAGAGAAAGCGCCAGCAATCGCATGGAAACAAGTTAGTTTACTTTCATGGAGAAATCAAATATGGTCACGCTGTGTACCAGTACGGCCTCATCGGAACCAAATTTCCGCGCTGATCAGCGCACATGGGTCGCTTGATTGGCTGTGCCTTCCGAGGCCGGACAGCCCACCGATCTTCGGGAAAATCCTGGACCAGGAGGGTGGTCAATTTTCCATCTCCGCATCCGTCCCGTCCTCGGAAACAACCACAACCCAACAATACCTCCCGAACACCAATATTCTGATCACCACAGTCTCCTTACCCAACGGGGATGCCTTCCGGATCACCGACTTTTGCCCTCGCTTCCTGCAATACGGCCGCATCTATCGTCCAACCGCCTTGTTTCGAATCGTCGAGCCGCTGAAAGGATCACCGTCCATTCGTGTCTGTTGCAAGCCGGTCTCCGGCTGGGAGAAAACCCCGGTCCGGTCTGTCCGCGGGAGCAGCCATCTTCGGTATGATATTCGAGGAGACTATCTGCGGTTGCTCACGAATATGCCGCTGACCTACCTCTGCGAGGAAACGCCGGTCATCCTGACGTCGAAGATGTACTTTGCCTTGACGTGGGGGCTCGGGATTGAAGACGACCTCGTCAAAGTCAGTCACGAGTTTCTCGACCAGACGACCAAGTACTGGCGGACCTGGGTCAAACACTGCTCGATCCCTGTCGTCTATCAGGAGGAGGTCATCCGCTCGGCCCTCGCACTGAAGCTCCACTGTTATGAAGACACGGGAGCGATCCTCGCCTCGCCCACCACCAGCTTGCCAGAGGAGCCAGGCGGCCCCCGAAACTGGGACTATCGCTACTGCTGGCTGCGTGATGCCCACTTCTCACTTTCGGCGTTTTACAATCTCGGCCAGTTTGAAGAAATGGAAGGCTTCCTCAAGTTTCTCCTGAATGTCGGCTATGCCTGCGAGCAATCTCATGATCGGTTGGCACCGGTGTATAAACTCAGCCAGGATCTGCCTCTGCCGGAAACCGAACATGCCAACTGGCAAGGCTTTCTCGGGAGCCGGCCCGTCCGAAGCCATAACCAAGCAGCCGAACATGTGCAGAGCGACGTGTACGGCGAGATGATTCTCACGCTGGCTCCGATCTTCTTCGACAACCGATTCCTTGACCTGCGGACGAAAGATCATGAAGCGTTGGTTGCAAATTTGGTCCGCCTCTGTGAACGGAGCATCTCTCAGCCGGATGCCGGACCATGGGAGATTCGCAACGGCTGGAAGGAGCACTCCTTCACGAATCTCATGTGTTGGGCCGGCCTGGACCGGGCCTACCGCATGCAGCAAGCTGGGTTCCTCCGTGATCTCCCGACCAACCTGGACAGGGCCCGCGCAAAGGCGGCGAACGCCTTGCTGCAAGCCACCAAGGACAAGGCTCTCCGGAATGGGCCGACCGACGACAGTTACGACGCCTCCTTGGCCCAACTGGCTATTCTCGGATTTCCGGATCGAGAGGTCTGCGATACGACGATCACACAGATTAAGCAAGCCCTCGCCGTACGCCAGGACGGAAAAGAAACAGGGTTTTTCTTCCGCTACCTCCGGCAGGACGATTTCGGCAAGCCCCAGTCGAGCTTTGTTATTTGTTCGTTCTGGGTTGTGCAAGCGCTCGCAAAACTCGGTCGCCAGACTGAAGCCAGGCAGATCATGAATCAGATTCTCACGGGTGCCAACAACATCGGGCTCTTTGCCGAGCACTTCGTGCCGGAAACCCACGTCCAGCTCGGGAACTTCCCGCAAGCCTATTCTCACGTGGGTCTGATCAATGCCGCGTTCGCCGTCAGTCCTCCGTGGAGTGATGTGCTGTAGCAGCGGAGAGAACCTATCCACTCGCTCCTGAATGTAGGTGCGACACCAAAACAGAACATTGAGCCCTGTCCCGCCTTAAGAGGCCCATCATTCTCCTTTGAATCCGACAAAAATGGTAGAAGAGGTATCAGCTCACCCCTGAGAAAATCACACTGGTGAGGTGATACAACTTTCTCACGACGTCAAAGAGGGAGTGAGCCAGCGGAACGCACGAGGTGCGAGATTAGCGCAAATCCACTGAAGGTGCTCTAATCCCGTAGCATGGAACCATCACATCGCTCCGGATCGAGCGAGAAAGAATCCCAGTAGGTTGAAGACTCTTTCCGGCGGCACCCATAAGGGATAAACCGCCGGAACACACGAAGTGCGGTTTGGTGGAGGCGAGGCGCTCAACCCATCGTTGATAGCCTATATTGGCCCCTCTCTCACCTTCACAATCCAAGGGACAGTGCTTGCCGCATGACACCTAACCCACAAGTGGAGCCCATCGTATGGCCAACCAGACTCTCCGTCCTAAGCAGATCGATCGCATCACAGCTTCTTTATGATAGCTGACGAGATCGGCTTATATAGTGGGCTCAAAGGTTGTGGCCCAGTGTGTATTTTCGAGATCGATCGACCTATGACCTTCCCTTCAAGCGTCAAACGCAATGATTAGCCCCATCCCATCGGTGGACACCCCTTCACCGCTCCCCGCGACAATGAGGCCTACACCAGGCACAAAAAAACAACGGGTTCGAAGAATCCGGTCACGAACCGCCAGCCGAGGAGCCGGGTAAGTTCAACGCATTGATGGTGGACTTAGTGCGGCCCGTGGTGCTGGACACATCCTCGTAGCTAACGGTGACTTGCCTTTGGAAACGGACGAGGCGAGAAATCCACCAATAGCCTTGGGTGATCGACGACGGTACCTGGCTGTCGCGATTTTGTCGCTCGGGGCAATCGGATGTACAGGAGTATTGTCCTTTTCCGCCAGTTCTGTGTTTCAGCCGTCCTTTTGGAGCATCCCTCCCCTGCTAGTAGTCGCCATCATCAGCGTCCACCATCGAGGCAAGGCGCTCGAAATCCGCGTTGCTGTGTGTGGTGATTACCTGCATAAGAGTATTCTAGCAGCCTCTCATCAATCATAAGATGTCTGTCTGGATCCCATCAATTGAATTACTGCGGCAGTTTATTCAGATCTCCCAACCGTCAAGGTGTCGAAACAGAATGTAAATTGGATTCCACACTAACAGGGACATACGGCCAGTTCATACACCATCGGACTGTGATATACGTCGACTTCATGTCCTGCGTGTGGAAGCCGTATTGGTTACAGTACTGTATGTACGTGGCACGATTGCCCTGGAATACGGCCGGTGCTCAGGCCAGCCTGGCAATTGGAGAATGATTGATGAGTACGATCCTAACAAGGTGCGGAACAGCAGTTGTCACGTTCCTTATTCTTTGCAGTTCACTGTCCTGCCAGACCCATCCACATCGCGCAATTCATCAGACGGAGGAACTTTCGGTGGTTCTCCGCGAGATGCCGTCCGGTTATCCGGCGTTCGAGCCATATCGACACCCCTACACGATCGAGGCCAAAGACGCATCCGATATTCTGGCATCTCTTCGCTATGAGGCTGGTTCGCTTCTGCCGCTCTCGCGGGGGAAGCGACACCAGGTGTTCACCAAGGATCAGGTGAAATTATTGGGTCCTGCGATCTCCACAGCGGTAGGCCAAGCGTCGGCACAGGACGTCCTGGCATTCAGCGTGGCCGATACAGAGAAGCCTCATCGTCGGACAAGAGGCTTGGTGTTCGTACTTGGCAATGAATTGCATCTGATCATTGAAGATCTTCGCACACCTCTGTACCAAGGAGAACAGAAACCCTATCAGCAACCAGTACCTAAGTGGGAGTTGCTCCCAGGCGACAACCAACGGCATTATGCAAGCCGCCCAGGAGGAAAAGGCCCGATCACCAACTGGATCATTACCCCACTTCGATAGGGAAGCTATACGACGTGCGAATACTGCGACCTCGGTTTCATAGAGCCCCTGAGGCTCAGACACCCATGCAGCACGTTATCGTTTTCGTAGTCCTTCTCCTTTGCGTGCTCGCTCCGAGCCTGCTGTTCGCTCAAACCACAGGCCAGCCGGCAAAGGCTGAGAAGGACAATTCGGTCGACATGCTAAAAAAACGTCTCCAACAGAGTGAGGAACAGCACCAGAGGGAACTGGCCGACCTAAAAGACCGTCTCGGACTCGTGGAGAAACGCCAGAGCAGCTTGTCGGATGAGCTTGCTCAGAATATCAGAGTAGGTGCCTACGG
>JABMDK010000002.1:121178-140631 GCA_015903995.1 Nitrospira sp.
CCAGACACGGTACTATGCAGCGCATCCATGTCGGCCAGTAGGGCCACGTCCGTGGCGGTGAAGCGGCGGCGAAAGCCGTGCTGGGGCGGGCCATGCCGGGTCGACAGCGTGCCCTCCTGGCGGTACCGTCGCACCAGCCGGGGCACTTGCTGGCGTGAGAGCCCCGTGATGCGCGCCAGATAACGGAGCAGTACGCCCTTGCCGATCCGTCCCTGTGAGGCAGAGCCACACCGCGTGAGCACCCGGTCGATGAACGGGTACCGTTCCGCCTTGGCTACCCGGAAAGCGATCTCAGTGGCCCCGTCCAGAAAGGCCCTGACTTGCGCGATCGTCTGCAGCCGTGCTTCTTCCATGTCGATCACCATGCCTGGCATCATGCGCCGCTCAGACTCATTTCTCGTTGGAAAGACGACCCGGCTTCAGACTCATTTCATATTGGAAGAGGCTCTGGTTTGACTTCCTGGACAGGAAAGCGCAGCATGTTCCCTCCCATTTAGACAAAGAGGTGTTCTGTGACTCCTTGCTAGATCTCGCTGACGCCACCATAGGACCCCGCTCCAGAACAATCCCACGCCCTCCTGGTTCCCATCACCGCGAGGGCATTCTTCTGTCTACAACCATTTCTTACGTCGACAACCAGCCTCATCTTTTGACCTGTCTTGGAAGGAGACTACAATGAAACGCTTTGCCACACTCACAGCCGGGCTGATCCTTGGATCACCTACTCTCGCCTTGGCGGCAGAACACAGTGCCAGCTATCGGGGAATTGGGTTGATCTATTTCACCTTCATCGGCGGCATCCTCATCTATGGTGTCCACGATGCCTTCGGGAAAACGGCCATGTATGTGGCAACCCCATTTATTCTTGGCTGGTGTTACTGGATGCTGCCTCCGACCTAAGCTGAGCTCATCACGGCCCACTGAAGATCACGGCCTCACAGCCGTGGTCTTTGTTGCTCCATCCTCCTCGGATCGCGCTCCACTCCCACCCTTCCAACTGGCATCGCTCGCAAGCCTCATTGACACTCGTTCAGCAGTCCGTAGACAATGTCTTCAGCCCACGAGTCGGACAATCCACTCTCACAGGTACTGCAAAAGAACTCGATACCGATGAGCCAGATCAGACGATTCAGAATGACCGCCTTGGCCGAAGGAAGTTCATTTCTGGTGTTACTCTTCGTGGCAATGCCGATGAAATACGTGATGGGGATGCCCAAAGTCGTGACCGTCGTGGGAGCGATTCACGGAATCTTGTTCTTGGCCTATGTCGCCCAGCTGGCTAAGTTACGGACCACTTATCAATGGGACAACAGGTTTTCCTTCTCTGCATTTCTGGCTTCACTTCTCCCATTTGGACCATTCGTGTTCGATAAATACCTGCGCGAGAAAGAAGTTGCCATAAACTGAACAGCTGCCTTGGAAACGCCTTACCGCTTCCCATCGTAGCCTCGCTCTTTCCATCGTTCCAGCAGTTGAATCCGTTTCTTGAGCTGCTCGACGGTCGCTTGATCGACGCGGCTCCCGGTGCGTGCAATCAATTCCGCGTTGAGCCTGCGATGATCGATTCCGCTCGTTCGCGCGAGACTGGTGACCAGCAACCGGTGGAGATCCCGCAGATCTTGTTTCTGCTCATGAAGTGAAACCGCCGGTTCGGGAGCTACAGCGGCGGCGCCTTCCGTTCGCGTCTCGTCTTCGCCGATCAAGCTATCTACCCTGGCCACGGCCATCAACGGCATGTACTCATTGGTCGAAACCGTGACACGGCCGAACAGGTCTCGTTGCCCTGCCGGCATGATATCTTCCAAGACGTGATCGCGCTCCGCCTTGATCTGCTTGGCGTAATGCACCAAGACCGGATCTTTCGGCAGATAGAGCCAGGCCCGTTGTGGTTTAGGTAGCCCCTCCTGCATTCGCACGAACCGGCCGACGACCTGCCGGAAATACATTTCCGTAATCACGTTCGTCCCATAGACGCCGACACGAAGTCGTGGGATATCCACGCCTTCACTCACCATATTCACAGCCACCAGCCATTGCTGTGTTTTGTGCCAAGCAAACTCTTCGATGGTGTGCGAGGCAGCAGGATCGTCCGAAACCGCCACCGCGGCCTTTGTCCCAGTGACACGAGCGACCAGGTCGGCCACCCATCGGGCATGGTCCTGATCCATACAGACAATCAGCCCGCCGGCATCCGGTTGCTCCTCCTTCCGAAGACGTGTCAGCTGCGCATGAGCATCGGTGATCACCGGCCCAAGCCACGTTTCTTGAAGCAGCGCCGTCTTGAGCCGCTCCCGCTGCCGGTTGAATTTCAGCCCGTCCTCAAAGGTCGCATGATGCTCGCGGCCTTCCGACAACCAGCTCAGCTCGCCTTCGTAGCTCGGAAAAACAATGGGTCGGCAGACGTTGTCGCGAATCGCGTCGGTGTACCCATAGGCAAAATCCGCCCGACTTTCTCCCTGGTCATAGCGAATAAATGGGATCGGATTGTTGTCGGAACGAAACGGCGTACCGGACAGAATCAGTCTGAACACGGCCGGCTCGAATGCCGTGCGCAGCGCCTTCCCCCAGTTCTTCCCGTCTCCGGCGTGGTGCAACTCGTCGAAGATCAGCAGTGTCTTCTTGCTCTGACAGACTCGTTGGAAGATCGCCGGGGCGAGACACACTTGCTGGTAGGTGACCACGGCACCATGATAGTCCGGCGCCTCTGCCGCCTGGTCATTGGTCAGGGTGGGATCAAGCTGCACACCGATTTTTCCCGCGGCATCCGACCATTGCGTGCGAAGGTGATTCGTCGGGCAGACGACCAGCACTCGGACCGCGGCCTGTTTCGTCAGATACTCATGTGCCACGCGCAAGGCAAAGCGCGTCTTTCCCGCAGCAGGAGTGGCCATCGCCAGGAAGTCTTTGGTCTGATGGGTACAGACCGCCGAGAGTGCACGGCGCTGCCAGTCGCGAAGCGGCACAATCCAGGCAGGCAACGTCTTCATGGCTGGCTCGTGAGCGCGGAGTTTTTGTGGCTCAAGGATGGCACAGATAGGAGGCCGGTTAGTCCAGCCAATCTTTTTCTTTGAGCTTCCTCGGCAGATACTTCTTCGTCAGGTACTGAAAATCCTTATTGGCCAGCGCGTCGAGTTCGTACTTCAATCCGCTCGCGAGCATACGCTTGATTTCCGCCTGCCACGCCGGCTTCTTGAACCACTCGTAGTTCATCAACTCTTTTGCGCGCGCGATGTCTTTGTCGTTCAGTTTGATCCCGACATTGCGTGGCAACTCGTACCGCTCAGGGTCGGCGCTGGACAAGCCCATGAACTTGGCTTTTGGAATCGCCATCCGTTGGCTTTCAAACGCGAGATTGATCGAGCCCTGCTTGATGACGGAATAGATGTAGTATCCCCACGGATCATTATCCACCAAGACATACACCGGCAATTTGTATTCTTCATGGAGCCGCCGTGCAAGGCGGCGGACGCCCCGCGGGGGCTGGCCATTGCCCGTGAGCAACACACAGTTATAGCGCCGCCAGAACTTATCTTCGGACAACCGATTCCACTGGGTCCCTTTCTCCACCAGCAGCACGAAGTCCGCCGTACAGCGCCGGATCTCCAGATACTCCGGTTCGACGATCGACGGTACCGAGTACCCGCCTTTCCCCAGCTTCGAACAATCGACACGATCGCCGTCATCGCCGAACACCACCGGCCCGACAATGCTGCCGCTGTTTTCCGCCCGCACATGCAGTTCTTCCCGGAGGGCGGCGAGGGAGACTTCGAGATCCTCAATCACGGGATCGGACTCATCCTGTGTATCGAACGTATTCTCGTGCGAATCTTTGATCGTATGTTTCGTACGGTAGTAAATTTCTCGAAGCGACGTAGTCAGATCGGCTCGCTGCAATTCGGAAAGGGCATCGGCCACCAACACCGTTTGCATGAATTTCTTCGCCATACCGACGTTGAAAAACGATCGCTCCTGCTTCTTGCCCCCCATCTCGATCAGGCCCTTCCGCTCGTTGAAAGACACATTCGAGAGGGCTCGGATCGGGATCTGAAACATCGGATCTTTCGATCGATCTGCGGCTTGGATCACGATGTCCGCCAAGCCGATCAGCTTCTTTTCGACCACGGTGGTTTTCTTTGTCTTGGTCGTCATGATGTCCTATTTCGGTTTGCGCGGCCCTGAAGACTTCGCCGGCTTGAGGGACTTGCCACCTGGTTTCTTTTTATTCCCTGACTCACCAGTAAAGAGTTGAGCCTGCTCCGATTTCACGGTCGTCTTCTTCGAAGACTTGTTCGCACGACTCTCCTTGAGGGCTTGTCCCTTCGGAGTCGGCTCATCACCGGACGGTGTGCGACTAAGCCGATCCGGTTCAGTTACCGGCGCTGCAGCCGCCTGATTGGCCTCGACCTGAGTGGCCAATTCGGCCTCGCCTTCGACTCCCTCCGCCGTCACGATAATCGAATGCGGCAACCCTTCAGGTCCTCCGCCGGTCTTCCCCAGCGCTTCGTCGGTTTTCTGGCCACCGGTTCGCGTGGAAGCAATCTTTTGAAGCTGCGCTTTCAACTTTTCCTTCGGCAGCGTCCCGCCCTTCAGCCGATTGCAGGCCTCGACCACTTCCTCAATGTACAGCTCGAAAATATTGCGTCGCCGAAATTCGCTCGCAGCCCGTTCACGTCGACGAATAAAGAGCCCCAACCGCCTGCCGCACTCACGGAGCGCCAGGGTGATTTCCTTTTGAATCTCATCGTAGTCGGCAATCGCTTCCTTGGACTCACTGGTAAACGGCACCCAGACCGACGCCATATGGACGAAGATCACCATCGGTCCGCCGGGGAGCGCCCCGCGCGACTGCGTCAAACCGTAGTGTTTCCAGGTCGTGCTCAGCACGGCTTTGAATGTCGAGCAGGCCGATTGCTGATACAGCAACGGTACTCGGTTGGCATAGCGAATCACGCGCGCGAGCTCCGAGTCTCCCTCCTCATGCTCGCCTTCGGCTTTCGGCATGGCCGGTTGCTGAGGTTTGCCTTGATCCTGCGGTCTGTTTCCGTAAGCAAGGCCCGCTTCGATGATGAACGGATTGCCGCGATAGACGGCGGGCGGCCGACTGACTGCCGTATAAAACTCACCTTTGATCTGCTTATAGAGCCCGGAAAGAATCGCTTTCTCGCCGATCGGCGAAATGCAGTTGGTCGGCGGCGCCATGATCTTTGTTTCTTGTAGCGTTTTGTACAGCGTCTCCGCCACCGATCCCTTCAGTTCACGAGGCTTGGCATCAGGCGACACCTTTGCCGCCTTGCAGATATCATCAGCCATCTGAGGGGATAACCGGCAGAAATCGGTCGCCAGGAAGCTTGAAAGCGTGTGGCTCTTCGTGTCCTGCAACATCTTGAGCAACATGCCGAACTCGATGCCGTACGGATGGGGCTTGATCTCGCGAGGTTGAGGCGGCAACTCGTGATAGGTGCGCGGATATTCTTTCACCTCCCCTTCCGGGGTGTGATACAGGAGTCTCACATGTGGGTTGGCGATGGACGTCTGCTCCAGCCATTCATCGACCGACGCACGGCCTTTCTGATACTTGCCTTCGACTTCCAGCGCAACCTGCGTGCCTCGCGGTTGTTCCCAGTCGATCTGTTTATTCTCGTGGACCAGCGGCTCATTCTTCTTCGTATCGATCTGGACTTCGAAAAAATGAGCGGCAGCTTTGGGACCGATGCGGGAAATAATTTTGACCGGCTTGCCAGTCGTGAGCTGGCCATACATGCCGGCAGCGGAAATGCCGATGCCCTGTTGCCCACGGCTCATCCGAAGCCGATGGAATTTTGACCCGTAGAGCAGCTTCGCAAAAATTCGTGGGATCTGCTGCCGCACGATGCCGGGTCCATTGTCCGTCACCGTGACGCGGAATCGGCTCGCTTGGCTGGGTGCGACCGGCTCGCCGTTCGACACAACCTCCAGCTTGACTGTGACATCGGGAAGGATCCCCGCCTCTTCACACGCATCGAGCGCGTTATCCACCGCCTCCTTGACGCAAGTCAGCAGCGCCTTGCGCGGATTATCGAAGCCGAGCAGGTGCCGGTTCTTCGTGAAAAACTCCGAGACGGAGATTTCCCGCTGACGCGCCCCCATCTCAACCGCAGTCACCCGTTCCGCCGGCTTGGCGGCAACTTTCGTCTTTGCTGCTGGTTCGGAAGTTGATCGAGGAACGGAAGATTTCGATTCGGTCTCTGACGAAGACTCTTTCTTTTGTGCCATTCACCCTCTCATGAAACAAACCTTCATTGTTTGGTACCACAAAACTTTCACGGATACAATGGACCAGATGGTGGATGAGAAGTGCGAAAACAGACCTGTGCGAAGAGCGAATTTCCCTAGCGGGTCACGGAAGGGTCTCGTAGATAGTGCGCCGGCTCCATGGTCTCGGCCGACCAGACCAGGATTTTTCGGTCGAGGGTCGCGACGATCAAATGTTTCCCGTCGCTCGTCCAATACAGGTCATATGGGGTTTTCACATGAAACGTCTTGCGCTTCGCTTGCGCCGGGAGATCCCACACTGAAATATGTTCTCCGACTCGAGTAGCAGCCCATCGCTGCAATGGATCAACGGCCATTGATGTCCCTAGCACCACAGGCGGCCCATGATCAATTTCCGTATCCCGTTTGGTGAAGGCATCCAAATTTGCCAACACTTTATTGTGCTTAGTGTCCCACACGGCGAGTGTAAAGGCTTTCGGCCCACTGGAGCGAGTCGTCGTCCAGACAAGGGGCTGTTTCCATCCAAGGCCGGACCAACCTTCCGGAATCCCGGCCGGCTTTTCGACGACGCGCCACGTTGAAATGTCCCAGACGACACGACCGGATTCTGAGATCGTCAGGAGAAACGAACTTCCATCCAGAAAACTCAGACTGTTGACGACTTCTCCCCGCAGCGCGCGATTTTTTTCACAGTTGGTCTCAACGCAAGCCGAAGAACGGCCGGCATGCACAAGCTCTCTCACGACCGTTCGGGTAACGAGGTCTACGACCGGAACGTTGGGATGTTCCCCGGCAACAACGAGCAATCGATTGCCAGGAATGAATTGCAGAGCGTTGATCCGACCTTGCCTGCTGGAATAGGGTGAAAACTCACGCCACGTCTGGGTTTCCCACAAACGTACGTCCCCTTCCAGCGTGCCCACCGCGAGGATTGCACCATCGGCGCTGAACGCCAGCGCGGTGGCTGGGGCAGGTAGTGCCAGTTGACGCAAGAGGGTCCCCTGACCAGGATCCCATAGTTTCAGCAGTCCATCGTCACCACACGTAACGAGCAGATTTGCGCTGGGCGAAGTCGCCACTGCGCGCAAGGCCCGTGCATGGACGAACGCCGGCGCAGCGGAGGGAGAAGGTATCGTCGTAATAAATGTCGGTGGAGTCGATCGTTTCGCCAATACCTTGGCTTGAGGTTGGCTGGGGTCCAACACCAATTCCGGGGAACGTGAGGCTACATCCCAAACCGATATCTTCCCGTCCACATCATGATTGAGGCCTCCCTGCATCCCGATCACGATCTTCGAACCAGTCGGCGACCACTTGAGTAACGACACCTGGGGGGCTCCATTGCGGCAATCCTCTCCACATAGATCAGGTAACATCGCCCCAGCCTGTAGATCCCAGATCTGCAACGTATGGAGGTGCTCCGGTTGCCCGACCAAGAGATCTGCCTCGGCAGCAATATCGACCGCACGAAGCTGTGTCGGTGAACGCATCCCGCGCCCCGGAGCCGCATAGGTGAACTCGGTCAAGGTAATCAGCTCGCCCGTATCAGCATTGAACAGCGCATAGCTCCATTCCCCATTGGCGGCCACTACGCGATGACCGTCCCGCGAAAAGGTCTCTGGCGTGAGAGAACCCTGTGCCCCTTCAGCGTTCGTCAACGTGGCGCGAGCGGCGATGGACGCCTCCACTGGATCGATCAGAAGAATCGCCTTGCCCGCACTTGCCGCCAAATGCGAACTGTCTGGTGCAAAGAGCAGATCTCGCGGCCTTCCTCCCTCAATGGCGAGATCACGGATGGTTGTACTGGTAAGGTCGTGCAAATGAATGGTGTGGCCTTGCGCAATTGCCAACAACTTCGTATCCGGCGAGGCGGCCATCGATGTGACATCTTTCCTTACGTCCAGCGCGATATGTCTGAGTGGGATCAGCTTCTTCCCCAACTGCCAGACGGACACAGCCTCATTCCCATGACGGAGAATCATCCGATCGGTCTCACTC
Organism: Nitrospira sp.; assembly: GCA_015903995.1. Taxonomy (GTDB): domain Bacteria; phylum Nitrospirota; class Nitrospiria; order Nitrospirales; family Nitrospiraceae; genus Nitrospira_D. Next base: position 129,429 of record JABMDK010000002.1, read on the forward strand.
GAATAGGCCAGCAATCTATAGGGCTCCCGCGATTCGGCTGGAATGGTAGCCACCACCGCTTGATTCTTCCAATCATAGATGGCGACACTATGCTCTACGCACAGCACCCACCCCTCTTGTTTCAGCAACGCAATCTGCTGACAGTGAAGACCCGGGATCTTCGCCACAAGTGCCTTTGCCTCAAGATCCCAGACAACCAGCTCATCCGCCTGGACCAGGAGAAGCCGTCCATCCTCAGAGAATGCCGTCAGAGTTTTGGTGGGGAAACCAGCCGCATCCTCAATTGATGAGATGGCAAGTACGGGGGCGACTACAAGTAGGACCCTCACAATCTTCTGATATAGATCCCAACGATTCATGGTCGTCGTTTCATTCAGCCGATTGATGGCGCGAGCGAGACACACTGGTCACCCGCTCCTTAGTCCTAGGTCTGGCGTGTGAGGCGGAAACGGCTTCCAACTTTGACGTACCTTCTGAACGACCCACCGTCGCCGGCAAAACATCGACAAGGTGCTCAAGGCCTTGCTCATCCTTCCACCGCTGAACGGGCGCCTGGGCATTCACCTGGGTGCTGTCGAAGATGTGCCATGAACTCGTCAGCGTTGCCTGCATCGGGCTCAAACTTTCCATAGCCGGTTGACCAGAAACTTCCTCGCTTGAGAAAGAAGGCACTCTTGGAGCGGGTACGGACTGAACCTCTGCTTGTGATTGCCTCGGCGGGGCCGGCCGAACTACGGTCTTCTTCGGCAAGGCGGATCGAGGAGCCGGCACCGCGAACGTCTCGGACTTCTTTTTGGTCACGGGAGGCGGCGTATCGGTAATATGGAAATTCCCTTGGTCGTCGGTCCATTTATAGAGTTCCGCCGACCCGACCATCGGCCACAGGAGCACACAGCTCATGAAACTCAGGATGAAGACGGCCATGTTGTGGAATACCCTCAGTACCCAACTGATGTGTCAATCGACCAAAGTATAGCAGGAGGTACTACGAGCGCCGACAATTAGGAGGAAACTGAACAAGGTCGGAACCAGAGAAGAAGTCAGGCGCGAGGACGGGGTCGGACGTTAGGGTGGGAGGAGCACGCACCTAACCGAGGACGATTAGGTACGGCGGAGATCTTGGGAGGAGTTTAGGCTTCCCAGTACAAGCTGGTCCTGCACACCTCGACCCCCTGATGAACCATATTCCCTCGGGGCGTTAACTCCCCCCACAGAGACACGATAGGCTTCACGGTGCGGTCAGTCAAGAGGCATGGCGAAATCAGCTCCTTGATCTTGATCGTATAGCGATTGCCTCTGCCGGGTGGTATCTTGTTGTCGAGGTTTTTGTGAGGTCTCACATCAGCTTCATAACCGAGGAGAACCATCGCCTATGGCAACCGCGTTGACCGGTGAAAACGTTCAAGAGACGTGGTCGGCACTGGTGCAGGATGTTCGCACAGCCGTACTTCTCACACTACGAAATGGACGACCATTTGGATCGCATGTGCCGTATGTATTCGGCTCAGACTGGACACGAGCTTATCTGCACCTCAGCCGGCTGGCGCTCCATACGCAGCATCTGCTGGCTGATCCTCGCATGTCGCTGTTCATCGCCGAACCGGATGGGCCCGAAAAGAATCCTCTGGCGTTGCGTCGCATCAATCTCCAGGGTGAGGCGGCAATACTATCGCCTGATGCGCCGTCGTACCGCGAGATCCGTGAACACTATCTGGCGAGATTTCCCCAGGCCGAGATGATGTTTGGTTTTGGAGATTTTGCTCTCTGGGAATTGCGCCTCGAAGACGCGCACTTCGTCCTCGGCTTTGGCCAAGCCTTTGTCTCTTCGTCCACTACACCAGCCAGATGGATCCATCAAAAAGTGGAACGACCGTCTGCCCTAAAGGCTTGACAGCACTCTCGACGGAGTAGCAGGCACTGAGAATCGCCGTCTCATGCTACCAAAGCCTGGCAAAGTCACACCCCATTAGGATCGAAAAACAACGCCTGACTCATTGAGTTGCGCAACAGACCGCATCCAACCATACTCACAGCGCCACTGTAAGTCCTCGATTCTGCAGAATAGTCAGGATTGCGCTCACCTCAGAAGCAGAATAGCCAAGATTGATAGCTGCCGTGACCAGCGCATTGGCTGCCTGATCGAACGAGGTATCGTGAGTCAGATCAAAATGGTGTTGTAGGATGACAGTATCGGCCTTTGTGGCACCAATCGCAGCTCGAATCTGCCACAGGGCAGCTGACCACATTTCGCCGTCGTCGTGGACTTCGCCGACGACTGATTCAGGATAGTGCTTGGTTCCATCTAACCGGCGAAGGCACGGGGGTACCGTCGACGAGTAGGACGTGGCATCCCACTCTGCAAGACAGGCGTCTTGAAACCCTCCACTAAGTTGCGCACCAAGAGTCCCCGCCCAATAGTCTCCGAATCCTTCTCCGATCGAATTCGCTTCCGACGTTGTGCCATAGTCCGCCACTTGATCATCGAGGATCGCATGTCCGTATTCATGCCAGATGACATCCGCATCTTCCGCATCATCGACGCCGCCGGTCCCGTAGGTGATCGTCTTCTTGGTCGATCGATAAAAGGAGTTATCCTGTTTGGAGCGATCGACGCTGAACACCTGCTGCCGATTGTTCACATTCGTAAATCCTAGCAACTGGATATACCGTTGAGCGTAATCCAGATAGTAATACGCCATCGTCTCACTGAAACCATCGGAGCTTCGATCAAACACAAACGTCTGGCTTGCTGAGAACACCCGCAGCTTCGAAGCGCTGCTCGAAGCGTACGTACCGTCGAGAAAGCCGCTACCGTCCAAGCGATCAAGCGTGACGGATTGGTACGGATTCTTCCCCTGGACAACGACTGCAGATGCAGCATCATTCTGATCGCGCAAACTGTTGTCCTTCATGGCCACGACAGCATTCACTGGATAAAAGACTTTCCGCGTCCCCGTGGCATAGCGATTCAGGTCTCTGGCTGGTGCTAGCCCTTTCCTGTCTGCGCATGCACAAAGATCTGCCATGCCGGCCCATGCGTATGGATCGTGACTTCCCAGGCAAGCATCGGTGTGCCAGTGTCTCCGTAGATGACCAGCTTGGCTGACGGCCCAGGCCCATCCACCTCAGCCCTCTCACTGAGCCCTGGTGGAATATGTCCCTGAGCTGCCTGGATCGCCTGCTCGGCTTTGAGAGAAGGAGTTACCACGGGCAGTTTCTCACTCGGCACCGTGGTATTCGTCAGACCAACGATGTGGCCATTGCGATTAAACTGAACCTTCAATTCTCCGCCATGTACCGGAACGCCATTGGCTGTCTGCGTGAATGCATACACCTGTCCCATCAGTGTCTTTCTGTCACTCGCCAAAGTAAAACCGGACAAGGACGCCTCAAGTTTGAGCAGCGCTGCCTGTGAGGAAAGGAACTGACGTGCCGAGGCTTCGGATGCCTCCATCGGATTCGATAAGGTGCCGTACACAGCTTTCGGAGTGCCCCAGAGATGACTCCACGTGACTGATACTGGACCGGAGGCTTTGCCAGCCAAGGCAGCCCACAGGGGAAGAAGATCTGGATCCGGCTTGCCTTGTGGTTGCAGTTCCGTCAAGCCTGCACTACGTTTCAGGAACACTTCATCGGGAGAGGCGGCTTGGGCAATTCCCATACCGACAGAGATCGAAACAAGAACCACGAATAGAAACAGTTGGGGTGAGGAAGAGGTCATCCACTTCATTGTGTGTCCCTCCTTTGTGGGAAAACTGTGCTGCTTGGTCAAATCCTAACAATTGAGAATAGTGACATAAAAAGCCAGCCACCCCGCTCAAAGGAAGCATTAAATTGCTACCTATTTCTTGTTCCGACCGAGGAGGCCGAATGAGCTGCCCAAGGCAAGGCCGCCGAAGAAGGTGAGTCCAAGGATCACACCGAGCAGAGAGGTCGGTGGCCCAGCTTGGCGACGGATATAGCGGCAGGCTTGGGACCCGACGGTGGCTTCACCCCCGATCCAGAATTGCGAGTCATCGTGTTGTGTCTCGGTTTCAGTCCTCACGGATTTCATGTCTCTCTCCCCTTTTCATCAAGCGCAATACTTTCCTCAATCAACTGTTCCAATTCATCCAACTCGCGCTCCGGCAGATCAACAAACCGAACCCCGAATGTTCGATCGACCGCCCATTGCACCTGGGCATGCTCGATCAGGATCGGTGTGTCATCCCCTGGGACAATCAGCTTGACGACGATCTGCTTTCCCGGTTGGACATCGAGAGAGCTTTTGATCTGGGCGCCACCGAGCGATAGATCGAGGGCCTCCCCTTCCACTTCATGCGAATTTGCCCGCAGCAAGCTCTTGACTTGAGTCGGAACTCGACGATGTCGACGGCGCTCCATATGAGCTAGAATACCTCATTCCATCGAGGGAAAGCACGTGGCGACCTTCTCAAGTCACTGATTGTTCAAGCTTTCCCTTGCAAGTCATCGAATCTTTTGGATAAGGTACGGCACGATGGACCACGCTCGTTCGCGTCAGATCCTCTTTGCCTGCGCGAGCGGACTGCTCTTACCGTTCTGTTTCCCGAAGTTTGACCTGGGCTTGCTCGCCTGGATCGTCCTGATTCCCCTCCATCTCGCGCTCGATCAATGTTCCAAACAACGGGCCTTTTGGATTGGCTGGCTAACTGGACTTATCGGATTTACCGGCATCATGGCCTGGGTCGTCACCGCCATGACAACCTATGGCAAGGTTCCCGAACCCGTGAGCTACGCAATTTTGCTGCTGCTCACCTCTTATCTCGGCCTCTACGTCGGACTCTACAGCCTCGCCGTTGTCTGGTTGCGCGAGCTCATCCCACGCTATGGGATCTTCTTTGCGCCCTGCTTCTGGGTCGCACTTGAGTTGTTCCGCACTCATCTGCTCTCCGGCCTTCCGTGGTGTCTGCTCGGTTATTCGCAATATCGCGAACTTGACCTGATTCAAGTGGCAGACCACACAGGGGTGTACGGTATTTCCTTCCTCATCATCCTCGTGAATGTGGCCTTCGCCGAACTGTTCTTGTGGATCATGCCGTTTTTTCGTGGATGTCACCCGGTCAAGCTCCCGTGGGAACTGCTCACGACATCGGCAGCCTGCATGCTCTTGTCATGGTTTTACAGTTCTGCAGTCCTGAGCGATCAAGGGCGGCAAAGCCTGAAAACCTCCATTACCGTCGGGGTCGTTCAACCGAATATCGATCAAGCCGTGAAGTGGGATGCGTCATTTCGTGACGAGACCATGCAGCGGTTCGACCGCCTGACGGCCCAACTGGGAATCCGTGCCGACCTGGTCGTGTGGCCCGAGGCCGCCACGCCGTTTATTTTTGAGCGGGAGAAAGAGTATCAGTTACAGCTGATCGCATGGGCGGAACGTGCGCAGGCACCGATTCTCCTCGGCAGCCCGGCCTTGAGATTTTATCCTGATCGCCGCCCCTACCTTTTGAACAGCGCCTATCTCCTGGGGATGGACGGCATAGTCCTCGGTCGATATGACAAGCATCATCTCGTCCCGTTTGGAGAATACATCCCCCTTAAATCGTCGCTCCTGTTCTTCCTCGATAAACTCGTCGAAGGCATCGGCGATTTTGAAGCAGGACCGGGACCGACGACGTTTTCGTTCAGCCCGAAATCATGGAACACGGAACGTTCGTCCGGTTCCAGACCGGTCAAGTTCGGTGTGGCGATCTGCTATGAGGTCATCTTCCCGGATTTGGTCCGTCAGTTCGCCGCGAACGGCGCGGAGTTTCTGGTGACCATCACCAATGACGGCTGGTTCGGACCATCCTCGGCCCCTGCCCAGCACTTCGCCATGGTCGTCTTTCGCTCGGTGGAAAATCATTTGGCGTTCGCGCGAGCGGCGAACACAGGGATTTCCGGGTTCATCGATCCGTTCGGACAGATCATCGATGCAACGCCTCTTTTTGTCGAGCAGGCATCGTACGCGATGATCCCGACCAGACAAGCCCGCACGTTTTACAGCTACTACGGCGATGTGTTTGCCCACGCCTGTGTTATAATCTGCGCGCTTTTGTGTCTGTTCGGGTACTTCCGCACGAAGGAACCGGCCCTGACGGCAATTACACCGGCATGATTCAAGAAGGAGGATGGTGGCATGTTAGAGGACGTGGAAGGTCGTGTTCGTGCCCTGGCGGAACAAGTCTCTGAACTACGGGGGCATCTTTGACTTCGCTCATATGACAGCCGAATTACAAGAACTTGAAGCACAAATGGGCCAGCCTCACTTCTGGAACAATGCCCGCGCTGCGGCGGCAGTGAGCCGGAAGAAGTCGACAATCGAGCGCGAGCTCCAGCAATGGCGCGACATCGAGGTCAAAATGGGCGATGTGGCTGCGCTGCTTGAGCTGGCCCACGAGAGCGGTGACTCGGCTCTGGAGACCGAGCTGACGAGTGAGCTGAATCAGTTGGAACCGCGCCTCGCCACACTGCGTGTCGAGCTCCTCCTGTCGGGAGAACTCGACGCCAATAATGCCATCGTGGCGATTCATCCCGGGGCCGGCGGCACGGAATCGCAAGACTGGGCACAAATGCTCCTGCGGATGTATGTGCGATGGGCGGAACACAAGAAGTTCAAGGTGGAAACACTGGACCTGTTGCCCGGCGACGAAGCGGGCATCAAGAGCGTGACACTCTCCATCACAGGGCCCTATGCCTATGGATACCTGAAGGCGGAAGCGGGGGTCCATCGCCTGGTGCGCATTTCCCCGTTCGACTCCAACAAGCGGCGGCATACGTCGTTCGCGTCCGTCTTCGTGTATCCGGAACTGAGCGAGGACATCGACGTCGAGGTTGAAGACAAGGATCTCCGGATCGATACCTTTCGGGCAGGCGGCGCCGGAGGGCAGAATGTCAATAAAGTGGAAACCGCCATCCGGATTACACACTTGCCGTCCGGTATCGTCGTGCAATGCCAGAATGAACGCTCCCAGCTGCAGAATCGAAATGGCGCGATGAAAATCTTAAAAGCACGCCTCTTCGAATTGGAGCAGAAGAAAAAGGAAGCGGAGTTCAACGCCATTGTCGGCGAGAAGAAGGACATCGCATGGGGCAGCCAAATTCGCTCGTACGTATTCCAGCCCTATCAGCTAGTCAAAGACCACCGGACCGGTCATCAGTTCAGCAATGTTGCATCCGTCATGGACGGGGACCTTGATGGATTCATCGAAGCCTTTTTGAAGAAGAAACTCGAAAAAGGAAGCGATCAACTCTCACCGGTCGGTGGACCGGACGATGATTTGTAATCAGCACACCGTATCTTGTGAGGCGTATCTCGCAAACCTGCAGCTCGTCGCGTGCGAGCGACGAGATGCGAACGACGGACGATAATGTTATGGATGAGCTGAACGAACAGCGGCAACAACGGATCAAGAAACTCGAGCTCCTGCGAAAGGCGGGCGTTGCCCCGTACGGCAGCCGTTTTGAGGTCAAGGATCGGGTCGGGCAATTGCTGAAGCTGCATGGCGAGAAGACCAAGGAGGTCTTGGAGCAAGAAAAGGTCTCGTGCACCATCGCGGGACGAGTCGTCGCCTTGCGCCGTTTCGGGAAGGCCGGGTTTGCCGTCCTGCAAGACGGCTCCGACCGGCTTCAGGTATATCTCAAGAAGGACCTTCTCTCCGAACAGGCCTACACCGTCGTCGAACAGCTCGATCTCGGCGACTGGATCGGCGTCACAGGGACGTTGTTCCGCACCAAGACGAACGAGTTCACAGTCGAGGTCCATCACCTGACGTTTCTCAGCAAAGCCCTCCGACCGCTTCCCGAAAAGTGGCATGGATTGACGGACGTCGAAACCCGCTATCGACAGCGCTATGTCGATCTGATCGCCAATCCCCAGGTCCATCAGATCTTTTCGACCAGGAGCCGCATCATCTCGGGCATCCGGGCATTTCTCATCGAACGAGGGTTTCTCGAGGTCGAAACGCCCATGATGCACCCCATTCCAGGAGGAGCGGCGGCGAAGCCCTTCGTGACACACCACAATGCGCTCGGTGTCGACCTCTACCTGCGTATCGCGCCGGAGTTGTATTTGAAGCGCCTGATCGTCGGCGGAATTCCACGCGTGTTCGAGATCAATCGGAATTTCCGGAATGAAGGCATCTCGACGATCCATAACCCTGAATTCACGATGCTGGAGTTCTATGTCTCGTATGCGGATTACCACGACCTGATCGCACTCACTGAGGAACTGGTCTCGAGTCTGGCTCAACAGATTCTTGGCAAGACCGTCATTCCATACCAAGGGCAAGAGATCGTCCTCACGCCTCCATGGCGCCGGTGGTCGTACCACCAAGCCATTCAGGAGGTGAACAATCTCGATCGTTCGGTGCTCCACGATCGAGAGCAGGCCTTGGCAGCCGCCAAACGACTCAATGTGCCGGTAGATCCAAAGGCCTCGTTGTTCACGATCGTCAACGAGATTTTTGAGGAAACCGTCGAGCCGAATTTGCAACAGCCTACCTTTATTACCGATTACCCCATCGAAATTTCTCCTCTCGCCAGGCGAAAGGATGCGGACCCGTCTCTGACAGACCGGTTCGAGCTCTACATTGCCGGGCGAGAAATCGCGAATGCCTTTTCTGAGTTGAATGATCCGTTGGACCAACGTGATCGATTTGAAGGCCAAGCAGCTCAGCGCGAAGCCGGAGATGAAGAGGCCCACCTCGTCGACGAAGACTTTCTCCGCGCCCTTGAATTCGGGATGCCCCCGACTGCCGGAGAAGGGATCGGGATCGACCGACTGATCATGTTGTTCACCGATCAGGCCTCTATCCGCGACGTGGTCCTCTTTCCTCAGCTCAGACCAGAGAAATCCTAGTGACCCTTCCCTATGAAATCTTCATCGGACTCCGCTACCTGCGCGCCAAGCGCCGCAACCGGACCATCTCGCTGAATACTTTCGTGTCGGTTGCCGGGATTACGCTGGGCGTGGCCGCACTCATCGGGACGGTCGGCATCATGACCGGCTTCCGGGAAGACATTCAAAGCAAGATTCTCGGCACGACGGCCCATATCATCGTCCAAGAGCGAATGAAAGAGCACATGACCGACTACGACCGTCTGACCGACAAGATCCAGACGGTCCCCGACGTCGTCGCAGCCACGCCATTTGTGTTCCGCCAAGTGCTCCTCACCGCACAAAGCGGGGTACAAGGGATCATTTTGCGCGGGATCGACCCAAAGCGAGAAGCCAATGTCACTGAACTCGCCAAGAACATCACGGCGGGACAGCTGCTCGACCTGCTCACCCCGGTGAAAGTGATGCAGGCCCCGGCCGATGACCCTCAAGGCGACCTCCGCCCCGTTGAAAAACCAGGCATCATTCTCGGTAAAGAGCTGGCGCTCAGGCTGGGGGTGTTTGTCGGCGATACGGTCAACGTGGTTTCTCCTGTCGGCCCGATCAGCGCCATGGGGATGGTGCCCAAAATCCGAACCTTCGCCGTGGTCGCCCTGTTCCATTCAGGAATGTTCGAATACGATTCGTCGTTTGCCTATATCGAACTCAGCGAGGCACAGAAATTTTTCAACCTGGGCTCGAGCGTGACCGGAATCGAAGTCAAGGTCACGGATGTGTTTCGCGCCGGAGAGATCGCCCACACGATCGAACAGGAACTGGGATTCAGCCATGGAGCCAGAGATTGGATGCAGATGAATCGCAATCTTTTCTCGGCCCTGAAGCTGGAAAAGACGATGATGTTTCTCCTGCTGGTCTTGATCACGATCGTGGCCTCCTTCAATATCGTCAGCACCTTGACGATGATCGTGACGGAGAAGCAAAAGGAAATCGCGATCCTCAAAGCCATGGGCGCGACGAAACGCAGTATCCGGCGCATCTTCATGCTGAACGGATTGATCATCGGATTTGCGGGGACCGGCATCGGCATTCCGTTGGGTTACGCGTTTCTCTGGCTGATTCAAACGTTTTGGACGTTCGACCCGAGCGTGTACTACATCTCGAGCATTCCGGTTCATGTGCTGGCTGAGGACGTGCTCCTCGTGGCCGGGTCTGCCATCCTGATCAGCTTTTTGGCGACGGTCTATCCGGCCAATCAGGCCGCGAAGCTGGAACCGGTCGCTGCGTTGCGATATGAATAGATTTGCAGGACTAAGCATTGAGGGCCGAGGACTGAGTCGTAATTCCCATCCCGACATTCCTAGCCTCAATCCTCAGTCCTCACAGCTCATCACTGACCATGATTAAAGTCACCAATCTCTATAAATCCTTCTCGATGGGGTCCTATGAAGTGCCAGTCCTCAAGGGGATCAACCTTGAAATTCAGCGCGGCGAGCTGGTGGCCATCGTGGGAGCTTCAGGAGCCGGCAAGAGCACGTTGCTCCACATCATCGGGACCCTTGATAAACCGACCGGCGGGACGGTCACGTTCGATGGGCAGGACCTCTTTCGAATGACGGATCCTCAACAAGCGGAGTTCCGGAATCGGCGGATCGGGTTCGTGTTTCAGTTTCACCATCTCCTTGCCGAGTTCACCGCGTTGGAAAATGCCTGCATGCCGTCGCTCATCCAACGTCGCGAGCCTGCGGCCGTCAAGACCGACGCAACAGCCCTCCTCACGGAAGTCGGATTGGAACATCGTCTGCATCACAAGCCAGGAGAGCTCTCAGGCGGCGAGCAGCAACGCGTCGCGATGGCACGGGCCTTGATGCAGAATCCCGACTTGGTCTTGGCCGATGAACCAACGGGCAACCTGGACACCCGCAGCGGGGACGGATTGTTCGGATTGATGCGCACCTTGAACAAGACACGTGGAACCACGTTCGTGATCGTGACCCATAACGACAAGCTCTCCGCCCAATCCGACCGCATTATTCATATGCGGGATGGGCAGATCGTGTCGTAGTCTCTCGCGCCGCCGCATCCGCGTGCCTTCCGACGGTTGAACAGACCGTGATTTCTTGACGAACCACCATTCCTTCTCTAGACTCGCAACGTTGCTGCTGTAATCGAGGATCTCGACATGCGCGGTTCGCCCTGGCTCCGAATAGCCGTTTTGCTGGTGGCCTCAGCCTGGCCATCCTCAGGCTCAGCAACCGAGTTTGTGATCGTGGGGCCGCGCGCAATGGGCATGGGAGGCGCCGGCGTCGCCGTCACGACCAATGCGCTCGCCACCTATTGGAACCCGGCCGGCTTGGCCATGACCCAGAC
>JABMDK010000002.1:140731-142705 GCA_015903995.1 Nitrospira sp.
GAGGATTTCTTGCGCGCCCTTGAATTCGGCATGCCCCCGACCGCGGGAGAAGGGATCGGGATCGACCGTCTGATCATGCTGTTGACCGACCAGGCCTCCATTCGGGATGTCGTCCTCTTTCCTCAGCTCCGACCGGAGAAATCGTAAGCGTGACCCTTCCCTTTGAAATCTTCGTCGGACTCCGCTACCTACGCGCCAAGCGCCGGAACCGGACCATTTCACTGAATACCTTCGTGTCGATCGCCGGTATTACATTGGGCGTCGCAGCACTGATCGGCACCGTCGGCATCATGACCGGATTCCGGGAAGACATTCAAAGCAAGATCCTCGGCACCACCGCCCATATCATCGTCCAAGAACGCATGAAAGAGCATATGAGCGACTATGACCGTCTCGCCGATAAGATTCAGACGGTCCCCGACGTGGTGGCGGCCACCCCGTTTGTCCTCCGACAGGTGCTCCTCACAACACAGTCGGGCGTACAGGGGATCGTCCTGCGTGGCATCGACCCAAAACGGGAAGCGAATGTGACCGAGCTCGCGAAGAATATTACAGCAGGACAACTGAATGACCTCCTCACTCCGGTCAAGGTGATGCAGGCTCCTGCCGACGACCCTCAAGGAGAGCCGCGTCTCGTTGAAAAGCCGGGCATCATCCTCGGCAAAGAGCTGGCACTGCGGTTAGGAGTGTTCGTGGGCGACACCGTCAATGTGGTCTCTCCCGTCGGACCGATCAGCGCAATGGGTATGGTCCCCAAGATTCGAACCTTTGCCGTCGTCGCCCTCTTCCATTCCGGCATGTACGAATACGATTCGTCTCTGGCCTATATCGAGCTCGGCGAAGCCCAAAAGTTTTTCAACATGGCTGCCAGCGTCTCCGGCGTGGAAGTCAAAGTCACTGATGTGTTCCGTGCCGTGGATATCGCTCGCAACATTGAACAGGAGTTAGGGTTCAGTCATGGGGCCAGAGATTGGATGCAGATGAATCGCAACCTGTTTTCGGCGCTCAAACTGGAGAAGACGATGATGTTTCTCCTCCTGGTCCTGATCACGATCGTGGCCTCATTCAACATCGTCAGCACATTGACCATGATCGTGACGGAGAAGCAGAAAGAAATCGCGATCCTCAAGGCCATGGGCGCGACCAAGCAGAGCATTCGCCGCATTTTCATGCTCAACGGATTGATCATTGGATTCACCGGAACCGGCATCGGGATCCCGTTAGGCTATGCGTTTCTCTGGCTGATCCAAACATTTTGGACCTTCGATCCGAGCGTGTATTACATCTCGACCATTCCGGTGCACGTACTGGCCGAGGATGTGTTGCTGGTCGCGGGATCGGCCATCCTGATTAGTTTTGTCGCAACAGTCCACCCGGCCAATCAGGCCGCAAAGCTGGAACCGGTGGCGGCGCTGCGTTATGAATAGACTCACAGGGCTGAGAATTGAAGGTCGAAGACTGAGTCGTCATTTCTATCCCAATACTCCGAACCTCGGCCCTCAGTCCTCACAACTCACCACTGACCATGATTAACGTCGCCAATCTGCATAAGTCTTTCTCGATGGGATCCTACGAAGTGCCCGTGCTCAAGGGAATCAATCTTGAGATTCAGCGCGGCGAGTTGGTGGCCATTGTCGGCGCCTCCGGGGCCGGCAAGAGCACCTTGCTCCACATTATCGGCACCCTGGATAAGCCGAGCAGCGGAACCGTCACATTCGATGGACAGGATGTCTTTCGCATGACCGAGGCGCAGCAAGCGGAGTTCCGTAATAAACGGATCGGGTTCGTCTTCCAATTCCATCACTTGCTCGCCGAATTCACGGCGTTGGAAAATGCCTGCATGCCGGCGCTCGTGCAACGTCGCGACCCCACCGCTGTCAAAACCGAAGCCACTACCCTCCTCACGGAAGTTGGATTGGGACATCGGCTGCATCACAAGCCCGGAGAGCTATCAGGAGGAGAACAGCAGCGAGT
>JABMDK010000002.1:142805-151153 GCA_015903995.1 Nitrospira sp.
GGGGCCGCGCGCAATGGGCATGGGAGGCGCCGGCGTCGCCGTCACGACCAATGCGCTCGCCACCTATTGGAACCCGGCCGGCTTGGCCATGACCCAGACAGTAGATATCCGCGTCCAGGGTGGAGGACTGGCCATCGATCGCCGCGGTTTGGGCGATGCCCTTCATGATCTGGAGAACTTCACGATCAGCGATACCTCGCCGGGCAATTTAGCGAAAGGTCAAAGTATCGCGGACCGCATCAATCAGCCGGGCGCGACGGTCTCGGTCAACGGATCTGCCGGTCTCTATGTAAAAGGGCATCTCGGCGAACATGCGTTCGGATTCAATGTGTTCGACGTGGCAACCGGCGGTGGGTTCGTCTCAACCCCGGTACAAGCCTCCCAGCCGGGCGGATTAGGAACTTCCATCACCGTGGCAGGCCAGATGGCACTTCGCGGGCTCGAAGCCAGGCAGCTGGCCTTTTCCTATGCCTATGCTTTTTCCGACAAGACCTTTTCAGTCGGCATCACCGCGAAGGTCATTCAGGGTGCCGCGTACAACGGTTCCACAGACCTCACTGGTGGAAGCGGTGTCAGCACGACTGATCATTTTGGAAAACCCAATATCTCCACGACCTATGGCATTGACCTCGGAGCGATCTATCGACCATCTTCATGGGCGAGATTTGCCGTCGTCGCCAAGGACATCAACAAGCCGATCTTCGATGCCGCCGGTGGAGGCGAGTTGAAATTGGAACCACAGGTCCGAGTCGGCGTTGCGATGTGGATGCGACCTCGAACAAGACCTTTGTTCCGGGGGTGAAAAGCCAACTCCTGAGTTTGGGGCTTGAGCAAACAATATTGTCGGAGTTTCTTTCCTTTAGGATCGGGACGTTCAAGAATATGCAGGATGCGTCCACTCCCTTTGTCCCCACGGCGGGGCTGGGGATCCGATGGTTTAACTTTCGTGCCGACGCCGGAGGCGGCTATGACTTTCGCGAAAAAGGCGCCCTGGTTTCCGCTTCTATTTCACTCACATTCTAATGGTATACTAGACCCATGCTGTCTCGATCATCTCTCCATATCGTATCCATGATGGCGCTTGCCGTGCTGCTCGGAGGTTGTGGCGGCTTGCAGGAAGTGTGGGAAGGCCCGGGCGCCAAGGTGTTTCGACCGCAGACCATCGCCGTATTGCCGCCGATGGCCAGTCAATACGACAGCGCCCGGGAAGACATTCAAGAAGTCTTGGCCGGAGCCTTGAATCGACAGGGAAGTATCGAGCGAGTCGTCTCGCCCGAAAACGTGACCGATATCTTCCAGGCCTCGAAAGAGGCGTTCGACTCGCTCGTGTTTTATTTCTCCCGACTGGAGATGACCGGCCAATCCGATAAAGATTCAGCCATCAAGCTTGGGAAAGCCCTCAACGTCGATTCCTTCCTCGTCGTCCGGGTCAACTCCTGGGAATACGTCCGTAAGGAAGGCGATAACGTCGGGCGAGTCGGGCTAAGCCTCCGGTTGATCGACGCCACGACCGGCACGACGGTCTGGAAAGCACGCCATGAACGGTCGAACAGTTACATGTTCATTAAGCCGAGCTTGAAAGAAATCGCAAAAGAGCTCGCCGATGAAATGATCAAGTACATGCCTCCGCAGACCAAGCGCTGAAACAGCGCTCTTCAACCTCCTCGCAGTTACCACAAGTCAATCTCTTCCCCCAGATGATTCGCTAAAGTCCCGGATCATCATGGGATAGGGATGCGCCCCCAGCACAGACCCGAGAATGTAATGGGTCGTTCGCACATTCGTCGTCCAGTCGCGCATCGCTTCGCTGATAGCATCTTTCAACGTCCGGCTGCCGGCATCGACGCCGGTCACTTTCGCACCAAGCAACCGCATGCGGAAAACATTCAATGCCTGACGTTGCATATCCTCCGTGCCCATATAGACTTCGCATTCCAACCCGAACATCGCGGCTGCCGTCGCGGTAGCCACCCCATGCTGGCCGGCCCCGGTCTCCGCAATGATGCGCCGCTTTTTCATGCGCATGGCCAGCAACACTTGCCCGATCGCGTTGTTGATCTTGTGCGCACCAGTATGGCACAGGTCTTCCCGCTTCAGATAGATCTTGGCGCCGCCCAATTTCTTGGTCAGCCGATCGGCACGGTAGAGACTAGTCGGACGCCCGACGTACTGTTTCAAATAGTAGGCGAGATCGGTCTTGAAGCGGCGGTCTTTCTTGGCTTTAGCGTATTCCTCTTCCAGTTCCAGCAATGCTGGCATGAGGGTTTCCGGCACATACCGTCCCCCATAGGGTCCGAACCGGCCATGGCTATCGGGTAACATCGGCATGTGAACAACTCCTCCCCAATAAATCGACCGCAGTATAATCGTGCTTATTCGGCAGGCACAAGCCTCGCCGCTTGAATAAACGCCTTCACTTTGGCTGGATCTTTTTTGCCGGGACTCTGCTCTACCCCACTGCTCACATCGACGCCGTAGGGACGCACCTGGGCGATCGCTTCGGCCACATTGGCCGGAGTTAACCCGCCGGCCAAGATGATGGGTGTCGAACGAGCCGCCTCCTGTGCCAAGGTCCAATCGACCGTCTTCCCGGTGCCCCCATAAGCCTGGTCTGAAAACGTATCGATGAGAAACCCACGCACATTCGCCCGGCCTTGGAATTCAGCCAGGGCCAGAAAGGTCCCACGGTCTTTCAGCCGCAACGCTTTCAGGACGGGACGACCAAGCTGTTGGCAATAGAGCGCCGACTCATCGCCGTGCAATTGGGCCAACATCAAGCCACAGTCATCCATGAGCGCTCGAACTTTCTCAGGCTCTTCATTCACGAACACCCCGATCGGCAACACAAAAGGAGGAAGCCCTGCGACAATGGTCTTCACCACGGCCGGTTCAACGAAGCGCGGGCTCTTGCGGTATAGGACAAAGCCTAAGGCGTCCGCCCCGGCTGCTCTCGCAATCGCTGCATCAGCCGCATTGGTAATTCCGCAGATCTTGACCTTCATCCCACGCCACCTATGCCGACTGAGTGCTGCCCCCAGTCACACCGAGCAACTCTCGAACTTTGTCCGCCGTGTTCTCGGCACGGATGAGTGACTCTCCGATCAACATGGCGTGAATGCCGGCCTCGTTCAGCTTCACCACATCATCCCGCTTATGAATTCCGCTTTCGCTGATGATCAACTTATCAGACGGAATTCGTTTGGCCAGCCGGAACGTCACATTGAGATCCGTCGTGAAGGTTCGGAGGTCTCGATTGTTGATCCCAATCATCCGTGCGGTGGGAATCCATTCCAACACGGTATCCAGCTCTCTCTCATGGTGCGTCTCGAACAGGCTATCCATCCCGAGTTCCGTCGCCAAGGCATGAAAGTCGAGCAGTTGCCTCCGCTCCAACGCCGCCACGATAAGCAAAATCGCATCAGCCCCGTGGGCACGGGCCTCATAGAACTGGATATCGCCGACCATGAATTCCTTATTGAGCGCCGGGATCGGCAACGCTTGCTTGATCGCTTTGAGATACCGAAGATCCCCTTGAAAAAAATCCTTATCGGTCAAGACAGACAGGGCCGAGGCCCCATGGTCACGATAGGTCCGCGCCAATCCAAGATGGTCGAACTGATCGGCAAACTCCTCCCGCAACAGGCCCAAGCTTGGCGACGCCTTCTTGACCTCGGCAATCAACGCCGGACTGGTGGCCGGCTTGGTCGCATCCAGCGTGACGGCAAAGCCCAACGTCGGCGGGGCATCTCGAATCGCCGCCTTGAGGTCGGCCAGATAGGCTCGGCTCTGCTTATGCCGGAGCTCCGCTTTTTTATGTTCCAGAATGCGATCGAGAATCATGGGACAGTCAGACTTTCTTGGTAAACGCGATGAGCCGATCCAGCTTCTCGGCAGCGGCTCCCGAATCGATTGTGTGCTGAGCCAGTCGGAACCCATCTTGGAGCGTTTTGGCTTTCTGTCCGACGACTATCGCCGGTGCGGCGTTGAGACACACAATGTCCCGCCTCGGGCCCTTCCGCCCCTGCAGGATCTCCTTCGTGATCCGTGCGTTTTCCTCCGGCGTCCCCCCGACGAATTCTTTTCGCGCTACGCGCCGAACCTCGAACTCCTCCGGCGCGATAAAGTAATTCGACACGACGCCACCCTTCCCTTCCGACACGTTCGTCCGATCCGACAAGGTGATCTCGTCCAAGCCGTCCAGACCGTGAATCACGAAACAATGTTGCGATCCTAATTCCAGAAGCACACGCCCGAGGATCTCGGTCCACTTTGCATCATAGACCCCCAGCACTTGGTGCGTGGCACCGGCCGGATTGGCCAACGGGCCAAGCACGTTCAGGATGGTCCGGATTCCCATCTCTTGGCGCACGCCGGCGCACTGTTTCATTGCGCCATGGTAGAGCGGCGCAAACAAGAACCCGATGCCGACTTCATCGATACAGTCGGCCACGCGGCCCGGATCGAGATCGATCTTTACACCGAGCATACTCAGCACATCCGCGCTGCCGGACCGTGATGACACGGAGCGATTGCCGTGTTTGGCCACGATAATGCCGGCCCCGGCGACCACGAATGCCGCGGTGGTGGAGATATTGAACGTATCAGCTCCATCCCCGCCGGTCCCGCAGGTATCGACCACGATCGACGACCCGACGCTGATTCGAGTCGCTCGTGATCGCATGGCACGTACCGAACCGACGACTTCATCGACTGTTTCACCTTTTTGCCTGAGTGCCATGAGATAGGCGGCCATCTGGGCCGAGGTCGCAGCCCCGTCCATGATCTCCAACATGATGGTCTCGGCCTCTTGGGCTGAAAGATCTGTTCGGTCGGCTAATTTGGCGAGCGCATCTTTGATCATGGTCACAGAGCGGAAGAAACGACTAGAGTTTCAGGAAGTTTCGGAGCAGATCTTTCCCTGCTGTCGTCAGAATAGATTCCGGATGAAATTGGACCCCTTCGACCCCCAGCGTCTTATGGCGGATGCCCATGATCTCACCTTCGGCGGTTTCAGCGGAAATCTCGCAACATTCCGGAAGATTGAGCCGATTCACAATCAATGAGTGATACCGCGTCGCTTCAAATGGATTGGGCAGCGATCGGAAAATGGTCTTGCCGTCGTGCTTGATCTGCGACGTCTTCCCATGCATCAAACGCGGGGCCCGGATGACTTCTCCCCCGTACGCAACCGCCATCGACTGATGCCCCAAACACACGCCGAGAATGGGCATCTTCCCTCCGAATCGGCGGATGGCGTCGACCGAAATGCCTGCCTCCTTCGGCGTACAGGGACCGGGAGAAATGACAAGCCGATCGGGATGCAACTCCTCGATCTGATCCAGTGTAATCTGATCATTGCGGAAGACCTGTACATCTTCGCCCAACTCCCCGAGATATTGGACGAGATTGTACGTAAAGGAATCGTAGTTATCGATGACCAATAGCATAGGTATTACTCGTCGCTCGTGAAGTGTCTCTCGTCAAGAAATCCGGCGCGCTTCACGACTCACGTATCACAAGCCACATCTTCACTCCAGCCCCTGCTCGGCTAGTTCGATGGCCTTCATCATCGCACGAGCTTTATTGCAGGTTTCCTCATATTCGTGCACCGGATTTGAGTCAGCCACGATTCCCGCTCCGGCTTGGATGAAGGCCCGACGGCGGGAAACCACCACAGTGCGAATATTGATGCACATATCCATATTGCCCGAAAAACTCAGGTAACCGACCGCACCGGCGTAGGGACCCCGCTTCGTGGGCTCAAGCTCTTCAATGATTTCCATGGCTCGGATTTTCGGCGCACCCGACACCGTCCCGGCGGGGAAACAGGCCTTCAGCACGTCGTGCGCGGTCTTGGTTGCCTCCAATTTCCCCGTCACGTTCGAGACGATATGCATCACGTGCGAATACCGTTCGATGTTCATCAACGATTCGACGCGCACCGATCCTCGCTCGGCAACACGGCCGACATCATTGCGCCCGAGATCGACCAACATGATGTGTTCGGCCCGTTCCTTGGCATCCGCCAGGAGACGACGCTCGAGCTCCGCATCTTCTTCCGCCGTGGCGCCTCGTCGCCTGGTCCCGGCGATCGGACGCACCGACACCACCCCATCTTCGCATCTCACCAGAATCTCCGGAGACGCCCCGACCAACTCGACTCCTGCAATGCGCAGATAATACATGTACGGGGACGGATTCACCACGCGCAAGGCCCGATAGAGCTGAAACGTCGGTGCCTGCAAATTCGTCTCCCATCGCTGAGACAACACACACTGGAAGATGTCTCCGGCCTTGATGTAGTCCTGAGCGCGCACCACCATTTTCTCAAAATCCGCCTTGCTCATGTTGGACGTAAAACGGATCGGAGCGCGCCGGTGCTTAGGCTTGACCCGGCGGAGCGGCCGGCGGATTCGAGCAATCATCCGTTCGATACGGCTGGTGGCTTCTCGATAGGCGGCACGGATATCCCGATCCGAGGTGGACTTGAGATGGGCATTCGCAACGACTTTGATCTTCTGGGAAATGTTGTCGAAGATGAGGAGAGTCTCGGTCAACAGAAACGCAAAGTCCGGAAGGTCGAGCTGATCCTTTTTTCGTGAAGGAAGGCGCTCAAACGTCTTGACCATATCGTAGCCCAGGTAGCCGACGGCGCCTCCCACGAAGCGAGGCAAGCCCGGAACGGTCACAGGGCGATAGGTCTCCAAAATTTCACGAAGGCGATCCCATGGCGCCCCTCGACTCGGAATCCGGCGCCGTTGCGCGCCTTGTTTGACGCATACATCCCCCCCATCTTCGTAGATGATGAGCGGCGATCCACTGCCCAGAAAGGAATAGCGTGCCCACTGTTCGCCTCCCTGGATACTTTCCAGCAAATACGCCGAGGGACCATGATCGATCTTGGCGAACGCTGAAACCGGGGTATCGTGATCCGCCAGGATTTCACGAAATAACGGAATGAGATTGCCCTGCGTTGCGTACGAGCGAAATTCATCCAGCGTGAGTGAATAGGTCGGGGCCCGCATGTCGTTCCGCTTACTCGGCTCCCACCAGGAGCTTCTGTCCGATCTCGACGATGTCATCCGGCAGCTGATTCAGTTTCTTCAACTTATCGACCTCAAGACCGTACCGCCTGCCGATGCTGAACAGAGTCTCCCCGGCCTTCACCACATGTACCATCCCCGGTGTGACCTTCATCGGAGCGGCAGGCTCGGTCACAGCCGCCATACCTCTATCTGAAAGATTGCCCCCGCCGCGACCGCCGGAAACAGCTTTCGACGGCTCTGCTTTTTTCGGCTTGGCGGCAGAAGGAGACGGGCCTTTCCGCTGCATATCCTCCAAGGCTTTCCGTTCCAGCACCGTCGCTTCCCGGATCGCTTCCGTCTCTTCCTGGAGACGCCCCATCTGCTCGCGTGCCATCTGCACCTGGGCAGACAGCTCACGATTCCTCGACTCAAATTCAGCCAGTTCGGCCTTGGTATGCCTGACTTCGCTGTCCAGCTCAGCCGTCCGCTTCTCTTCCTGTGCCAAGAGGCGCTGAAAATTCAGGCTCCGCGCTTTTTCTGCATTGTATTTTTCCTCTAACACGACACACCCGCTTGTCAGCACACCGCTACAGATCAGTATTCCTAATACAACCATCCTCCGCGCGTGTTCACAAACCTGCCGCTCTCCCTTCTGCATACATCCTCCTTTGCCCAGGCTCTCTGCCGACTTCAGACCGGCCGAAGAGACGCTTAGAATAGTGGCCACTGATGCGAAAGTCAAAGCGGACCAGGCCTGCCGGTTTGACCGTTTCCGCGACCCTATGCTACCGTCAGCTCAACTCAGGCCTCTCTCTCCTCGCATGTCAACTATCGTCCGTCATGGCCCCCGAGAAACGATCGCTGAGACGTCATCTCGTTGAGAGCATCAATGCAGCAGGATTCACTCTATAACGACTCTCCGCCCTCTTCGAGAGCCTCTCGCGACGAGCAGGAGCGACTCGCCCGACTCCGGAATCAAATCCGGCATCATGACTACCTCTATTACGTCAAGGACCACCCCGAGATTTCCGATGGGGAGTATGATCGGTTGTTCCGAGAATTGACCGACTTGGAACAGGCGTACCCGGAACTGATCACCTCCGATTCTCCGACCCAGCGCGTCGGTGCCCCCCCGTTGAGTGAACTCGGCAAGGTTCAACATGAGCGGCCCATGTTGAGCCTTGATTCCTTGGTGAATTCCGACGAAGTCCTGGCCTTCGACCAGCGGATGAAACGGGAGCTGGGCACGGACCATGTCGAGTACACGGTCGAACCGAAATTCGACGGCCTGTCGGTTGAACTGGTCTTCGACCATGGAACGTT
>JABMDK010000002.1:151253-168506 GCA_015903995.1 Nitrospira sp.
CTGAAAGGTGCGATCGAACACTTCGCATCGAAGGCCGCGCTCAATATCGACGGGCTGGGTAAGAAAACCGTTGCGCAATTGGTCGACCACGGCCTCGTGAAGGATCTATCCGATCTGTATCGGCTGAAGACCGAACAACTGCTTGCGCTCGAGGGGTTCGCGGAACGATCCTCAGCTCTTCTCCTTCACGCCATCGCTCGCAGCAAATATGTCTCGCTCGACCGATTGTTGATGGGACTGGGAATCCGCCAAGTCGGGCAACATATCGCCAAAGTGCTCGCGAAAGAGTTCGGTTCTCTCGATGCCATCATGTCGGCCGACCGAGACCGTTTTCAGACGATCCGGGAGATCGGTCCTGAAATCTCTGAGAGTGTGGTTTCCTACTTCCAAGAGCATTCGAACCGGCGGGTCATCGACGAATTGCGTGCACTCGGCGTTTCGATCATAAACACACCCTCGCCTCCAAGCCAGGTCTCGATGCCTTTTTCGGGGAAAAGCTTTGTGTTTACCGGTGGATTGGCGACTCTGACGAGAGAGGAGGCCAAGGCATTGGCCGAACGGTTGGGCGCCACGATATCATCCGCGGTCAGCAAGAAAACGAGCTACGTCGTCGCCGGCACAGACCCTGGCTCTAAACTCGATCAGGCTCAGAAATTAGGCGTGCCCGTCCTTAATGAGCAGGCGTTCTTAGATTTGGTTGACCAGCAGCAGGAACGCTAGTCACACCGAGGCTTCGACCGGGACAGGCACTTTCTCGTCCTTGAAAATTTGCACGCTTCGTATCGAGCGAGGATCTGCCTCGTGAACGATCAGGCGGCAGTTCTCGATGCGGAGTTCTTCTCCTGCCTGAGGAATACGACCGAGATTTTCCTGAATCAGCCCTCCGATCGTCAGGGCTTCATCGCCAAGCTCGACTTTCAGGAAGTCGTTCACCTTTCGAACTTCCGTCCGCCCATGGACCAGGATTTGGTTCTTGCCGATACGTTTGATGAGTTCTTCCGTGATATCCGTTTCATCAACGATCTCACCGACTACCTCTTCGAGGAGATCCTCAAGTGTCACCAGTCCCATGACCCCGCCGAACTCATTCACCACAACCCCCATATGCCGCTTTTCCTGCTGGAACTGTTTCATCAAGTCGTCCGCCGTCTTGCCGGCCGGGACGAAGAGCGGAGGATGGGCGATATCCCTGAGACGCAAGTCGGTTCTCCCCTTGGCCAACTCGGTCAACGCTTTCGTCTTGTAGAGAATCCCGGTAATGTTATCGAGCATCCCGTCGTAGAGCGGAATTCTGGAGTACTTGGAATTATAGAGCAGCTCCTGTGCTTCCTTGAGTCGAAGATTCCCGTCGAGCGAAAACACATAGATGCGCGGCGTCATCGCATCTTCCGCTGTAATATCCTTCAGCTGGAACACGTTCTTGATCATTTTGACTTCTTCTGATTCTAATTCGCCGGCCTTTCCTCCTTGGTCGAGCATAATTTTCAGCTCTTCCTCCGTCACCAAAGGAAGCGTCAACCCCTTGCCTCCCGTCAAACTGTAGATCAGGGGCACGATGAGAAACAGAAGCGGTCTCAACATGACCTGCACCCAATAGATGGGGTACGCCATGTTCAGCGTCACGGGTACGGAGAACTTTGCCGCCAGCGTCTTTGGGACGACATCCACTGACACAAGGAGAACAAAGGTCAAGATACCGATCATGACCGCGATCGCTTCTTCAAGCGCACTCTTGCCCCCATAGGCATTCAATGTGATGAAGGTGGCGAACATGGGGGTCGCCGTACTGACGAGACGATCACCGACGAGAATGGTCGAGAGGAGCTTTTGGGGGTCACTCCTCAACTGAAGGGCCTTGGCTGCCCGCTTACTGCCGTTCTGCGCCAAGGCTTTCAGTCGTGTTTCGTTGACCGAAAAGAAACCGATCTCGGCTGTGGAAATAACAGCGGATAACCCTATCAATCCTAATAGGATGAGGATGTCCATCACAGTCGTCTATTAGGGACGTTGGACCAGTCTGGCTGGCCTGATGAGAAG
Organism: Nitrospira sp.; assembly: GCA_015903995.1. Classification (GTDB taxonomy): domain Bacteria; phylum Nitrospirota; class Nitrospiria; order Nitrospirales; family Nitrospiraceae; genus Nitrospira_D. Next base: position 153,291 of record JABMDK010000002.1, read on the forward strand.
CCGGGCGTCTCCAAGAGGATACCTCTTGGTCCACCCTTCAGAGGATCGTACGATTAGGATAACCGGACCACTTAGAATAGAGTTCACAGCTCATACATCTATCACAGGGAACAAACACAGGCAAGTAATTCAAAAAATGTTGCTTGAAAATCAACTAGTTCCAAACAAGCCACCAGGATGGCACCGCCGCTCCTTTGCTGTTTAGCCGTCTTAGCCGTCATCCCGAACAACAAACGATTGCAGGCTCAATGTGCGATCGAGACGACCCACAGCCAGCTGTGCCTCGGATTCTGTCAAGAATCTTCCTATTTGAACTCGGTAACGATGCCCTTCAGGGAGATCGACCTGAATGATACGCCCATCGGCAAAATCTCGTTGAACCTGTGTCAACAGCGCCCGGGCATTCTGAAGGTCCGCAAAGGCACCGGCTTGCACCCGTAACACTCCCATCCCTTCAGGTCGCGAATCATAGCCCACAACTCGAAGTTCGACCTGGTCGGTTCCATCGCCGACCATCCCAAGCGCTTGAGCACCGGCCAACGAAAGGTCCAAAATCCGCCCCCTCGCGAACGGCCCTCGATCATTGATCCTGACCGTCACATGGCGGCCCGAGGTCAGCGACTGGACAACTGCGACGGACCCAAGCGGCAGCGTCCGATGAGCCGCCGTCAGTTTATACATATCGTACCGCTCGCCATTTGCCGTCTTATTCCCATGAAAACCGATGCCATACCACAAGGCCATCCCTCGTTCGACAAATCCAAGAGGATATCCGGGGATGCGATCAATAGGGCGAGGAGCGGTGATGCAGCCTTGATAGAGGACGGCGCCCAGTCCGATCACGACGATAGACAGAGGAGTACGTTTCGCGAGCGGCACCGGCCGCATCGATCAAAACTCGTCGAGCGACTGATTGCGCAGAATGGCCAACGCCTTGTCCGTATTGGAAACGGTCAGAACGACGATCGCCCGCTTCCCTTCCCGTGAAGGCGTGCAATAGCCGCATTTGATGTTGATCCGGCTCTTCATCAAGGTATCGGCCACTTTCCTTAACGCCCCAGGCTTATTTTCGAGACTCAGGAGGAGCGCGGTTTCCTCGCCGAACTTAATCTTTGCCGCCTTAAGAGCGGCGCGAGCACTGTCCAGGTCCGCGACAAGGAGCCGCAACTTGCCCGTTCCCATCACCTCCGGTGCGGAGAACGCCTTGATGTTGACTCCGGCCTCACCAAGGACCGCCGTCACTCTGGCAAGGGCGCCCGGCTTACTCTGACCACTAATAACAAGTTGCGTTGTTGTCGGCATAGTGAGACTCCTTGTAGACCCCGGCGTCAGGACTTTTTCCGTTTTGCCGAGCGAGCGGCTCGCAGCGGAGACCACGATCCGCAATGATACGATGTGATGCGAGAAGACGCCGATCTCGCGCACAGTCTTCGAGCCCGTACCCGTACTGCAATAAAGACGTCGGCACCCGAGCGAATCCGGAGAAACCGCCGCTTCCGACACCAAAGACATACTGACGGCCGCCTACTCCGCATTCTTGCACTCCTCTTTATGAACAACCACTCGTTGCACCGCACGTCACACACTTAAGACAGGTGCCGTTGCGAACCATGGTAAATTGCTTGCACTCTTGGCAAGGATCGCCTTCATAGCCCTTGACCTTGGCATCTTTCGCGCTTTGGACCTCCGTCAGTGTGAGCGTTTCCCGCATGATCTCCACTTGTCGAGCCACACTGTGTCCGTGTCCGTGTCCGTTACCATTTCCTTTGCCGCTGTTTCGGCGGATGGGAAGATGCTCCGTAATAATGGAAGATTTTGCCAATGCATCAAGGTCCGCTTCCTCCTCGAAGCATTCGGGATCCATGTTGTCTTTTTTCATCGAATCCATACGGAGATCTTCTTCTTTCACCTGCGCCAGATCATACCGGTCGAGATACGTCACGGCCAATTCACGGAAGATATAATCGATGATCGACGTCGACATTTTGATTCGATCGTTCAATTTCACGGGGCCGTTCGGCTCAAACCGGGTAAAGACAAACGCCTCAACGAATTCTTCCAGCGGCACGCCGTGCTGAAGTCCCAGAGAAATGGCGATCGCAAAACAATTCATGAGGCTTCTGAACGCCGCCCCTTCCTTGTGCATGTCCAAAAAGATTTCTCCGACCGTCCCATCCTCATATTCACCGGTGCGCAAGTACAGCTTATGTCCCCCGACAATCGCCTTTTGCGTGTACCCGCTTCGTCGACTCGGGAGCGGACGTCGCTTGGCGAGATACCGAACAAGCACCCGTTCGGTAATTTTCTCCGCCATGCCCATCACGCCAGTGACCGCCTCCACGGCCTTCCCACTGTCGGTCGAGGCGCTCAACGGCTGACTCAGTTTGGACCCGTCACGGTAGAGTGCGACTGCTTTGACCATGCTCTTCCAAGCAAGCAAATAGGCCGCTTTCACGTCTTCGAGCGTCGCATCGGCCGGCATGTTGATGGTCTTGCTGATCGCGCCGCTGATGAACGGCTGCGCCGCAGCCATCATGCGAATATGCGCATCGACGACGATGGAGCGTTGCCCGACTCGACCGCATCGATTGGCACAGTCGAACACTGCGAGATGTTCGGCTTTTAAGTACGGGGCACCTTCCACCGTCATCGTCCCGCAACAGAAATCATTGGCAGCGGCGATCTCTTCTTGGGTAAAGCCCAGCGTCTTCAGCATGTTGACGTTTGTTTCATTCAGCTGGGCCTCGGTCAGGCCAAGCTTTTCGACACAGAATGCCTCTCCGAGCGTAAACTTATTGAAGACGAACTGGATTTCGAATGCTTGCTCCAAACTGCTCTCCAAACGATCGAGGGCCGCATCGTCGAATCCCTTGCGACGCAGCGTGTCGTGATTGATGAACGGCGCGCCCTTGAGCGTCTGGGCTCCGACGCAGTACCGAACGATATCCTGCGCCTGCTGGTCCGTATAGCCGAGGTTACCCAACGCCGTCGGCAAGCTTTGATTGATGATCTTGAAGTATCCGCCACCGGCCAGTTTCTTAAACTTGACCAGAGCAAAATCCGGTTCAATCCCCGTAGTATCACAGTCCATGACCAACCCGATCGTACCGGTTGGGGCGATGACGGTCACTTGGGCATTGCGATATCCATAGGCTGTCCCTAACTCAAGCGCATGGTCCCACGCTCGTCTGGCAGCAAGCAGCATGTCGGGAGGACAATGCTCGGGACGGATTCCCGCAGGAGCGATCGTCAGACCTTCATAGTCCGCATGAGGCGCCTGGTACGCAGCCCGACGGTGATTGCGAATGACCCGCAGCATGTGCTCTCGATTTTTTACGTATCCAGGGAAGGGCGACAACTCGGCAGCCATTTCAGCCGACGTCCCATAGGCTTCCCCCGTCATGATGGCCGTGATGGCTCCGCAAATCGCCAGGGCCTTGGGCGAATCATATGGAATCCCTTGCCGCATGAGCACGGTGCCCAAATTCGCATACCCCAACCCAAGCGTCCGGAACTGATAACTCTTTTCGGCGATGGAGCGGCTAGGGAAGGAAGCCATCAACACGCTGATCTCCAACGCGATCGTCCACAGCCGAACGGCGTGGCGAAAATGTTCCAGCTCGAATTGCCCATCAGCGGCATAGAACTTCGTGAGATTCAGAGAAGCGAGATTACAGGCCGTATCATCCAAAAACATGTATTCGGAACAGGGGTTCGATGCGTTGATGCGACCGTCCTCCGGACAGGTATGCCACTCGTTGATGGTGGTATCGTACTGAGTCCCTGGGTCAGCACAAATCCACGCCGCCCACGCGATCCGGTCCCAGAGCTCCCGTGCCTTGATGGTCCGACAAACCTTGCCGTTCGTTCGGCGCTTGAGTTGCCAGTCGCCATCGGCTTCGAGGACGGCAAAAAATTCATTGGGAATCCTGACGCTGTTGTTGGAGTTTTGACCGGAAACGGTCTGATAGGCCTTCCCATCCCAATTCGTGTCATATTCGTGAAAGACAAAATGCGTGAAGCCTTGCTGCGCATACGAAAACATTCGCTGGATATAGGCCTCGGACACCAGATCCCGACGGGCCAATGCCAGCGCCTCACACAAGACCGGATTGGTCTTCTGGTCGAGATCCAGCCTGAGAGCGCCCTCGCCATCGACCGTATGACACGCTTTCAGCACGGCATTGAGGCGCTGCGCACAAATCTTTGATCCCGTTACCATTGCCGCGACTTTTTGCTCTTCGATGACTTTCCAATCGATGAATTCTTCGATATCCGGATGATCGAGGTCCAAACAGACCATCTTGGCGGCACGGCGCGTCGTCCCTCCGGATTTGATCGCTCCGGCAGCTCGATCCCCGATCTTCAGAAACGACATCAGGCCCGAAGATTTCCCACCGCCGGACAGCCCTTCGCCGTCCCCACGCAGTTTTGAAAAATTGGTCCCGGTCCCGGACCCATACTTGAACAGCCGCGCTTCCCGAACCCAGAGATCCATGATGCCGTTTTCATTCACGAGGTCGTCTTCGATTGATTGGATGAAACAGGCGTGCGGCTGAGGATGTTCGAATGCATTCGTGGCTTTCACCACTTCGCGAGTCTTAGGATCGACGTAATAATGTCCTTGTGCCGGCCCCGATAACCCATAGGCATAATGGAGGCCCGTATTGAACCACTGCGGGGAATTGGGCGCCGCCATTTGATGCGCCAGCATGTAGCACATCTCATCGTGGAAGGACTCGGCATCCTCCGATGTCTTGAAATAGCCATGCGCTTTCCCCCAATGGGTCCAACATCCCGCCATGCGCTCGAAGACTTGACGGGCGTCTCGCTCCCCGCCCAATACCGGCTTACCATCCGAGCCGATGACCGGCTGCCCATTCAGGTCGCGTTGCGGGACTCCGGCTTTCCGAAAATACTTCTGAGCCAATATGTCGACGGCTAGTTGCGACCAGGCCTCAGGAATGTCGATGTTTTCGAGCTTGAAGACGGTGGATCCATCGGGATTGCGAATCTCCGACGACCGCTTCACAAACGTGATCCCCTCGTAGGGATTCTGCCCGCGACGGGTAAACCTTCGATCAATTCTCACGGTAGCCCTCCTACAGAGAGGAAAGGGATGTGCCCCATGCCTCTGATTAGATCATATTTACGGTACGTGGAGCTCACTGAATTTCAATGAACAGCTACATATAGCTATCATGTTTTTTTGTCAACACCAAGTATTGTGGATGTTTGAGAAATGAGAGGAAAGGCTGTGAATAGTCGAAATGCGAATCTCCTAGCTAATTCCAGTCGCTTACCAACGAGGTTATCCACAGAAATAACTAGGATAATCGCGCCCCGCCAGATTACCCTGGCCATTTTTTCTTTTCAGAAGGCCATTCGCCCGATTTTCAGCGTGGCTTCTTCGACTCCCTGAATAGGAATGAACCGACCGCCGAGACCGAGAACAATGACTTTTGTATCGGCTACCTGTGTTTCATACTGGCTCACAATCCCCCAGTTCCGTCGCACTGTATTCGGCCTCACGAGTGACTCAAGAAGTTTCTTACTCTGCGACTGAAACACCTGTCGAATAAATTGTTGTTCTCGAGTCGGTGTCCCCCTGTCCATTCGGTCTATCGCTTTGCTCAATTCCCGTTCAACGAAGCGTACATAGTCATCCATGGTCGGGTTTGACCATGCCAAGCCGACCGCTCCGACAAGTGTAACGACGATCATACTCAAACGAAGGAGGCTCATGACGTTCTAAGAAACTATGCCCCTACCTGTTTGTGATGAAAGAACCGAACCGGTCTGATTTGACAAACAATTGTCGGGCCAATTAGCTTAGCCCAAATCCTGTCTTATAGAGTCTGGAGGAGCTATGTTCGTCTGGAGCAAAAAACTTGTCGGGGCCCTGTTAAGTGCCTTTGTTCTGCTGTTAGGAATTTTCCTCTTCCAAGGCCCTTCCGAAGGCACAAGCGCCCTCAAAATTCACACGACCCAATGGATCATCTTGAACTATGCCTGTCTTCTCGTGTGGCTGTTTGTCTGGATGATCGACCAAGCGCGCGTCCGTGGGAAGAATGTCTGGTTGTGGCTCCTGCCGTTCATCCTTGCTCCACTCCCCACCTTGATGGTTTTCGTCCTGTTCCTGCAACGACGCTTATCGTAATCACTCGGGAACGGGGGAAACTGCCGGCTTCAGAGCGGGAATATGCGCACCACTCGGCTGCGCCGGCTCGATGGAACGCCGGATTCGCCACACCGCCCAGAGGCCTGGTAAGGCGACGACCACGGTCAGGACAAAAAATTGTGTCCACCCGACGAGGCCCACGATATCCGCCGAGGGGCGGCCGGCAAACACTCTTCCTAACGCTTCCAACGAAGACAGCAGCGCGAACTGAGTCGCGGTATACCGTGGATCACAGAGCGACATCACCAAGGCGACGAACGCAGCGGTGCCCATTCCGCCAGTCACATTCTCGATCACGACCGCCGCCGTCAGCGCACCGGCATGTTTCCCCAGCAAGGCCAACACGACGAAGCCCAGATTTGATATTGCTTGCAAAACCCCGAAGATCAACAGCGACCGTACAAGTCCAGATCTGGTCATCAAGAGTCCGCCGACAAACGCGCCCAGCAATGTGGCAACAATTCCAAGCCCCTTGACGGCACCGACCTCCGTTGCGGAAAAGCCAAGCCCTCCAATCAAAAAGGCAGTCTGAAGCGCTGACGCAAAGGCATCACCAAGCTTGTAGAGCACGATCACGGCCAAGAACCCCAACGCCTCAGGCCGCGCAAAGAACTCCGCCAGCGGTGCACCGATTGCTTCCTTCAGACTCTTGGGAGCGTTGGCGACGACCGGCGGATCAGGGCTGGCTAACACGACGATCACCCCCACGATCATGACAACCGCCAGCGCCAGATACGTCATCTGCCAGCCCACATAGTCAGCAAGCGCCAGCGCACCGGCTCCGGACGCCAAGAGGGCGATCCGATACCCATTGACCCACACAGCCGCGCCCATGCCTCGTTCGTGAGGATGCAGGGTGTCCGTTCGATAGGCATCGAAGACGATGTCCAGCGACGCGGCAAGAAATGCGACGAGCAGGGCATAGGCCGCAAGCCATCCCGGGTGAAGCTTCGGATTGGTCACGGCCATGAGTGCAAGGGCGAGCGCCACACAGAATTGCGTCAGCACCATCCACCCGCGACGCCGCCCTAACCAGGGAGGCACCACGCGATCCATCACGGGAGCCCAGAGAAACTTGAGCGTATACGGAAGACCGACCAGCGTGAAAATGCCGATGGTCTTGAGATCCACTCCCTCGACCGTGAGCCAGGCCTGTAAGGTTCCTGACGTGAGCGCAAGCGGAAGGCCGGAGATAAATCCCAACGGCAACATCACCAAGATGCGCCGATTCATAAGACTTGATACGCCGAAGGATCCTTGTCTCATGAAAACTGACTCGCACAAACGTGAGCTGAATGGGACAGACGTACCATCGGCAGTGCAACTCGCTTCGGTTGCCATGCAGAATACCACCGCCTCGCGCCCCCTCTCAGCAGAATCACAAAACAGGCGGGAACCATCTCACCGGCTGGCGCTGAGGTTAACAGGGCTGTCCGTTGAATACACAGGGTTTGTAGCGCGAGATATCGAAATCGGTATTTTCCTGATAGACTTTCTCGTTGCCGTTGACCCCGTCTTGCTCGGGATCATTCCACATGGTGTGGTTCCACCAATAGAACAGCGGTTGGGCTTCGGTCTGATAGATCGGATTACCATAGGTACTGCGCGAATACTCCTGCACCAGCCGGGCCGTGACATAGTCGATGTGGCCGTTTCCACGAAGCGAATACAGCATGATGAAGAGACGGGCCTCATGATCATACAACTCATCGACACGAGTCGTGAGCTCCGGCTCGGTGGGAAGTGACTCCGCGCTCCATCCCGTCACAGCATGGATCCAGAACAACCCTGTCACAACAAACACGATGAGCCTGCGCCAATGCACGATTCTTACGCGCTCCCCGACGACCTGGATGCACCCTTACCATGGTCGTCCGACAATGAGACCACAGCCCTTAGAATCCCATGTCACAAGGGGCAACCTTGCCGGATCACGCATGTCATCCCTATAATGCCCCTATGGTGACGACCCGTGCATCTCTTCATACGCTCGGCTGCAGACTGAATCAAGCCGAAACCTCGATCCTTGGGGAAGGGCTTAGACGAAAGGGGTTTGAGCTCGTCGAGTTCGGCCAGCCAACTGACGTTCTCGTGCTCAATACCTGTTCCGTGACGGAAGATGCCGAACGGACATCGCGCTACCTGATCCGAAAAACACTGAAACATTCTCCCCATGCCTTCATCGCCGTCACAGGCTGCTACGCCCAAACAGGTATGGAAACGCTCAAACAACAAACAGGGGTCGATCTCATCGTCGGTCACCAATTCAAACTCGACCTGCCGGCCTATCTTCCTTCAGCCCAGGAACTACGGAAACGCGCCATCCCTGAGATTCACCATACGAAAGTGATCGCGCGCGGAGACTTCGACCTTCCGTACTTTTCGGAATCAGACTCGACCCGTGCATCGGTGAAGATACAGGACGGCTGCAGCGCGATGTGCAGCTTCTGTATTATTCCGTTTGCACGAGGTCATGAGCGAAGCAGGACTTTCGAGGACATCCAGCGTGAGGTCGAAAGCTTAACGGATCGAGGATACCGCGAAATCGTGCTCACCGGGGTCAACATCGGTCAGTACATGCATGACGGCCGGGACTTTTGTGCCCTGCTTCGTTGGCTCGACCAACAAGCCAGCCTAGAACGCATCCGCATCTCCTCGATCGAACCGACCACTGTCGGCGAGGAAATGCTCGACCTCCTCGCCTCATCCGAAAAACTCTGCCCGTACCTCCATATTCCCATGCAAAGCGGAGACGACCAGGTCTTGCAGACCATGAATCGGCGCCATACGATCAAGGCCTATATCAAGCTGATCGAAACGGCGCTCACGAAGATTCCCAATCTTGGTCTTGGCACCGACCTTCTGGTCGGATTCCCCGGCGAAACTGACACGGCGTTTCGAAATACACTGGCAGTCGCGACAGACCTTCCCTTTTCGTACCTCCACGTGTTTCCCTACTCGCCCCGACCCGGAACGGCCGCGCTGCGCATCAAACAACATGTGCCTTCTGCAGCGGTCAAGAAACGCACCGCCCTACTGCTCGACCTAGATCGAGCCAAACGACTGGCCTTTCACAACAAACAGATCGGCAAGACCGTCTCGGTTCTGTTCGAAGCCGGAACTCGAGACACCTATCGCTTCGGCACGACTCCAAACTTCACCAAAGTGGCGGTCACGAATGCAGGTGACCTTCACAATCAGATTCTACCGGTCACCATTACCGCCGCCGCAGACCGTTTCGCGTATGGCTACCTTACGCCTTCTCAACACACCCCCTCCACCGTGGCCGTACTATGATTCTGAAGACTGCCCCACATGTGCATATCGAAACCTTCGGCTGTCAAATGAACGAGTCCGACAGCGAACTGGTTCGCTCGATGCTGAAGCGGGAAGGATTCGTTTTTACGGAGGACCGTGAGCGAGCCGACGTGGTACTGGTCAACACCTGCGCCATTCGCGAGAACGCGCACAAGAAGATCTATGCCCACCTCATCGAGCTGAAAGCGATCAAAAAGCAGCGCCCTCTCGTCGTCGGCATCCTCGGCTGCATGGCCCAGAACCTCAAAAGTGAGCTGGCTGAAAAGGAACCGCTGATCGACGTCTTGGCCGGCCCGGATGCGTACCGACAACTTCCTTCGTTATTGACGACTGCCCTTGACGAACAAGAACAGGGGCTCACTCAGAAAGGATTTGCGCTCGATCTATCGGAGTATGAAACCTATGAAGGGATCATGCCGGATCGCAACAGCGGAGTAAATGCCTGGGTTACCGTCATGCGAGGCTGCGATAACTTCTGCTCTTTCTGTGTCGTCCCCTATACCAGGGGACGTGAACGGTCGCGTGATCCGAAGTCCATTCTGCTTGAAGCTCGTGATGCCGCCGCCCGAGGATTCAAGCAAATCACGTTGCTCGGCCAAAACGTCAATTCCTATCGCCATGAAGAATGGGACTTCGCCGGACTGATCACCGCCGTAGCAGACGCACCGGGCATCGAGCGAGTACGGTTTACCTCTCCTCACCCGAAGGATTTTCCTCCCGCACTCATCGAGGCCATCGCTACCCATCCCAAAATCTGCAAGCACGTTCATCTGCCGCTTCAGGCAGGAAGCGATCGTATCCTCGAACTCATGGGACGAACCTATACGGGAGCTGAGTACCTGACACTGGTCGATCGCATTCGAAGCACCATCCCCGATGTCGTCCTGAGCACAGACATCATCTGCGGTTTCTGTTCCGAGTCGGATGAGGACTACCAGGCCACAACTCGCCTCGTAGAACAGGCACAACTTGATTCGGCCTATATCTTCAAATACTCAGAACGGAAGCACACGATCGCGGCAAGAAAGTATGCCGACGATGTCCCTGACCACGTCAAAGGCATGCGCGTTGCGCAACTCGTAGACACGCAACGTCGCATCACGTTGGACCGTAACCGGCGGTACATCGGCAAAGACGTGGAGATCTTGGTTGAGCGCGAGGCGACCCGCTCGTCCACCCAGGCAATGGGAAAAACCGACGGAAACATCACGGTTGTATGGGATAAAGGCACAGGTGGTTTTGAGCCAGGCACGTTGACCACGAAACATATCGTTGATGCCTCGGCTGCGACCCTCTACGGGAAATGAGAGCCAGCAAGACATAGGTCGCTTCCCCGTTGAAACACCTGTCTTACCCCTTGGCACAATTCTGCACGTCCAATGGTAGAAATGAACAATTTTTGACCGGCTTGCTCAGCCATATTCGGGCTATTCATCGGCCAACCTTTCCCTGCATTGCCTCCGATATGGACTCGTTTGATGTCCAGACTCACTGCCAATTGACCGAATCTTCTCTCGCTGCTTGAGAAGCTAACCACATGATTAGTAAGGTATCTCCTAAAGCATCCCTTCTGAAGTTTGGCCACAAGTCCTAACCTGCTAACACTGAACTATCTTCAAAGATCTCCACCCTTACCTTGAACGACGATATACCCTGCCTTTCCAAGAGTGAAAGGCATGGACCTTGCTCAAATTTCGACATCCGTAAGTTCAGCAACCAAAGATTTCGCTTCTCGTTATGAAGTCTGCCGACTCCGATTCAAAACCTAATCCCAACCCATCTGACTCCCGTATCACACTCGAGGCCATCATTTCGGTCAGTGTAGTCGGCTGGTTGGTAATCGGTATGGTGCTCATGGGGCTCGGAGTATGGTAGTGCGGTATACGAATAACTGTGGAGCTCAGAGATTTCGTTATAGATGACCACCCGGCCTTTTCGGCACACGACCACAGATGAGGAGAGCCTATATGCCTGTCCATTTCAATCTCCGTAATTCCCAATATGTCGCCGCCTTGATGTCCCTCAGTCTGATAGTAGCCGGATGCTCGATGTTTTCCGGAGAGGCAAAGATTCACAAAACCGCCAAAGGATCCGTCTATCTCAAGGAGATCGCCGATTGGTCATTTGCTGCCAACCACCCCACTACCATCAACCAGATGACCATGCTGAAAATAGTCAAAGGCGTTGTGACCGACGACGCTCAGAAAATGTCAGGCAACATGCCCGCCAGTGGCAGCAAGCCGATGAGAGTATTCAGCGATGAAGACGCCGAGTTTCTTGCTCCCCTGCTAGCCCAAGGGATCGTCGGTTTCAAGGTGTCTCCATCGGCAGGGTCAGGCACTGAACCCACAGCGGGCACCCTCTACATGCATAAAGGGTCGATCTATCTCACGATCGCTCCTTCTCAAAGCACGAAGGCCCCGGGATTCACTCCCAGTTCTGCCGCACGGCTTGAAAAAGCTCCTTCCTTTGTCGCTCTGGGAAGTGGAGCAATGACGATGGTGGTCGATTATCAGACCCTCGCCAAGGGACCGATGCCGGAGTCGCTTCCGACAGCTGGGATACCGAAACCCATGCCAGCCTCTACATCCTCGGCGAGTATGCTTGATCCAAACGCTCCGACCGTGAAGACCGCATCGTCTCAAGACGACGCGCTTCTCAACCCTCAAGAATATTCTGCGCAAAACCAGAACGAATCAGGAGCTTATGCCTTGAGCACCGATGAGCTGCTGAACCGGAAACTGGACGAGCTCCGTGAATCACGCGAGGCTAACAAGGTCAAGGATTCCCAGATCGCTACCCTGAAGAAGGAAACGGCGAGGATGAAGCAGGAGCTCCGGATTCCCGGTCACAAGAGGCAACCTTGCCGGAACACGCATAATCTCTCTATAATGCCACCCTATGGTGACGCCCCGTGCCTCTCTTCATACGCTCGGCTGCCGCTTGAATCAAGCCGAAACCTCGATCCTTGGGGAAGGGCTCAGACGAAAGGGGTTTGAGCTCGTCGAGTTCGGCCAACCAACCGACGTCCTCGTGCTCAATACCTGTTCCGTGACGGAAGACGCCGAACGGACTTCGCGATACCTGATCCGGAAGACGCTGAAACATTCTCCACATGCCTTCATCGCCGTGACCGGCTGCTACGCCCAAACGGGCATGGAAACGCTTAAACGACAAACAGGAGTCGATCTCATCGTCGGCCACCAATTCAAGCTCGACCTGCCGGCCTATCTTCCTCCCGCCCACGAACTACGGAAGCGCTCCATCCCTGAGGTTCACCATACGAAAATGATTGTTCGCGGAGACTTTGATCTTCCGTACTTTTCGGAATCGGACTCGACCCGTGCATCAGTGAAAGTACAGGACGGCTGCAGCGCAATGTGCACCTTCTGTATCATTCCATTCGCAAGAGGGCATGAACGAAGCAGAAGATTTGACGACATCCAACGAGAGGTCGAAAGCTTAACAGCTCGGGGATACCGAGAAATCGTGCTCACCGGAGTGAACATCGGTCAGTACGCTCACGATGGCCGGAACTTTTGCATGTTGCTTCGTTGGCTCGATCAACAGCCCGGCCTCGAACGCATCCGCATCTCTTCGATTGAACCAACCACTGTCGGCGAGGAAATACTCGATCTCCTATCCTCATCCAAAAAACTCTGCCCTTACCTCCATATTCCTCTCCAAAGCGGAGACGACCAGGTATTGCAGGCCATGAATCGACGCCATACGATCAAGGCCTATACCAAGCTAATCGAAACGGCGCTCACGAAGATTCCCAACCTTGGCCTTGGAACTGATCTTCTGGTCGGATTCCCGGGCGAAACTGACGCGGCATTTCGGAACACAGTAGCGGTTGCGACAGACCTTCCCTTTTCTTACCTCCACGTGTTTCCCTACTCCTCCCGACCGGGAACGGCCGCGCTGCGCATCAAACAACGTGTGCCATCTGCATCGGTAAAGAAACGGACCGATCTGCTGCTCGATCTGGATCGCGCCAAACGACTGGCATTTCACAACAAGCAGATCGGGAAAACCGTCTCAGTCCTGTTCGAAACCGGAACTCGAGACTCCTATCGCGTTGGCACAACTCCGAACTTCACCAGAGTGGCAGTCACAGAGACAGGCGACCTTCAGAATCAGATTCTACCGGTCACAATTACCGCCGCAGCAGACCGTTTCACGTTTGGCCATCTTACGGCTTCTCAACAAGCACACTCTGTCGTGGCAGTGCTATGATTCTGAAGATTGCCCCCCACGTGCATATCGAAACCTTCGGCTGCCAAATGAACGAGTCCGATAGCGAGCTTATCCGCTCGATGCTGAAGCGAGAAGGGTTCGTCTTTACGGAGGACCGCGAACGGGCCGACGTGGTACTGGTCAATACATGCGCCATTCGGGAGAACGCGCATAAGAAGATCTACGTCCACCTCTCCGAGCTGAAAGCAATCAAAAAGCAGCGCCCGCTCGTCGTCGGCATCCTCGGCTGTATGGCCCAGAACCTCAAAAGTGAGCTCGCGGAAAAGGAGCCGCTGATTGACGTCTTAGCCGGCCCGGATGCGTACCGTCAACTTCCCTCATTGCTGGCAACCGCACTCAACGAACAAGAACAGGGGCTCTCGCAGAAAGGGTTTGCCCTCGATCTGTCTGAGTATGAAACCTATGAAGGGATCATGCCGGACCGCAACAGCGGAGTAAACGCCTGGATTACCGTCATGCGAGGCTGCGATAACTTCTGCTCCTTCTGTGTCGTCCCCTATACCAGGGGACGTGAGCGTTCGCGCGACCCGGAATCCATTCTTCTCGAAGCTCGTGACGCGTCCACCCGTGGCTTTAAGCAAATCACGCTGCTCGGACAGAACGTCAATTCTTACCGCCATGAAGGATGGGACTTTGCCAAGCTCATCGCTGCCGTGGCAGACACACCTGGCATCGATCGAGTAAGGTTTACCTCTCCACACCCGAAAGCCTTTCCCCCCGCGCTCATCGACGCCATTGCCACGCACCCCAAAATCTGCAAGCACATTCATCTCCCGCTTCAGGCAGGGAGTGATCGCATACTTGAACTCATGGGGCGGACCTATACGGGAGCCGAGTATCTGGCATTGGTCGATCGAATTAGAAGCCGTATTCCCGACATCGTTTTGACGACGGATATCATCTGTGGTTTCTGCTCGGAGTCGGAGGAAGATTTCCAAACGACCCATCGTATAATCGAACAGACGCAGCTCGACTCAGCCTACATCTTCAAGTACTCGGAACGGAAGCATACGATTGCGGCAAGAAAATATGCGGATGATGTCTCTGATCGAGTCAAAGGTATGCGTGTCGCTCAACTCCTGGAGACTCAGCGCCGCATCACCCTAGAACGCAACCGCCGGTATATTGGCAAGGCAATGCAGGTGTTAGTTGAGAGAGATGCAACCCGCTCGTCAACCCAGGCAATGGGGAAAACCGATGGTAACATCACAGTTATATGGGAGAAAGGCACCGGTAATTTTCGGCCAGGCACTCTGATTACGAAACAGATCTTTGATGCCTCCGCTGCGACTCTCTATGGGAAGTGAGATCCCAGTATCGTGGGCAGTTCGTATTGGAGACATTAACAATCTCACCCGTTGGAACAATTCTGCACACCTAATGGTAGAAATGAACATTTTTTGACCGGCTCGCTCGGCCACATTCGGACTATCTCTTCGGCCGTTCTTTCCCTGTAT
>JABMDK010000002.1:168606-215666 GCA_015903995.1 Nitrospira sp.
ACTGGACGAGCTCCGTGAATCACGCGAGGCTAACAAGGTCAAGGATTCCCAGATCGCTACCCTGAAGAAGGAAACGGCGAGGATGAAGCAGGAGCTCCGTCAGCGGACGGAAGAAGCGAACGCGATAAAGGCCAGCAAGGCATCCAGCCGTCCGGCGCCGAAAAAGAAATCGGCGGAAGCGTCCCGGACCCGTTGATCGACTGATCGATCTACCCGACGTCATAGAGCTCAGGCTGCAGCAGAACAACCTCCCTGGACAAGGGCTGACGAAAGTTCATGCGGCAGTAGCAGGCATAGGTCACATAGGTATCTTGCAGACAATACTGCGCAAGCTCACGCCACTGCCTTTTCTCCCACATTGCGGCGACTTGCTCCCCACTGCCCGACTTCGTTTCAACCTGCAAGGCTCTCGCCAGTACGTCGAGTTTGACCCAACCTCTCGTATCCCAATTACTCCAGATGGCCATCGTGTCATAGACCGGCTCGCTACGGAACTTTGCAAGGTTGATATCGAGGCTGGGTTTCACTTGATTGATGATCGATCGTTTCTTGATGAACGGCAGATCAAAGCCGAGTCCGTTATGTGTGATGAACAGGGTAGGACGGTCCTGGGCCAGTCTCGCCCAAAATTGGCGGAGCAGCTCACGTTCGTTCGCCCCGAACCAGGCAACGGCGCTGCGTGCTTCCATCTGGTCTGAAAATTCCAGCAGGCCGATACAGACGATGCGGCTGAACGTCCCGTCGAACGCCGACTTGGCGTACAGTTCATCTTCTGCATGCCGCTGTTCTTCTGCCGCGCCTGCGGCAAAGAGGTCATACCCCTCATCTGGTTGAGAGGTTTCGCTGTTCGCAGGCACCTTGCCTACCAGGCGGGCCCATTCGTCGCGGGTTGCCTGGACGGTTTCGATATCGAGCACGACCTTCATCGTGAAACTCCTAACGCATCTCGCCGCAAGTCTTCGATCACCGCATAGTCTGCCGGCGGGAACGTAAACTGTGTGAGATCTTGGGGATGCACCCAGCGAACTTCTTCGCAACCGATGGGAACAGGTTCCCCCTGCTCGATGGCACAACGAAAGAAATGTAGTTCTATGGCTTTATCCAGATAGTCGTGCCGAATGATTCGATACGGGATAGGTATGTCAATACGAACGCCCAGCTCTTCGAATAGCTCCCGTTGCAAACACTCCATGAGCGATTCACCTATTTCCCGCTTCCCCCCCGGGAACTCCCAGAAACCGGCCAAGTGGGTACCAGGTTTTCGACGGGCGATCAAATAGCAACCGTCACGATGGATGAGGCCTGCCGCCACTTCAATGACTTGCATGATCGACCTATGAGCGTTCACGCGTTGCCGGACTGAACGGATACGTCCTGCAGAAGGACTTCATCGGACACAGGAGACAATAGGGGTCGCGAGCGGTGCAGACCATCGCGCCAAAGTCCATAATTGCCTGATTAAAGTCATACCCCTTCCCAGGCGGGATCAAGGCTTCCGACAATTCCCATAGCATCGTCTTCTGTGTCTTAGGATCACCCTCAGCGACGAACACCCTGTGCAAGACACGGATCACGTTCGTATCCAAAATGGGCGCATCTTCATTGAACGCGAAGGAGCGAATCGCCCCGGCAGTATACCGCCCGATCCCTTTGAACGAGAGTAACTCCTCGGCATCATTGGGCAATTTCCCCCCGTACCGTTCCACGGTTTCGCACGCGATGCCGTGCAGTCGTTCCGGGCGAATATTGTACCCAAGGGGATACCAAGTCTTCTTGACGTCGGCGACCGGCGCCTCTGCCAAGTCTTCGAAACTCGGATACCGTTTCAAAAACTCGCGGTACTTCGGGATTACCCGATCAACTTGGGTCTGCTGAAGCATCACCTCTGAGACGAGGATATGATACGGATCCGAGGTTTTCCGCCAAGGCAAATCCCGGCCATGTTCCCCATACCACTTCAGAAGGCGCAATTGGAATCGACGCTTAGCCGATAGCTCGGGTAGCACGGACTTCCCAGGTTTTTTCTTCTTGGAAGGACGTCGCGTCGACATGCACCGAGCCCTGTGGTCTCACTCTCTCAATCGCGACATTGTATGAGTCCCCTTCCTTCAAAATCAAATGCGCCCAGCACCCTGTTTGAGTGAAGAAACCTGTGTTCAAACGTCTTCGGACCATCTGGCCACTGAGCAATTCTCGTGGTAGTCTCTTAAGGTAGTCCAAGAGGGAGCCATGAAGGCAAAAACATTTCGAGGTTGGGTGTTGCGAATCTTGGTTTTGGCAGGAAGTTTGGCCTGCCTCCTCTTTCCCTTTCCGTCCATAGCTGAACCCCTCCAGATACCATGGGAGTGTTCCACTTACACGGACGACGCACAAACCCGTTGCGTAAACGCCTTCATAGAAGCACAGCAGAAAAAGATTACAGAGCTCGAAGGGAGGCTCCAGGCGCAACAAAATGCCGTGAGTCAGCTCAGGGATCAGCTTGATCGGCAAACCACGGCTGCAACTGACCTGCAGCGCCAGCTTGCAGAGCGGCCCACCACAAACATTGTCCCAATCCCCTATTCCTATCCATACTCCTATGGTTATCCCCTCGGCCTCGGATTGGGGTTCGGATTTCATTTTGGAAATTCCGGAATGTATGCGTCACCCTTTTACCGTCCCTTTTGGGGCCCTCGACAGTACGGGTATTGGGGTTATCGCTGGTAATGTTTCCTGACGAGGGAAACCAGCGACAACTCTTTCGCTGTAAACTCAGCCTCTCCTGCTCAGATCGGTCTTTTCGTTGACAAGTTACTTCCAGCCACATAGCCTGCTATCTAGTGCCTCATTAGCTACGACACCGACTTGCTCATCAGGCAAAGGAATCTGCCTCGAGATATAAGGACACACGATGGTCACCCGTAAATTCCCACGGTTTCCGGTCGCAATCCCCAGCACATTGGTGCAGAGAGACAAACTTCGATACAACGCGTCCGTGAAGGATCTCTCGCTGAAGGGCTGCCGGTTAGAAAGTGTCGTCCAGCCCTTTACCGGCATGCAGGTGGAATTACTCATTGAGCTGCCCGGAGAACCTGCACCAATCCACATTAGCAAGGGAGCCGTCCGCTGGTCCGGATCACAAGGCATCGGTGTCGAATTCTTAACCGTGGCACCCCCTGAGCAAGAACGACTCAAGCGAGTGGTCGAACAGCTCACCGTCACAACAGGGCAGGCCCTCATCCTTCCAAAAGGCGAGTTACCAAAGACGTGAGCGTATTCTCTATTCACCCCGACTGCTGTTTGGTCGTCCAACCCGTTGCATTACGTCCATCCTGAGCCGTATTCTCGCTCCATGGAGCTCTCGTCATTATCAACGGAACAGTTGAAGGAACTGGTCCGAGGCCTCGTGGACGATCGGATTCGCGAGTTGATCGGAGATCCCGACCTTGGTCTCCAACTTGGCGATTCACTCAGGGCCCGACTCAAGCAGTCATTGGCGAGCTGCAACCGGCTCTCCGGCGAAGACCTAGCCGAGGGGCTCGGCCTTCGGTGGTAAGACTCTCATGCCTTGGTATCGCCTCGCCTTTCAACCCGGCACCTTGCAAGATCTCGCCGGGGTTGACCTGCCCATGGCCCAACGGCTGCTGGACAAGTCGAAGTGGCTCGCTTCCAATGTCGACAACCTGCGCCATGAATCCATTGCAGACGACCTTCCAGGCCTCTGCAAGTATGCCGTGGGAGAATGGCGGATTTTCTATGCGATCGATCGCACGGAACAGCTCGTCGACATCCACGCGATCCTGCACCAGCGTGCGCTTCGCGCCTGAAGAACTTCGGTCAGTTGAAGGTCCTCAAAACATCGGCAACATGCAGCTCAAATGTCCCCCGAGCCACATCCTCGACGTAATGACGTAAGGCCGCCTCCACCACTGGGAAGGCGATTTCCTCCCACGGAATGGCGTGGCGGGGAAAGAGCCGCACATCCAGACTTTCAAGTCCGGCGCTGAACTGCTTGGTCTGAAGGCGGCCGATGAAGGTCATGTAGACCTGTCCAATGAGCGGCAGGCTCAACACGGAATGGAGCCGCGTAATCGTCACCTGCGCCTGCGCTTCCTCAAGCGTCTCCCGCATCGCTGCCTGTTCGGTCCCTTCACCGAGTTCCATGAAACCGGCCGGATAGGTCCACAGCCCTGCTCTCGGCTCGATGGCCCGACGGCATAGAAGAATGTGATCGTCCCACTCCGGAATACAGCCCGCAACGATCTTTGGATTATGGTAATGAATAGCTTGACAGGCTTCGCACACGAACCGAGGCAGGTTATCGCCGGGCGGAACTTTTTGGATTACGGATTGTCCGCAGTCGCTGCAAAAATTCATCCGGTGGCCTCTGAATCGGTAATCATCGGCAAGCAAAATGGATAGCACAAACCATCGCTTCTTTGCACCTTGCCCACGTGGGCTTGAAGGCATGCTTGAAGAAGAGCTCCATAGCCTTGGTGTGCCAACAGCGACGAAGACAGAAGGGGGCGTCGGCTTTCGTGCTCCTTGGTCGACCCTGTACCAGGTCAATCTCAACTCGCATATTGCCAGCCGCGTCCTGTGGGAAGTCGGTCAGAGCCCCTACAGGACAGAACACGACGTCTATCGCGCCGCCTATGCGCTTCCCTGGTCCGAGTGGTTCACGCCCGCGCAGACGATCAAGGTAAAGGTGAGCGCCCGTCGATGTCCCCTCCCCAGCCTGGACTTCCTCACCCTCCGCATCAAAGACGCCGTCTGCGATACGTTTGCCGCGGCCAGACAGCGGCGACCCAACGTCGATACGGAGCGACCGCATATCAAGCTCGACGCTTTTCTCGACCCGAGCACCGTCACATTTTACATCGATACTTCCGGAGAGCCGTTGTTCAAGCGTGGCCATCGGACAGGCTCGGTCGAAGCGCCGCTGAGAGAAAACCTGGCGGCCGGAATTCTCCGGCTCGCCAGCTGGACCCCGAACGATATCCTCCTCGATCCCATGTGCGGGAGCGGGACCATTCCGCTCGAAGCGGCGCTCATGGCTCGCCGGATTGCGCCGGGCATCTCACGCACCTTTGGCTTCGAACGGTTGCTCGTACACGATGCACCACGGTGGAACCATCTTCGCGAAGCGGCGCGGGCCAAGCAAGCAGCTCAGGCGCCGGCCGCCATCTATGCGTCCGACCGAGATCCGGCGATGGTAAAGATTGCGCAGCGGATGTTTCAAGGCGCTGACGTCGCACCGGCTATCCAGCTCAAGCAAAGCGATATTCTCAATCTGGACGCACCGGCGGACACAGGCGTGATGGTCATCAACCCGCCCTATGGAGTCCGCCTCAGCCGACCGGATGAACTGGAGTCGTTTTACCCCAAGTTGGGCGATTGGCTGAAGCAACGCTTTTCCGGATGGCGTGCCTATGTCCTGACGGGCGATTTCCGGCTGTCGAAACTGATTGGACTGACGCCGTCCAAACGCATTCCCCTCTACAATGGGGCATTGGAATGCCGGCTCTATGAGTTCATGATCGTCCAAGGCGGAGCGAGGCGACGACTCACACCGCCAAACCAGACTTGATTGATTTGTGCCATCCCCCTCACGTTCGTGAGTTGCCACTCATCCGCACTCCCTTCCTCTTGACTTCTCAGCGTGAGAACCTATCAGGCTGTTATACTGTCATGAACCCTCAGCAAGGATGGCCACCATGGAACAGACGATCTTATCGACGTTGCCGATACTTCCGGTTAAGCGAACGGTGTTATTCCCGGGCGTGATGATGCCGCTGACCGTCGGACGCACGCGTTCCGTGGCTGCAGTGAATGCCGCGATGAAGACGGAGGAGAAAACGATTGTCGTCGTCGCACAGCGCGATCCTCAGACCGAAGAGCCCGGCCTGTCCGATCTGTACTCGATCGGCACCAAAGCAATCGTCAAACAAATCGGTCAGTCGTCAGAAGGCACTATCCACGCGCTGGTTCAAGGTCTAGATCGTGTCGTTCTGTTAAAAGAAGAGCAATCCACTCCCTACCCCATCGTGCGCATCCGTTCTCTGGAGCGTCCTACAGACGATGGAGCGGAAGTCAAAGCCCTTCACCGGGCCATTCAAGAACTGGTGACCGACTTGCCTAGACTGATCCATGCTCCAGGCATCCAAGAAGTCGGTGCGATACTGAGCAATGAGGACGATTCCGTCGCCCTAGCCTATCGCATTGCCTCGCTCGTCAATCTCAATGTCGTGGAAGAGCAGCGCTTGCTTGAAAGTTCTTCGACGCTGGACCTTCTGCGCAGTCTCTACACCGCGCTGTCCAAGGAAATTCAAATCCTCCAATTGCGGGAAAAAATCGCCCAGGATGCGCAGACAAAAATTGGCAAAAGCCAACGCGAATACATCTTGCGCGAACAGCTGAAAGCCATCCAGCAAGAGCTGGGCGAAGGCGAGAGCGAAGAGAATGAGGTTGCCCGGTTGAAAAAACAAATCGCCGAAGCCGACTTGCCTGAGCAGGTTCGTAAAGAGGTCGAGCGCGAAGCTACCAAATTAGGCAAAGTCCCGCCGACATCGCCAGACTATCAGGTACTCCGGACCTATCTAGAGCTCGTCCTCGAACTTCCTTGGAACAAGGCCTCCGAAGAACATCTCAATCTGTCGACCGTCCGGCAGGTGTTGGAAGAAGACCATTACGGGATCAAGGAAGTGAAAGAGCGGATCGTCGAACACTTGGCGGTCTTGAAGCTCAACCCGACGGCCAAGGCGCCGATTCTCTGCCTCGTCGGCCCTCCCGGTGTCGGAAAGACAAGCCTGGGGCAGTCGATCGCGAGAGCCATGGGCCGAACCTTCGAACGATTCAGTTTGGGCGGCGTCCATGACGAAGCAGCGCTGCGCGGCCATCGCCGCACCTACGTCGGCTCGCTGCCGGGCCGCATCATTCAGGCCATCCGGCGGGCGGGAGTCAACAATCCGGTCTTGATGCTCGATGAGGTCGACAAGATGGGACGGGATTTTCACGGCGATCCGGCGTCAGCCCTGTTAGAAATTCTGGATCCGGCACAAAATCACACGTTCCGTGATCACTACTTGGATCTCCCCTTTGATCTGTCCAAAGTATTCTTTATCACCACGGCCAATACCCTCGACACGATCAGCCAGCCCCTCTTGGATCGCATGGAAGTGATTCGCCTGCAGGGGTATAGCGAGCGCGAGAAAGCCGAGATTGCTCGCCGCTACCTATGGCCGAGGCGGCTCAAGGAGGCAGGCATCGAGGAACATCAAGCGGTGCTCACGGATGACGTACTGAATCTCGTCATCTCGCGCTACACGCGGGAGGCCGGCGTACGCCAGCTTGAGCAGATGCTGGGACGGTTGACCAGAAAAGTGGCCTTGACATTCGCTGATCTCCCGGAAAGCCAGGAACGACAGCCTGTCGCTATTCCGCCCGACATTCTCAGTGAGTGGTTAGGCTCCGAACGGTTTATGCCGGAAGAGGCCAGGAAGAATCTTCCTCCCGGCGTCGCCACCGGCCTCGCCTGGACCCCGACGGGTGGCGATGTGCTCTATATTGAAACGACGTTGCTCCCCGGTGGTCATGAGTTGACTCTGACGGGACAGTTAGGCGACGTCATGCAGGAGTCTGCGCGTGCAGCCAGAAGCTATCTGTGGTCGCATGCGGAGAGCATGGGATTGGACATCTCCCGTTTCAAACGAAACGGGCTCCACATCCATGTCCCATCCGGCGCTATTCCGAAAGACGGTCCATCGGCCGGCATCACCATGGCGACTGCCCTGGCCTCCGCCTACGAGGGGAAGGCGGTACGCAGCGACACAGCCATGACAGGGGAAATCAGCTTGAGCGGACTCGTCTTGCCGGTGGGCGGCATCAAAGAAAAAGTGCTGGCGGCGCATCGTGCGGGAATCAAGCGGATCATTCTACCGAAGGCCAATGAGAAAGATCTGAAGG
Organism: Nitrospira sp.; assembly: GCA_015903995.1. GTDB lineage: Bacteria > Nitrospirota > Nitrospiria > Nitrospirales > Nitrospiraceae > Nitrospira_D. Next base: position 176,551 of record JABMDK010000002.1, read on the forward strand.
AGGTCCCGCAAGAAGTGCGTGACGAACTAACTTTTATTCTGGCTGAACGGGTTGAAGAAGTACTACCGGCCGCCTTTAATCCGGACTCGCACGACACGTCTGCCGGTAGCGGCAGTGAGCCTGTGGCGGCTTCCAATCCCGCAGGAAATACCTAAACTTCGTAGAACGCGCGAACAATCTGCGCCGTATTGAACAACTGGACATGACGGCGTGTGTAGACCGCGTGGCCATAGTAGTGGTCGCGCGGGTTCGTGGAACCCGTACTGTCTTTGTAATCAATCAGGAGACAGCGTCCTTCACCGGGGAAGCGCACCGCACGCCTGGCACATTCCAACCACCGTTCAAATCCATCGTACGGCTCGACCAGCTCCCACATCGCCTTATTGGCTGCCTTGGCTGATTCGGCCGTTGGCATGGCATCGCTGCCGGCCACAGCTAATTCTTGAACGTAGTCCCCGCCCCAGGCAATGGGCATCTCCATGGTTATTTGCGGCAGCTCCATCTTGGCCAACCAGCTCTTTCCATCCGTCCGTAAGTTCCGGTGATTCACAATGTGCAGCAGCTTCCCGATGCCGGACGGATCCCACCCGTAGCGAACCGGGGTACCGAATGTCACGATGTCTAGCGCCACACCGTTGAGAAGCGTGGCGGTTGTGAGCAGAGATTCTATGCGCCTCACCGTTTCGCTCAGCTCAGGCTGGTTAGTCTGCTCGGCATAGCTACTCAGAATGCTGAGCAGCTTGGGCCGCCCGGTAATCGGACTCGGGCAGAGCATATTTGAGGCAAGGGCCAGAACCAAACCAGCTTGTCCATGCGCCTGGACGAGAATTCGGTGACTCGTGCGCAGGTTTTGCTGTGCGCAAAGCCGATGCAGGTCACCAAGCAACCGAACGGCGGCAAGTGCCCGCCCCAGATGATGATGCTCGGATGACCAGAGCAGCCTGTGACAGGAGATAGGCTGAGACAGGTTCTTGTTAATGGCGTTCCTGAACGATTGCACATAAGGCTCGGTGAAGTTACCTGCATCCCCGATCTGTTCATCCAGGAGGTGCTTCGCTGCATCATCGCCAGATAGCGGCGGCTTCAATCCAGCTGGCAGTAAAGGAATGCCATTGCTCTCCTCACGCATCGCTGCAAGCAAGGCATCCACCCCTGACACACCCCGTGAGTACCCCCGCTTCAGCCCACCGGCCTCATCCAACCGCTGCATACCAAAAACATCGGTGCCGTTGAGCGAGCCGTGGAGAAAGACTACGGCCGCGACTCCAGCTTGAGACAGGGCAGTCCCATACTTGGCCAGAGTCTCCATCCAAACCGGCGAATCCGGAGGAACGAGATCGGTCAGCTCGGCAACGCTCAAGCGCTCACCGGGGTTCTTCCGCGATAGCTCATCGTGCTGGAAATTATTCTCGACCGGCATGCAGAATTACATATCCGATATGGGTTCGAAGCTGCAAGAAGGTCGCTGGCCTGTTAAGGGATACCGGCTGGACTGGATTCCTGATCTGTGTCGGGCTTCGTCTGAACGTGACGCTTCGGCATCACCGCGGTTGCCGTACAAATCTTATTCGTTTCATCGACCCGGCGATCGATGATCTTCACGTCTTGGAGGTATTCCTGCACGATTTCTTCACGAGTCAGTTCGATGTCCTGCTCGCTCTCTCGCCCCGACCGTTCACGGACACGATCGATCATGTGTTCCTTGACCAACACACGGATCTGCTTGGCCAAATCGGTCCGAGCCGATAGCTCCGATACCCGCTGACAGACGATCTTGCCTTTGGATAAATCGCCCTGGCCGTGGCCGATCCAATAGCGATCTGAAGAATACGATCCGTGGCCGACTTCAGCTGCTTGTGCGGAGAGAACTATTCCCCCGATGAGCCAGAGGGCTACTAGGACGGCAACCCTGTCAATTGTGTTCTTCAACGCGTTTTTCCATTCACTCGACGACTTTCCCCTCCTCCAAACCGACTCTCACCTGTACTGAGAGCGTGGCTGCTGTGGCCGAGGACTACTATGGATGATTTCATTTGGCATACGAGGCGCCCCCGATACTCCGGGAGGCGGCACCAGCTCATGGCTCGGCATGCGAGGCTTCATGCTTCCGGGTGCAGGCGGCTGTCTCGCGCCCAATGGCTGTCGAGTGGCAATAATTTGCTGCGCAACGGCGATGTGCGGATTGGCTGGAGAGAGACCGCTGGCGCTATTCAGCAGATCGTGCGGAATGCCGATCGGCGAGACCAATACCCAATTCGTCCAGGCTTGCGACACCATCGTGTTCGACTGCACACGATTGAGAATGTCCTTCCGCTTTTGGGCTGCCTGCTGAACCTGATCCGGTGTAGCAGCGCTGCCCAGCGCCTGATTGACGGATTTGAGTTCCTCCTGCAACTGTTCATTCTCTTGTTTCAGCGCAGCCAGTTGTACGCGGGCATCTTCGTTTTCTCGAAGTGTCGCGATCGCCCGCGCCACTTCGTCCGTATCCATCTGCGCAAGGAGATCTACTTTCACGACTACGACATCACCATCCAACGTCGTGGCAATCTGTTGATTGAGCACCAGCACTAATCCAGCCGTATAGGTCCGGATTTCGTCCTTGGTAACATCCATATCATGAACGACAGTGATGCTCTCAAGATAGGTGGCAACCTGTTCGAGGGCGTTCCGTTTGGCTGCCTCGGTGGCAAGTCTGATCGCATCTTCACGAGTGTCGCGGTTCCCCATACGATGCTCGCCCTGGGCATTGACGACCCTGATATCAGCGAACGCAGGGACAGCGGTTATAAACACCGCAAGCGCGAGAAACAGAACAACGGGTCGATACAATGTATAAAACGGCAGACATACAGGACGAGGCTGTTGATAGAATACCTGACCTGGCATCGCCTCCCCCTTCTCCCTGCAAGCACAGATGGAAATGGTGAGCCATTTCAGCATAGCACCCGGACAGTGGTTCCGCCAGCAATCGCCAGGTGCCTCCCTATTCTCCGGCTAAGCACGCGACCGGAATAAACCCAATTGGTCTTCGACCGCATGAGGAGCGTGCCAGGCGTCTGGCATCGGCCGTGCGTGGTGATCGTGTTGGTCACCACCACTTGAGACAGACAGGACGTCTGCAACCGTTCAAGCGCCGGCCCGGACAGCACCGCATGCGTGCAGGCCGTGATCACCTCTCGGGCCCCATGATCAAGACAGGCCTGGGCCCCCTGAACAATGGTGCCTGCCGTATCGATCATGTCATCGAGGAGCAACACGCTTTTCCCTTGCACATCCCCGATGATGTTCATGATTTGCGCTTGGTTCGGACCTTCGCGTCGCTTGTCGATGATCGCCAGGTTTGCCTGAAGGCGCTTGGCAAATGCCCTGGCTCGCTCCACGCCTCCTGCATCGGGTGAGACGACGACCAAGTCCACGATTTTCTTCTTCACAATATAGTCCAGCAACACCGGAAGAGCATACAAATGATCGACCGGCACGTTAAAAAACCCCTGGATCTGCCCGGCATGAAGATCCATTGAGAGCACACGATCCGCTCCGGCAGTCGTAATCAAGTCGGCGACGAGCTTCGCCGTGATAGGAACACGCGGTTGATCCTTGCGGTCCTGGCGAGCATATCCAAAATAGGGCACGACGGCGGTAATACGATTGGCCGACGAACGTTTCAATGCGTCGATAATGATCAACAATTCCATCAAGGAATCGTTGACCGGCTGACAACAGGACTGGACCACGAACACGTCGGCACCACGCACATTTTCATCGATCTTGACCCGAATTTCTCCATCACTGAACGACGAAACCGTTGCTTCGCCTAGTCGCTGTCCCAAGTACACTGCGATCTCTTGGGCAAGCGAAAGATTGGCGTTGCCAGAGAAAATTTTTAGTTCTCTGTTCATTCGAACGTATCCTGAACCGTCTTCTCGTGTTTCTCTAACGTGCTGGATTCTCTAGTGGTTTTTGTGCGGTGAGCGACGGTGGTTTTCCGCAAACCACCCCCCATTTACTGCACACACTACCGAGGAAGCCAATCAAAGTGCGAAACTTTATCGGAAATCACGGGCCTGTGTCAACAAACGATCACATGAAGGTTTATCCGGGTACGGTCAGGAGTCAAAGGGGGTTGAAACCACATAGACCTTGAAATGGGGTTCAGCCTGAAAATGCACCTGGGCTTCCTGAGCTGACGTCTCGTCACGAAATACACCAAAGACCGTGGCGCCGCTCCCCGACAAGAGGGCCGCCGCGGCCCCTTTATCAAGCAGTTCCTGCTTGATTCCATGCAGGATTGGATGCGCCTTGAACACCGCTGTTTCAAAATCATTTTCAGCCAATTGGAGCACGTTCTCCCATGCGAGTTCAGTTGCGTTCCCCAGCGCCGCATGGACCTCCGAAATCGGCCGTACCCCTGTTCGGCTTGCAGAAAGCTGCTGATACGCCCACTTCGTTTCGACCGGGAACCCAGGATTAACCAGGACGACCCATCGCTGCCCCCTGATTCGCACGGGGGCCACCCTCTCACCTCGCCCTTCGACGATTGCAGAAGGAGCGGAAAAGAAAAACGGGACATCGCTTCCAAGTGTTTGACCAACATGCGCCATCTCTTCCAGCGACCACCCTAAATTCAGCAGCTGGTTCAGGCCGATAATCGTTGCAGCCGCATCACTGCTCCCGCCTCCCAACCCAGCCCCCATCGGAATTCGCTTTGCGAGCACCAGATCCAATCCCACAGCTCGTCCACTGTGCTCGAGTACCGCCGCCGCCGCACGATAGACGAGGTTAGACGGGTCTGTCCCCAGCGAAGGGTCATCGCATCGTAAGGTGACGGCTGAATGTTTGTCGCTCAGAGAGATCGAGAGTTCGTCCTCCAACTGCACGATCTGCATCAGTGACCAGAGATTATGATAGCCGTCTGGCCGACGGTCGAGAATACGGAGCACGAGATTGATTTTGGCGGGTGCGAAAACGGTAATGGACGGAGACAAGGCGGTCGAGCGGGAAGAGGAAGATAGGTTAGTCACGGCCTCCTTTTATAGCATACTTCTCCAGGCGATACCGAAACGATCTGGTGTTCAAACGGAGCATGCGTGCAGCTTTCTTCTTGACCCATTTTGATCGTTCAAGCGCCTTCAGCAACAAGTCTTTTTCGATGCCGTTGATAAGCCCCTCAAGATCCAACCCTTCGTCGGTCAGATCCAGCGGCATGGCCGGGTTCTGCGACTGAGTCGCAGGTCGATGAAGCCATCCATGCACCTCGGCGTCGGTCACAGGCGCTTCCGTTGAGAATGCGACGACCCGTTCAATCAGATTCTCCAGCTCACGAACGTTGCCGCGCCATTCATGCCCCAGCAAAACATGCATGGCTTCCTGACTGATCTCCGGTTTGGGCTTGCCGCTTTCCTTTGAAAACCGTTCCAGAAAGTGAGTAACCAGTAAGGGAATATCGCCGGCACGCATGCGCAAGGGTGGAAGTCGTATAGAAATCACATCCAACCGATAGTAGAGGTCTTCGCGGAACGAACCGTCGGCAACCGCTTTCTCAAGATCCTTGTTGGTGGCGGCCACTATGCGCACATCGACCTTGACGTCCTGATTGCCACCGACCCGTCTGAATTCTCGTTCTTGAATCACGCGCAGAAGCTTGACCTGAATAGTGGGAGTCGTATCACCGATCTCATCGAGAAAGATGGTCCCTCCGTCGGCGATCTCAAACAGTCCGGCTTTATTGGAAATAGCCCCCGTGAATGAACCTTTCATGTGGCCGAACAACTCGCTCTCTAACAGCGTCTCAGGTACGGCACTGCAGTTCACCGCCACAAACGGCCTGACGCTTCGCGCGCTGTTGTAATGAATCGCGCGCGCGACCAACTCTTTTCCTGTTCCACTTTCGCCGCAGATCAGAACATTGCTCTTCGAATCGGCGACTTTCCGTACGACATCGAACACCTTCTGCATCGCCTCGCTCTGGCCGACCAGCTGTGAGAATGACGACTGACTTGCCATCTGCCGCTTCAGAAGCATGTTCTCGGTCGTGAGACGCCGTTTTTCCAGCGCATTCCTAATGATCAGCTGCACTTCATCGACCTGGAACGGCTTCGTCAGATAGTCGTATGCGCCTTGCTTCATGGCCTCGACGGCGGAGTCCGCGCTGGCAAAGGCCGTGATGATCAACACGACGGTTCCCGGCGAGGCAGACTTGACGGCCTTCAGGACCTCCATGCCATCGATCTTCGGCATCCGCAAATCGGTGATGACCAGATCAAAGATTTCTTTATTCAGAAGCTCGATGGCTTCTTCGCCGTCCATCGCACTGGTCACGGCATACCCGGCCCGTTTGAGCATAATGCTCAATACTTCGCGCAAACTTTGTTCATCATCAACGACTAGGATCTTTTCCACGGCTCTCTACCTTCGTGCCAGAGTCGCACACCTGAATCCGCCGTGCGGGGCAAGCAGACGCCGAATCGTGTCCCCTGCCCTTCCTGGCTTTCCACTTTGATCCACCCTCCGTGAAGATCAACGATGCGATGGACGGCAGCCAGCCCCAGCCCAGAGCCTCGCTTTTTGGTAGTAAAGAACGGAAGAAAAATTTTCCCGAGATTGTTCTTCGAAATGCCTTCTCCCGTATCCTGAAATGAGATCTCGACCACCTCAGCCTTGCGCCCACCGACATCGACCTTTCTCTCCCCTGTTGCAATCGTCAGTCGCCCACCCTTCGGCATGGCATCGAAGGCATTCACCGCCAGATTCCAGAACACTTGTTTCATTTGATCCTGATCTACTTGCGCGGGCAATGCCCCGGTGCACGGTGCCGCCGCGATCGTGATGTTCGTTCTGCTTTGTGCTTCATGTTGTACCAGATCAAGGGTCTCAGCAAGGACTTTGTTTAAATCATACTCTGCCAAATTCAGTGCTGGCGGCCTGGCATACTGGAGAAACTCTGTAATGATGGTATCCAGCCGGGTCGCTTCACGAACCGCAATGTCCATCAGACGTTGGCTGGTATCATCGGCCTGGAAATCCTTCCGAAGCATCTGCATCGCTCCGGCGAGTGCACCTAAGGGATTTCTAATTTCGTGCGCCATCCCAGCCGACATCTCCCCGAGGCTGGCCAACCACTCCTTCCGCTGCATTTCCTCTTCGAGATCACGGATCTGAGTGAGATCTTTGAACACACCAACCAGTCCCGTTTGCTCTCCTCGTTCGTGCAAAGGCGCGAGCGTCATGCCGAGAATCAACCGATTGCCGTCGGACCGTTTGCACTCCACTTCAAACCGCATATTGGAAAACACATTCCGCGTGAGGTCGTCATCGTGCGGGCCAGGATGCCAGTTAAACACTTCCCTCCAGGGACGCCCCTGTACATGCTCAAAGCTATAACCCGTGGCTTCCTGCGCCGCAGGATTGAAGGATGTTATCCGCCCCTTCTCATCGGTCGTAAAAACACCACTGCTGATACTGTGAACGATATTCTCATGGAATGCTTGAAGGCGGCTCAGCCCCTGTTCTTTTTCGCGAAGCGATTGATCCGCCAATCGAAGCTGATCCGCAAGGGCTCCGCTTAAGAAGCCGACGACGAGGAAGGCCAGACCGTAGACACCGAACGCATGAAGTGTCTCCGCAGCACTGAGGTCGGCATGAGGCAGCCATCCCCAGACTTCAGCAAGGCCGTAGAGCTGCACATTAGTCAGAATCCCAAACAGAATGATGCAGAGACTGGCCGTCAAAAGACCCACTCGGCGACGGGGGACCAAACTTGCGACCGTCACACTGATCACATAGAGCACCGCAAACGGGCTTTCAATTCCGCCCGTCCTTGCAATTAAAACAGTCTCGGTCAAAAAGTCGACGACGATCTGAGCCCAGGCAAACTGTACAAGGGTTTGAGGAGTCGTCAGGAACCGGAACAGGAACACGTAGAGGATCGTAACCGCATAGGTGAAGATGATCAGGGCATAGAATGTTTCAACCCGTTCACCCTTGGTGACCTGAAATGCGAGGGAAAGCCCCAACAGCAGGGTGACGATAACAACGCGCCACCCCATTAACCGGTAGATTCTTGCTTTGATATCGCCCATGGGCCCACCCGCCGTCATGACGTGATTAGGCCCCTACCCACGTTCATCGAGAAATGCGGCGCAGGGATGACATCGAGGTAGGGTCTATTCAGAGCCTAACGACGAGAGTCTGCCTTTCCCAATGGATAGAGTCCCGCGAATCAAGCGCATCCGTGTTCATGAGCTGATTGCCTGGGCCATGGTGAAGATCGGCAGATACATGGCCACCACGATGAATCCGATAAGGACCCCGAGGAAAACCATCATCATGGGTTCCAACAATGCGGTCAGCGAGGCGACAGCCTGATCAACCTCATCTTCGTAAAAATCTGCGATTTTCCCTAACATGGCATCGAGCGCACCCGTTGATTCGCCGACCGCGATCATGTGTGTCACCATCTTGGGAAATACCTGACTTTTTGCGAGAGGCTCGGAAATCGTCTTGCCTCCGCTGATACTCACCCGTGCGTTGGCCAGAGCTTCTTCAATGATTTTGTTACCCGAAGTCTTCGCGCAAATCGTCAAGGCGTCCAATAACGGCACGCCGCTGGTTATGAGTGTCCCTAATGTTCTCGTGAACTTCGCTACAGACGCTTTTCGCACCAAATCTCCAAAAACAGGCAGCTTTAGGAGCAGCTTGTCGATCTGGTACCTGCCCTTGACCGTTGCATAGTATTTCTTGAACCCCACGACGGCAAGAATCACCCCACCAAGGATGATGTACCAACTCGACTGAGCGAAATTACTCATATTAATCACAAGTTGCGTCGGCCCGGGGAGCGCTACTTTTCCGCCGGACATATCTTTGAACATCTTCTCAAACACCGGGATCACGAAGATCATCAATACGGCAATCACGATAAAGGCGATTCCCAAAATCGACGCCGGGTAGACCATGGCGCTTTTGATTTGCCCCTTCAATTTCATCGCTTTTTCAATGTACTTGGATAATCGGCCAAGAATGGTATCGAGCAACCCTCCCACTTCTCCGGCATGCACCATGTTGACATACAGATCGTCAAACACTTTGGGGTGTTTGCGGAGGGCGTCTGAAAACGTCGAGCCGCCCTCGACTTGGACTTTGATCGCACCTACCGATTTCCGCAGAGCCGCATTCTCCGATTGCGTCGAGAGGATTTCCAGGCACTGAATCAGAGGTAAGCCGGCATTAATCATGGTCCCGAATTGCCTGGTAAAAATGACCAAGTCCTTTTCGCTCACTCCGCTACCGAGCTTAAAGCTGAATCCCTCTGTGGCCGCCTTCTCTTCGAGACTCGTCACCACCACGCTTTGTTTGCGTAGTTGCTCCACCGCTTCATCGCGCGATTTCGCGACGAGTTCACCTTTTTTCACCGCTCCGGACTTACTCCGCCCGACATATGCAAACGTGGCCATAGATTCTCGTCCTGTTGTGGCTCTCTGAGCCGGGTGTACGGAAAGCTAGGACTACGAAGCGAGTCTACTGGGGGGTCGGAAACCTGTCAAAAACAATTGAATTATTTACCGGGCTGCCGAAGAGGTCGTATTTGTAGCCGAAGTCATTAGGCAAGCGGAGGCGCCATGTTCGTGTCTCGATACCCTCGATACAGGTAATGAAAACCTGAGGCCAGGGTGAACCCGACCATCAGCACAACGAGTGGAGTCAGTATGGAGCGGTCGAGCCCTCGCCATGTCAAAAGGACAATCAAAAGAACGTAGCTCAACTGAAAGAGGGTCGCTCCTTTTCCCAGGAATGTTGGAGTCACATTAATCGGGGTACTGGTAACGTGAGCCACCACGGTTCCCATGAGGAGAATAATATCTCGGCTCACGACCAGGATGACCAGCCAGGACGGTACCAGATGCAGCATCGCTAACGAGATAAAGCTCGACGTCAACAGCAGCTTGTCTGCAAGAGGATCAAGTAGCGTCCCCAATCGTGTCCGTTGATTCAGTTTGCGGGCGAGATAGCCATCAATGGCATCTGTCAGTCCTGCGACGAGTAGCGTCAAGAGTGCGAACCCATATGAGCCATAGGTCATGAACCCTATGTAGACAGGGACCAAAAGGATCCGAAGAATCGTGAGGCTATTGGGGATATTCATGAGACAAAGCTGGATGGGCCTCTGACTGGATGAGGAGAGGCATCATAGTAATCGACGCAGCGCTTGTCAACGAGTTGCAGGCTGTATGGGCGACCTTCTATAATCGAGTAGTTGAAGTTTGTCGTCAACCGTTATTCCTAGGGGATGAGAAAGCATGAGCACGTTGCCACTGATGTTTAAGAAAGAAGGATTGGTTGAGAAACATCAGCTTGAAGGAGTCGATCCAAGCGATCGCTATTTCAACCGAACCATCCTGGTCAATCGGGTCCCATCGGGATACTCGGCGAAGATTATGTATGAAGCCTTCGTTGTTGAGAGTCGCTCACACGCGACCATTGCCGCAACGGTGAAAGAGTTGGTCGGGAAACTCCAAGAATTTGGGTTCACCCGCCTCAGATCGCGGGCTAACTTCAAGGGGACCCGCTATCTGGCTGAAAAAGAAACGTGGCTTGACTACCCAGACCTGGCTTAAATCAACCGATGAATTCCTGATACACCAAATCATGAATCGCAGGACGGAACTCCCGGATCCCTTCATTCCTACTTGAAGGATGTACGCGATTTGAGAGCAGAACGATCTCCAGCTCTCGCACAGGATCAATCCAGAGGGAAGTTCCCGTGTAACCGAGATGGCCAAATGATTGCGCTGCAAAATGACGCCCTGCAGATGAAGGAACTGACGGTGTATCCCACCCGAGCGCCCAACTGGAAGATCCTTCAGGTTTCTGTCTTCGCGTAAACTCCTGAACCATAGCCTGGTCGAGGAGCGCCATGCGGCCATGATAGGCTCCCAACCACTCGCCCGAGATGGCCAACACCGCGTCGGCAGTCCCAAACAACCCAGCGTGACCGGCCTCGCCACCCAATGCAGCTGCATTCTGATCGTGTACTTCTCCGCATAAGAGGTGTCCTCGCCATGGATCAACCTCCGTCGGCGCCACACCACCAAGACCGTCATCTAGGCTGTTAGAAATCGCCTCACGCTGTTCGAGCGGGATGAATCCGATTCTCGGCCCTCCTAGCGGACGGACAACGTGATCAAGGAAATAGTCGCTCATCGATTGCCGGCTGATTCGTTCGATAATAAGGCCGAGCACCATGAACCCGAGATCGCTGTACAGGCTGCGTGTTCCCCGTTCATACACCGGCGCCTCGGACCGAATGAGGTTGAGCATCGTGCGTTTAGCCTGTGCTCGCTCGGCAGCCGACGAAGGAATGATTCCGTCAGGACTGAGCCGTTCATAGAATCCACGCCAGGCAGGCAATCCGGACGAATGTGTCAGGAGATGACGAATCGTTGCAGAACCGATGAAAGCATCGGCACATTCCGCAAGATGGTCGGCCACGCGATCCTCAAGCCGGCACCTACCTTTCTGTGTCAATAAACCAAGAGCCGTGACAGTCGCCAACGGCTTCGTCAACGACGCGAGATCATAAACCGTGGAGGTACCGACAGGGGCTCCCGGAGGGATCGTTGAAAGATGACCGGCATGAAAACGAGAAACCGATCCGTCTCCGCACCGCACCGCCAAGACGGCCCCTGGGAAGACCCCATCGGTAACGGCTCGATCGAGTGCTGTTTGGATAACCCTAGGATCGGGCATCGGGATGAGGATGACCGGAAACGCTCAAGAGTAATGATCGAGTATCACTCGCAGCAGTTGCACTTTCAACCGAAATGGTCAACGGGTGGGGCTTGATTCCCCTTCCAACTTTTCTTCCTGCATGACGCCATGATCCTGGTACGCTTCACTGGTTTCCACGTCCAACATCCGCTCGAAGGTATGAAGCGTCGCCCGCATCCGCTCAACCATGAGCAGCCGCTGTTTCTGCAGGACGGACAGGTCTCGCTGTGTGTTTCCCAGCTCGACTCGCGCTTGTCGGAACATTTCGCTGGCTTTCAGCTCCGCTTCTTTGACGATCAACTCGGCATCGCGCTGCGCGCTTCGTTTGACATCCTCAGCCAAGGACTGCGCCGAGATCAAGGTGGTAGACAACGTCGCCTCGGTCCGTTTCAGATCCGAGACCTGCTGTTCAAGCGTCATAATTCGATCACGCAACGTGGCATTGTCACGGTTCAGGTATTCGACGGTTTGCGCAAGCTCTTCTAAAAACCGGTTGACCTCTTCACGGTCATAGCCACGAAGTTTGACTTGAAAGACCATCTGTTGAATGTCGAGCGGCGTGATCTTCATGGCATCCCCCATTCGTTGAATCAATTCATCCGTACCGCAAGGTCCTTAATCGACTGGACGACCGCAATCTGCAAAAACCAAATAGTCACGATGACGATCAATGGCGACCAGTCCATACCCATACGCCAACCCAACCGGCGTCGGATCGGATCCAAGACCGGTTCCGTCACACGGGTAAGAAATTGAACGATGGGATTCCAGGGATCCGGATTCACCCAAGAAATCAACGCTCGAGCAATGACGATCCAGCTATAGAACGTCAGCGCATAGTCCAGTACCGTGGCCACCCCTAACAACGTATTTCCTACGACAAACATCAGCCTCCGAGCTCCTGAGAACGTTTCGTGGCAGCCTCAACGGCGTTGATCAGCACACCCCGAAGACCACCCTGTTCCAGCCTATGCAAACCGGCAATCGTCGTTCCGCCAGGGGACGCCACCTGGTCTTTAAGCCGCGCCGGATGCTGCCCCGTTTCTAAAACCATCCATGCCGCGCCCAAAACGGTCTGAGCGGCAAGAAGACTGGCCGTCTCCCGCGGCAAACCCATCTTGACACCACCATCGGCCATCGCTTCGATCATAAGAAAGACGTACGCCGGCCCGCTTCCGCTCAACCCGGTCACGGCATCCATATACCGCTCATCGAGAGGCACAACCCTCCCGACCGATTCAAAGATGTGTCGTGCACATGCCACCTCACGTTCCTCAACCCCTGGACCGACCGCCAAGACCGTCATCCCTTCACCAACCATCGCCGGCGTATTCGGCATCGCGCGAATGACGCGAGCCTGAGGTCCACAAGCCTCAATAATTCGTATGAGTGGCACCCCTGCAACCACCGAGATCAGAAGCCGTTTCGCTAATACCTCCCCGATCTCTTTGAGGACAGCAGCCGTGATCTGAGGTTTCACCGCCAGGACAACGACGTCTCCCGAGACAACCGCCTCGTGATTCGCGGTACTCACCTGAACGCCGTGCTGCTTTTTAAGATAATCCAGGCGAGCCATATCTGGATCGGCGACATAGATCTGTTCGGCCTTGTATCCTCCTGAGGAAAGCACCCCGCTGATCAACGCCTCTGCCATCCGGCCACCGCCCACAAACGAGAGTTTGTGCGTGATTGCTGGACTAGACATGACGCACTCCGAAGATGGCAGTACCAACACGAACCAGGGTCGCCCCTTCCTCAATAGCGACGGCATAATCGTTAGACATTCCCATTGACAGTTCATCCATCCTTACGGTCGGTACCTCTAACGCCGCGATCTGTCCAGCGAGATCATGGAGTTTGCGAAAATAGGGCCTGGCCGAATCTGAATCAGCCGTCAGCGGAGGAATCGTCATGAGGCCTTTGATGCAGGTATGAGAGAGTTGCGCCATCATGGGTACCGCTCGCACAACATCATCGGGATGAAACCCCGCCTTTGTCGGCTCCCCCCCGATATTCACTTCCAGCAAGACATCCTGCCGACAACCGGCTTCTCCGGCACGGCGATCGATTTCTTGCGCGAGCTCAAGCGTATCCACCGAATGGATGAGGTCGAATCGACCGATCACAGAGCGTACTTTCCTCCGTTGCAACTGCCCCAAAAAGTGCCAGTGAACCGGTACCTGGCTGAAAGCGGCTATTTTAGGAAGCGCTTCCTGCACCCGATTTTCACCCAAAATGGACAGGCCGGCGCGTACACCTTCCGCAATATCTTCAACCGTCACGGTTTTCGTCGCAGCTACAAGTCGCACTGTGCCGGCAGGACGTCCGGATTGTTCTTCCGCCGACCGAATCTTCGCCAGTACAGATTGAACACGTTTCGCGATCGTTTCAGGGATGAGCGGTTCCATTGTCCTCTCGCGCAGGTCATGGCCGCTCATTCAGCGAACCATTCTTATTCTAGCGGAAGCGCCTCGGAATTGGCAGAGTCTGATTATTCCCGCCTCATCGGCAACCCGATGGCACTGACCATAGTCCCATTGACTTTTCCCTCCCGCCGATAGGAAAAAAAGAGGTCTTCGTGGCAAACCGTACAGACGTTGATGGTCGTGATGGACTTCGGAGACGCCCCGATGGCCTGCGCCTGTTCCCTGACGAGCGCTTTCAAATCAAGATGCGCTTTCCCTTCTCCCTTCGGCCGAACCACCTTCTTCCAATCTGGAAATCCCTGGCAGAGGCGGTCGAGAACCGGCTCATCCACTTCATAACAGCACACACCGGCGGATGGCCCGATACTGATCCGTACATGCTCCGGACGCGAGCCAAAGCGAGACTCCAACAGCGCCAGTGTTTTGGGAATAATGCCGGCGACCGCTCCTCGCCAGCCGGCATGGACTGCGGCCACAACCCGACGTTTAGGATCATGCATGAGGATCGGAACACAATCTGCCGTCCTGACCGCCACCATAATGCCTGGTTGATCGGTAACCAAGGCATCCCATCCACCCACAAATCGGTCCGTCGGGGCAAGGGCACGGTCCACCACCAACGCGTCCGTCCCATGAACTTGCTTCACGGAGAGCGTCCATGAAGACGATGCCGCGCCTGCAATCCCCTGACTCGGAATCCCTGCCTCAAGACCAAGACTCATGGCATGCCGACGAGTCCCGAAAAAATGTCTGACCTGAGTCCCGGCATCCGCAAACGCCGGCACGGTAATGACTGATGCGCTTGTCATAATCACATTCCCTGCCGCAGCACGTGAAGAGATGGCACAGGATCAGTCTGTTTGTTTGCGAAGAAAGGTCGGCACATCCCATTCATCTTCGGCCGTCAACACCGCCCGGTCCAGCGACTCTCGCACATCGTTCATTCTTCTCAAAAAGGTGGGGCGATCGAGGTCTTTGATCGGTCGATCTCCCGCGAGTGAGGCACCCATACCGGCTAACGCGGGCGGAACGGGTTTGGCCGGTCGGCCTGCCCCTCTATCGCCTCCGATTGCGACGGACGCTGAGTCCTCATCTCGTTCGAACCCGGTCGCGATCACCGTAATGATCAGTTCTTCGCCCATATCGGGATTGATGACCTGCCCGACAATGATGTTGGCTTCGGGATCTGCCGTCTGTTGGATGATCGAGGCGGCTTCTTCAATCTCGTGCAATGACATGCTGGGGCCTCCCGTAATGTTCAGCAGGACACCGCGGGCCCCCTCGACACTTCCTTCTTCAAGGAGCGGACTGCACATGGCCTTTTGCGCCGCTTCGATTGCCCGATTCGGCCCATAGGAAACACCCATGCCCATGACCGCTCGTCCGGTGTGTGACATCACGGTACGAACATCGGCAAAATCGACGTTCACATGCCCCGTGGTCGTAATGACGTCGGCGATGCCTTGGATGGCTTGGCGCAGCACATCATCCGCAACTTTGAATGCTTCAAGAAGCGGGGTTGATTTATCGACGATCCCCAGCAGCCGCTGGTTCGGAATCACGAGCAACGTATCGACATGCCGACGCAAGTCACGGATGCCTTCCTCCGCATGCTTATGCCGCCGTTGGCCTTCATACTGAAACGGTTTCGTGACGACACCTACCGTCAGGATACCCATTTCCCGGGCAATGCTCGCCACAATGGGAGCGGCCCCCGTACCGGTTCCTCCTCCCATCCCGGCGGTGACGAAGACCATATCGGCCCCTTCGAGACATTCTCGAATATGTTCTTTACTTTCAAGCGCAGCATCTCGACCGATCTCCGGCTTTGCCCCCGCGCCCAAGCCACGAGTTCGTTCCGGCCCGAGCTGTATCTTATAGGGCGCCAGCGACCGATCAAGCGCCTGAAGATCGGTGTTGCCTGCGATAAAATCGACGCGCGCGAGCCCGGAGGTGATCATCGTGTTGATCGCGTTGCACCCAGCACCGCCGATTCCGATCACCTTGATGCGGACCGGCGACAGCATATCTTCCTGAAATGAGAACATTGGGGCACCTCCTCACATCGCCTCGCACGACGACCCACATGCCGTCCGCAAGGGCTTTACGGTTAGAAAACCTCGGACACCCACCTCGTCCACCCACGCATTTTGGCCCAGGGTCCTCCACTGCGAAGCCCGGCCGTTTCCAATTCATCGACATGTCGTCGGGCGCGTAATAAGAGGCCGACCCCGGTTGAATAACTGGGATGGCCGACAGTGTCGCATAACCCTCCGACGCCGGAAGGTATGCCTCGGCGTGTCGGCAAGTTCAAGACCTTTTCCGCAGCATCGGGCATGCCCTCTAATAACGAGGTGCCCCCGGTAATCACGACACCGGCTCCTAATATTTCCTCATAGCCTGCGCGTGCAATTTCTCTCCGGACGAGCTCAAACATCTCGTCGACGCGCGGCTCCAAAATCTCGGCGATATCCCGTCTGGAAAACGTTCGCGCCGGACGATCTCCGACAGACGGCACTTCGACGATCTGATGCCCCATCACCAGCTCAGTCCGCGCCACACCGTACTGGGTCTTGATCTTCTCGGCCTCGGTCTGTGACGTATGGAGACCGTATGCCAAGTCCCTCGTCAAGTTTTGGCCGCCGATGGGAAGGACCGCTGAGTGACGAATACTGCCGTCCAGGAAAATAGCCAGGTCCGTCGTCCCGCCTCCTAAGTCCACCATCGCCACACCCAAATCACGCTCTTCCTGACCCAAGACGGCTTCACTGGAGGCAAGCGGCTGCAGAATAATATCTACGACATCGAGCCCGGCTCGATTCACGCACTTCACAATATTCTGTGCCGATGTGACGGCACCAGTGATGACATGCACATTCACTTCCAAGCGATTGCCTGAAAGCCCTAATGGTTCGCGCACGCCTTCCTGGCCATCCACCATGAACTCTCGCGGTAACACGTGAAGAATCCTGCGTTCATGGGGGATCACGGCGAGAGTCCGAGCGCTTTCAATGGCCCGCTGGATATCTTCGCGAGTCACCTCGGCCCGTTTCAACGCCACGACACCCTTACAGTTTTCAGCGGAAATGTGGCTGCCCGCGATGCCGGTGTAGACGGAATTGATCTGGACGGCCGCCATCAGCTCCGCCTCTTCAACGGCTTTTTTGATGGATTCGACGGTGCT
The DNA here is from genome assembly GCA_015903995.1 of Nitrospira sp. Classification (GTDB taxonomy): domain Bacteria; phylum Nitrospirota; class Nitrospiria; order Nitrospirales; family Nitrospiraceae; genus Nitrospira_D. The sequence goes on from JABMDK010000002.1 coordinate 193,927, forward strand.
CTCGATGTTAACGACGACTCCTTTGCGGAGGCCACGGGACGGACTCGATCCGACGCCGATAATACTGAGCCCCCCGGCATCGGTCATCTCCGCCACGATCGCACAGATCTTCGTGGTTCCGATGTCGAGGCCGACCAGAATTTGATCCCGTTTCGGCACCGCGATCACCCCCCTTCCCGTACGACAATCCGATTTTCGTACCGGAGATCAACTTCATTCGCTCCGCGCCCGCGACCGTCAAAATTCAGCGTTTTGAGTGTCGGTTTGACGCGTTGAAACCGTTCCCACTGCTCTCCGAGTGCGGCTTCCCCGAACTGAAATCGCACTCCCTGTACAAGCGCGATGAGGTTTGACGGGTTTTCGGCGTTCACCTGTAGCCGCCCTTCGAAGGTTTGCCCGACCAACTTTGCAAGCTCGATGCCCGATGCGACGACCTGCCTGACCGACTCACTCTCTTCCAGCAACCCTTTGGAGTCGATTCCCGTCAGAAGAGGCAACGCCTCATCATCGGTTTGACCGAGCCTGGTCAGCACATGCCCCTCCGCATCAGTCAGAAAGTTCTGGGAGTCGGCACGGATGACCGCAGCCGGCTTTCGCTCAACCAGGGAGATGCGTAATTCATGAAAGGGAACACGGGTCACTTCCGCCTCTTTGACCCAGGGATGAGATTCCACCTGCTCCTTAATCGCTCTCGTGACAACATGGTGGAGTCCCGTGCCGGGTTTCACCTTTGCAAGATCAAGCACCTTCTGTCTATCGATGTGGTGGCTCCCTTCGACCGTAATGGTCTTGATCTCCAGCAATGCCTGGAGCGCCGGGCCAGCATATCGCACACTCATTCCGATGAACCCTGCCATGAGGGCCATACCGATTGTCACGCTGGCCCATCGAGCAAGGGCTTTCCGCCTGGTTGTCTTTCCTAATCGGGCTTCCGTCCCCGCTCTCTCTCCTTGCGGACCCTTCCACAGATTTTTTCGTGGCTCCACCGGAGCAGCTCGCCGCTTTCTTCCCAAGAACCGCATCACACGCACTCCGTTGGACCGACCCGCGCAAAGCGATTCACACGATCAAGCGCCGACTGCAGAATCCGTTCGACTAAGTCATCGTACGCAATTCCGGCTTGAGCTGCAGCCATAGGCAAAAGGCTCGTTTCCGTCATGCCGGGAACCGTATTGATCTCCAAAACATAGGGCCGACCTCTTGGCGTAATCCGAAAATCGACGCGAGCGGCCCCCTCACACCCCAGTGCCTCGTAGGTTCGCCTCGCTAACTCACTGATATGGCGCACCACCTTAGGCGGGAGCGGAGCGGGACAGAGATAGCGAGTCTTGCCCTTCTGGTACTTTGCCGAGAAGTCGTAAAAACCCTCGGGTGCCACGATTTCAACGGCAGGAAGAACCGTAGAACCTTTCTCTGATGTTCCCAGAATGGAAACGGTGGCTTCATGTCCAGGGATATAACTCTCCACCATCGCTTCGAAATCATAGCGGTGCGCTAGGGCGAGCGCCTCCTTCCATTGGGTGCGCCGACGCACAATCGTCACCCCGATTGTGGACCCCTGTGAAACCGGCTTGACGACGATCGGCAATTCCAGCTTTGCCTTCCTGAGCACCTGAGCGAGTGAGAGTTTGTCGGTTGCCCGCAGAACTGTTCCTGGAGGCACGGGAACGCCATGCGCAGCCAATACTGTTTTGGTCAGCGCCTTATGCATACCGACGGCACTCGCACAGACACCGGACCCGGTATAGGGAATCCCCAACGTCTCGAGAAACCCCTGGACGGTTCCGTCTTCACCACCCGGTCCGTGCAACGAGAGAAACGCAATGGCGACGTTCTGATCCTCCAACGCTCGATCCAGACGATCCATGACATCGATAGACACCGCATCGTATTCTCGACGGATCAGCGCCTGATGGACAGCCTGACCGGTCTTCAGTGAAATATCCCGCTCTGAGGATCGTCCTCCCATAAGCACACCGATCCGGGCATTTGTCAGACGACCCATCGTCACCACGACTCCCTTCCCTACGCTTCACCCACAACTTTTAATTCCAACTCCAATTTGATCCCCGTCTTCCGAGCAATTCGCGTGCGCACCTTCTTGATCAACGAGAGAACATCGGCGGCACTGGCATGCCCATGATTCACGATGAAATTGGCATGCGTGGTCGATATCTGTGCATCACCGACCGCCGTACCTTTGAGCCCTGCCGCTTCAACGACTCGCCCAGCCGAATCGTTCAGCGGGTTCTTGAATACACAGCCGGCACTCGGCAGAGTGAGCGGCTGCGTATCACGACGGTAATGGAGATAGGCTTTCACGACCCTTTCAATATCCGCCCGCACACCCGGCTTCAGTTGCAGCCATACTCCGACCACCACACCCGTCGGCAATATCGCCCGACGATACCCAAATTCGATCGCCTCTGCTGGACAGTCCATCAGTACGCCTTTCGGCGAGACAATCCGAACGGCCTTCACCGAGTCTTTCATCTCGCCGAGTCGTGTCCCTGCATTCATCACGACACAGCCGGCGACGGTGCCAGGAATACCGGCCGCCCACTCTAATCCTGCCAAGGACCGGCGGATGGCGTGGCCGATCAACGTCGGCATACCCACGCCTCCTTCAGCATATAACACGCATCCTGGTTCTTCCTTGATCGCGCGTAACTTCCCCAAGCTGACAACCACGCCTCGAATGCCTTTATCTCGAACGAGGAGGTTGGTGCCGCCCAATACAAAGATTGGTAGTTTCTGCTCATGCGTCTGCCTTGTGAGTTGAACCACATCCTCCACATCAACCGGCTCCACCAATACATCGGCTGGACCACCGATGTGGAACGACGTGTACTCTTTCAGCGATGCATTGAAGCGAACCACCCCTCGAACACCGGCCACGGCAGACTCCAATCTGCGCTGTGTCCGAACGGATCGCCCCTTCGTGCCATCTGTATGCCCTGATGCGCCATGGGCCATCACGCAGACTCAAGCCGCGCAAGAATCCCGGTTCCGGCCTTCCAGATATCACCCGCACCCAACGTAAGAACAAGGTCGCCCGGTCTGAGATGAGGCAATACCTGGTCCGGCAGCATTTCCTTGTTCGCAAGAAAAGTCACTGATGGATGGCCTGCCGATTTGATTGTGTCCGCGAGGGCCGCTCCGGAAATTCCCGGTATGGGTGATTCACCGGCCGGATAAATGTCCGTCATAAACAGCACGTCGGCCTGTGCAAAGGCCTGCGCGAACTCTCCGAGGCAATCCCGTGTCCGGCTATATCGATGCGGCTGGAACAGGACCACCAATCGACGATCCCAGCCCTGCTTAGCAGCCGCAAGGGTCGCCTTCACCTCGGTGGGATGGTGGCCATAGTCGTCGACCACCATGATGCCGCCGGCTTCGCCTCGCAAATGAAAGCGCCGTTCGACTCCCGTGAAGGCCGCCAACCCTTTGCGAATCAGGTCGACAGGAATCTCCAGCTCGATGCCGATGGCAATGGCCACCAACGCATTGGACACGTTGTGAATCCCCGGCACGGCCAGGCGAAAGGGACCAAGATGCTTCCCGCGGAAATGCGCCCGGAACTCGGCACCCCATTGCCTCAAGCTGATGTCGGTGGCCTTGAAATCAGGTGTGATCCCATCCCGATCGCGAAGCCCGTAGGTGTGATACCGCTTGACCAGACGAGGGAACAGTGCCGCCAGACGATCGTCGTCGGCGCACAAAACCGCCACGCCGTAAAACGGTATTTTGTTGATGAATTCCAGAAAGCTTTCGTTGATGCGTTCCATCGACCCGTAGTGATCAAGGTGCTCACGGTCCAGATTGGTGACCGCCACGATGGTCGGCGAGAGGCGAAGAAACGATCCATCGCTCTCGTCTGCTTCTGCGACAAGCAAGTCGCCTCGTCCAAGCCGGGCGTGGCTGCCCAACGCATTGACCTTGCCGCCGATCACCATTGTGGGATCGAGGCCACCCTGCGCCAACACGTTCGCCACCATCGATGTCGTGGTGGTTTTTCCATGAGCGCCCGCGATGGCCACCCCAAATTTCAGACGCATCAGTTCCGCCAACATCTCAGCCCGCGGGATCACCGGAATCTGCTTGGCCTTCGCCGCCACAACTTCGGGATTACTCACCGCCACGGCGGAAGAGATGACCACAACTTGCGCCTCTCCCACATTGGACTCCTGATGACCAATGAACACTTTCCCACCGAGCTCTTCCAGTCGCCTCGTCGTCTCCGAAGCGTGCAGATCTGACCCGGTCACTTTGTATCCCATCGTGAGCAGGACTTCTGCGATACCGCTCATGCCGGCCCCACCGATACCGACAAGATGAATCTGCTGTATTTTTCGAAATAGTGTCATGCGAACCTGCCTTTGCCGCCCGGCTGAAGTCTGTGATCGAACCCCTCGTTCGCCAGCAACACTACCCTCCGGTCGCTCCAATAGATTGGTTGATGTCATGTGTCACTCCCATGAGCGCGTAACATTCGCCGACGATCACTTCGCCGGCATCGATTCGTCTCATCTCCAAACTCTTCCGTTGCATCGTTTCCAGCCGGTGCCGGTCCGACAACACGGCGCCGATCATCTCACCCAGTTTGACTCCGGTGAGAGCTGCTTGCGGAAGAACAATGGCCCCTCCCGCCGCCTCCATCGCCCTCGCATTCTTCATCTGATGGTCATAGATCGCCGTCGGCAACGGAATGAGAATCGCGGCTTTTCCACAGGCCGTGAGCTCGGCAATCGTCATCGCGCCGGCACGAGCCACCACCAGATCGGCCGTTCGAAGCACAGCCGGCATATCGTAGAGAAAGGAGACAACCTTCGCCTGGATGCCCAATCCTCGATATGCGTCACTGACTCTCGCACAATCTCCCTCGCCCGTCTGATGCGTGATGGTCAGACCTGGAAGCCGTTGGCTCAGTACGGGTAATGCGTCCAACACCGCGCTATTGATCGCCCGGGCCCCCTGGCTTCCACCGAAAATCAGCAGATGTTGCCCATCCTGCTTCGGTGGCGCATTGTCGTCAGGCTGCACCACGAACGCTTGACGGATCGGCGTCCCGACGACGCGCACCTTTCGCCGATCAAAGGAGGTCCCGGCCGATTCAAATGCCAAAAAAATTCGTTGTGCAAAAGGAGCGACGACCTTGTTGGCCAATCCAGGATAGGCATTCGGCTCCAGAATCACGCGGGCAATTCCTTTCAAGGCCGCAGCTACTAACATGGTCGGACTCGTGTAGCCCCCCACTCCGATCACGAGATCAGCCCGCCGCCGCTTCAGCAGTTCCAGTGATTGCCATATCCCAATGGGCACAGAAAGCACCCCCCGCATGACATCCAGCAGGCCCTTTCCCATCACCGGCTTGGCAGTAATCAACGCCAACTCAAATCCTTCGTGAGCCAGCACCTTGGACTCGACCCCGCGCACGGTCCCGACAAAAAGTATGTTCGTAGACGGATCACGGCGCAGAAATTCTCGAGCCAGAGCGACGGCCGGATAGAGATGCCCACCGGTGCCTCCCGCGGCGATCACTACCATCATGGTCGACTCGTCCAACCACGTCCGCTCTGCCGTCTGGTCTCTTCTCGTCCCGCTTGCCGATCTCGTGAGATGTTCAACAAGATTCCGACTCCGATCAGGCTGATCACCAAGGAAGATCCGCCATAACTGACGAACGGCAATGTAAGCCCCTTGGTCGGCAACAAGCCCGTCACGACACAGGCATTGATGAGCGCCTGGATGCCGATCAGTGTCGTGATGCCGATTCCCAGATAACGACCAAACGGAATACGTGCTCTGGAGGAGATCTGAAATCCCCTGATGACGAAGAGCGCGAAGAACAGCACGACCATCCCCGTCCCAACAAACCCGAGTTCTTCGCCGACGAGTGCCAGCACGAAGTCGGTATGCGCTTCCGGAAGAAAGAACAGTTTCTGCTTGCTTTCTCCCAATCCGACGCCAAAGAGCCCCCCGCTGCCGAACGCCAAGAACGATTGAGTAATCTGGAATCCCGTATCCGACGCATCCCTCCACGGTTCCAGGAACGCCATGAACCGTTGGCGCCGGTAGCCGGATGTCAGAACAAGAACGAGGCCGATCGGCACAGCAGATAACGCCAGCATGGAGAGGTGAGACACGCGCGCACCTCCGACGAACAAGAGCCCTCCCGTCACCAACCCCAACATCACCACAGTTCCCAAATCTGGCTCCAACAGAACCAAGCCGCTGAGGACCCCGATGACGAGCAACGCCGGTAGCAGCCCGGTCGAGAACTGCTGGAGCTGGTCTTCTTTTTTTGCAAGGTATGTCGCGAGATAAATCACGCCGATCAACTTCACCATCTCGGCCGGCTGAATCGAAATCACTCTCAGATCCAGCCAACGCCTGGCCCCGTTCCGCATCGCACCGATCGATGGGATCAAAACCATCACCAACATCACCATGATGAGGCCAAGAAGCGGAATCGCCAGTCGCTTCCACCAGACATAGTCGATACGGGATACGACATGCAGCAGCGCCAAACCAAATACCAGCCACACCAGTTGCCGCTTCAGGTAATACCAGGAGTCGTGGAATCGATTGCCCGCCACCACGGCACTCGCACTAAACACCATCACAAGGCCGATCAGGGCCAAGGTGATGGTCACAACCAACAAGACATGATCCATCCCCGGCGGCTTTGGACCCTGTGGGCTGCCGGTGGGCCATGGCAACGCCAAGGTCCCTGCAGATCTCTGTGACATCGTTTAGCGCCAATGCTCCTCTGCCTTGCCGTCTGTCATCCCGGCAACGATTGCACGAGAGCTTTAAACTGCCGCCCTCGGTCTTGATAATCGGCAAACATATCGAAACTCGCGCAGGCTGGTGACAGCAGCACAACCTCGCCGGCACAGGCTCCCGCTGCCGCCGCCTCAATGGCCTGCGCCAAGGTGTCGGCTCGTTCGACCGCCTGATAGCCTTCCAGCGCTTTCGCAATCAGCGGCGCCGCCTCACCGATCAAAATAAGCCGCTTCACTCTCCGGCGAATCGCGGGAGACAACCGAGAAAAATCCCCTCCCTTGTCACGTCCACCGGCGATCAGCCAAATCGGTTGATCGATACTCTCCAACGCTTTGATGGTCGCATCCACGTTGGTTCCTTTGGAATCGTTGATGAACCGTACGCCCCGCCGCTCACGAACAACCTCCAACGCATGTTCCAACCCAGGAAACTCTCTGAGAACCTGACGAACGGCACTGAGAGAACACCCGCTCAACAGTGCGTAGGTGGCAGCCACCATGGCATTTTCGACATTGTGATTGCCGATGATCTTGATCTCGCGCCGAGTGCAAATCTCCTGAGCCTGGCCTCCGATGGTGGTCATGAGGCGATCGCGATCGAGATAGGTTCCTCCGGCCAAATCTGACGGTAACGTCTGAGTCCTCGTGAAACCCAGTACACGAGCCCTCGCGCTCCGCCGCAGCGGGGCCACTCTCGAATCATCCAGATTGAAGAGGGCATAGTCGGATGCCGTTTGATTCTCGAATATTTTGTTTTTGGCCGCGATATATTCGTCGATCGACTCATAGCGGTCCTGATGGTCCACCGTCACGTTGAGAATCGCGGCAATCCATGGATGAAACTGCTCGATAGTTTCCAGCTGGAAGCTGGACACTTCCACGACCAACGCGTCGTACGGGCACGGACGGCCCACCTTCGTTGTTTGCAACGAATGTAGGGCAGCCTCACTGATGGCCGTACCCAAATTCCCGCCGACAAAGACCTGTTTCCCACCTGCTTGCAACATCTTCCCGATCAACGTGACCGTCGTGCTCTTCCCATTGGTCCCGGTCAGTGCCAGAACCGGAACCGTAAGAAAACGCGATGCGAGGTCGAGTTCACTGATGACCTTCACGCCTCGACGACGAACACGCTCAAGGGCCTCCAACCGATAGGGGACGCCCGGACTAATCACGACGAGTTCGGCTGTATCGAGAGCCGATTCATAGTCCCTGCCTAGAACGACTCGCGTCGTTGACTGATCCAGAGATCCAAGCACGCCGAGCAACTCTTCTCGATCCTTCCGGTCGGCCACCGTCACTACCGCGCCGACTTCCTGTAGTAGGCGGGCGGCGGCTACGCCACTCCGTGCCAGCCCGACGACTGTCACGCGAGCTCCTGCCAACTGCGTGGTGTCCACTCCTACCATCACCATTACCTCAACTTGAGCGTGCTCAAGCTCAAGAGCGCCAGCAAAATAGCGATGATCCACAGACGCACGACGACTTTCGGCTCTTCCCAGCCTTTCATCTCAAAATGATGGTGAATGGGAGCCATAAGGAAGATCCGTTTCCCCCTGGATTTGAATGAGGCGACTTGAAAAATGACGGAGACCGCCTCGATCACGAAGACGCCGCCGACCATCAGTAACAACAACTCATGCTTGCTGATGACCGCTACCGTTCCAAGAGCCGCCCCGAGCGGAAGCGAACCGACATCGCCCATAAAGACGGAGGCCGGATAGGTGTTGAACCACAGAAAGCCAAGACTCGAACCCAGGATGGCCGCCGTAAAAACCGCCAGTTCTCCGGCTCCGTCGATATGTGGGATCAGAAGGTATTCCGACATCAATCGGTGACCGGTAACGTAGGCGACCACGGTGTATGCCAATGCCGCAATCATCACCGGACCGATGGCCAACCCATCGAGACCATCGGTGAGGTTGACGGCGTTGGAACAACCGACGATCACCAACATGGCAAAGACGACATAAAACCATCCCAAATCAGGCGTGAAATTCTTAAAAAACGGCACGCTCAGCTTCGTGTTATAGCCGGGCAACGAGTACAAGATCAGCGCAACGATGAGCGCGATGAGTATTTGAGCCGTGAACTTTTGCGACGCAGAAAGCCCTTTCGATCGAGCCTTGATGAATTTGAGGTAGTCGTCCACAAACCCAATGGCACAAAACCCCAACGTCGAGGCAAGAACCAGCCAGATATGGGGGCGTGAGATGTCGGCCCAGAGGAGGGTGGACAACGTGACTGCAAAGATAATGAGGATCCCGCCCATCGTGGGTGTTCCGCTTTTGGCGAGATGTCGCTTAGGTCCGTCATCCCGTATCTGTTGTCCTAACTTGATTTCTTGAAGCTTGCGAATCACCCATGGCGCGAGCACGAATGCGATCAGAAACGCCGTAACAGCGGCATAAATGATGCGAAAGCTCTGATACCGAAAAATATTCAGAAACGAGAATTCCGTATGGAACGGATAGAGCCAGATATACAGCATAGTCTGGACGACCGTTACGAAGCCTTCTTCGTCGTACGTTTCGCTCCTTGGAGTGCCTCAGCGACAAGTTCTAATTTCATGCCGCGAGACGCTTTCATCAGCACGGCATCACCAGGTCTGACGATCGTTTTCACTGCAACAGCAGCCGCACGCGCATCCGGCACTTCGAGTATGTGGGATGGACCCAGCCCAGCCCGCCTTGCCCCTTCGGCGAGGTTTCGTCCTAACGGCCCACACGCCACGAGCTGATCAATGCCTTGGCCTGCCGCGAATTCGCCGACTTCCTCATGCATCTGAACAGCATTGGGGCCGAGTTCCAGCATATCTCCAAGCACGGCAATTTTCTTCCGCTTCGCCTTTGTTTGCGCGAGCAGCCGAACCGCAGCTTTCATAGAGGCCGGATTGGCATTGTAACAATCAATGATCAACTTCACGCCCTGACTCACTCGCACCTGCGACCGCATGGCAGCGGGCCGGAAACGGGCCAAGCCCAGAGCAATGCCCCCTCCGGACAAGCCTAAAATCGAACCGACCGCTGCTGCCGCCAAGGCATTGGTGACATTATGGTCCCCCTGGACTCGAATATGAACCATGGTGCGGCGGACCATTCCCGGGAGCAGCAGCCGAAAGATCGTCCCATTGCGCCCGTCGGACTTCAGATCCATCGCACGGACGTCGGCCTTCGCTGAAAAGCCAAACGACACCACACGACAGCGCGCTCGCGCGGCAAGGTAGTCGTAATACGAATCATCTGCGTTGAGAACGGCAACCCCATCAGGTGGGAGTAGATCGAGCATCTCCGCCTTTGCCTGAGCCGACACCTCCATCGTCCCGAAAAACTCCACGTGGTCTGGGCCGATGTTCGTAATGATTCCGATCGTCGGTCGAGCCATTTCACACAGCCTGGAGGTCTGACCGACATTATCGACTCCCATCTCGATGACCGCTCCCTTGTGTCGCTCGTTGAGGCGGAGCAGTGTCTGCGGAACTCCCAGTCGGTTATTCAAATTGCCTTCGGTCTTGAGGATTTTCCAGCGATGCGCCATGACACTGGCGACCATTTCTTTCGTCGTCGTCTTACCATTGCTTCCTGTGACGGCAACGACAGGAATGTGAAATCGGCTTCGGTGATAGGCGGCCGATTGCTGATACGCATGGAGTGGATCGCTGACGCCGAAGACAAACGGCTGCATCCGTTTCGAGCCACGTTTTACGGAAATCGCTGACACATCGTAAGAATCGAGTACGATCGCTCCAACTGCTCCACGCGACAGCGCCGTGGCCACAAAGTCGTGACCGTCGAATCGATCTCCCTGCAGCGCGAAAAAGAGATCACCAGGTTGCAGAGACCGCGTATCGAGGCTGATTCGCCGAATACGCTGCTTCGCCCAACCCGCGGCATCGCCGGCCAAGACTTTAGGGCTGATCACTTCCCGCAATTCCTCGACGGTAAACAACGTCATCTGAAAGCTTCCGTCCACCTACCGGTCCCGACATCCGTGGACTAGACGCGGGTTCCGAGTCGTTCGATGGCGTCACGCGCCACCTCGCGATCATCAAAATGAACTTTCTTCGTGCCGATAATCTGGTAATCTTCGTGCCCTTTGCCGGCGATTAGCACCATATCGGCATTGTGGGCCTCCCGCACCGCTGCCTCGATGGCTTCTCGCCGATCGGGCACTTTTCGGTACTGGACATGTGGCCGTTGCCGCAGCGCTTCGATCACCCCAACTTCTACTTGTTCCAAGATTGAAAGAGGGTCCTCGGTTCTGGGATTGTCCGACGTCAATATCACGACGTCGCTGTAACGCACAGCCGCTCCTCCCATCTTCGGCCTCTTTCCTCGGTCGCGGTCTCCACCGCACCCAAAAACCGTGATGATGCGGCCTGTTTTCAGTGCTTGTGCCGCCGTCAGCAATCGGACCAGCGCGTCTTCGGTGTGGGCATAATCCACGGCCACTGTAAAGGGCTGGCCCGCGATCACTCGTTCGAACCGTCCCGGTACGTGAGTCACCCTCGCCACAGCTTCACGAACTTGTGCCGGTGTAGCCCCTGCATGAAGCGCAACCCCGATGGCAGCAAGAAGGTTGTAGACATTGTGCTCACCCACAAGATGACTCTCGATGGGGAAGTTCCCGGCCGGGGTCGCGACAGTGAAGGTTGTTCCCTCAAGAGACAATCGCACCGCTTCCGCCCGCAGATCGGCCTTAGCCTTTAAGGCATAGGTCCATACCGGAGCGGGGCAGCACTCGACAATGCGATGTCCATAGGGATCATCGATGTTGACGATCGCCCGTTTATTCGTCTTGAGCCCTCTCGTTAACCCTGTAAAAAGTCTCAACTTCGCCTGAAAGTACTCTTCCATGGTTTTGTGAAAATCGAGATGATCCTGAGTCAGATTCGAAAAGACCGCCACGTCATATTCGCATCCGCTCGTGCGGTCCTGTGCAAGGGCGTGAGAAGACACTTCCATCACGGCAGTGGTGCACCCGCCAGCGACCATCTCGGCAAGCAGCTGTTGCAGCTCAAGAGAACCTGGTGTCGTATGTGTGGCCGGCATCGAGCGCTCACCGATTTGATAGGCGACAGTCCCAATCAGCCCTACTGGGTGCCCCAGAGCCTCCAGCAGCGCTTTGCAAATATAGGTCGTGGTGGTTTTCCCGTTCGTTCCGGTCACGCCGATCATCCGAATATGCGACGACGGATCTCCATAGAAGCGGCTCCCCAGCAGACCGACCGCCTTTCTGGAGTCGTCTACACGGACAGATGGAAGAGCCACCTCACCCAGCGGCTGCTGCGACACCAATGCGACCATTCCTCCGTTCATGGCCGCCGGAATAAATTCATGTCCATCGACTCGCTCGCCTTTCACGGCGACAAAGAGACTGTGGGGCAAGACAGCTCGAGAGTCATCGGTGATCGCGGTGACGGGCACGTCCAAATTCCCACGGTGATCAAAAATCCTTACCTGCCCTTCCAGCGCCTGAAGCAGGGTTGCCAAAGTCATCGACCATCCCCAGTACGATTATAATTTCCGCGAGGCCATCGCCACCGTGATCGGTGCATCCGACGGCACGCCCAAGTAGCTTAACACCTGCTCCCCGACACGACTAAACACGGGGGCAGCGGCGGAGCCTCCCGAGGTATCGCCCTGCGGTTCATCAATCACCACCAGCATGGCAAGCTGAGGCATGTCTGCCGGGACGTATCCGACAAAAGATGCAACCACTCGCGTGGCTGAATAGGTGCCGGTTCGGGGATCGATCTTTTGGGCTGTACCGGTTTTCCCGGCCACCCGGAACCCCGAAATAGCCGCCTTCGTCCCGGTGCCGTCCGTAACGACGCCTTCAAGAATCTTCGTCATACTACGAGCTGTGTCCTGAGAAATGACCCGTCGCTTGATCTGAGGAGGAACTTGCCTGAGGATCTGTCCATCAGCATCTCGAATTTCCGACACCACGTAGGGTTTCATCAGTACACCGCCGTTCGCGATAGCCGCCACAGCAGAAACCATTTGAAGCGGTGTGACCCCGATCTCTTGCCCTATGGAAATAGACGCGACCGAACGACGCCCCCAGTCTTTTGGATTTCTAAATAATCCGGCCCCCTCCCCAGGGAGGTCGATCTCCGTCCGTTGTCCAAAACCAAATGCCTGGAGATATCGATAGAGCCGCTGCTCCCCCAGTGCCATACCGGTCTTTGCCGCTCCGATGTTGCTGGACTTCTGAATCACCTGAGCAAAGGACACCCATCCCAATCGCTCATGATCATGAATCACGGTGTTCGCGACCGTCATACGACCATGCTCCCCGAATACCATCGAATTCGGCTTTATCACTCGCTCCTCAATGGCAGCCGCAGCCATCATCGTCTTCATGGTCGACCCTGGCTCATAGGCATCCGTCAGCGCCCTGTTTCGCCAGCGATCAGGACTGAGAGCCGATACGACATTGGGATCAAATCGTGGGCTCACCGCCATGGCCAACACCGCTCCGGTCTTTGGATCAAGCACAATCATTGTTCCTGACTTGGCCCGCGCACGGCCGACCGCGTCCTCAAGCTCTCTCTCTACGATATACTGAATCACCTCATCGATCGTCAGCGTGAGGCTATGGCCTGGCGTCGGACTCCGTTCCGTCATGCCCTTGGGAAACACCGTCCGCCCTAACGCATCACGCTGCAACACCATCATCCGCTTCTCACCATGCAAGTATGATTCATAGCGATGCTCGACCCCTTCCAACCCCTCGCCATCCATTCCTGCAAAACCCAACACATGAGCCAGAAGCGGCCCTTTCGGATAGAACCGCCGCCCTTCCATCACAACCCCGATTCCATCAAGCGATAACCGATCAAGCCGACGCCCCTGCTCAGGATCCAACTTACGAGCCAACCATACGAAACTCCGCTCCTGTCGAAGTTTTCGTTCCAACTCATCGGTTCTTACATGCAGAATCGGCGACAACTGTCGTGCGACCTTGAGAGGACTCTCTACTGTACTTGGGACTCCGAATACGGACGGTACCTCCACATTCATGGCTAGAATCTTGCCATGTCGGTCGACGATCGAACCGCGCGCCCCTTCCAGCGATACCGTCTTTTGATGCTGCCGATCCGCTTTGACAGAGAGTTCAGCGGCTTGCAACACTTGCAACGTGACCAGCCGGAACAGAACGACTCCAAACCCGCACAACAACAGCAGCAGCAGGACATACCGACGACCGCGAGAAAAGGAACCGGCCACTAGAACCTCCCGGTGGGAAGATCATTCCTAGCGACTTTCAGTTCAACCAGCGCAATATCTGAAGGACGAACACCACTTGGTCTGGACTGAACGACAATGACTTGTCCTTGTTGCGGCAAGCTCATGCCGAGCTTCTGAGTTGCCAGTTTTGCGATCCGGTCGGAGGCACTCAATGTAGAAAACTTAACGCGGAGCTCATCCCGTTGACGTTCCAGCATCGTCTTGTCGCGCTTCAACCGTTCGATTTGATAGCCGATCCGAACCATGTCTACGCGTTCCCACACAAATACAAACACAAGACAGAGTCCTAGAAAAACGGTGAAGACCTTCATGAAAGTCCCATCCTCGGTTGACGTTCAGCCACTCGCAATTTAGCGCTTCGTGATCGGGGATTTGCTTCACACTCCGATTGAGAAGAGAGGATCGGCTTCTTGGTGAGTATGGACAGCGCGGCTTCCGGCCCTTGTGAGAGGGACCGGAACGTATGCTTCACGATACGATCTTCGAGGGAATGAAAGGCGATCGCGCAGATCCGCCCCCCCGCCGCCAGCACTTCGGTTGCATCTCGGAGCGCGGGCTCCAAGACATCCAATTCATGATTCACCGTAATGCGAAGCGCCTGAAAGGTCCGCGTGGCACAATGAATCCGTCCATGGCGGTACGACGCCGGCACGGACCGAGCGATAATAGAAGCGAGTCCCCCTGTGGTCTGGACCGGCTGTCGTTGCCTTTCCTGCACGATAGCCCGAGCAATTCGCCTGGCATACCGCTCCTCTCCATACTGAAAGATGATGTCCGCAAGCTCGTCTTCAGGGCTGCAGTTCACCAGATCGGCGGCAGTCTTCCCAACCTTTTGATCCATACGCATATCCAGTGGACCTTCTCGCTGAAAACTGAACCCTCGTGAGGGATCATCCAACTGTGGAGATGAAACTCCGAAATCAAACAGCACACCATCGACCTTTGCGATACCGGATTCAGCAAGGTGCGACTTCAAGTCGCGATAATTTCCTTGTCGCAACACAATACGGTTTCCAAATCGACTCAACCGCCTCTGGCTGAACTCAATGGCCTGAGAATCTTGGTCTAGCCCTACAAACCTTGTTCCAATAGGGCTGACAGTTAAGAGCATTTCAGCATGCCCACCATATCCCACCGTGCAATCCACGATTGTGGTAGTTCGATCAGAAACAAGCCAAGAACACACCTCCTGGCCGAGTACGGGGACATGCAAATTTTCACCGATAATATTCTCACCCACACGCCTCCACTTCTCCCCACCTTGACGAAGTATACTCTGGCATTTTTGCTTGTCAACAGCCTTTCGGTAACTTAGCGAGGCCTACCTGCAGATAAAGAAGCGGGGTATATATCGTCATATGACAACCGACATCCGATCGATTTACTCTTTAATTACAATAGGCTACGCAACTTAGCCCTCTGATAAGTGCCAACACTTTCCTGGGCCATCAAACTGGTGAAGTTTGATTGACTTCAAGGGGTTTCAATTAGAGAATGCTGTCATGACTCTAAAATATTCGTTTTCCTTATACATAAGACCATATTTATTCTTCACTCTTCAGTTTCTCTGCCTGGAACAGGTCGATGCAAAGGACTTCAATCCGGATAATCCACTCAACCAACCGGCACTGGTCTATTGGTGCTCAAGCAAGACGCCGGACCAACAGATTTCATCTAAAAAGAGCCCTGGCTGTGAGCCGCTCTACGACCAGCAGGCGGCAGAATCTTTTCGGGAGAACGCACGCCAACAAGGATTTGATCTTCCTGACCGTGACCCGATAAAAATCGCGGAACTGCAGGATGTAGTCTCAAGATTTTCGAACCGTTATCGAACCTTCCTCTCCTGCTGCTTGACTACCAGCGATGCACCGAGCGAAATCATTGAGATGATTGATGAGGCCAATCACATCCTCCAAGCCGTTCGGCAAAAAGGCGTCTATAATTCAACGGAGCTGGGGAAGCGCCAAGGAACCAACATTATCGGAATGGTTGCACGTGCTCGGGAAAACCTCTTACGTCTTCAGGATCGCCTGGATAAATTAAACAAGGCACAGCAGGGCCTGAAAGAAGTTGACTACGAAACCAGCGGTCGGGTCAAAGTGCAGATCCAGGAGGATGAAGAGACGATCAAGAAGGAGTTCAAAGCCAAGAAGCCGCCATCATCAGCACCGACCGGGATGGAGATTCAGGATACGGCCTTGCGCTCACGCATTGGAGGAGAGATTGAAGATACCAAGTTAAACTCCCACTTCGGGGCGGATATCGGAGCCTCGGTTTCTCCCTATAGCAATGTGGTCGAATCACTTCGCCCAAGGAGAAGGGAAGATGGTCACGATAGCCAACTCCCCCATCGGCCTGGAGCGGACATGCAAGATACTTCCCTATCCAGCAGCACAGGGTTCGAGGTTGACGGCGCACAGAATCGTGACGGAATCTCCACCCTCCCACATCGCGGAGTCGGGGCTTCTATTGGAGACTCCGACTTGAACAACAAGAGACGATAGCTCTTCCTCACGGCTTTCCTCCCACCACCGGCATGGGCTCCCAGGTTTCCCCCGCATCCTTACTGCGATAGAGACCACTCCCGTTTGTACCGGCATAGAATACCGCCGGATCCATTTCGCTTTGTGCGATGGCTCTGATATTGGTGGTCGCCAGCCCCCTATTGAGCACCACCCACGTGGCCCCACCATCTTCGCTCCGATGGACACCATCCCGTCCTGTGATGTAGATCACGCCGCGCCGCGTTCGGTCGAGCACCATGGCAATGATCATCTGATCAGCAAGAGATTCTCCGATTCGCTTCCAAGCCTTGGCCCCATCCGTTGTTTTATAGAGCCCTGCGAGCGTGGCGGCGTAGACAGTATCGGGCTCATATGGATCAACCAGTATTGAGGTGACATTCAGCGCCCGAGACGTTTTCACCATATCCGGCGGCACCAGCCCATTGTTCACTTTTTCCCAGTGACCGGCCTGATCAATCGACTTGTACACACCGCCGCTGGTTCCCGCATACAGAATGGAGGGCCTGGTCTGGTCCACGCCAAGCGTCACGACCATCAGGACTTCTTTCATACCCTCCATTTTCTTCATCCATTGTTCACCGCCGTTTTTACTTTCAAATACACCCATCGTCGTAGCGAGAAAGATATGTTGCGCATCGGCAGGATCGAAGAGGAACTGATTCACCACGGACGTAATGGTCGCATCATCAAGCCCGGAACGCATCGAGGTCCAGCGCTGCCCGCCATCATGGCTTTTGTAGACAGCATCACCCTTCGTGCCTGCATACACCGTTGCGGGATAAACAGGATCGATCGCCATGGCAATCACACGGGAATAACTCATTCCCTGAGATAGGTTCGACCATGTCTGCCCGGCATCACGGGTCTTATAGATATAGTCGTTCGTCGCAACGTAGATGATATCCGGATTCTTCGGATGGAGCTGGATGAGAACGATCGGATCACTGCGATTGCAGCCGGCAAGAGAGATCGCGAGAAAGAGGAGAGGGAGCAGAATCTTCATGAAGTCGCTGCAACTAGCACGCTACTTATCTGTAGTTCGTGAACTGTAGATCGATCCCGAAATCCTTGCCCTTCAAGAATGCGATCGCGGACTGCAATTCATCCTTGCTCTTACCCAACACCCGCACTTGCTCGCCCTGAATTTGCGCTTGGACTTTCAATTTGGCATCCTTGACCGCCTTCGTGATCTCTTTGGCTTTCTCCGAAGCGAGACCGCTCTGAATCTTCGCCGTCTGCCGCACCGTTCCGCTCAACGCCGGCTCCACGGCACCGTAGTCAAATGCCTTCAGCGACACGCCACGCTTCACACACTTCCCTTTGATGATCTCTTGCACCGCGTTCAGCTTGTATTCGTCATCGGAGATGACAACTAACTCCTTCTCCTTCTCTTTTAACGTAATCTCTGTCTTCGAGTCCTTGAAATCAAATCGCTGCTTGACTTCCTTCGTCGCCTGTTCCAGCGCATTCTTCAGCTCCTGCATATTCACTTCCGACACGACATCGAATGAAAACTGATCAGCCACAATCCCCTCCTCTTCTTCCCACCCAACCTAAGCGAGGTGGCTTGGTTGGTCTCCCACTGCACCCGTGAAGGGAGCAGCGCCCTAAATGTAGAAATTCAACTGATCCCGCGTGCGCACTCCAGGAGCACAGGAGATCAACCAGGCTGCCTCGCACCATCCCTAACAGCACCCTGTCCCATGCGGCAACTTGAAGCACCTCTGATCGTCACCGTGTTGACAGATCGCCGTCTGCATCCGACCTGCCGATCCTCCACCTGCCCTCACCAGCACCTCGCTACTCGTAAAGGGTTTCTTCAGTACGACATAGCCATACCACTGCCGCAGACTGTCGCTCAAGACGATCAAACCCAACACCGCCACCAGTGCCACCAACACCGCGTCCAGATAAAGGGGAAAAGCCTGTCCCGACGCCAATGTTCCGGCTTTCCTCAAGAACATCCAGAACATTTCATACGACCCGGTCAGCGTAATCATGCCCACGAAGAGCATCGGCAGCGCCGTCACCCAAAGATAGGAAGACTTCCACATCTTGATCAAGACAGTCGTTCCAATACAAAGGGCCAATGTGCCCAACAACTGATTTGCAGCCCCAAACATCGGCCAAATCGTCGAAATGCTTCCTGTTCCGATCAAATAAGCCCAGGCCCCTACGACCAGACCGCTGCTCAACATGACGCCCGGCACCCAGTTCATTCGGCGAAAGGGCGCATAGACCCGTCCGGCCATTTCCTGAATGAGATACCGAGCGACACGCGTTCCCGTATCGATCGTCGTCAGGATGAACAATGCCTCGAATACCAGCGCGAATTGATACCAATAGGCCATGAGGCCAGACATACCAGGCAAGGCGGAAAAGATAGATGCCATGCCGACGGCGAGCGAGACGGCCCCTCCGGGCCGGCCTGCCACATCCACCTCAACCATTTGTGACAGTTCAGCGATTCGCGACGGGGCAAATCCCATCGTCGCTAGCGCATCCATACCTAAGGTCGTATTAATCGCCAGATAGTCACCGGGTATCAGCACCGAGGCCGCAATCAACGCCATCACGCCGACAAAACTTTCCAGCAGCATCGCCGCATACCCCACTACCGCCTGCGATTCCTGCTCGATCATCTTCGGCGTCGTCCCGGACGACACCAACGAATGGAACCCCGAGATCGCGCCACAGGCGATCGTGATAAACAGAAACGGGAAGAGCGTGCCTGGAATGATCGGGCCACCACCATCGGCAAACCGTGTCACCCTCGGCATTTCGATCGTTGGTGCCATGAGCATGACACCGAACCCGAGCAGAAGGACCACCCCAAGCTTCATGAAGGTTGAGAGATAGCCGCGCGGCACCAGCAACATCCAACCCGGCAAGACCGAGGCGAGAAACCCATAGCCAGCGAGGATCCAGACGAGGGCTGGTTTGTCGAACTCAAATAACCACGCGTAGGATGACTGCGCCACCACACGACCGAACATCACTGCGGCGATCAGCAACACAACGCCAAGTATCGACACTTCTGCCACCGCGCCAGGACGAAACTTCTGCAGATAGAAGCCCATGAGCAGGCCGATCGGAATCGTCATCGCAATCGTGAACGTACCCCAAGCATTGTGATAGAGCGCATTCACCACGGCAAACCCCAACCCTGCCAACGCCACCACCACAATAAAGAGCACCGCCACCGCCGTCGCTGTGCCGGTGATGGAGCCAAGTTCATCATGAGCAATCTCGGGAAGCGAGCGACCATTGCGCCGCATCGAGGCGACGAGAATAATGAAATCCTGTACCGCGCCAGCCAGTACCGCCCCGATCACCAACCAGAGAAACCCCGGCACAAATCCAAATTGCGCCGCCAACACCGGACCAAGCAAGGGCCCCGCTCCCGCAATCGCTGCGAAGTGATGACCAAAGAGCACGACTTTATTGGTAGGATGAAAATTCACGCCGTCGTTCAACCGCACCGCCGGCGTCACATGCTGATTATTCAGTACGACCACCTGCTTGGCTAGCCAGCGGCCATAGAACCGATAGGCCAGCACATAGATGCAAGCCGCCGCTACGACCAACCAAAGACCATTTACTTTTTCGTTTGGGTTGACGACACCGACCACGTGGGCAAGCGCGAGTGCGCCAAGAACGGAGAGCAGCACCCAGAGCAAATTCATAGCCGCTGTCATGCGCGGCATCCTAACAACCTGCTGGCTGCTTGTAAATCCAGAGATCGCAGGAATTTGCCTTCAGCACGAGATGTGATTACAATGTAACCTCATAGCTAGAGGGTGGCATGAAAGCGCACATTGTCCGGATCGGCAACTCAAAGGGAATTCGTCTTCCCAAGACCTTGCTTCAGGAAGCCCAGCTTGAAGATGAAGTCGAGCTCCAAGCAGAACCGGGCCGCATTCTGATCTCCAAATCGGCACAACCACGCGCAGGCTGGGCTGATGCCGCCCGACGCATGCGAGCACAAGGAGAGGACAGCCTCCTCGACCCGCCGACTGCCACGCGATTCGATAAGGAAGACTGGAAGTGGCGCTAGAGCACGCGCCCCCGGCACGCGGTGAAGTCTATCTGATTGACCTTGATCCAACCCGAGGCAGTGAAATCAGAAAAACGAGGCCTTGCATAGTCGTCTCTCCTGATGAATTGAATCAGCACCTACCGACCGTGATCGTCGCGCCAATGACTACCGGCGGGCAAGCCTACCCCTGGCGAGTGAGATGTCGGTTCCGCAACCGTTCCGGATTCATGGCCATAGACCAGTTACGCACCGTTGATAGTGAACGCCTCGTCAAGCGGCTTGGCCGCGTCACGCCCGGAACCCTTACTGCCGTCCTCGCGGTCCTGCAGGAAATGTTCACAGCATAACTCTTGGCCCCACCTTTTACAGTCCTCCAGAACCCTCGCGAATATCGAACGCCATCGTTCAATCGCACCGCCGGCGTCACGTGCTGATTGTTCAGTCCGACCACCTGCTTGGCTAGCCAGCGACCATAGAACCGATAGGCCAGCACATAGATACAGGCAACCGCCACGACCAGCCAGAGGCCAATTACTTTTTCGTCAGGGTTGACGACGCCAACCACGTGGGCAAGCGCGAGCGCGCCGAGGAGGGAGAGCAGGACCCAGAACAGATTCACCGCCGCGTTCATGCGCGGCATCCTAGGAGCCTGTCCGACATTGATCTGAACAAGCCCGAATCATGACCGAGGAGGCAGGCTGGGCTCATCGGGGAGTGAAGACGCTCCTCTCTGTTCGCTATCGCCGGCCAGGCCCCGTCCTCTTCTGCACCCCACGCACTGCCAGGAGCCTGTCACCGGGACGGCGACGGCGCAAGGCGGTCCAGAGCTTGCGCACATTGTGGGTCATACAGATCAGCGCCCATTCCCCGCGCACCTGCCGCATCCCGCGTAATAGGAATTGCCGAAAGCCGCGGCCCTGCTTGATCTGGCCAAAGACCGGTTCGACGATCGCTTTACGCCGGGCGTAGAGCCGTTGCCCGCGTCGGGTCTGGAGGGGGCGGCGCATCCGATCGGCCACCGACATGCTCATGGGCGGTCGGCCTCGGGGCGCGGCGGGTCTCATGTGGCTATGGAGTGGGCGATCCGGCGGAATGAGCGGCGTACAGCCCAGCGCCGTGAGGGCCGTGCCGT
>JABMDK010000002.1:215766-222360 GCA_015903995.1 Nitrospira sp.
AGACGTTCCCGAAATGTCCTATCCGCAGTCTCGACGACTTTTCTTTGTGGTACACCCCGGGGGTTGCAGTTCCCTGCCGTGACATTCAAGCCACGCCCGGCTTGGTCTACGACCTCACGAATAAGGCCAACAGTATTGCGGTCGTATCCGACGGGACGAGGGTGTTGGGTCTCGGTGACATCGGTCCGGAGGCCGGCTTGCCGGTCATGGAGGGCAAGGCCTTGTTGTTCAAGTATCTGGGCGGGGTGGATGCGGTACCGATCTGTTTGGGTACGAAGGACCCCCAGGAGATTGTCCGAACCGTGAAACTCCTGGAACCATCGTTCGGCGGCATCAACCTCGAAGACATCGCGATGCCGAAGTGTTTTCGTGTTCTTGAAGACGCGCGCCGGGTCTGCTCGATTCCGGTCTGGCACGACGATCAGCAGGGAACGGCCACAGTGCTGCTGGCCGCCTTGATCAATGCGCTGAAAATCGTCGGGAAACCGATCGGGAGCGTACGCATCGCCATGATCGGCATGGGCGCGGCCAATGCGCCCACCTATCGATTCCTGAAGACGATAGGAGCAGAGCCGGCCTTGATTGTGGCTTGTGACCTGGGAGGCATTCTCGGTACTTATCGGATCGACCATCGGGACAATCCTGAATTCAGCGAACAATGGAAGGTCTGCGTTGAAACGAACAGGGAGGGCCGCCGGGGTGAGATTGCTGAGACGCTTCAGGGCGCGGACG
This sequence comes from Nitrospira sp., assembly GCA_015903995.1. Taxonomy (GTDB): domain Bacteria; phylum Nitrospirota; class Nitrospiria; order Nitrospirales; family Nitrospiraceae; genus Nitrospira_D. Next base: position 216,499 of record JABMDK010000002.1, read on the forward strand.
TCTGTATCGCCTTTTCGGCGGGAGGAATTATCAAGCCGGAATGGATCACGACCATGGCCAAGGATGCTATCGTGTTTGCCTGCGCCAATCCGGTCCCGGAGATCTGGCCGTGGGAAGCGAAAGAAGCCGGGGCCAGGATTGTGGCGACCGGTCGAAGCGATTTCCCCAACCAAGTCAACAATTCCCTGGTGTTTCCGGGCATCTTCCGAGGTGCGTTGGATGTGCGCGCCCGCACGATCTCGGACGAGATGGCGATCGCAGCAGCGATGGAATTGGCGACCTGCGCAGAAGCACGAGGCATCAGCGACGACAATATCATCTGCACCATGGACGAATGGGAAGTTGTGCCGCGCATTGCCGCCGCCACCGCGCTCAAGGCGCAAGAGCAGGGATTGGCTCAGCTGAGCCGGACGAACATGCAGGTGATGGAGGGAGCAGCCGAACGAATCAGGCAGGTCAGAGAAACAGTTCGTCTCGTGATGAAAGGAGGGGGCATCTTGCCACCACTTGCCTGATATGGGGTATGAGGCGACATTGATTTCTGAGAACCAGTGATTAATAAAAACAGTGAAGGAGGTGCCTAGCCCGAGAGAGGTCGGCAGTTTCAGGTTGGTGACTCGCTCTTGTGCAGTCAGCGTGCGAAGGGCGCGGGCGCTGTTTCAGTAGCGGAGTCAGGGTGTTCAAGGGACGCGCTATCGACTGTCGGTGCCACTAGGCATGGCCGTAGGTGCGAGCCAGAACGAAGATTGAGGCGCGGGGCAATTAGCCTGAAGCGACTGAAGGATTGCCGAACGTGATTCCGGCCAGATGACGGCCCCCGTGGTTCCACACAAGAGCGGGCCGTTTTTTATGCGTGCTTACCGCTATAGCAAATAACCCCAACAAATAGGTGTCAAAAAGACCACCACACTACATTGCGGCCTACACTTGTTCGGGGAAAGCAAAAAAATAGAAAATAGAACGAGAGCGGAGGCGGGTCTAGAGAGCTCTTTCTCACTTGCGTGGAGGTCTTGGAGGGGCTTTAGGCTTCCCACCCACCGGTGGGCCTGCTCACCGCCCCAGCGCTCGACCTCAGTTCCTTTGAGTGTTCCTCTCACCGAGGCCTCCGCTCAAGAATAAGATAGCGCCGATTCATCGAGGGTCAACCCCCTCTTGCCTGGTGAAAAAACCAGCAAGAACCGCTTACCGTTCTTTTCCTCGGCAACCGGGCAATCTCACAGCCGACGGACCAACGTCCCGGTGGAAATCGCCTCGATTGATATTCTCGAAGTGGTAGTCCATCGAAATGGCTGCTTTGCTCGACGGGGTTCGGTCCGCACAGAGTCTTGGCTTGTGAGTCACTGGTATCGAAGAGGTCGGTCATCCCATTTGGTCCACCGTAGCGACTAAATCGATGGCATGAGCCGCCTTTGCTCCGCAAGCGCCAGTACTGTTCGTGAGTCAAACTAGAGGAACCCCTAGTTTGACGTGACGAAGACAATGCAAAGCACGTAAATATCTCTGCTACTCCAAATGGTGGGCAAGAGATCTGGCTGAGAATCCTTGATTATGCAGAGGACTGAGTGATAGGGAGGTGATAGCAACGTCTTACCAATGATGGAGGTTCCCATGGACGCTGCAACGGTTCCGGAGACAAACAAGGTGGCGCCGGTCGTGGCCTGTTCTCATGGCCGGCTGATCGAGGACGTCCTGACCAGGGGCGGTAAGCGGACCGGTAAGGTTCGATGCCTTGAGTGTGGAACGTTATTCGACGATCCATACCAGGGTTCGAAGTGATCTGAGCCAGTGCGAGCGGCTTTCCACTCTGCTATCCGTGAGATCGTCCTGCCGACTGTTGTGGCACACATCGTGTACTCGTCCTGTTATCCGGCGAGCAACTGCCGCGAATCTGTTAGGCCGTGGGGCTAGACACGAGCGCTGTCGTAGAATCTAAGGTCGAAGCGATCCCTATGACGAATCGCACGATGCAGGACGGCCTGGTCTTGGGCACGACCATGCTTGTGATGCATTCGTTTGCCTCGTTCCTGGTGTTTCTCTATTGCCATATCAACACGGAAGGGCAGGTGGTATTCGCCTATTTTCTGTTCTTCGTCCTTGATGCTCCGACCGTTCCCTTAGTGTTCGAAATCGAAGGACAAATCGGACTCTTTGCCCGTCTGACCGATTCCTGGACCAACTTGTGGTACTACGGACATCAAGGAGTCAACCTCAGAGCCTTCGTTCTGACCGCTCTCTTCGGTGGGCTTCATTGGTTCATCATCGGGAACCTGACGAGTCATGCGGTCGGTTGGGTTCAGCAGCGAGTGAACCTAAAACGGCAACCGGCGTGAGCATGTATTCGTCAGGTGCGAAGCGCACTCTGACCTGCCGAAGCGGATCTGTCCTATGATCGGCTGTCGCATTCCGCGACAGTGATCGGCTGGCCTTCCGTGGAGTTTTTCCCAACGCTACATGAGGGGCCGCACTATAGACGATGCGAAGTCCCGTGTTTTCAACAGCTTCAGCTTTGGTAGCGAGGTCTGTACGGTTAGCTCCGATGGCACAATGATTGCGCCTTAATCGTTCGAGGGTGTTCTGATGGAGGAGGGGTATGTCTTCACGATCTATAGGTTTGTCCCTGTTGCTCACGCTGTCGTGCGTGACCCTTGCGCAGGCGGCGTCGGAGCAGAGCAGTGGCAGTCAGAAGGCGTTACGTGACTACTACGATATCCAGGAGGGGAAGCGTCTCTACGAGCTGTATTGCCGGTTTTGCCATGGCGAACAGGGGAAAGGAAAAGCCTTTGATGTGACTCCGCCGCCGGCCGATCTCACCAGCCCAACCGTTCAGGAGAAGTCAGATTTCGACCTCACACAGATTATTCACGGGGGTGAGCGGGGCACCGCGATGGGGGCCTGGCAATGGACCTTGTCTGACAAGGACAAGCAGAACGTCCTGCAGTACATCCGATCGTTGGCTCGATGAGGGGAAGGCGGGATGCGAGCAGTCATAGGGGCAGGAGGGGTAGGTTTCAAGAGAGGGAGAGCGCGATGACCAACCATGAGAAGCGAAAGCAAACCATCCCGTGGTTCGACCCAGAGGAACGCGTAACTGTGCATTTTCTGGATGAGAGGGACCTGAACGCCGAGGTGACAGGGACAACTGAGGAATTGGTCGATCTCGCCCTTGAGACGAACGTGCCGCATCTCAAGCAACGGATCTCAGTTCCGCTCAGACTCACAGAGCTTTCAGAGGACCTCGGGCACTATACGCGAGACCCTGAGCGACCACTCAAACACCGGCGGCTCATGTTGATCGTCAATGAGAAACGGCCGGCTGTGATCTATTAGTAGAAGACAAACATTGCATATGGAGACAGAGAATGAATCGTCATCTGCTGCTGTGGCTGACCGCCATTGTTCTGCTCGCAACGACTGGCTGTCGTCCCCGCCATCCACCCCATACGCCCCAGCCGTTTGGCATGAAGGATGTGACCAGAAGTTCATCTTCGGCGGCAATCCTATCCCTGTGAATAAAACATCACTTAGTCTTGTGTTGAATCGACATGAATGATGATAGTGACTTGCTTCCAGCTCGTTCGAATTCCTCGAACTGGACCGAGGATGAGGCACTTCGCGCGGGCGATTCGTTTCAGTGGAGCGGCAATCTCATTCGCGCTCCTTTCAGCCTGTGCCTCGCCGGTCGAGGGTTTGTGGCCTCCACCTCCGGAGTCCGCACGGCACACTGTCTATGTCTCGCTCGATACCTGGCATGCGATGATCGCGTTTCCGCGAGAAGATGGGACAGAGGACTCGGAACTGACGACTGAGAGAAACTCTTCTGATTCGGGGCATCAGTCCTCAGCACTCGGTTCTCAGCCCTTATACGAAGAGTGGGGTTATGCTGAGCGCGCCTGGTATCTGGAGGGCAGGACAGGTTTGACCGGGATCGTGCGGGCTCTATTCTGGCCCACTGAGGGCGTCGTCGAAGTCGGGCACTATGATCGAGTCTGGGCGGAACGCACGCCGCAACCGCCCTCAGACCTCTTCAGCTTTCGTCTAACCGAAGAGGGCTCTCAGCGCTTGCGCCGGCACTTGCAAACAACACTCTTGAACGAGGAACCAGTGGCCTGGTTCGGGCAATCTGTGTTTTATCCTGCGAAACCTTCCTACCACCTGTTTCACACCTGCCATCAATATGCGGCGCTGGCGTTACGCGAAGCCGGCTTGCCGCTCTCACTGTTCTGGGCCTTCAACCGGACCAGTTTCGCCTGGCAACTGCAGCAGGCTGCACGGTCTATTGAGGAGCGATCGGCGGATGTTCCAACTATCAGTCGCGGTGTTGGTTGACTTGACAACTGCTTGGAGGTTCAGGAAACTCCCACAGGGCCCAAGACGATGGGCCACTCGGATATACTGCTCGGTCTATTCAATAGCTAGGCCTTTCCAATGCCACTCGCGTACGGCAAGAGTTATCCTAAAGACTTACTCGCGAAGGCGAAGCGCGACTTACAACGGTTTGAAACCTTGGAAAATGACGGGGCGACTGCTGAAGCAATGGGCGATGCTCTGATGGACGTCTCAGTTGCTCTGACCAGCGGTAAGGACTGGCTGAAAAAGTTATCGGCGTCCGCCTCGTCACCGTCCTTCACCAAGGCTGCCGTCGAGTCCTTCGCGACGACGAGTCAGGCACTCAAGTCCTTTCAGGACATCGCGAACGAATACAAGCACGGTGGTCGCGGAAGGGACTCCACTACTGACGACGTGTTACTTTCAGCGCCGAGCTTGTTCATGGGAAGTGGTGGTCCGCCTATGGGACCGAGCACTGCGCGGTTGAAGATCATCCCAAATGACGCCTCGCGCCATCGGGCATCCGATCTCGGACGGGCGGCGATCGCGGAATGGCAATCGTTCTTGCAAACGCATGGTCTCGCATGAGGAGCGCTAACAGCGCGTTGTTGACCGACGTCTTCAGCTCGCTACGCTGCGCATGCGGCGCGGCAAAACGCGGCTGTTAGGCCGTCTGGTCACAATGATTGAGGCTACTGAACGGAAACTACGCGAGGCTCAGTTCTTCCTGCGGCATCTCTTCGCTGAGAGCGGAAAGGCTGTCCGTAACGAGCCTGAAGCGTTTGGGTTCTATCTGAGTGCCCTTCTGTCCGCTGCAAGAAGCGTCACGTTTGCCCTCCAGTACGAGGAGAAGGACAAATACGACACGTGGTTTCCGACATGGCTCCAGAATCGGAACAGGGAGGAGCAGGCGCTACTCGAGTTCCTGAAGAGTCAGCGGAACTACGAGCAAAAGCGCGGCGGCGCTGAGGTGACCGTCGTTTGGGAGTACATTCCCGTGACCCAAGTCAAGGCTGAAACCAGAGGACATCGAGCTTACTATGGCTTTCACTGGTTTGGTCCACCCGGGACGCCGCCTCCCACAGTGGGAATCCCAGTGCATTTGTTTGAGGCGAGCGGTGGCGATCGGGAAGTGATAGCGGCTTGCCAGCGGTACGTCGACTTGCTTGCTGAGTTGGTCCGAGACTTCGTGCAGGCTCATCCCTAACCAGTTGTCATTGCAGTCGTAAGTTCAGGCGCCTTGCGGTCTCAGCCATTCTGGCATGATGAATGCCAGCCTCTTGCTGATTGTTCAAATGAAAAATCTTGTTGAGCTCGGAGGTAAGAACTTCTCGTCGGCAAGATTGGTCGTGCCCCTTGGAGGGCGAAGGAGGGTCCTATGGGTGTGATGATGCAAGCCTTCCACTGGGATTGTCCCCGGGTTGACGGCTGCGAGTTCGCGTGGTGGCCCTTCGTGCGCGACCGCGTGCCATCCCTGGCGCACGTCGGCTTCACGTCGCTATGGCTGCCTCCAGTCCACAAGACCGCCAACATCGG
>JABMDK010000002.1:222460-238088 GCA_015903995.1 Nitrospira sp.
CGAATGGCAGGCCTGGGCTCAACGCGAGTTGGGCCGCCCGCTGTTCGTTGTGGTCGAAAAGATTCTCGGCAAGGATGAGCCGCTGCCCGAGACCTGGCCCGTCTCCGGCACGACCGGCTACGATTTTCTGAACCTGTTGAACGGTCTCTTCGTGCAGACGACCAACGAGCGGGCCATGAACGAGACCTATGTCCGGTTCATCCGCCGTCGCATCTCACTCGAGGACCTCGTCTATGAATCGAAGAAGCTGATCATGCGGGCCTCAATGGCCAGTGAAATCAATGTCCTTGGACACCAATTGAACCTGCTTTCCGAACGCGATCGCCGATCGCGGGATTTCACGCTGAACAGCCTCACGAATGCCATCCGCGAGATCATCGCCTGCTTCCCCGTGTACCGGACCTATAGCACGGAGGGGCCTGAACCTCTGTTGGATCGCGACCGCGCCTATATCCGTCTCGCCGTGGCCAGGGCCAAGCGACGAAACGCTGCTCTCAGCGGACATGTCTTCGACTTCGTCCGGTCCTTGTTGCTGAAGGAGTGGGATGAGCGGACCAGTCAGGATCGCCGCGAACAGCTCCGGTTCGTCATGAAGTTCCAACAGATGACCAGTCCCGTGACCGCGAAGGGAATCGAGGACACGGCGTTCTACCTGTACAACCGGTTGGTGTCGTTAAACGATGTCGGGGGCAATCCCGAACTGTTTGGCGTCACGCCCGCGACCTTTCACAAGCACCTGCGGGAGCGCCAGGGGCGCTGGCCCTTCTCCCTCTCGGCCACCTCCACGCACGATACGAAGCGGAGCGAGGATACGCGGGCGCGTATCAACGTATTGTCGGAGATCCCCAGAGAGTGGCGGGCCTGCGTGAACCGCTGGGCCAAACTCACCAGGAAGTACAAGATCGACGTGGAGGGACAACTCGTACCTGATCGTAACGAAGAGTATTTGTTCTACCAAGCACTCGTCGGCGTATGGCCTCTGACATCTCTGGACCATGCGCAGTACCGTACATTCCGCGAGAGGGTACAGGAATATATGAACAAGGCACTGAGGGAAGGCAAGACCCACACGAGTTGGGTCAATCCCGATCAAGGCTACGAAGGAGCGATGCGGCAATTTGTCGAATCGATCCTCGACCGGACCAGGCCCAATGCCTTTCTTGACGAATTCCTTCCGTTTCAGCAGCGGATTGCGCAGTGGGGTATGTGGAATGCGTTGTCCCAAGTCGTGCTCAAGGTGACGGCTCCCGGCGTTCCGGATTTCTATCAAGGCTCGGAACTCTGGGATTTCAGCCTCGTCGACCCAGATAACCGTCGACCGGTGGACTATGAAATGCGTGCGACCCTCGTGCATGCGCTCCAGCGTGCACTTGCAGAGTGCGGCTCAGATCTGCGGCCGTTGGTTCGAACCCTACTCGCTGAACGTATCGACGGAAGGATCAAACTGTACACGACGATGAAAGCTCTGAATTTCCGTCGGGAGCACCGTTCACTCTTTCATCAGGGCGAATACATTCCGCTCGATGGGTGCGGGACCAAGCAAGAGCATTGCTATGCCTTTGCCCGTCTTCACAGGGAGCAAGCGGTGGTGACGGTCGTTCCGCGACTGGTGGGCTCGCTGACCGGGGACGCCATGACATCACCGGTCGGTTTGGATGTATGGGGAGACACCTATGTGGCCGTGCCGTCCTGGAGGCCGGATTCGTCCTATCGTAATCTCTTCACCGGCGAGAGGCTGTCGACTCAGACCGTTGGTGATCGCCAAATGCTGCCGATGGCGGATGTGTTGTGCGAATTTCCTGTTGCCCTGTTGGAGCGTCTGACGTAGGAGGCGAGGGAGCGTCCATGCAACTTGCCTTCACGGAGGATACGGCGGTGATGCAGGCGTGATCCTCCCGCCTTGCGCGAGAAGGGAGGAGTTCGTACTATGGCACGACCATCCGGTTTGTCACAGAATGAGCAGGGGGAGATCTCATGGCAATAGCCGGTGAAATACGCGGCGCCCTAGCAAGAGCTAACCTTCAACGATTGCTGGATGCCCTCAGCGCAAAGGGATATCGCATCGTCGGGCCCGCCTTGCGGGATGGGTCAGTCGTGTGGGAAACGGTCCAGCTGGTGTCGAATCTGCCGATCGGCTGGCGTGATCAACAGGAACCGGGACGCTACCGGCTGGAACAGACCGGCTCACCGGAAATCTTCGGTGTCGTCCATGGACCGCAATCGCTGAAGCCGTTCGTCTTTGCACCGCGCGAGCCGCTCTTGCAGATCGAGCGGAGCAAGGACGGATTCGCCACGAGCCCGACGCTTCCTCAATCGGAGAAGGTGGCGATCATCGGCGCTCGTGCGTGCGATCTGGCCGGGCTTGCTACGCAAGACCGGATTTTTCTGAACGGCGCCTACCGAGATCCCTACTACGCAGCACGTCGGGAAGGGCTCTTCGTGATCGCCGTGAACTGCACTAGAGCGCTCGCAACCTGTTTTTGCGCATCCATGGAGACCGGCCCCCGTGCCAAGCATGGCTTCGATCTCGTTCTGACCGAAGTGGACGACAGCCTGCTGATCGAAGCGGGCAGCGAGGCGGGACGCGATCTTCTCTCCAACCTCTCCCTATCTACTGGTTCAGAACAACTGAGCGCTGAGGCAGCGACGCGGATCGAAGCCTGCGCCCAGAGCCAAGTCAGACGGCTCGATCACTCGCGCTTGCCGCAAGCTCTCTATGAGGCCCACGAACATCCGCGGTGGGACGAGGTGGCAGGGCGGTGCCTCGCCTGCACCAATTGCACGATGGTCTGCCCGACCTGCTTTTGTCATACGGTCGAGGAGACGCCGGACCTCTCGCACCAACACACCGCACACGCCAGATTGTGGGATTCCTGTTTCACCCAGGAGCATGGGTATATCCATGGCAAGAATATTCGCCCGACGGTCAAAGATCGGTACCGCATGTGGCTGACACATAAGCTCGCATCCTGGATCGATCAATTCGGTATGTCCGGCTGCGTCGGCTGCGGCCGATGCATCACCTGGTGCCCGGTCGGGATCGATTTGACCGAGGAGTTGCCGGCGTTGCTGACGCCAAGCGAACAGCAGTCAGCCATCAGCCGTCGGCCAGAGGCGGCCGGCGGATAGCATTGCAGGAAACAAATGGCCAATCCCTACGTCATCCATCCGGCAACCATTGTGGAAAAGATCCGGGAAGCCGAAGACATCAATACCTATCGTTTGCAGCTTGTTGACGAGCAAGTGCGGCAGCAGTTCCGATTCAACGCGGGCCAGTTCAATATGGTCTATTTGTTCGGCGTCGGCGAAGTGGCGATTTCCATCGTGTCGGACCCGGATGAACCGGAGTTTCTGGACCATACGATCCGTACCGTGGGGCGAGTCACCAACGCGATCGCCAACCTACAGCCCGGCGATGCCTTGGGGCTCCGGGGTCCGTTTGGACAAGGATGGCCGCTGGACGACATGTACGGGCGCAACGTGGTGATTGTCACCGGAGGCCTGGGCTGTGCCCCGGTCGTAGGTGCCATTGAGTACATCTTCAGACGGCGCAATCAATACGGAGCCGTCAAGATTCTTCACGGCGTCAAGACACCGCACGACCTGCTCTATCGCGAGCGGTTCGATGCCTGGCGGCGGCATCCCGATACCGAGGTCTTGTTGACCAGCGACCAGCCAGACAAGACCTGGCGCTATCACATCGGCGTGGTGACGGAGCTATTCGAACGCGTGTCGATCGATTCGGCGAAGAGCATCGTATTGATGTGCGGCCCGGAAATCATGATGCGCTTGGGAGTGCCAATTCTGATGAGGCGCGGCATTCCGGCTTCCGCCATCTACGTGTCGCTGGAACGGCACATGGAATGCGGAATTGGCTTGTGTGGCCATTGTCAGATGGGTCCGTACTTCTTGTGCAAAGACGGTCCGGTCATGCGGTATGACCGAGTGGCACACTGGTTGGGACGGACGGGGGTGTAACACATGAAGCGTCGTTCGTATCTCGATCCTGAGTTCCAGGTTTCAAGTTGAAAGTTTCAGGCTGTGCAGAAGCCAATAACCTCAAACGTGAAACATGAAACTTGAGACCGTCAGTCGATACGTTTCACGAACGACCCGATCTCAACGATTCTAAAGGGAGCGTAAGTTGGTTCGATCAGAAAGAATCAATGAGGGGCAGCGGCTCAAACTCGGCGTCTTCAAATTCGCCTCCTGCGACGGCTGTCAGCTGAGCATCTTGAACCTTGAGGAAGATCTCCTTGTCTTGGGGCAGGCGCTGGATATTGCCTATTTCCCTGAAGCCTCCAGTGCCATGAACCCTGGCCCCTATGACATCGCGTTGGTGGAGGGATCGATCACCACGGCAGAAGATGCCCATCGCATTCTAAGCGTCCGACAACAGGCAAAGGTGCTGATCACAATCGGGGCCTGCGCGACGGCCGGGGGTATTCAAGCCTTGCGCAACTGGGCGGATGTCGAAGCCTTCAAGAGGGCGGTCTATCCCAGCCCGGAATATATCCAGAGCCTCAGCACGTCCACTCCTATCTCTGAACATGTGCATGTGGACTGCGAACTGTGGGGCTGCCCGATCGATAAGAACCAGCTCCTGCACGTCATCACGGATTTGGTGGCTGGAGTCCAGTCTCGGTTGCCCGCCGACAGTGTCTGTCTGGAGTGCAAGCGGCGGGGGAATGTCTGCGTGCTGGTCGCGAAGGGGCTGCCTTGCCTTGGTCCGGTGACCAGGACCGGCTGCGGCGCAATCTGTCCGGCTATGGGCCGGGATTGCTACGGCTGCTTTGGTCCAATGGAAGGCGCGCGGAAAGGACCGGGTCTTCCACCGAACACCACCTCGCTTGCGAGGCACTTTCATGACGAATTGCAACTAATCCCGGTCGAGGTCCTGCGACGATTTCGGGGTATCAACGGGTATGTTGATGCTTTCAAACAGGAAAGTGAGCGGTGGGAGTCGAGGAAGTAAAAGGTAAAAGGTGAAAAGTGAGACGTGGTATCTGGCTGAGGGCTAACAGCTGTCAGCTGATGGCCTCGTGCTGTAGCTTCGTGGAACACGAAGTGGCGAGAGAGTCTGGTAGCTAATGAGTCAAGAAACATCAAGAACAAGGACGATCGCCGTCGACCTAGTCGCGCGCGTGGAAGGAGAAGGCGCCCTTCGCGTGACTGTGAAAGATGGAGCGGTCCAGGATGTGGAGCTCAAGATCTTTGAGCCGCCGAGGTTTTTCGAGGCTTTTTTGCAGGGACGGCATTACAGTGAAGTGCCGGATATCGTCGCGCGCATCTGCGGGATATGTCCGATTGCCTACCAGATGAGTGCGGTCCATGCGATCGAGCAGATTTTCGGCTTGCAAGTCGACGGCGCACTGCGCGACTTACGCCGCCTCATCTACTGCGGCGAATGGATCGAGAGCCACGCTCTGCATGTCTATCTGCTCCAGGCGCCTGATTTTCTCGGCTATGACAGCGGCATTGCGATGGCGAAGGATCATGCAGCGATCGTAACCAGGGGCTTGCGGCTCAAGAAGGCCGGCAATGTGATCATGACGTTGCTCGGTGGCCGGTCCGTGCATCCGGTTACGAACCTCCGCCCTCGGCGGCGCTGCCGGTCATCGTGCGACCAGGCATCGGCATGGCCTGCACGGAAGCGCCCCGAGGGATTCTCTATCATCGGTATCGGATCGATGGTGACGGCGTGATTCGTGAGGCGAAGATCGTTCCACCCACCTCACAGAACCAATCTCGTATCGAACAGGACCTGCGTCTGTTCATGCCACGCCTGTTGCAGCTTCCTGATCACGAGGTGGCGCTGGCCTGCGAACGGGTCATCCGTTGCTACGATCCCTGCATTTCCTGCGCGACGCATTTTCTGAATCTGGAGATCACGCGGGAAGGGGTTGCGTGAAGAAAGACCGTCCTCATTCATCTGCTCTTCGGATCATCGGCCTTGGTAACGGCATGCGAGGAGACGACGCGGTCGGACTCCTGGCGGCTCGCTTGATCCGACAAGCAGTCGGTGACCGTGTCGAGGTAATCGAAGCGGAGATGGCGGGTGTTGACCTCATCGAGTTAATGAAGGGTGCGCATCTCGTGATTCTCATCGATGCCGCGCGAAGCGGACAAGCTCCTGGCACGATCCATCGGCTCGATGCCTCGGCTGGTCCGATCGGTGGCCAGATCTTTCCTCACTCCAGCCACGCCCTCGGTATGGTAGATGCGCTGGAGCTGGCCCGCGCGATGGGGGTGCTTCCTGCTACCGTGATCGTGTACGGAGTTGAGGTAGAGAGTACAGAAGCAGGCCGGCCGTTATCGCCTGCCATGGCTGAGGCGTTGGATCAGGTCGTGGACCGGATCGTCCAGGACTGTGGGGCCTGCCGTGCATGAACTCCATCTCATGAAGCAAATCGTGAAGGCTGTGGAAACAGGCTTGAGCGAAACAGGAGAGGCCAAACTATCTGTCGTACGATTGAAAGTCAGCGCGTTCTCGCATCTGCTCACTCACGATCACGCCACACTCCAGACGACATTCGGATTGGCTGCTCAAGGCACGAAGGCTGAAGGCGCGATGTTGGAGATTATCGCCATCCCTGGGAACGCCTGGTGCCCCGAATGTAAGAGCGACACAGCAGTCACAGGATTGAACGATACCTGTTCAGCTTGCGGAGGACCGGTGATCGCAGGACCGGAACAGCCGGAAGTGGTGCTCCATGAGGTAGTGGTGCAGGGATGAGAAAGACCCTCGCTCAGCGCGTGCAGGTCACTGTGCAGGGAACGGTGCAAGGGGTGGGGTTCCGCCCGTTCATCTACCGACTGGCCTGCGAGTTGGCGCTGACCGGATGGGTTCAGAACACCAGGAACGGTGTCGTGATCGAAGTAGAGGGAAGCGTGGAGGCGATCGAGACATTTCTCGAACGGCTGCCAGCCGATGCACCAGCCTCAGCTTGCGTGGAGGCGATGCACACCAACATCATTCCGGCTCGTGGCGACGAGAGCTTTGCAATCGTCACGAGTGCCGAACCAGGTGAACGAACCCTGGTCATTCCACCGGACCTGGCGACCTGCCAAGACTGCCGGCGGGAGCTTGTCGATCCACAGGATCGTCGCTTTCGGTATCCGTTTCTCACCTGCACGCAGTGCGGCCCGCGCTATAGTTTGCTCACGGCGCTTCCCTATCAGCGATCCAATACGACCATGGCTGAGTTCAGACTCTGTTCTTCCTGTCGCGCTGAATATGAAGCTGAGGCCGATCGTCGTTTTCATGCGGAACCGATCGCCTGTTCCAAGTGTGGTCCGCGCCTGTGCTTGTGGGATGAGCAGGGTCACAAAGTCGCAGGTGGAGAAGAAGCGTTACAGCGGGCAACGGCTCTGCTTGAACAAGGACTCATTGTGGCAGTGAAAGGATTGGGAGGGTTTCAACTCTGGGTCGACGCGAAATCAGAGGAGGCTGTCCGGCGCTTACGGGGTCGGAAACGAAGGCTGGAGAAGCCCTTCGCCGTGCTGTTTCCGTCCATTGATGCGATCAGAGACTATTGCCTGTTGTCTCCAGATGAGGAGGCGTTACTCTGCTCGCCGCAAGCGCCGATCGTTCTGGCGCGAAAGCGGCGAGATGCAGCCCTAGCTGAAGCCGTGGCACCCGGCAATCCCTATCTCGGAGTGATGGTGCCGGCAACGCCCCTGCACCACCTCTTGATGGCGTCGCTCCAGCGTCCCATGGTCGCCACGAGCGGCAACCGATCCGAAGAACCGATCGTGACTGACGAGCGGGAGGCGCTGGTTCGATTGAATGGGATCGCCGATGCGTTCCTTGTGCATGATCGGCCGATCGCGAGGCCGGTTGATGATTCGGTGGTGTTGGTGGTTGATCGCGTGCCGGACAGGCTCAAGCCCGAGGTGGTGATTCTTCGCCGAGCGCGTGGCTATGTGCCGCAGGTCATTCGCTGGTGCGGCGACTCGTCGGATGGAAAGGAGCAAGGCCCGGTTCTCGCCGTGGGTGGACATCTCAAGAACACCGTCGCGCTCCTGACAGGCCCTCGTGTCGTGCTGAGTCAGCACCTCGGTGATCTTTCAACCCTGGAAGCGGACAGGGCCTTCCGGCAGGCAGTCGAGGATCTCCAACGGTTGCTTAAGGTCACGCCACGGGCCATCGCCTGCGACCAGCACCCGGACTATCGCTCGACTGGGTTTGCGCGACAACTGGCTGCGAGACTGTCTGTTCCGTTGGTTCCTGTGCAGCATCACCATGCCCACGTGGCCTCCTGCATGGCGGAACATAGACTCGACGGTGAAGTGCTGGGCATTGCCTGGGACGGGGCCGGTTATGGAGGAGACGGTCAGGTGTGGGGCGGAGAATTTCTGGTAGCAGGCTACCGACAATTCACTCGGTTTGCCTCTCTCAAGCCCTTTCGCATGCCTGGCGGAGAAGCAGCGATGCGGGATCCAAGCCGATCCGCCGCTGCGGTCCTGTGGGAATTGGTGGGGGAAGCGATCGTGGATCTGGAGCTTTCAGATTGGAACATGAGAGGAAGTCAGCGTGGGCAGTTGGCAGCTCTGCTCAGGTCTGGTGTCGCGTCACCCTGGACGACGAGCATGGGGCGACTGTTCGATGCTGTGGCCTCGTTAACCGGCTTATGTGTCCAGGCTTCGTTCGAGGGGCAGGCGGCCATGGCGGTTCAGTTCGCTGCGGAGCAAGAAGTGAAGGTAGGCGGAGTGACGGTGGAAGGGTATCCAATGGATCTGGGGCCCAGTCACAGTCCCGATATGAAGTGGATGATCGATTGGCGTCCTATGATCAGCGGAGTACTTGATGATCTTCGCAGGAGCTGCTCTCCTGAACGGATTGCCGCACGGTTCCATGTGAGTCTTGCCGCGGCGACTGTGCGTGTCGCCCAAGCGGCGGGTCTGCCACGCGTCGTCCTGACCGGTGGTTGTTTTCAGAACCGACTGCTTCTGGCACTCGTGAGAAAACGGCTGGAGACGGCAGGGTTTACCGTGTATAGCCATGCGCTAGTTCCGCCCAATGATGGGGGGCTGTCGCTGGGGCAGGCGGTCGTTGCGGCGCATAGCTCGTGAAGCGTCGTTCGTATCTCGTCCGAAGAGTAGAGCCTCTGATGTATGGCATGGGACCGGAGCGTGAATCCAAGTGTTCCCATCATCTCATCCGATCAAGTGCTACAGGCCATCAGCTATACGCTCTTTTCTCAACGAGATACGCTTCACGAACGACAAGCGACGAATAGTGTCGGTGTGGTAGGAAGAGCGTAAGTGTTCATGCCCTGTGCAGGTCGAGAAAGATTAGGAGAGAAGGTATGTGTCTCGCGGTTCCAGGACAAGTCCTGAAGATTGAGGATGACCAGCTCCGCATGGCGACGGTCTCATTCGGCGGCGTCACGAAATCCATCTCGCTGGCCTTGGTGCCGGAAGCAGGGGTGGGCGACTATGTGATCGTCCATGTCGGCTTTGCCATCAGCAAGCTAGACGAGGAAGCGGCACGACGAACGTTGGAGACATACGCCGACATGGCGACCTCGGCATCGCCGGAGGCAACTGATGGTTGAATACCGGGGTAGCAGTTATGCGGACGGAAATCAGCAGATTCAGCTTCGCTGTGGTTGTCCCAAACAGTGCTAGAGAGTGTGAAACGGCTGCTTCAGGCCCATACAAACGTATGGCTATTCAGGTTTCTTCGTGTTAACCATCACCGATGGCGAAGGCCCAATTCGAGTGGGACACAAAGAAGGATGAAGAAGACCAGGACAAACATGGAATCTCCTTCGCAAAGGCCTAGTTCGCTTTTGCTGACCCACGCCGCGTGATCGCGGAAGATCTGTCCCATAGCACAAGCGAGCAGCGGCATTACTGCTTCGGTTGGGTCGATGGCGGAGTCCTGACTGTTCGATTTACGTTTCGCCATGATGTCATTAGGATTTTTGGAGCCGGCTACTGGCGGAAAGGCAGGCGAATCTATGAGCGAGAAAATCAAGTACACCGACGAACCTCTCGGAGATCTCAGGGTCGTTCCTGACTTCCTTCCTCGGCGAGAAGAACTGGTCTTTCGGGACGAAGGTGTCAAGGTCACCATTGCGTTGAGCAAGAGAAGCGTCGATTTTTTTAAGGGTGAGGCGAGGAAACATCACACGCAGTACCAGCGCATGATCCGGCGGTTGCTCGATGCCTATGCGGAGCACCATTCACGATCGCGAATCTCACGCTCGACCCGGATGCGATCAAAACTCGCGCGCGCCAGTTAGCTCCACGTTCGGGGGCGCAGGCCATAGATCGTTAAACCGAAATGTCGAAATCGACGACAACCTACTGGACCCGACCAACGAACCCGCTGGACTCCCATCAAAGGTCTGGAGGGGATGGCCGAGGAGATCACCCTGAGTATTGATCCGGTGACGGGTGAATACACGAGGCTGACCCGCTTCCTGCCTGGCGCGGATACCTCGGCCTTCGGAGGAAAGGCCCATGCGTACCCGGAAGAGGTCTTCATTGTCAGCGGGCGGCTATACGACCACGCCTTCGATCGTTGGCTTGAAGCGGGAGACTACGCAAGCCGCCCTCCCGGAGAACACCACGGTCCATTTAAGACCGATGTCGGCTGTGTGGTGTTCGAAGTGTCATTCCCCAACAGGGTGGCAGGTGGAAGGAACAACTAGTGTGGATCAGCATGGGGCGTCCAAACGGGCTGATCGCTTTGCTGAAGTTGCACTCTGATCCCCTAATCTCCTGAAATGCGAATCTGTTTGAACAGTGAGAGGCGTCTTGAATCAGTAGTGGAATCGAAGCTGCGCAATTTCTAACGCATCATTGACCACGCGATACACCATGCGATGTTCGTCTGTAATCCGCCGTGACCACAAGCCTGAGAGCGCATGTTTTAATGGTTCCGGTTTACCGACGCCACCGAAGGGTTCGCGTTGGGTGTCGCGGATGAGCTTGTTGATCCGTTCTACCATGCGTTTGTCGTGCTTCTGCCAATACAAGTAGTCTTCCCATGCCTCGTCTGCGAACACCAACTTCATTTGGCCAGTTTCCGCTCAACGCCTTTGCCCGCGTTCAGTTGCGCAACGGCCGAGAGCAGTCTCTTGGCGTTGGCGGGCGTTCGTAGGAGGTAGGCGGTTTCTTCCAGCGCTTTGTAGTCTTCGAGCGACAGCATCACAACGGACTGTTCGCCGTTGCGGGTAATAATCAAGGCCTCGTGATCGTCGCACACCCGGTCCATGGCGCGAGCGAGATTGGCACGAACGGTGGTGTAGGTCAGCGTATCCATAGCAGCCTCCTAGTATGTACGTGTTACTGTACAGCTAGAAGCGGGAAATGTCCAGTATCGCCACAATGCCTAACCTCGCATCCCACCAGACTCGAGGTGATAAGGCCATACGATGCTGGTGATTTCACGTGTTCGGCTGATGGTGGACTACAAGGGAATGTGAGCCGCCTGGCCTCGTTGTGTTTCATAAACACGCGTGATAAGTGGTCTCGCAGCCGCATCTCGTTGAAACGCCAACAATTATGGCGTTATGCTCGGACCGTTCGATAGCGCGATAGGCCAACAGAATGCTGCATATCCCGCTCTGTATGTGGATGGGCCTAAACATTGGTTAGTCGTCAGACTTCACAGCTTGCAGGGACTGGAATGTCGAAATCGACGACAACCTACTGGAACCCGTTGGCTCCCGGCCAGCGAACCCGCTGGACTCCCATCAAAGGTCTGGAGGGATGGCCGAGGAGATCACCCTGAGTATTGATCCGGTGACGGGCGAATACACCAGGCTGACCCGCTTTCTGCCGGGCGCTGACACGTCCGCATTCGGGGGAAAATCCCATGCATACCCAGAGGAGATTTTTATTGTGAGCGGGCGGCTGTACGACCAGGCCTTCGATCGCTGGCTTGAAGCGGGAGAGTACGCCAGCCGCCCTCCCGGGGAACAGCATGGTCCGTTTACGACCGATGTCGGATGTGTGGTGGTAGCGAGCCGAAAGAGCAGCTAATGGGGAGGAATACGGGGGCGTCTGAAAGGGGTTGGTCGCCGTTCTGAAACTCCACTCCACTCTGATTCAGATTCAGACTTAAGTGGTAAACTGCCAAAATGCAGTTTGAGTGGGATCGTAAAAAGGCCAAGCGAAATCTTCAGAAACATGGCGTGTCCTTTGACGAAGGCGTCACCGTGTTTTATGATCCCTTGACGGCGACGTTCGATGATCCTGCTCATTCCGTCGGCGAGCGGAGATTCGTGACTATTGGCTATTCCAAGAACGGAAGGTTGTTAGTCGTTTCACACACTGAGCGCGGCAAAGCTGTGCGCATCATTAGTGCGCGACCTGCGACGCGACATGAAAGGAAGCGACATGAGACGTAAACGCTCTGTGGAAAGCGACGATCTTCGTCCGGAATACACTTTCGATTATTCAACGGCAGTTCGAGGGAAATATTATCGGCGCCTCTTAAAAGAAGGAGCGAATGTCGTCGTTCTCGAGCCCGATGTTGCGAAGGCATTCCGCGATTCGACCGCAGTGAATGAAGCCTTGCGCTCCCTCTTGAAGATTGCGCGGTCATCTCAGGGGCTCACCACCCGCTCAGGCCGTCCACGGCGAAAACGTACCGCTGCATAGGGAAATCGGGGTCCACCGATGGCTATGCACAATCCTCCCATCCCGGCGAGTTCATTATCCAGGTCTATCTGGAGCCCAACAATTTGAGCGGCCGCGAACTGGCCGGAAAGCTCGATGTGGCTGCTTCAACGCTGAATCGCATTCTGACGGGTACGAGCCGTATCAGCTCTGAAATGGCGCTACGCCTTTCCAAGGCGCTTGGCCGTTCTCCGGAGAGTTGGCTGGCCATACAATCGTGATCCGATCCGTGCGCACGACTTTCTCGGAGAGAATTCCAAGGTCGTGATCCAACAGGTCAATGCTAGAAGTCTGCAGAATGTCGTGAAGGCAGCGAAAGGCTGTCAGCTCCTCATCAATGCCTGCCCAACGGTCTTTAACAACATCCTGATGCGCGCAGCCCTGCGATTGGGTGCCCACTACCTCGACACCGCCTCCCATTTGAGGGCCAGCCCGTTTCGGCCAGAACAGTTCAGTTTCGATCGACAATTTCGGGAGAAAAGACGATGGGCGCTCATTCATGCCGGCGTCGCACCGGGGCTCACGAATCTCTTCGCAGCAGAGGCGGCGGCAGGACTCGATGAATTGGACAAAGCAGAGATCCGAATTTTTGAGGACACGGCGTCTGAGGATCCTGTCTCACAGTGGTCAGCTGAATCTTCATTTGACGAGGCGGTCTCGCGCCCTCGGGTCTATCGTGATGGCTGTTTCAGTTTCGGTACCCGATTTGGCGAGCGCGAACGGTTTAGATTTCCCCCGCCAATTGGGCTAGTCAGCGTCGTGCTTGCGGCCCAGGATGAAGTCACGACCCTACCACGCTTTCTCTGCTTCAAGCGTGTGGATGCGAAAATCGGTGGGACCGACATGGAACGCCTTCGACGATGGCATCGACAAGGGAAACTCACTCGGTCGCGGGGTCTCAGCTCGGTCCGATTTCCGGAGACGGCAACTCCTCGCATGATGATCAAGCTGGTCCGGCGAGGGATCCTGCACAATGCTCGCTTTGCCGTGGCGGTGTTGGTGTCTGGGTACAAGCGAGGACGCCCGTATCTCGTCCGCTGGGATGCGCGCTTCCCCACTCTGTATGAGTTACGCAGACAAAAATCAACTTGCGCCCCGATCGCCTGGGGCACCGCACATCTGACGGCACTGTTTGTGAAGTCGATGCCGCGTGAGCTTACTGGAGTCTATGTTCCCGAGGCCTTGCCGGCTACGACACGCAAGAATATTCTGCAGGCGGCGCGATCAAACGGTATCCGGATTAGCCGAAGGGTCATTCGCCTCAAGCCATTGAGATGAAACCGAATCTTCCCAAGCAAGTCAGTCAAATTCAATACTTCCGCACCTGGTCTGGCTTGCCACACTCGATCAGTTCACCAGACAGGCTCAAACGGATCGAGACTCTACACGCTAATCAACCTACTTGACAGCCGATTTTGTCAGGAATAAATTTAGGCCCCATAAAAATCCCAAAGGGCCATGGGGCCAAGTTGTTGGCTGATATCACACCTCCTGCGATGTGATTGCTTATCAGCTTTGTCATGGGAGAAAGGATGTCTGCCGGCCTCAATTCCTTGGGAGGTGTGCCTGTGGGATACCACTTCGTAGCGTGACGGGTCCGGACGAAAGGAGTAACCATGGATAGTACCTTCTTAATGTTTGTGATTGTGATGCTCGTGATCTTCATCGGGGGCATCATCGTGTACAAGAAGAGCGTCTAGCTCATTCTCTGACTCATCCTTATCTTGCAACACGGTATTGGCATCTTGTCATGCTAAAGGGTGGGGTGTGACAAGTCATAGCTGAACTCCGAGGCAGTGGTTTGTCTCAAGTCCTTTAGCACGGCTGAAGCCATTTATATTTTTTGCTGAGCATTACCTCTGACGTGAATTTAACTATGCCTACCAAGCGGATGTGAGACCGGCTGGAGACAAAGGGCTACGGAAAAAAGAGGATCGCGGACGGTGAATGGTTGCCGGGGTTATTCTCGAATGGCTTTGGCTCGTTTTTGGAGATAGGCATTACGGACTGCGGTGTAGAGGTCCAGCGTTGACTCTTCAACGCCTTGAAACTTTTCAAGGTTCAGTGAGCGGTCATTTACAATTTCCGTCCCACGGGCAGTAATTAGAATCAGAGAACTCGTCGTCCTATTTGCATGGGGGACCACAGAAGGAATGGCATCAATCTCGATAATCGGGAACATCAGCCAATAGACGGGATTTAAGGCGATATCTCCAACGTAGCCAACAAGGTCCCGAACTGTATAGGGTTGCAGAAACGGCAACACGATATACGGTCCTGGTCTGACCCCATAGAACCCAAGTGTCTGGCCTGTATCTTCTTCCGGTGTGGTCAGATGGAAACGCTGAGCCACATCAAAGAATCCACCGATCCCGACCGTGGTATTGATGACAAATCTCCCGGCTTCTATCCCTGCTCCCTTGAGCTTCCCTTGAAAAAGGTTGTTCATAAAACGCGGGGTCACACGAATATTGTAGAAGAAATTGCTGATACCAACCTGAACGATGTTCGGAACGAAGAAGTTGTAGCCCCTCGCTACAGGTTTCAGTAGCCAGCGATCGAATTGCCAGTTGAACTCGAAGATCTTAGAATTTAAAGGCTCCCACGGGTCATACTCCTCGATCGCCTCCTCGCCCGATTGGGCGAATGGATCAATCGGCTCATCGATAGCTTGTTCACCAGTGGCTACGACGACGGCTTGTGTGGAAGGACTTGAGGAGGCATCTGCAGAAAGAACCGGTGGAGCATTCTGCTCCACCTGAGAAGTCAGGGAGTTTGTCGCACTCTTATGAGCAGCACAACCCGAAAACAATACCAATGTGACGGCAAACAGTAGCCCGTAGCTCACTCCGCTCAAGCGTGCCGGCCCACCACCTGACACTACCCTCACGTAACGCAACCCTCCTGGAAATGACACAACCCCATCGAAGACGGGCCCCGCACTTTACCAAAAGTCGGGCCAATGGCCAATCATTTATTTGTTTCAACT
>JABMDK010000002.1:238188-273119 GCA_015903995.1 Nitrospira sp.
GATTCAGGCCAAGGGTGAGGGCGATTCGTTGAAGATTCGCGCGGAGGGCGAAGCCGACAGCATGAGGATCCGCGCCGTGGGGCAGTCGCAGGCGCAGGACATCATCACCAAAACACTGACGCCAAACTACTTACTGTTCAAGCTCTATGAAAGCCCGAATGCCAAGACGATCATCGTGCCGGAAAAGCTGAATGTTCCGCTGATTCTGAGCCCTGGGGCGGATCAATCGCGATAGGAGTCATCATGAGATGGGCGCAGTATTCCGAGTATGCCCATGATCCAAAGACTCTCACGGTGCGACAAATCAATGGAGGGATCGGTCTTTACGGTGAGCCCTGAAACCAGCGGGATCATGATTGCGGAGATCATGACCCAGCGGAATTTCGAGGCCGTGCTCATCTACTAATTCTCCTTGTCCCCTCAATCCGACGCAAGAGGCACTTGCAGGGCCATACGATACGGGGACCTTGCCATTTTCGATCACGACATTGTGCTCTTTGACTCAATGGACACGATGCCGTGGCTTTTCTTTTCCTTCCTGGTTTGAGCCGCCCGTTGTGTACGTACAAATAACTGTGTGCCGAATTTAGCCTTGCGGGGTCTCTCTAAGAGGACTAGAATCAACTTCTCTCGCCATGACACCCAAAGCCGCCAAAAGAGAGCGCTGGGTAAGGGCACGATCGCTTTCCCAGGCACCCCAGGCCGATGATTGGCAAGGGAAGGCGGTCGAATCGGCAAAAGATAATTTCTTCGCCGAAGCCTTCCGCCTAAGTCCTCACCCGATCGGCATCACGGAACTTGAGACCGGGGTCTGTCTAGAAATCAATGACGCCTGCCTTGCCATATTCGGTTTGTGCCGGGACGAGGTTATCGGAAAGACGACGTTGATGTTGGGTATCTGGCCTGATCCTCATGATCGGGCCAGGCTCATCGATCGATTGAAATCCGAAGGGTCGGTCCGAAATCTTGACGTGTCGATGCGGATGAAGAACGGTGAATTGCGACAATTCCTCATCTCGACGGACTTGATCACGCTCAGAGGGAAGCCCTGCCTCCTGACGATCGGCAATGACATTACCGAGCGCAAGAGGGTTGAGGAGGCGTTGCATCGGACTCATGAAGAGTTGGAACAACGCGTCCGGGAAAGAACGGTCGATCTCGAACGAACCAATGCGGCGATGCGAGATAGTGAGGAGCGCTTCCGTTTATTTATCGAGCATGTGCCGGCTGCGACTGCGATGTTTGACCGTAACATGCGGTATTTGGCGGCCAGTCGCCGTTGGATGGAAGACTATCGCCTCTCGGGGGCTATCCTTGGCCGATCACACTATGACGTGCTTCCCGCGATCTCATCACGATGGAAGGAGATCCATCGTCGCGGGTTGGCCGGAGAAACTCTGCGTGCAGATGAAGACCGGTTCGTTCGAGACGATGGTTCCACACAGTGGATCACCTGGGATGTCCGCCCCTGGTATAGCGGCGATGAAGTCGGCGGCATCGTGATTGCCACGGAAGATGTGACGGCCCGTGTGGAGGCTCAGAACGCCTTGCATGAACGGAAGGAACGGTCCGATCAGGTCATTCAGTTGGCCAACTTCGGCATTTTCGATCACGATCACCGTACCGGGAAAGTGTATTGGTCTCCCGCGATGAGGGAAATCTACGGAGTGGGACCTAATGATCCAATTTCTTTCGAAGGGTATATCCAGTTACTCCATCCGGAAGACCGCGAAACAGTCGTTCGGGCGATCAAGCAGGCCCAAGACTCTGCCGGTGACGATCTTTTTTCGGTAGAACACCGTGTGTTGCACCGCGACGGGAGTGTCCGGTGGGTGAGTTTTCGGTCATGGACGTTATTCGACAATGAATGGCCGGAGCGTCGCCCTACGCGCACCTTGGGGGCGATGATCGACATTACGAAACGCAAACAGGCGGAGGAGGCGCTCCATCGCAACCAGCTGGAGTTGCATCTGCAGCAAGTGCAACTGGAAGAATTGACGTCGAAGCTGCTGGCGGCGCAGGAGCATGAGCGGAAGCGAATCGCCCGCGATCTGCACGACGATGTGAGCCAGCGATTGGCTGCCTTAGTCTTGGAAGTCGCATCCTTGGAACACCGCCCGTCTCCTGTACCCGGTGAACTTGCTCGATCGTTGGCGCCACTTCGTGAACAGTTGGAGCAGCTTTCGGACGATGTACATACGCTCGCATACCGGCTTCATCCTTCGTTGCTGGAGCATGCTGGATTGCGCCCGGCGGTCGAAGACCATGTCCATCAGGTTTCTCGGCGCACGGGCTTGCCCATTCATCTGAAGATTCTTGATGTTCCGAATGCGGTACCGCTTGATCAGGCGACTTGTCTCTTTCGCGTCATGCAGGAAAGCGTCCAAAATGTGGTGAAACATGCGCAGGCCAAGACCGTGACGGTCCAGCTCCGCGGGTCGTCAAAGGGGGTCGGTCTGTCCGTCATTGATAATGGGAAGGGATTTGACCCACAGGATCTGCGGGCCCATCAACAAGGGCTGGGATTGAGCAGTATGGAAGAACGGCTGCGACAACTGCACGGGTTCTTTCGAATCCAATCTCGCCCATCCCTCGGCACAAAGGTCTGTGCGTGGGTGCCTTGCGAGGTGGAGGTCGCATGAGTCGCCCCCGGATCTTGATGGCCGATGATCACGCCATCGTCCTGGCCGGACTTCGGAAGCTCGTGGAAGCCGAGGGCGAAGTGGTCGGGATGGTGGAGGACGGGCGAGCGTTAGTGGAAGCGGCGCAGCAGCTTCGTCCCGACATCGTGTTATTGGATATCTCGATGCCCTTGCTCAACGGACTCGATGCCGCGCGCCAGATCAGCAAGCTGGTACCGGAGAGCAAGTTGATCTTCCTGACCATGCATGCCACCCCCACCTATGCGACCGAAGCTTTTAAGGCCGGGGCCTCTGGCTATCTGATAAAGCGGTCCGCCGCCGTGGAACTGAAGCAAGCCATACAGGCGGTGATGCAGGGGCAACACTACATGACTCCGCTTATCACGAAAGATGTCTTGGCAGCGACGCTCCAATCCACGGATGGCCAGTCCAATAAGCCGTTAGTGACCTCGCTCACGCAGCGGCAACGGGAGGTGTTACAGCTCGTTGCCGAAGGAAAAGGTACCAAGGCCATTGCTTCGATCCTGAACATTTCCGTCAAAACCGTCGAGTTTCACAAGTTTCGCATTATGGGTGAACTCGATCTGCACTCGACTGCCGAGCTAGTCAAATACGCGATCGCCGAAGGCCTTGTAAGCGTGTCGTCGTAATCACGTCCACTAGTCCCATCTACTACCCAATGTAGGATCTGATGTTGCTTACTACACCATAATGAATTCGTGTGTCAGTGTTACTATTCAGTACTAGTAATCTCCCCTCATCTTTCTAGTGGCCTTCCTAGTTCACAAGGTCAGTCATATATCCTTACTATTAGTTAACGAAACAAGCTGTTCGTTTTTATCAGTTGGCGTATGCGGTACCTATTCATTTGGGTCTGTAAAAGTCTTCAGTGACAGTTAAAAAGTCGTTGTAATTTTTGATCTTTGTGCGGGAAGGGTGGATGCAAGTTTCAGTAATCATAGATCGGGTCTATGGTGCCTTAGAGCAGTTTGGTACGACTTGCTCCATGGAGGACGTGGTTGGGCTTTGTCCAGACCTGACGTGGAACCAGGTGTATCTCGCAGTTGATTATTTGAGCAAGACCGGCAAGGTTTCTGTCACTCTGGACCCGGACAGGACGTACACCGTCCGGGTCTATCCCGCCGCCGACTCATCTCAATTCTCATCCAGACAAGATCACGTCAGTATTGCCTAGCACTTTGAGTTGGCATGCCTGCCTCTCTGAGCCGTAGGCGTATGGTCGCCCGTAGCTTACCGGTGGTGATCTCCCATGAGGTATTGGTTCCTGATGAGATCGGTCTACATACTGGTGGCGTAGACAGCAGTCTAGGCTTTCTGAGGGCTCCCTGCGTCATTAACCGGTTCCCGCGAAATCGTGATGTGATCCCATCTGCACCCGTCTCTCTCGCAGGATGCGGAAAAAGACCGCCAGCGGCGTTCTCGCCTCGCTCAGAGGCTCAACGTACGGCCCAGAGTATGATTCGCCTCTTCGCTCGCTGGCCTTTTTGCGCATCCTGCGTGGCTGTTCAGCGTTCTCCTAAACCTCGATTTCTATGACGGCTATAGAGGTCACAATGAGTTTTTCCGCAGCCTGCTAAAGAGGTGAAGGCCGGCATGTGCGACTAACGCGGTTCATAATCTGGCATAGGAGGTTATGGTACAGTGGCAATCTCATGAGGGTCTTTGTTCTCGGAATCGGGGCGACCGGCTCACTACTGGTCAAGTTACTCATTCGCCAGGGTCATCACGTGTCGTGCGGCGATCGTGATCCGATCCGTGCGCACGACTTTCTCGGAGAGAGTTCCGGGGTTGAGATCCAACGGGTCAATGCCAGAAGTCTGCAGAGCGTCGTAAAGGCAGCGAAAGGCTGTCAGCTCCTCATTAATGCCTGTCCGACAGTTTTTAACAACATCCTGATGCGCGCAGCTCTTGGATTGGGTGCCCACTACCTCGATACCGCCTCCCATTTGAGAGCCAGCCCGTTTCGGCCGGAACAGTTCAGTTTCGATCGACAATTTCGGGAGAAAAGACGATGGGCGCTTATTCATGCCGGCGTCGCACCGGGGCTCACGAATCTCTTCGCAGCAGAGGCGGCGGCAGAACTCGATGAATTGGATAAAGCCGAGATCAGAATTTTCGAGGACACGGTGTCTGAGGATCCTGTTTCACAGTGGTCGGCAGAGTCTTCATTTGACGAGGCGGTCTCGCGTCCTCGTGTCTATCGTGATGGCTGTTTCTGTTTTGGTGCCCGATTTGGCGAGCGTGAACGGTTTAGGTTTCCCCCGCCAATTGGGCTAGTCGGCGTCGTACTTGCAGCCCAGGATGAAGTCACGACCCTGCCACGCGTTCTCTCCTTCAAGAGTGTGGATGCCAAAATCGGTGGGACCGACATGGAACGCCTTCGACGGTGGTATCGGCAAGGGAAGCTCACGCGGTCGCGGGGTTTCAGTTCGGTTCGATTCCCGGCGACGGCAACTCCTCGTATGATGAGCACGCTGGTTCGGCGAGGGATCCTACACAATGCTCGTTTTGCCGTAGCAGTGTTGGTGTATGGGCGCAAGGGGGGAGGCCGGTGTCTCGTCCGCTGGGATGCGCGTTTCCCCACCCTCTATGAGTTACGCAGGCAAAAATCGACTTACGCTCCGATTGCCTGGAGCACCGCACATCTGACGGCACTGTTTGTGAAGGCGATGCCGCGGGGGTCCATTGGAGTCTATGTTCCCGAGGCCTTGCCGGCTACGACACGCAAGAATATTCTGCAGGCGGCGCAATCAAGCGGTATTCGGATTAGTCGAAGGGTCGTTCGCCTCAAGCCATTGAGATGAAGTGAGCCTTCTCGCAGGATGCGGAAAAAGTCCGCCAGCGGCGGACTCGCCTCGCTCAGAGGCTCAACGTACGGCCCAGAGTACGATTCGCCTCTTCGCTCGCTGCGGCCTTGCTGGACGACATTTTTGCGCATCCTGCTGGTCTATTCAGCATCGTCCTCAACGTCGATGTCTATGACGGCTACAGGAGTCACAAGGAGTTTTTCCGAAGCCTGCTAGAAAATGACAGCAAAATATACTACTTCCGTATCCGCGCTTGCCACACTGGATCAGTTCACCAGACAGGCTCAAACGGATCCAGACCCTATGTGCTGATCAACCTACTTGACAGCCGATTTTGTCAGGAATAAATTTGTGCCCCATAAAAATCCCAAAGGGCCATGGGGCCAAGTTGTTGGCTGATATCGCACCTCGTGTCGAGGTCATCGCTTATCGGCTGTGTCTGGGGAGAAAGGATATCAGTCGGCCTCAATTCCTTGTGAGGTGTGCCTGTGGGATACCACTTCGTAGCGTGACGGGTCCGGACGAAAGGAGTAACCATGGATAGTAGCCTCTTAATGTTTGTGATTGTGATGCTCGTGATTTTCATCGGCGGCATCATCGTGTACAAAAAGAGCGCCTAGCTCTTTCCTGAACTCATTATTATCTCGTGGTAGGGTATCGGCATCTTGCTATGTCAGGGGTGGGGTGTGCGAGGTGAAGGCAGAGCTCCAAGGTGGTGGCTTGCTTCTAGATTTTCAGCTTCGGCTGAGTCCTCTTACATTTCACCCACCTACGCATGGAGGAATGCGCAGTGGGTGTCCTCCGAAGCCTTGGCGAAGGAGGACACGCTTCGGCGGGTTCCGCCGAAGACACAAAAGGGACCACGGCAAGCCGTGAGGCTCCACTGTTGATAGGTACCTCTGACAAGAAGTTTACCTGTGCCTGCCGAGCGAATACGAGATCGGTTGGAGGAAAGGGCTGTAGAAAAAGCGGGTTGCAGACGATGACTGGTCGCCGGGGCTATTCTCGAATGGCTTTGGTTCGTTTTTGCAGATAGGCATTACGGACTGCGGCATAGAGATCCAATGTAGATTCTTCAACACCCTGAAACTTTTCCAAATTCAGGGAGCGTTCGTTTACGACCTCGGTCGCACGCGCGCCAAGCGATATGCCATAGGTGAGCGCCCGCTCATCGATATCGACCACTGTCGGAATCGAATCGATGTTATGCATAGTCGGCAGGATAAGCCAGTAAATCGGATTGAGGGCGATGTCTCCGGCGTAGCCGGCAAGGTCCCGAACTGTGTAGGGTCCTAAAATCGGCACCATGATATAAGGACCTGGTGGAACACCATAAAATCCAAGCGTTTGTCCTGTATCCTCTTCCGGTGTCGTGAGATTGAACCGCTGAGCCACATCGAAAAATCCGCCGATCCCGACCGTCGTATTAATGAGAAATCGTCCAACTTCGATCCCGGCTCCTTTGAATTTTCCCTGAAACACATTGTTTATGAATCGTGGGGTCGCACGACTATTGTAGAAGATGTTGCTGACGCCGACCTGGACGATATTGGGAACGACGTAGTTGTATCCTTTGGCGATTGGTTTCAGCACCCACCGATCGAGCTGCCGGTTGAATTCAAAGAACTTGGTATTGAGCGGTTCCCAAGGGTCATATTCATCGACCCCTTCTTCGCCTGGTTTGGAAAACGGATCGAGTGGTTCTTCAGAAGATGCGTCGTTGGCTGGTGCCGCTGACGGAGTCAGCTTGGGGTCGGCATCAGCGACAAGAACCGGCTGAGCGTTCTGTCCCATGTGCGGTGTGAGAGAGTTTGCCGAGCCCTTTTGAGTAACGCAACCTGAGAGCACGATCAATAAGACGGCAAGAATGAGTCCATATTCACTCTGTCTGAAGCGGGCCGGCCTACACACAGCTATTGTCTTCATCCTTCGGATAATCCTCTAGTAGAGTAACAAAATGAGTACGGAATGTGCGGTGCCGCACTCTACCAAAAAAGTTGAGTCACCCGCCAATCAAATATTTCTGAATTGTTCTTGTGGAAGGAGGCCGTAGTCTCCGAGCCCAGTCATCTCTTGGAGTCTTGAGGTAAGCAGGTAACAGCGGAGATGAGCGGTGTTTAGCGAAGCGTGGGTTCAGGGGATCGGTGCAGGTCGTGCGGGGAGCGTCTCGACCACGGTCACGCTCCAGACGCTTATCCGGTTTTAGTACGTGAAGAAGCCACCACGAACCATTCGGCGGATGGGACTCACGACGGACGGCTCTTTCTCCTCGACGAAAGCGCTCCAGTTCATGACCAAACAGTTCGCGGCCAAGCCTGATGCAAGCCGCTCGCGATTCTGCTGGCCCCTATTACACCGTTTCCGTGCTGCACAATGATGAAGGGGGCGGGAGAGTAATTGCTTGCGCAGGACGCGTCAAGACAGAAAAAGTTGGGTATTGCGTCGGGCAGTTTCCCTGTGTGGGACCAACCGCTGCGGAGATCATGAATGTGGTCGCTCAAGGACAGCCGGGTGCCTCGAGGAAACTTGCCCAACAGGGTGCCTGTTCCATTCTCGGATTGAGTCGCGAGCCCATCAATCGGCAATGCACACAGACATAAGACCATCGTGCGTCTCCGAGAGACACACACGATGGTATTCATCAGAGGAGGGTTCAACAAAACGAAAGATTCTCTACCTTGAAAAACATCTCTACCAGCCGGACGGCGCTACACTACCGCACAAAAGTACCTCTCAGAAAGATGAGGCCTCTCTGCAGGAGGATGCCCAATGCTGGGCCGGCGAACTACGCACTCTTTTTGTACGCAATCAACCCAGCGATGAGGAGTGCGCCCATCACACCCGTGAACAGCCACAACATATCCATAACGGCTCCTTTCAGTTGGAAAAACGACAAACCATTACATCCGTAGCGGAGCAACTCTTGTGCTTGCCTTGACAGAAGACGATGGTCCCTAACCTCCTAAAAAAATGTGGTCGTAACACCCTATATGCCAAACGTATTCAATGAACTGGGGAGAATGTCGTCAAGGCTGTCTAGTCATCTGGACAGACAGAAGGGATAGAATAATGGAGTGCCGGGAATGTCTTGACGGAAGCAGCTAAAACGAGATCAGACGGTCACGTCCATGGGGCGTCGATAAGTCTTGCTCGGGGCCGATCGGGACGATGCGGGTCGGGTTGATGTCATCGTGCGTGACGTAGTAGTGGCGTTTGATGTGGTCGATATTCACGGTCTCGGCAATGCCGTCGGTTTGGTAGAGATCTTTCAGATACCCGAACAGATTTGGGTAGTCGACGATTCGTCGGAGATTGCATTTGAAATGGCCATGGTACACGGCGTCGAACCGAACCAACGTGACAAAAAGCCGCCAGTCGGTTTCCACAAACTCCGGGCCGAACAGATACCGACGCGTTGCCAGGCGAGCATCGAGTTGATCCAGTGCGGTAAATAATCGACGGGCCGCTCGTTCATAGGCCTGTTGAGAGGTGGCGAACCCTGCGCGATAGACTCCATCGTTCACATTCTCGTAGATGAACGTGTTGAGCTCGTCGATCTCTTGCCGCAGTCCATCCGGGTACAAATCGATCGGGCTTTCGGTGAATCGATTGAACTCACCATTGAAGATTCTCATCAAATCGTCATCGGAGTTGGTGACGATGCGTTTGGTGAGGGAGTCCCACAGTACGGGGACAGTTATGCGTCCGATATAGTTCGAATCCGTCGCTTTATAGGCTTCTCGAAGAAATTGGAAGCCATTGATGGGGTCTGGGGAATGGCCTGCTCCTTCGCGAAACGCCCATCCTCGCTCGTCACGAATGGGATCCACGGCGGTCATACCGATCACAGCCTCAAGTTTCTTGAGTTTACGCACAATGATTGTGCGGTGAGCCCAGGGGCAGGCCCATGACACGTAGAGATGGTAGCGGCCGGCTGCGGCGGGATAGCCTGAACTGCCGTCCGCTGTCACCCACCTTCGGAATACATCCGGCTGACGCATAAACTCACCGGCT
This sequence comes from Nitrospira sp., assembly GCA_015903995.1. Taxonomy (GTDB): domain Bacteria; phylum Nitrospirota; class Nitrospiria; order Nitrospirales; family Nitrospiraceae; genus Nitrospira_D. Next base: position 247,673 of record JABMDK010000002.1, read on the forward strand.
GACGATTGTTCGCCTGGAAACTGGGCTTGAACTTCCATACAGCGGCACTCCCTCCTTAAATCAGTATCTCATATCCGCAACCAGTGGTGCAGGGACGTCTCTCTCACGGCTGTCGCCTTTTGCTACAGTCTCAAGCTGTCGCAGTAGCAAAAGGCGACGAATAGGAGGCCTTGCATGAGGAAAACAGCCTATTCTGGGGGCATGTCCCGTGCGAGAGAGTCACTGAGGGGAAGAGTGATTCCCTGATTCATGGGAGAGAGTGGATTGAAACAAAACACGACCGGAGTTTTCGCGCGGGTTATACAGGGGCTGGCAGTTTGCGTGATCATATCGGCGAACATCGCCTGCGAAAACAAACCGATAGACCCCTCCACGGTCAAGCCCGATTCGACTTCCGCACGAACAGGGTTGTTGCGCCTGACGCCGGAAGAGTTATCTCGAATGCAGCTGGAACTGGTACCGGTCGCGCAGGGGCAGCTTCTTTCGCATCGCGAGTTTCCCGCGACGGTCCAGGCCAACCAAAACGAATTAGCCGAGGTCACTTCTCTGATCCGTGGCCGGGTTGTGAACGTCCATGTCGATGTCGGGCAGGACGTGAAAAAGGGTACTCGTTTGGCGATGCTCCATAGCGTGGACCTTGGCATCGCGGAAGGAGACTATCTGAAGGCCGGGGCAAGGCTGCATGAAGCGGAGCTGGCGTATCTTCGCGCCAAGGATCTGTACGAAAACAAGGCCGTCAGCCTCGCTGAACTGCAGAGACGCGAGGCCGCCATGAAGACGGCACGAGCCGAACTGCGGGAGGCAAACAACCGGCTCCAGTTGCTTGGTGTGCCTCCTGAGGAGATCGACAGGCTTGATCGAGAATTAACGATCAAGGCTGACATGCTCCTACGCGCGCCTTTCGATGGGCGGGTCATCACACGCAACATTACGCGGGGAGAAGTGGTCGAGACGGAACAAAAGCTGTTCACCGTGGCCAATCTTACGGATGTATGGGTGATCGGTAACGTGCCGGAGAAGGATGTGCGCTTTATCCGTAAGGACCAGAAGGTGAATGTGATCGTGGCGGCCTATCCCCATGCCATCTTCAGCGGGACCATTACCTATGTCGGAGATGTGCTTGATCCGGCTACTCGCACCATGAGCCTGCGGGTCACCGTGCCGAACCCCGAGCGACTGCTGAAGCCGGAAATGTTCGCCATCGTCAGCGTGTTTGCCGCATCAAGTCCGGACGTTTTGAGCGTACCGCTTGCGGCTGTTCAAGACGGTGCTGGCGGCAAGATCGTGTTTGTTCAACGGGAGACCGGTACCTTCGAGGCGCGGACGGTCAAGCTGGGGAATGAAGAGGGAGATGTGGTCAGGGTGTTGGAGGGAGTGAAGGCCAGCGAGCAGATTGTGACGAAGGGCTCCTTTGCCCTCAAGTCTGAAATGGAACGGCACAAGATCGAGCCTTCGCTATGATCATCTCGCTCCTGGAATTCTCACTACGGCAGCGGATATTGGTCATCGGTCTGGCTTGTCTGCTGTCCGTCGTCGGTGTGATTGCCTTTGAGTCCATCCCGATCGATGCCTACCCCGATGTGACGAACATCCAGGTACAGGTACTGACCGAAGCGGCGGGTCTCTCGCCGGTTGAAGTTGAACGGTTCATTACCTATCCGCTCGAACTGCAGATGACAGGGTTACCTGGCTTAGCGGAGATCCGGTCTCTTTCAAAATTTGCTCTCTCCCAAATCACCGTCGTGTTCAACGACGACATGGATATGTACTTCGCCCGCCAGTTGGTCCTCGAGCGGATCATGGCGGCGAAGGATCGGTTACCGGAGGGGCTCGACCCAGTGATGGCCCCTGTCACAACGGGGTTGGGCGAAGTCTTTCACTATTATTTCGAAGGGCCCGATGCGACGGCGAGCGATCCACAGGTCGTCGAAAGGGAGTTGACGGATCAGCGCACCATGCAGGAGTGGGTCCTGCGTCCCCTGCTCAAGAGCGTGCCGGGAGTGATCGATGTGAACGGCATGGGTGGGTTCGTCAAACAATATCAGGTCCTCGTTGATCCGGCCAGGCTGCGCAAGTTCGACTTGACGCTGCACCAAATCTACGAGGCGGTGGTGAAAAACAACGCCAATGTCGGCGGCAACGTCCTGGAGCGGCATGCCGAACGTTCGATCGTTCGAGGGCTTGGACTGATCAAGACTGTGGGTGATATCGAATCCATCATCGTGAAAGAGGTCGGTGGCACGCCCGTGTTCGTCCGGGATGTCGCTGAAGTCCGCATCGGCCACGCCGTTCGCCATGGTGCGGTGGTCCTCAATGGGGAGCGGGAAGTCGTGATCGGAACAGTGCTCATGCTTCGCGGGGGCAACGCCCGTCAGGTGGTTGAAGCGGTCAAGACGAAGGTAGAGGATTTGCAGCAGAGTCATATTCTCCCGGTAGGCACAAGACTGATCCCTTTTTACGATCGCATCGAACTCGTCACTGCGGCCATTCATACGGTGCGGGATGCGTTGATCGAAGGGATTGTGCTGGTGGTCTTCGTCTTCTTTGTATTCTTGGGCCATGTCCGCAGCGCCATCATTGTCACAGTGACGTTGATCGTCACCCCGCTCGTGACCTTTATTGTGATGGAGCGATTCGGCCTCTCGGCTAATTTGATGACGCTTGGTGGGTTGGCGATTGCCATCGGTGAGATCGCCGATGGGTCCCTGGTTGTGGTGGAAAACGCCTATCGGCACCTCGCTCAACACAGCGGCGCGTCGCAGGAAAGCAGGCGCAGCATCATTCTCCATGCCACGAAGGAGGTCGGTCGACCGATCCTGTTCGGTATTCTGATCATCAGCGTCGTCTTCTTGCCGCTCATGACGCTGCAAGGAATGGAAGGCAAGATGTTCGCGCCGCTGGCCTACACGCTGGTGATTGCACTCTTGGCCTCGGTCGTGGTGACGCTGACTCTGTCACCAGTACTCGTGTCTCTCCTCCTGCGCGGAGGCCATCTTGAAGAGACGCGCGTGACGATCTGGATGAAACAAGGTTATCTGCCGGTATTGCAATGGACGCTCCGGCACCGCGGTGTCATCCTGACGAGTGCAACGGGGATCGTGTTGTGCAGTCTTGCCCTCGTTCCCTTCGTGGGGCGGGAATTCATTCCACTCCTTGAGGAAGGGGCCCTGACCCCCCAAGTTGTGAAGCTGCCGAGTGTGTCGCTCCCTGAGTCCATCGAGTTGGAGAAGCAGACCCAAAGAGCCATGTTGGAGTTTCCTGAAGTGAAGATGGCGGTGAGCAGGATCGGCCGAGCGGAAATTCCCTACCATCCGGAAGATCTCTACGAGAGCGATCCGATTGTCTCACTCCACGACCGAAGTACCTGGACGACGGCGAAAACTCAATCGGGATTGACCGACGTCATTCGGAAAAAACTGGCGGAGATTCCAGGCATCTCCGTCCTCATGAGCCAGCCGATCCAGGAACGGGTGGACGAGTTGATCTCCGGCATCAGGACCGAATGCGCCATCAAGCTGTTCGGAGACGATCTCGATGTGCTCCGCGACAAGGCGCAGGAGATTGCGGCCCTGGTACAACACATCAACGGCGTCAAAGATATCAAGGTCGAACAGGTCGCTGGGCAACCGTACCTCATCATCGACATCGATCGGCAAAAGATCGCCCGTTTCGGCATCAACGTGGCCGACGTGCAGGAGATCATCACGACCGCGATCGGTGGGAAGGCGGCGACGCAGGTCTATGAAGGTGAGCGTCGGTTTCAGCTCACCGTGAGATTTCCTGAACCGTACCGGAACAGTGTTGCCGCCATAGGGGAAATCCGCGTGAAGTCTTCTTCCGGAGCGCTCATTCCCATGAGTGACCTGGCCAGGATCGACATGCGTGAAGGCCCGGCTCGTATCAGTCGAGAGCATGTGAAGCGCCGCATCTACATCGGCTTCAATGTCGTGGGCCGGGACATCGGCGGTGTCGTGGATGAAGGGCGCGCGAAGCTCGCGGCGCACCTCCACTTACCGGAAGGCTATACCATCGTGTGGGGCGGGGCGTTCGAAAATATGGAACGGGCCAACGCGCGGTTGATGATCGTGGTTCCGATCACACTGGGCCTCGTGTTCTTCCTCCTCTTCTGGGCCTTCCATTCTCTGCGATACGCGGCCATGATCATTATCAACCTGCCGTTCGCGTTGATCGGCGGCGTTGTGTCGCTATGGCTGAGCGGACAGTATCTGAGTGTGCCAGCTTCCATCGGCTTCATCGAACTGTTCGGACTGGCCGTGGGGAACGGGATCGTGCTGGTTTCCTATATCAACCAGCTGCGCAACGAGGGACAGCAGATCGATGATGCAATTCTGGCCGGCTGCAGTCTCCGTCTCCGCCCTGTCGTGATGACCATGATGACCACATTGCTTGGACTTCTGCCGTTGGCGCTGGCGCAAGGAATCGGGGCGGAGGTCCAGCGGCCGCTCGCCAGTGTCGTGATCGGCGGACTCTTCACATCCACGGCCCTGACGCTGGTTGTTCTGCCCGCGCTGTATAGCCTGTTTGCGGGACGTGAGATGAGGAAAGAGGAGGCGCCGGAATGGGTATGAAGAGAGACGGGTGGGAGGGGATTCCCCTCATCGCTGAAGCCAATAGTAGTCAGGCACTAAACTTGTAAGTGCTTCTCGGTAAGGTTGCCAGGTTTGTGACCTTTGTGGGCAGGCGAGGCTGAATCCACAGAGCGATCAGTCAGAACGGGGGGTTCTATATGAGACATGTGTTGCTGAGGATGACGTTGTTGTGCCTCGTCATTGTTTCCGGGGCTGTTGTGCATGCAGCCAGCGGGGAGCAGGAATTTTCAAAAGGGGAGAACCTGTTGAAGAACAAACAGTATGGGGAGGCGCGGGCAGCGCTGGAGGCTGGTATCCTAAAAGATCCGTCCAATATCCAGGCCCATTTCAATCTGGCCGAGGCTTGCCGAGGCCTGGAATCCTGGGCCTGTGCGGAGCAACATTACGAGAGCGCATTGGAGCTGGATGCCAAATCCGGGACGAAATCCTATTTACCCAAGACTAAAGCGAAGGTGTGGCGGTTACGGGAGGAAATGACAGTCTGGCGGCTCCTCAACGAGGCAAAGGGCATGCTAGCCAGTGGGAAAATGAAGCAGGCGGAGGAAACCCTGGATAACGCTAATGAGTTGGGCCTCAATAGCGAACAACAGCCTCTGTATCAACAGCTGCAGGCGAAACTGCCACGATCTCCCTCGGCATCGAAAAGGCTGACCCCTGCCGGATCGGGAGGAGGTGCGGGGGGCACCGAGACGCTCGACCTGCAGGTGGTATTGGTGCCGGGGGGAAAGTTCACACGAGGAAGCACGCTCGGAGATGATGAAAAGCCGGTACGGCAGATCTTTCTCAATGCTTTCTACATGGATAAATATGAAGTGACGGTTGGGCAGTATGCCAGGTACTTGGAGGCAACCGATATGGAGGAGCCTCCCGACTGGAGCGTCATGAATCAACCGCAACATCAGCGACGCCCGGTCGTCAATGTGAGTTGGGAGGATGCGGTGAATTACTGCAAATGGGCAGGGAAGCGTCTGCCGACGGAGGCGGAGTGGGAAAAGGCCGCGCGGGGGACGGATGGGCGGATCTATCCCTGGGGCAATGAGGCTCCCAGTCGACTCCATGCCAATTACGGGAGAAAGGAATGGGACGACCATCTGGCCTTAGCCCCGGTTGGATCGTATGAAGCGGGGAAGAGTCCCTATGGGATCTATGACATGGCTGGGAATGCCTGGGAATGGGTGTTTGATTGGTACGAACTCGATTATTATAACAAAGGTCCGGAAAAGAACCCCATCGGGCCTGCAAAGGGCGAGGAGAAAGTCGTGCGTGGAGGGTCCTGGTTGTATGTGTCTGATTTTTTGCGGTCTGCGCATCGGTTCAATGCGCAACCGATGAACCGGCATTTCGGCTATGGATTCCGTTGCGCAAAGACGCCGTAACCTTTCGAGTGCAGGAGTGGAGGGGCGTGGTGTCTTGATGCTGCGGGGTTGGGTGCCGTGGATCGAACGATGCGGTCAGCGACGGGTGACGACGCTCAGGAGAGAGAGATGGTAGGAAGTCGTTAGGTAGTAGGGTTTTTTGACTCTAAAACACGAGGAGATTCAATGCTGAAAGAAGTCACAGGAGATATTTTACGGACAAAGGCAGAAATGGTGGCGCATGGTGTGGCCCCGAATGATAGCTATGCGAACGGCTTAGCCCTGAGTCTTCGGGAGCAATGGCCCGCCATGTACAAAGATTTCAGACATTATTGCCAAACGTTTACGCCGAAGACCGGCGAACTGTGGGCCTGGGCCGGTGCGGGAGGAGTTCGAATCGTCAGTTTGTTCACCCAGGAGCCGGCTCCAGGCCATGGCGCCAAACCCGGCCGAGCGACGATCGAGAACGTCAATCACTGCCTGAAAGCTCTCGCGAAGCTGGTGGAAAGCGAGAAGGTCAAGAGTCTTGCGCTTCCTCGTCTCGCCACAGGCGTCGGCGGACTCGAATGGAAGGAGGTCAAACCTCTGGTAGAAAAACATCTTGGACATCTGTCGATACCGGTCTATGTGTACGCGACGTATCAACCGGGTGCCCAGGCGAACGAGGGATAGCGTGACGTCGGCCAGTTGGAGCGACTTGGCCGTGTGAATCGTCGTGCAGAGAGCATGAACATGCCTGTGGTTCCGCAAGAGTTGTATGACCGGCTGGTTGCGCTGCGAAGAGAGCTGCATCGGTATCCGGAGCTCAGCTGGCAAGAAACCCGGACGGCCGGTGTCATCGGAAGATTTCTTCACAGCCTTGGCATTCAACACCGCCTCAATGTGGCTGGCACCGGCGTCGTCGCGGATATCACCGGAAAGACCGGAGTGCCCTGCGTGGTGTTGCGGGCTGATACGGATGCACTCCCTATCCAAGAAGAAACCGGGCTCGAGTTCGCATCGGTGCACAATGGCGTCATGCACGCCTGTGGTCACGATGGGCATACGACGATGTTGCTCGGCGCCGCAGCGCTGCTTTCCCAAGAGCAGAGCTTGCCGGCGCCGGTGCGGCTGATTTTTCAGCCTGCGGAAGAAAAAGGGACCGGTGCCATCGCCATGATCAAGGAAGGGGTGCTTGAGGGAGCCGGCCTGATCTTCGGCGGGCACCTGGATCGGCATTACCACCCCGGCACCATTGTGGTGAGCGAGGGACCGGTCAATGCGTCGTCGGATAACTTTTCGATTGAGATCATCGGGCAAGGCGCACATGGGGCAAGGCCACACGAAAGCATCGATGCGGTAGTGGTGGGGAGCCTCATGATCATGGCCTTGCAGACGATCGTCTCACGAGAAGTCGATCCGGCCCGCCCCTCGGTTGTATCCGTCGGCCAATTTCATGCGGGGACTGCACCGAACGTGATTGCGGGGCAGGCCAAGCTGGAAGGGACCGTGCGTGCCCAAGATCCGACGGTCCGCCGACAACTGCTCAATTCCGTCCGCCGCATTGCCGAATCCATCGCACAGTTGCACGGTGCGAAGATTCACATTACGGTCACCGAAGGCACCCCGCCACTCATCAATGATTCGGAGATGGCGGGCCTCGCACGGCGCGCCGCCATCGAAGCGGTCGGGGAGGCCAATGTGTTGCCGCTGAAGACGGCCAATATGGGGGCGGAAGACTTCAGTTACTATCTTGAGCAAATCCCGGGCGCCTATGTCCGATTCGGGAGCCAAGTTCCTGGCCGGGAAGGCTATCCGGCACATTCGAGCAAATTCGACTTCGATGAAGAAGCGCTGGCTGTAGGAGCCGCGTATTATCACGCCATCGCCAAGATCGCCGGTCAGCAACTTGAGAAAAAAGCAGCATCCGTCTGATCCGCAGCAACGGGACGATCATGATCAGAATCCGAGAAGCCCGCGAAGAGGATGTGGGCCAGATTCGTGAGATCTTTCTCGCGGTCTACGGGACGGACTATCCGCACCGCGAACTCTACGATGAACTCTGGTTGAAGCGCTCCGTGTTCACGGATGACGCACTGATTCTTGTGGCTGAGGACACGGACGCCGGACGTGTGGTCGGCACGGCGTCCGTGCTGTTCGACTTCGGAGCCCATTCCGACTTGGTCGGAGAGTTTGGCCGCCTCGCCGTGCATCCCGAGTATCGCCGGATGCAGGTCGGGAAGTTGCTCATGGACAAGCGGCTTGAGGCCATCAAGAACCGCTTGCATGTGGGACTGGTTGTCGCGCGCACCGTGCATCCCTATGCGCAGCGCATCAGCCTGGCTCAGGGTTTCATTGCCACAGGCTTTCTCCCGCTCAAGCACTTCTTTCGCCACCGAGAGAGTTTTGCGCTGCTGGCTCGGTATTTCGGGGACGCCCTGGCGTTGCGCCGTAACAATCCGCGCATCATTCCCGAGGCCTATGCTTTGGCCAATCTGGTGATGAGCCAGCCGCCGCTCACGCCGGATTTCATCGTCGACGAAGACTCCGCATCGTATCCGAGCGGAGGCGACTATCGCCTTGAACAGTTGCAAGCCGAGGGCTATCCCGCTTTGCTGCGCATCGAGCGAGGTCGAGTGAGGAATCGAGAGATCTTCGGACCTATGCGGTTGGACTATGGCTTCTTCAAGCTCCAGGCTCGCCAGACTCGTTACTTTCTCGCCCGTTCCGGTGACCATATCGTGGGAGCCGTCGGCTACACGATGGACCCTGTCGAGCACATCGTGCGGGTGTTCGAGCTCATCGCGCTGGCCGATGATGTGGTGCGATTTCTATTGGTCGAACTTGAGCGAAAGTGCCGGGAGGAGATGGGCATCGAGTACATCGAGATCGATGTCAGCGCGTACGCGCCTCGTATGCAGCGGACATTACTGGAGCTGAATTTTCTGCCAGTCGCCTATGTGCCAGCCATGGTGTTCTATCACGTGGAACGGCTCGACATCGTGAAAATGGTGCGCTTGAATAAGTTGCAAGAGTTGGGGCCGCTCGGGTTGACCGAGCCGGTTCAAGCCGTGGCCGATGTCGTCATGCGCGGGTTTTCCACATGTGTTATCGCGCCTCGGATGGCCCAGGCGATCAAAGAGGTGCCGTTGTTTCGTGGGATGAACACGGAACAGGCGACGAGGTTAGCGGGAGTCTGCACCGTGAGGAGTATTGGAGCAGGTGATCGGCTCTTTTCCGGGCACGATCCGGGAGACCGGCTCTATCTTATGCTTCAAGGGCAGGTCACGATCAGCAGCGGCGCTTCTTCTCGCGTGATCGGGACCGTGCATACCGGCGAAACCTGTGGAGAAGTCTCGCTCCTTTCGGCCAGGCAACACTCTGCCACTGCGACGGCTGTGAACGACATCGAGGTGGCGGAGCTACTCCGGCATGACCTGGAGGATCTCATTCGGCGTCGCCCGGATATCGGAGTGATCATCTACCGCAACTTGGCCGTTGGACTGGGAGAGAAGCTCCTGCGTTCCGGCGTATGGAGCCAGGATCCGGAGCGAAGCGAAGCGGACAGCCTGACTCTTACGTCGGAGAGTGCGTTGCATAGGACTTAATGGCCACACCCGGCACCTTTCGTTCTCTCTTGGCCTCGATGGGCGAGCGGTTTCAGAATCGGTTGGTGGCGTGATGCCCGTCACGCAGCTTGGCCACCGTACCGGCGGTGTTCGGGATGTGTGGCTCTCCTTGTTTGTGACGAGACGCGCCGATTGTCACGGATCACATCGTCGACGATCATTCCACAATTGACACAGCGCCAACCATGAAAATCCGATGATGAACCAGTCTGCACCGCGAAGCTGTCGTCATTGACGACGAGGCCGTTGCATCGTAGGCAATTCATCGATCATCTCCCGGTCGAACGTTCGTTCCTATCCAAACAGTCGGTTGCGGAGTTCCGGTGGTGGCAGCATGCACGCGCCGCATTCGTGCGGCTTCCAGCAAGGCAGTCCCATCTCGGAGGCCCAGCTGGTAACGCCTGAGGACCTCGGGAGGGCATAGGCGATAGGTGTCGGTATGGTCACTATTCAGCAGGGCATCTTGCAGCCCATCTGCTTCCGCACTCCATCCACCAACCTCCGGTTCTGTGCGAGCCTGCGTAGATTGCCTGCGGCACCACTCGATACGAACAGCGATGGGGTTGGTTGCGTGTTTCATGATTCACTCATTAGGTATCCGATCACGTCCTATGTTTCGTGACAGCAAGTTGAATGCCACGGCGGAGCGCGGCCAAGAACCCTGTCGTGATGATTCTCATCACTCAGCAGTTTCATACGTAATTGTAATGAGTTACACGATGGGGTAAGGTCAGTGATGATCGGGCCTACGGATACCAGTGCAGTCGAGGTAAGTGGAGAAGGTGAAGGATAGAGACCTCACTGCTTCATAATCAGACTAGGTAAAACCCTGGCTGTGAAAGCTGGGAACACGGGAAGCAAGACCTAGTATCGAGGCCTGTAAGGAAAAAGCGGATCATCTACTTTGATGTCTCAGTGATGTCTTCTTCTTTAATCTGACTCGCCAGCACGGTCTCACCGGTATTTGATCACCCACGTCGCCTACGCCTTCATTGACATCATGCAGCCCGTGAACTAGCCTCTCGCGATCACAGCGCGAAGGGTGTGGTATGGGAGTTCGTCGGGCGATGTTCTATGGGATCATCATTCTTTCCCTGCTGATGATCTCGATCTGGTGGGTCTTCAGTGCCGGGCCGACAACAGTCTCACGCATACTCCGTTACAACTTTTCAGACATTGACGATGCTCGCATTTTTCCGAGGCGGAGCCTCTCACCCGCACCGCGACCCTTCCGATTCCGTGAACAGATGAAGCCGGAAATTGCCGCGATCCCTGTCCAAGCTGGTCGCCACACGGATGTCCCGCTTTCCTCCGTACTCCGGAACAGTGAGACGACGGCCTTTCTCGTGATTAAGGATGACATCGTGCGCTTCGACCAATACGATCATGGCTACGATCGCGCCACTCCATCGCTGTCCTTTTCGATGGCGAAATCAGTGCTCTCTCTGCTGGTCGGATGCGCATTTGATGATAGGTTGCTGCGATCAATCGATCAGCCGGTCACGGAACTTGTGCCGGAGTTGAACACGAAAGGATTCTCGTCAGTGACGCTGCGACATTTGCTGCAGATGACCTCCGGGATCGACTATGCCGAGAATGACAATCCCTTTGGGCTCCACGTGCGTTTCTACTATACCGATCATCTGGAAACGGAGATTCTCAAGTGTGAACTAGCTGAGCCTCCGGGGCGGTGGTTTCAGTACAAATCAGCTGATGCCTTCCTCTTAACGCTGGCGCTGCATCGGGCGCTTGGAGGGAGATCAATCACTGAGTACATGCAGGATAGAGTGTGGACTCCGATGGGGATGGAGCATGCGGGTGTCTGGAGCCTCGACCACGAACCGGGGGGATTGGAAAAGACCGGCTGTTGCCTGACGGCTACGGCACGAGATTTTGCCAAGTTTGGCCGGCTCTATCTGCAGAAGGGTCAGTGGGATGGACAACAGATTGTGTCTGCTGATTGGGTTTCAGTATCCACGAAGCCTGATGCAAGCAGCGGGAGTGCCTGGGACTATCAGCGAATGTGGTGGCTGGTGGTCAAGGATCGTACCGACTTTTTGGCCGGTGGGCATTTGGGACAATTTCTCTATATCAATCCATCCGCCAACGTCGTGATTGTCCGGCTCGGCAAGAGCCGGGAAGGACTAAGCCGAGCAGACTGGGCACAGCTGTTTGTGTCGCTGTCGGAACAGCTTCGCTGAAAACTTCTCAGACATGCTCCCAGCGCGAGGAGAGCCTGTCTTTACATCACTATGGCTCAGTCAGGCCCCAGCTACCAAGGTTGACAGAATCGAGCCGTGAACGTAGGCTGTGTTTGCATTGGAGATTCCATGCAGAAGGTGTCCCGCCTAACCGCACAACGAAGACTTCGCCGATACACAGATGCCTTGCAGCAGCAATTGCCCATGCTCCGAAGGCGTTTCCACGTCCAGTACCTCGGCCTGTTCGGTTCGTATGTTCAGGGCACTCCCCGGAAAAACAGTGATCTCGACATCCTTGTGGAATTTTCAGAAACACCAAGTCTGTTCGAGTTCATCGAACTGGAAGGCTATTTATCCAATCTCTTAGGCGTCAAAGTCGATCTCGTTATGAAGGGGACGCTCAAGCCCCTGATCGGTCGCCGCATTCTCAGCGAGGTCGTAGGTTTGTGACGCACAAACGCGAGTTTCTCGATTACCTCACCGACATCCGGGACGCCTCACAACATATCTCAGAGTTCATCACGGACATGACTTGGGCGGAGTTCGCGCAGGACCAGAAGACGCTTTATGCCGTGGTCAGAGCGTTCGAGATCATCGGTGAAGCGGCGAAAAAGATCCCGTCGGCTGTGCGCAAGCGGCATGCGAACGTTCCGTGGAAACAGATGGCCGGGATGCGGGATAAGCTGATTCATGAGTACTTTGGAGTGAATTATCAGGTGCTGTGGAAAACGGCCAAGGAGGACATCCCTCCCGTGCATGCGCTTATCAAGAAGGTCCTAAAGGAAGAATCCACCAAAGCCCGTCGCCTTATGCCGCCAAAAGACTGACAACCAGATAGAGTGACCTCAAGTCGTGTAAATGACGCTGTTTACAGTCACCTTGAGTTGACACCCACCGGCAGTGAGACGTAGCCTGTCACCGATTTCCATTTGAAATACGCTAAGAAGCAAAGCTGCTTTGCCTTACTGAAGGAGGACAGTTCGCTATTATGAAGTGGGAGTGGATCAGTAGCTACACTGGCAGCAACAATTGTATTCACTGCGCACGCGCTTTTGGGTATTTCAAACAGCCTGTGGATTGATTGAATAGGGGCTTATGCAGCAGATAAGTCTAATACACATAATTTACCTTGATGTGCCAAAGTTGGTCTCGTTTGCCGCCGCTATTATAGATGGGATGGCTATGATGCAACCCGAACAACTACGACAACTACTTGCCCAGCTCTCCTCGAACGGGCACTTGAGAATTGAATTCAGCGATGTGGTAGTTCAAGGTCCTGCCATTCAGGTTCTACCGTTGATGGTTTTTGTGTGAAGCGTATCAACGAAAGCATGTGGTGTTTTAACTCCATCCACCCCACTCGCCACTGCCCCACCATTCATCGCCGGGAAACGATCCACGGCATGGCGGCGAAGAGTATGGGGCTCACATAGTGGGCCGTACCGGAAACGAGGTCCCTATTCAGAATGACCATTGCGGGTGTTATTCCGCGAAGTCCCATTCCGATGGCCATCTCTCCCAGCAGCACCAAGGTCAAGCTTTCCTCTGTAAATGACGGTTCGCCCTGCCCGCCGTATCCAACCCAATATTTTCCGTCATATCCACCGGCAGACCCGAGACGAGTACTCAAGGAACTTCCGTCCGAAGAGGGCCGTCAGCGCCTGTTCCTCCGGTGAAGTGGGTCGATGGGCAGGAGCCTACGCTTTTGGCACTCGATTGGCTACTTTCGCTTGTATCGGCGAGATCGTGACTGTTCGTGCCCCCTCGGAATCGGGTATAGTGGGCACCACGGATTCCATGGTGAAGGTGGTCCCGGGCTATTTGTTGAACGAGCGCACAACCTGTTCAGTGAACAAGGAGTTGAGATGAGTGAGTTTAGGGGCGGAACCGTTAAAGATTTTATGCATCGCTACCTTGAGGTGGTGCCACAAGCCTCGACGGTTGCGGTTGCAGCTGAGCGGATGGGGGGCAAGCGGATCGGCTGTTTGTTGGTGGAATCGGATGATCCCAAGCGAGGTCCCTTGGGGATTCTGACGGAGATGGATCTTGTACGGAAAGTACTCGCGATGGGATTAGACCCCACGGTGACGATGGTGGATCGTGTGATGGCGAGCCCGATTTTGACGATTCCAGGGGACCGCTCCATGTTGGATGCCAGCCATGTGATGGAGACCAACCATGTGCGTCACCTCTGTGTGGTAGAGGCCGGTGAGATCGTCGGGATCATGTCGGTGCGGGACCTGGTGCGATCGTTTGTGGATGCGGAGAGCGGTCCCATCTGTGACCTTGAAAAGGTGTACCGCCCGCTGAGCATTCTGATGGCGACCGCACTCGCGACGATCCCGAGTGACGCGTCTCTTCTTGCGGCCGCCCAGCTGATGCGCGAGAAGCGGATCGGTTCATTGCTGACGACCGAAGCGGGCGAGACCGTCGGCATCGTGACCGAGCGAGATCTGGTCTGGAGAGCGCTCGCATCCAACCTGGATGCATGAGCTCTCCTCTTCTGAGCATCGATGTCAATCGCACGATACGCGACGCCAGCAAGGTGATGGCCGAACAGGGGGTGCGTCATCTGACCGTGACGGAGAACGGGAAGATCGTTGGGGTACTCTCTGTACGTGACTTAGTGAAAATGGTCTCCGTTCGGGATCGGCCCAGGTTTCTCGGTCAGACCTAGCAGGAGGCTGGCGCTCACCCCAGCAGCATGGCGGCTAGTGCGGGCAGCCAGGGAAGCAACAGTACCCCCAAACAAATCGAGAGAGTCACGATCGACGCGACCAGCTCCTCATCGAGACCTGTTTCTGCTGAGAAGATGACGGAGCTGACCGCCGATGGCATCGCCGCAACGAGAATGACGACCGCTCGTTCCGGCACGGACCGTGGCCTTTACTGTGATGGTCGCCGCGCAGCTGGTGCATGTCTTCAATTGCCGGAGCGATCGCTGGTCGCTGTTCCAGATGGGCGTGACGACCAACCATGCCCTCATCTGGGCTGTGGTGTTATCTGTTGCCTTACAAGTCGGTATTCTGACGATTCCGTTCATGGAGCCTATCTTCAAGGTCGCGCCGATCCCGATTGAAGATTGGGAACTGATGGTGGCTATGGCGCTTCTGCCGTTGGCTGTCGTAGAAGCGATCAAGTGGTATCAGCAACGAACCAGCTTCGACCTGCAGAAGACACGAGGTGATCGATGAATCCTTCGACTAGGGTATGCCAGGCAAGATGCAACCCCTCTTTCGTGGGTGATCCGCTCGACCGAAGTCAGCCGGCGGGCACTAGTAATTACTCACCCCGTTCTGGTTAATTAGATATGGAATTTGAGGTGGCTAGATCTTCGACGGTCGAGTCCTGTCCGGTCTGATCCCAGAGATTATCGGTATGCGGAAACAGGTACTGCAAAGGTTCTCTGGTGTTCCTGCAGCACACTCCCTTGTAAATGTAGACGAAGAAAGTGTCATGACAGCTGAGCCTGAATGGTGTGGCCTCAGAGCTTTGGTTTCCATGACATTCATTGAGGTAGCACCCGTGATGGCCAGTTTCTTTCGGCGATGATGAATCGGACGAAGGGGGCAAGGGGCACGGCCAATCTGTCAGGGTAAGAAGGGGCTCTTCGCGAGCAGCAAGAGGATTGAAGAACTGTGAATGAGGCGGATTACGGTTGTCTAGTGATGGTTCCGTCCTGACAGCCGATAAACGAAATTTTCATACCAGGAGTGAGACGATCGGAGCAATGGACAAAACGAGGGAATGAGGGAGGGTATTTGTCCAATGCTCCCCGGTGTCGATGGAGGCACAATGGCCGTGACGAGAGTGCACAATACGCTCAGTAAGAGCCACGTGATGGCTGATCGTATGGCAACGGTGAGCCGCCTGGAAGAGGTGGTTTCGACATCGGATGAGTTCGATCAAGTCGTCTCGCAAGCCTTACCGATTCTGTTGGATCGAGCGACGGGGTATACGAAACGGTTTTTACGGGAGACCGGCCAATGGAACGACGACATCGAACATGAAAAATTCGCGTTGCGCTGGGGTTCTGAATATCTTGAACGGTTTCTGGTCTGTGGACGTAGCGAAGTTCCCTGCCGGCCGTTGTTTCTGTTCGACTCCTTGGTGGCCAAACAGCACAGTAAACCGGAGCCGTTTTGTTATCACCCGGAGTTGCTGAGGCCGCTCGGTCGATTTCTCGATGGGCTCGTGGCGCGGGCGGTCGTCAGTCGCGACGCGCTGATCGCGCTCTATCATCATTCCTATGGATGGGGTGCGGGGGATGTGATTGCGGTGACAGGACTCAATGGGTTGGAAAGCCAGCGTATCTATAAGAATTTTCGACGGTGGCGTGAGAGCGGCTGGCAGCGCACGATGGATGAGGTGGGCCTCACGAAGGCCGAGCTGACCGAGCTTGGGAATCAGCAGCAGCGGCATCGACAACGATTCAACAGCGAGGCCGAGCGACTCATGCGAGTCGCCCAAGCGCATTACCGAAAAAGTGAGCCGGATCATTATCCCTGTCTCTCGCGGTCTCAGTGGGGAGACATGTTCGCTCAAGGGTATGGCTGCGATTATCGAATTTGGCACCTGGCGCTCTGCCTCGATTGTATGCAAACGGCCTGGGGGCTGGGATCCAATGGGTCGTTGACCGGCGAAAAGCCTCGCCTGGAATTGCAGGTGCGACCATAGCGAGGGATGCCTGGTGGGCGCACAGATTCAGAAGTGAAGTAAGGTAAGGAGGTTCTATGGGTCACGAAGAGGAATTGGAAACGTATCGATCCCAACTCCTTGAATCATTGAGCAGCCGGCCCACGATTTGTGGCGTGTCGGATCCTATACAGGTCTATGTCAATGAGCGGCGTGTTGGGGAGCTTGAAGGCGCAGGGATCGGCGCAGCACTGCGCGTTCAGTGCGTCGATCATATCGAGACGGTACAGCTTCGCGCTGAGGACGGAACTCTCTTGGGGGGGCTCACTGCCCCCGAGTGTGGATTCAGAACAGACCGTGTCCGGCTTTCCGCTGATACGGTCGAGCTCTCTGTTTACAACATGGCACAAGGGGGAACACTCGGTGCACTGCTCATTCCTGCGCCGAGTTTCTGGAGTCGCGCCTGGAAGAGCATTGCAGATGCTGCCGACAGATTAGTCGCCCGCCGTGCGGAACCGGCAATCGCTTATGGAATGAGAGGGGTCGCCTTCACGCAAGCGTTGTTAGCGATTGCTGTCGTCGGATTGGTCGCTGACCGTATGACGACCTGGGGGACCTCGGAGCGCCCGCTGTCTTCGGTCGTCCAAACAGCGACGCTCTCTGCCGCTCCGGCCGCTGACATGGCAAAACTCGAACAGCAGTTACATGAGTTGGCACGGATGCAAGCGAAGGTTGATGACGCGCTCGGGTCACAGCAGAAAGGCATGGTGCAGCTGCAACAGGCCATGGTCAAGCTGTCCTCTACGCAGGAGTCCTTCGAGTCCAATGTGCTGACAGTCAGGGAGGAGATGGAAAAGCGGCTCGAAGCGGTTGGTCACGAGACAGATCGCCAGACACGTCAGATGGCGAGCCGAGGACGCGTCGAGCAGGAGCAATTGGAAGCCGCGATCCAGAGTCTTACAGCAGACAATGCTCGGCTCTCCAGAGAAGTCGTCAGCTTGGAAGAACATAACCAGGCGCTGAAGACTAAGTTGCAGACGGCAGTCGTGAGTGCATCGAAAGCTGTCGATCCGAGCCCTGAGCGGCTCTTGAAAATGGCCGATAGCCTCCATGCGACTCAGCAGACACCGTTCCTCTTCTGGGTGACCTTCAGTGATGGAACAAGCCAGGAAAGCATCGATAAATGGGTTCATGAAATGAAGGGTCACAAGGGAGCAGTCAACGAAGGCTGGCAAGAAGTCCGGATTCTTCCCCCGGCAATCCCACCCGATCGATTTTTGGAGCAGATCAGAGGAGAGAAAATCGTCAAGGCTGCGCGGATCAATCAGTAGCAATAATGATGCTCCACGAGAGGGGATGTCGATGTTCGTTGTCGGTAAAACGTTCGGATCACATCGAGTCAGCAGTGGGGCTCTTTATTTCCCGGTGGGTGCTAATCATGAGGTTCACTATTCAGTCAAGCGCTCCAGACTGGACATATTTCGGCTCGCTCATCGAAGTTTTGTCCGTTGAGTGATGGGAGATGCGATGAGTAGGATAACGCTTGTGAGAAGCGAGAAAACAAGCAACACCAACGGCTCATGCATTCAAGCAGCACATCGACGTTCGACTTCCAGTCGATTGTGTGGACGACCACGATCAACCAACCCGCATAACACATACGCAAACTGACAACCGAACGATGCAGTCTCTTACCGGAGGAAGAAAGGAAGGCTCATGAGAATCGCACAAGTGGCTCCATTGTGGGAAAGCGTCCCGCCCAAGCTGTATGGGGGTACGGAACGAATTGTGTCGTACATTACGGAAGAGCTGGTTGCCCTGGGGCACGACGTCACGCTGTTTGCCAGCGGCGACTCAGAAACAACCGCGCGGCTTGAAGCCATCTGCCCACAGGCCCTCCGGTTGAATACCGGTATCTTCAACAGAGACGCTCCGATGATGATGCTTCAGGAACGGGGCCTTGGAGCGGCGAGGGGCTTCGACATTATTCATTCACACCTGGATTTCATCGGATTTCCGCTGGCACGGAGGAATACCATTCCGGTTGTGACGACTTTGCACGGTCGTCAGGATCTTCCCGAATTGGAACCGGTCTTCCGTGAGTTTTCAGAAATGCCCTTGGTGTCCATTTCAGACGCCCAGCGCAAACCGTTGCCTTGGGCCAACTGGGCGGCGACGATCCACCATGGTCTCCCTCGCAACCTCTATACGTTTCATCCTCAAGCTCAAGGGTATCTGGCATTTTTGGGGCGGATCTCCCCTGAAAAGCGTCCGGACCACGCAATTGAAATCGCCAAACGGGCCGGTCTTCCCTTACGAATCGCGGCCAAAGTCGATCCCGCCGACCAGAACTATTTCGAAGCGGAGATCGAACCATTGCTCAACCATCCACTGATTGAGTTCATCGGAGAGATCTCCGATGCCGAGAAAGACGACTTTATCGGTAATGCGATAGCCTTGGTGTGTCCTTATGATTGGCCGGAGCCCTTCGGATTGGTGTTGATCGAGGCCCTGGCCTGCGGAACGCCGGTGTTAGCGTACCGACGCGGATCGATTCCTGAAATCATCAATCACGGCGTCACCGGCTTCATTTGCGAGACGGTATCCGAGATGGTGGACGCTGTCGGACAGGTTTCTCTCATCGATCGACGGCATTGTCGGGCGGCCTTTGATGAGCGGTTTACGGCGGAGCGGATGGCACGCGACTATGTGGCGCTCTATGAACGTCTTCTTGAAGACGGAGCCGCGCAAGCCGCACACGCCTTCGCTTCCGAACCGCATAAGAACTTTGGACGAGGCTGACATGTCTGACGTACGTACTCATTCACAAGGGGCAGGTTCCACTGCAAGCCGTGCTCGAGGCTGGGAGTTAGTCAAGACGAGAGACTTCGGATTTTTGTTCGCCGGTCAGACGATTTCTCAGATCGGTGACAGTCTTAATAAGGTCGCGTTACTCTGGTTTGTGTACGACTTAACCGGTTCGGCGCTCAAGATGGCGGTGGTTGGACTGCTCCAAACACTCCCCCCGCTGCTGTTTGGGCCGCTCATTGGTGTCTATCTGGATCGCGTTCGAAAGAAGCCGGTCATGATCGGGGTCGATCTTCTCCGAACCCTGATGGTGCTCTTGATCCCGGTGCTCTTTGCCATGGGGGTCTTGACGCTTGATCGGCTCTACATCCTTGTGTTTGCCACTGCAATCTTTTCTACGGTCTTCGGGCCGGCGTTGACTTCTGCTGTTCCTCTGATTGTGCCGAAGGAGCGGCTTATCGCGGCGAATGCGTTATTGCAAACGACGACCAACGTAGGGCTTCTTGTGGGGCCTGCCGTCAGCGGCCTCGGGATCGCGCTCATCGGAGCGCAAAACGTGCTGTATGTCGATGCGGCCACGTTTTTTATCTCTGCGCTGTGCCTGTTCCCCATTCGGGTGCATGAAACGATCGACCGTTTCCGTGTTGTAAATAAAGGGTTGACGGAAGGCATCGCCAGCGATTTGCTGGCGGGTTTTCGCTTCGTGTTCGTCGAGCAGAAGACCGTCACGCTTCTCATGTTGACGGCTACCCTCTATAGCGTCGGCATCAGTGCGTTCGTCTTTCTGCTGCCGGTCTTTGCGAAAGAGGTGTTGGGTGTGGGGCCCATCCAGCTTGGATGGCTGTGGTCGGCGCTGGGCGTGGGGATGTTGCTGGCCTCTCTCGGCCTGACCTCCATCGCACAGGGAGATGTGCCCTGGCGTCTGCGATTCATGTCCGGTGCCTTGGCGGTCGGCGGCATTGCCGTTGCGGCACTTGGTTTCTTCGATGCTCCCGTCGTCGCCGGAGTCTTGATTGCGGTGATCGGAGGGAGCACCGCCATGTTTACACCGTTGGTGTGGACGATGCTTCAAGAGTTGACGCCGTCCCATCTTCTCGGCCGAGTCTTTACCAGTTTTGCCACGGGAGGAATGGCCTCTTCCATGGCTGGAATGGCCGGTTTTGGGTGGGCGGCCGATCACATCGGTCCTGCCGCCAGTTTAGGAGGAATCAGTCTCATTCTTCTTTTGACGGCTGCGACCGCGTGGCTCTTCAGCTTCTATAAGGCACACCCCCGAGGATTGGCCGTTTCTCCATCCGGTTCCTTTACCCCGCAACCAAGTACTGCCCAATCATAGAAACCGGGTCTCAGGGTCTGGTTGAACGACAAGACAGACGCCTCCGGCTCAACCGGAGGCGCGTCGATCCGATCAACCCACGGCGATGGGGGCTCTCGTCTGCGTGCAGATGACAGAGCATCATGAGCGAGTTACAATGCCTGAGGAAATCTCAGGAGTGATATTCACGAGGAGGACTCGCGCGATGATCACATCGTCGAGAGCGCTGATCGTTCTGGGTATAAATTTGTTGGTGCTGGTGCCGATAGGTGCGGGTTCAGCGTTCTCTGAGACATATGAAAAAGAAGGTGGGACGGAAGCGAAGCCACAGTCTGCTCCTTCGACGAAGGGGGACACGTCCATCGATCACAAAGAAGTCGTGCCGGAGAAGCATACACCACGTCCGCAACACCACCCACCCGATTCCGATAGCCAGCCAGCGCCGCACAAGCCATCGTCTGAGCCGAAAACGCCGTCGCAGTCCGGTCCTCCCGCCAAGGCTGATGTGCCGTCCGATTCGGAGATCAAAGAGAAGGAATCAATCAAGGAATCAATCAAGGAGAAAGAACAGGTCCAGGAGAAGGAGTCAGTCAAAGAGAAGGATTCAGCACACGAGAAGGAGCCGGTCAAGGAGAAGCCACCGGTCAGGGAAAAGCATCCGGCCAAAGAAAAACAGCCGGTCAAAGAGAAAGAGTCAGCCAAAGAGAAAGAGCCTGTGAAAGAAAAGGAGCCCGCCAAAGAGAAGGAATCGGTCAAGGAGAAAGAGCCGGCGAAAGAGACGCCTAAGAAAGCACTTGGCTCGCTGATCCTGTCCGTCAAGCTTGCATTAATGGGAGATGCACGGCTCTTCCGCTACGAGATTGAGGTAGAGGACAACCAACAAACTCTTATCCTGACCGGGCGCGTCTCGACCGAAGACGACAAGACGGCTGCGACAGAAGTCGCACAGGCTGTCCAAGGCGTCAAAGCGGTCGTGAACAAGCTCACCGTGGAGAAAGACCTAGCCAAAGCGTTGTTGAAGAAGCAGGACGAAATCCTGACCGCCATAATCAAGGAACGCTTCGCCAAGAGCGCCACCTTGAAAGCGGCGAACTTCGAGGTGAAGACAGAGGACGGTGTCGTCTTGCTCAACGGCACGGTCCGGTTTCAGGTGATCGCCCTTGAAGCTGCCGAGACGGCTCGTCAAGTGCCGGGTGTCCGAGCCGTGAACACTGAGAAAATACGGCTGGAAGGTGAGAGCTGATGCAGGGACGCCCCGGCTCCTTGGCTGGCGCTCCCACCACAGCGGAGCACATAAGCACCGGCTCGGTCGAGAATCGTCCGCTTCTCCTGACCCGTGATTTCGGACTTGTCTGGTCGGGCCAACTTATTTCACAAATAGGCGACGGCGTCTCCAAGTTGGCGCTGCTATGGTTCGTCTATGCGGTGACAGGGTCACCCCTCAAAACCTCTGTGATCGGACTGCTGCAGACGATCCCTCCGATCGTTCTCGGGCCTCTTATCGGCGTGTATGTCGATCGTCTCCCGAAAAAGATGCTGCTGATCACCAGCGATGTATTGCGCGCGTTGTTGATCGGGTTGATTCCTTGTCTCATCCCCGTGGAATCCTTTACGGTGTCGGTGTTGTATGTGCTGGTGTTTCTCCATGCCATTGCCACGGCGGTGTTTGGCCCGGCGCTTACGGCCGCGATACCGGCATTCGTACCGAAAACGCAGTTTACTGCTGCGAATGCTCTTCTCCAAGGGACCACCAGTCTCGGTATTATCTTCGGTCCGGCACTCAGCGGGCTCGGCATTGCCGCGTATGGATCACAAGAGGTCCTGTGTCTCAACGCCGCGACCTATATGATTTCAGCGGCGTTTCTTTTGCTGGTCCGGTTTCACGCCCCTGTTGTAACAGTTCCGTCGCCGGCTGCCAGATCGACCATGCTGCAAGAGCTGGTCGAAGGATTTCGTTACGGCATTGTGACGCAACCGAGATTGTTGCTCTTGACGAGCATCGCAGCGCTCTATACGTTCGGGACCAGCGCACTGACTGCGCTGTTTCCGGTATTCGCTCGGAAGATGCTTGGGCTGGGCCCCGTCGAGGTCGGCTATCTCTGGTCGGCACTCGGCATTGGATTATTGGTCACGTCGATCGGTCTCCTATGGGTGACGGATTGGCTCGTCAAGGATCGCATGCGTCTGATCATGGCCACCAGTGTGTTGAGCGGTGCCGCGCTGTGTGCGTTGACGGTGACACCTGATCCGTACGTAGCCGGACTCCTCATGGGAGTGATCGGCTGTGGGATGGGTGCGTTTACCCCGATTGCGTGGGGCATCATTCAAGAGCTCGCGCCAAGCCAGATGATCGGCCGAGTGTTAGGCCTGTATGGAACCGGAGCCATGACTGCCGCCATCGGAGGAATCTCCGCATTCGGGTGGATTACGGAACAACAGGGCCCTGAAACCGGCCTGCTGGGGATTGCGCTGATTTTCTTGCTGACGGCCCTAGGAGCTACCCGACTGAGTCGAGCAAGCACAGGGTAGAAAAGGGAACTCTTCATGAACGATGTCATTAGATTGAAGGATCAATATTACATCCGCGCCTCGTCCTCATTGGCGGACGGCCGCACGGAAGTGTTGAAGCAGGGGGAGACCTTCGCGGTCTTTGATCGGTACGGTGACATTCACCAAGTCCTCCCGGGACCGCAGGGGCTCTATCATGAAGGAACACGGTTCCTGTCCCGATTCGAGCTTTCGCTCGGGGAGCAGCGCCCGATGTTGCTCAGCGCCATGGTGAAAGAGGACAACGCGCTCGTGCGGATCGACCTGACCAATCCTGACCTGATGCTGGACGAGCAACGGCCTGTGCCACGCGGTACCCTCCATCTGTGCCGTACCCGGTTTCTCTGGCAAGGGACTTGTCACGAGCGCATCCAGGTGCATAACTACGGGGTCCGGGCCTTCCCCCTTGTGCTGACGATCGCCATAGATGCGGATTTCGCCGATCTCTTCGAAGCGAGAGGCCGACAGCGGCTTCGTCGCGGGTCGAGGCTCAACACTGTTCGATCGAAGGCAGGACTGGTATTGGGGTACAAAGGACTTGATGAGACCATCCGTCGAACCCATATCCGCTGCTCTCCAACGCCGAAGCGGGTGACGTCCGATGGATTGCGGATCGAGGCGCGTGTCCTTCCACATGCGGATATGACGTGGGAAATCGCGATGTCGTGTGAAATCAAGCCACGGCGGAGTCGGGTCTTTCTCTCGTATGATCGAGCCCAGAGTGAGGCTCACCACACGTTACAGAAAGCCAAAGCTGCCGATGCCCACGTCTACACATCGAACGAGCAATTCAATCACTGGTTGAACCGGTCGATTGCTGATCTGCACATGTTGATTTCGGAGACTCCGCAGGGATTCTATCCCTACGCCGGAGTGCCCTGGTTCAGCGTGCCGTTCGGCCGAGATGGCATCATCACCGCGCTGCAGATGCTCTGGGTGAATCCGGCCGTCGCGCGGGGCGTCCTGGGGTTTTTGGCGGCGACACAAGCTACGGAAGTTCGACCAGAGCAGGATGCAGAGCCTGGGAAAATTTTGCATGAGACCCGCCAGGGCGAGATGGCGGCGCTCGGTGAAATCCCTTTCGGCAAGTACTACGGGAGTGTCGATGCCACACCACTGTTTATTGTCCTGGCCGGTGCATACTACGAACGGAGCGGCGATCGCCGGTTTCTTGCAACACTCTGGCCGCATATCCGGCTCGCTCTCCAGTGGATCGATCAGTACGGCGATCCAACTGGTATGGGGTTCACGACCTATGCCAGGCAGACCGCCAAGGGACTGGTACACCAAGGGTGGAAAGATTCCCACGATGCCGTCTTTCATGCCAATGGGACAGCCGCAGACGGACCGATTGCGCTGTGCGAGGTGCAGGCCTACGTGTATCGAGCCAAACGAACGGCAGCAGATCTGGCTCGCCTGCTGGGGGATTTCGATCACGCCGATCGTTTACTGAAAGAAGCGGACTCACTGAGAGAGCGATTTGAGCGAGCCTTCTGGTGCGAGGAGCTCAACGCCTATGCCTTGGCTCTGGACGGGCGGAGACGGCCTTGCCGTGTACGCTCCTCCAATGCGGGCCATTGCCTCTTTGGAGGCATTGCCGAACAGGGGCATGGAATGCGGACAGCACAAACATTGCTGACCGAGGACTTTTTCAGTGGATGGGGCATCCGAACGCTCGCCACATCGGAGGCACGCTACAATCCCATGTCCTATCATAACGGGTCGGTGTGGCCTCACGACAACGCTATGATTGCCGCCGGTATGGCGGCGTACGGCGACAAGCAAGGTGCCATGAAGGTCTTGACCGGCATCTTCGATGCCAGCTTGTTCATCGAGCTCCATCGGTTGCCGGAGCTATTTTGCGGATTTGCTCGACGGCCAGGTGAAGGCCCCACGCTCTATCCGACTGCCTGCTCGCCGCAAGCCTGGGCGGCTGGTGCCGGGTTCCTGCTGCTCCAAGCTTGTCTGGGCTTACAGATCGATGGCACTCGTCGTCTGGTGAGCTTCATCCGTCCCGTGCTTCCGCCGTTCCTCGAGCGAGTCGAGATTAGGAACCTCTCGGTCGGAAGTGCGCGTCTCGACTTGGTGCTCGATCGTCATGAGAACGAAGTGGCGGTACGGGTAGCCCGTCGAACCGGCGAGGTGGAGGTCGTGCTCACCATATAGCCGAATACTCACCGGTAGGTTTGGAGCCTTCTCACTCGTATCTCAATGCTTCGATCGGATTCAGCTTCGAGGCTTTATTCGCCGGATAGAGGCCGAAGAACAGTCCGACGACGAGCGAGAAGAGAAACGCAGCGAGCACCGCTTGGGTGTTAATGATGGTCGGCCATCCGATCATGGTGGTGAGCAGCCGGGCGATGCCGAT
>JABMDK010000002.1:273219-276523 GCA_015903995.1 Nitrospira sp.
GCCGATGCCGCCGACGATCAATGAAATCGAGGCGATGCTCATCAACATGACCATCATCGTCCGGCTTGTGCCGGCGATGGTCTTCGCAATGTCCTCCATCGTGCGGATCGTGAAGTCGTCTTCCTCGGTTTGGTGCAACCGATGCTTTGTCCGTAACAGGTCCTTGATGTCGTCCGCAGCGGCGGGGATGTCGTCACGGGTTGTGGTTGCCACCAGAATGATGCCGACGGTTCCCAGAAACTTCGTTCCAAAGACTTTTCGTTCGGCGGTCGAGAAGGGGAGTACCACAAAATCATCTTGATCCTGGCCCGTGATGGATTGGCCTTTGGGCGCCAGGACCCCGATGACCCGAAGTGAGACGTTTCTGATACGGATCTCGCCTCCTATCACTTCTTCACCCACCTCAAACAGGTTTTGGACTGCGGTTCTCCCCAAGACAACGACTTTGGCGGCCGAATCCAGGTCTGACTGTGTGAAGAAGTTTCCTTCGGCGATGGGCCAACTTCGAATATCGGGAAAGACGGGAGTGGTTCCAAAGACGACCGTACTCCAGTTTTTGTTCTCTCTAATCACTTGAAGGACCGATCGCGTGCCGTACATCACCGTCGTGACACCGACGACCTTCTTTTCGATGTCCTCTGCATCCTCGACGGTTAGGGTCGAAATGGAGCCGAGTCCCCCGCGGACCCCGCCGATCGTGGTTGCTCCCGGGACGATGATCAGCACATTGGATCCGAGGCTTGAAATTTCGGCCTGGACGGAGGCTGTGGCACCTTGGCCCAGACTGACCATGGCAACGACCGCGCCGATGCCAATGATGATGCCCAGCATGGTCAATCCGGCTCTCAACGGATTGCGTCTGAGTATCCGGAAGGCCGACAGAAGGGTGAGTGGTCTGTCTGGTCTATTTTGTCTATCAGGTCTAGCCGGTCGGTCGTAGCCATCCAATTCTATCGGTCTCCACACCAGATAGACTCGATAGACTGGATGGACGAGAAAGACCAACGCCGGACCGCCTGGTCATCTCATCCCTCGACCCGGCTCGAAACCAGGAGGCAGTTGTTTCTTGGACTGTTCTTCATCTGTTTCAATCCCAAGAATGACGGGATCTCCTTCGCGCAACGTGTCCGACACGATTTCCGTAAAGAGAGAATCGGCGATGCCCGTTGAGACCTCTACTTGGCGAGGTTGGTGATTGGGATCCAACAGCCAGACGCGTGTGGCTTTCCTGTCGATCGGGACGTTGGGCATTCTAAATCGTAGAGCGCCGTTGAGGACACGGAGGGGATGTTCTTTCCGCGCGGTCACGATTGTGACGTTTGCCGTCATGCCCGGTTTCAACTTCAATTCAGGATTGCCCACGGTAATGACCACGTCATAGGTGACGACGTTCTGAATATTGATCGGCGCGTTGCGCACCTGCGTCACGACACCGTCGAAGAATTGTTTGGGATAGGCATCCACACGGAAGTTGGCTTCCGTCCCTTCTTTGACCCCGCCGATGTCGGATTCACTGACGTTTGCATTGACCTGCATCTGCGTCAGGTCCTGGGCGATCACGAACAGGATGGGTGTTTGGAAGGCCGCAGCTAAGGTTTGGCCGACATCCACGTTTCGAGAGACCACGATGCCGCTCACCGGCGAGTAGATCGTGGTATAGCCGAGATCTAATTCCGCTGAAGCGAGCGCCGCCTGAGCCTGATCCAGTTGTGCCTGCAGAACCTCCACATTGGCTGTGGCCTCCCGGTAGTTTGTTTCGGCGATGTCCACGTCTGCCTGTGAGACGAACGCCTGCGGTCGCAGCCCCGCCATGCGATCGAATTCCCGCTTGCGTTGTATGGCTAGGACTTTTGACTTGCGGAGGTTCCCCTTGGCGCTCTTGACGGCAGCACGTGCTTGGCTCAAGCGGGCCTTGAAGGGTTTTTGATCGATCTGCGCCAGGACCTGTCCCTTCACAACCTTGGAGTTGAAGTCAGCAAACAATTGCGCAACTTTGCCGGAAACTTGGCTGCCGACCTGGACGGAGATCACCGGATTGATCGTACCGGTTGCGGTCACGATTGCCGTGATCGGGCCTCGATCGACCACGGCTGTCTTGTAGTGAATAGGAGGAGGGCCGGAGGCCAACCAGTACCATAGTCCTCCTCCGCCAACGGCCATGATGGTCACAATGCCAGTCAACCAGGATAGACGAGTTCGTTTCGATCGTGCAGTGAGCTGGATGAGTGAAGCCGGAAAGTCCTGCTCAGACGGCGAATCGGAATGTCGATATGCCGGTGCAGCCGCGGTCTGGCGTGGAACGACTTCCGTCATGGAAACGGAAGGCGTGAGGTCCTGGGGGTCAGTGGTCATGTTGCACTCGTTGCCTGGGTGATTCCGGTCTCAGTATGAACGTGGCGATTGCGCCGGTTCACGATGAATTTTCGGCCCTCCTCCGCCAACAAGAGTGTCAGAGCTCCGAGTACCAGTGGTCCGAAGAACCAGAGAGCTGGTTCCGAAGATCTCGTTTCCAATCGGTGTATAGGTGATGAGCGCAAGGATGGTCAGTTCCGTGACGATACCCCATAGGATGAGTGGGTTACTGAACCAGCCGAGTCGGGTTGCTGAGAGATGATCGGAGCGGCAGGCAAACACGTTTGCCACCTGGGCGACGACGATGGCGGCGAAGGTGGCGGTGGTCGCTTGTTTGTAGAGCGGGTCGGACCACTCGAGCGGCATGCCCCAGGTCCACCCCTGTGTCAGGAGCAATAAAAAGAATGAACCCATGGCGACCCCTGCTTCAATCAGGCCCAAAAAGACATAGGCGCGCAGGAGGAGCGGAAGATTCATCAACCGTTCCGTGCGCGGGCGCGGCGGTCTTGCCATCATGTCGGCGTCTGGACTTTCGGCACCCAGCGCCAAGGCTGGAACCATGTCGGTCCCTAGATCCACTGCCAGGATTTGCGGGACCGTGAGGGCGAGTGGAATCCCGAACAAGCCGAATGCCAGATAAGGCACGATTTCAGGCACATTGCTTGCCAGCACGTAGGTGGAAAATTTTCGGATGTTGGCGTAGACGGCACGACCTTCTTCAATGGCGTTGACGATGGTGGCAAAGTTGTCGTCGAGCAAAATCATGTCCGCCGTTTCTTTCGCCACGTCGCTTCCGGCGATACCCATCGCAATACCGATATCGGCTTTCTTGATGGCCGGGGCGTCGTTGACACCGTCACCGGTGACTGCGACCACCTCGCCCATCTCTTTGAGTGTGGATACGATCCGCATCTTGTGCCGAGGTGCCATGCGCGCAAAGACCGGCTCGGGC
>JABMDK010000002.1:276623-285832 GCA_015903995.1 Nitrospira sp.
GCAGAGGGCTGAGGCCTGTCTCCACTCCCGTGGAGAGGCGGGCGATCTTGCCGAATTCCGTCTGCATGCCCGTGGCGAACACCACCGCCCGACCTCTTCCGGAGAGCACGGGGGTGCCGGCGAAGACGAGATTGGGAATGTCCAGGAGATGTCCATCGGCCACAGGCTCCGCTGTTCGCCGCTTCGGTCGGGATTCGCCCGTGAGAGAGGAAACATCGACCCGCATGTCGGTCGCTTCGATGAGCCGGGCGTCGGCAGGGATTTGTTCTCCCTCCTCAATCAGAAGCACGTCACCCGGTACGATCTCGCTCCGCGACACGTCGTGTGGTTGGTTGCTTCGCAGCACCCACGCCCTGGCAGGGAGGAGGCGATGGAGGGCATGCACCGCGCGCTCTGCTTTGTATTCCTGAAAGAAGGCAAAGATGGCGTTGATGAGGATCACACCGAGGATCGCCCAGCCGAGCGTGGCCATCCCTTCGCCGGGCTTCATGAATTCTGCCGTGAACGCGAGGGCGGCGGCGACCCAGAGCAAAATGGCCAGAAAGTGGGTGAACTGGTGGAGGAACCCTCGAATCAATGAATAGTGCCCCGGCTCCTTGAGAACATTGGGGCCATACCGACTGAGCCGCTGCTGCGCCTCTTCAGGCGACAAGCCGCCTTCTCTGGTTCCCAGATGCGTGAAGATTTCACTCATTGTCAGCTGGTGGAGGTGTGGCCCGTCGAGATCAGGCACGGGCGCCTCGCACGATAAGCACCGAGCAGGGGGCATGTCTCAGCAGGCTTTCGGACACGCTGCCGAGATGGAGCCGCTCGCTCTTGGTCAAATCGCGAGAGCCGATCACCAGCAGCTGGTCACGATTGGCCTCAACAGATTTCACGATGGTATCGATTACGTGATTCATATGGATCTGTGTGACGACGGGGTAGCCTTCTTTGATGAACTCGTCCCGCAGGGCATTGACCAACGTGGTTGCACGTTCCATGACCGGTCGTTTCAATTCGGCCAGTTGTGTCTCGGAGAGGTAACGTGCGGCGAAGTCCGTGACGGGACTTGCAGCTGAGGTCAGAATCGTGACGGTGGCGGCTTCGGGAAGAATGCGAGAACGGAGAAACCGCGCGGCGGCACGTGACGGTTTGGAGTCATCGACCGCAAGGGCGACATGGAGAAGTTTCGGCATCGGCTGTTTAACGACCAATAGGGAACAGGGAGTGGTTGAAGCCACCTGCCGAGAGACGCTTCCCAACAAGAACCCTTGAATGTCGCTCAGGCCACGGGATCCCATCAGGATCAGGTCGGTCTTCAACCGCCTGGCCGTTTTCGCAATGGTATGGGGGAGCGAGCCGTGTGCGAGGACGGTGTGAACTGTGGTGTGTGGCCCCGTGGCAGCTTGCCCAAGGGCGAGGCGAGCTGATCGCGCTGCATCGCGCAGGATCATGGTTCCGGCCTTCTCCATGGCGGCAACGGCACGCTTCGCCGCGACGGGGTTCTTGTTCTGAGCGGCCTGGAGAGCCGGCTTATCCACAACGTGAAGCAACGTGACCTGTTCGGGTTCGCGGCTGGCAAACGCCTCGAGCGCCTGGACCCCCCACTGGGAATGCTCCGACCCATCGACCGCACATAAGATCCGCATGATGGATTCCCCTCCTTGACGAAGGTAATGTTGTGAAAATCCGTCACCGGTGACTGCGACCACCTCGCCCATCTCTTTGAGTGTGGATACGATCCGCATCTTGTGCCGAGGTGCCATGCGCGCAAAGACCGGCTCGGGCTCGCCGGGATTGGTGGGTGTGAGGAGCCGGCGTAGCGCGTCGTCGCTCATCGTTTCGACCTGGTGCCCTTCGATGACGGGACAGTATCCGTCCGGCTCGGTGGGGGTCTCTTTCGGCGCCAGCCCGATCTGGCGGGCGATGGCCAGAGCCGTGAGGGGATGGTCGCCGGTGATCATGATGGCGCGGATGCCGGCTTGGCGGCAGCGAGCAATGGCTTCTGGCACTTCGTGGCGCGGCGGGTCCATCATGGCGACGAGGCCGAGGAAGGTCAGGTTCTGTTCCACCTGCTCAATGTCCAGCTTCTCGATACCTTGCTCAATGTCACGCATGGCCACAGCCAGGACTCGATAGGCTTGCTGCGCAAAGGTACGGCTTTGTGCCATGATCCGTTGACGGTCTTCCTGACTCATCGGCGAGCGAACGCCCTGGTGGCGAATCTGATTGCAGAGGGGCATCAGCGATTCCGGCGCTCCCTTCACGAAAGCCACAAGTTGGCCTTCACGCCAATGGAGGGTGGTCATGCGTTTCCGGTCCGCGTCGAACGGGAGCTCGCCCATCCGGGGCAATGGGTCATGGTGGAGAAGTCCGTGGCCAAGTGCAAACTCGACTAGGGCTACTTCGGTCGGATCTCCTGTCACGATGGGACGGCCGCCGGTTTTTCGCACGCGCTTGGCATTGTGGCAATGGATGATCGCGTCGAAAAGCGGCGCATACTCCTGGGCCTCGATTGCGCTGGTCACGCGTCCGGCTATCACCAAACAGCTTTCCTGCACCTCGATTTCGAGATGGTCCATGTAGAAACGAGCCACGCGCATCCGGTTCTCGGTCAGTGTCCCCGTCTTATCCGTGCAAATCACGGTGGTGCAGCCCAAGGTTTCCACGGATGTCAGTTGCTTAATGAGCGCGTGGCGTTTGGCCATGCGCTGGCTGCCCAGGGCCAAGGCCAGCGTCACCGTGGGCAGCAGTCCTTCCGGCACGTTTGCCACGATGATGCCGATTCCAAAGATCGCGCTGATCCAGAAACCCAAGCCCATGGAGATGCCGATGGCGAAAAAGGTTCCACCCATCGCGAGCGACAGCAGCGCGACCACGTGGGTGACCTTCACGATTTCTTTCTGCAGAGGGCTGAGGCCTGTCTCCACTCCCGTGGAGAGGCGGGCGATCTTGCCGAATTCCGTCTGCATGCCCGTGGCGAATACCACCGCGCGACCTCTGCCGGAGAGCACGGGGGTGCCGGCGAAGACGAGATTGGGAATGTCCAGGAGATGTCCATCAGCCACCGGCTCCGCTGTTCGCCGCTTCGGTCGGGATTCGCCCGTGAGAGAGGACAGGTCGACTCGCATGTCGGTTGCTTCGATGAGCCGGGCGTCGGCAGGGATTTGTTCACCCTCCTCAATCAGGAGCACGTCACCCGGTACGATCTCGCTCCGCGACACGTCAGTTGGTTGGTTGCTTCGCAGCACCCATGCCCTGGCAGGGAGGAGGCGATGGAGGGCATGCACCGCGCGCTCCGCTTTGTATTCCTGAAAGAAGGCAAAGATGGCATTGATGACGATCACACCGAGGATCGCCCAGCCGAGCGTGGCCATCCCTTCGCCTGGCTTCATGAATTCTGCCGTGAAAGACAGAGCAGCAGCGATCCAGAGCAGAATGGCCAGGAAGTGGGTGAACTGGTGGAGGAACCCTCGAATCAATGAATAGTGCCCCGGCTCGACAAGAACATTCGGGCCGTAGTGAGCCAATCGCCGTTGAGCGCCATCGGAAGACAGACCACCGTTGCTGGTTTCCAGCCGCTTCAGCACCTCCTCAATCGGCAACTGGTGAATGTCCTGATAACGGATGTCAGACACGGGCGCCTCGCACGATGAGCACTGAGCAGGGAGCATGTCTGAGCACACTTTCGGAGACACTTCCGAGATAGAGTCGCTCGCTCTTCGTCAAATCGCGAGATCCGATGACCAAGAGCTCGTCACGATTGGCTTCTATGTGTTTGACGATGGTGTCGATGACGTGGTCCATCCGGACCTGCGTCACGACGAGAAAGCCATCTTTGATGAACGCGTTCCGTAGACTGTTGACGAACGAGGCGGTCCCCTCCATGACCTGCTTCGTCAATTCGGCCAGTTGCGATTCGGATAAGTAGCGGGCGGCAAGATCTGTGACTGGGCTCTCCACTGAAGAGAGAATCGTGACGGTGGCGGTCTCCGGAAGAAGATAGGATCGTAGAAACTTCGCGGCGGCCCGCGAATGTTTGGAGTCGTCGACGGCCAGGGTGACATGGAGAAGTTTCTGTGTGGGTTGTTTCACGACCCACACAGAACAGGGTGCCATCGAGGCAACTTGGCGCGAAATGCTTCCCAGTAAGAACCCTTGAATATCGCTGAGTCCTCGAGATCCCATGATGATCAGATCCGCCTTCACGCGACGCGCTTCTCTGGCGATGGTCTTCGCCAATGGACCATGAGCCAAGATAGTTTGGATGGTTGAGCGTGGAGCCGTGGCGGCTTGACCGAGGGCTACGCGTGCTGATCGCGCGGCATCTCGAAGAACAATGCCACCGGCCTTTTCCATGGCGGCGAGTGCTCGGCGCTCCTGGAGGGGATTCTTCCCAGCGAGTGCTTGGAGAGCCGGCTTGTCGACGACATGCAGGAGCGTTACCTGTTCCGGCTCTCGACTCGCAAGCGCTTCGAGTGCCTGAATACCCCATTGTGAGTGTTCCGACCCATCAACGGCACAGACAATTCGCATAACTGATTCCTTTCGTTCGTGATGGACAGGAAGTATAGATGATTTCAGGTATCAGAACTGCATTGGATGTGCCTATGAGAAGACGTCATCTGGAAGAAGAGTGGGCCCTCTCCCAATGAGTTATGGGGGGAGGTGCTCATTTATCTCTTTGAGGTGCTGTGGCGTTTTGCAGCAGGAGCCGATGACTCACTGTGGTGATTCGCGTCAGTTAAGCCGGCTCAACGTGATCGTCAGGTTAGCGGGATGATGGGCAGCCTCAAGGATGAATTGGGAGTCGTATCGCAGGCGGCCGGTGAAAGGACGTGTTCTGGGGGATAGCTGCGTCTAAGGAGGGACGATGAAAAAGACGAAAAAGGCAAAGAAGGATAAGGTCGTCAAAGTCAAAGACTTTGATTCCATGACCGTCGGTCAAGTCATGGAGAAAGAAGTGCAGTCCGTCCGTCTGGGGACGAAGGGGGACGTGATCGCGTCGCTCATGATCGAAGGGTTCGGAGCGGTGCCGGTCCTGGAGAACGGGCGCAAACTGGCCGGTATCGTCAGCGAGCATGACCTACTGGCGGCCGTCGACGATGGTCATCAGCTCGGTACTGTCTCGGCAAAGGACATGATGACCTCCAACCCGTACTCAGTCCGGCCGGAAACAACGCTCGGAACATTGGTCCATGTGCTGCGCGCAAGTGATCTGGTTCGCGTCCCGGTGGTGGATGACAAGAATAAATTGGTCGGTATCATCGCGAGACGCGATGTCTTGCGAACCTATCTTGCCACTGGCGGCAAACGATAACAGGGAGGAGCGTATGAGACAAACCGAATTCTTCCTGAAGGCCTGCGATCCGAAGACCTTGACGGTGGGACAGCTGATGCAGGACGCCGTCACACGATGCAGCTCGCGCACTGATGCGTCAACGATCGCCCACATGATGACCCATCGGAACTTTGGGAGTCTTCCGATCGTGGAAGAAGATGGCACTTTGGTCGGGATTGTGACGGAATACGATCTCCTCCAGGCCATGTTGGACGGGCGTGATCTTCGAAAGGTTCTTGTCACTGAGATCATGTCGGCCCATCCTGTGACCGTGACGGAGGATCAAACGCTGGCTCAGGTGGCCGACCTGTTCCAAGATCGTTATCTGACCCGTGTTCCGGTCGTGCGGAACAACAAGCTGGTGGGGGTTTTGGCACGACGCGACATGCTGTTCGGCTATATGAAGGCGTCGCAATACTGGTCATAGCAGCACATACGTCCATTATGTCCGGAGCGGTCTCGCGATTGGGTTGGAGTGTTCTCCTCGCCATGGTCCTTCTTGTTCCAGCCTTCATTCATTCCGAATCGACGTCGAAACGCCATAGCCCATGCGAGATGAATTATCCCAGCGATGAGACGGTGCAGTGGGAGTGCCGGACGCTCCGTGTCGGCGAATCGTTGGAAACGCTCTTTGGCGAACAGTGGGTCCATGTCGCGCGATTCAATCGAATCGATCGACGCCATGTCCACGCCGGGGTGTCCATCAAGGTCCCGAAGCAGATCGAGGAGGTGGAGTACTTTGCGCCACTGCCGCTGTTGTATTTCGCAGCGGAACAGGACAGACAGTTCATCCTCATCAGTCTATCCGAGCAATTTCTTGGTGCCTATGAATACGGCATCCTGCGATTTGCTGTGCCGATCGCCTCAGGGAACGGTCATGATGAAACGCCAACCGGGGAATTTCGCCTCACTGCCGCGCACCGCGCCCATCAGTCCTGTCTCTATACAGTTCAAGGCACGGACCGTCCATATCCAATGAATTATGCGCTTAAGTTTCATGTGAATCGCGACGGCGTCTCCTACTGGATTCACGGTCGTGACTTGCCCGGTTATCCCGCTTCCCATGGTTGCATCGGTCTCTATGATGAACCGATGCAGAAGGAGCAGTACGGTTTCCCCAAAGACCCAGAACTGAATGACGCGAAGCGACTGTTTGAATGGGTTTTAGGCGGCGAACTGGAGGAGGACCAAGTAATCGCCCTGTCAAATGGACCAAGAGTTCACATCTTTGGCAAGGCACCGAGTCGGCACTAAGCCAAGGGCAACAAGCCTGTTCTGGTGCCACCTGTGAACTTTTCGATATTCTGCCAGCGAAGGAGGCTTTGATGACAGTCATGACATCCGTGCAGATCACTGCACCAGGAGGTCCGTTCAAGATTGTCCATGGGCCGGTGCCAGAACCCAAGCCCAACACCGTCCGTGTGAAAGTACAAGCCTGTGGGATTTGCCATAGTGACATGTTTGCCAAAGAAGGCCATTGGCCGGGCCTCCACTATCCACGCGTCACGGGGCATGAGGTGGCGGGCGTGATTGATGCAGTCGGTGCAGGGGTGGTTGCCTGGGAGAAAGGCCAGCGTGTCGGAGTGGGGTGGCACGGCGGCCATTGTGGCCACTGTGCTCCTTGTCATCGTGGCGATTTTTTTGGTTGCCGGAAATTCCTCGTGACCGGCTTCCATGAGGATGGCGGGTATGCGGAGTACCTCATTGCGCGTACGGAAGCGTTGGCGGCCATCCCTGATGTGTTGACGCCAACGGAAGCGGCGCCGATTCTCTGCGCCGGGATCACGACGTTCAATAGCTTGCGTCACAGCGGAGCCAAGGCGGGCGATTTGGTGGCCGTTCAGGGGCTCGGAGGACTCGGCCATCTTGGGGTGCAATTTGCCAATAAGATGGGCTTTCACACGGTGGCTATTGGGCCAAAGCCACGCTCGCCTTAAAGTTGGGAGCCGAGCGCTACTTGGATGCCGAAACAACTGATCCGGCGAAGGAACTGGCGAGTCTCGGTGGAGCCGCCGTGATATTGGCAACGGCGCCGAGCGGTAAAGCCATGTCGGACATGATCGACGGCTTGGGGGTCGGCGGAAAGCTCATTGTTCTTGGGGCGTCGACTGATCCCATGACGGTGACACCGCTTCAATTGATCGGCGCACGCCGGACGATTCAGGGATGGCCGTCAGGCAGTGCCCGTGACTCAGAGGATGCGCTCAACTTCTGCGCCCTGACCGGCATCCGTCCGATGGTGGAGACATTCCCGTTGGAACAGGCGGCGGCCGCCTACGACCGGATGTTGAGCGGCAAGGCCCGCTGTCGTGTGGTGTTGACCATGGGGTAATGAGTTTCTATTGTGGCACAGGTAAGCGGTCCGACCCCTTTGCTTCGGTCAGAAGCAGCTTACGTTAGGCCCTCCAGGAAACGAGACGGTTGGCGTGAAGGGCTCGCGACGTTCGAGCACCATCGTGGCTTTTTGAAACGAGTAGGAGTCGGAAAGAATTCTCCGTTTGGAGAAGGGCGCATCTGGCCCGAGTGGACGGAGGTTGAGGTCCCTATCTTTCAACCGGCCGCGGTGGGCGGGCGTAGCGACTCTCCCTTCTCCATCAAAAATGGGGCTTGGCCGATCGGCCGCGGGCAATGAGAGGTGCCGGTAACCAGGAGGAATGCGATGCCAGTCAAGAAGAAGACTCGGAGTCCGAAGAGACGACGCCCACCCCGCGGGCGCGCGACGAAGGCTGCGGCGAAGAACAGTACGGAATCCGGACTCAGCCTCCGGTTGGAGGAGTTGACGGAGCGGATCGATATTGTGCTGCCGGAGGTGACGGCGCGGGTTGCTGCGTTGGAGCATCTGCTGCTGGAGCTGAAACTGTGCAGGCACGACGACCTGCGTCGCGCGCGGCAGTTTGTGCGCGAACAGGAGGCGTAAGGGACCACGAGTGATCGGAGGCCTGAAGGGCTGATCGGTGATGACTGCATATCGGCCGGAGGCATGAGGCAAGGGGCGGCGGGGTAGCAGGTGAGGAGAGCCGACTCCATGTGTACGCGGGAGCCGTGCGTGAACACAGAACCCGGTCTAAGACACACTCAAGACCATGGTTTTGTTCCTCCTAGGACAGACGTGCTAAGCTGATGCCGCATGTCGGCATAGCGTTCTGATGTGTCTTGTAGACACCGCTGGTACACTCCACGCGTGAATGAAAGGACGGACGTCGATGAAATTACAACCATTGCACGATTGGGTCTTGATCCGGACCGGCGAACCGAGCGAGAAGAGCGCCGGCGGCATTATCATCCCGGACAGCGCGCAAGAGAAACCGGAGGAGGGAGAGGTCCTCGCCGTGGGGGCTGGCCGCTTTGTCGAGGACAAGGATTCGAAGGCAAAGGTCAAGAAGAAGACCTTTGTGAAGACCACCCTCAAGCCGGGCGAACGCATCCTGTATGATAAACACGCCGCCAGAGAAGTGGAGGGCGACGAGGAAGCGTTGGTGCTCGTTCGTGAGGAGGATGTCTTGGGCTATCTTCCGTAATTGGCATGCTTCACAGAAAGACGAGGGCACTCACATCGGGACCTGACTTCACCCCCGGATATCTGACGCTGACCCCGATTTCTGCCTCGTCGTGTGAGCACGGCATGCGCTGTCAGAAAGTGGCCGCACACCATAGCCTGGCAGGAAGACCACCCTATCAAGGACCGGCCGGCCAACGGCACAACGGTCCAGGAGCACGATCATGAAGATGCTGCAGATTGTTTGTGGGGAGAAACTTGAAGAGGAAATCCTCGCCCTGTTTCAGAACCTGGGGATCAAGGGCTATACGATGATCAAGGGTGTGGGAGGCAGTGGGCAGACCGGGACGGTCTCCGGAACCGGTGGCTCGATCGATCGCAATACGTTGT
>JABMDK010000002.1:285932-288299 GCA_015903995.1 Nitrospira sp.
GCTCACCGCCAATCTCATCATCCCCATGGCCTATATCTTTCTGGTCACCCTCATCATGCGGTTGTGGTATGAGCCGGAGGAAGCCCAACACATCCTCGTGGGGCTGGCGTTGGTCGCGGCCATGCCCATTGCCGGAGCCTCAAGCGCCTGGGCCCAGAACTCCAATGGCAATCTGGCGCTCAGCTTGGGACTAGTCCTCGCTTCGACCCTGCTCAGCCCAGTCCTGACACCGATCGCACTCTATACCTTCGGGGAGATGGCCACGGAGGAATATGAGCAGGTCATCCACACCCTTGCCGCGTATGGCTCGGGAGCGTTCCTGGGGCTCTGGATCGTGTTGCCCTCGCTGCTGGGCCTAGTGGCGCGCTTCATCGTGCCTGAAGCAAGACTGACAGCCATCATGCCGTTCATCAAACTGACCAATGCCGTTGTCTTACTGCTGCTGAACTACTCGAATGGATCGGTATCCCTTCCTCAAGCAGTCGCTGACCGAGATTACGATTTCTTGGCGGTGACGCTGGCCATCACCGCGGGCCTCTGCGTCACGGCCTTTTCCGCTGGCTATGGATTGAGTCGACTGTTTAAGGTCGATGACGCTGAGCGGGTCTCGCTCATGTATGGATTGGGGATGAATAACAATGGGACCGGGCTCGTCTTAGCGTCGCTCGTCCTTGCCGCTTATCCCCGGGTCATGGTCCCGATTATCTTTTACAACCTCATTCAGCATCTGGTGGCTGGTGGGGTCCATGAGATCGTTGGCCGGAACGTTGAGGAGCAGAAGGCAACGGGTAGCTAAAACGAGGATGATTTCCTCAGCCGAAGTAAATTATGTCTGACTTGATCCTTAAGGAGGATCCAGGGAAACGCGACAATGGATGCTGGATGGAGTATTGGGGAGTAATTGGCATGAGGTCAGAGACATGATTCAGGAGGGTCAGTAATGAAGTTGCCGCGGCCTACACGAGCGAGGGTTCATCTGATCGGAATCATCCTTCTCATCACACTGCAAGGCTGTGCCCATACCCCTCCACCCTCTCCGCTCCCCGAATCACTGCAGCAGCAACTGGGCCAGATTGGAGTGGTAGCCACCACCACAGAGGGGCAGCAAGCGTTCGGCTCCCCTGGTACGGGACGACTGAGTAACATCTGGAAAGGCGCAAGTCTGTTTGCTGCGGTGGGAGCAGGAGTCGGTGCGCATGGTTCATATATGGCCCCAATTATGGTTCCAGCAGGTGCAGCAATCGGTCTCGTTGGAGGAGCTTTCTACGGTGCAGTGGCGTCAGAGTCGTGGCAAAATGCAGATAGGGCCTTCCAAAGCATTGTCGCCGAACTGGACCTGAATCAGGCGTTGACGCAGCACCTTACAGCCTTCGCCCAAGCGCATGGTTACGCACTTACCCAACTATCCACAATCGTGCAGGAAGGGCCCCAACACCAGTCCCGCTATGCCACTGCCAGAAATGACGGCATTGATACCGTGCTGGAGATTCAGGACCTCACCGTTAATTTGGTTCCAGCAGAGTATATGGTAAATCCTCATCGAGTGCTGACTCTCTCAGCGCGTGTGCAGCTCATCCGAACCGTCGATCAGACTCTCCTTGATGATCGTGTCGTGATCGACAAGTTCGGACCGGCACTATTGCTTGACGGCTGGACAGCGAATCAGGCCATACGGTTCCGCCAGGAAGTGCAGCAAGCTACTGAGCGTTTGGCTGAACAAATCATCACGGAGTATTTCCTCCTGTATCCCTTTCCTGACCGGGTCACTGATAGCGGTCTCTTCTTGGATGTGCATCTGAAAGGACTTCAGCGGTATTATCCTGGAGAGTCCCCGGATCATTTTGGCCACAAAACTGTCCATGAGAAGGATATCCGAGCCAAATACAGTTGGGATGACTTTCTCGGTCTTTCGCCCCGCCTTCCAGCTGAATTCCTCATCCTGGCGCAAAGCAGAGTCGACTCCCTCCAGCCGACCATGAGCTGGGAGACGTTTCCTGGTTCCAACGTCACATATGATCTGAAGATTTGGCGGTCCGGACGATTGGGCCCCGACACCTTGGTGTACAGCCGAACGAATCTCGACCAACCTACTCACAAGCTCGAGACCGCTCTGGAGCCTTCTTCACTGTACTACTGGTCGGTGCGTGCGCATTTTACAGAGCAGGGGAGGGAGCGGATCACGGATTGGAGCCGACGTTCGATAACGAATAGCCTCACGGTCAAAATCATGACTTTGGGAATATTGGCTGTTATGCCGGACCCAGTAGCGGAGGGCTTTTTTGTGTTCATCACTCCGCCGCCTTCCCCAAAGCCTCAGCCGGCTGAGGCCCAATCGCAATAGTTCTCCCTGGGGCAACTGGCCGTTGT
>JABMDK010000020.1:0-3112 GCA_015903995.1 Nitrospira sp.
AAGATCCGTTGTCATGTTTGGTGCTGCGTGGGCGAGCTGAATCTATTGCAGTCTTTTTTGGCGAAAAGTAATGGAGGGACGTCATGGGCGGGTTTGTCATGGAACTCTGGGCCTTCATGAAAGAGCGGAAAAAGTTTTGGCTGTTGCCGATTTTGGTGGTTCTGCTCTTGTTCGGTACGTTGATTGTGCTGACACAGGGGTCCGCAGTCGCGCCATTTATTTACACCCTGTTCTAAATGTCTCTAGCAGACTGCGGAAAAACTCATTCTGCCCCCTGTCGCCGTCACGGATCTCGAGGTTTGAGGCAACGTTGAACAGCCATGCAGGATGCGCAAAAAGGCCGTCCAGCAAGGCCGCAGCGAGCGAAGAGGCGAATCGTACTCTGGGCCGTACGTTGAGCCTCTGAGCGATGCGAGAACGCCGCTGGCGGTCTTTTTCCGCATCCTGCTAGGGTTGTCCCGTTAGCGATCTCACGTGTCGGCTGATCGCATAGATACGGGGAAGTTCTTATTTTTCTTCGTATGGGGGTATGGACATACCAACTGCTACAATCTAGCATGACGGCCACCGATCTAGTGTCTGAGAGAGGGTGTTTGCTGAAATGGATCCGAATCCATAATCGCGACATCTGAAACTGGTTTGACAAATATTCTACGGAGTTGAGTATGAGCCATATCCTTGGGATTTCGGCTTTCTATCATGATAGCGCGGCGTGCCTCATTCGTGAGGGAGACATCATCGCGGCTGCCCAGGAAGAACGGTTTACCCGAAAGAAGCATGATCCGGGTTTCCCTTCTCATGCAGTGACCTACTGTTTGAAGGAGGGCAGAATCTCCCTTGGAGACCTCCGGTATATCGTCTTCTATGATAAGCCGCTCGTGAAATTTGAGCGTTTACTCGAAACCTATCTGGCATTCGCTCCGAAGGGGCTCCAGTCGTTTGTGGCGGCCATGCCTGTGTGGCTGAAGGAGAAGCTGTTTCTCCGGAACCTGCTTGCGACGGAATTCGTCGCACTAGCTCCGGAGATGAAGAAATCTGAACTCCCGCCGGTGCTATTTGGTGAGCACCATGAGTCACATGCGGCCTCAGCTTTTTATCCGTCACCCTATGAGAAGGCTGTCGTTCTGTGTATGGATGGCGTCGGGGAATGGGCCACGACGTCTGCGTGGCTCGGCGATGGCAACTCCTTAACACCACTGTGGGAGATTCCGTTTCCTCATTCCCTGGGGCTCCTCTATTCCGCCTTCACGTACTACACAGGGTTCAAGGTCAATTCAGGCGAATACAAGGTGATGGGATTGGCCCCGTATGGCGAACCTAAATACGTCAAGGCAATCTATGACCACGTACTTGACCTCAAGCCTGATGGGACGTTCCGCTTGAACATGGACTATTTCAATTACTGCACGGGTTTGACCATGACAGGAGGCAAGTTCAATGAGGTGTTTGGTGGGCCCCCGCGAAAGCCTGAAAGTAAGTTGACCCAACGGGAGATGGATCTAGCCCGTTCAGTCCAGGAAGTGACCGAAGAGGTCATGCTCCGCGTGACCAGGACTCTGCATCGAGAGACCGGAGTTGATTACCTCTGTATGGCCGGTGGTGTGGCGCTTAACTGTGTGGGGAATGGGCGGATCCTACGCGAAGGTCCATTCAAGGGGATCTGGATTCAACCTGCGGCCGGGGACGCGGGTGGGGCGGTCGGTGCGGCGTTGACTGCCTGGCATCGATACGATGAGCAACCGAGGCGTGCGATGGGCACGGACCGAATGAAGGGGAGTTATCTCGGACCTCGACATACCAATGCCGAAATCGAACAGTTTCTCAAACAGGCCGAGGCGCCGTATGAATTGCTGGACGACGATCATCTTTATGAACAGGTAGCAAAAGAACTCGCAGATGGGAAGGTTGTTGGCTGGTTGCAGGGCCGGATGGAATTTGGTCCGCGAGCGCTCGGTGGTCGAAGTATCCTAGGTGACGCCAGGAGTTCCAAGATGCAGTCGGTGATGAATCTGAAGATCAAGTATCGCGAGTCGTTTCGTCCATTTGCACCATCAGTTTTGCGCGAGCGGGTGTCGGATTTCTTCGAGATGAGTACCGATAGCCCCTACATGCTGATGGTGGCGCCGGTCACAGAGAAACGGCGACTTCCCCTGCCTGCCAACCGGTCTGATCTATGGGGGATTGATCTGTTGAATGTTCCACGGTCCGATATTCCCGCCGTGACGCATCTGGATTACTCTGCCAGGATTCAAACGGTCCATGAAGAGACCAACCCCCGCTATTACCGGTTGCTCAAGTCGTTCGAAGCACAAACCGGCTATCCTGTTCTGGTGAATACCTCTTTCAATGTCCGAGGAGAGCCGATTGTGTCTACCCCGGATGATGCCTACCGATGTTTTATGCGGACTGAGATGGATGTGCTCGTCTTGGAAAACTGCGTCCTGTATAAAACGCAACAGAAACCGTTGGAGAACGATACCAACTGGCAAAAAGAATTCGAACTTGATTAGGAGGATCTGACAAACTATTTTGCAACTGGGGCAAAGCGGTAGATCCCAGAAGTCCAAGACCATGTCACAAAAGCCCGCAGGCTGTTCAAAAAGGCCGTCCGGCAAGGCCGCAGCAAGCAAGCGTACTGTGGGCCGTACGTTGAGTCTCTAAGCGTCGCGAGAACGCCGCTGGCGGACTTTTTCAACAGCCTGATAGGAGATTGCGCGATGGATCGAATAAGTCAACAGCCGACTACGAAGGATTTGCGGCAGTTTGGTCTCCTCGTTGGAGGCGTGTTTACGGTAATCGGATTGTGGCCTGTTGTGTTCCGGAGTGAATCGCCGCGCTGGTGGGGGATGATTCTCGGGAGCCTGCTCATTGTTCTGGGTGCGATGGCTCCGCAGAGCTTGAAACAGGTTCATGGCGGATGGATGAAGGTCGGCCACGTTCTCGGAGCGATCAATACGAAAATCATACTCGGGATCATTTATTATCTTCTGATCACGCCGATGGGTCTCATCATGCGTCTGATGGGTAAGGATCCGATGCATCGCGCCTTGACACAGGGTACGGACACCTATCGCGTCGTTCGAGCTCCCCGACCGCGTCAGCATATGCGCAA
>JABMDK010000020.1:3212-7390 GCA_015903995.1 Nitrospira sp.
CGTTCTCGGAGCGATCAATACGAAAATCATACTCGGGATCATTTATTATCTTCTTATCACGCCGATGGGTCTCGTCATGCGTCTGATGGGTAAGGATCCGATGCACCGTGCCTTGACGCAAGGTACGGACACCTATCGCGTCGTACGGGCTCTTCGACCGCGCCATCATATGCAAAACCAATTCTAGGTTAGGAATTGGGGGTGGTTATAGGTGGATTTCAATATGCGATTGTGGGTGCACTTGGAGGATTGCTAGCTATGCTTGCCGTTCCGATCCTGGTCGGTCTTGTGCTGTTTGCCGCATTGCATGAATGGTCCTGACGCAAGGCTCATCGGGTGTCCATCTTATCTACACCCAAGTACCTCGTCTAGGCGGGAAAGGACTGCTATGCTTTCCGTGATCATTCCCTGTCGGAATGAGAGCCGACATATTGAGGCCTGCGTACGATCAATCCTTGAACAGAAGCGTCCTTCAGGGGGAATGGAAGTTCTTGTCGCGGATGGTCTGTCGGATGATGGTACCCGAGAGATTTTGCAGCGGCTTGCCAAAGAGCATCCAGAACTTCGGGTCGTGGATAATCCCCGTCGCATCACCCCTTGCGCGATGAATGCCGGTATTCTGGAGGCTCGTGGGCAATACATCGCCATTTTGGGGGCGCATTGCGACTATGCCGCTGATTACTTAAAGACTTGTGTTGAACTGCTCGATGAACACCCTGAGGTAGACTGTGCCGGCGGGCCGATCATCAGTGCAGGCAGGAGCCTGTTCGGTCAGGCCGTTGCTGCCGCGATGTCCCATCCTGTAGGGATTGGCAACGCCAGACATCGGCACCCTAACTTCGAAGGCTATGCTGAAGGCGCCTGCTATCCGGTGTTTCGCAGAGAAGTCTTTGAAAAAATTGGACTCTATGATGAAATGTTGGTGCGCAATCAGGATGATGAACTCAACTACCGTCTTACAAAACACGGGGGAAAGGTTTTTCTGTCTCCACGTGCACGATCGACGTATTTCGTGAGAGAAACGATCAGTTCGCTCTTCCGTCAGTATTTTGAGTATGGATATTGGCGGGTTGCCGTCATTAAGAAGCATCGGATGCCTGCTTCATTTCGACATCTTGTTCCGCTCATATTTGTGATCGGGCTTGTTGTCTCGCTCACACTCGCCGCTATT
Organism: Nitrospira sp.; assembly: GCA_015903995.1. Taxonomy (GTDB): domain Bacteria; phylum Nitrospirota; class Nitrospiria; order Nitrospirales; family Nitrospiraceae; genus Nitrospira_D. Next base: position 4,384 of record JABMDK010000020.1, read on the forward strand.
GTGCCGGAAGGCTGGCGCCTTCTCATGCTGGCGGGGCCATGTGTCTATGCACTCATCCTTTGTGGCGTCGGGTTTCATCTGTCCCGTCGTGCAGGTTGGAAGGTTGGTTTTCTGTTTCCTGTGGCGTCCGCTACGATGCACATTGCCTACGCGATTGGTTTCCTGTGGGGCTTCCTGCAAGGTGCGCAGGCGTCTTCTAATGTGAACCAAGCGTCAACCAAAAACACGATGGGTGCCGAATCTCGTTGAAACTGGCCAACCGAGTCTTTGCAAGTCATAGGCAGCACCTGAGTGGCCTGAAACAGTTTGTTCGCTAAGGGGGAAGACGTGATGAGTAATGAATCTGGTAATCGTGAACGCGGCAAGGTTCAGGTGGCTGTCGTGGGAGCCGGCTATTGGGGAAAAAACCTGGTGCGGAATTTTGCCGGTCTGGGGTCACTTGCCGCCATCTGTGACAATGATGCCGAACGGTTAGCGTCATTTGGTATACAGCATCCAGGTGTGAAGCTGGCTCGAGCCTATTCGGAGATTTTGCGCGACGAGACGATCCAGGCTGTGGCGATTGCTACACCGGCCGAGGGACACGCTGATTCGGTACGGGAGGCCTTGCTGGCTGGGAAAGACGTGTTCGTCGAGAAGCCGCTCTGTCTGTCAGTCCAGGAGGGCGCCGAACTTGTCGCATTAGCGAAGAAGAATAGTCGCATTCTCATGGTGGGGCATCTTCTCTGGTATCATCCGGCGGTGCTGAAACTGAAGGAATTGATCCGGACGGGAGAATTGGGCCGCATTCAGTACATCTATTCAAACCGATTGAACCTGGGTAAGATCCGCCGGGAAGAGAACATTCTCTGGAGCTTTGCACCCCACGATATCTCCGTCATCTTGGGCCTGCTCAATGAAACTCCTGATGGAGTCCTCGCACAAGGTGGAAACTACCTCCATCAACATATTGCCGACGTGACTATCAGTCTGCTGTCGTTCCCAAGTGGAGTGAAGGCCCATATCTTCGTTTCCTGGCTACACCCCTTCAAGGAACAGAAACTGATCGTGGTAGGCGACCGAAAGATGGCCGTGTTCGACGATCTGGAGAAAAAGGACAAGCTCTTCCTCTATCCCCATTCCATCGACTGGAAGGACAATCTTCCAATCGCGAACAAGGCGGACGCCCAGACTGTTGAACTGGAACAGGGAGAGCCACTGCGAGCTGAATGTCAGCACTTCCTGGACTGTGTGGCAACGAGAACCAAGCCGAGAACGGACGGAGAGGAAGGACTGCGAGTACTGTCCGTGCTGCAGCGCTGCCAAGAGGCGCTGGAACAGAAGGCCGGTCCGCGCAGGGCACCTGCCCCGAAGCCAGATAGGCCGTACTTTGCCCATGAATCGACCTTCATCGACGAAGGTGTGGAAATAGGCGAGGGAACGAGTATTTGGCATACGTCTCATATTCTCAAGGGGTCGCGGATTGGGAAGAACTGCAAGATCGGGCAGAATGTCGTCGTCGGTCCCCGTGTCACTGTGGGCAATGGAGTCAAAATTCAGAACAATGTGTCTGTGTATGAAGGTGTCACACTCGAAGACCATGTCTTCTGCGGGCCATCAATGGTATTTACAAACGTGTTTAATCCGCGGAGCGAGATTCCGCGTATGAACGAGCTGCGGCAGACGCTTGTGAAACGAGGAACCACACTGGGAGCCAATTCAACCATTTTGTGCGGGATTACAATCGGGCGATATGCGTTCGTCGGCGCAGGAACGGTTGTGACCAAGGACGTGCCGGATCACGCACTCGTAGTAGGCAATCCCGGTCGGGTGACAGGTTGGATGTGTCTGTGCGGGGTGAAGCTCCGCGTCAAGGGTAAGAAAGCCGCCTGTCCGACCTGTGGGCAACAATACCGGGCCGAACGTACAGGGATGACGGCAGTTTAGGAAAGGAGATCTTCATGGGTGTTCCACTACTCGATTTGAAGGCACATCACGAACCGCTCCACAAGGAAATCATGGCGGCGTTGGAGCAGACGTTCCGGAGCCAAGCATTTATTCTCGGTCCGGATGTCGGCAAGTTGGAGGAACGAGTCGCTGCCTATTGCCAGACGGCGTATGGTATCGGCGTGAGCTCTGGGACCGACGCTCTGCTGGTCGCCCTCATGGCTCTCGGTATCGGCCCCGGTGATGAGGTCATCACGACGCCTTATTCGTTCTTTGCCACGGCCGGGGCGGTCGTGCGACTGGGAGCTAAACCGGTGCTTGTAGACATTGATCCGGTCACCTATAACCTCGATCCTACGAAAATTAAGTCGGCATTAACAGCGAAAAGCAAGGCGATTATTCCGGTCCATCTTTACGGACAATGCGCCGATATGGCTCCAATCATGGATGTCGCTAAGCAGCACAAGCTGAGCGTCATCGAGGATGCGGCCCAAGCCATTGGTTCGGAATACGGGGACGGGCGCCGAGCCTGCAGCATTGGAACCATCGGCTGCCTGTCGTTTTTCCCGAGCAAGAATCTTGGATGTTTGGGCGATGGCGGGATGGCCGTGACCAATGATCCTGATCTTGCAGAGCGGATGCGGGTCTTGCGAGTCCATGGGAGCAAGCCGAAGTACTATCACAAGCGGATTGGAGGGAACTTCCGTCTCGATACGATTCAGGCCGCAGTTCTGAACGTGAAGCTCAATTATCTTGATGGGTGGACAAAAAAACGGCAGGAGAACGCCAGTCGGTACGAGACCTTGTTCAACCAGAGCGGCCTCACGCAGAATGGGAAGGTGAAATTGCCAGAGCCTGTCTACCGCAACTCTGGCGCTAGACACTATCATATTTATAACCAGTTTGTGCTCAGGGTTGAGCAGCGAGATGCCCTCATGACCCATTTAAAGCAGAAAGGAATCGGCGCAGAAATCTACTACCCAGTCCCATTCCATCTGCAAGAATGTTTTCTCTACTTAGGTTACCGGGAGGGAGACTTTCCCGAGTCGGAGCGTGCAGCCAAGGAGACAGTCGCGATTCC
>JABMDK010000021.1:0-1902 GCA_015903995.1 Nitrospira sp.
GAGGTGCGCTTGCGCCGCTGGAGCCAAGGTCCTGGCATCGTCCTGTCCGTGCATGGCGCAGGATACCACACTACGAACTATTTAGTGAACTAATCAGTATGACCCGGTCTATGCGGGATGGGTCGCCCTCGAGAAACAGTATCAACCAACTGGTCTCGAAACGGTGTACTTCGACCCGAACACGATTCATCGAAAAGGCGGGCGGGCGACGCTATGGAAGTTGACTGATATCAAGTGGAACAGCACGACACGGTTCTTATCTTCCAAGACACATAAGTAACTTGACGGTGAAGGATCGCACGTTCGCGTCCTTCAGGTCATAGAGTTTTCTCGACAGATGGGAACCGGTCGATCCACCGCCAGCTACATCAACAACGGAGGCTGGCAGGTAATTGAGGCGCACAGCGCCGATCGCGCCCTATCGTCAACCACTTGCGAGACGCGCTAGCGTTTTGAATCCGTGGGGCATCTGTCGATCGTCCCATCAAACTAGACATCGTAATATAAGAAAAACTCATAGGGATGTGGTCGAAGACGCATTTGATCGATTTCCTTACTCCGCTTATAGCCGATCCAAGCTTCGATCAGATCCTCGGTAAATACCTCTCCCTTGAGCAGAAACTGATGATCTTTTTCCAGACTACTGATCGCTTCATCAAGACTCCCAGGCATCGTGGGGATCCTGGCGGCTTCTTTTGGGTCAAGATCATAGAGATCCTTTTCCGCCGGTTCACCGGGATTGATCTTGTTCTGGATGCCGTCCAGGCCCGCCATGAGCATCGCGGAGAACGCCAAGTACGGATTACATGAGGGGTCAGGAAACCGCACTTCGATGCGCTTGGCCTTCGGACTCGGAGAATACATCGGAATACGGACACCGGCTGATCGATTCCGGCTGGAATAGGCGAGGAGAACAGGGGCTTCAAATCCAGGCGTAATGCGCTTGTAAGAGTTCGTCGTTGGATTCGTAAACGCGGCCAACGCCGGCGCATGTTTGAGAATGCCTCCGATATAATACAAACACATCTGTGAGATGCCGGCATAGTCCTTCCCGGCAAAGAGCGGTTTCCCATCCTTCCAAATGCTCTGATGAGTATGCATGCCGGATCCGGCATCGCTGAACAGCGGTTTCGGCATGAACGTCGCCGTCTTCCCGTGCCGACGAGCCACGTTTTTCACGATGTATTTGTACATCATCATCTTGTCGGCGGTTCGCACGAGAGAATCAAAACGAATATCGATCTCGGCCTGTCCGGCCGAAGCCGTCTCGTGATGATGTTTTTCCACCACGATGCCGACCTTTTCCATTTCAAGGACCATTTCACTCCGGATATCCTGTTGTGTGTCGGTCGGAGCAACGGGGAAATATCCCTGTTTATGGCGGATCTTACCGCCCAAGTTGATGCCTTCTTGGCCCATGTTCCATGCGCCTTCTTCGGAATCCACATAATAAAAGCCGCTATGGCTGGTTTGGTCGTAACGGGCATGATCAAAGATGAAAAATTCCGCCTCCGGTCCCCAGAACGAGCTGTCCCCAATTTTTGTATTCTGGAGATATTTCTCCGCCTTCTGCGCGATAAATCGGGGATCGCGCTCGTAATTTTCTCGTGAGATCGGATCCACAACATTGCCGCTCATGCTAAGCGTCGGGACTGCCGTGAAGGGATCCAAGCAGGCCGTCTCGGGATCGGGAACCACCAACAAGTCGCTGTTGTTAATGGCCTTCCAGCCACGAATTGATGATCCATCGATGCCGGAACCGTCCTTGAAGAGGGTTTCTGTCAATTCACTTAGAGGGATGGTCATGTGTTGCCACACACCCGGCAAGTCGACGAATTTCAAGTCGACCATCCGCACCCTCTGCTTCTTGGCGAACTCAAGGAGATCCCCGCGAATATCCTG
>JABMDK010000021.1:2002-3812 GCA_015903995.1 Nitrospira sp.
AAGCGTGCCAAGCGTCAATTTCCATCGAATCGACCACGCCATCCTGATCAGTCGAGATCCCTCAGCTTATAGCCCAATGATTTAACGGACACGATGGCCTCTTCGAGGAGCGGCAGCTTTTGCTTGAGGCGGCGGATATGCACATCGACTGTTCTGGTTGTTCCGTAGTAGTCGTAACCCCACACGGCGCTGAGCAGCACTTCACGGGTCAACACACGGCCACGATGCCGAAGCAGATGCTCGAGCAGGCCAAATTCCTTTGCCGTCAACGGTACCTCGTGTTTCCCGAGGCTGACCTCATGCCGAGCCAGGTTCATGGTGAGCGCACCATAGTGGTGCAGATCTGGGCTATCAGCAGGGGCACGCTCGATACGACGCAGCAGCGCTTTGACACGCGCAACCAGCGCTTTGGGGCTGAACGGCTTGGTGACGTAATCGTCAGCCCCTAACTCCAGCCCGACAATCGTGTCCGATTCTTCCGCTTTTGCCGTGAGCATGAGGATCGGAAGCATGGCAGTGCTGGGCATGGAGCGGAGGCGTTTGCAGACTTCGAGCCCATCCATCTCGGGCAACATGAGATCGAGGACGACCAGATCGGGCTTCTCCTCTTTGACCTTCTTCAGCGCGTCGAGCCCACTGATCGCGGTGATCGGTCGAAACCCCTCTCTCTCCAAATAGTGTTTCAGGAGCTGCAGGATGTCCTGCTCGTCTTCGACGATGAGCACTTTCTTGTGAGCGGAAACTCCCATAGGACCGTGAGCGTACGGGGGAGGGGGGAGAGAGTCAAGCGGACAGGGGCTACCGGGCAGGTGGCTCGCTCGGTGATGGCTGGTTATTTGTAGGCGATCGCCGCGCTCGATGGCCCAACGAGATGGATGACCTCAAACCGTGTGAAGCCCACCTCGCCGCACCACCGGCGGAAATCTGCTCCTGCATAATCAAACGCATCGCCGAATTCGATGAGCATGTTGAGTGACATCAGCAACCCCTGCACATTTTCGCGACGGGCATCATCGATCAATGCTTCGATGGCCACCAACGCGCCGCCCGGTGGCAATGCGTCGTAGGCGGCTCGGATCAGATGCATCTTTTTCTTGAGATTCCAGTCATGTAGAATCATACCCATCGTGATGAGGTCGGCCTTCGGTAGCTGATCTTTGAAGAAGTCACCGGACGTCGTGCGCACGCGACTCTCTAAGCCGGCGGCGATGATATGTTTCTTCGCGATCGGTTCCACGACCGGCAGATCGAAGCTGATGCACTGCAGATGGGCATGCCGCTTCGCGACTTCGATGCTGAGCAGGCCGGTCGCGCCGCCGACATCGCAAAGGGTCTGGTATTTCGAGAAGTCGAACTTCTCCGCGAACGCCTCGAAGTTGAGGCGTGAAATGCCGGTCATCGCGCCCATGAATTGTTCCAGCCTGGGCAGATCCGAATAGAGCTCTTCAAACATCCCCTTCTGCCCATGCTTGACTTCGTTCTGCGGCCGCCCCGTCCGCAACGCTTCCGGCAGATCGTTCCAAAATTTGAACAGCCTCGCGTTGAGCATGACGAGAATTCCTCCGATGTAGCGGGGACTCGCTTCATCAAGGAAAATCGCGCCTTCCTGTGTGTTAAGGTAGGTAGCCTGAGGGCCGTCACCGGTGCGGTCAAGAAACTTCATGGCCACGAGCGCATCAAAGAAGTCGGGGATGGCGCGAGGATGGAGGCGTAATTCCTTGCCGAGCTCTGCAGCGGTGAGATGTCGACTGCCGAGAATGGTAAACAAGCCGAAGTCGACAGCGGTGAGCAAGACTTTGGACTCCCAAAA
>JABMDK010000022.1 GCA_015903995.1 Nitrospira sp.
GATCGCCCAATGAAGTTAAATCCGAAAGCACCGGATGCGATTGAAGTCGACTTCGAGCGGAAGATTGAAATGACCATGCCGGAAGGCAAGATCTTCGCGTTGGAAGGAGAAGCAACAACGGTTTCCAGTGGTGCGACGCCGCATCCGCTGACGCTTCGTGCCAATTTGGGCGACTGTATCAAGGTGAATTTGACAAATAAAATGAAGGCGAGTCGGGCGTCATTCTTTGCGCCAGGTTTGGCCTTTGATCCGAAAGACAGTCAAGGTCTGAACGTCGGCAACAATGGCGGCGACCAGACCATCGGCCAAGGGGAGAAGCGTCTATACACCTACTACGCACATCCGTCGAACAAGGAGACAACCTCCTTGGTGTGGGACGGTGGCAACATCGTGGTCAACCCACGGAATGGGTTGTATGGCGCGATCATTATCGGTCCGCGGGGATCTCAATATCGTGATCCTGTGAGCGGTGCCGACGTGTCACAGAAGAATTCCTGGCGGGCGGACGTGATCGTGGATACGACGCTCCCGGAGAATGTCGGGAAACGGAACTACCGAGATGTGGCCCTCTTTTTCCAAGATGAGGACAACATCATCGGAACGGCATTCATGCCGTATGTGCAGAATGTCGCGGGGTTGACGTCGGTGAACTACCGCGCAGAACCGTACAAGTTCCGAGAAGATCAGGGCTGTTCACTGGGGAAGATCTTCCAGCCTTGTGTCGTGGACAAGCCGGAAGATCCAGTGACGCCGACGATCGAAGCGCACGCAGGCGACGCAGTCAGGATTCATGTGATCGGCGCCAATAGTGAGCAAAACGGGATGTTCGGAGTCGAAGGTCATGAGTGGCCGATCGAACCGTACATGCCTGGTGCCGATATGATCAGTGTGGTGGAGTACGCCGGTTCTGAAACCCTCGATGTCTTCCTCCGGGGCGGTGCGGGCGGTCCGTACCGTCAGGTTGGTGACTTCGTGTGGTCGAATCAGCGGTTGCCCTACACGCAGTCCGGACAGTGGGGGTATCTCCGGGTATTGCCGGCTGGCGATACAAGGATTCAACCACTCGGCGCTGTGGGACCGGCAGCCAAGCGGGCTGACTTAGCACCGCAACCTAAGGCTACTCCGACCGCGATGAAATAGCAGAACGGAGATAGTATCGCATCTGTGGGGGAGTCGCCTGTTTCATGCGGCTCCCCCACTCGTGTTTTCACTTGTTGTCCCATTATTGAGTATGGACGGTCGGTTGAACGATTGGAGTGAATAAGGAGAGCGTAATGAATGTGAAGTGGATCACATCGGTGTTATTAGGGTGGGCGATATCCTTGCTGAGTGGGTACGTTGCGGCGTATGAGGAAATTTCGGTTTCAGACGGTGGGAGCGTTATGGGAACTGTGTACCTCGGGGGGCAGGTTCCTAAGCCGAAAGGCTATAACCTGACCACGCTGCCTGATCCGTTCTATTGTGGTCGTATCTCTGACGGAAAAGGTTGGCGCATCTTACAACCGTTTAATGTTGGTCCCGGTGGAGAATTTCGAGAAGTGGTCGTGTATCTCGAAGGGGTGGAGAAAGGCAAGCCGTTTGATGGGACGAGTACACCTCAAGTTGAGGCAAAGGACTGCTTGTTTCTCCCATTCACCATGGCGGTACGAGACGACCAATCGGTGACAGTCGTCAATATGGATCCTGTCATGCACGATATTCAGGCGTATGAAACCTCGCATCTTGGTGCACGGGTGCTGTTCAATGTGCCACTGCCAATGAATCCGCAACACCCGCGAAACTTCAAAGATCGTAGCGATGCGGGGATGTACCACAAACACATGGCCGGGGCTCCAACGAAGCAACTGGTGAATCTCAGCAAAGGGCGCAGAATCTTCGTCATGCAGTGCGGGTTTCATGCCTATATGGAGAGCTGGGGAGTGGCGGTCAACAATCCGTACTTTGCCAAGACGGACGACGAAGGGCGATTTTCCATCACCAATGTTCCTCCAGGCACCTATAAATTGGTTGTCTGGCATCCGTATGTGAGAACACCGATTGAGCAAACCATTACTGTGCGTCCAAAAGAGACTGTGGAAGTGACGCTGATGGTCCAGGCTCCAACTGGTCGGCTCTATGCCAATGAGGTCTTAGAGCACGACTATGTCCGCTATAATGTGACGGAAGAAGCTCAGAAAGAACTCGATCCCATGATCCAAAAACAGAAACGCTGAGGGATGGCCGGATTGAGACAGGTTGAGGGGCAGGCGCCGTCACTCGTCGGTCTGATGCGATACTCATGGATCATCGTCTTGTGTAGTCTGGTGTGGCTCATCGCTGCCTCGGCCAGGGCTGATCACGAGAGTTCCAAGCAGCCTCCACTGTGGACTCCACAAGATGAAGCGGAGCGGTTGGGGGCGATGGAGGTGCCGGGTGGAATGGTACTGGTCCCGGCAGGATCGTTTCGCATGGGGAGTGATCCGCGGAAGGACCGTGCCGCCGGTCCGCAGGAACAGCCACAGCACGAAGTCTATCTCGATGCGTTCAAGATCGATCAGTTCGAGATGTCAAACGTTGAGTATCTCAGATTTGTGCTTGGGACAGCAGCGGATTGGCCGAAGTTCTGGCGAGAGAATCCATTTCCGGAAAAGGCCGCACTCCATCCCGTAATTAATGTGAGCTGGTATGAAGCAGACGCCTTTTGTCGATGGGCCAACAAGCGGCTTCCCACGGAAGCTGAATGGGAAAAGGCGGCACGTGGAGTGGACGGTCGGATTTTTCCATGGGGTAACGAACCTGCCGGTTGGATCAAGAGCAATATCGCCCATCCTGGATGGGCTCAACGACGGGTCCGGCCTGGTTCGCGCACTGGCTGCTGAAGGGCTAGCGAAATTGGATCAGGGGCGCCGATCGACTCGTTTCCGAGAGGCCCTGGACGATCAAGCCGCTCTGGTCAAGGAGGCGGTTCTCAAAGGGCTGGGGAGATCCGATGATGCCTCGAATATCAGGCTGATTGAACCGTTGCTGCAGGACTCTGAGGTACGGGTACGTGTGGCGGCGGCAGAGGCCCTTTGCCGTCATGGGCGCACACAAGGCTGTGCGTTGTTGGAACAGTCAGGAAAAGCTCCAAACCCTGATGAACGAGGCGCGGCGATTCGCGCGTTGGTCGACTTGCAAGGAGCGCATGTGTTGCCGATTCTGATCGAAGCCAGCCAGCACAAACAACCATCGGTTCGCGGCGTGGCTGCCATGGGGTTGGGACACGTGTCTCAGCCGGAGGCGCTCACTGTCTTGAGCAGGCTTCTGAGGGATCCGCTCCCTCCTGTTCGAGTAGCTGCGGCGGTCAGTCTCGGGCAGCTCCAGGGCTTGGATGCTCGACCTCCATTACGCAAAGCCATCACCGAGGACCGTGATGCGTCCGTCAGGGCGTTTGTGATCGGGGGATTGTTGGAACAGGGCGAACGGTTTGATGAATTATCTCCGGCCATCGAGGCTCTCTCCGGCACAAAAGAGCCAGCCGTACGTACAGCGCTGGCTCGAGCTCTTGCACGAGCCTCTGAGGGGAATCGAAGCGCCGCGCGTTCCGTAGTGAGAACTTTGTTCTCGGATACGATGCCTCGGGTGCGGATTGCAGTGCTTAAATCACTGACGAAGCTGGAGGGCGAGAGTGCGCTCCCGCTTCTGAAGCAAGGGCTTCATGACGAAGATGATGCAGTTCGCGCCACGGCAGGAGGCGAGCTGCTACGTCTGGCACAAGTTAGAGGGTAAGTGTCGGCGACAATCTCTAGGACCACACGACGGCGAGGCGTCAACAATGTGTGATCAAGGAGAAATTAGGATGTGCGACGGTCCTACCACAGGCGATGATTCAGTGACTCAGCTGTTGGGGGCCAAGGAAGGGGTCATACTCCATGGCTATTCGGTTGTTGGTTGGTACGGCGATGTTCGGGATCTTGTTCAATGCATTACTTTCCATGGCGGACGCACAGTCATTGCAGGCTGTCATCGCACCGCCAACGGGGAAGGATCGTGCTCCGATGGTCGAAATCCCATCCGGGTCATTTCCCATGGGGGTTCCACCCGGGGATCGTGATGGAGGACGAGACGAGTATCCACGTCACGAGGTTTTCTTGGATTCGTTTTTGATCGACCAATTCGAAGTGACGAACGGTCGCTATATCGAGTTTGTCAAAAGCACGGGCCATCGTGTTCCACAGAACCCAACAAATCCTACGAGAAATCTGTGGCAAGGTGACAGCATCACAGAATCACTGACTGAGCGTCCTGTGATCAATGTTGATTGGTTTGACGCGGACGCCTACTGCAAATGGGCTGGCAAACGACTTCCCACGGAAGCAGAGTGGGAAAAAGCCGCAAAAGGGACATCCGATCGACGGTTCCCCTGGGGGAATGTCGAGCCGACTGCAAAGCATCTGAATTACAACCAGCGGTGGATCGGCGAGAAGACGCTCATGCCGGTCGGAAGTTATGAGGCGGGAAAGAGTCCCTATGGTGTTTACGATGTGGTCGGCAATGTATGGGAATGGGTGAACGACTGGTATGATGCACGGTACTATGAGAAGAGTCCTTCCAAGAATCCAACAGGTCCTCAGGAAGGCAGGAAGAAAGTGATTCGCGGTGCTGGCTGGCAGAATGAAACGCCGACGGTCCGCATCTTTACCCGCGTCGACAGTGATCCGACGATGCGCAATGAGTCGACCGGCTTTCGCTGTGCGGCCGATGTTGGCATACACTGATCGCGGAGCGATCAGTCCTGTATGACACCTTACATGCTAGGTGCAGTCGGCTCAGGCGCTGCCGGTTTATTGAAATCTTCCAATGGTTGAAAGTTGAGGGGGAGGTTGAATAGCGAATCGGGAACCGAGCGCATCTTGACGTGCTGGTATTCCATGATCCAACTGCCGTCTTTTCTTGCCAGCTTCATGGGGAAGTGAATGTCTGTCGCAACCCATTGATAGTACACATCGACCTGCTCGCCCTGCTTCGTTGTGACTTCGTAGAGGATCGTCGGGTGTCCTTCGCGGACTTCCTGGCCAATCTCCTCGCGAGACACCTCACCCGGTAAGGTTTCACTCACTCTGAGGTCCTGTTCAGCACTGTAGGGAATGGTCTTGAAATGCTTTATTCTAGCTAGTAACAGCCAGACGACCTGCTTGTCTTTCCGCACAATGCTGACATTGACCGGTCCCATCGTATGGTGCTCAATACGCCACATACTGTCGCGGTAATAGACGTTTGATTTTTGCGATCTTCCATCGATTTTGGTGATCTGATCAGCAGTAAACTCCAAGGCCTTGGCCGGAAGGGCAGGGAGTAGCAGACTGCAAGAAATCAGAAGAGTGAGCCATCTCTGATATACGACAAGTCTTCTCATAGGGACCCGTCCATTTTCATGTAGAACCTACTCCGATCGTAGACAGATATTCATCCAGTCGGCCTGCATATTGTCAACTAATGGGAACTTACGGTCGATGATCGTGCACACCGGAGCCCGATTGTCGCAGAACGTTGATCAGGAGGTGCGCCACCCCTTGTGGCGGTTCTGAGCATGATCCGAGCACTTTTCCATGAACCGCCACGAACGCCTCGGTACCGACCGGCGGTGGGGCCTGGAGGATTGCGTTCCGGCATATACGCATAGTAGTCGGGTCCGAACCAGTCCTGCACCCATTCTGCCACGTTTCCCGCCATATGATGCAGCCCATAAGGACTCATGCCTTGATCGAGGGAATCGACGGCGGCGAGGATGGGGATCTCATGTACATGATGCTGTCCAAACATCGCGAGGGAGGAGCTTGGGGTGGTCTCACCCCAGGGGAAGAGGTAGCCTTCTGCCCCTCGCGCGGCCTTTTCCCATTCGGCTTCAGTCGGAAGCCTCGCATTCCTTGCTGCGCAGAAATCTTTTGCTTCTGTCCACGTAACATAAAACGCCGGCCACCGTGCCAGGGTTTCGTCTGGAATGAAGTGGATGGTGATGACATGCCAGAGGAGTTTCTGTAATTCATCCGCGGGGTGGTGGTTTCGTTGGTGTAAGAAGACCAGGTATTCGCCGAGACTTACTTCATCGCGATCGATCTCATAGAGGTCCAACCAGACTTGGTGCTGGGGAAGCTCCGTATCGTCAAAGGGGGTCCAGTTACCATAAGGCGCGGTTGAAACATGCTTGCTTCCATAGAGAAAGGCGCCGGCTGGGATTATGACCATTGGGGATGGTCTGGCGAGCTCCGCAATCCGGGTTAGATGGAGAGCCAACTCCTGTGAGGGTTTTGATGCTGCCTCTGCGAGCGTGAAGTTTCCAATGATGATGAGGAAGGACAAGACGATTATGCGCCATATACGACAATCCAGCATACAATCACATCCAAGAGTCTCATCGTTGGGCCGAAAGGCGTTACACGATAAGCTAGGTCGGTGGCATGGTCGTCGCTCAGCCATGGCCGAGGGGCACCACTTTACCACAGTGTCCACCAGGCCTGCATCTGGTTGGATCTGGACGGATCAGCTGTTGTCGTGAAGAATGACCGGTGGTGTGTGCAAGATGTGCCTATCTCAGCAGTGTGTTGAGACGCATCGAAACACTTGGGTAGGATCTATACGTGGTAAGAAACAAGGCCGGTTGAACCTCTCTACCTGGGAAGACAGTTATTGATGGAAGGAGCATTACATGATCCGCTATCGGTCGTTGAAGTCATTGTACTCATGCTTTTCTTCATTGTGTGCGGGGCTTGTCTCACTCATGTGCGCGTTTCCAGTCATGGCTGAAACGATACCACTTAGCCAGAATGTGTTTCAGCGAGCAAGACAGGTGACGGTGGGAATTCTGGCAGACACTCAAGATGAACGAACGCCGACGAAGGCAGGGAAGGTCGCTGTGCGAGGCACTGGATTTCATCTGCGAGACGGGTATGTGGTCACTGCCAGGCATGCCGCAGAAAAGCATGATCTCTCGACAGGCACCATGATTCAAAAGCATGTTCGTCTCCTTACCGATGAGCTGAATGAACTGCCCGCCGACCTCGTCGGCGACAGTGCATTCATGGATGTCGTGATCTATCGCGTTCCCGAGCCCCACCGGTCCAAACTACAGACCGGAACATCCTTCGCCGCCGAGGACATCTCCCCTGGGATGGAGGTCTTCACCGTGGGCTATCCGCTCGGCTGGGGCCCGACGATGGCATTCGGGCGATTGGGAAACACCAATGTCTTTCTCCCAACCGTCGACACCCGCCTTCTTCAAGCAGACCTTTCGACTTGCAGCGGTAACTCCGGCGGGGGGCTATTCAATGCCCACGGGGAAATCGCCGGAATTGTACATGCCGTGATTCAAACCGAAAAAGAGGAAACTCAGACCCATTGCAGCCGCATGACGTTCGCCATTCCAGGAATTCTCGCTGAGCGTATCATCAACGCGGCTCTTTCTGGGAAACCTCTTGCCTTCTCGAAACTCGGGGTCCATATGACTTCCGTGAAAGATGGAACCAAGTTGCGCGTGGCCGTAAAGGATGTCACAGAGCCGGCCAAGTCTGCTGGCATTCAGAAGCACGACATCTTGCTGGCGATCGAGGACATGGAGATTCTTGATGCCGCCCAGCTGAAGAACTATTTGATCGAACGCACCGCTCCCGGCCAAACCGTCTCGGTGAAGGTCCGCCGAATCGATGCCGACTTGACCTTTCATGTTGTGTTGGGTGGGGGGTAACCGTGGTCATCAGAGATGCGCTGACCATACTGAACTCCAGTCGAGTGGCGTTTTCAATTTTGGGACGAGGTTCTATTCTCGATCCCCTTTCGTATAAAGAGGAGGGCCCTACAGAGGCATAGAACTCCACAATCTGGCTCGCCAGCAACTGCCAGCGCGCCCATTGGCTCTATTGCATGCCGCATGACCAAGTAGCGCAATTCCACGTCACCGGTTTCTAGACAGGACGTCCTCAGACCTTATGGACTAAAGAGAACTGCATTCATTCCAAGATGAACGGCAATACTGGCGGCATATCCTAAGGCAATCGCCCATATCCATTTCAGGTGAGCAGAGAAGGTGTAGATCCCACGCGCCTGCCCCATCAAAGCGACCCCAGCTGCAGACCCGATAGACAGCAGCGATCCTCCGACACCGGCCGTCAACGTCACCAACAGCCATTGGCCAAGGCTCATCTCCGGATCCATGCTCAACACCGCAAACATGACCGGGATGTTGTCCACAATCGCCGAGAATAGCCCGATGAGGATATTCGCAGTGGTGGCACCCAAATCTTTATAGAGAACGCCGGAGAGGCTTGTGAGATACCCCATGGCACCGAGTCCGCCAACACAGAGCATGATGCCGTAAAAGAACATCAGCGTATCCCATTCCACACGCTTCATGCTGATGAACACATCAAATGGCTTGACTGCCGGCTTGTGAGAGACGCCAAGACTCGTTTCGCCATCGAATGCGGGACTCTCCGTCCACTCGTTCAGTTCTCTCCGTCGAAGAAAGTATCCATAGGATTTCAGGATCCCCAGTCCGGTCATCATGCCGAGAAACGGAGGTATCTCCAACAGATGATGCATCAGCACGGTTCCGGCTATCGTAAGCAGAAACAGAAGCACCACGAGATAGCCTCCATGCTTGACCTGCACCGGCTCGATATTCGTCGAGGATTTCTTATGTGGAATTGTCAGCGAGATCAGGAGAGCCGGGATCATCCAGTTCACGAGGGAGGGAACGAACAGCGCAAAAAACCCGCCGAATCGAACCACACCTTTCTGCCAGACCATCAGCGTCGTGATATCGCCAAATGGACTGAATGCCCCGCCCGCGTTGGCCGCCACCACCACATTGATACAAGCCACACTGATGAATCGTCTGTCGCCTCCCCCTATCGCCATGACCACTGCGCCCATCACCAGTGCCGTCGTCAGATTATCCGCGACCGGGGATATGAGAAATGCCAACGTTCCGGTCAGCCAGAACACCGCGCGAAAGGACAAGCCTAATGACACCAGACGCGTCCGCAATGCCGCGAAGATCTGTCGTTCCACCATGGTATTGATGTAGGTCATTGCAGAGAGTAGAAACAGCAGCAATTCGGCATATTCCAGGAGATTATGGCGCAGGAGCTCGGCAACGAGGTGGGATTGCTCCTGAGTCGCGTATGCGAGGGCTGTCAGTATCCAGATGACACCAGCCGCCACCATAACGGGTTTTGATTTCCGGAGATGAAGCCCCTCTTCGACGATCACCAACACATAGGCAATCAGAAACACGGCCAAGGCCATGTAGCCTATCCAGTGATCTGTAAAACTCAGCATGGTGTTTCTTTACCCCCCATGGCGCAGCAACAGAAGCATCTCATCGGCATCAGACCGCATGTCGACGACGTATTCTCAAAGCCCATGTCACCCTTTGCCCTGTCGACCATATCCTACCAACTACGGGTATATGACTCCGGTGTGTGGTCGAGGCGACGGACGAGAAAGCGAATCACCTCTTCTATCTCGCTTTGGTGTTTGAGGTAATACCGAGCCCGTGATCCGACCTGGTGTCCGACTCGCACTCCCATAATGAGCCCTTCCGTCAGTCCGAAAACATCCTCGTCTGTCTCATCATCGCCGATGAAGAACAGTCCTGTGCGACGCAGATGGGTCATGAGAGTAAGTGCCGCCTCCCCTTTTCTCCGACTCCCAGGGGCAAAGCGTTCACCGACGATTTTCCACAGATCAGTTCCGGCACCGGTATCAGCCGATTAAGCAGGAGCACCAACGTCTCATGGATTTCAGCCGACTCACTTGTCCTGCAATGGTGGAACGTGAGGGTATAACGTTTATCTTCAACTTCTATACCTGCGGTGTTGAGCAGCGGGGTGAGGCCCGTATCCACTTGCCGCATCCACTCGATACAGACCTGCTCCGCCACACTCAACGCAGGAGCCGGCGTCAGCGGACTTTCCACACCATGGTTCCCGATCAGGTACGGTACCGCCCCGTTCACTCTTGGCCCCAAGTCCCCGAGCGCGCGCCCAGATACGATCGCACACGGCACGCGGGTGGCGAGTTCACGTACCCATTCGTGGGTGGAGCAGGACAGTTTGACGCCGTCGCGGTCTCGCGAGATCCTCGCCAAAGTTCCGCCGAAATTGAAGGCATACAGAACGTGACGACTTGCGATCTTCCTCATCGCTTGGCGACCTTCATCTGAGAGGAGATAGATCATGTCTGTCCGTTCAGGACTGGTTGTGTGGACTGCTCGCCCAATTGACGAACAAGTCGGGCTTGTTGCCGCATCCGAGCCTCATCTATCAACATTCCATCGACCCATCGATAGACATTACATCCCTGTACGATCCCGCGCAGGCTCCTCAATCGAGCTTGCTGCTCGGTCCCAGACATGGCTAACGCTAGATGCATAGCCATGGCACACTGATCCATTGTGCAGAGGCTCCCCAGGAGCGCCTCCATCAACTCGGTCATCGCCAATCATATCGGACACTTTCCCGCGCATCTCATTCCCATCATAAAAGCCCAATTCAACAATCGTCCCAAATCCTGCTCCTCTGTCGGCCAGACCAACGCAACTTTCGCTGGCCGCCCTCTCTGAGCGTTATGCTGTACCGACATGCCCCCAGCAACGTCAGCAATCTCTATTCCGGCCAAGAATCTTGGTTATAGGGCGCGGAAGAAAAACGAACTAATTCGCAGGGGGATGAAACAGCTGGGAAGCTAGCACGAGAAGATGTGCGGATTGTGCTCGCTCGACTGCCGACATGGACTCGGAGGAGCGCGTCAGAGGAGGTAGCATCTGCGGGAGCGAGAACCCTTCCTGCACCGACCCTGACAACTCATCGGAAATGTCTCCAGCAGAGAGCAATGTCCCTGGTGTGCCCAGCATCTGCATGATGACACAGAAACAGAGGGCTAGGACAACAAGACATACCCTTCGACGCCTGCTTCCGACAAGATGTGGAATGATCATGGTCGAATCCTACACGGTTCAGATCTCTTCGACAAGGAGGGTTTCATCTTTCTGCTCAGCGCCGTTGCCACCCCTTCACTCTCCATGATGAAAAAGGTCAGAATGCCTGTCGCACCCGTCAGCACCCAATCTTCGATCGGCAGTGGGACGACCTTGAAAATTGGTGCGACAGCCGGCAACGTCAGCAGGGCTATTTGGATGCCACGCGACAGTATGAAAGCAAGGGGCAACGGACGATTCGTTCCGAGGCCCACTTGAAACAACGACCACCGGTCGCTTCGGCATGAATGAATTCCTGAATTGGTTCGACTATCGGTTTAATGAACGGTGCATCTCGGGGTTCCACCCTGCGTCTGATCGTGGCCACGGATCACTCCTCGGGCATCCTTATGCCTCGCCTCAACTGTCCTTGGATATCGCGTACATTGCTGTAGCCATGTACGGTAAGCAACCGAACTCACTAACACTGATCTGCTGATTCTTCATCGACCACTCGTTATCTGTTCGGCGTCGGCCTTGTTGGGCGACTGCAGGACGTGCCCGGTCAAGTATGTTGCTGCAAATATCAACGCAAATGGAATCCAAGTTCCCATTTTGCTTCTAAACATAGCAAAGCTTCTCTCTATGAGAAGGGCCACGAGGAAGACGTCGAGCAACACCACAACCGTGAGAAATATGAACGCCGTTTGGGTCGATGTGGTATAGCCAAACCGCTTGTGATAGAGCCATGCGACTCCAGCGAAAATCAAAGAAACAGCCATCGCATGGGCGATGAGCGCTGTCTCCATGTCGACCAATGCATTACCAACCCAGACAACTGCCCCGCAAAGGGCCCATCCGACAACCGCATGTCCTAAGATGATGGTACTCTTTTTCACGTTCATCGTAGCCACCGATCACTCCTCATGCATCTTCATTACTTGTCGTTAACTTTTCGACGGAGCCAACCTTGTTTAGTCACCTTCATGAGTGTCGCTCTTCCGCGAGCCCCTCATCACGATACCGCGCATCAGACGCCCGAGGAGATCGCTTCCGGTAATCAGCCGCGGCGTATCGGTCCACAGCAGAACGGTGTCATAGGTAATGATGTGATCTCCCGGAGAGGTCGTATCGAAACTGAGTTGCGCGATGACGCCGCCCAGAGGGGCTTTGCGGTCCAGAATGATCACCGGCCGGTGACAATAGTCCGCAGGGTCCGTTGGCTGTTCGGTGAAGAGGGCGTGCCGCAGGAACCCGTCCGCATCCATCATCAGGTGGGGCTGATTGTTCTCATCGGCGATCACGACCCAGGCTTTTCCGGAGGCGTTGATCCGTTGCAGGAAAGGGTCGTCCGCCGACTTCTTGAACGGAGGGAAATGTGGGATGCCGCTCTTCAGCGGGAGCCGAATGATGCTCTCGGGGTCGATCGGAACTCCCTCCTCTTCGATGGGAAGATCATCGATGGAGAGAAAATTGAGGGCTCCGATCGCCTCGATTCGATCCACCTCCGAT
The DNA here is from genome assembly GCA_015903995.1 of Nitrospira sp. Lineage (GTDB taxonomy): Bacteria > Nitrospirota > Nitrospiria > Nitrospirales > Nitrospiraceae > Nitrospira_D. The sequence goes on from JABMDK010000022.1 coordinate 12,446, forward strand.
TCTTCGGCGAGCATATGTCGCCGGATGATCTCTTTGAGTTCCGTTTCACGAAAATACCGGATGGCCTCCTTGCCGAACAAGGCATCCATCATCATCGCTGATGGTTTTACCACCGGATAGAGCAGCACACGGTACCACCTCAGCAGCGGCGAACACACCGATGCCATTTTTAGGGCATGACCGGAGAAATAACCCTGTGGAAGAATTTCGCCGAAAAAGGTAATGAAGGCTGTTGAGAACAGAAACGCGCCGGCCCCGGTGAGCACGGAATTCGACAGGAGCGTGAGCAGCACGTTCACGCTTACATTACCCCAGATGATCGTGGCCAGCGCCCCGTTGGCATCCCGCCGCAGCTCCAACACCCTGTCGGCGTCCTGGTTGCCGTCCGCCGCCTCTGCTTCTAAGCGAAGGCGGCTCGGTTTGAATACCGCCAAGTTCAATCCGGCAAAGATCGCTGACTGGCTCAGACACAGTACAATCCCCATCCAGGTCAACGCATTGTTGCTCATACTTCAGCCCCTTCGAACACTGGACTGCTGTCAGGCCGAATCAACCTGCTTGCCCCTAGCTTTTTTCGAGAGCCTCAACTTTAGCGAGACACCGCTTGTGCCGCTTTTCCTCTATGAATTGCGCGGCGAGATGAGTTTGGATCATCTCCCAGGCCAGGGCATACCCGATGACCCGCCCACCTCAGCGATCATGCCCGCCGCCATAATTTGACCGCTTCCATGATGGCAAACGGCAGAATGCCTGTCGCCCCCATCAGCACCCAATCCTCGAGCGGCAGCGCGGCGACCTTAAAAATCGAGGCCACTGGGGGAACGGTTAGCACGGCGACTTGAATGCCGAGCGAGAGCGCAAAGGCAAGCAGCAACGGACGATTCGTTCCGACCCCCACCGGTCGCTTCGGCAGTTGAACGCGTGCACCAGCTGGTTAATCACCAGCACAGTGAACGCGACGGTTCTCGCCTGCTCGACATCTTGATGGAGACCATACAGGCTGTAGGTGAACGCCCCCAAGGCAACAGCACTCAACATCAGCCCCTCCAGGCCAATCGCGGCCAGTCTCCCTCCATCCAACAATTGTGCCTCCGGCCTTCGCGGACGGCGTTTCATCAAATCCGGAGCTTTGGGATCGACCGCCAAGGCCAGGGCAGGAAACCCATCCGTCACCAGGTTCATCCAGAGAATCTGAATCGGAAGCAACGGAAGCGGGAATCCCAAGAGCGTA
>JABMDK010000023.1:0-19464 GCA_015903995.1 Nitrospira sp.
GACGGCCCTTTTGCGCATCCTGCGGGCCTATTCAACATCGGCCTCAACCTCGATGCCTGTAACGGCTACAGGAGTCGCAATGAGTTTTTCCGCAGCCTGCTAGACGGGAACGGGAATCGAGTCGATCAAATCCTGGATGATCCGCTCAGCTTGTTCAAAGCTTCGCTGACGCAACCCCTGCGTGCGAGCCACCATGATGCGGTGGGACAACACGATGGGAGCCAGTTCTTTAATGTCGTCCGGCAGACAATAGGTTCGACCACGTACGAGCGACAATGCCTTAGCAGCCCGACTCAACGCCAACGCGCCTCGGGTACTGACCCCCAATGACAAGAGGTCCGACTGCCTGGTGCGTTGGACAATGGCCAAAAGATAGTCCGTAATACTTTCCTCCATGAACACGCGATCGACCTGCTCTTGAAGCAGCAGGACATCCTGCGTCGCCAACAACGGCTGAAGCGCTTCGGCCGGATGGAGCGATTGAGGTCGGTCGAGAACCTTTTTCTCTTCCTCCGGCGAGGGATAGCCGATGCGAAGCCGCATCAAGAACCGATCCAACTGGGATTCCGGAAGGGGAAATGTACCGTGATATTCGGCGGGATTCTGCGTGGCAATGACCATGAACGGCTGATTCAAAGGATAAGTCTTATTGTCGAACGAAATCTGCGCTTCGCTCATTGCTTCCAACAGACTACTTTGCGTTTTCGGCGTCGTTCGATTGATTTCATCCGCGAGCACAATGTTGGCGAAAATCGGCCCTGGCATAAATTCAAACGCCTGTTTCTGACGATTGAAGATCGAGACGCCCACGATATCGGACGGGAGTAGATCGCTCGTGAACTGAATGCGCTTGAAGGAACAATCCAACGACTGCGCAAGGCTATGGGCGAGTGTTGTTTTTCCGACTCCCGGCACATCTTCCAGGAGGAGATGCCCGCGCGCCAGGAGCGCGACCAGGCTCATTTCGATCACATGGGGCTTGCCCTTGATCACTCGCGCAATATTCTCCTGGATGGCTTGAATCATTTCCGTTGGCTTCATGGCTGGGCTAAGGCGTGAGATGTTGCTGTGGAATTGCCGGGTGATCGGACACGGTCGAAGTCTAACAAAGGGGCTGGAGACGGTCAATTATTCAAGCTTTTTGCGCCTCTGCGACCTGGCTCCCACACGAAGTCTACGACCAGCGGGCTAGGCAGGCACCAGTGTGATGAACCATGGGGGAGCTTCTTCGGTCATGGATGCGAACTTCCGTGCAGTACTGCTCACAGGAATGCCCGGGAACGTGGCGCCTCGGCTGATGCGGACATACCGAAAATGGTCGGCGACGCCATCCATGGAGGGAGATGCGTCCGACCGAAGATAGTGACGTCGAAGGGCTGCCACCTCAGCCAAATCGATTGACTCGCCGATCGACAGGCCGGCAAGCGCAGTATAGACCTCGCCGAAGATCATGGGCAGATTGACGGGGCTGAAAGTTTGGTCCGGCGGGCGATAGCGTGGCTCCTCCAGCAGCTGAGCGAGAAGTTCCCAGAACACTTGCCCATCGACTGATCCCAGGACACACAGAAGTCCGCGACGGGCCAGGAGGCGCAGAAGAGCAAGCGGCCCGACGATCTCAAATTTCCAAGGTGGGAAGAGGAGGGCGCGGCCGGCATGCCGGACTTCGAGCGCGTGCTCTTTCCCAAAACGTGTCTGATGAAATACGCCCTTGGTACGCTCCAGCTCGTTCCGAATGAGGGCCTCGGAGAGCCTCGTCGGCTCGTAGGCGAAAGTCGGTGTGGCCGGCGCCCAACAGGTGGCGATGGTATATCGTGGGGCCAGCAACTCCCGCCGATCCAAATCTCCAAGTTCAAACATATCTTGATTGCCGAAGAAGGAGAAGGACAACCCCTCCATCCGTTGCAACTTCTGTTGCCTCTCCGGATTCGCATGGAGCGGACCGCCTAGTTGAGAACGGGGGTCAAGTCGGTCCAGGCAGTGGATGACGAACGGGCGGTGATGTTGAGTGAGGTCGGAACCGTACAGATCAACTAACTCCTCAGCGAACGAGAGATCCCCGGCACCGATCTCCAAGACAGAGGCCACATCAGTGCGGCGCAGGAGATCAAATGGATTGTCCAGAGACCGTACGATTGTTTCGACCTCCTCACTCGACACGTGAGCCACGGGCCACTTCGCGGCAGCTGCAGGTACCAACTCGAAAAAGATGGCAAGCGCGCGCAGGGCTTTGGCCGGCGGAAGGCCTGTGACGGACTTGAGACACTCTCCGTCGAGGTCCTGAACGCGCCGCGGCACGGATCGTTCGAAGAGACACACCAAGGTTTCTTTCACTGAAACCAGAAGATCGGTGCGCTGAATGGCCTCACAGAGTCGAGCGAAGGTCGAGGGAAAGGCGGCACCTTCTATCAACTTCTTTGAGGCTTCCCATTGTTCCGGAAATTGACGCGCACGAATACTCACGACACGGCGAAACTCAGCAAGTGGGTCGGGACTCATGGACGTTTGATCGCCGCGTGTAGAAGAGGATGTCGATGAGAGTTCAAGGTGAGGAGCATAGTAATCTTCAAACTTCATCGTCAAGCCCGCTTGTTCACGCTCATTCGGTATGATAGGAGTGATTTCATGAGAATGCGATTGTCCCCCGCCGACTCTCTGGGTTGGTGTTCGTCCGTCATGCTGGTCATGTTCGTCGGCCTGCTGGTATTCCCGATCGGCTGTGCAGCTGAGCGCAGCAGCGGCCTCCCGTCCGTCACCGATGAGGGATGGCAACCGTGGCAAATTTTGGACACCCACACCGGCCGCATGCTCCCGTTTTCAGAATTGATCACGAATCTGAAAGAGCATGACATCATCTACTTGGGAGAGGAACACCACAATCCCTACCATATTGAAGCCGCACTGAAAGTGCTGAATCAATTGGTGGCCGATGGCATCGAGCCCACCATTGGCATGGAGATGTTCGGCTGGGACGGCCAACCGGCACTCGACGGCTACGTCGCGAACAATCAGTCGATTACGAACGACTTTTTGGAACAAGTACGCTGGAAACAGAATTGGGGTGGCACGTATGACGATTATGCACCATTGGTGACGTTTGCTCGAGACCGCCACTTGTCCGTCCGAGCGATGAATCCACCCAAGCCCTTGATTCGTCGTGTCGTCAAACTGGGGCTTGACCAAGCCAAACAAGAGCCGGAATGGGCCCCGTGGGGAATCCTGCAGGAGGATATCGTCGACGATCCAGTCTACCGCGAGAGGATTGTCGATCAGTTGAAGCGGTGCCATGGGGGCAGCGAGGAGCACTTCCGAACCATGTATGAGGCATCAATGGTCCGGGATGAGGGCATGGCGAGAACCTTGGTTACTACGCAAGAAGAATTTCGGCGTGAGACCGGCGGTCCCCGTCGGATGATCGTGAGTTATACGGGCGGAGGCCATGTTCAATTCAACCTTCCCGTGCCGAAACGAGTCGCTAGGCGTCTGGGTGGTGATATCAAGCAGACCACGATTTACATGATGTCGTTTGAGCCCGGTAAAACAGCCGATGTTCAGGCACTCATACAGGACCCCATCGCGGACTATATTTGGCTGACCCCCATGGGCAAATCCAGTTCGGCCAAACCCTGCCGATAGAATCGGCTCAGCGCCTTACTCCTCAGACCACCAGATAGCATAGGGTATTCAAAACTGCTCATTGCTTGACAGGCTTCAAGTCGCTCGTCACACTGAAACCATCATGCATGCTCAGTAGCGGCACAAGAGATCTTCGCACGTACATGCAAAAGAAAATTCTCTGCAGCGCTGAACGACTCGGCTTGCTCGACCCTCAAATGATCCAGGCCGTCTCGGATGCCTCGTCCTTTCAAATCGCCCATCAGTACTTGACGGCGAATCGGGTCCGTATCGTCGAAGCCGATGATTCCCAAATCACGTCCGCCGTCGTCGGTCATGCCGGTCTCTATGAGCAGACCATCCGCCTGAAAGACGGCCACCTCGTCTCGAAATGTTCCTGCACGCTTCCTGAAGAGCCGCTGTGCCGCCATTGCATCGCAGTACTACTGGAATATCAGCGATGGGCCCAGCCCCAGCCATCACGCAAACCGAAACCTGCAAAGGGATCGATCACGACACCTCCGGTCGGTCCTTCCGAGAACGGGAACAGGACCACCCCGCAGCCGTCTACGCCGGATATCAAGCTGAGCGAAGTCATGGTCTTTTTAGAATGGCTGGAGCCTGCAACCAAAGCACTTGAGCGGCAAGATCCGCTTCCCAGTCCGCCCGCGCTCGCTCCCGGAGCGGCCTTGACGTGGATCCAAACGATTCGGAACCTTGAAGATCGGCGCAGGAAAAATGAAGAGGTCATGACGAGTCTGGAATCTCAGTTGAAAGACCGCGCCACGGACGTTGGGCAGCTGACGCAACAACTCCAGACCTCTCGGCGGGAGAACAATGCCGCGCAGGCCGCCGTTCAGGAACTTCAACGGGACGTGGCCTCCTACAAGGAGGTGTTGGCCACAGTCAGCGAGTTGACGACCGAGATCGTGCGGCACATAGGACAGATGCGGGCAATGACGGGTGATATCCTGCAGAAGGGCTCTCAGCTTGAGAAGCTTGTCGGCTCGTTCATAGACGTGGCTGAGGCGCTCCAGTCGGCCGTCGTGCGACCTCCCCACTGATCGTACGTTGGCCCATCCCTCCGCCGATTCTCCTACAACTGGTTCCCTCTTGCGCCTCCCATCCGGCGTCCAGTAAAATACGCCCCACTTTTTTGTGTGTGGATTGAGGAGGGGGCAAAGATGAAACGGATACTTTCAGGAACAGGTCTGTTAACAGGAACTGTGCTGATCCAAGCGTTGCCGGTGTTGGCAAACGCTCCAGAGGGGGGAGGACCTCCGGACTATAGCGGGATCACCGGTCTGTACTATGTGCTGATCGGAGGGATCCTCGCGTACGGCGTCTACGACACGTTTTTTAAGAAATCGTAAGGAATCGCGACTCGTTGACACGCCCTACGTCGCCGTGTCTTTATCGGTTGCGGGCTCTCTGATCGAGCACTCTCGCCTTCACCTCTGCTTGTAAGCGGCCTAGTGTTTGTTTGTCCGCTCATTCAGCATTGGTATGACCACTTTGAGTACTTGCTCCACGATGACCTCGTAGCCTTCCTTGGTTGGGTGAATCCCGTCTGCCTGGTTCAACGAGGATAACCCGCCTACCCCTTCCAGGAAAAAGGGGATGAGGGGAAGCCGACACTCTTTGGCCAGCGTCCTGAACAGGGCTTCGAAGCTGGCCGTGTAATCCTGTCCGTAATTGGGCGGCAGTTTCATCCCGGCTAACACAACCGTCGTCCCGGCGTCCTGCAATTGTCGGATGATCTGACGGAGATTAGTTTGCGTTTGATCGACAGGGAGCCCTCGAAGTCCGTCGTTCGCACCCAATTCGAGAATCACCAGCTCAGGCTTATTGTTCAGGATCCAGGGGACGCGTCGAAGTCCGCCGGCCGTCGTGTCGCCGCTCACACCGGCGTTGATCACCCGATAACGGTAGCCGAGGCGATCCAGTCGGCGTTGCAGTTGAGCCGGGTAGGATTCATCGGCCGGCACCCCGAGTCCAGCGGTGAGACTGTCGCCAAAGGCCACGATACGGGGCCTCGTGTCCGATGCTGAGGAAGCAGCTCCTTCCGAGACCAGCGGCCAGAAGAGAACCACGAGCGCCAGCAGGGGAATCAGGTGAATCGGTCGCGATAATGGCATGCCGTGATACAAACCTAGCCCCCTTCCCTCCAGACAGTATAATATCGTCCAATACCTCGTGCGCTCCGATGAAGTGAAGACCCATTATGATCAGTATCAAACAGGTATCGATGGTTCTACCAGCCGCAGGCCGTTCTGTCACGATTCTAGACCACCTCACCTTTGACATCCCGATTAAACAGACAGTGGCGATTGTGGGGCCGTCGGGAAGCGGCAAATCGACGTTGCTTGGGTTGATGGCCGGCCTCGATCGACCGACCAGCGGGTCCATTGAACTCGATGGAACCGACATTACCACCATGACTGAAAGCCGGATGGCCCGATTCCGACGAGAAAAAGTAGGCTATATCTTTCAATCGTTTCATCTCATTCCCACCCTGACGGCCATCGAGAATGTGGCCGTTCCCCTCGAACTCAGCGGCGAGCGGCGCGCTGGGGAGCGGGCCGCCGAATTGCTGGCTGCGGTCGGATTGTCCAGCCGTATGGAGCACTATCCCGTCCAATTATCCGGAGGAGAACAGCAACGAGTCGCTGTGGCTCGTGCCTTTGCCTGTCGCCCACCCATTTTGTTGGCCGATGAACCGACCGGCAACCTGGATAGCTCCACCGGTGCTCATGTGATCGACCTATTACTCTCACTGCATCGTGATTGTGGGACCACCCTCGTGCTCGTGACGCACGATACAACGCTGGCTTCATCAATGCAGCGCATACTCTCCCTCCGCGACGGCCATTTGGAGTCTGACTCCATGCCGTCGCATTCAGAGTTCATCGACGGCGTGGTAACTGGCGCACGAAGCAAAGATCGCATCTCTTCCGTGGATTATTCATCATCTGCTCTTCCCGCAGAACCCGGCCCATGACACTCTTCACGGTGAAGATGGCGTGGCGAGAGACCCGCGCAGCGTGGCGACACTTTCTCTATTTCTTGGTCTGCATTGCGATCGGCGTCGGGGTACTGACCGGAGTCTCCCTCTTTGGAACGCAGGTTGAGCACACGGTGACCAAAGAAGCACGGGGACTTCTCGGAGGTGATCTTGAAATCCGTTTATCGCGACCGATCACGCAGAACGGCCAGGCAATCTTGGACTCCTTGCGTGAACGTGGAATCAGCCAGACACATGTCAGTGAGCTCGTCGCAATGGCGGCACGGGCTGAACCATCCGAGAATGGTCAGCCGACGCAAATCGTTGAATTGAAGGCCGTCGAGCCGCATTACCCGCTGTACGGATCACTGCGACTCGAACCCACCCGGGACGTGACTGAACTGCTTCGGCAACAGACGCACGGGTGCTCCGATCAGGCTTGCTTCGGCGTGGTGGTGCAGGAGTCTCTGTTGATCCGGATGGGTCTGGCCGTAGGGGATCGGCTCAGGATCGGCCAAGGTTTGTTCATCATTACCGGTGTCGTGAGGACGGAGCCGGATCGTATGGCCAACGCCTTCAGCCTCGGCCCTCGAGTCCTGATATCACGAGAAGGACTTCACGCGGCCGAGCTGGTCAAAATGGGCAGCCGGATTCGTGAACGGTATCTCCTGAAGATCCCAAACACGATGACGCCTGAACCGCTGCTGTACGAGTTGAGAGGACGACTTGCGCCGGACGCTGCCCGCGTGTCGAGTTACCGAGACGCACAGCCACAACTGAAACAGTCGCTGGAACAGCTGACCCGTTACTTGGGCCTGATAGGATTGACGGCTCTGTTTGTGGGAGGTCTCGGAGTCGCAACCTCGATTCATGCCTTTGTCCGGGAAAAACTACCTACGATCGCCATCTTGAAGACAGTCGGCGCAGATTCTCCCACGATCATCCGGACCTATGGGTTACAAGCCCTGATCCTTGGACTGATTGGAAGTGTGGTCGGCCTGATGATCGGCGTACTGCTTCACCAGGGACTTCCCTGGATGATCGCGGCGCTGATGGCATCGGATCTTCTCGATCAATTGGGATTCGGTCAGAGCGGAGTGGCGCTTTCCCTGGCCCCCTTGGCCAAGGGGTTGGCCTTGGGCATGCTCTCGACGCTGCTGTTTACACTGTGGCCGCTCTTGACGATCCGCGAGATCAAACCGGCTCGGATTTTTCGCCGTGATGTCGCCCCTTTTGTCTCTTCCAGTGACCCGGACACAACCCGATGGTGGATGTTCTGGAAAGGGCTTGACCCGGCAAAGATCCTCACGTCGATCAGTATCGGCCTGGGATTGGCACTCTTATCCATCTGGCAAGCGAACTCCTGGAGAGTCGGTCTCCTCTTCATCCTGGCCTTTGCGGCAGCGGTCCTGTTGTTGGGTGCGTCGGCACATGGGGCCCTCAGGGCCCTGAAACAATCTCCACGCCCTGGGCATCTCGTCCTCCGTCAAGCGCTCGGGAATGTGATCAGGCCGGGTAGTCAGGTGGTCAACATCACGATTGCGATCGGAATTGGCGTCATGGTGGTGACCACGGTATCACTCGTCGAACGATCGCTCCTTGTGCAAGTGAGTGAAAATCGCCCGACCGACTCACCGACGTTTTTCTTCATCGATATTCAACCCGATCAAGCCGAAGGATTCGTCGGTCTCTTACACCAGCGATCCAGCGATCCATCTCCGAAATTGACCCCGTTAGTTCGATCGCGGCTTGCTGGACTTAAGGGAACACCGGTCAAAATTGAAGCGACGTCTGAGGAAGAAGAGCAGAAAGAGAAAGCAACCCAGAAGGAAGAACGGCGGAAGAAGTGGTACCTGACTCGGGAATACGTCCTGACGTTCCTACAGGACCTTCCTAAAGACAACAAGATCGTTCAAGGTGAGTGGTGGAAACCGGGACAGGCCTTTACCAAACCGCTGATCTCGATCGAGGAGGAGGCGGCGAAACAACTCGGCCTTTCAGTCGGAGACACGCTGGAGCTGGACATACAAGGAACACCTATCACCGGAGAGATCAGCAATATTCGTCAGGTGGAATGGGGAAACTTCTCGACCAACTTCTACATGATCTTTTCGCCGGGCGCGCTCGATGGAGCCCCACATACCTATGTCGCGACCGTTCGAGTGGCGCCATCGGAAGAGGTGGGCCTCCAGCAAGCTGTCGTGGCCTCATTTCCCAATGTGACGGCGATCAATATCGGCGACGTGCTCGACAGTTTTGCACGGGTGCTGGATCGGCTGTCGCTCGCCATCCGCGCGGTGGCCCTGTTCTGCGTCCTGTCCGGAGGGCTGGTGATGGCGGCAGCCTTGGCCGCAACTCGCTATCGGCGGTTGTACGAATCAGTCATTCTGAAAGCCCTAGGAGCGACTCGCAGTGTGATCGCTCGTTCATTTGCAGTCGAATATGCGTTGTTGGGAGCCTTGGGTGGGTTGCTCGGCTGTGCGCTGGCCAGTGCGCTATCGTGGGCCGTTCTTTCAACAGTATTTGACCTCTCCTGGAGTCTTCAACCGGCCGTACTCGCGACGAGCTTTACCGCGACGATCACACTGACCATGTTAGTGGGTTTTCTCAGTACCTACCGACTTCTTGGCCAGCCGCCGTTGTCCGTGCTTCGGCAGGAGTAGCAGAGGCGAGAGACAATATTGCTCGTATATTCCCTGCAATCGATCTATGTGATACGTCTCATCAGCTGTTGTATAAGCAACATCGATTCATCTTGTAGATTCTTCTATGAGACCCTGGCTGTTCATAATCCTGATGAGTGGGTGCTTGGGCCTTACAGGTTGCCTCGAGAGGATTGTGGAACCAGTCGACGTGTTCGGCAATGTACAACAAGGAGAGCCCTACAGTTCAGCCTCAAAAATGATCGATGACTGGTACGCAGTGGAGGCAATTGACGAGCAGACCTTCGCCATCAATGAACCGAAATCATCTCAGTACAACACGTCCTACCTGATCGTCGGAGAGACGCGGGCCATTATGTTTGATGCAGGCAGCGGGGAACGGATTCCCGGATCTCGATCCATGCGCGAGATCGCTGAGCAATACACAGACAAACCAATCACGCTCATCCTGTCACACTTTCATTATGATCACATCCATGACGCCGCAACATTTGATGGCGTCACCCTCATCGACCGTCCGGAAATCCGCACCAGTGTCAAAAGCGGAGTCTTCACCATCAGCCCATGGGAATCGCTCGACATGGAGTGGCGCTCGCTGAAGGTGGCGTCCATCATCCCCGATGGCGAGGTGATCGATCTTGGAAACCGCACACTCAATATCTTCAACTTACCGGGACACACCACCGAGTCCGTCATCCTGCTCGATAAGAGTCGAAACCAGGCCTTCACTGGTGATTTCGTCTACCGACATCTAGGCGGCATCATTGCCTTTGCGCCGGGATCTGATCTTGTGACGTACAAAGCAAACAGTACTCGGCTGTTGCAACTCACTAATTCCGACACACTATTTTTGGGCGCGCATGGTATCCCACAATTTGCTCAGGATTGGTTAATACTACTGGACAACGAACTCGACAAGATTGTCAGAGGTGACGCGGAATATCGATATGCAGCCCATTATTTGGCCCCTGGCCTCCCATGGCGAGTCCGGCAGAGTGGCGAGCTATACATCTACACCACCCCCCTGGTCGATCCATCTCTATTCTGGTCCAAATGGATGCTGCTGGCATTGGTGATCGTCAGCCTCCTGTCACTGTATTTACTTCAACGGCTTGTCTACCTCGCTCGTCTCCCGGAAAAATGAACTCTAAGACGTGAGTGGCACCACCGCAGACCATAGTTTAAAATCGAGAGAAGAGAAGTGGCCAGTGGGACAATACCATCCAACCTGTTATGGCACTGAGGAGTATTGGTGGCACCACGCTAACCTAACGGCAAGAGTTCGGGCAGCCAGACATCGATGAGCTGATGAATGCGCCGTTCCTCGCTGCGTTGGAGCTTGGTGAAGTGCATCCCTATCACACCATAGGCGTCTGATCTTATACCTCCTTCGTCCAAGTTCACGATGTCCCCTTGTAGCCTGCCTTATCTTTCTAGTGATCTCGCAATTGCGGTATGTATCGTAGATGCTTCCCGTTCCCGAAACGAGACAGCAACACGGAGTTGTTCCAAGTACTGCTCCAGCGTCTTTCCTCCTAGATCGATTTTGCGCGAGGTAAAGAACTCCTGCACGTCATGTTCGAGCTCCGGAGTTGCCAGACCGGCGATGCCGCCACACATGCGTCTGAGCCCTTGTTTGGGAAACTGCCGGTCCATTTGATCCCAGTTGGCTTTCACAAACTCCCAGGCCTGTTCTCGCCCATCCACATTCATCATCAGCGCCCCGACGATGAACGGCGCATCTTGGGTTCGGATTTCGCCGTTGATCGTCCGGACGAGCGTCCGCTTGAGTACTTCCTTAGTCCGAAAGGCAGCCAACGAAAAGAGGTACCGACGTTCCTCTTGCGGAGTGGAAGCAGTGCGATAGCGCTCTGAAAATTCATCGTAACGGGCTTCATCTCCGACATGAGCCAGAATGGCCACCAAAGCGGGGACGACATTCGCATCGGCGGTAGCCGGATCTTCTCGGTATCGCTGATACCGTTCCGCTGCTTGCCGTTGCGTCGCCTGATCATTACCGAGCTTCCCGAGCGCACCAATCAAGTCCCCTCGCAGCTGCCTGATAAGATCTGATTCCCTCGACTTCGGATCCCAGCCAAGGTCCTTCACCGCCGGTCCCACTCGATCACGAACCAGCGCTTCCAGTGCTGCTCGATCACCCGGGGTGATGATTCTGTTCAAAAAGGAGAAGGAGTCGAGTAGCACCGTCCAGACATTCCTATCTCGCTCATCCGTGAAACGCGCGGTGAGTCGGAGATAGTCGGGAATCGGCATCAGCCCCGCCAGGGTCGTGGCCCATGCGTCGCTGATGAGGTTGAATCGTTCCATCGCGGGTAGACAATCGAGGCCTTGGCCGAGCAGTTGCTCTATGAGACCACCACGATGGCGAACCCGATAAAATCCATGGCCACCTTCATTGACTAATATAGAGGTGACCCCAGCCGGGAGTCCGATTGTGGTCTCACGCTCTGTGAGCAAGAGCCGGCGATGCTCTGTGCGATCACCGATAGTCAGACGAACCTGGATCGGAATCTGCCACAATTGTTCCGCTGCTGGTTCTTGCTTGAGGTACGTGAAGCGCTGCTGCGAGAGATATAGTTCATGGCCACGGATTTCCGCCGTCACCAAGGGGAAACCTGGTTGAAAAATCCAGCCGTTCATCAGCTCCGGAACCGGCTGGCGAGCGACCGTGCCGAGAGCGGTCCACAAATCTTTGGTATCGGCATTCCCATAGGCGTGGGTACGGAGGTACTGTCGCACGCCGTCCCGAAAGATTGTAGGGCCGATATGTTGTTCCAGCATCCGAAGGACCGACGCACCTTTTTCGTAGGTCAGGATATCGAACATGGCATCGGCATCCTTGGGGGCGTGGACCGGGAATTCAATCGGCCTGGTGCTCATGAGCCCATCGACGGAGAACGCGGCTGCACGGGCGACCGCGAACAAATCCCACCGTTTCCATTCCGGTTTCCAGGCATCGACGGCCAGCATCTCCATGAAAGTTGCAAAGGCCTCGTTCAGCCACAACCCATTCCACCAGGACATCGTCACTAAGTCGCCGAACCACATGTGCGCATTTTCATGGGCGACCACGTCGGCTATTCGTTCAAGCTCGGCGTGGGTTCCAGTCCGTTGATCCACAAGGAGCGCCGTCTCTCGAAACGTAATGGCGCCGAAATTCTCCATTGCGCCTGAGGCAAAGTCCGGAATCGCGAGAAGATCCAGCTTGTCTCCTGGGTAGGAGATCCCATAGTAGTCTTCGAAAAACTTCAACGACGCAGCGGCAATATCCTGCCCGAACGACGTGAGTGGCTGTTTCCCTGGAATCGTCCAGAGTCGAAGCGGTGTCTTGTCGACATAGACTGGCTTGGTCGCTTCAATCTGCCCAACGATGAAGGCCACAAGATAGGTCGACATCTTGATGCTATCGGCAAACTTCACGACCTTCTTGTTGTTCTCTATCGATTCAGAAACCACCGCCGTATTGGACACCGCAGTGAGGTGTGGATCGATGATCAATGTTGTCCGGAAGACAGCTTTGAAATCCGGCTCATCCCAGCAGGGAAACGCACGGCGTGCATCGGTGGCTTCGAACTGCGTGGCCGCAAGGGTCTGCGTGGCCCCTGATGCATCCTTGTAGGTGCTTCGATAGAACCCGCGAAGCTTGTCGTTCAGTGTTCCTTCAAACAACAGCGTGAGCGTCCATTCGCCTGGATCAATGGGCTCATGGAATGAAAGTCTGGCCCGTTGGGTCTGTTGCTCCATTTCGATTGACGCTTTGAGCGGTGCTCGGTTCTTCTCTTCCGCCATTGCTGACTGAAGGACAAGGTCCACCGCATTCAAGAAAATCGTCTGCGTCGCCGTTTTGACTGTGACGAGAATGGCCGTTTGACCCGTGAAACGTCCTGTCGTGAGATCCGGCTCAAGCCGTAAGTCGTATCGGGTTGGAATCACATGCCGCGGAAGCCGATAGGGATCATTGCTGCCTGAAAGATCATCCATACTCATGTCTTCACCTTGTGGTCTGGTTGTTGAAGCGTCTACGGATTGTGGTGGTAGGACTGTATACGCGATGGAAGCTGTCAGAAGAAAGCGAACTTTTCGACCGAGGTCCCCCAAGACCTCTCGTCTGCTGAGAATGTTCATGTCTTGGGGACATGGAGGGTCTGGACACCTTGAGGCCTACCGACGATCAAGACGTTCGTCCGGCCGACAAAGAGTCCCGTCTCCACGACGCCGGGGATGAGGTTCAGTGCTGTTTCCAGTTCACCCGGCTGAGTAATGCGATCGATATGCACGTCAACGATCAAATTCCCAGCCTCGGTCTTGAACGGAGCCCCGTTGCGCTCTCTGAGTACCACACGGCTCTTCGTCAGCGCTTCAATTTCTCGTGCGGTACTGCCCCACCCAAATGGAATGACCTCGATGGGCAAGGGAAAGGACCCTCCGAGCACCGGTACTTGTTTCGTGTAGTCGACCATGACGATGAACTGTTTCGCCGAGGCCGCCACGATCTTTTCTTTTAAGAGCGCTCCTCCCCCACCCTTGATCAGATTGAAATGGGGATCCACCTGATCGGCGCCGTCGATGGCGACGTCGATCTCCCACCGATTTTCGGTGTCGATCAGTGGAATGCCGGCCTGTTTGGCGAGGGTAGCGGTTTCTTGCGACGTCGGTACGCCTCGCAGCTTCATGCCGGCACGGACTTGCTCGCCAAGCGCCACCAGAAAATGCTTCGCCGTCGAGCCTGTCCCCAGACCGACGACCATGCCGTCGCGGACGAATGCAATCGCTTGTAAAGCAGCCGTTTTCTTGAGGGGATCGAGATCAATCGATGTCATGGCGTCGGTGCGAGTGAGAGGGCAGCCGCAACAGACGCGGCACCGAGCAGGGCCGTCTGCTGATTCATGATGACCTGCACGGGCATGTGCGTCATCAAGCGTTTATACCGGCCTTTATTGGTAAAGGCTTTCATGAATGTTCCGTCTTGGAGCTTCGTAATGAGCTTGGGTGCAATGCCTCCCCCCACGTACACCCCATCGAGCGAGAGGGCCTTCAACGCCAAGTTGCCGGCTTCTGCCCCATAAATCGTGGCAAAGAGTTCCAGCGCCTGCTTGGCGATCTCGGCTTGGCCTTGCAACCCGGCCTGCGCAATTTCAGCGGCAGGATTGCCGACTTTGATTTTTTCCGCCAGCCATGTCGGCTCATTCTTCTTGGTATCCCGCAAGAACTCATACACGGCATGTAAGCCGGGACCGGACAGGATCCGCTCGTAGCTCACATGGAGGTATTGCCCTCGCAAATAGCGAAGGAGTTCGATCTCCTGGTCGTTGTTCGGTGCGAAGTCCGCATGGCCCCCCTCTGAGGGCATCGGGCGGTAGGATTTGCCGTCCCAAAACAGAATGGCTTCCCCCAGTCCCGTACCGGCGGCGATCAGCGCAAGGGCTTGTCGCTTTTTGGGAGGATTCCCCACATTGAGGACTTCCAGCTCGTCGGACCGAAGCCACAACACTCCATACGCCGTTGCTTCCAAGTCGTTCAACAGTTGGACGCGTGGAATCTCGAACTGTTTGGCGATAACTGGGCCGTCGACGATCCAGGGGAGATTCGTCGTTTGACAACGATTGTCGATCACCGGCCCGGCAATGCCGAAGCAGGCAGCCGTCAGCTTCACTGGTTCGGAAGATGACGTGTCAGCCTGTTGGCCCTTTCGACTGTCCTCCGTCTCCACTGAATCTCCTCGGGACGGCGGTTTGGGTGGAGTGAGGAACTCGACGAGAATGTCTTCCAGCGATTTGTAATCACCGCTGTGAAAACTTTCCAGCCGCAGCGGTTCGACTCGCTCGGTGCTCCAGTCATAGAGCGCCAGGTTGGTTTTCGTTCCCCCGATGTCCCCCGCGAGAATCATGTCTTTCCTCGATCTGACGGTATCTTCTTCAGCTGTTGTGCCGCCGAGTGATCAAGCATCCACACGAGTCGTCCGGACTCCGGCGATATCTTCGCCGCCGGCAAGGATCGGTCTGCATCAGATTCCGGGTCGAGCACCCGCCGAACCATCGCTGCTTTACCAGCACCCGTCACGAGGAACAGTACCACAGCCGCATGATTCAGCACACCTAGGGTCATGGTCAGGCGAGACCTGATGCCCGTGGGAGCCTGACCGACCGTGACAATCCTCTTGTCTTCACGCAAGGCTGCTGTTCCGAGAAAAAGCGATGCGGTATGCCCATCGTCTCCGAGCCCGAGCAGGACGAGGTCAATAATTGGCATGTGTGGTGGACGACTTGCGGTCAGTCTACGAATAGTCTCCTCATACTCCTGAGCAGCAGCCGTTGGGTTTTCAGACTCGCCTTTCATCCGGAAAATATGATCGGGATGCACGTTGAGCGGTTGAAACAGCGCGCTGTGGGCCATCTTGAAATTACTGTCCGGATGGTCCGGCGGGATGCACCGTTCGTCGCCGAACAAAAACACGATGCGTGACCAATCGAGCCGCGCCTTCCACTCGGGAGTCGCCAGGACCTGGTAGAGCGTCTTGGGGGTGGATCCTCCGGAGAGGGCCATGATGAATCGGCCCTTGGACCGAATGGCTTGCTCACCGACGGAGACGATGAACGCCGCAACCTCCTGCGCCCATTCGTGAAGGTTGGCCGCCGTGCGGATTTCTGGGATGACGGGCATATCAGCTGCGGACGGCCTTGCGACGTTTCGTTGAGGCTGTACGGCGTCCGGATGATGCCGTCCCCGTCAATGCTGCTGTGATGGCATTGACTGTGGCGGCTTGGTCACGGCCCAATTGAACACGAACAGCCTGCCGATGGTGTGCGCGGAGTGATTCGATATCACCGGTTGCCTGTGCATTCGCCAAGGTTCCAAAGGAGAACGGCTTTCCGGGAATCGGCAAGTCGGGCGCCATCCGGTCCACTAATTCCAGGAAAACACCGGTATTGGGACCGCCCTTGTGGAGTTGTCCGGTTGAATGGAGATAGCGTGGCCCGTAGCCGAATGTCGTCGCCACGCGATGCCTCGACATGAGGGCTCGGCGAAGACGACCGACGGCTGCTTCCAGTGGACGAGATGGGGTCGTGTACCCAAGTATAGACAGGTACGTGCCTGGCTGAAGCAGCGGGAGCAGATTCTGAGCGACTTCTTTCGGCTGGCTGTTCGCTTGCTCTGGGAGCCGTCCCGTCGATTGGAAGGTGTCGAGGACTCGATTCGTATTGTCTTTGCTCTCCTGGACATTCGGTTGATCGAACGGGTGGATGCCGAGTATATGTCCGGCAATCGCCGTCGCACACTCCCACCGGAAGAACTCAGCACCCACATCATAGCGATCACGGAGATCGAACTGGAGAACCGGGTGTTCTGCCTTGACGAGCGCGTGAACCGCCTGATCGAGCGTCTGGTTCTTGTCTCCCTTGAGTTTGAGATAGACGAAGAAGCGGTCGGTACCATAGGCGCGCGGTGTCAGAACCGGTTCCTGTGCGATGGGAATGAGGCCTGTGCCCTCTTTGCCCGTACTTTCCGCAAGCAGTTGCTCGACCCAGAGCCCGAACGTTGCGAGAGCCGGTGAGGCAATGACCGTCACTTTATCGCGTCCGGCCTTGGCAAGGCTGCCCATCGCCGCGCCGAGATAGGCACCGGGATTCGCCTTGATATCGTTCTGCAACCGACATCGCTCCGCCATGCCGGCTGCCCGGTCCAAAAGCCTGGTCATATCGAGGCCAAGGAGCGCCGCAGGAACAAGACCGAACAGAGACAGCACGCTATACCGTCCGCCAATATCGGCTGGGTTGGTGAAGATTTCCCCGAATCCATAGTCCCGCGCCATCTTTTCCAAGCCGGTGCCCGGGTCGGTAATCGCGACAAACTGCTTCCCTCCATGATTCCCCTTGGCCTTCGTCACGAGCTTCCAAAAGTGCGCGAAGAGGGACATGACTTCGATGGTGCCCCCGGACTTGCTGGCCACGAGAAAGAGCGTCCGCGATGGGGAAATGGCCGTCGTCACCTGTCGAACCCAGCCAGGAATGGTCGAGTCAAGGACCCACAGACGCGGGAAGCCCTTCTGAGGTCCGAACAGGGTCCGGAACACCTCCGGCCCGAGACTACTGCCTCCCATACCGAGCAGCACGACATCTTTGATGTTCAGATCCTGTGCGGCAACGACGCAGCGTTGCAGTTGTCCGAGCTGTTGACGCATCTGGTCCTGCACCGTCAACCAGCCCAAACGATCGGTAATTTCCTTCGGCTCCGGCTTCCAGAACCGATGGTCCTTCGACCACAAGCGCTCAATGGCCTGTGCCTGATTCAACGCATCGAGAGCCGGATTGATTGTAGATTGGAACAATGATGGAAGCGTGTCGCTCAATCGCATAGAGATCGGCCTCCCGCCGCAATGACATGCTGGTGGTGGGGATGCTACGTGATCCTTCGTATATTATGGAGTCGGTCGAGAAAAGGCAACGCTTCTTCGTGTCCTTGCATAGAGACGAATGCGCTGCTCGTGAAGAGTTGCGTAACCCATCGGACGAGCCTGAGCAACCAGTATCAACATGTGATTGGGAACATGACGGTGATCGCAGTTGCTGTGATTACAGCATACCCGTTGCCGATCGGTCAGGTACTTATTTATCGGCTGGCCGGCGAATGAGGATCGCCATCCCGTCCACCAGCGACCAGGCCAACGACTGTGCATGGTCGGCCGAAATGGTGAGCTGTAGATGGGGAATCGGTGTTGATGAGGAGCCGGTGAAGAGCGAGCTGGTCCAATGTTGCACGTGATGCCACCAGGATTTCCCCAGAATGGCGGCGCCGTGAAGGAGGCTTTCGCCTGCCGTCGAAGGAACCACGGCGATGGTCATCGCAGGCGTGAAGGACAAGACATAGTCGGTCGGCATATCGGCGAGTGAAATCGGCTCCTGTTCGCCCGCGGCACCCGGATCGATTTTTCGCCGGACGACCGACGGCCGCGCAACCAGTCTGTGGATCCCCTTTAACTCATTTCTCGATTCCGCAGACCAGCGAATGATCGGAATCTGGTGGAGCCCGATGCCACGACCTTTAATCTGGATGGTGCTCCCGACCAGATCGATGAGCACATAGGTCTGCGGGCGTGCCGCTAGTTTGAGTTCTTCCTCAAGCACACGCGTCGCTTCTTTCAGTCCTTGTGCGTCGTTGAGCTGGAGGTCAGGGAAGGCCTCGAGCTCCTTTCCCCAGCTTGGCGTGGTGAAGACGAAGAGAATCAGAATGGCGCAGAGTTTCATCATCAATATCTGCGCACTGTTGAGGGGTCAAAAGATCATGATTGGTGTCCCCACTCGGGCGAGCTTGTAGACACCTTTAAGATCGCTGTCATTCAGCCGGATGCATCCATGTGTAACATTCTTCCCCAACAATCGGGTATAGAGCGTCCCGTGGATGAAGTAGCCTTTTCCAAAACCCAGCGCATAATCGCCCAGTACACCTTGTTCCGCTCGTTCAGCGGCGTTTTGCGGAACAGCGAGCCCTTCTTCGATAAATGCCCAATCCGGCTTGATCCAGGTGGGATTCATTAATTTTGTCTTCACGAGAAATTCTCCTCGTGGCGTGTCGAAAATCCACTGGCTATTTCCTTCTCCGGGTTTGTCAAGAATCACTCCGCTACCGGTCGACGCAATGGCATCGAGCACGACTTTCTCTTGATGCTTCACATAGAGTCGGTTCCTGGCCGTATCGACCACGATGTAAGGCTGACTCGGTATGAGTTGGGACAGCTGCTTGGAGAGCACCTTATACCGATCTTGCAATGGTCGCAGACTGGCATTGTCTTGGACGGGGGACGGGTGAAGCGCCGGAGTATTATCGGGCGCGATGTGTGTGGTCGTCAGGGCACTCACGACCAAGAAGAGAAGCAAAACGCCGGCTGATGTTGCAAGAAGGAGTCGGCCCATGAGTCTACACTCAGATTTGATTTCTCCGTTGCGCAAGTTCGGATAAGGCCAGGGCCACCGCGTTCTCCCTGGTCAAGGCACCAACGATCGTGACCGGTGTCCCGACAGAAACGCCTTCGAAGAGCATCGCCATATTCGGATTATCGAGCATGATACACCCAAGGGTCCGAGCCAACAGTTCATTGTCGGCTCCATGGATCTCGATTTGCCCACCAATGCCTTTCACCGGGCTGATCCTTCCCGACTTCTTCGCATA
>JABMDK010000023.1:19564-37872 GCA_015903995.1 Nitrospira sp.
ATGTCGAATCTGGCGGATGTGATCTGGAACAACGCGCCGAAGAGCATCCTGGATCCGTTCCCCAGCCAGGTGAACCCCAACGCCAAGGCCGGGTACTAACCTCTCCCGTGAGGGGATGCAGATGCGGCCCGGAACTCCACCAGGGGTTCCGGGCCGAACTGTTTCTAGTCGAGTAATTTGCAGAAACAAGCCCCTCTTGCGCTAGACTATTCTTCCTGAATAGAATTATTCTCTAACCCAATGCGATGGGTTTTGGGGGTTGATAATTAGGAAGGAGGAGTCATATGCCTGCCGAACGTGTTTGTCCGACCTGCAATACTGAGAAGGCACAACAGATCAGCGATATTCTTCGGCAAACGCCATCCACTGGGGCAATGGGTCAGTTGCCGGCCTCCTATCATCCTCCAAAGGCCCCTTGGGCCTACCTTCAGGGATTTTTGTTGGCTATACCGGTGAATGCTGCGGTGACGTTAAGCCTGGCATCCCCGCATGGATCTGAATCCGAGATGGCTATGGCCGATCTAGCCTCCTCTATCGCTTTTCTAGGGGTGTGGGTCGGATATGGAACGTTGAAGACCAAGAACCACACCCAGAGACTCAATGAATGGAAGGATACGATTGCGTCGAAGTTTCTGTGTCGGAAATGCAGTCATGCGTTTGAAGGGTAGGCTCCTCACAGGAGTCGTACTCGGTGTCTGGTTTATCAGTGATGGAGTCAGCGTCGCATCCGTTGAGACAAGATGGGTGCCGATGGAGGATACCTATCAAACACCCAGCCTCTACACAGTATATGTTGATCCTGACTTCATAAGTCTGGATGGAAGTGCCGTAGTGTTAAGGCAATTGACGGACTATCTGTTGATGCAAGGGAATGCTGGGTTTGGACGATTTGGACCCGGTCCTCACCGGTTTTTCTCCACCGTGACTCGCAAAGAATTTCATTGCCTCGACAAACGTGTCCGCTTGCTTGCCTTCACGGAGTTTTCACACCACATGGGAACTGGTCGACCGGCAGAGGGATCTGTGGACCAGAGTCAGTGGCTTCGTATTGAACCAGCCAGCATTAATGAAGGCCTGTGGAAGATCGCCTGCAGTCACCGCTAGCTGAGCGCCATATCTTGATTTTCAGTTCGATAAATTCAGGCAGGCCCGGAACGGCAAACCGAGACCGTAAGCGGTGTCTATTCGGAATGATATTGGTGTCCCCAACGGGATTTGAACCCGTGTTACTGCCTTGAAAGGGCAATGTCCTAGGCCAGGCTAGACGATGGGGACGTGCCACTATGGATACCATACTCGTAACGGCCCTGTCACTAGGACGGCTCTGCCGATTGGGTGAAGGGAGGCAGTCGAAAAGGCTCTCTGTTGCGTACGCAGTGTGTTGTGAGTGGCTATCGGTCAGCGAATAGGGTGATAGCGCGGTAACTCCGCATCCATTTCTTTGAGGGTGCGGTAGGCTTGGTCTTTCGGTGAAAGAATAGGCTCGCTGAGCGGCCAGGGAATCCCCAACGCCGGATCGTTCCACAAAACACCTCGCTCATCCTTCGGCGAATAATAGGCGGTACACTTATAGAGAAATGTGGCCGTCTCGCTCGTGACACAAAAGCCATGAGCGCATCCAGAGGGGATGTACAGCTGATGAAGATTCTTGCCGGATAACTCGATGCCGTACCATTTTCCGAACGTCGGCGATCCCTTTCGGATATCGACGACGACGTCGTAGACGGTCCCCTCAAGAGCCATGACGAGTTTCCCCTGAGCGTGTGGTTCCTGAAAATGCAGGCCGCGCACCGTGTTTCGAACCGATCGTGAGCAGTTATCTTGCACGAAGCGCTCGGTGATTCCCGCATCGGCATAGCGTTGCTCATGATACGTTTCCGTGAAGCAGCCTCGATGATCGGAAATAACGGACGGTTCGAGTAAGAGTACGCCGGGAATGTCAATTGGTGTCACACGCACGGCATCCCCTGGTTCATGGCGCAGGATTGGATTTGTATGGTGGATGACTAGGAGGATCGACGACCGTAGGAGGGTCGGGATACAATTGCCCCAATCGATCGATCAAGGGTGTGGCTTCAGGTGTGCTGGTCATGCGAGCCTCGCTCACCGGATGGTCCCACACCAGAGTTGGAACATTGGCATCAAGGAGAAGCGATCGGATCGTAGACACACAGGCATCAAGCGTGAGTTCTGTTCCTCCTCGGAGGTCCAGGACGCGTTCTTGAGGGTTGGTGGGTGGTGGTTCGGTGTGAATGAGCGCCCAGCAGCGATCAAAGATCGTCTGCCGCAGTTCTTGGGAGACATTGATCGTCGTCAGATCTGCCGTGCAGAGCGCCGACACGAATAAGACGAATTGGAGATCCGGCATGCCGGGACGTTGGACATCAAGGGATGGCATACGTTTCTATTATCGGGGGAGATAGCGGGCGAGTCAACACTTGTCTGGGAGAGATCGTGAGAGATGATGCATGGATGAGGAGCGACGGATATGGTCACTATCGTACTAACCGGACAATTGCAAACGGTGGATGGGGAGTGTGATCTGGCATGCGAGATCGGCCAGCCCATGTCGGTTCGCCAGCTGATCCAGCGACAGGGGGTGCAGCTTCGGCATCTGCTCCAGCTCCTGCGGGAGAAGAAAGTCCTTGTGACGATCAATAAGAAGATCGCCAGCGAGGACTCGATCGTTCAGGATGGGGATGCGATTCGTTTGATCGGACACGACGGGATGGGAGGCAGTGGCCTTGGGCCATCGCACCACTAGCCAGACGGCAGGAAAAGCCGAGGGTCGAGACCGGTTCGGTCTCGACCCTCGTGTTGTGTGCGAACGGCAGCGGATGAATCCGAACGAACGTGAATCAGGCGCTGCAACAGTGCCGAGACAGGAATTCTCCCTATTTCTTGCCGAGAATTGCGTCCTTGGCAGCCTTGGCTACGCGGAACTTGACCACGCGCTTTGCCGGGATCTTGATTTCCGCGCCGGTTTGCGGATTGCGGCCGATCCGCGCCTTGCGGTTTGCCAGCTTGAGTTTGCCGATACCGGGTACCGTGAAGACATTCTTCGCTTCACGATAGGCCAAGGCCGCCAGATCATCAAGAATCTGAACCGCACCTTTCTTTGTGATGCCGGCTTTCCCGGCGATGTAATCAGCAATCTGCGATTTCGTCATTGATTTTGCCATTCGCGAACCTCCTTGAGGGTGAGGGGTAAAGTAAGTCGATATTTCGCCTGACGCGCCTCGTGAAAACACATCCTGGCTTGTTTTGGGTCGCCGGTGTGCGTACTCATGATCACATCGTGAAAACCCGCGAGAGTGTAGCCAAGAGTCGGGGGACTGTCAACGAGAAAAACGCACGTCTGGCGTGGAGAAATGCATACACTACCCCTTGCGGTTGAGACAAATGGAAGGGTAGAGTAGAGCTAGATGGACCGTACGGCTCGACATAAACGGCTCTTGACCATGGTGTGGGTACATGGGTAAAGACCTTCCGGTATTACCCCTAGGTTCAGACAGCCAAGCATCCGAACAGCCGGAAAGCATTCTTTACACCCGGGTCTTCTGTCAGAAGGAAAATTCGCCCCCGTTGCGGCTGCTGATCGACTTTCTGAAGTCGCGCGGGCAAACCCCCATCGTCCCGGCTGATCTCCAGGAAGGCGCTCTCGAAGAATGGGCCTGGGTGCAAGTGACACTGGGCTACCATCGTGAACGGAAGCCGATCCACCTCTTTTGCGTCCGTGACCGTGGTAGCTATCGGGATGTGTTCGATCAGGAGAAAAAGGTCTTTCTGGATCTGCTCACCGCTCACTCCGACCTCGAAGCGCAACTCGCGATTGAGTATGTGACTCGTTGTCGATTTATTTTGACGACGCGTTTGGCAGAGAAGGATGTGACGGATGAGGGCTATGATTTCAATGGGTGGATCCTTGAGTTCTATCAAGAGCAGTGTAACGGGATCGTGCAAATCGACAAGCAAGGTTTCTATTCGCCCAAAGGAGATCTCATCGTGGACATGTCGGCGGCCGTTGAAGACTAAGCGAAGAGGGCAATCCCTTGCGGCCGTCTCCGCTGTTTGAAAAAACTGCTCGGTGGTTTCATCGCGCGAACGCCGCCCTTCTTGGTAACCTTCCCTGTACCCAAGGCTGCAGCCACTGTTGTCTCGGCCTGTTTTCCGTGACGATTCTCGACAGACAAGAACTTCAACGCGGTCTCCGAACGCTTCCTGATGAGCGCCGGAAGAGGATCGAACGGATCGCAGCGGGACAAGTCACTGCGCTCACAGCCGCTGCACCACAGCTGAACACGAATCGTTTCATCGACCGGTGGTCGGAGGAGGAGAGCGAACAACTCAGCAAACGGTTCGATACCTGGCCTTGTCCCGCCTTGGAGCAAGATGGAAGCTGTGGCCTCTATGAGTTTCGGCCGCTGGTCTGTCGTTCCATGGGTGTGCCTCATGACGAGGGCTGTGTCAGCGGGGCCTGTGCTGTTCAAACGGCCGTTCCACTGATTCGGCTCTCAAGCACCATTCACGAAGAAGAGAATCATCTTGCCGGGATAGAAGCGGATGAAATCGAAGCGCTACGCCATCATGAAGGGGCCGAGGGAGAAGAGCTGTTCCTACCCTATGCATTCTTCCCCGATGCAGGAGCCGGTGGGGTGAGGAACACGGCCTAGACAGCTTATTTCCCGCTATGCTATGGTGGCTGTCCTTGGTTGCGGGAGCGCCTGTAGCTCAGCTGGATAGAGCATCAGCCTCCGGAGCTGAGGGCCACAGGTTCAAATCCTGTCAGGCGCACCATACCGCCTCTGTAGTCGGCAGGTACAATTCAATACCCGGTGGGGCCGTTAGCTCAGTTGGTAGAGCAGCTGACTCTTAATCAGCGGGCCGTAGGTTCGACCCCTACACGGCCCACCAAACCATCAATCAACCGATTACAAATCTTCTCCTTCCTCCCAACGACCGTGGTAGACGGGGCACAGAAGAGTATTTTTCTCTCTCCCACGATTCCTTCTGCGTGGGTTTTCCCGAAGCTAACCAAGAGGAAAGATTGCGGGGCCCGTCAAGCACGTTGAGCCGCCATGCCCCAGGAGCTTAGGTCCTGAAAGGAGGATGCTGGTGCCACGCCTGAAAGCTGGAATCGCTGGTAGCTCTTCTGTGGTCCTCTCCTGTTTCATCATCTTGGCCCCCGCACCGACGTCATTTAGCAGCGAGGGATCACGTCCCACCGATCATCGGATGACGCTCACTATTGTTCCGGCTGCCCATGTTCTCCGCGTCCGAGATACCGTGACATTCCCAACTACTCGGGACAATGTTGTGTCGTTTCTCCTCCACAGCCAGCTACATGCCCGTATCGAGACGCCGGAAGTGATTCTGATCAAGGAAGAAACGAATGTTCGGCCGTCCTCCATCGATCCCACAGGCCGCTACACACCACAAGACGACCGGGTACCGGTGACCCGCTATCGTGTGCATATTCCCCCCGGGATCAGGACCTTCACGCTCAGCTACGAGGGTCAGATCAATCAGCCACCCATTGCGGCGGGGGATGACTACGGGCGAAGCACTGAAGATAGTGCAGGGGTGATCTCTTCAGACGGTGTGTTTCTCTCCGGCTCAAGCTATTGGTATCCCACATTTGAAGATCAGGGTGTTCTCAGCTTTACGCTGGATGTCGAAGGTCCGGATGGCTTTCGCTTTGTCAGCCAAGGGAAGCGGCGAGAATACTCACGAGACAATCATCTGCACCAGGTTTGGTACACGGACACTCCACAAGACGAAATCTATCTGGTGGGCGGCAAGTGGGTCGAGTACGCCCGTGAGGAGGGAGACTTCACGGCCTATGCCTTCCTGAGAAGTGCGGATCAGGCCCTTGCGGAGAAGTATTTGAGCCGGACGGGGCCCTATGTGCGGATGTACGAAGCGTTGCTCGGTCCATATCCCTACCCGAAGTTTGCGCTGGTCGAAAACTTTTGGGAAACCGGCTATGGCATGCCGTCGTTCACCCTGCTGGGCTCAACGGTCGTGCGGCTGCCCTTCATTCTCACCTCCTCCTACCCACACGAAATCCTCCATAACTGGTGGGGAAATGGCGTCTACGTCGATTACCGGGAAGGCAATTGGTGCGAAGGTTTGACGGCGTACCTAGCCGACCATCTGATGGCCGAGAACCGGGGGGAGGGAACGATCTATCGCCGGACGACCCTGAAACACTATGCCGACTATGTGACCGGTAGCCAAGATTTCCCGATCAGCGCGTTTCGGGAGCGGCATAATGCGGTGACGAGAGCGGTGGGCTATGGGAAGACCTTGATGCTCTTTCATATGTTGCGTCTGGAGCTTGGAGATCAGCGGTTTATCGAGGCCCTGCGAACGTTTTATCAGGAAAACCGCTTCAAGCGAGCTTCCTTCTCCTTGCTAGCGGACACCTTCTCTCGGGTCGCGGGTTCGGATCTTCGGCCATTCTTTGCCCAGTGGGTTCAACACACCGGCGCCCCAGTCTTACAGGTGAAGCAGATACGCGTTGAGCAGCAGGGGAAGACGCACCAGGTTCGTGCTCGCCTTGAACAGATCCAGGGGGGTACCCCGTATCACCTCCGCGTCCCGGTGTTTGTCACCGGTGAGGGCGGGGCGCAGGCGCAGATGCAGCTGATCGTGATGAACGATCGCGAGACGGAGATTATCTTCACCATGTCTTCACCCCCCATCCGGCTGGACATTGATCCAGAATTCGATGTGTTCCGGCGTCTCGACCGCGCTGAACTCCCACCCACACTTTCAGAAGCCTTCGGTGATTCGCATGCCCTGTTTGTGCTCCCGGCCCAGGAGTCGCCAGAGCTGCTTGAAGGCTATCGTCGTTTGGCGACCGCCTGGAAGGTGACGATGCCGGACGCGCAGATTCGACTGGATCAGGAGTTGGAGGCATTGCCTCAGGATCGTGCGGTCTGGGTGCTGGGTTGGAATAATCGTTTTCGGCGCGAGGTGGAACGCTCGCTCACGTCGTTCCCTATTCAATTCACCGAGAAGGATCTGACTCTTGATTCCACTCGCATTTCTCCCCAATCAGGGAGTGTGGTGATCACATCTCGGTTTGCGACGGCGCCATTCAAGGCGATCGGCTTTGTGGCGACAGAGACGGCAATGGCGATCCCTGGTTTGAGTCGCAAGGTGCCTCACTACGATCGCTACAGTTATTTAGCGTTTACAGGGGAGGAGACGAAAAACATTCTCAAGGGGGAATGGCCGGTCATCTCTTCTCCGCTCTCGATCCCTCTCGGTGGTCCGTCTTTGGCAAGTCACCCTATTCGTCCTCCTCGCAAACCCTTGATCGCAGTTGAGCCCTAACAGGCTGCGGAAAAACTCATTGCGACTTCCGTAGCCGTCACAGACATCGAGGTTGAGGACGATGCTGAATAGGCCCGCAGGATGCGCAAAAAGGCCGTCCAGCAAGGCCGCAGCGAGCGAAGAGGCGAACGAATCCTCTATGCGAGGTGTGCCAAATGAGTGAGGGCCTGACAACGTGCGCCACCCGATTGAGACGAGGACCCCATCGCGGAAGATGAAGGGAGTCAGTTCATCATCGGTGAGGCAATTGTCTGGTATCCAATTTGTGCGGAGGTAATAAATTGCTATCTGACTCGGTGCTTCTCGCTTAAAAAAATTGAGCGGCGGTGAGCCCTGCGGTGCAGAAAGAATTGATAACACCGTCTCTTTGGAATCACCAAGGTGTACCTTCCCAATCGCTTGTCCGGACTGGGCGAGAGCAACCTCAAACTCAAACTCATACATCACGTCTTCATAAGGTGCAAACGAAGAACCGCAGCCAACCAAGGGATCGCGCCCTCCAGGCCAAACGGCAGAAATGGCCCACCCCCCCAACCCAACAAGAGCCATCGCCACAGGCTGGAGCAACACCAGGAAAATAGCCCCCAAAATCATAAGGTATCGAGCTCCTCCGTCAGTTATTCATGAACAAGCAAGGTTCCTGTTACCCGATTGTATGTGGTCGGCCAGTGCCTCGCTCCAACTCAAATGGTCCCCCGGAGTCCCGTGAGGCATTACCACCGGAAAGCGGCATTATTCTGCGGTCCGCGAGTCTCACCCGCTGCAGATGCGAAGGTCTTGTTGGAGGAGGGGCTCATTGGCACTCCGGCCCATCCCCAGTGCAACAGCAATCCTTGCCAACGGGAGCGCCAACTTGTCTGCATCCATCACAGCTTGCGTACACTCAGCTGTCCCACTCCACCGCATGGCTTGGGTGTTGACCGCGAAAGCGCGGACGGCTACGTAGGTCAGGTCCCCCGCCTCGCCATCGCGACGATGGGGGTACCACGTTACGGCGCGTGCAGGCTTTATGATGATTTCCGCGATGATGACCTCGTCAGCACCAACCTGCCGTGCAAGCTGAAGGATTTCTAGATCGTGCGGGACTGATGGCAACGTGCTGCGCTGCTCCATGAATGCCCTGCGGACCAAGCCGTTGTTTCCTGCTGGACCTTGGAGTTGGTCAAGCCATTGCAGAAGTGGTTGTTCAACCTCCGGATGATTGCTCCAGATCACCACCTGAAGCGTTTGGGGAGCCTCGACTGCTGCTCCTGTGGTCTGAAAGCCACTGCGGACCAACCCGGATCTCGTCGAACAACCTTCCAAGGCGAGGCCGCTCACAGTGCAAACCAGCACTACCACCTTAAATGAGTAACAGAATCTATAAATCACTTTCATCCCTCGAAAACATAGTTATTGACGAAGACTTCATGACTGATCCGCTAGATATGCTCGAAGTTGGCCGGGTCTGTCATGATCTTGAAGCATAGGTGGACAGGTGCAAATCACTGGTAAAAGAGACTTAAAGCATTGTCGGGTTGATGTTCTTAGAAGGATAGCCAGATCAATATCTCCTTGGTTCGCTTTACAGTCAAGTTCTTCCTTAGGAAGCCATAACAGAGGTCCCAGGATCTGTCCCTTTCGGTACGCTCCGATACAGATACCGTCGGATGACCAGAGACATTTCGAACACTGATCCACACGGCAAGATGACCTACTGGGCCACTGCCATCCTTGAGCAGTCGAACACCTGGAAGGCGTCGTAACCGGCGCCAGGAAAGACGATCGGCAAGCAAACCGACCAGACAACGGGTTGAGTATGGCTACAACCGTGCCCAAGAAATCAGAAGCGGTACTCTATAGTCACTGTACCTGAACAGGCGTCAAATCTCGCTCCCTCCGACTAAAATCAGCCTGGCTCTTGAACCGTGACAAATTTCGGAATGCATTAGGAGGACACTCCTCTTGAGCCTTTATTAAGTAGCGGAAACAGGAACCCGAATTTATGCCGACTGAATCGGTGACCTGCGGCTTACATGAACCCTTTCCAGTGACGAGCACCCGATGCATTTTAATGAGTGTTTCGTTACAGAATTTCTGCTTGAAAAATATTTGATTTTGAATCAGGCGATAGGATACGGCAAGCCAATAAAAATCGACGAATGAGCCTACAAATGAATGAAGATTTTTGGCCCTGTATAGGAATGCCGCCTGCCAGACTTCAGCTACTGCACTGCTGCCGCCATGAACAAACGCCTCGATTTGCGGTCCAGCGTAACTGCCTCTTGGGAAATGTATCCTAGGATGGTATTCTGATGATCTCAGTATCTGTTCGCTACCGAACCTGTTGTACCGAAACGAAGTGAACCGCCTGCTCGGAGCAGCAGAACCTATGGCCGGCTCCACACGCATGTCCCAATTTGCGAAGCAGGACCTCTGGACCAGGGATCTGACGACCATGTCATGGCTCCAACGGTTGGGCACTCAGGCGTTTAGGCTGGCCACTGCCGTCGGTCTGGAGTTCCGCCATCGCCTGCTCGATGCGCGGGCGGCTGGTCTGGTCTTCACGACGTTGCTGTCGTTGGTGCCGTTTCTTGCCGTGATGTTTTCGGTGTTGAAGGCCTTCGATGTCCACCACGTGATCGAACCCCTCTTGGCCCAGACCCTGGAACCGTTGGGGCCAAGGAGCAAGGAGATCACGTCTACCATTGTGGGGTTTGTCGATAATATCAAAATGGGGGTGCTAGGGGCGTTCGGGATTGCCGGCCTGTTTTATACGACCTATTCGCTGATCGACAAGATCGAGCAGGCCTTGAATGCGATCTGGCAGGTCAAACAGGGACGTACCTGGGAACGAAAGTTTACCGACTATTTGAGCGCGGTCCTCGTGGGACCGGTGCTTGTCGTGAGTGCGTTCGGTCTGCTTGCGTCACTGCAAAGTCATACCGTGGTTCAGCGTCTGGTGGAAATGGAACCGTTTGGGACGCTGCTGGTGTGGAGCGGCGACGTGGTGCCCTTTGTGATGCTCTGTGCCGTATTCACCTTTTTCTACAAGGTGATCCCCAACACCCATGTCCAGGTACGGTCAGCGGTTGTCGGTGGCATCTCGGCGGCTGTTCTGTGGATCGTCGCCGAGGAGATCTTCGCGAATTTCGTCGCAGCTTCTGCCAGTTACAGCGCCATTTATTCGAGTTTCGCCGTTCTCATGCTGTTCTTATTATGGCTCTACGCCGGATGGATGATCGTGCTGGTTGGGGCGCAGTTCTCATTTTTTCACCAATATCCCACTGCCTATTTGTCCCGCCTGCTGTGGGACCAGGGCACGTACGTCTTTCGTGAACAACTTGCCTTGAAGGTCTTGCGCGTTCTGGGACATCACTATCTCAAGGGCGATCGTCCGTTGAAGCTGCCGGAACTGTCGAGCGAACTGAACATGCCCTTGTCTCTGGTGGAGGAAGAGGTTGAGCGTCTCGTCGACAACGGGTTTGTAGGCCGCCTTCAGGAACCGGAAGGAGTGAGTCTCATCAAGGCTCCGGATCTGATCTTCGTGAAAGAGGTTCTGGATTCAGTTCGCAATGGAACTCCGCCATGGGTGGTGTCCCACCTCGATCCCGGCGATCCGGTATCTGCTTTGTTGCGCCGCCGTGATACCGCGGTGGAACGCGCGTTGGTGGGCGAGACCGTGCGCTCGCTCCTCCAAGACCAGCCGCCGTCCCAATCCACTGAGCCTTAACTGGGTGTTGAAAAAGTCCGCCAGCGGCGTTCTCGCATCGCTCAGCGGCTCAAGGTCTCAAGCGAAGCGGGTAAATCTTTTTATGGCTGTTCATCTGTGTGTGGTGTGTCTCGGTTTTTTCCGAACGATCGCACGTAGAGTAAGACCTGCCAGGCTTCTTCTTCGGTTAGAATGAGTGGAATAAAGGGTGCCATCGCGGTGCCTTTGCTGCCGTTCTTCAAGATCCAGAGAAGTTCACCATCTGTTCTGGCTGCTTGCCAGTCCTGATCGGTGAAATCGCGGGGCAAGGGGCCTTTGAGTGTGCCTGGTTCAATATCGCCCCCCAATCCCTTGCCGTCTCTCCCGTGACAGGTCAGACAGAAGGCTTTCCCTTGAAAGAGTTTCTTTCCCTTTTCAATAGTCTCCTCGGTCGCCGGGAGGGGATTCTTCCACGTTTTTACGTGCTGGAGTTGGTCGATGGGCACTCGTGGTTTGAGGATTGCTTCATCGGCCCCATAGACGGAGGCGTTCCCTGGGGCGAGTGCTGCGGTTGCGAATACGGTCACGGTCAGAAACTGGTACAGGATAAGCCGTCTCATGTCGCCTTCCTTCGCTCGCAGAGGCTGTCGCCGTGGTCCTCCCCGATTCACCGTGGGAGGACCTGGCCGGTATTCTCCAATGGACTTACTTGTCGGAATAGCCGGGGAACTTGTGCCCGAGAGATTGCGGGAAGCTGATGGTCCCATCGGGGAATTCCTGACCATGCTGCCACAGATGATAGATGACCCCATCTGTCCCTGCCGCAATTTCTGCCACCTTAGCGGCCTGATCGGCCGGCATATCAAGAATTTGGACACGCCCGGTCGCGATCTCTACTTTATGGTCGTGGAAATGCCGGTGCCACTGAATGGCAGGAAGCTTCCGGGTCAGGTCTTTGGCGACAAAATACTCGACGCCGACCAACGGGGCCTTGGGATCGGTCGATTCGAACAGAAGACATTGAAGAATCTTGTCGGAAATGCCCTTGCAGTAATGGTGAAAGGGGCCGCCGGGAGTCCCGTCCGGCATCATATGGGGTGCCTGCACATGGATCTCGTATCCGACCGCCGGGCTTGTCGGTTCTCCCCCCACGGCCTGTTGGGTGGCCACTCCACTACATCCGACAGCGGCCATCGCGACAACGGCTAACAGTCCTTTTTTCATCACAAAAGCCTCCTAGGTTTGAGAAGTCCATGCCTGGCCTATCCAGGCAGAGAGCAACCTCTTCATTAGATGAGTCATTAGTGGGAGTCCACTCAAAAAGGATTCAGACATTAGCTGGGTCTTGCTGGGTCTTATGGTGTGCCAAAGCCTCTGAGCGAGACGCGTACGAACTATGATGGGCGTGTTGGTGAGGAAGGAGAATCGGGCTTGGTCGGGGTAATCAGTTGTTGAGCCTGAGGGGCGATCTTTCCTTGGGCGTCCATCATCTCAAACATCAAACAGCACTTCAGCCTTCCACACACGCCCAGCAAGCGAGGGTCGTCGATCGGCAGGTCGAGCTTTTTCGCCTGCTTGGCCGAGATCGGTTTTACATCGGTCAGAAAACTCGCACAGCACAGGACCAAACCACAGGTGTCGATGCCACCGAGCCGTCTGGCCTCCTCTCGTGCCCCGACTTGGCGCATTTTGATTCGTCCGCCGAAGCGACGGGCCAGGTCTCGGACCAGTTCTCGGAAATCGATTCGGTCCTCAGCCGTGTAGACAAAGGTCAGCTGCCGGCGATCCATGGCCCCATAGACCTCAACGAGTTTGAGATGGATGCCAAGTTCCGTCGCTTTCGTTCGGCAATAGGCGGCAGCCTCCTGGGAGAGCCGCTCAAGCCTGCCGATCAACGCAGTTTCTTCGGCGTCCGGCTTTCGCAAGATGAATTTCATCGCCCGCATCGGAGGGATGAAGGGAGTCGTGTATGGTTCGGTATAGACGATCCCGTAGGTGACCTCTCCATCCACCTCAAGTAAAACAGGGTCTCCATTGCGTAATGGTGCGTTGACGGTGCCTAACTTCTTGACCTCTCCCCGGTTCCTGATCTTCACTCCAACCAGGTGGACGGAGGTGGGGTAGGTGTGAAGGAGCTCGTCATCACATACAGGTTCCATGAGGGGATCATACACAACTTCGGTGCGTGATGGAAAGATTATGATGACGATATGGCAAAAGAAACCTCGGCATGGGCAACAAGATAAGTAATTGTAAGGTGTTGATAAAGCTATACAAAAATACCACCACTCGAGCTAGTGCATTATGATAGGCTATTTCACGGTAGGAGGAAGGGTGCGTGTACAATGGGTACGATGCTTCGAGAACGAAAGAAGATGCTGCGTATGCCCAATCAGGTTGTCCTGCCGTTCGGCTACAGGATTACGGTTCGGCAGTTATCGGATGCGGAAATGGACAAGCGCGATGAAAACGCCGACGGCATTTGGGATGATGATACCAAAACGATCTATGTGCGGAAACGACTTCCCGTGACCCGCCGCCGCTACATTCTTGCCCACGAACTGGGCCACGCCTGGCTGGACTGGCAACATCGATATATGGACGACGGAAAGGCGAGCATCTAACAGGCTCAGCGTCCAGCTCGTCGTAGGATGTGCCTCCATTCGAGTGGGCTGACCGGCTGGACCGAAAGCCGAGACCCCTTCTGCAGTAAGACCATTCCTTTGAGTGTCGATTCTTTTCGCAATTCATCCAGTGTCAACGGGCGAACGAGCTTGCGAACAAATCTGATATCGACCATGTCCCATCTGGGATTGGATGGCTTGCTCTCCGGATCGTAGTGTGTATCCGTTGTGTCGAATTGCGTCGGGTCAGGGTAGGCGGTTGTGACGACTTCCGCGATGCCCACGATGGCCGGAGGATCCGCGTTACTGTGGTAGAACAGGACGTGATCGCCGACGGCCATGTTGCGCATGAAATTACGCGCTTGATAGTTGCGGACGCCATCCCAACAGGTTGTCTGGTCGGGAGATCGTGACAAGTCATCAATCGAGAATGAGGATGGCTCTGACTTCATCAACCAATAGCGTTTGGATCCCATTCCTTTCTCTCCTTTGTGAAGCTTGGATCAATGTCTTCCTTGTGAACGGGACTCGATAAACTCGATGAGAAATCGATAGGTGAGTTCCCTCACTCGCGCGTTCCCAATGCTTGGACCGTCAAGATTGAGTTCGAGCCACACACGGTCGGCTACCGGCGGCAGGGCCTCGTTGCAGAGACTCCACATATCATGGAGAAAGGTGTTCGGCAGCCCTACCTGGAGGCCTTCCGATTCGATACGATCGTCCAGCAGGGCGAGGAGATCGGAAAAGGCCTGATCGGGACGATACGACAGGGGGGTAAAGCCGAACTGTTCTTGGGATTGCCGCTCTTGTGCTGCCTGATCGACCAGATCTCGCATGTATTCTTTGAGCAGACCGATGACATGGCCGGAAAACGCAATAGGTTCTCCCATGCTCTATTATCGAGCTTCCTCATGGAAGGAGCAAGATCGCCGGAGCTTGTTGAACGGATCAGGCCAGATCGTTATTGGCAAGGATCCTTGTGTGTGGGGCAGAGTGTAAGAGGTGGGGATTAAGCGGGGGTACACCTCGCTGACCCGGTATGAGCGACGACATCTCGTTGGCTATCTCATGTTCGGCAGGGTCGGTGTACCCGCGCACGATAAACTTTACGCCTTTTCTTATAACACGCAAGACCCAAAGATGGCCTTATCTTGGAGTCCATTTGGGCTAGAGCAGAGGAGCCAGTAGGATCTGTCCGAACATGGAGTGGAGAGATGAACAGAACGATGGGAGTGTCGTCGGAGAGGTCAGGGACAAGAGGCGGATCTGTGCTGCTACGCAGGAATGACGGCTCTTGATTCATCGTGCGCCGGCATATTAGTTTCTATCTGCTATCGGGGGAACAGCGAATAAGCCATTCCGAGCCTGTCGAAATGATGACCCCGCCCACAACCGAGCACTTCGAGATCGCGCTCAACACCGCTGCCGGTCAGATCACTACCGCTGTGGAGGTGCCGACGGGGTTTGTGCCGGTCACGGCCATTGTTCCGTTGATACGGCGTTTGGGGGAAGAAGCCCACGCACTTGAAGTTGCCCGTTCGGTCGACGCGGGCAAACCGCCCTCGTGCCACAAGGGATGTGCGGCTTGCTGTCGAATGTTGGTGCCCCTGTCGGCTCCGGAAGCCTTTGCGTTGCGTGAGTGGGTCCGCGCTCGTCCGACTGACCATCAGGAGCGCATTGGGGCACGGTTCTCGGAAGTGAAATCACGGCTGCTGTCACAGAGTCTCTGGCAACGACTCTCAGAACTCTGCAATGCTCCGGGGCAGCCGAGCGATGATGCGCTGGAAATGGTGAATCGTGAGTACTATGCCCTGCGGTTGCCATGCCCCTTCCTCGAAGAAGAGGTGTGTACGATCTATGAGGTGCGTCCCGCGGCATGTCGGGAGCTGTTGGTGAGCTCACCTCCCGAGCGTTGTGATGACATAATCAACAATCCCGTGGAGCCCATCGGAGCGCCTGTATCGGTCAGCACCGTATTGGGGCTACTCTGGCAAGAGTTGGGGAAGTCTCCGACCAGGTTGATTCCTCTCCCGGTCGCGCTGGATTGGGCGAACGGGCATGAGCACGAGAATCAGCAGGCGTGGAAAGGCGTCGAGTTGCTCGATGGCGCACTGGACAAGACCTGGCGTTTCTTAAGCCAGTCGATTCATGAAACCCCCGAGACTCTACCAGATAAGGGCCAAGATCAGCGTTAAGGGGTGTGAAATACTGAGAGGAGAGATTGCATGCAGAAGCCGGTGGTGGTGTGTTTGGATTTAGAAGGGGTGCTCGTGCCGGAGATCTGGATCAATGTCGCTTTGAAGACCGGCATTGAAGATTTGAAGATCACTACTCGTGAGATGCCTGACTACGACAAGCTTATGCGGCAGCGGTTGGACATACTCGATCGGCACGCGTTGAAGATCGGCGATCTTCAGGATGTGATCGCCAAGATGGGGCCGTTAGCCGGAGCGACGGAGTTCCTCGCATGGCTCCGGGAGCGGTGCCAAGTCATTATTCTGTCGGACACCTTCTATCAGTTCGCCCAGCCGCTTATGCGACAGCTTGGCTACCCGACCCTCTTCTGCAATCAACTGGAGATCGACGGGAGCGGCCGCATCGTGAATTACCACATGAGGATGCAGAATCCAAAGAAGCACGCGGTAGCTGCCCTTAAATCACTGAACTTCCTGACTCTGGCTGCCGGCGATTCGTACAATGATACGGCCATGCTGGGCGAAGCGCACGCGGGATTTTTCTTTTGCCCTCCTGAGCATCTACCGAGAGAGTTCCCTCAGTTTCCCGTGACGCAGAATTATGACGAATTACAGGAGAGGCTTGCCAAGGCGGGTTGTGTCTCGTAGATAAAATGAATGCGAGGGGTGTTCTAGCAGGCTGCGGAAAAACTCATTGTGACTCCTGTAGCCGTCACAGACATCGAGGTTGAGGACGATGCTGAATAGCCCCGCAGGATGCGTAAAAAGGTCGTCCGGCAAGGCCGCAGCGAGCGAATGAGCCTCTGAGCGAGGCCAGAGCCGCCGCTGGCGGTCTTTTTCCGCATCCTGCTAGAAGTTTATCCAGAACTGGGCATAGGCCCAATCTTGCCCGACTGCACGGCGTCCCAAGTTGTGCGAGATATATGGACCAGGGAACAGATGACCATAGCCGGTTTGAAAGGCAACCATGCCGTTCATGAAGAAATGAGTCCAGACGACATCGACTTCGTCACCGATATGGGTTGCGGTGTTATCCGGCCGTGAGAAGACATAGACACCCTGGCTTGCCCGATACCAATTATCACGAGCGTTCGCAAGGTGGATGTTCGTGTACCAGAGTTCGATATGGTCGTCCTTGGTCGGGCGTGCCTGGAAGTTCCCCGAGAAGCTCATCATATTCTTCCACGCGATGACATCCATGTATCCCATGTGAATGTGATTGGTCGGGAAGAAGTTCTCGAAGGTGTTGGCGGTCTTACAATCACCATAGGCAGCGTTGAGGGTACAATTCGATCGGCCGTCTCCTGAGGCATAGTCGAAATTGAAGGCGATGCGTGGTTTACCCGGCAAGTTGAAGGCGGTATATCCGATCCAGTTTCTCGTCGCCCAGGCATTGATGTGAAGACATTTTCCTTCTCCTCCGGGGTCGCCACAGAGGGCGCTCGCGCTGGCCGCAGTATCCCCCATTTGGCCGAACTGATACACCACTTCGCTGGAAGCATCGAAGGAGCCTTTCTTCATGGCCACTCGTGTTCCGAGGGTATGGCGGGTTTGATTGCCGTGCTTCGGGGTGCCCAGCCCCTGGGACGAAATGTCTCCTCCGCCGAGATTGCTTTTGTAATAGGCGTAGAATGGCTCAATCAAAAACCCTGGGACGGTTTTGATCTGGTTGTATAAGATAAAGAGGTCCGCATCCCCGGCCGCGTTTCTTGCCTGACCGGTACCCCCGATGTTCGGGTTTCCGCTTCCGAGCGCTGCTCCTTGTAACAGATCCGTTTCTGCTGTCCGAAACCACCCGGCGTGGGTATCCATGATGCTGTGGCTATACTGCACCATGATTCCGTCAAAGGAGAAGCCTGTGTTGGCCCAATCGAAGTGGCCGAACAAACTTTGGTCCCCGAAGACGAGATACTGACGACCCGCTTTGAGTCCCAAGCCCTGGATCCCGGCAAAATTGCGGATCAGCATGTAGCCGGCTCGGACGCCCAGTGAACAGACGGGGCGCCCACCCTGACTGGGTGTAGAACCGCACGTATGGATAATAGGGTCTCCGTTGTTCCCCGCGCCTCCGGCGCCGACCGGTGTCCCGTTGCCGCCCCAGGTACGAGAATCAATCAGCTCAAGGTAGAAATTGACATCCGGCGACAGATCGTAGCCGATACCCAGTCGAGTCATCTGCTGAACGAATTGATCGTTGGCTTTGCCTGTCAGGCTGTTCGGGGCAATACCGGGTGCATTGCATTGCCCAGCCGCTCCGATCCCACCACCGAAACAGACGTTGTTGCGGTATTCAGGCCGCACCCGGAGATCGGCGCGCATCCAAAGGTTGCGAAGATCAAAGTTCCTACCGATTCTCGGGTCGAACGGTTCGTAGGATTCTTTTTGAGGGATACCGCGACCGATCACGATCGGATTGGTGATCTTTTCCCCTTGGGGCAATTCGA
The DNA here is from genome assembly GCA_015903995.1 of Nitrospira sp. Lineage (GTDB taxonomy): Bacteria > Nitrospirota > Nitrospiria > Nitrospirales > Nitrospiraceae > Nitrospira_D. Next base: position 37,842 of record JABMDK010000023.1, read on the forward strand.
AGGCGCTTTGGGCCGGACTGCACAAAGCAAT
>JABMDK010000023.1:37972-53436 GCA_015903995.1 Nitrospira sp.
TTCTTTTTGAGGGATACCGCGACCGATCACGATCGGATTGGTGATCTTTTCCCCTTGGGGCAATTCGAAGGCGCTTTGGGCCGGACTGCACAAAGCAATGAGCCCGACCGCCGCCATCGCAGCAGTGAGGAAGACCGTCCGCCATTGTCCATCAACTCGGGGTTCAGGAGTCGTTAGGGTGTCCATGTTCTGAAAAAGAGTTGGGTCGCCTTGCGCAGATTATTCAGCACGAGGGGGAGAATAGAGGGGAATCTATGTAACCCATGTCCTCTTCGTGAAATCACTGCAGTGACCATGTGTGGTTATTTTATATCTGATCCGACTTACTAATGGCTGAGGGAGCCTCTTGCGGAGGTGTCCCTGCGGCCGTAATTTCTTCTTCGGCTTCTTTTATGGAAGCTTGAAGGTCCTGTTCGACCATTTTGACTTCTTGCTGAATCATGTTCAGCTCTGGCTCGACCGACTTGCGAAGGTCCTCAGCCGTATCTTTAAAGCCCTTGATGGCTTTGCCCACCTGGCGTCCGACTTCAGGGAGTTGCTTGGGGCCGAATAGGAGAAAGGCGATCACCAGAATAATTAAGATCTCGCTGGCTCCCAATCCAAACATGCGTCACGGTACGAGAAAAGGTAATGCCATTAATCTCTCGCTGTCCAGTCGTCTAGCCACGCAGGCCTATTACCCTTGTTTTACCTGGCTTGTTTGTGTCGATTGGGGAGCGGGCGATGGTGAGGCGTGTGATTGAGCGCTGACCTGATTTGATGCGGGTGCCTGCGACTGGGCCTGCTGTGACTGTTCGGCCGGTGTGACGTCAATCGCATCGGCTTCGTGTACGGACTTCTTGAAGCCTTTAATGGCCTTACCGAGGCCTTCTCCCAATTGTGGAAGTTTACCTGCGCCGAAGATGATCAAGACGATGATCAAAATGAGCAGTAATTCCATCCACCCAAATGAACCGAACATCAGAACCTCAAACGAAGGTGATGAGTTTGGACCTCGACTGTCTAGATCCCAGAAAATAGAGGGATCTCATCCGGAACATCCATCTCCGCGAAGGCTATAGGAAGATTACCGGACATGTCAAGAAAAACAGAGCGATTGAGTTGCCTTAGAACGGTTGGATAATCCCTCCACCGAGGACACGGTCTCCATCATAGAAGACGGCGGATTGGCCAGGACTTAATGCGCGTTGTGGCACTTGGAACTGAATATGGATGCTCGACGGGGTCAACGGCGAGAGAATGGCGGGCGTTGCTGGAGTCGCATAGCGGACTTTGACCTGAACTTCAGCGGGTCTCTCCAATAACTGAGGCACAAAGAGGTTGAGGTCGCTGACCGTACACTCTTGTCTGCGTAGGGATTCTTCCGGACCGAGCACCACGCTGTTGGTTTCTGGGCGTACCTGTTGAACATAGAGCCGTTGGCCTGTGGCAATGCCAAGGCCGCGGCGTTGACCGGGTGTATAGAACGCAATTCCGTCGTGCTGACCCAGCGGTTGACCTGTCTCATTGATAAAGAGGCCTGGCTTTTTGGCTTCGGGAAGCTCCTTCTCGATAAAGGTACGGTAGTCTCCTTGAGTGACAAAACAGATCTCTTGACTTTCCTTCAACTCGTCGGCTGGAAGTCCCAACGCCTCGGCCTCGCTCCACACGTCAGATTTTGTCCGGTGGCCCAGAGGGAAGAGGAGCTTGGGTAGCCAGTTCGGATTGAGGCGGTAAAGAAAGTAAGTTTGATCTTTGCGCGCATCGGTTGCCCGCGCGAGAATCGGAGTGCCCTGATGGGTTTGGAGGCGAGCGTAATGGCCTGTCGCGACGTAATTGATGTTTCGTGCGACGGCGAGATCCATGAGGCCACGAAGCTTCACTCTCTCGTTGCAGCGGACACATGGATTAGGAGTCGTACCGGTCGTATACCCATGGAGAAAATCGTTGATCACTCCTTTTTGAAAGGTGCTTCGGGTATCGATGACTTCGTGAGAGATGTTGAGAAGTTTGGCGACGTGTTTGGCGATACCGACCTTGCAACAGCTTCGTTCTTGCCATTTTTTGGATATTGCGACGGTTTCGTCCTCCTGTTCCCATACCTGGAGGGTAATGCCGTGCACCTCGTAGCCTTGGTGGACGAGCAACGCGGCTGCGACGGAGCTGTCAACTCCACCGCTCATACCGAGGAGGACGGTTGGGCGAGTCATTGGACCGGCATTGTACCGGGAGGAGTCGATAAAGGGCTAGAGGTCTGCCGCTCGAGCTTTGCCTCGATGGGATGCCAAATCGTGAACATTCTTGGGGTCAGGCTGGTTGTCCTCGACCCATTTATGCGCTCCCATGTCACACATGCCATGGAAGTGGGCGCCATCTTCGATTGAAATGCCCGGTGTGCGGATGTCGCCGATGAGCACCCCAGGCTTAAGGATTTGAATTTTTGCCGTGGCTGTCACCGTACCGTTGACCTTGCCGCTGGTCATAAGGGTGCCGGCGGAAAGAATGCCTTTGATTACGGCCTGTTCTCCGATAATGAGAGTCCCGGTGGTGTGAACCTCCCCTTCAACGCGGCCGTCAATGCGAATGGTTCCGTCAAAGTTGAGGACACCCTTGAAATCGACTCCCTTCCCGAGGAAGGTGAAATTATTGCTGTCGCCGGTGTCCTGAGTGCTTTTGTCGCCTAGAGCCCACATCAGTTTTCCTTGCTCCTTGTGACAAAAACCGAGAGAGCGCTGTCCTTCCTAACATGGAATCGGACAGGAGAGAGGGGCGTATGGAGAGAAGGAGTCTCCCCTCTCTGTGTCGTCAAGTGTATCACATGCTCTAGCAGGGTGCGGAAAAAGTCCGCCAGCGGCGTTCTCGGCTCACTCAGAGGCTCAACGTACGGCCCAGAGTACGATTCACCTCTTCGCTCGCTGCGGCCTTGCTGGACGGCCTTTTTGCGCATCCTGCGGGCCTGTTCAGTATCGTCCTCAACCTCGATGTCTGTGACGGCTACAGAAGTCGCAATGAGTTTTTCCGCAGCCTGCTAGGCGGGGACCCTCCGGATGGTGGGTTCGTTTGATATCCCGACCGCATGGAGATGTGTGGTGTCCCGTTGCGATGTGGAGGCGGCTTGTTCCATTTCTAAGGTGCCGTTGAAGAGGACCCCTTCTTCCATGGACAGCATGGGTGTGGTGACTCCGCCATTGATGATCGCCGGTGCTCGCAGCTTCATCTTGTCTCGGGCGTGAATATCCCCTGTAATTTTGCCCTTACAGACGATCGTACCGGCCGTCACCTTTGCCGTGATGACGGCTTCTTCGCCGACCAGCAGGATGCCATCGGTGTGGATTTCTCCCTCAAGAGTCCCATCAATCCGTACGGTTCCGTTATAGGTGATCGTGCCCTTGAACACGACCCCTTTGCCGACGAACGCGCTGACATCTTGGCCGGGTTCGTGACGCATAGGTTCAAGGCTTGAGCCAGGACCTTCACTATCAACGTCGTCGGAACGCTTACCGTCTTGTTTGTCCTTCCACATATGCTCGCCTCCTCTCACGATTTGGGCTAGGGGAATCCGACTGATGGGTGGAGTCCTTATCGTTAAAGGATATATCGGTCGGTTCCACCGAGATATTTAGCGGCCGTCTTGGTAAAAACGCAATGAGAACCGTTTTTTGGGTCTGTGGGGGTCCCAGGTGACGATGAAAGCTAACTGAGCAGGGTCTCCACGACCCCATCAAGTTCGGCAGGGGAAAAATAATGAATGACGATCTTCCCCCCCTGGTTATGTGGGTGAATGGTTACCTTTGTGCCTAACCGTTTCTGTAATCTGGCTTCGAGGTCAGCCCATGGTGAACTGGGCGATGCTTTGTGCTGCCGTTTCTTTCCGGCCAGGGAGAGCTCCACGAGTTTTTCTGTTTCCCTGACAGACAGAGCTCCGGATGCGACCATTTTGCCAATCCTTAACTGGTCTTCGGGGGATGAAAGGCCGAGGAGGGCTTTTGCGTGACCCGTTGTCAGTGTGCCTCCTTGGACGAGCTCCTGGAGCTCAGGGTGAAGATGGATCAGCCGAACGAAGTTCGCCACGGAAGAACGATCACGCCCGACCTTCGCGGCGATGGCGTCTTGCGTCAGACCGAATTCATTCATCATGCGAGAATAGGCCCGCGCAGTCTCCATAGGATTCAAGTCTTCGCGTTGGAGATTCTCAACCAATGCCAGCAAGAGCGACTCTTGATCAGTGCAATTGCGAATGACGACCGGAATGGTCTCCAGGCCGGCTTCTTTTGATGCGCGCCATCGGCGTTCTCCGGAGATCAGTTCATACATGCCGTCCCCTTTGCGGCGGACCATGATCGGCTGAAGCACTCCGCTCTCCCTGATGGAAGCAGCAAGTTCGGCGAGTTCCTCTGGCGGAAAGGTGTGCCGTGGTTGATAGCGATTGGGGACGATCGCCTCGATCCGTATCCGCTGGACATCGGTCGGCTCCGTAGGTTGGCTCACTTTGGAGGATGGGAGGAGGGCGCCAAGGCCTTTACCGAGGGCTTTTTTCTCCATGGGCAATAAACTCCTTAGCTAAATTTACGTAAGACTGCGAGCCGGCTGATGCCACGTTGTACAAGATTCCCGGTCGGCCGTAACTCGGGGCTTCTGCGAGGGAGACATTGCGAGGGATGACAGCGTGATACACCTTATCGACAAAATGGGATCGTACTTGTTCTGCTACTTGTCTGGCTAAGCTATTACGCGAGTCAAACATCGTCAGGACGATTCCCTCTAGATCGAGGCTTGAATTAAATGATTGACGTACAAGATCAATGCTCCTGATGAGTCTGGTCAGGCCTTCCATCGCATAATATTCACATTGGACCGGTATAAGAACCGAATCCGCGGCAGTCAGAGCATTAATGGTGAGAATTCCAAGGGCAGGAGGACAATCAAGAAAAATAAAGTCATAGATCTCTCTGATGTCGCTAATGATGGACTTGAGATGACCTTCACGGCCTTCCATATTGACAAGCTCAACCTCAGCTCCTGCAAGATCAGAGTTGGCCGGAATGAGTGAGAGCCCTGGAACAGATGTTTTTATTGAAGATTCTTGAATTGTGCTGGTTTTAGCAAGACAACTGTACGTCGTATTCTTTAATTCTCCGTGGTCAATGCCGAGACCGCTTGTGGCATTTCCCTGTGGATCCATATCGATGAGCAGTACGGATTTCCCTTCTAGAGCAATAGCAGATGAAAGGTTTATCGCCGTAGTGGTCTTGCCAACTCCACCTTTCTGATTTGCGACCGCAACGACCTTTCCCATAGAAGAGCTCCTACAGCAGAATTGTTCCACGTGGAACAGCGAGAGTGTTTTCTTCAGACCGAAGGCATCACAAGAGAAATAACTCTCTGTCCATATCCTTTCGGAAGCTGAAATGAGTATTCACCCATTAATTGCCAGTTTTTCGAAAGGTCTGATTGATTAATTGGTTGTGACGAATAAAGAATGGCTTTTCCTCCTCGTCGAAGCAGCTTCAAGCCGTCTTTCAAAATCAAATCATACTTCAATGCACGGGTGGACAAGTAGTCATGCAATCCATATGGACAACGTTCGTTCATGAATCTCTCTAAGGTTCCATCGAATATATCAATGTTTTCCAACCGAAGGCGACCTATGATAAATCGTAGGAAGGAAACCTTCTTTGTCACCGGTTCAACAAGGGTTATATTGAGATCTAATCTCGCTATTTTTAAAGGAATTCCAGGAAATCCAGCCCCGGTACCGACATCAAGCAGTCTGGCTCCGAGCTTAATATCTTCAGCCTTGAGCGCAGCCAGAGAGTCCACAAAGTGCTTAATGATAATCTCATTGTCTACAGTGATGCTTGTGAGATTGAATGATTTATTCCAGAGTTGAAGCTGTTCTAGGTACACCATAAACTGATGTACCTGTTCGCTGCTGAGCGGAACGCCAATTTCAGCTGAACTTTCTTGTAGCAGTAATGAAGGCGAACTCGATTGTTCCACGTGGAACAATTACGCCGATGCTTGATTGAGGTCAATAGGAAAGGTTGGCTTGATGAGATTTCACAACATTGGTTGTTGTATAGGAGGGAGCTGACGTCTACTCTTTTCTAGGGCAACCAGAAGTAAGGATATGGCAGCTGGAGTCACTCCAGATATTCTCGATGCCTGGCCTACTGTTTCAGGTCTTACTCTCGTGAATTTCTCTCGGACTTCCCTAGAAAACCCTGAAACGGAATTGTAATCAAACGTGTAAGGAATCAATTTCTGCTCAAGCTTCTTGAATTTCTCCACTTGCTGAATCTGCCGACGTACATAACCTTCATACTTGATCTGAAGCTCGACTTCCTCGCCGATTTCAATCTCGGGAATGACTGGCATTCCAAAAGATCCTAGGAGTTCGTGATAACTCGCTTCCTGCCGGCGAAGAAGCTGTGCCATGGTCATGGAAGACGAGGCATTTTCGAGATACGTCCCTTTGGTCTGCATGCGTATTTCTTCGGTGAATGATGGCCTGGCCGTATTCAGATGCGCGATTTCCATTTCGATCAAACGTCTCTTCCGCAAAAACCTCTCGTACGCCTCATCCGGAATCAGACCGAGGCTGTAGCCGACCGGCATCAGTCGAAGGTCTGCGTTATTGTGGCGGAGAAGTAATCGATATTCAGCTCGCGACGTGAACATTCGATAGGGCTCGTAAGCATCTTTTGTAATGAGATCATCGATAAGTACGCCAATATAGGCCTGGGACCTGTCCAGAACGAGAGGAGGTCTCTCTCGAAGCTTTAGAACGGCATTGATACCGGCAACCAAACCCTGCGCCGCTGCTTCTTCATACCCGGAAGTTCCATTGATTTGTCCTGCGTGATAGAGGCCGGCAACCTGCTTTGTTTCGAGTGTTCGGTAGAGTTGGCGAGGGGGGAAATAATCGTACTCAATCGCATAGCCAGGCTTGAGTATTTTGGCTTGCTCTAATCCAGGGATTGTTTTCAGTATAGCGGCCTGGACATCCACCGGCAGACTGGTTGAAATACCGTTCGGATAAAACTCGATTGAGTCCAGGCCTTCTGGCTCAATAAAGATCTGATGGCGTTCTTTCTCAGCAAAGCGCACGACCTTATCCTCGATGGAAGGACAATATCGAGGTCCGGTTGATTCGATGACGCCGCTATACAGGGGGGAGCGGTCGAGATTCCTTTGAATGATGTCGTGAGTCTCTCGGTTGGTATAGGTCAAATGGCAGAGAACTTGTCGAGTCGTGATGTGCTGAGTCCGATAGGAGAAAGGAGGGGGAGGGGAATCACCGGGCTGAGGAATCATCACGGAGAAATCAATCGTCTCCTTGTCCAGTCGTGGAGGAGTCCCGGTCTTGAGCCGTCCAATCTCAAATCCGAGATCCCGCATGCAATCAGAAAGGTGTTCGGCTGATGCTTCTCCGGCGCGACCGGCCGGGAAATGGTTAAGGCCGATATGGATAAGACCCTTAAGGAAAGTACCCGATGTCAGTATGACTGCTTTGGCATCGATTGTCTCCCCGGCTCCCGTCATAATCCCGGTAACCGTGCCTCCGGTCACGAGCAATCGATCCACGACTCCTTCCGCCAGGGTAAGATGCTCTTGCGAGGCGAGCGTCTCCTGCATGGCCATGCGATAGAGCGACTTGTCGCATTGGGCGCGCAATGCCCGCACTGCGGGTCCTTTGCTGGTGTTGATGAATCGAAATTGAATCCCGGCGCGGTCGGTATTTCGTCCCATCTCACCACCGAGCGCGTCGATTTCTTTCACGAGGTGCCCCTTAGCAATTCCACCGACTGCAGGATTGCACGACATCTGTGCGATGCGGGTGAGTTCCATCGTCAGGAGCAAAGTGTTCGCACCCATTCGCGCCGCCGCCAACGCGGCTTCGCACCCTGCGTGACCGCCTCCCACCACGATGACGTCAAATGCGATAGCCATCAGTTCCTTTATTTGCCGATACAGAACTCGGAAAAGATTTGACCCAACACTTCGTCGGAGGTGATGACTCCGACAATCTCACCCAAAGCGTCAGCTGCCTCACGGAGATCGATCGCCACAAACTCTGGCTCTAGGCCTCGTCGGACGGAAGACAGCGCTTCTGTGAGTGACGCCTCGGCCCGTTCGAGCGCCGATCGATGCCGAACATGAGTAATAATGACGCCATCGCCCGACTCAAGCGATGGTTTCACAAATTGTGATTGAATGGCAGATTTCAAGGCCTCAAGTCCCTCGCCCGTTTGACTAGAAATGGGAACCACGTTCCACGGTGTGCGAGTGCGAAGTGTGTCGATGAGCTCTCGTACCAATCCAGTATCGACGAGATCGATCTTATTCACCACCACTAAGTTTTCAGGACCAAGAGGGGGGAGACGGAGGTCCTCAAGATCCATCTGTGTCAGTCGAGCGGCATCCAAGACATGCAAGACGATATCCGCCTGGCCTTGAGCTTCCTTGGATCGACGGATACCCTCCAGTTCAACGGGGTCGGTTGTATCACGCAGCCCAGCGGTGTCGACCAACGTGATCCGCAGTCCGAACCAGACGATCGACTCTTCGATAATGTCGCGAGTTGTGCCGGGGATGTCGGTCACAATCGCTCGATTCTCGCGGAGTAAACAGTTCAGCAAGCTTGACTTGCCGACATTAGGCTCTCCGGCGATCACCGCGCGAACCCCCTCGCGCAGGATCCGTCCCGTCTCGGCAGTCGCTATCATCCGTCGAATACGATCCAACGTCTCCTGGAGGGAGGCCATCATCTCTTCGCGCCGCACGAACGTAATATCTTCCTCCGCGAAGTCGATTCCAGCTTCGAGAAGGGCCAACAGTCTGACAAGATCACTGCGTAATCGACGGACCTGTTGCGCGAGTTCGCCGCGGAGCTGGCGTTGTGCCAATTTGAGGCTGAGCTCCGACGTGGCGCGGATGGTATCCAGCACAGCCTCAGCCTGGGACAAGTCCAGGCGGCCGTTCAAGAAGGCTCGTTTGGTAAATTCTCCTGCCTGTGCGAGCCGGGCTCCGGCGGCGATGCAGGCCTGACAGACTCGTTGTAGGACGAGCCCGTTTCCGTGGCAGTGAATCTCCACCACGTCCTCCGCGGTAAATGATCGAGGCGCCTTCATATAGACCACCAGCCCTTCATCGACGATCTGCTCGGTCAACTGACGTGGCGTGGAGTCTGAACGGCTGCTGATTGAACAAACAGGCGGAAAGAGAATATCGGCCAAGTACAATGTGTGAGAAGCAAGTGTATGAAGGGATTTCTCGGATCGCAGCTGAACTACGCGGCTCGTGATGTCGACGGCATGAGGCCCGCTGATCCGAACGATACCAATACCGCCTTCACCGGCTGGAGTGGCCACCGCACAAATCGTATCCTCGGGCGCTCCAGTGGTCGGCATATTCACACAGGTTTGGAACGACCAGTCACATCAAGCGAAACCGACGGAGTATCAGCTCTTGCCACCTTGTTCTTCCGTAGTCGGTGCGTTGGCAGGAGCTCGAAAGAAAAAGTGATCCGTGACGAACTGTTGCAAGATGGTGAGCACGTTATTGGTCAACCAATACAACACGAGGCCGGCAGGGAAATTGACGAACAGGAAAGTCATGGCCACCGGCAGCATCAGCATCACTTTTGCCTGAGTCGGATCCATGGTCGTCGGTTGAATCTTTTGCATCACCATCATGCTGATTCCCATGATGATCGGCAGGATGTAGTAGGGATCCTGAACCGACAGATCGGTGATCCACAGTCCCAACGGCGCTTGGCGCAGATCGATCGTCATGTACAGAATATTGAACAGCGACACAAATACGGGCATCTGCAATACCATGGGGAGACAGCCACCCACGGGATTGACCTTGTGATCCCGATACAGCTTGATAAGCTCCTTGTTCAAACGGTCGCGATCATCCTTGAATTTTTCTTGGACAGCCGCCACTTTCGGCTGGATTCCCTGCATCTTCTTCATCGACGTGTAACTTTTGTATTGCAAGGGGATAAACAAGAACTTGATGACAATGGTGAGAATGATGATCGTCAGCCCATAATTATGCGTATAGTCATTGATGGAACGCAGCACGTAGAAGATGGGCTTGGCCACGGCTCTGACCGTGTCCCAGCTTCCGAAAAGGAACCATCCGAAATCGATGGTATCTTCGAGCCTGACTTGCAGGCTCTGGAGTGTGTCGAACTCCTTGGGGCCGGCAAATAGCCGGAGTTCGAGAGGTGCTCCGGAGGAATCGACCGCCAAACGAACCGCCGTGGAGACAAGTTTGTCTCCTTGCTTCTTGGGCCAAGCGGACGCACTCGCCTTTGGAATAAGCGCAGAAATGAAGTACTTATCCTGTAGCGCGACCCACTTCACAGCGCCTTTGTGCTCAGTCTCGGATTCCGGCATGTCGTGTTCGATCTTATCGTCAATAAGCGAGGCTGCTCCGACAGAGCCGATAAACCCTTCTCCCCAATCCACAACACCGAAATTCGTTCCCAATCCCAGCTTCACTGCCTCTGTAAGCCCTGTCGATTTCAACGCGATATCAACAACATAACTCTCGGAATGAAAAGTCAGTTGCTTTTCAAGCCGCACGCCGGTTGCTGCATTACTGTAAGAAAACGTTATATGGCCTATGGGATGATCTTGATTCAGCGTCGTAAAGTCTTTGTCGACCCTATAGATCCCCTCGTTTAATTCGTTAGAGCGAGAGCTGTCCTCCACAGTGATCGTCAAGGGCTCGGGGAACTTGCCGCGCTGTCGTACGAGCTGCACGAGGGACTTTCCATCGGAACTGCTACGATAGCGTTTGAGTTCCCAGCTCGTCAGTGCGGCGCCACGCGTCGTGAACTTAGCCCGATAGAGATCCGTTTCCACCTCGATGAATTCCGGTGCGGACGTTTCCTTACGTGGCTCTTGAGGCCGAACCTCCCCACCGGAGAGCTTTTGCGGTGCGGTCTCCTTGGTCGTGGAAGCGCTAGGAGTTGGAGACTCAGGGCTTATGCTCGCAGGGGAAGATGTATCGCCCGCGGCAGGCTCGGCTGGTTCAGAAATAGTCGGTTCAGGCAATAGGCCCAGCTCTTTGATCAGGTACTCGTACCCGAAGATAATCCCAAGAGAGAGGACCAAGAACACGATGACGCGCTTTTCCATGAAGGGGCTATGCTTTCTTTAAAAAGAGGTGTTCGTCTCTACTTGACCGGGTCTTCTCCACCAGGATGGAAGGGGTGACACTTTAAAAGCCGGAGGATGGCTAAGCCGACCCCCTGCAAGACTCCATATTTAGTGATCGCATCCGAGGCGTATTGGGAACAACTGGGCTCGAATCGGCATGTGCGACCGTACAAAGGGGAAATCACCATGCGGTATCCTTGAATCAGCCACAGACACAGTGTTCGCATTTCAATAGGCCCTTGCTCGAAGAAGATGCAGGCGCTCAAGCGACGTCCTCCAGGCTTGAACCAATCCCTCTCGGGATTGCAAGAGCGCATCCCGTTTGGGAAACACAAGAAGCCCTCGGCCGGAAACCAAGTCCGGATATGACTGCCTTACCAATTCACGAAAAACTCGTTTAGCCCGATTGCGTCGGACTGCATTCCCAAATCGCTTTCCCACGATAATCCCGACACGACTCGGGGCATCGTCCATCTTGTACGCCAAAAGATTGAAAAGACCGGTTGAAGTTCGGCGACCATGTTGTTTGACGATCTGAATATCCCGGCTGCTGCGCAAGAAAATGCCGTCGCCTCTGCGCGTGTTCGGTGTCATCGGACAAGAAGGTGTTTCTTCACCGCATCCCATCCGTTTAAGATCCCGGAGAAGACTCTAGGCTGGTAGGTGAGCGCACGCTCAACAGCAACGCGAGAGATTGGAGAGCGACCCGAGGACACCTGCCGATCCGACACGATGTGCCTAGACAGTCAACCGAGCTCGTCCCTTAGCCCTCCGTCGGGCCAGCACCTTGCGCCCATTCTTGGTGCTCATACGTTTTCTAAACCCATGCTCACGCTTCTTTTTCAGGTTGGACGGCTGTTGAAATGTAAAAGACATAGCTCCCTTTCCGTTCCTTCGTTTTGAATAGTCAGTTCAAATGAACGGTGAATTATAGGGGAGGCACTTGGGCCTGTCAATTTCAGGCTACCTCCGGTCATTGATCGATACGTCCGGCTTCAATCCCTCAACATCACAACAGTATTGAGGCGTTTTTGCGTTCAGCCACCAGAATGCCACAAAATGAGATGAGTAATGGATGATCCAGTCATCGTAACTATGCGAAATAAATCGGATGGTTAATGGTTATCAGGTAACGGCAATTCTCGGTGGCACCGAGCTTGCTGCATAATTAAGATGTGTTAGTATGCCAAAAGGTCGTAGTCTGTTAAGTTGTCGTATCTAACTTGAAATAATCCTTTGAGCATCGGAGGGGTAGTACCGGCGGTGGATCAGGTACTGCGAGGTTTAGGGTTTAGGATGAATGCACGAACAGCTGGATCGACCGAAATCTGTGGATAGAACCCGTAAGGAGGATTCTTCGTTATGTTGAGAAAAGCATCCCTTGTCTCTCTTGCCTTGACTCTTATGGTAATCGCTGGATGTGCGGAGCCTCCCACCCAGCAGATTCAGGAAGCGGAAAAAGCTCTCAAAGAGGCACAGGAAAGCGGCGCGGCCACATACAGCGCTGATGAATATGCCAAGCTGGAAGGGACCCTTGCCGCATTGCGGAAAGAAGTTACCGATCAGGATGGAAAATTCACACTCTTTCGAGACTACGGCAAGGCCCAACAACTGTCTGCCTCGGCCAAAGCCGATAGTGAACGGATCAAGACAGCTGCGATCCAAAAAAAGGAAGAAGCGAAGGCAGCGGCCTTACAGGCTCAACAAGTCGCCGAAGAGGCTGTGAAAGCCACGCAAGATTTGGTCGCCAAAGCACCGGTTGGAAAAGACCGTGCAGCGGTGGAGGCCATCAAGAACGACGTCGAAGGGCTCAAGTCGTTACTGAAACAGGTTCAGGCATCGATCGACAAAGAAGATTATCCGGCTGCACAAACCCAGGCGAAGGCTATTCACGATATGAGCCAAGCGGTGTCGACAGAAATACAGAATGCGCTCGCGAAGGTGGGCAAAGGAAGACCTGCGAAGAAAAAATAGCGTACGGCATGGCGATTACGCAGACACATACGACGCTCGCCGCAATCCTCTGCGTCCTCTGCTTGACCGGTTGTGTTCAAGCTGTTCCGCCGGACCTCCTGCTCGCGCTTGAAACCATTGATCAGGATTTGATCGCATTGCGGGCTCCGGAAGCTGCCCCTGAGGAGTATGGGCAGTTTGTTCGCCAATGGGTCTCGCTGAAAGCGCGCGTCGAATTGGACGATGATCTGATCAGGTGGCCATGGGAAGCCAGCGATCTTGAAAACGAACTCCGCTGGCTGTACATCGCGGGCGAACGTACTGTCTCCAAGCTCCACGAGCGACAAGCCTCGCAACACCGCGCGACACAAGCCACGGTGGCTCGCCTTGAAGCACAGCTCCATGCCATGACATCGAGAATCGGATCGATCGATGGACGCATTCTCCTAGGAGAACGAGTCGTTCATACGGATCTTCTGGTTAAGCAAGCCCGCTCTTTCTTCGAGCAAAAAGACTTTCAGCGAGCCATGCAAGCGGCGGAGAAAGCAGATCATGCGCTCCAGGTCCAGACGGCATTGCTCAATCAAGAATTGGGACGATATGCCGACGAAAGCCGAATCGCGCATTGGCAGACATTGGCCAGGCAGACCATTGAGTGGTCGCGCATCCACCAATCAACGGCCATCGTGGTGAGCAAAGCGGACCGAGAGTTGACGCTCTATAAGAGCGGACGGAAGGTGCTAGCATATACCGTCCGGCTGGGGTTCAATGGCATGTTGGAAAAGCGGGTTCAGGGTGACGGAGCGACACCGGAAGGTCGGTATCGTGTGACGGATAAGCGTGGTCACGGACAGACGCAGTTCTACCGGGCCCTGGCGCTGGATTATCCCAATGCCGAAGATCGGCGGCGATTTAACTATGCGAAGAAGTCGGGAAGGATCAGCCCGATCAAAGGCATCGGCGGCCAAATCGAGATTCATGGGGCCGACAATGAACAGTTGGCTCAAACGCTTGGGTGTGTCATGCTGGACAACTCAAATATGGCGGCTCTTTACGAAGGCGTCTCTGTCGGCACACCGGTCACGATTGTTGGTGCCTTGACGAGGGAAAATGCCGTGGCTCTGACCTTATCAGAACTTGCCCGACGAAGAGATGAAATCTGAGCATAGACGAATGGGCCGACTCCTTCTTGCTGTTTCAGCGGTTGCTCTCTTGCTATTCCTGGTCGTGAGTGCTCTGACCGGCCAGCAAGTAGCGCCTGAACGTCCCGTCGCGCTTCCTCAGCCTTCCGTATCGGACGAGGCCGGCCTTCGAATCTTGCAAGCCCGGTACAAGACGCTTTCCAAACAATTATCACAGCAGATGCCCCGCGAACCGTACATCTTGGTCGATACGGCCAGGAATCGACTGTATGTGAAGCACCAAGATGAAGTGGTCCTCAACGCCATTGCATCGACCGGGAGCGGAACGATTCTCGACAAGCCGGGCGAACGCAATAGCCAGTGGATTTTCGATACGCCACGCGGGGAGTTTCTCGTCAAGACGAAATTGACGAATCCCACGTGGATCAAGCCTGATTGGGCATTCATCGAAGAAGGACTTGCGGTGCCGCAAAACGCCGCCGAACGAGCGGAACAAGGTGTGTTGGGTGACTACGCATTGGGTTTTGGAAAAGGCTACTTCATCCACGGGACACTCTATACCCGATTGTTGGGAAAGAATGTCACGCATGGATGTATCCGGCTGAACGACAGCGATCTTAAAGGTGTCTACAAGCTCGCCCGCGTGGGGACACCGATCATGATCTTTTGACCCCTCAACAGTGCGCAGATATTGATGATAAACCTCTGCGCCATTGTGGTTCTTTTCGTCTTCATCACGCCGAGTTGGGGAAAGGAGCTTGAGGCCTTTCCTGACCTGCAGCTGAATGATGCACAAGGGCTGAAAGAAGCGACTCGTGTGCTTGAGGAAGAGCTCAAGCTCGCGGCACGCCCACAGACCTATGTGCTGATCGATTTGGTTGGGATATGTCTTTTCGAGATAGGCCGCGTACTGGCCGTGCAATTGTACGCGTGTGGCATAGGCAATGCTTTCGTAACCAACTTCGTGTGTGACAAGATGCTTGAAAAGATAAGTCAGGTCCGGTTCGGGAGATTCGAGAGGGGTCAGATCAAGCCGCTCCAGAACCTGTAAATCCGATTTGACGTGTTCTACGGTGCCCAGGGATGGATAATAATTGTACAGGTGTTCAAAACGGAAAATCCGCCCGATGATGCTGGCTGCCTTTAGGGAAAGCTGCTGGGAGGCTGTCATCTGATCGATGCGGCTGAGAACGTCGGTCCGGTCCTTGAA
>JABMDK010000023.1:53536-58130 GCA_015903995.1 Nitrospira sp.
AGACGATAGAATCACTCATCCGACTGGTTCGTGGTGACCACGCCGACTGCGATCACCACCACGTTCGAGATCCCACCCTGATAATGAGTCCTCACTCTCGTTCAATGGGTTGGCCCCACCCTTCACATACAGCACATGGGCCTGTACCCACAGACACGAAGAAGCGTTGCCTTTTTTAGACCGACTCCATAAGATGCGGAGGATCACTCACCATCTCCACTACCAGCATTTCATTGAGGCGGGAGGTCGATATCTATGCGAATGCGTGACAAGCTTCCAGCAGTATTCCAATCCACAGTCAAGCCGGCTCTTGATACTTTGACTCAGACTCAGGTTATTGATCGCCTATGGGCGAAAGACCATCGAGTCTGGAAGCAGGACCCCAGGGAGATCGTCGACCGGTTGGGGTGGTTGACGTTGCAGGATCAGATGCCACAACAGCTCGGACAACTACGAAATTGTGCATCCACGGCCAAGGAGATGAAGGTCAGGGATGTGGTGCTCCTGGGTATGGGCGGCAGCAGTCTTGGGCCTGAGGTGTTCCGCACAGTGTTTGGCGCGCAGAAGGGGGCTCCGCGCCTGTGGGTATTGGACTCAACTGTTCCGGGGTGGGTGCGGCAGGTGACTGGTGCTATTTCCCCATCTCGCACGCTCTTTCTCGTGGCGAGCAAATCCGGTGGAACGATTGAAGTCATGTCACTCTTCGCCCACTTTTGGAAGCTCGTGACGAAGGCCAAAGGGAATCATGGAGGAAGGCAGTTTGTCGCGATTACCGACCCGGGGACCGGCTTAGAAAAGATGGCGCGCGACTATGGATTTGGACAGATCTTCACCAACCCAGCCGATATTGGCGGGCGCTACTCGGTGCTCTCTCTCTTTGGTCTGGTACCCGCGGCACTCCTGGGAGTCGATGTCACGCGTCTTTTGGACCGTGCCGCCGGCATGGCGGAACGATGC
Organism: Nitrospira sp.; assembly: GCA_015903995.1. GTDB lineage: Bacteria > Nitrospirota > Nitrospiria > Nitrospirales > Nitrospiraceae > Nitrospira_D. The sequence continues at coordinate 54,494 of JABMDK010000023.1, forward strand.
CGTCAGCAGGAGGACGCCAAGGCGAATCCCGGTGCCTATCTCGGTGCAGTGATGGGGAGCCTAGCCAAAACTGGACGCGATAAGGTGACGGTCATTGCGTCACCGTCGCTCGCGACGTTCGGGCTCTGGGTCGAGCAGCTTCTTGCAGAAAGTACGGGCAAAGAGGGCACAGGCCTCATCCCCATCGCACAGGAGCCGGTGTTAAAGCCGAGTGCGTATGGAACCGACCGGTGCTTTGTCTATCTCAAACTCAAAGGAGAAAAGAACGGTGCGCTCGATCGGGCTGTTCAAGCGCTTGCCAAGGCCGAGCACCCAGTCCTGCAGTTTGACTTGCGTGATCGCTATGATCTCGGATCAGAGTTTTTTCGATGGGAGTTTGCGACGGCGATCGCCGGGCATTTGCTCGGGATCCATCCCTTTGACCAACCAAATGTACAAGAGAGCAAAGACAACACCAATCGGGTTCTGGAAACGTTCCAATCGACCGGACGCTTACCAGAGCAGGTGAGTAGCCATCCCAAAGACGTCGCACAAGATCTCGCGAACCAGCTTCATCCCGGAACCTATCTTTCCGTACTGGCGTACACCACGCCGTCACGTCCGTTTGAAACAGCGGTGCGTCGTCTCCGCCAAGCTCTTATGACGAGACATCGTGTTGCGACCACATTTGGATACGGGCCTCGGTATCTTCATTCAACCGGACAGCTCCACAAAGGCGGTCCCAAGACCGGGGTCTTTCTTGAACTCGTGGACCGGATGTCGCCGGACACTACCATTCCTGGTAAACCATTCTCGTTTGGCACGTTGGCCCAGGCTCAGGCGGTCGGTGATCTGGCATCACTGCGCGCGCACGATCGTCATGCGATTCGGGTTCAATTAGGGCGTGACCAGGTCGCCACGGTGAACGCGATCACGGCGGCACTGGTACCGGCCTCATCAGGCCGACGGCGTGGAACATTGAAGAAACGTCCCAAGCGCGCTTCCCGCTGATATGGCCGCCACGCCAGACATCCGCATTGCGCCGGGTACCCAGGAGTGGGGACAGGCGGCTGCTTCCTTGATCCTTTCAGTGAGCCAACAAGCGATTCAAGCCCACGGCCGGTGCCTCATCGCTCTCTCTGGAGGGTCCACCCCGAAGACGCTCTATCAAGTCCTGGCTACTCCCGAATGGAACGCACGATTCGATTGGTCGCGTATGGTATTCCTGTTTGGTGACGAACGCTGTACGCCACCGGACCATCCAGAAAGCAATTTTCGAATGGCGCAGACGGAGCTCTTTCAACCGCTGAACATTCGACCGGAACAGGTGTACCGCATGAAAGGCGAGAGCGACGACACAACGGCTGCGGCTCGGGAGTACGAAGCAACGATTCGACGGCTGACGAACAGCCCGGCTCCACGGGTTCCGGTTCTGGACCTCGTTCTTCTAGGGATCGGAGACGATGGGCACACCGCATCGCTCTTTCCCGGAACCGCAGCCTTGCAGGAAGATAAGAGGATCGTCACAGTTGGTCATGCTCCCACAGGCATCAGGTCTCGCCTCACATTGACCCTAGGTGTCTTGAATCACGCGGCTGTGGTACTGTTCCTCGTGACGGGATCCGGTAAAGCCCAAATGGTCCGAAGGGTTCTCGACCAAGAATCTGAAGCAGATCGGTCTTTGCCAGCGGCGGGGATATCGCCTGCGTCGGGTCGACTCGTGTGGATGCTTGATCACTCAGCCGCACAACAGCTGAAGAAGACGCCGTCACATCGAGGAGAGACATGATTCTCGCGGGGGACATCGGAGGAACGAAAACCAACCTGGCGCTCTATGACTGGACCACCGAGCGAGTGGAACCACTACGCGTGGAAAGCTTTCACAGCGGCGATTACACCTCCCTCGAAGACATTCTCGTAGAATTTCTCACACCGCCAGAGCCGCCGATGCCATTGGATTCAGTGGGATCCGAGGGAGGTGAGAAGATCCAGAAGGCCAGTAAGCCGGCGTCCGAACCAGTGAAGCTAACGGCCGCCTGTTTTGGAATCGCAGGACCGGTGATCGACAATCGTTGTCAAACGACGAACCTTCCCTGGGTGGTAGATGGTCCAACCATCGCGAAACAGTTCAGTATTCCTCGTGTGCAGTTGCTCAATGACTTAGAAGCCACCGCGTACGGACTTTTGTGGCTGCGGGCGGATGAGCTGGAAGTGCTGAACACAGGCAATCCTCCGAAAAAGCGACAAGCTCTTGCACTGATCGCAGCCGGGACGGGGCTTGGTGAAGGGATCCTCTTCTGGGACGGCAAATCGTATCGCCCTATGCCGTCGGAAGGAGGTCATACGGATTTTGCACCAAGCAACGATCTGGAGATTGAATTGCTTCGTTATCTCAGGGGCCAATACCTCCACGTAAGCTATGAACGGATTCTGTCCGGTCCGGGCCTCCACGCAGTCTATGAGTTTTTGCGTGACACCAAGAAGAATGAACCGACGTGGTTGGCGGAAAAAATAAAAGTCGGCAATCCAGCCGCTGAAATTGCACAAGCCGGATTGCAAGGACAAGCCGAGATCGCCAAACAAGCGTTGGACCTCTTTGCGTCGATCTATGGCGCGGAAGCCGGGAATCTGGCGTTGAAGGCCCTCTCGCTGGATGGGGTGTACGTGGGTGGAGGTATTGCACCCAAACTCATTACGAAACTCCAAGACGGGACGTTCATGAAAGCCTTTACGAATAAAGGTCGGTATAAACGCTTGATGACTCACATGCCCGTGAAAGTCATCATGAATCAGCAGACGGCCCTGCTCGGTGCCGCATCGGTGGCGGCAGCCCTGTCGCTCGCACCTACGCCATGACGTCGGTTGATCTCGATCACCTCAAGAAAGCGGCTGCCTTAAAAGCTAGTGAATTCGTCCGCAGCGGCATGGTCGTCGGCCTGGGGACAGGGTCCACGGCAAAACATCTTCTGGTGGCGCTTGGCGAACAGGTCAAGGCCGGCATGAAGCTGCGAGGCGTGCCGACGTCGCAAGAGACTGCCGTGCTCGCCAAGCAGGCCGGCATTCCACTGATCGACGCCGAGAATCGATGGGAGATCGATGTCGCCATCGATGGAGCGGACCAAGTCGATCCCCATTTCAATCTGATCAAAGGCGGTGGGGGCGCGTTGTTGAAAGAAAAGATTGTGGCTGCGTCTGCAAAGCAGTTCATCGTGATGGTTGACCACACTAAACAGGTATCGGTGCTCGGAGGGTCGTTCCCGCTCCCTATCGAAGTTATCCCCTTTGGATGGGGCAGTACCGCCCGGGAAATTGAGGGGCTTACCAAAAGCCGCGTGGTACTCAGAGAACACAACGGGGCTCCGTTTAGGACCGAGGCCGGGAACCTAATCGTTGACGTGTATATCGATCGCATCAGTCAGCCGGGTGACCTGGAAACAGCACTGAACCTCATCCCCGGCGTGGTGGAGACGGGGCTCTTTGTCGGTCGAACCAACGTCTTGATTGTCGGTACACCTCAAGGCGTTCACACCCTCCATGCCCCCAAGACATGAGCCCTCGCTCAGCAGACGAGAGGTCTTGGGGGACCTCGGTCGAAAAGTTCGCTTTCTTCTGACAGCTTCCATCGCGTATACAGTCCTACCACCACAATCCGTAGACG
>JABMDK010000024.1:0-6392 GCA_015903995.1 Nitrospira sp.
GGGCCGCGATAGCGGGAGCAGACGGGCTCGCGGCGCCCGAATGGAATCTTCGGTCACGATCCAGGTTCCTTCAAGCCAATATCGGACAGGCTCCTAGGCGACTGGAAGAGGCCATGCAAATATGGTGCGCGATTCGTTCTGGAAGGCGTTAGATAAATGCGTATGGTAAGCGGAATTTCCAGCAGATTTTTTCTCTCTTCAAAACTCACCTTGAAACGGCCTGTTTTGCTCCCATCGTGCATGCCTGCGATGGGATAAGAACTATTTTGACTTTGGAAGAAGTGGATGGAGTGACTCAATTCATCAGGGTAGTAGAGAATCGAATCAGATACAGATTGGATTTGATTCGATTCACTCCACTCGACCGAAACGATGGTTGAGCTATAGGTTCATCTAACCAGAAGGATTAACCGGGGAGGAAGTTGGAAGAGGAAGTTATTGTTTACGTTATAAGAGCTGGTTCAGTTCTCGACGGAACCGAAACCTACAAGTGGAATAGTTCACACCCTCGCAAGTTGAACGTTCCCGAGAGACGGGCCCTCGAAGCCGAGCTGCGTATAACCGGCGAGTTCTTCCAATGTCACTGTTCCGTTGCGGTTGGTATCGGCCTCGCCTCGGAGTCCTTTCAAGAGGTAGTAGGTGAAGAGGCCGTGGTGGTGCTGTTGAGCCATGGGCGCAAGTGGTCGTGAGTTTATTTCGGTGTTTAGGGGGTACGAATGTCGATGCCATCAAGGCGAAAGCTCAGAAAGTCTCGCGTGTTGAAGGTGAGTAAGGTCTTCACGCGCGCAGCTCTCGCACAAGCTGCGATCACCCAATCATAGGTCCGACCGCCAGCTATGTCGTGGTCGGCGGCTTCTCGGAGCAGCGGTCGAAAGGCTGTATTGTCCAAGCCTACGAGTGTTCCGACGTCGAGAAAGCTGGTTTCGATCAGAGCGATCGCGTCCTTCGGCGACAGTCGATGGGGCGGCGGGAGCCTGGTGAGTACTGCGTAGGCCTCGATCAGGGTTGGCGTGGCGATGGCCAGAGATTCCCGCTCCGCAAGTCGATGCTCCATCTCCGTAATGGCTCGCTCATGGTGTTCATGCCAGGCGCACACCGTGGCGACCATGACGCTAGTGTCGGGAAGAAAACTACCCATATGAGGCTAGGAGGCTGCTCTGTCGCGGGTCAGCTTTCGGCGTGTCAGTTCGACGGTTTCGCTCGTGAGTTGCTCGATCGGATGATCCGGCATCGCAACAAGAAACCGACCACGTTTCTTCAGCTTGACGGGAAGCGGTGCCGGCTCGATTTCAATGAGCCCCTGCCTCCAGCGGATCTCCAGCTCGATGCCCGGCTGTAGTCCTGCTTCCCGCCGCAGTTCCTTGGGAATCACCAAGCGACCGGCAGTATCAATGGTTGTTTTCATGGTATTAAATGTACCATTGCCTTCCCCATTCTACAAGCATGACCTTGGGACGATGGTTATTGCCTGAAGAGGTGCCGTGACAATTGGCTTGCAGAGTGCGGGAAGGGCACCGAGCGGTGTTGGTGAGCCACTTGCCAGCGAACCGTCTGGGTTTGCGAGCGTTAGGGCGCTTCGGAAGAGGTGAGCGAAGGAAGTGTGGTCAGGACGAGTGAAGCAGCAGGATCGTCCGGCTTGAGCGGTGGAAGCAGTAGGGGCCGCTGCTCCTGGTTGAACTGAGACTTCGCCGTCCAGGCGACTTTCTGGCGGACGTAACCGGCAAGTTCGCCGACTGTGACGGTGCCGTTGCGGTTGGTGTCGGCCTCTCCTCGGAGTCCTTTCAAGAGATAGTAGGTGAAAAGGCCGTGGCGGTGCTGGTCGTCTTCCAGCCCCTTCGTCAAGTCTTCGCCCCCGATCAGTGCGAGCGTATTGCTTCCGCCGAGTTTCCAGCGGGGCAACGCGGTCTTTCCTTTGGTATCGCCGCGAAGGCTGGACACCAGGCCGTCGAACAAGAAGATGACCTGTTTGGTCTTGAGCCTGGCGAAGGCGGACTCAAGCTCACTGAGCGGGTAGAGCCGGGTTGAGTCTCCAGCGCTTCCGTCATACAGGGTCAGCAAGATGTCGCCGGTCGGCGTCACCATTGCCTGTCCCGAAACATAGATGATCACGACGGCGTCTTTGGCCGCATGTCGTGGGAGCCAGCCGAACAAGGCTTCGTGGAGGTCGGCACGGAGCGCCTTCTGGTTTTGCAACAATCGGATGTTGGATGGGGGCACGCCGCCGATCGACTGGAAATAGGCGGCAACAGTCTCCGCATCCGTCGAGGCGAAGCGGCGGGGCGTGAGTCTTGGATCGCGATAGGTGCCGACTCCTAGTGAGAGGAGGTAGGTCTGCGGCTGGTGAAAGCCGGGTGTCGGAGTGGGAATATGGTTCACGTCGTCCTGGCTGGCTCCGGCTGGCTGAATGGTTAACGAGAGGGTTTGGAGCGGTGCCGCAGCCCCTCCAGATTCGGCGACTGTGACCTGGATTGTAGCCTGGTGGGCTTGTTTGGTCGGCGGGAGGGTGGCAATGAACTCGAGGGATTTTGTTTGACCCGGTTGGAGCAGCGAGATCGGCAGCGTCGTGGACGGGAACTGCTCGATGACCGCCGGGGTTCCGGTGAGCGAGGCGGAGGCGTTCTCAATCGCCCGCGTTCCCGCATTGAGAACATCCACCCGCACCCGCACATGCTCGCCTCCTTCAAGAATCAGATTACTGTTCTCGTCGAGGAGCATCGCTTTGAATCGAAGGGTCCGTGAAGATGACGTCTGGCTGTGCGGAGGTGCCGAGGAACCCGAAGCTAAAGCTCCCATGCGTCCTCCCGGCATCGGACTCGGCTCGGTCGAAGAGAGAGTGGCCTCGCCGGTCACTGCTTGTCTGGCATTCAGCGAAACACGCGTCGCAAAATCGATGACGGTATCGTGGATGAAGGGGTCGATCGTGTAGTCGCAATTCTTGGCAAGCCGTTCGAGCCGCAACCGCTCCTGGCGTGAGACCTTGATATCGGTTTGCCGGAGCAATGCCCCGTTTCGGTCGTAGATACGAGCGATGGCGTTGAGATGTAAGACGGCAGGGGCCCGGTCGTACAGCGCTTCCTTATTTAGGTCGAACGATGAATCGACGAGATCAACGTGAATGGCATAATCTGGTGCGGCGGTCTCCTTGGTGCTGTCGGCAACCGTCGTGCTGAACGTTCGCCGAATGCCTTCCCGTACAGATTCTTGGAGTCGATCACCAAGCGGTATTTCTTGGAGCTGTCCGCAGGAATCGCTGTAGCGAATCGTCAGGTCTTTGATCGATGGGGAAATGTCCAGCTTGGCGCTGGCGGGCAGCGGGTCACCCAGCGGGGGAAACTCCAGAGGCTTGACGCATGCGGCGTGGAGCAACGCGCAGACGATCCACACCCCCGTGACAAGCCTGGTATGATTGAGTCGTTCTGTCGGAATCACCGCATGACCTAGGGCGACCATTTCGCTGGGCTGTCCGCCACCGTACTGGAAACATCAGGTGAAAGGCAACCGTCCGGCTGGTATGAGCAAAATGGATGTCTTTGGGGTGGGAGAAGGTCTTTGATTAGACCTCTCTCATGACAGACTTTGCTCGTAAAGGGACTTTTCCTCTTTGAAGCCCGTTGAAAGAGTGGTGTAATATGAAGCGTTCAATATGTGGAGATGCTCATTTCCAATAGCACTCTCGATGAGAGTCACATCCTGGAGGAATTCAGATATGGTCAATTGGACTCAGCAAGCGACGAACGTGCTTATCGGTGGTGGCTTGGCCGTGTGTGCTCTTGTCGGCAATGGATGCGTATCACCCGTCTCGGCTGCCGGAGTCCCTCCAGCGTGGGCTCAGGGCTTTTCGGAGATCGTGAAAAAGACGACCCCGGCTGTCGTGAATATTGCGGTGACGGGTGGAGGCGAAGGGAGCCGGAGACGCGGAGGTATGCCGCCTAATCCGTTCGGCGCCCCTCCCCCAGGGGATGAGCCGGGAGGAGGCGAATTGCCGACCCCGCCGCCAAGCCCTCATGGTCCACCCACGCCGCACGGCCGTCCGGATCAGAGTGCGGGCTCAGGAGTCATCTTGGATCCCAATGGGTTCATCGTGACTAATAATCACGTCGTGGAAGGCGCCACGCAGATCACCGTGACCCTCAGCGATCGGCGCGAGTTTTCCGCAAAAGTCGTCGGTACCGATCCGAAGACGGATTTGGCGGTCATCAAGATCGAAGCCAAGGATCTGCCGTCGATGAAATGGGCGGAGTACGAAAAGCTACAAGTCGGTGATCTTGTACTGGCGGTGGGCAGCCCGTTTGGCCTGAGTTCGACTGTCACGCTCGGCATTATCAGCGCCCTAGGGCGCGGGAATGTCGGTATTGCGGACTATGAAGATTTCATTCAGACGGACGCGGCGATCAATCCTGGAAATTCCGGCGGAGCGCTCGTCAATATGAATGGAGATCTGATCGGGATTAATACCGCGATTTTCTCCAGAACCGGCGGATCGGAAGGGATCGGGTTTGCGATTCCGAGCAGCATTGCGCTCGATATCGTGGATAGCCTGCAGAAAACAGGTAAGGTCGTCCGCGGATGGATGGGGGTTGCGATCCAGGAAATTACGCCGGCCCTGGCGAAATCGTTTAAACTCCCGGAGCAGCGGAAGGGGGTGTTGATCAGCGATGTCAATGAAAATGGCCCCTCCCATGTCGCAGGAGTGAAGCGCGGCGATGTCGTCGTGGCTTTTAACGGTAAAGAAGTGCAGAGTGTCAGTCAGCTCCGTAATCTTGTCGCACGAACGGTGGTCGGAAAAGACGCGCAGGTCAAGGTGTTGCGCGAAGGCAAGGAGCAGCTGATCGTGGTGAAGGTGGCCGAACGCCCCTCGGATGAGTTGTTGGCCAAGAAAGAATCGGCGCCGCCGAAGGACGCGGGCGAAACGATGAAGCTCCCGGACAATGTGCTCGCGTCGTTGCGTGTCCAGACGCTGGATAATGCGTTGATGAGTCAGTTGAATATTTCCGCGAAAACGGCGGGAGTGGTCATCACTTCGGTGGAACCGGGTGGGCCTGCAGAGGCAGCCGGGCTCCAGCGTGGCGATGTGATCCAGGAAGTCAATCACGAGCCGATCAAGACGCTCAGTGAGTATCAAAAGGCTGCAGAGAAAATCAAGAAAGACGAACTTGCCGTGCTGTTGGTCAATCGGCAAGGGAACAGCCTGTTTGTGGCGATTAATCCGAAGTAAGACGCACAGGGATATGTGTTGATCTGTCGATCTGGCGGGTGCCAGAAGCCCGATCGACGGATCGACAGGTTCTAAAGCGTACGAGGCTCTGTGCTGAACAAGCTGAACCGGTGGCTGCAAGATTCGGTCTTCAAGCCGCTGGAAGACAAGAAGATGCCGGTCATGGAACACCTCGTGGAGTTCCAGGTCCGGCTCACCCGTGCGGTGATCGGTCTCGCGGTCGTGTTCATGGGAACGTTTTTCTATGCCGACGCGCTGGTCAAATGGCTGCGAGTTCCGCTCCAGAATATGTTCGTGCCGAGCCAATTAGCCTGGGAACCGACCGATTTGCCGACGGTGCCGTTTGTCTTCCTCGCTCCGGCGGAGGCGCTCTGGCAGAACGTCAAGGTGGCGGGACTGTTTGCCGTCGTGCTCGCCATGCCCTATCTCTTGGTTGAGATCTGGCGGTTCGTCGTCCCGGGACTGCATGCTCAGGAACGACGGTTTGTCGGACCCTTCGTCTGTGTGAGCACGTTGGCGTTCTACGCCGGAGTGGGATTCTCCTTTTTTTTCGTGCTTCCGTTCGCCTTGAATTTTTTGATTTCGTACGGAGTGAATGCCGGATTCGTCCCGCAGATCTCGATCGCCCAGTATGTCGGCTTTGCCCTGTGGTTCTTGACGGTCTTCGGACTGATCTTCGAAGTGCCGTTGGCCATCACGCTCATGGCCAAGTTGGGCTGGGTCGATGCGCCGGTTCTGATCCAGTATTGGAAGTGGGCCTTGTTGGGGTCGTTTATCATGACCCGTTTAATCAAATGTTGATGGCCGGCCCCATGTTTCTGCTCTACTGGGTCGGCATCTTTGGCGCAAAGGTGTTCGGTAAAAAAGCATCGACTGAAAGTCAGCAGGCAGGTGTTCCGACGGTCGCCATGGCGGGGGCCGGGGCCGGAGGGGCTGCTGTGGGCATGGCAATGCCGAAATCTTCAGGTGATGACTATGTCGGTGTTCCCGGTGGACGCAATCACTAATCGACAAGGGCGATCGACGGCAATGGTCGCAGGAAAGAAATTTCATGGCACGTGAACTCAATGTCATCAATAGCGGAAGCGGAAACAGCGACGCCTGTACGTATATGTGGGCCTGTGCCATCTGCGACGAAAACGAGCGGTGCCAAAAGGATAAAGAAGGGCATAGCCGA
>JABMDK010000024.1:6492-34990 GCA_015903995.1 Nitrospira sp.
CGGCGGGTCCGGGACATCGTGAAGAAACTTGAAATGGACGAGTTGTGCGGAAAAGTTACCAGGAAACTGTCTTCGGGCCAGATGACGCGGCTTACCTTGGCCAAGGCCTTTCTCACCGAACCACGCATTCTCTTTCTCGATGAACCGACGGCAAGCTTGGATCCTGATGTGGCGCAGAAGATCAGAGCGTTGTTGAAAGAAGAGCGACAGTCATCCGGACTCAGTATTTTGTATACGTCGCACAATATGCGTGAAATGGAAGAAATGTCGGATCGGATCATTTTTTTGCAACGCGGACGCATTGTGGCCGAAGGAACGGCGCGGGACATCGTCGCCCAATTTGGGAAGTCGGATCTGGAAGAAGTGTTTTTGAAGTTCGCGCGTGAACAGGAGGCGTTGCCCGCGTCGTGACACAGGGAGCCATCGAGTTGTTTATAGGTATTTTGACCGGTGGGCTCGCGCTGAGCGCGGCCTGGGGATTGTTTTGGGTGGCGATCAGTCTGGTCGGACTGAGCCGGGGGACCTGTGGGTGGCCGATTGTCCTGAAGAGTGCTGTGGGGGGATTTGTACCGCTCTGCTTGGCGATGGTGCTGCTGTGGTGGATGGGAGGTGTTGAGCGAGTGACCTCTGTGTTCGCGGTCGGTCTCGGAGGAATGCCGACCGTACTCGTGGGGCTTTGGCTGCGGCGGATGCCTGATGGACAGCGGGCGGGGACACATCTCTCTACGGGAGTCCGACAGCTGATGGATCAGCTTCTCGGGAAGCATCAGGGGTGTGGTGGGTGTGATGACGGACATGATCATGGGTCTTGTTCATGAAGCTGCATCGCATTACGGCGGTGATCGTCAGGCATCTGTATCTCTACCGTCGCAGTCTCCCCCGCATGATGGAAATCTTTTATTGGCCTTTCCTGGATCTCGTGATCTGGGGATTTATCACGCTTTATCTCGCGCGATATCAAAGTCAGGTTCCAGGATTCGTGACCTTCTTTTTAGGCGCATTGATTCTCTGGGACATGCTGTTCCGATCGCAACAGGGGATCACGATTGCCTTCCTTGAAGAGCTCTGGGCGCGCAATTTGATGAATCTGTTTGCCAGCCCGCTGAAACCGAGCGAGTTTCTGACCGCCACGATGGCCATGAGTGTGATGAAGGTGACGGTCGTGTCGATTGTCATGGCGGGCAGCGCGCTTCTTTTTTATTCATACAACGTCCTGATCGTCGGGGCATGGCTCATGCCGTTCGTGCTTAATCTGGTCATTACCGGTTGGATTATCGGCGTGTTGACGACCTCACTGATCATGCGGTTCGGACAAGAAGCCGAAGTGCTCGCCTGGAGCATGGTGTTTCTCTTTCAGCCGATCTCCTGTGTCTTCTATCCACTGGAAGTATTGCCCACGTGGCTGCAGATGATTGCATGGGCAAATCCGGCGGCCCATATCTTCGAGGGCATGCGGACCGTCCTGAGTGCAGGGGCACCGCCTCTTGGGGATCTTGCCTGGGCGGTGTGTCTGAACGGGGTTTTCCTGGTCGGCGTCGTCGCATGGTTCTATCGGACGGTTGCCTATTGTAAGGAGCACGGGCTCTTGGTTCGAGTCGGGGAGTGATGTTGTAATCCAAAGGGCTCTGTGCTAGGGTAGTGCAGGCTCATGTCGCCCTGGGTCTCGGCGATACCGAGTGTCCGTCAGAGGAGACCCACAATGCCGATGTTGCCTTGTCCGGGAATCTTGTCGGAAGTCAGACCTAAGTCGCTGCATTGATCGCGTCTTCGGCCCGCTCCTTCCCCGTTCCTCGTGTTCAAGACAATGTCACTATTTTAAAGGAGGAACCCCGATGGGTTCGAAGATCTATGTCGGTGGGTTGCCCTATTCGGCGACCGAGCAGCAATTGAGTGACTTATTCGCGGCCCATGGCGCAGTGGCCTCGGCGCGGATCATTACGGATAAGTTCACCGGTCAATCCCGTGGGTTCGGCTTTGTGGAGATGTCCTCAGACGCTGAAGCCCAAGCTGCTATCACGGCTCTCAACGGGTCCGAGATGGGTGGTCGGACTTTAACAGTCAATGAAGCACGTCCGCAGGAACCGCGTACTGGTGGCGGTGGTGGGGGACGTGGTGGATTCGGTGGCGGCGGTGGTCGTAGCGGTGGCGGTGGCGGTGGAAAGCGCGATCGCTGGTAATCGAACAGCTTAGAACTCAGGATGGAAGGGGGGTGCCATGCAATATGGTACCCCCTTCTTTTTTGTGAACTGAACGGGAAGATAATGCGGTGAAGTCGCGAGAGGGTGTACTTCATCACTGAGCGTGTGACTAAGCATGAACATTGCCCAATCAACAATCGTACCAGCGGATTTGTCGTCGGTTTCATTGCAGAGAAGTCCGGTGCTTGTGGTGGAAAAGTTTTGGTCGCCCGATGAGCGACAGTTCTTTCGAGAAAAGATGAAGCAGGCGTCATGGAAAAGTCTTTCCGACCTGCCGCATGTCCGGGAAGACTTTCCGAATTCCGGTAATTGGGCCAAAGCCGAAATTGCACCGGAGGAGGGGCAGCGATTTCTGTCGCGGCTTCAGCTTCCCTGCATTCGAGACCATATCGAGTCGTTTCCGAATATCATCGGGCGTCATGTGGGATTCAATTACTATTCCTATTCCGCCGGCGACTGTCTATTGACGCATGACGATACGGATCAGGGTCGGCGCATAGAAGGCCGTCGAGCGCCAAAGCGTCGGATTGCTGTCGTCACCTACTTTCATGAGGAATGGCAGCCTGATTGGGGTGGGGAATTGATCATCTATGAGCGACGAGCGGATCGTGCCGGAGGGCCTATCGATCTTCTCCCGACACACTGTATCGAACCTCGCCCTGGATTGTTGGTCATGTTTACGGTCCCTCGATTCCATCGGGTCTGCCGCGTGGACCCTACAGCTGGTGAGCACCGGCGGTTATCGATTGCCGGGTGGTTCATGACGGAGCATCCCTAAGATACAAGAGGACCGAGGGAAATCCGTAGATAGGGGAGAGCCAACCCTTTTGGGTGAGTAGTGCCTCTCGATACTCTCTTCAGGCGTTCAACCGAACCAGTCGGTATCGTTGGCTGCGCGTGGCCGGTCTTCTACTCCTAGAGTTGGCGCCGGCTGGGCGAGTACGTTGTGCACGAGCGCGATCAGGCGATCATGTTCGAAGGGCTTTGCCAAAAACGGGAGTGTTCCCCTCTTGATCCCATGGCTGGCAAGATCCTTATCAGGATTCCCCGACATCAAAATAATTCGGAGACCGCTCCGGATCAGGCTTGCTCGAACCGCCAGTTCATGGCCGTTGACGTGCGGAAATTGATTGGAGGTCGAGGTAATTTGAAATCCCGGCGGGGGTAACACAAGATCTGTGAGGAGGAGATCAATCGGACCGTTGTGGTGAGTGCAAAGCGTGAGCGCCTCTGAGCTGCCGTCGGCCTCTAGTACCGTAAGCCCTGCTCCTTCCAACAGCGCTTTGCATAATGTGAGGATCGACGATTCGTCGTCGACGACCAAGATGGTCGCTGAACCGCTTGATGATGGGGTAGGTCGTCGATCTTCCATAAGCTCTCGATCCTATCATAATGCCGACCATGGCTTATGGCGAGGAAAACTACTATTTCTTCAAGGCTGGGGTATGAAATTAAGGATGGCGGCATTGCACGAGGTGGCTTTCATCACCCTCCGAGCGCCGTCAACAGGATCACCATGCGAGAAGCGACTTACTGTTCAGACGTTCCTCGAGTTTTCAGCGCGTCAAGCCTGGTCTTGTCAAGGCTGACATGCAGTGACTTTTCTTGAGTCACGATCACGGCACCGGGTGCCTGGCCTTTTGCCTTCTTGACCCATTTGCGTCGCGTATAGATGACCTCGCCCTTACCGCTTTTTTTAAGATCGCTGTAGAGCAGTGCGAGCATGGCAGCGTCGCGCAGCGTTTCTGGTGGGGGATCGGTTCCTTTGCCCAGTCGTACGACGACGTGAGACCCTGGCGTCCCTCGAGCATGCAGCCAGAGATCATCGCTCTTGGCCAACCCAAAGGTCAGCTCGTCATTCTCTCGAGCATTGCGTCCGATAAAGATCGGCAGCCCATCCGTCGAGGTAAATCGACGGGTAAATCGACGGAATGGACCACGGCGTTGCTCAGCGGCGCGATGTTCCTTGCGGATGGTCGTGTTCAGACGCGCAGGAGGTACGGAGGGCGGGGTCCAGTTTCCTTGCTCAATGTGGGTGAGCTCCTGGCGTAGCTTCTCGAGCCCCTGTTCGGCTCGCTCAATACGCGGCTTGAGTTCACGCTCGGCGGCAAGATATTTGCGATGCTTGCGGAAGTAGTCGTCCATATTCCCCTGAGCTGACTTGATCGGGTTGAGCGGGATCGTGATGGTGGGGAGTCTCTCATCGAAATAATCGGTCATCTCAATATGATCAGCTCCCTTCATGATCGTACTGAGATTGGCCTTGATCAATTCTCCATACCAAGCATAGTCGCGATAGGCAGTGGATTTTGCGAGATCGTTCCGCCAGGCCTCAATGAGGCGTTGCTCTTTTTTGAGGGTTTTCTTGAGGACGCGCAGGCGTTCGTCTTTGATCCGATCGTTGGTTTGTGTGGCCTCCTGTTGGCGGTAATGCGCATCGATCGCTTCTGAAACAGGACGCACACCTCCGCCCGTATGGGCAAAACGGCTGGGTACCGTATCGTGGGCGGCGTTGCGTTGAGGTGGTGGGGTATAGGCCTGCCCCGTACGCGTGTATTGACGAGTGAGATCTCTCAGGACGCGGCGTTCGGCATCGAGGATCAGGAGGTTCGCCTTGTTGCCGGTCAATTCGCACACGAGGCTATGCGCTCCTTCTTTTCCGGTGAGCTGCAATTCAACGATACGGTCGTGCTCAATCTGGCGAATATCGTCGATCCTTGCTCCTTGGAAATGGGCTCTGAGAAACTGGCAGAAGGGTGGAGGGGTCGGAGGATTGACGATACGGTCGTGCTCAATCTGGCGAATATCGTCGATCCTTGCTCCTTGGAAATGGGCTCTGAGAAACTGGCAGAAGGGTGGAGGGGTCGGAGGATTGACGGGCGCGTGGGTGGTGAGGTGCACACGAGCGGTGTCTGGTCGGCAAGAAATCAACAGCCGATGTGTCTGTCCCGGCACGCGCACATCCAGCACCACGGTACGGTCAGTGGGCTGTTGAATCTTCTGAATCCAGCCACCGCGTAGGAGAGGGGAAATCTCCGCCAGTACTTTTGTGATATCCGATGCGGTCAACACAATGAGTCCATCATATCCGTCGGCTCAATGTGCCTCAATTTGGTCGTATGAGGACAATCTGGTCACATGATTCGTGCAGTTCCTCTGCCCGCACTGTACGATTTGCCATCAAAACCCGCAAGAGTACCATGGAAGGCGCCTGGCATCATCATTGCGTACTGTAATCCATGAATGGTGGGTGCGGTCGCGTCGCCGACTCTTCACAAGGAGGAGGGTTTATGAAGTGCACTAGATGCTGTGGACTCATGGTTGCGGACGATTTACTTGATCTCCAAGAAAGCTATTTGCCGATGTGGATGCGCGCATTGCGTTGTGTCACCTGCGGCAATATCGAAGATCCATTAATCCATCAGCATCGTGCAGCTCGGCGAGCCAAGACGACAAAGTTTGTCGGAGTATCGCACGCCCCTCGGATCTTCTCGAGACCGTCCCAGGCAGCGTAGGGGGAAGAAGAAATGTCGAGGATTCACTGCAGCTGTCGAACGGCATAGCCAGCCTGGCTGCTCGCTTGCGCTCTATTCCCAGCTAGGCTAAAGTCGCCCCAACAGTTCTTGGGTACTCGTTCCGCCATGCTCCTTCTTGATTCGCAGCGGCTTTCGCAATTACGGGATGAATTTCGCCTCTCGATGCGACGATTGCTTGTCGACCTGTGCCGAGAAGTGCATGCCGACCACGCTGATCTCGCCGGAGAATGTGGGCTTCCGACCGGTTTCTTGGCCAGCCTCCGATCCAGCCTCAAGCTGACGGCCTATTCCAATTGGAAAGTTGTCGGATGGATCGAGACGTTGAATGACTTCGTATATCTCATGGATGTGCTCAGTCAGCTCAAACGTGAACAGGATCGGCCTGAGTTTGCCGCTCAATTATTGAGCGAATGTCAGGAGAAGTTTTTTGAACATGGGTACCTGGACGATCTCTTTCCCACGGGCCAACCTCGGGCGACTGGATTGGAGAAACGACTGTTGGCGCTGTGCCGGAGATTGGCACTGGAATTGACTCAGGAGGCCATCTGGTTCGATCCAACGGTGGTGGCCAAATGGTGCCGTCAGCGGAAGATGAAGCAGTGGGAAGTGCCAGGAATGCTCGCTGTCAATTTTGAGCGCAGCGAAATTAGAGGAACCGTCTCCGTTGATATCTCGGGAGCCTGGTGCCAGGCGTCCAAAGAAGTGCAACGAGTATTACGTCAATCGGCAGGACGTGTCTTGTTTCGCGTGGAGTCGACCGGCATCACGGTAAAGGCCGGTAAGATTGTTTCCCCAATCTGGTCAAATTGGGGAGGAGTAGGATGCTGGCATTGGGCGTGCCATCCACCAATCGTTGCAACTCATAGCGGCGTCACCATCGGCCCGACTCTTGTCTACGGGAAGAATCGCCAGCCGAGAACCGTGAAGCCGACTGATCGACGACAGGTCGAACGAATCGCTCGCGCGTGGCAGACCATCCAGTTGGCATGGCCGGAGGGACATGCCCTCCTAGACTTACTCACGGCTCGCGTTATTCCGCTTCAGGCGAAGGGCGTGGTTAGTTTCAGCTACCGGCATCGCCCGGGACTGTCGTTCATCAACTGTTTTGATCGCGGCAATCTTGATCTGATTGACGATCTGATCCATGAGAACAGCCATCACCATCTGAATCTCCTGCTGCGAAAACATGTCATGTACCAGAGGGACCATAACCAGCAGATCTTCTACTCGCCATGGCGACGGAGCCTCCGGCCATTGCGCGGCATTCTTCACGCCACGTTTACATTCACCATGGGTGCGCTCTTATTCCAACAGCTTTCGTCCTGGGCTTCGGGACGAGACGGGGCGGCGGGATGGAAGCAAGCCGGTCTGACGCAGCGAGACTTGCAACGCGCACGATTTCGTTGTTTAGAAGAAGTCGAGTCTGTTCGCTATTCGCTCCAAGATCTGCACTATGCCGATCACCATCTTGGGTGGATCACCGGCTCAGGCCGGCGCTTGGTCGGACAACTAACCGAAGCAATTGAGCATGTCGAATGTGAGGGTGAGCGATTCAAGCGCGAAGTGTCTCGCTCGACGTTTGGCTCGGCCCTGCAGAAACACATCAAAGAACTCCAACAAGCCCGCCAAACCCATGGTCCGATGCGATTGAGTCCAACCTAATCCGCTTTGATTCCATCGTCTGTTCTTCCGCTGGAAAAGAGAAGCAGATCATGGCGCCGTCTCACATCGGTGAGCGGGCGTCATGGACCATCCGATCAATCCGTTTCCATCCGTAGGTCCTATGCTTGGAAAGTTGAATGAAGCCTGACGATCGAACATTCTATATTCCTTGACGATCGGTTTGTACGATGTAGACTCGACGGCAAGAGGTGAAGATCATGCATACATTCAAGGTGACGCATTCCGCGAACGCTGTTCTGATGATGTGGTGGTGTTTTCTGATGGTCGTTTCCGGTCTGAGTGCCGTGGGAGAAGCGGCTGCCATTGAGAATGCAAAAGCCATCAAGGTTGAGAAACTGCTGACGCTGATTCGAGTCTCGGAGCTCGAAGCGGAATATGATGCAATGACCCAGAAATATGTCAGCGAATACGAGCAACAGATAAGAAAGTCCATCGGAAGCACCTATTCCAATGTGGCTGGTGAAAAGAAAAAGGAAATTGAACGGCTTATTGACGCCTTCTTGCAGGATATTCGAAAGTCGATCGGGCAGGTGGAGTCTCTCCACGACCATTTGAAGCAGGCCTATTCGAGAAGTTTCGGAGAAGAGGAATTAGACCGTCTGATTGCACATTATTCCTCTCCGCTTGGTGAGAAAGATGCCGGCATGAAGAAGAGTGCTGCGATCGAATACAACAAGATGTGGACGGCGCAATTCATGAACCAATACAAGGCCCGAGTCGAGAAGCTGTTTCAGGTCGTCGCAGTGGTTGCGAGAGGCAAGGGGGGAAAGCAGGGAGCATAGCGCCAAGGCGCATTGTATTGATCTGGTCGGGACATGGTCGCTGCTTGTCGAGAACCCGACACTTTCTTGGGCATGATCGTACCTGATGACGTTTGGAATTATGATGGGGCGACCAACAAGCCGGAGGGGGCAATGCAACAATACAGGCAGAGGAGCGTTCGCACCGGATTGATAGCAGGGGGTATTCTTGCGGCCATTGTTGGTACGGCTGCCTTCGGCCAGGCACAAATGACATCGGGTAGGCCATCATATGCATGGCCTTCATGGGATCAAACCCTGCCGAGCGAGACTCGGTTTGTGGAGCTGGCGAACTTCAACAGCGAGGCGGTGTTGGATCAGAACACCGGACTGGTATGGGAACGGTCACCTGCATCGCTCCTCGCCGATTGGAAAGGTGCCAGGTCTTCTTGTCTGAATAAGGCGATCGGTGGACAGAGAGGGTGGAGGTTACCGTCGATTGTGGAGTTGACCAGCTTGATTGACCCATCGGTGCATGCTTCCGGTCCCATGCTTCCAACGGGCCATCCGTTTCTCAATAACCCGTCAGGGTTCTATTGGTCGGCCTCTGCGGATGGTGAGGCCCAAAAGGCATGGCATCTCCATTTAAACAGTGGTCTGGTCCATACGACCAGCAAAACCTCCGTCTTCAAAGCCTGGTGTGTGCGGGGAGGTGGTCATGCGGATCAGTAGTCTTCTGGCTCTTGAGCAAGGATAAGCCGCTCACCAGAGAAGCGGCAATGACTGTACGGTTGAACTGATTGCTATGGTTCCACGCTCACATCCACGAACGCTGGGAACGAGTCTGCTCCTTTCTTATCTGTCACGCGCAATTTAAATCGATAGGTTCGAGGCTCTGAAACGGTCGGTGCAAGGAAAGACGCCTCGGAGTTGTTGGCGTCGAGCAGCGGGACTTTGCTGCCGCGCACTTGGCTCCAGCTGTAATACAGCGCTTCGCCTTCCGGATCACGACTCTTCAGGCCGCTGAGTTTTACTCGAGAGCCGGCCTTGACCGACTTGCTCATTCCAGCGTCGGCGACCGGTGGGTCATTCGGTTCATCATTGACGTTGACGTCCATCTCCAGCGAGGCCTGTTTGCCATGATTGGTGACGGTGATAGTGGCTGTGCCGTTACCGACGATTTGAAGTAAGCCCCCTGGCAACACTTTGATAACGTTCTGACGTGAAGATTGATAACTGGTCCCGCTGGCCGGTGAGCTGATGCGTCGGGTGACGCCGTCGGTGAAGTCGGCCACGACGGGAAGTTCGAAGACTTTGCCGAGTGAATCGATATGGCCGTATGCGGAGGATTGCCCTGCTCTGCCGAGTTGCAACGGCTTCTCTGTTTCAAAGTCGATGGCCGTGAGGAGAGCAGAAGTGTTCACCGTCACGAGCACTTCATCAAAGATGGATCTCGTGCCCAGTCGTCCGCGAGAGATTTCGGCCACTGCGAGAAGGCGCATCGGCCCAATGCGATCTTGAGGAACTTTCAATGGGCCGCCAAAGGCGGGTTCCTGTTCGGCGGACCCCACCATCGCAACCGGTGCCACGATGGAACCTGTGGCGGTCGAGTCATCCTGTTCGACCAGCACCTCGTCTTGTTCGCCGTACCAATAGTAGCGGACTTTGACAATGCCGGTATCTTTCCCAAGATCCACATGCGCGGTTACGGTGGTTCCCGTAGTCAGCGTAGATCCTGCTGCCGGGGTCGTGATGGTGAGGGCGAACGACTGCTCAGTCGGAAAACTAGAGACAAGTGCAAAAGCTAAAAAGTTAGCAAGTAAGGAAGGGAAGAGGTGGTTCTCAAGCTTTTCACGGTTGACTTTAAATGGTGTACTGTTCACGCTTATCGCGTCAGATGATAGGGGACATCGATGAGAATGACTCGATCTTTGAAGAGCAGTGCCGCTTTCAGCATCAGAGCCCGCTGATTGTGCAAGATATTCTGCCACCACCTCGCCGGAAGAATTTCCGGGATCACGACGGTGATCCAGGCGTCTGGGTCCTTTTCAAGCACCTCTTCGACGTAGTCCAATAACGACCCCAGGACTGAGCGGTAGGGCGAGGAGAGGGCAATCAAATTAACGCCACCTCCCCATTGCGCCCACTGGATTTTGACCTTGGCACTTTCTTCGGGATCGACGTCAACGAACACGGCGCGAATTTCACCGGGCCGGCTTCTCGCATAGTCCAACGCACGAATCACGGCGCGATTCAAGCCGCTGACCGGAATGATCACGATATTGCGCCGAGGTAAGGGAGGGCGTTCACCTCGACGCTCCAAGGTGATCTGTTCGGTGACGGCTTTATAGTGTGAGCGAATTCCCTGGAACATGAGGAGGAGGACCGTGATGAGCAGAAAAACAATCCAGGCCCCCTGCATGAATTTCGTGCTGGCGATGATCACGGTGGCGATACCGGTGGTCACGGCGCCGACCCCATTGACGATCAGTTTGGTCTGCCAATGTGTCCCTTTCTTGACCAGCCATCGTTTGACCATGCCGGCCTGAGAGAGTGTAAATGACAGGAACACGCCGATGGCATACAACGGAATCAGCGCATGTGTATCGCCTTCGAACACGACGAGCAAGAGGCAGGCGAAGAACCCCAGGATGATAATGCCGTTCGAAAAGACCAGGCGATCACCGAATGTCGCCATCTGATGGGGCATGAAGCTGTCCCGTGCCAGGATCGACGCCAGGTGCGGAAAGCCCGCGAAGGCGCTGTTCGCTGCCAACACCAACAAGGCCATGGTGCTGATCTGTACGGCGTAGTAGATGGACCCGGTGCCGAACGTCAGGCGAGCCAATTGTGAAATGACGGTTTCATCTACCTTGGCCAGGATGCCGTAGTGAGCGGCCATCCAACTGATCCCCATGAACAGCGAGGCCAGGATGGTCGACATCCAGATCATGGTGGTGGCGGCATTTTTGGATTCCGGTGGGCGAAAGGCTTTGACCCCGTTTGAAATGACCTCCATGCCGGTGACGGCCGAGCAGCCGGCCGCAAAGGCCCGAAGTACTAAGAACAGGGTCAGCGTTTCGGTTTCGGCAGGGCTTGTCGGGAGAAGGGGTGCGCCAGAGTTGGATAAAGACCGAACGGTTCCCACGACGACAAGAATGCCCAGTGCTCCGATGGCGAAATAGGTTGGAATGGCGAAAAACTTGCCGGATTCGCGAACTCCACGGAGATTCATGACGATCATGAACAGAATGGCGACCAGCCCCAAGGCTTCTCGGTGGATAAACAGACTTGGGACCGCCGAAGTAAGAGCGGCAATCCCGGCTGCCACGCTGACGGCCACCGTTAAGACATAGTCGATCATCAATGCCGCAGCCGCCACCAGTGCCGGCCGATCACCAAGGTTGGATCGCGCGACGACATAGGCCCCGCCCCCTTCCGGATACTCGTAGATGATCTGGCGATAGGAGATGGTCAGGACCAACACGAGGAACAGAATCGCCAGACTGACGGGGATCGACCAGGCCACCGCAGCAGTTCCGGCGAGTATGAGTACCAGCAAGATCTCTTCGGTTGCATAGGCGACGGAAGAAATCGCGTTCGATGAGAAGATGGCAAGGGCGATCGTTTTAGAAAGCCGTTCGTGCCTTGCCTGGGCGGTCTTGAGAGGGTCGCCGACGAGCCAGCGCTTCAGGATCATGGCGGGATTATCGCACAAACTTCCTAGAGGGTGAATGTTAAAAGCCCCCGACCATAGGTCGAAAGACTCATGGCTGGAGCAATTATATTTGAGATGACCACGCCGGCGCTTGTGAAATCGTTTCCCCATTGGGAAAGTCTCTATAGAGACAAGCAATGAAGTGGTTCCGGCTATGGCAGCCGGTGCGAGACTGTGCCTATTGGAACAGAAACAATGGTGATGGATATCTCATTTCAGGTGCGGATGAGGCTCGCCTGAAAAAGAAATATAGCGCTATAGAATCACTGCGTTACAAGACAGGCTCCATTCCGAAGCATTGACAGCAAGGGTGGGGGCTTGTAGGGTGATGCCGTGACGTTCAACGCAACGTCGACTGTCTCATCTCTCGCGCTCCTAATCCTTCCCGCGCGTCTGATTCCCCAGTCTCCGCAGTTTCTTCGACATCGTGAGTCTCCTCGGATCAGGCGGTGCAAGATGCGAATGCCGCCTTCCACAGACTTCGTGTCTCCTGTGCCCATGCAGTGGGTCTCTGGTGTCGAGGGTCACATGCGCTCTATTGCGTGGGGCGGCCCTGGGGTGCCCGAGCAGAGACCCCTAACAAATATGAGGAGGTCGTTACCATGAGAATTCCAACGATCACACAATCTGGAGTCGTCGTCTCAACCGCGGTGCTGTTTGCCGCATTGTCGATATGGTTGCTGCAACCTGTTCAAGCGGCAGATGTGCCGGTGGAAAGAACCATGGGGTTCGCTCTGTCGGCAGAGCGCGGCGTCATGGCATCGGGTGCCGTAGAGGATACGCTCAAAGCGTGCATGGCCAGAATCCCTGCGCTCGCCAGTGCCGGGCAACGTATGCTGGCTGAACAAAGCTGTGCAGGTGAGGATGAAGTGAGGAAAATCCTGCGATCGGCACCGAAATTCTGAATGGTCATCACGAGCGATTCACGATAGCCGGCGGCCGACTCCTGGCTCTTCGTGCGGTGAAGAGGCTGAGGCGAAGCGTGAGGAGGGGTGAGTGAGCAAACTCGGTGTGGCGCTGAAAGGGAGGTGAGCACTATGTATCAGATCTATAGCCTGGTTGGGATTATTCTGCTGTTGTGGGGGATCACGATTTGGGCCTCGATCCCAGAGGAGCAGGAAGATACGCGGTATTGAACGTGTACGGGGCGCCCCTCCGGTCGATGGCCTACGAGTGTGTCAAAGTCCATCGTACTCGCTTGGAGACGTTGAGGTAGGGCTACGGCGATGATAGGGCGGAGAGGGCGTCATGGAACGAATGCTCATGAGACTGAATGAAAGATTGGCAAGGCAATATCGTGGATTCACGGCGTGGATGAAGCTGATCACCTTCTATGAACTTGTCGTGGGTATGAAGTCGACGATGAGCCATCTCATTCACTACAAGCCGATCACGCTGCAGTATCCGCATGAGAAGCGGATTCTGCCGGACAATTATCGCGGTATGTTGGCCTTGCTGCGGTATGACGACGGAACCGAGAAGTGCGTCGGGTGCGATCTCTGTGAGGCCGTCTGTCCCTCTCGCGTCATTGCCGTGGTGAGTGCCGAAGTGCCGGAGGAGCCGACGAAGCGATACGCGCGAGAGTATTGGATGGATATGACGCGGTGTTTGTTTTGTGGTCTGTGTGTGCAAGCCTGTCCGGTCGATGCCCTTGCGATGACGAAAGAATACGAGTGGGCGGTGTACGACAAGCGGGACCTGCTCCTCAATAAGCAGCAGCTGTTGGCGATCGGGGATCGTACGTTTCAGACACGCGAGAAGCGGTTGGAGTTCCAACACCCGAATTTGGCGGTCTTCAATATCGGCTCGTCGAACCATCCAGCCAAGGCGTGCTAGTCGCCTGGAAGGAGGTCTGACATGATCAGGCCGTGGGCTCTCATGGTGGAGATATGGTGGTATTGTTTCCCTTGCACCACCGCCGATTCCGTGTATGCATGTCTGATCTGGAACGCGACATTGCGAAGGGTGTTGTAGCGCGAGGCCATACGGAGGGTACCATGTATTGTTCACGCTGCCATGGGTTGATGATCGAAGTCGATATGCGGGAAGCATCGACTCGGGACCGTGTGTCGGGGTGGCGGTGCTTGCTGTGTGGCGAGACGACGGATTCCGGGATCGAAGCCAATCGCATGAGTCACGGTCAACCGAGCCGGACTCGTGCACGTGTTCCTGGGACACCTCCGGCTGGGACCGTGAAAGGCCGCGTGAGGTGACCCGCACCGTCGTTGGAACAGAGAGCAAGGGGAACAGTCGTCATCGTGGCGATCATCGACGTGGTTACAGGGGCTGCTGATTGACAATGGGGGAGACATGAATAAGTGGCGCGATTTTAGGCGCGCGATGGCAACGGAACTGCTCTTGTTCGCGTATACGATCGCGTGGGGCGTGACGCTGCTGCTGACGCACATATTGACACAATAACAACGTGCCAAGCCGGGATATCGTCATGCGGAGGCTTTCTTGGTGGGGGGCTGAAAATGCAGTGGGTCTCTGAGGCTCTGAAGCTCGCGGTAATAGTAGAGTGGAGTCGGGCGTTTGTTCTCAAAGGTGAGTGTACGCAAAAAAGTGAGTTCCTCTTCGGTCGCATCCCCGCTCAGTAGGGGGTCTCGGAGAAACTCTTTCAGCCCAGGCTCCTCCCCTGAAGTCTTGTCCGGCCCTCGTTCCATGAACTCGAACGTCTTGTGATGCCTGGGCGCCACTCGGCGGTTCAGGACAATCTCAATGCAAAAGTTCGTCAGGTCAATATTCCAGGATTCGATCAACGGGTCGAGAAAGGCGATGCAGTTCTCGTTCGAGAGGTCGAAGATCGTCGTATCCAAAAACTCCAGCACGGTGACGCGCATCTGGGGGTAGCTCTTCTTACTCAGTTGAGCGACCCTCCGCATCCATGTGGGATTGTCGAGTTCTTGCCGAGCCACGCTTTTGACGACGCCCAGCAGCTTCTGTGTGACGAACCGCTCGAGTTCGCCGAAGTGTTGCTTTTCAAAAATGTCGCGGATCTGCCTGGCCTTTTTGGGATGACACTTGCGGAGGATCAATTCACGTACGTTGTGCAGGAGAGGCGCCGGCTGGTCTCCGAGCCGTTTCCTGAGCTGTTCGCGGCGCTGCTGATCGGCGAGTTTAGCCAGTTCTCCCTGCGGTAATTTCAAGGCTCGTTCGATTTTCTCGTACATGTCGGTCCGGCTCGGCGCCGGCGGGAGTTTTTTCTGCGCCAATAACTGTGAGATGTACGATTCGGTCACATGGGCCGCACGGGCGAGGTCCCGTTGTCCCAGCTTCAACTCTTTCAATCGATTTCTGATGAAGAGCGCAATGTCCACGAGCAATCTCCTTATGTAGATTAACTGAATGTGGTTAATTATATAATGGCGTGAAGTGCATGACAAGATAAGACTTGACAATAAATGGTTAATAGCTCTAGACTTGGATGGCATGAGGGGGGAGGAGATCGTGGTCAAGGCTTTTTCTGGCCTGTGAGTTGTAGCAGCAGTGTCTGCCGTTTCAATACCAGAGAGTGTCTGCGGGACGATCGTTTTTCATGAAGGACAGAGGGTGGGATGTGCCGAGGATCTTTCCCCCACCAAGTACCTGCGATCCTGGAAAGGAGTCCAAGCTGCTGGACTATGCCTCGATATTCTTATGCTTCGGATTGATTGCCGGCGGGTTGCATTGGGCTGGAGTAGCCGTGGTTGCGACGCAGGGCTCCTGGACCCTACTGGCGAGCGGGATCGTATTGCTGATGATTCACATGATAGCGGGACGCACCGTCCGGGTGCCCTAAACCGTTGGATCCACTGCAGAGATGCAGGAGTGAGAGAGGACTTATGACAACAGAAGAACAGATCTCGAAAATGAAGAAAGCGATGACTCAGGCCATCAAGGTGATGGGAGACCGGTTTGGATCGACGGAGCTGGATGTCGCAAAGGCCATCCAGGAGCTGAGGACGTCGATGCAGGGGGCGTCGGAGCCGAGTCTTTCCGTGACAACCTTGCCTGAGCCAGGTAACCGGCAAGCCACCATTGAGACGCCATAGCGTCCGCAACTTGAAGGAGCGTGAAACGTGAATGTTCAAGCCACAGTTCAGAGTCACATCGATGTGACGGATTCGCTGTCTAGACTGTATCTTTTCCTTGCACAAAGCATAGATCGCTGTCTGAGCGAGGCGGCACGGATCAGCTATCCAGAAGCCGAATTACAGTCGCATCTCGCCGCGACCAGGGCTGCTGTGCTGGATATGTTGTCAGTCAACCACGTGGTCAAGGCAAAGGTTGAGCAGGAGTGCAATCGGATAAGCTCGCTTGTGACGGCCTGTCTAATGGGTGACGCCTCTAAAGCGGTCGCGCTGGAAGAGCTACAAGCGAAGCGGGCCGAGCTGAAACACAAGACCATGGCATTGACGGATCTCCTTGCAGTATTTCGGACGGCATAGCGGAAAACTGAACATGGCCCGTCGTTTCAGGCTCGGCTCGAGCGTGAAGCGGCGGGCACAATTACTACGGAGGACAGTATGAAAAGCACACCACGGACATATGTCTTGACGCTCAATTCACCATCTCGAAAAGGCCTTCGGCTCTGGACGGGGGACAGTATCCATGCCCTGCGCCATTGCTCGGTCAAACAGATCGGTCTGGCATTAAGAGAAATGCAACAGAATGTGGATAGCCTGCAGGTCGCCGTCCCGTCGTCGGGCGGATCCTATTCCCTGAACCGCGGTCGGTAAGAGGAAGGTGAGTGATGGTACGCATACGAACGCCGTTCAATCTGGACGTATTCCTGAGTATCCCCAAGAAACAGATTATCTTTTCACAAGG
The DNA here is from genome assembly GCA_015903995.1 of Nitrospira sp. Classification (GTDB taxonomy): domain Bacteria; phylum Nitrospirota; class Nitrospiria; order Nitrospirales; family Nitrospiraceae; genus Nitrospira_D. The sequence continues at coordinate 23,180 of JABMDK010000024.1, forward strand.
GGATACGACGGATGCGGTGTTTTATATCCAGACGGGCAAGGTGAAAGTGACCGTGGTCTCGGAACATGGCAAGGAAGCCGTCGTGGCGATTCTTGAGCGGGGTGCGTTTTTAGGAGAATCCTGCCTTGTAGGCCAGACGGTTCGTGCGGCAACCGCGACCACGATGGAAGACTCCCGCATTCTCCGCATCGAGAAAGCCGTCATGCTCCGCCTGCTTCAGTCGCAGCCCAGGTTCTCCGAGGCCTTTATGTCATACTTACTGACGCACTCGATCCGAGTCCAAGAGGATTTAGTAGATCAACTGTTCAATTCTAGCGAGAAGCGGCTGGCGCGGGCGCTGCTGTTGTTGGCCCACTTTGGGAAGGAGAGCAAGCCGGAAACAGTCATTGCGAAGATCAGTCAGGAAACGTTGGCCGAAATGGTCGGCACCACCCGCTCTCGCGTCAGTTTCTTTATGAATAAGTTCCGCAAGCTCGGGTTCATTGATTACAAAGGCGGGCTGCGCCGGAATGGAGGATTGCACGTGCATAGTTCCCTCCTCAATGTCGTGCTCCACGACTAGGGTCTCCCTCTGATTCTGCTTTTTGGATTCCGTCGTGCCGAGCCTGGCTACGTCCGGCCTCGCCTCCACTTTGCAATCGTTCCCTACTGAGCAATTGTGAACAGACTGCAGTCGGCCGCTCCAGTATGCTTATCCCTGGTGAGGTAGTCGTGGATACTTCTGGTGCAAGAAGAAGCGCATGCGGAGAATTGGCAAGCCTTGTGAGGAGCTGAGCGTGGAAGCGAGAGATCTCACAACATCCGTGTCCGGGGTGTCATGTGTGCGCCATTGGGCGCAGAAGGAGGACCTATGGTCTGCCAACGCTGTCGGGGGCTACTGGTATGCGAAACCTTCGATGATCTGAGCAGCGGAACAGACTCTCTCTACCGGGCCTGCATCAACTGTGGGTGTATCGAGGATGCCGTCGTTCGTGCAAATCGTTTTCGCCGGTCGGAGAAAATCCGGGGGAGTCTGCGCAGGAGGGTCAGGACGGGCAACGTTGAACGCATCACGATTCCCTCGGAAGCGTATGCATCTGGAATGAGCTGAAGCTATGTTGGGGAGTAAGGAAGAGGCAAAGATGAAACTCTGGAAGCACGATGTACCAACTATAGCCCAGACATCAGTGGGTGTCATGAACCGCGAGGACAGGCGTCAGTCTGTTCGCCGCAGGCCGGCCGGTCTGACGATCACAGTGGGGAAGATCGATCGTGTGTTGGCTGAGGTTCAGGCGGAGATTGAAGTGCTACGGCGGGAGAGGACCAATTTGGGACTGGTGCGGGGAGAATTGGTCGGCATGGAAGCCGAGTGGAGCGGGTGTTCACCGTGCAACACCTCGTTGAAGTAGCGGACTCTCGGCCGGATCTCTTGGAGTCCACAGAGCCGGAGGACCTCCAAGGCGCAAAACTTGTTCACCCACGGGCTAGGACTTCTGCTGGCTATGCCGGCGCGCAAAACGGTAAAAAGTTCTGTTCGGCTTTGGCCGCCAAGATAAAGTCTCGCTCACCAGCAACCCACCACATCGTGCATATGCCATAAGTCCTTTTCTCCTGCTCTGTTCGACAGCCGCGGACACTATTGGCCTACCAATCGACCATCGGATACCTCACCAGGCCACAGAGCCATGACGGACCGTTAATTGAGCAGAAGCTGAGCCTAATTGCTCAGTTTCGAAAAATTAATGAGGCAGGCAATAGGATGCGTTCACTGCGCGACACTCTGCAGGAGTATGAGGATTGAGTCGTGCTGGACGATATGTGAGGAGAGAATGAGGCTTCTGTGATGATCACGAAGGCCTGGTAAGGAATCCACTTCTCGCCGAACTACACACCACTACCCGATGGCGATCGCAGGGATGCTGGTATTGGTGTGGCCTTGTCGGAATGGTTCACGAGCTGGCATGGCCAGTTGTTCATCGTGTGTGTGGAACGTCTCGATCTCTGCCAGCGACACATCTTTCACGACTCGTAACTGCTCGCAAGAACGTCGTGGATTTCAAGCAGGCCGAATGCCGTTTCCTGTTTCCTATCTACTGAGCACTTTTGACCAGACCCTGGCCGGTCCAGCAGACACACTGTGATGGTTAACTGATGGTGGTGCAGAGCCTCACGCAAGATCACAATCTTTCAAATTCTTACCAGGGAGGTCCCCGTGAAACAAATTATGATCGCCGTTATAGCGTTTCTGTTTGTGTTCGTTGGCATGCAGCATGTCGCTCAAGCCGATGAGACGAAAGCCGCTGTTGAGAATCTGAAGGGCAAAGCGAACGCGAATGTTGAAAAGGCCAAGGGTGAAGTGAAAGCCCTCACGGAAGAGGCCAAAGGAAATAAAATGACAGGTGCCATGGAACGGGCGAAGGGACAAACCAAAGCAGCCGGAGAGAGAATCAAAGGCAAGGCGAAAGAACTCAAAGCCAAGACAGAGTAAATTCAGTGGAGCGTCTGTTTGCGAACACCCTGCGGAGAGGCGACTCTTCACAGGGTGTTTCTACCTACTGGAAGGGGACAGGAGAGAGCAGTCAGGTTACGCTGTCCTCGGACCACCCGTAGAAATGGCAATATCTTCGACAAACCGCTCACCCTCGTGCCGATGAAGCGATAGGTATTCCCAATGCCATGCTCCTCTCCAATCGCCGAAGGAGTCGTTCCGGGTGACGAGGCTGTCGACGGAGAGCGTTATGGAAAAATGATCGCGCGCTCTGAGTGGCCGATTACTTTGAGAGCCGCTTCCAACGGGCCATCGGCGGGGGGCCACAGAGAAAAATCACGGTGTCAGAACCTGGCGGTGGCAGATGCTCGTGCAGCATGGCCTCGGTGATGCGGCCCGTGCCCTGCGACCAACCAGCAGGCGGCTGCTCCAACACATGATAACAATGGAAGTTGGCGTACTCGCGCACATCCTCGTCCCACTCGTCACTTCCATCAATATTTCTTCGATGCAGATCACACGGATACCTGGGGGTTGTGCCAATCATCCCTCGATGAGCTGATCCGCTTCGCGCGGGCCCCAGGTATTGAGCTCGTACTCGTACAACGGCATCGGGGTGTCGAGAATCGGCTGTACGACGCGCCAAGCGGCTTCCACCCCTTCCCCGCGAGCAAAGAGTGTGGCATCACCCTTCATGGCGTCTCCAAGGAGACGCTCATACGAATCCATCTGGTTGCCGGAGCACTGCCGTGCGACCAGTTCTATTCGCTCGCCCACCATCGCCTCTCCAGGAACTTTGGTCATGGTACTCAAGGCAATCGTCACGTCGGGGCTGAGCCGGAAGCGAAAATAGTTCGGCAACGGTGGTTCGATCTCGTCCAACACGGGACAACATGGCCGCTTGAACTCGACCAGCACTTCGGTGGCCGTAACAGGGAGGCCCTTGCCGGTGCGCACATAGAACGGCACTCCTGCCCACCGTTCGCTGTCGATGTAGAGTCGGAGCGCGGCGAACGTCTCGACCTGGGACTCATGAGCCACGCCGTCCTCGCGGCGGTAGCCACGGAACTGCCCTCGCACGACATCCGAAGGAATGAGCGGCCGGATCATCTTGAGGACGTTCACCCGCTCCTCCCGAATCGATTCAGAATCCCTGCCGGATGGTTGTTCCATGGCCAGGCAAGCAATCACCATCAACAAGTGATTCTGCACCACGTCGCGAATCGCTCCCACTTCCTCGTAGAAACGACCACGACCCGCCACTCCAAACTCTTCGGCCATCGTGATCTGCACGCGCTGGATGGCGTGTCGGTTCCACGCGGTTTCAAAGAACGGGTTGGCGAAACGGAAATACATCAGGTTCTGGACAGATTCTTTCCCGAGGTAATGGTCGATGCGGAACACGGCTTGATCCGGGAAATAGGTGTGAAGTGTGCGGTTGAGCGCCTGCGCGGAGGCCAGGTTTCGTCCGAAGGGCTTTTCGAGGATCACGCGTCCACCCTTGGCGCATCCGGACTTATCCAGTTGGTTCACAACCGTTTCGAACATGGTGGGAGCGAGAGCCAGGTAATGTGCCGGCCGCTCGGCTCCGTCCAGTTCTTTGCGCAGAGCCTGAAACGTCGTCGGGTCCGCATAATCAACATGCACATAGCGCAGCAGGCCGCAGAGTTTTTCCCACGCGGCGGGATCGACTTCCCCATGCTGTTCAAGGCTCTCGAGGGCTCGGGCTTGGAACTGGCCGACCGTCCACGCCGACCGGCCAACGCCAATGACCGGCACCTCAAGATAGCCGCGCTTGGCCATGGCCTGTAGCGCCGGGAAGATTTTCTTGAAGGCCAGATCACCGGTAGCGCCATAGATGACCAAGGCATCGGACTGGGATGGACTCATTGTGTCCTCCTCCTTAGGGAAACTCTTTCCTGTATTGGCGTCGATGAATTAGTGATGATGGCCGCTATCGGTCCGTGCTGCCGATGTACCCTTCCCCTGCAGAAACTGGCCAGAGGCGGTCTGCCCTTCCAGGTCTTTCTTCGTCTTAGGATTGAGCGCCTTCATCTGATCAAGTTCTTCCGGCGTGATGTGTGGGAGGTGACGAATGAAGTGGACCAGCTTCCAACTGCCCATGTCCTGTGCTGGGTCACCCTCTCCCCAGGCCGGCATCGCGGTGAAACGGATACCGTTATGAATGACCCAGAACATCTCTCCGTCCGACATCGATTGAGTGTCGGCCAATCGTAAGTCAGGCGCCCGCGGGTACACGTTCTTGCCGATCGCGGTTTGGCCGCTGCCGTCGTTGGCATGGCAGGTGGCGCAGTGATCGGCAAAATGCGCCAGTGCCTCTTGCATCACATCGGGATTCAACGGAATGGGATTCTGCGCGTTTCGATTCTTGATTGGAATGGCGAGATGACGAATCTGGCGCGCCATGAATACCTCGATCGGATGGGGCTCCGTCTTTGCGCTAAAGCCGGTGGTGAACAATCGGTAGCCGAGCCACCCTCCAACTGCGCAAACTGCGACGAGGCTCAGGACGACGAATGTGAATAGTGTTGAGCGTAATGTCATCTTCAGTCAGGCCCTCACCGAGCTCTCGATGTACAAGACCTTTTAGGTCCACCGCGGAATTCCTCCTCCGGCTGTTCGACGTGCTTCGCCTCTAACAGTCTCGCTGCACGATCGAGCGTATGCTGGAACAGGGAGCGAGAGCCGACGAAGGTACAGTACTATTTCGATTTCTCGCAGCCGAGCACTTGCCGGATAAATTCTTCGGTCCGCACCCCATCACGCCTGCCAAGACAATCGGCCACAGCTTCTCTCGCTCAGCTCCATCTCTCATTCCACCGCCCGTTCATGACGTTCTACACTGGTTTCTTCTATGCTCATTGTTGTGGATCACGCCTTTTGAGCAAATGTGTCTGTCTTCAGGGAGTCCCGATGTCGTACCTGCTGTACAGAATGGCGCATGACCGGCAGCCGAATCTGGTTCTGCAGGATCACGGGATCGACACGGTGCCCGCATTGCACGCAGCGGAGGGGTTCGACCTTGTGTTCACCGGTATAGTGCAAGTCGTAGTACCACTCGGTCACGAGCAGGCCTCCACAACGAGCGCAGCATCTCGTACAGAGCTGTCTGCTTGCGGAAAAAGGCTGTAAGACCAGCCCACTTGCGCCTTCTGACACAGCCCCACCCCAAATTGATTCTCTTGACTCTATTGTACGTCCCATGACTCAGCCTCCCGTTATCGGTTCATATGCTCGGCTCCCACGCCGTACCGTTTGTCCCGCCGATTCTATCGGGATCATGATGTCGTGACTGTATAGAATGAGACACGCGTTCCCCTCTCTTCCATCCAAGCACCCGGCTCAGCGTGACCAGAATATCTCCAAAGGATTTCTGGATATGTCCCCCTTCGAAATCGTCCGTGTGCAATCCTCACATCAGGCCATAGTTCTGTTCTGCTCCGCGGTGTGTCGCCTGGTGGAATGGCCCTTGTCGACGGGCCGGAGAGGCTCCGCTTCGGAATACCCAAGGTGTCGCGATACTCCCCATTCAGTGACTTTCTTTGTGGGGAGATTCGCCTCAGAATCCCGCCGGCTTTGACGCTCTCAGTTCTCTCAACTGCTTGAATTCTCCTCGGGTCTGCATTGGCATGATGTTCGCTGTGTGTACGGCATCCGGTGGCACCACTGTGTTTGCTACAGGGTCGTCAATCATGATCTCACCGCCATCAATATGGAGGGAGCTGAAAGAAGAGCAAGAGGCTTCAACAAGAGAACAAGATGATGAAGTGGGTAGTGCCCGGGGTGCCGGGCGGAGGGTTACGCAGGGTGGGCCAGATCCAGCGTGTCCGAGGTCGACGACGAGGCCTGGATCGGGTGTAGGCGTCTCGACCGTCGTGAGGAGGCAGAGCGGTCTCTGATGCTATCACCCATAACGAAGGAGCATATGATGAATCAGGAACAGTTCGGACAGTTCTGGACCCAACTCAAAGCGCCCCTCAAGGCGCAATGGGGGAAGATTACCGATGAGGATCTTCTCGAGATCTTCCGGTGCAAGAAGAAGCGGATGTGGAGAATAGGCAAGTCTTGTGAGGAGCTGAGCGTGGAAGCGAGAGATCTCACAACATCCGCGTCCGGGGTATCATGTGTGCGCCATTGGCGCACAGAAGGAGGACCTATGGTCTGCCAACGCTGTCGGGGGCTACTGGTATGCGAAACCTTCGATGACCTGAGCATCGGAGGAGACTCTCTCTACATGGCCACACGTTGCATCAATTGTGGGTGTATCGAGGATGCCGTCGTTCGTGCAAATCGTTTGTGTCGTTCGGAGAAAATACGGGCGAGGCAGCACGGGAGGGGCAGGAGGGGCGATGCTGAACGTATCACAATTCCATCGGAAGCATATGCCTCGATCCGATGAGCATTCGCTGCTGCAGCCATGCATCGGGAAGGTATTGAACCTATGTCGGGTGTGAAGGAGGGATCAACGATGGAACTCCGCAATGACGATGTGCCAGGTGTATCCCAGACATCAGCGAGTGTCATGAACGGTGAGGACAGACGGCAGCCGGTTCGCCGGAGGCCGGCTGGTCCGGCGATCAGGGTGCGTGAAATCGATTGTATGTTGGCCGATATCCAGATGCAGATTCAGAGACTTCGGGGGGAGAGGACCCATCTGGGCCTGGTGCGGGAAGAATTGGCCCGTACGGGAGCCAAGCGCAGAACTGGATGAAGGATGTGACGGCCAGTTCCACTATGGCGACTACGGTATACCGTCTTCCTCATTTCTTCATCTGAGCTGTTTTGATCAGATTGTCAGCTGGCCTCTCGCTATGCTGGAGGTTAGTTGCCTAGGTGTCCCTCATTCCGTGAGAGCAGAAAGCCGTCCGGTGCGCAGAAGGTGTGACTGCAGTCTGTATGGGTACATGCATGGTCGAGTATGCGGTGAATGTTCGAATAAAGGGAGAATCAAGATGAGTACTATTATTATCGTCGTTTTGGGTGTGTTGTGTCTCGGCGTACTTCCGGTCTGGCCGTACAGCGGCAGCTGGGGCTATATTCCCAGCGGCGGGCTGGGTTTCCTCCTCGTGGCTCATACCATTCTGACTCTGATGGGCCGGACGGATCGGGCGGCAACTGTCAAGCCGTAATGGGCGTGAGCGCTCATAGCTGAGTGCGCCTCTGTCGGCGGATCTCTGTTCATACCGGTGACAAGTTCCGTCAGGGCGTCACTCTGCTTTAAGCGGTGGTGCTGCGCAGGTTCTCAGGGATATGGCTCGTCCTTGGGATCCTGCGTATGGCCTGTTCAAAGGATGGAGGGCAGGATGATGATCAACATTAATTCAGGGACTTTCGACCAGCTGAAGACCCGGGTCGGAATCGGAGATACCTAATGCCAAGAGGATCGTGGAGGGACGACCCTATCAACGCACGGATGAGCTGGTGACGAAGAATGTTATTCCGCAAATGACCTACGACAAGATCAAGGATCAGATTATAACGAGGCCGAAAGAAGGCATCCGACAAAAAATTAGGACGCGGCGAATCTGACAGTGGTCAGAGCACGTAGCCCGCAAGGAACCCCAAAGGAGGAGAATATGCAGAACAGATCTCGGATATCCATCATGATCGTGACGGCATTCTTCATGGGATTTGGGCTGGGAGGGCTATCTCTGCACTATGCAGCTGCCCAAGGAATCTTTGGGCTTTCGACGTCGGTGAGCCAGCTCGGCAGTGCGTTGGTGGATATGCAGAAGAATGTCGACGATCTTCAAAAGAATATGGGGACAGTGAAACAGGTCAAGGAGCAACTGAGCAGTCTGTCCCCACAAGGTGAGGGTACTTCTGGATCAAACCTCATGAAAAAAGGTGGCGATTCGTTGAAGGACATGAAGCCGAAATTCTGAGTCGCGTGACGCGAACACTTTGGGGAACTCACCTATGAGCCAGATATCCAACCGTGCCGCTGGTAAAAAGTCCAATTGTTGCAAAACGGATCTCGGCATGATCTGGGGGTTGATGGCCAGCCTGGTTGTGCTGCTGATCGGGACTCCCGTGGCCTCAGCTGAGCAGACCGCCACAGAATCAGTGAAAAGCACGATCGATGAGGTGATCCATATTCTCAACAGCGAAGAGTTGAACCAACCGGGCAGCTCAGTGGAACGACGTCAGAAGATTGAGCATGTCATCAGGCAGCATGTCAGCTATGAAGATATGGCCAAACGGGCTCTGGGCTGGCCTTGGATAGAACTGACGGACACCGAGCGGCAGGAATTTGTTGCTCTCTTTGTTCAGCTGCTCCGAGACACATTGGCCTGCCGAATTGACAACTACGCTGACGAGCAGGTGCTTTATCTGTCCGAACAGCGAGAAGAGAACTTTGCCGAGGTGCGGGCAAAGCTGTCGGGTCCTAAGACGGAGACGCTTCTCGACTTTCGTTTGGCGGACCTGTTCGGCCGTTGGTATGTACAGGATGTGGTTATCGACGGCGCGGGCCTTGTGAGCAATTACCATGCACAGTTCGCCAGCATTATCCGCGACCATTCCTACGCAGGGTTGGTGAACAAAATGAAAGAGAAAACACTCGTGGTGAAAGCGTTTGAAACGATCACGGCTCCATAGTTCTGCTCTCCAAGACAGCAAGTGGGTATGCCGCTGGTGAGTCGGAATAGCGCGATTGAATCTCACTGCTCCTCTCGTGACCGCACTCGATGATCTCACCGTCAGTCTGTGTGCTGTGCCTCAGCAACTGAGTCAGCCCGGCGACTCCGGAGTTGGTCGGTAAATCTATGTGTGCAATGTTTTCAACTATTTCCAAGAGCACCGAACCGGAAGAACCGATTCGCGCCGAGCTCTTCGGTGCCGAACGGCTTGAGCAGCATGCGGCAAGTCTCGCAGCAGCACAGGTCGTCACCGATGACGCACGAGTGGGCCGATTGCTCACGCCACGAGTCCTTGAGAATGGGCGAGTTTTGGTGGCGTCGTATCAGACGATTGCTCGTACGATTCGCGATGAGAAAACGATTACCCCGGCGGCCGAATGGTTCGTCGATAATTTCCATATTGTCGACGAACAGCTTCGCGAAATCATCGACGATTTGCCTCCGGGGTATTACCGACAATTACCCAAATTGGCATCCGGGCACTTGAAGGACCATCCACGGGTCTATGGCGTGGCCTGGGCATTCGTGGCCCACACCGACAGTCGTTTCGATCCCGACATGCTCAGTCGCTTTGTGATGGCGTATCAACGCGTGCAACCGCTGACGATCGGTGAATTGTGGGCCGTAGCGATCTCGCTGCGTGTCGTGCTGGTGGAGAACCTTCGCAGACTGATTGAGCGGATCGTTCAGAGCCGCGCTGACAGGCTGGAAGCCGACGAACTGGCCGACAGCTTGTTGGGGACCGGGGTGTTAGCCCCCGAGCCTCCGGCCACTGTCCTCCGCCATTTTGAGCGCAGACCATTAGCCGCTGCATTCGCGGTACAGCTGGTCCAGCGACTCCGCGACCTGGACCCCAAGGTGCGTCCGGTACTGCAATGGCTCGACGAACGTTTGGCCGGGCAGGGCACAACCGCTGACGACATGGTGCATGCGGAGCATCAGCAGCAGGCTGCCACCAGCGTCACGGTTCGCAACATCATTACGAGCATGCGGTTGACGTCCGCGTTTGATTGGGCGGACTTTTTCGAGAGCGTCAGTTCGGTCGACAAGATTCTGCGGGGCGATTCCCGCTATGCCGAGATGGATTTCGCCACGCGGGATACCTATCGCCATGCGATCGAGGATCTCTCGCGCGGGACTGGTTTGTCGGAACTCGATGTGACCGCACGGGTCGTGGACCGTGCCAGGCTGGCTGGGGTTGAGCCGCATGCGAGTGAGCAGCCGGAGCGGGATCGGCACACGGACCCCGGCTATTACCTGATCTCTCAGGGCCGCCGGGCATTTGAACGCGAACTCGGCTACAGGGTGTCCTGGAAACGCCTGATCCTGCGATGGTACGTCCGGGCTCCGGCTCTGGGCTATCTGGGCTCGCTTGCAGTGATGACTGCCATAGTCCTGGCCTTACCGCTATGGCATGCGGCCGGAGTAGGCGTGACAATCGCTGGTCTTGCGTTCCTCAGTCTCGTTGCGCTCGTGCCGGCCTCGGACCTTGCCATGGCGTTTCTCAATCGTACGGTCATGGCGATTCTCGGACCCCGGTCATTGCCTCGGATGGCATTGCAGAACGGTATTCCTAAAGAATTGCGCACGATGGTGGTGGTCCCGACGTTGCTGACAAGCCGGCAGGGCATCGACGAGCTGGTTGAGCGATTGGAAGTTCACTATCTAGCGAATGCGGATGATGACCTGCGCTTCGCTCTGCTCTCCGACTGGAGAGATGCCTCAAGTGAAAGTATTCCGAGTGACGCGGAACTGCTGGCCAGTGCAGTGGAGGGGATTGCGCATCTGAACAAACGGTACGGTCCCGCAGCTGGGGGCGGATCGCGCTTTGTTCTATTGCACCGGAGGCGAGTCTGGAACGAATCCGAGCGCCTCTGGATGGGGTGGGAGCGGAAACGCGGCAAGTTGCATGAGTTGAATCAATGGCTACGCGGCTCGATGAGTACGACGTTCATGTCCGTCGGCGGGAAGCCCTTGGAGGCGATTCCATCTGTCCGGTTCGTCATCACCTTGGATGCGGATACGCGGCTACCGAGGGGAGCGGCACGCCGGTTGATCGGCACCATGGCCCACCCTCTGAACCGGCCCCGATTCGATCCGCGCGCCGGGCGTGTGCTGGAAGGGTATGGGGTCGTACAGCCGCGGATCACACCGTCGCTCCCGGGCAGCGGCGAGGGCTCGTATTTTCAACAGACGTTTTCCGGACCGAGCGGGATTGATCCCTACGCCTCGGCTGTGTCGGATGTGTACCAGGATTTGTTTCGAGAAGGGTCCTACACGGGCAAGGGCATTTACGAGATCGACGCGTTCGAAGCGGCGCTGGCGGGCAAGGTGCCGGACAATGCTATGCTCAGCCACGATCTGTTTGAAGGATTGTTCACGCGCGCAGCTCTGGCGACCGATATCGAGCTGTTCGAAGCGTTTCCTGCCCACTACGAGGCGGCGGCAGCCAGGCAGCATCGATGGGCGCGAGGCGATTGGCAGCTGCTGCCATGGCTGTTAGGGCGAGGACATACCGGATCTGAGCCGCATCGTGCGGTGGTCATTCCCGCCATCGGCCGTTGGAAGATTCTCGACAATCTTCGCCGCAGCCTGTCGGCTCCCGCAGCGTTACTGACATTGAGCGTCGGATGGATCCTGCCGGAACAATCTGCCTGGGTCTGGTCTGGGTTCATTCTCACC
>JABMDK010000025.1:0-9570 GCA_015903995.1 Nitrospira sp.
AACAGGTGTTCGGCATCAATGACATCGGGATTCACGATAACTTCTTCGATCTTGGCGGCCATTCGCTCAAAGCAGCTCAGCTGTTCTATCTTATTGAACGGGCCTATGGCCGGCACCTTCCCCTCTCCATGCTGTTTCAGGCGCCGACGATTGCCTCGCTCACGTCGCTCCTTACACAGGACCAACGGGCATCGCCATGGCAATTCCTAGTCGCCATGCAGCTCAGGGAATCGGGCCTCCCAATTTTTATGGTTCCAGGAGTAGACGGCAATGTTATATGGTTTGCGCAGTTGGCGAAGTTCCTGGGCCAAGCTCATCCGGTGTACGGCTTACAAGCGAGAGGCGTCGATGGGAAAGCGGAACCATTCGGCTCTATACAGGAGATGGCAACACATTACGTTGCTGAAATTCGCACCTGCCTCCCACAAGGACCTTACATCATCGTTGGCGCATGTATCGGCGGACTGGTCGCCTATGAGATCGCCCAACAATTGGTCAAGCAGGGTGCAGTGGTCACCTTGATCATCATAAACAGCTGGCTTCCGACTTCGTATAGCTCGTACAAGCACAGGTACGGTTTCCTAACCGGACTTACGGTCCCGTTGGGAATCCTTTCGAAGACCATGAGCGCATTTGGCGGATTCCGGCATATGCCTATGAAAGATTGGTGGTTGGTCGTGCGGCGCAAAATCGGGACACTCCTGTCACTGTTCAGAAGACCGCCTCACAGCGATCTTGGACGGCGTCAGCGCAAACGCGTTGAACGAGCAATGTTCCAAGCGGCTGCGAACTACGCAGTGCATAGATATCCAGGGCACATTCTGACCTTCGTGGCTTCTCAACGAATCGACCCACAAGATACCAGATACGCTTGGCGAGAACTGGCAGACGGAGGGTGCCAGACTGTCGAGGTTGCAGCCCGTCGTACGGGAGACCTCGTTCTCTCGCCGCATGTCGAAGAAATATCCTCCCATATTCGTCGCTATATTGCCGAATATTTTCTTGATAAACCCATTCGACCTAGTGATAAGGCTGCGTGATTGCCGCCCCAATCTTTTACCTTTACCGAGCGATGTGGACATTTAGGGCCGTAATGTGCTGATCTCCTTCAAGTCAATTGATTGCCTCGCTGGTACAAACCAACAAGGTTTTATCCGTCTAGAATCCAACGCCGTTCACCTTTGGGGGATTGAGCTCGACGGGTCGGCACACTGTCTGGTGGTTGAATGACATCGAGCGGCACCGAGCGGCGCGCCTTGTTCAGGAGGATACCCGGCAGCACTACGTGCTGGCTCACGGAGGCCTGAGAGCAGTGCTGAGCAGGTACCTTGGAGTCACCCCGGATGTCGTCACACTGGAGCGCAGTGCAACAGGCAAACCCTTCCTGACGACAAAACGACAAGGGAGGTCTGCAATCACGTTCAATTTGTCCCATGCCCATGGCCGTGCGCTCATTGCGGTTTCACAAGCACAGGAAGTCGGAGTCGATCTTGAATACGTTCGTTCAGATATCGAAGTGGCGAAATTATCAAAGCGCTATTTCACTCACTCCGAGCACACGGCGATCTTGCAGGCTCCTGAGAAACAGCGCGCCACGAAATTCTTCCGTCACTGGGTTGTGAAAGAGGCGCTACTCAAGGCACAAGGTATCGGCCTCCGAGGGCTGCCCGACTGCGAGATCCTCCTTGAGACAGACGAATTCGACATGGAAGTTCGGACCCGATTGGGCGCTCAGTTCCCCAATGCGTTACGGGTGCGCCTTCTCCCATGTGAACCGGGGTGGGAAGCAGCAGTGGCTGCTCAGAGGTTAGACTCGGTTAAACTGTGTGGCCTCGAACCGCAGTAACCTCTCTCTGTTGACTGTACTCTCACCACTCATGCTCGCAAACAAAAGCCTCATCGGGAAGTTGTTCCACCGTGCTCGTGAATGACCGGTTCCAAGGTCACTGCAGCCTTCATCGAGTTGGAAATCAGACAATTCCGCTCGGCTTTCTCGATCAGTTCCTTGGCTTTGCCCACATCCTCCCCAGACTTCACGGTAATGGAAGGCCTGATCGTAATCGCGGTGAATTGAAATTTCCCCTCCACCAACTCCAGCCGACCTTCCGCCGTACTCTCATAGGCAGAGAAAGCAAGCCCGGCTCGCTCCGCCACAGCGAGAAACGTCGTCATCAAACAAATGTTGGCGGACGCCACGAAGAGATCCTCCGGTGACCAAATTCCCTCATGGCCCTTGAACTCAGGAGGGGTAGCCACCTGTACATCGGGCTTTCCCGCACAGGAGATCATGCCCTTGCGCTGTTCCGTCCAGCTCACTGCGGTCTGATACAGATATACTTTGCTCTTTTGTTCCATTCCTCCTCCTAGGCTTTTGTTATGAGGCAATGACCATCGGTTACGGTTTTATGTATACCCACCCTTGTTCTTGTCGCTCCATGATTCGGACTATGGCCGGCACCGTATCGCCCACTTCGCTGATCAAATCTTCCCTCACCGCCTGCATGGTCTTCATGGTGTTGGAACAGGCCGTGTAGTTGACGCCGTACGTCCTCTTTAGATCAGCTAACTCGGCAGCAAACGCCGTGCCTTTCTTCATCAGAATCGGGAGGCCTGCCCCATGCACGACCAGTTCAACCGTGAGGTTCTGTGGCCCGAGTTCGTTGTAGAGATTCCTAATGTTGTTTAATGCGGCGCGTTGCACCTTCTCGTCACCGGAGTTGAGGTGCATGACAACACGATGCAGCTGATTTATCAAGAAGTCCTCGCCAGAGCCGGCCCCCCAGGTCGGCGGCAGAAATGTGAGGGATGCACAACTTGCGATTGAGCACAGAACCCATGTCCACTTCATAGGTTGCCCCATTATGGGCTTGTACCTCACGGACTCGACCGCATCATTCTGCTTCCACAACTCCTTGTACCCAGTCCCCGACCACATGCGTCACGGCTACCACGCACAGGGCGATGAGAAGATGCTCGCCGATCACCTTCCAAGGAGCTATCGCTTGTGTCCGAGCCAGAAAGAAGCTGAGGACGGTGAGCAAGAGTAGCCCCCAGGCTATACTGATAACGATCGCCTGATCGAGCGGAGTGAATATGACGGGGATGATAAAGGTGGCCGAGACCACAAATTTCGCAGCGAATGTGGCAAGCGTGGCTTCCCAGATCTGGCTCATAGGGGCGCTGTTCTTCGATTCTTCGGACACATGGATGCCCAGAGCATCGGACATGGCGTCGGCGATGGCGATCGTCAAAATGCCACCGATCACGATGGCGCGCGAATGGGTTCCGGAATGCAGGCCCACCATCAGCCCAAGCGTGGTAATGACCCCCGACGTCAGCCCGAAACTGATTCCTGTTTTCCAGGAGGCTTTCATATCGGTTCATCAACTGCCTTCAGCGAGGGAAAGTCAGAATATAGGCCAGAACATCGCGGATGGCCCCGTCTGATAATTTGGATTTCCAGGCATCCATGGCGGTGTTCGGTCGTCCCTCATGAATGCTCTTCAAGAGGCGGGAGTCCGGCTTCAAAAGCACGTCGCTCGATGTCAGATCCGCCACAGGAGGATCAAACTGCGTTGCTCCATCTCCCCGCCCCTGCGGGCCATGGCAAGCCAGACAATACTTCTCGTAGAGCTGCTTGCCTCGCGCCAAGCTCCGTTCAGCGGAAGCCAAATTCGGTGGAGAACCTACGACCCAATAGATCGCGGCTAACGCACACAGGATAGATAGCTTGTTGCTGTTCACGACTTTCGCTTTCTACCAGACCCATTAGCGACTGCGCTCAGGCGAATACTGTACGCATTGCCGAAGCCAAAAACCGATTTGCTCAAGCAACCCGGCAACCGCTCGGTTGGCAGCCTGGACACCTCCATAGGGATTCTCGCTCGTGGCATTTTCCACAACCTCAAAAGCCCGCGTGCACAGGATCGTCGACTCTTTCAGGTCAACCAGCTGTGTCCGGACCACCACTCTCACGCGACTGGGCTCCTCAAGAAACTCCTGCTGTAACAGAAATCCGTACGTATCAAGACGATAGTCTCCGCGGATCGAGCTGGGCAGTGGAACCACGGCACGCCACACATCAGCCTGATTGAGTGCCTGGACCATCAACAGAGAGAACATCCGCGCCGGGGTATCAGCCCATTGGTTCGCCGCGTAATACTCCAATTCGTAGGGTCGCTTGACGTACGCCATTCGTGGCGTTTCGAATCCCGGCTCGGCTTGTGGCGGGCTGACGAGAAGAACCGGCCTATTCTCGTCGACAGGACGGGCCTCGCTGTGCCATCCATCGAGACTCAATTGATAGGTATGGATCTCCGAAGAATCCGTGCGAGGCGACAGGCAACCAGCCGCCGTCAACGCCAACAATACAAATGCCGCCTGTATCACCCGATACGTCATCTGCTGCCTCTCACCTTCATTCGTATCTCGATCTCGAATTTCAAGTTTCGCGTTTCACATTGTAGGGACGGGTACCGGAAACCTGAAACACAGAACTCACAACGCTTGACCGACCGGACTGGCGAGATACGTTTCACGATTCACGCGCTTCGATATCATTCCCCCGGTCCGCGTGACGGGGATTTTCGTCCAAACACCAGTGCGTTCGGCTCTCGTTCTAACTCCCGCGCCACACGAGTCAATGTGCCCGTGAGCTGTCGCAACTCTGTCACCAGCAAGCCGGCTTCAGGCAAAGTCCGCCGCGTGAAGTGCTGCAACTCTGGTCTGGCTTCATTAACAACGGTTCCAACGGTCTTGCTGGTCCGAGCCAGTTCATCTGTCGCTGTACCCAACGCAGCGACGCTCTTGTTAATTCCAGCGAGCAGGGCGGGAACCTCTGCATTCAACGACGCCGTCAGCTTCACAAGGTTCTCGGCACTCTTGGCCGCTCCGTTCAAGCTGTGCTCTATCTGACCCTTATGCGCCGCAAGAGTCTGGGCCACGTCCGACAGATTGTTGATCGTCCTCTTGAGCACGGTGCGATTCTCTTCATCCAAGACGTTCGCCACACCCTTTGCCGCCAGATCAAGATCAGCCAACAGTTGGGCCAGTCCCTCGTCCGAAAGTAACCGGGAGGCGGTTTCATCTAAGCGGGAAAATAAGGATGGACCAGTCTTGATCACCGGATACGTCTGTCCTTCCTGAGCCTGTAATATTGGGGCCTCTCGGCTTCCTCCGGTCAAATTGATGGTGGCTAGGCCAGTGAGTCCCTGGGTTTCAAGGATGGCGACCGTATCGGTCTTTATCGGCGTCCCGCGCATAATATCCAAGGTCAACAGCACTTCCTCCAGATTGTCGGGTCTCAACGCAATGGCCTTGACCCGACCAACATCGACTCCACGATATTTGACGGTCGAATCGACACTCAATCCCGCAACCGACTCCTTCATAAAGGCTTCGTACCGATCGTATGCACCGCGGTAGTCCGTCTTGCCCAGCCATAAAATACCGGCCAGCACCGCAGCTCCGAGCAATGCCACAAACGAGCCGACCAGAATGTAGTTGACCTTGGGTTCCACTTAGTGACCCTTCTCGTCACTCGTCATTCGTCTTTCATCTCTCGATCCTGAGTTGCTATTTTCCGGCTTCACGGCTGACGCTCTCGGTGGTTCCACGCCGCCTGTTCGCTTGCCGCCCGTCCACGTGGGCCACGGAAGTATTCACGGATGATGGGATCGTCCGATCGAGATAACTCCTGCATGGTTCCGATTCCCAAGACTTTCCCACGACCCAGCACAGCCACACGATTGGCGATGTGCCACAGCGAATCCAGATCGTGTGTGACCATCACGACCGTCAGTCCCAAGAGTCCCTTCAAGGAGAGCACGAGATCATCAAATCCTGCGGCGATGATCGGATCGAGCCCAGCCGTCGGCTCGTCGAGAAACAGCAACTCCGGATCCATGACAATCGCTCGGGCCAGTGCGGCTCGTCTCCGCATCCCTCCGCTCAGTTCGTTGGGATATTTTTCGGCACTCCCGGGCGGTAATTCCACCATCGCTATTTTGACAGACACAATATCACGAATCAGCGCCTCACTCAGCGTCGTATGCTCGCGCAACGGCACGGCGACATTCTCGGCCAGGGTTAGTGAGCTGAAGAGACCTCCCTGCTGGAACATGACGCCGAATCGGCGGTGGATCGGATGGCCATCGCCCGCTTCCAATCGGCGGCTGTCCATCCCGAACAACTGGATTGTTCCGGCTGAGGGAGTCATCAGTCCGATAACCTCCCGCAGCAACGTCGTCTTGCCGCACCCGTTCCCTCCGGCAATCGCGAAAATTTCTCCCCGGTGAATGGATAGACTGATATCCTCGTGCACCACCGCCTGTCCAAACTTCGTCGAGACGTGGCTCACCTCGATCACCGGTATAGCAGTGTTGATGGCTGAAGGCATCGAGACCATCTCTTAATCCGCGAGCGTAACCCCTACAGATCCCACCAGTTAAGCAGAATACTGCAGAGCGCGTCGAATACAATCACAAGAAAGATTCCCTGCACAACACTGATGGTAGTGTGTCGGCCGACATCGTCCACTCCACCCCGGATCTGAAACCCTTGGTAACACCCTACCAGCGCAATGATCGCCGCGAAAAACGGTGCCTTCCCCAGCCCAATCAGTAAGTGCCGCACCGGAACAGCTTCCTCGAACCGAGCGATAAATTCAACGAAACTGACATTGAGCTCTCCCAAGGCGATCAGCATGCCACCAAACACCCCTACCACATCCGCGTACACCGTCAGCAGAGGTAGGGCGATGACTAAGCCGAGTGACCGTGGCAATACTAGTAAGTTCATGGGTGAGATCCCCAGTGTCCGCACCGCGTCCAATTCTTCCGTCACCTTCATGGTGCCGATCTCAGCCGCATAGGCTGATCCGGAGCGGCCTGCAATGAGGATCGCCACGATCAACGGAGAAATCTCGCGCAACAAAGAAATACCCACGAGATCGACGATAAAAATATTTGTGCCGAATTTTCGGAGCTGTTCCGCCCCTTGGTAGGCAATCACCACACCAACCAGAAAGGTGAGCAGACCGGTGATCGGTATGGCGCGTACGCCGTCTAATTCTATGACCCGTAACAAGGCTCGCCAACGGATGGAACGCGGCTGTACGAGCGATCGCCCGAACGCTATGGTACTCTCCCCCAGAAACGCCAGTGCGCGAATGGCCGATGTTTGTCGAGCCTGCAGGAGACGCGTGAGACGTTCAGCCCAGCTTGCTCCACGGACGACAGGTCCAGGTTCCTGACGAGGCCCTTCAGATTCTAGTTTTCGAAGTAGCTCAGCGAATTCAGGTTTCAACCCTTGGAGGGATGTCTGTTGGCCCTTTCGTCGTACACCCTCGATGCAGCGCTGCAGCACAAGGGCGCCACACGTATCCATGGCCGTCACGTCACCGGCGTCGTAGAGAACGGTGGGGGAATCCGGCCACCGCAGCGCTTGACCTCGCCGCTCCAATTGGGACAAGTGCGCAAGGGTCCACGCTCCCCGACAACGGATCACATTGTCTTCAACAGAAATCGTAGCCTGTTGTTCCACTCTCTTCACTCCGTCGATCGCCCCCGCAGTTTGTGCTGGGGAACATCACCGCCAAATCATGGTCACAAGGAGGAGGCATTCCGCTTGCTGACTCGATCTACTTGACCTCCATGATGGTTTTCAGCTCTGCTCCCGTAATCACTTCGCGTTCCAATAAGAGCGTGGCTCCTTGCTGCAAGACAGCTCTCTTGTCTTCCAGCAGCCGACGCACGCGTCCATACTGCTCATCGATAATCCGCCGAACTTCACAATCGATTTCACGAGCAGTCTCTTCGGAATAATCGCCGCGTTCCGACGCAATCGGAAGTTGGAGGAATTGGGGCTGTCGTTCTCGCTCCAGTGTGATGGTACCCAGTTTTTCGCTCATTCCGTATGCCTTGACCATGCTTTTTGCAATGTCGGTGGCTTTGACCAGATCGTTCTGCGCCCCCGTGGAGGCTTCCCCAAAGATCGTTTCTTCGGCGATCCGCCCGCCGAGTAGCACCGCAACCTTATTCTCCAATTCCGATTTCGTCATCAGAAACCGGTCTTCGGTCGGAAGTTGCAATGTATAGCCGAGGGCCGCCACGCCGCGCGGAATGATCGAGATCTTCTGTACCTGATCCATCCCCGGCAAGGACATGGCGACGAGGGCATGGCCCGTCTCATGGTAGGCCACCCGCTCCTTCTCCATCTTATTCAGGACGCGATTCTTCTTCTCCAAGCCGGCAATGACTCGCTCCACCGCCTCCTGTAATTCTGAAAAACCAACCTGATCCTTGCCGCGCCGCACCGCCAGCAACGCCGCCTCATTGATGATGTTGGCCAAATCTGCTCCGGAGAACCCGGGCGTCATCGCAGCAATGTTTTCCAGATCCGCGTCGGGACTGAGCGTGACCTGTTTGGCATGCACACGAAGAATGGCGAGGCGACCGATCTTGTCCGGACGGTCCACGACCACATGACGATCGAACCGCCCGGCCCGCAGCAAGGCAGGATCAAGAATCTCGGGGCGATTGGTCGCCGCCATAAGAATGACGCCGATGCGGGGATCGAAGCCGTCCATCTCGACCAGCAACTGATTGAGTGTTTGTTCCCGCTCCTCATGCCCCATGGGTCCCGCGCCGCGCGCTTTCCCGAGCGCATCCAATTCATCGATGAAAATGATGCAGGGGGCTTTGCCCTTCGCCTGCTCGAACAGATCACGCACCCTGGCAGCCCCGACCCCCACAAACATTTCGACAAACTCCGAGCCGCTGATGCTGAAGAACGTCACCCCCGCCTCGCCGGCCACGGCGCGCGCCAGCAGGGTCTTGCCGGTACCCGGCGGGCCGACGAGCAGGATTCCCTTGGGGATCTTTCCGCCCAGCTTGGTAAACTTTCCGGGAGTCTTCAGAAACTCGATGACTTCCTGCAGTTCTTCTTTGGCCTCGTCCACACCGGCGACATCTCCGAACGTCACCTTCACGTCCTTCTCCGCATAGATCTTCGCTTTCGACTGGCCGACCTGCATGAAGCCCCCTTGGGCTTGACCAAACCGGCGAATGATGAAGAACCAGATCCCGGCGAACAGAGCGACCGGGACCACCCATGAGAGAACATCCCGCAAAAACGTGGATTCGATCACCCCGGTAAAGATGACGCCATGTTGATCCAGTTCGCGCACCAAGTCGGGATCTTCGACGCGCACGGTCGTAAAGGCCTTCGGTTCTTTTGAGTCGCCCTCGGGTTTCAATTTTCCAGTCAGGACGTGGCTGGTCACTGACACCTCAGCCACCTTCCCAGCCGCGACCAACTTCTTGAGCTCACTGTAGGGAAGTTCTTCGACCTTGTTCAGGGCATGGATGAAGTCATGTACGAGCACCACGGCCATGATGGCCAGAAGCAGGTACCAAATGGAAAAGGAGGTTGTTTTATTCATCACTCTGGCTCCTTTTCAAGAATACGATAGTCGCGACCAGAGAGTCCCTAAAACGTGAAGTAGGCCCCAAGACCTATCGATTCGATCTTCTGGTTGAAAAATTGTCCATAGGGATTATAGCCGTGGAA
>JABMDK010000025.1:9670-18319 GCA_015903995.1 Nitrospira sp.
AGACGGTTCTTCGCCATATGCCGGCTCTTGTTCACCCCGAAGGCCAACTCGGCGACCGTGATGCTGGACACGCCGATCGCTCCGACTGGATGGGTCAGGAATCGCTCAATGACGCTTGGCGGTTGCTGTTTGATGAGGTAGATGCAGATGTTGGTATCCAGCATCACCTTCATGCAAAGGACCGCCGGCGTTTTTGCAGAGGAGGCTGCACACGTCCGTCTTCCATGAAATCGGATGTGAACATCGTCAGGCTCTCCGTGAGCGGCTGCCAGGTCCGCTTCGGTGGGCGAATGATGAGGGTATTGCCGCGCCGTTGGATTTCGACTTCATCGCCCTCCAGCTGAAACTCACGAGGGATTCGGACCGCCTGACTATTTCCGCTCATGAACAGCTTGGTCTTCTTTTTAATGGTCATAACGGCCTCTCGTAGACCAATGGAGATGTATATACGTCATGATATACAGAAGATGGCAGGCCGTCAATGGTAATGAGGCGGGCCTCAACGAACATCCCTCAATGCGGCCACCGACGGCGCCCCAGCGCAGCCCCGGTGATCCTCTCTGGAAGTTGTACTAACCGCATCCACCACGAACGTGCTGCGTCCGTCAGGATATCCACCGTTTGATGGAAGGGGTCTCGACTGGTTTATGTGCGTGCGCCTCGCCCCGCCGTCCGGCTCCCACTCCACTTCCACTCTCGGATCTCCGGCATGTCTTCGCCCTGTTCGGCAATATAGTGCTTATGTTCGATACGTTTGTCACGAAGCGCCTGCTTGGCATAGTCCGCACTGGAGCCACGTAACGGGATCCGGTCGATGACGTCAACAACCAAGTGAAACCGATCGAGATCGTTCATCACCGCCATGTCGAAGGGGGTCGTCGTCGATCCTTCTTCCTTATATCCGCGCACATGCAAATTCTTATGATTGGTCCGCCGGTAGGTGAGCCGGTGAATCAACCAGGGATAGCCATGGAACGCGAAGATGATCGGCTTGTCTGTCGTGAAGAGTGCGTCAAAATCTCGGTCGGACAGCCCGTTCGGATGTTCGGCCGATGGTTGCAGCTTCATGAGATCCACCACGTTGACCACGCGCACCCTCACATCCGGTAAGTACCGGCGCAGCAGGGAGACCGCGGCCAATGTTTCCATCGTGGGGACATCGCCGCAACAGGCCATCACCACATCGGGTTCGGATTCCTTGTCATTACTCGCCCATTCCCAAATGCCGATGCCCGCCGTGCAATGGGCGATCGCCTCATCCATATCGAGCCACTGGGGAGCCGATTGCTTCCCGGCCACGATCACGTTCACATGGTTCCGACTGCGCAAGCAGTGATCTGTGACACAGAGGAGCGTGTTGGCGTCAGGCGGAAGGTAAATCCTAATGACCTCCGCCTTTTTATTGACCACATGGTCAATGAACCCAGGATCTTGGTGGCTGAAACCGTTGTGATCCTGCCTCCAGACATGTGACGACAGCAAGTAATTCAGCGAGGCAATCGGTCGTCGCCACGGAATGTGGTTGCACACCTTGAGCCATTTGGCATGTTGGTTGAACATCGAATCGATAATGTGGATGAAGGCCTCGTAGCAGGAGAAGAATCCATGTCGGCCCGTCAGCAGATAGCCTTCGAGCCACCCCTGACATTGGTGCTCGCTGAGCATCTCCATCACCCTGCCGTCCGGTGCGAGATGATCGTCGTACGGATGCCGCTCTGCCATCCAATGAAGAACCACCCCAGAACAGTGATTGTCAGGATCCAGAGGAGAAAGACCGACGTACACCAGCGCGATTTCATTTCTGTTGCCATACCTTTCTATTCATGGTCGAAGCCAACCCGTCATCTCTTTGGACAAAGAGGCCACCTCTTCGACCAATCAGTCCTTGACGGGTGCAAGGAGAGAACCGCGGGACGGGTTCAAGCAACCTATCAATCAGCCTTGGACATTCACTGGTTCCGTCGCGTGATACGAACAACCGATCGACAAAGGTGGCTTTTTTCTACAGCCGTCACCAACCTCTTGTCGCAGAAGGCGACAGCTGAGTGAGGTCTAATGCCCACCTAATCTATTTCTCATGTACAGCTAGTAGCGTGAATCTAGTTTGATCATGCCGGCGCTATACTTCATGAATTCCAGCCGGCAGATGAGTGTTCTTGCTTCAACCATTTATGTAAGGGGAGGGACATGTATGAGAAACAGAAGTACGGCTCTCATAGCCGGCATGTTGTTCAGTCTCATGGTGATCGGTCCGCTTCATGCTGCAGATCAACCGGGAGAGATTCCTGGTCGTGTAGACGAAGCCAAGATGTCGGAAGGTGTGATTGGTATCTCGCTCCACATTGGGGCCTTGCGCGTGGGAGATCCGGCCTCGTTATATGTCGGCCACGTATATCCTGAAGGGCCGGCCCACAAGGCCGGACTGAAGCATGGAGACGAGTTGGTGAGCGTCGACGGCGCATCGGTTTCGGGAAAGACATATGAGGAGGTGGTGAAGATGGTCCGGGGAGAAGCGGGGGCCAACGTGAAGTTAGCCGTCACGCGAGAAGGCGTTCCTCAGGAGATCTCCGTGACACGGGTGGCCGGCACCACACTGGCGAAGGGCCGGGCGGGTCACGGCAGCTACAAGGAGAAGCCAGCACCTTAGACTATTTGAGTGCACATCTGCTCGGCGGCCTGATCAACCAATACGAAGGCCGCCGAGGGTGCACGGCCGTTGGCCAATGGCTGTGATGCCTCCTTTTTTCTAGCACAGAACAACAATACTTTCTCACCGTCGATCAAGCGTTCCGCCCACCGGGCGATCCGCTTCCCCAGCGACGCCTCAGAGACGACACAATCTCCCATCGGCTGACTATTCGGACATCCGCCATCTGCCGGAGACCTCTAGCAGGTTGTGGAAAAACTCGTTTTAACCCCTGTGGTCATCATAGGCATCGAAGGTTGAGACAATACCAATGTGTCATCCAGGATGCTCAAAATGGCCGCTAGTCTCACCCGCCCAACCCCGGCGCGCCGAGACGCGCCATGCCACGTGGCGGCCGCAGCGAGCGAAAAGGCGAGGAGGTACACACCAAGCTTTGCTTGAACCGCTCGCTTCGATTATATGCGAGCGGATAGGTTCCGCGCCTCCACAGATTCCACGCGTTGAGCCTCTGAGCAATGCGAGAACGCCGCTGGCGGACTTTTTCAGCATCCTGCTAGCGAGACCGAATCATCAACCGCACAAGACTTGGTCAACCGCTTAGGCTTCTTTATGCTGATGCTCGGTTATGTTATGTTTCCCGACTATGGAGCCTGTGTTCACGACGACGGCCGGTGCTCTTTATCGGGAGAGGCGAGACCCACTGCCATAAGGCAGTCGCAGGAGGGAGGGAGGCGTTTATGAGGCAGATGGTTGGGGCGCTGGGTTTTGCCCTATGTTTGAACATGGCCGCAAACTCCATGGCGGCGCCTGCCGGCACCGCCGGCAACCAGGACTTTGCCAAAGGGGAGAATCTGCTGAAGAACAAACAGTATGCGGAAGCGCGCGTGGCGCTGGAAGCCGGCATCATGAAGAGCCCGTCGAGTGTGCAGGCCCATTTCAACCTGGCGGAGGCCTGTCGAGGATTAGCGGCCTGGGATTGCGCGGAAGAACATTACGAGACCGCGTTACATCTCGATGCGAAATCCAGGATCACGGGGACGAGAGAACCACGATTAAGCAAAATGAAGGTGTGGCAATCGCTGGAGGAAGTGACTGCGTGGCGGTTGCTGGAGAAAGCAAAGGGTCTGATTGCCAGTGGGCAGGCTCAGCCCGACAAGATGAAGCAGGCAGAGGAGTGCCCGAACAGTTCACTTTCGAGCAGTGTTTCTGGCAGGGATCCGCAATCGACGACGACGAACGGCCGATCTCTCCGGTTGCTGAGCGCATGAATCGTTTTCGCCAGGAGTTCTTTACCCGTTCCGCTCTCACCTTGTATGAGGACCGTCGCCGAACTGTCCGCCACAAGACGAGCCATGTCGAAAAGCTGCCGCATGGCCGGACTTCGACCGATCAGATCCCCTAGACAATCGCCTCCCGCCTGACCGGTGGAGTCCTCTGGCGTTGCTCGGCTATGCGACTTCGGTGTGGGATTAAAGAGCACCAGCATCGACGCCACCGTTCCCTGGGCATCTGCTAAGGGAAATGCTTGTTGCATCCCGCAGGTCGTGCCGTCTCCTCCGCTGGAACAAGACACGCACTGGACCTCGGGTGCCTCAAATACCTTTATGGCGGGACAGGTCCCGCAAGGGTCTGTCCGGTGCGCAAACGCTTCATAGCATTTGGCGTGAGGTCGGCGAGGTGTTTGGGTCTGGTCAACCGCCCAGGCCGCCTCGTTCGCGTACACGACGTTGAATGATGGGTCCATCACCGCCACGCGGTCCGAGAGTCCCTCTGCTAACTGCTTGATCGCTTCGATTCGCGCGGCAATGATGGGATCCGTCGGTGGCGATCCGTCGGGGCGTTCTGCGTCAGACAACACTATCTCATTTCTCGGAACGAAGAGCATAAAGCATAGACCGTCAGCTATCAGCTCCAGGTTTGTGATCAAGCAATTGTTGCACACAGCGCTTGAGGTCAGCAACACGGACGGGTTTGTCAAAGTACGCGTTCGCTCCCGCTTTCAGTACCTGTGCTTTCAATGCCGGATCGCCGAATCCCGTGATGACGACGATGGGACACCTGGGTGCCACGGTCCGTAACCGGCTGATGTAGTCATCTCCTCCTGCCGGCATCCGCAGATCGGTCAAAATCAGATCCGGCACGGACTGCAGCACGGCCAGAAATGCTTCGTCCCCATTCCTTGCTTCACGCAGCTGATACCCTGTTCCGAAAAATTCATCGCACAGCAGACTACGCATTTCGCGGTCATCCTCGACGATCAGCAACACAGCGGCCTTTCCCTTCGTCATGCGCGACATCCCCTCCGGCCCCCATCCGGTCTTCCGCAAGCTCTTAGGTTGGCTAACTGGCAAAGGGCATGCCATGAGAAGGGGAACAGAAGTAGGGCTAATTCCAAGATAATCAAGCCCTGAAGAGGAATAACGATGCTTCGCCTGATGAGAAAAACCACAGTTCAGGGTGGATCCGCTGTTGCGGGATGCTACAGCGGGCTCATAGCAGTCAGCTGTCAGTTCTCAGCTTTCAGCTTCTGAGCCAGAACCGTCAGCATGCGCTTGACCTCTATCAGTTTTCCAATGATTCTCTTGTACTCTTCTGGAGATAAGAACCGAAGGTCTCTCGCAAGCAGGAGGTGGTATTCGAGTTCGTTGGCTGATCCTAGTCCAATTCGTAAGAACCGTCTCAACTCAGCCTCGCCTTCTCTTCCGCAACCCTCCGCTGATGTTTGCCGGAATTGAGACACAAGCACGTCGCAGCTGGGCTGTAATCCCGTACAACTCCTCCCGTGGGAACCTCGCGGTGATGCGATAGGCATCCAACACGAGCTCATGTGCTTTTTCCCACACTTTGAGTTTGCGAAAATCACGCATGGTATAGCTATCAGCTGCCAGCCTTCAGCCTCGGTAAGCTTCCGCATTTGAAGGCTGATCCCTGAACGCTGTCTGCTTCCTGCTGTAGACTGACAGCTGATGGCTGAGTGCTGAAAGCTGATTGCTATTTGCTCCTTGCTGCTAGCTGACAGCTGATCGCTGTTAGCTCCTTGGAAGCAAAATTGTAAACGTCGTGCCCTTCCCTTCTCCACTCTCAACAACGATGGAACCTTGATGTTCTTCGATGATGCCCTTCACCACCGTGAGCCCCAGCCCGGTCCCCTGACCGAATTCTTTCGTCGTAAAGAACGGCTCGAAGACTTTCTCGATCACATCCCGGGGAATGCCATGGCCCGTATCGGCTATCGTGAGTTTCACCATTTGTTTCTCCGGCGCCAGGCCGATTCGTAGCGTTCCGCCGTCCGGCATGGCATGCACGGCGTTCATCACGAGATTGATGAAGACCTGGCTCATCTGATCCGGATCGGCCAGCGCCATCGGACAGTCGTCGGAACATCTTCCCTTTCACCAGTTCAGCCAAATCTTTGTTCGATGCAGAGATAACCCGTGCATGGATTTTCATCGATCGCGTGCCACCGACCGGCTTGATCTCGCCTTCCTGCAGCACTCGAAGCAGCTTCGCCTGAAAGGTTGGTGTTGTATCGGCAATTTCGTCGAGGAAAATCGTCCCCCCATCGGCTTCTTCGAACAAACCCCGTTTGTTCGCGACCGCCCCGGTGAAGGCGCCTTTGACATGCCCGAATAGCTCGCTTTCAAGCAGTGTTTCAGGCAAGGATCCGCAATCGACGACGACGAACGGTTGATCTTTCCGGTTGCTGAGCGCATGAATCGTTTTCGCCAGGAGTTCTTTACCTGTTCCGCTCTCCCCCTGAATGAGGACGGTAGCCGAGCTGTCAGCCACAAGTCGGGTCATGTCGAAAAGCTGGCACATGACCGGGCTCCGACCGATCAGATCGCCCAACCGGTCTGTTACAGTCGGAGTGGAGGTGCCTCCATGCGTCGTTTGTTGAATGGGCCTCGACTCCGGCTTAAAGAGCACCAGCATCGACGCCACTGCGCCGTGCTGTTCGGCCAATGGGAAGGCCTGTTGCATCCCACAAGCCGCACCGTCGCCTCCGGCGGAACAAGACACGCACTGGACTTCCGGCGCCTCGAATACCTTGATCGCTGGACAGGTCCCGCACGGATCTGTCCGGTGGGCAAAGGCTTCATAACACTTGGCATGATATCGGTGAGTTGATCGAGCCTGGGCACCCATCCAGGCCGCTTCGTTCGCGTACACGACGTTGAACGTTCGGTCCATAACCGCCACTCGGTCGGACAATCCACCAGCGAGTTGTTTAATGGCTTCGATGCGCGCTGTAATGATGGGATCTGTCAGGATTGGTCCGTCAGAAGTTTCAGATTCAGACAAGGCAATCTCGCTTCTCGGAAATGAGGCGCTCTCCCGTATGGCAAGAAAATGGCTACCGAAATAGCTGGGCTTCCCTATTCGTCCGTCCACCCAGGCTCGATCAGCTATCAGCTCCTGGCTTGTGATCGAGCAATTCTTGCACACATTTCTTAAGGTCGGCAATACGGACGGGCTTGTCAAAATAGGCGTTCGCTCCTGCTTTTAACACTCGGGCTTTCAAAGCCCCATCACCAAACCCTGTGATCACGACGATGGGACAGTGGGGGGCGACAGTTCGTAACCGGCTGACGTAATCATCTCCGCCGGCCGGCATGCGAAGGTCGGTGAGGATCAGGTCCGGTGCAGATTGCAGCACCGACAGAAAGGCTTCGTCTCCATCCCTTGCCTCACGAAGCTGATACCCCGTTCCCCAAAATTCATCACACAGCAGACTGCGCATGTCTCGGTCATCTTCGACGATCAGTAAAATGGCACCGTTTCGTTCCGGCAGGGTCATAATTCTCCTCGCCCCTGTTCATTCCTGAGATGTCAGAGGAACTACGTGGCAAGGTGCGTGCCTCAAGAAGTCGGTGACAGTGGTCAAATTCCCTGAGAATTGAGCGAGAATCGGCATGAGCGGGGCTCAAGTGGCGAGAAAGTCCACAACCACGGGCACGTCTGCTGTTGCAGGATGCAACAGCCTTTTGACCTTCGCCATGTCGCTGAAGGTCCCCGACTGACAGATCCATTGTCAGTTCGTTCTGCTGTCAACTGGTTGACGCAAGCGGCAAGAACACTTTAAACGTCGTACCCTTCCCTTCTTCACTCTCAACGGCGATAGCACCCTGGTGTTCTTCGATGATACCCTTGACCACGGTCAAGCCCAATCCGGTTCCTTGGCCGAATTCTTTCGTCGTAAAGAACGGCTCGAAGATCTTCTTGCTCAACTCCTGCGGCATTCCATGACCCGTATCAGCGATAGTAAGTTCCACCATCAGCTGCGCCGGTGCTAATCCCACGCGTAACGTCCCGCCCTCAGGCATGGCATGGACAGCGTTCATGATGAGGTTGATCACCACTTGGCTCATTTGATCCGCATCAGCCAGGACTAGGGGACAGGAATCCGTCAGGGCCATTTCAACATGAATCTGACTTCGCGCGAACCGTTCCTGGAAGATTTCCGCGCTGTCTTCTATCACCCGTCGGAGGTCCAGAGGACGTCGTTCGGGCGCTTTGCGCCGGGCGAAAGTAAGCAGCTGGTTCATCACCTTGGTGATCCGCTCGACCTGCGTAATGATAGTTTGGAGTCCCTTTTTGATTGGCTCCTCCGTCACCCGATCCATCAGATATTCGGCGCGGCCGAGAATGACATTCATCGGAGTCCCAATTTCATGGGCCATACCAGAGGCCAAGGTACCGAGTTCGGCTATCCGCTCGGTCCGACGTAATTGTTCCTGCAACCGTTTCCGCTCGCTGATATCTCGAAGCATGATCAAGATAGCGGGCCCCTCTTCATCGACGAATCGGGCTGCACTGCACTCTACGTCAACCGCCTTCCTGCCGAGCGTCACAATCTTCTCCTCAAGCATGGCCACGTGTGGACTACCCTCAAACAATTCATGCATCCTCTCTCGAATGACCGCGTGATAGTCGGGATGAAACAGATCCAAGGGAGACTTTCCCAGAATCTCATCCGCCTTCACTGCGCCGACCAGCTTGAT
>JABMDK010000025.1:18419-25701 GCA_015903995.1 Nitrospira sp.
CTTCTTCATGAGTATTTCTGCTGCAACCAAGAGTCCGCTGTTCTGATCTTCGTTGCTCGTATCTCGCGAAGCGTATCGCGCAAACAAAGAGGAGATACCTTCCTCTTCCGTCCGCGCTTCACGCTTCACGAAATACGCTTCCCAGAGAATAGGCTTCTGCGGCTTCTAGGGATAGGGCGGTAGCACTTCCTCCGCTGTCACGCTGTTTAGAACCCGATAGCCCCATAGATGCCGGCAGTCCAGTAATTGTTCACTGTATTGGTTTGGTTGGAGGCCAGATGGAATCGGCTATCGAGACCCAGCCACAACTCTTTCCATACACGAAACTCAGCGCCGCCACCGAATTGCACCCCGATGTCCAAGTAGTTGGTCTGACTGGATGTTGGGCTGATGACGTGGAAATCAAGGCCAGCGGGAATCAGCCAGGGTTGAAAATCGGTCCCCTGTCTGAACTTCAGCTTGGGTGCGACGCTCGCTGTAAACATGGTCATCTGTGTCTTGGCAGGCAAGCCGCCGTTGAAGACGGTGTCCAGATTCGTGACGCTGCTTGAACTCCATCTCTTAAATTCCAACCCAATCTCACCGACGAGCGCAACGCCGGGAAACATGCCCCACAGGTCTTTGGTGAGCATGAAATCCGCTCCACCGCCGATGTGATAGCCGCCGGTCGCATTATTCCCCTTGGAATAGACGTCGGTGATCAACTCACCTGCACGATCGCTCAGCATCTGTCCATAGCCTCCGCGAAAGAACACGCGGTTCCCTGTCGTGGTGGTATCTTCAGCTGAGGCTGTCCCTCCACAAAAAGCAGACGCCGCGACGAGCACGACCGCGACAGCCCGCATTCTGATGTTCCGACTACGTTTCAAAACCTGCATGACACTCTCCTTTCTGGTTATGCATCAAGGAGTACGGCCTCTCCTCAAGCGGTCAACTGACAGACTCCCGCCGGCCCAAGGCGTCAGCCTGGTACATCATCCTTTTCATATGCTTGAATCGATCGGAAGGCACAGGAAACGCGGCCTCATCTGTAGCCCTCGCTCAATTGTTGATTGTTGTTTCACTGTTCACGTATCCACGTTCACGATACGCAGGTTCGGACACCAGTCCACTTCCGCCGCCCGCGCCATATCCATGAGCTGAGCCGGCATCGGAGACGCACCGTGATGGCGCGACAGTCCCACGCATCTGGAACACATGAACTGACAATGGGACAGACAGGCTCGATCAGGACACCCAGATTCGTTGTTCACACTCGCCGCCCGCTGAAGACAGTAGGCTTCCGCGTTCGGTGCACCGAGACTGCCGCGATAACAAAGGAGGGCGACATAAAATTTTATCCGACTCACGACAGGTCTCGCTTCGAGCGTGATCTGGACATCATGTAGGTCCCACGCTTCCTCGATCAGTCGTACGACGACCTCGACCGATTTGGGAAAATCTTCGAAGAGCGCGACATACGACACCCCCTGTTCATCGGCCTCGACGTCGAAGGCCGGCGCCATTCTGACCAGTCGCAGCAAAGCCGGAGCTTCGACCACCTGGGCTTCAGGAATTGCAATTGAGAGGTGCACCGCCGGCTCCTGCGAGAAATCGCAATATCGGATGATTCGTCATCGCATCGGTCTGGAACGGTGTTCCGTCCCTGCTCGATGTCTGCTTCGCCTTGGGTCTGTACATCAGCGCGGCAGGGCCAAAATAGGCGAATGCGTCTTTCATATTGGAGAACAATTTTTTCAGCGGCCCCATCCGCTGATCCGTGACGTATTGCAGAGTCAAGATCACCCGCCGTTCGTGAGTACCAAGCGGGGTAACGGCGTGCCAGAGTTTGTCCCCGTTGAACACCACCATCGTGCCCGGCTCCATGGGAATGCGGGTTTCACTGATCTCGGTGAGCGCCTTCCCCTTATGCACCCGGGCCACCAGGCGACAATGCTCGGATTGCTCCACTAACCCGATGAGGACCGTATAGCGGGCACCTCTGTAATAGGACGTGTCATAGTGAAAGCCGATGTGGTCGCCTGGCTTGGTGTAGTAATACAACGCACAGGCATGCGGATCGTCTTCAGGACAGAGCATGAGGGGAGCATCGACCAGCCGACTGAGGAACATCCGCAGCGCCGGCGACCGATACAACGCCAACATGGCCGGCGCTTTTTCACGAATGACGTAGGAGCTGACACTGCCTCCCTGCTTGTGGCCAGGGACATAGTTCCGATGGATGTCCGGCTCAACCCGTTCGATCTCGATCAGGCACGCCTCAATCACAGGCCTGGGGATTAGCCCTTCGAGCAGGACAAACTCGTTCTGATCCCAATAGGATTGATGGAGGAATGATCGATCCACCCCTTCGACAGCTTGTAGAAGATTACTCTCCACCTCGGCCACAGGACTGACCCTCGGCATACACCTTCGCTCCCTCAACGAACGGCCTTCACGGCGCATTCGTGCAGCTACACGCAGTCATGCACAAGAGATAGTTTCCCAGCCTCTTGCATAGTGCCTCGCACTCAATCCCTATGTGCCATCTACAGGCCCTGCCACATAAAAAGTGAGGGAGGCACTCTCACCTGTGCCCCCCTCACCATTAACTCGTGGCGGTCGGGACAACCGCTCACCTTGAAACGATGGGCTGGATAGTGATAGGGCGAATCACAACCCAACACCTACAGAGCCGGTCCTCTCTGTCTATACGCTGCAGAGCAGCAACGTCCGTGCCACTATTGTTGGTAGATGCTCAACAGATCATTCGTGCGTGCAGAGCCACGATGGGAGGTTCTCATCGAGTAGCCGCGTCGCTTGCCGATGATCTCGCAATCCATCAGTTTGGACAATCGAAAAGAAAGCCTTGCGTGATCGTTCAGATATCATCTACTTATGCTGTCCACCGCGATAGACGTCCGTCCGCAAGATATAGGGCGAAAAGGAACACACCAGGAATAATCTTCATATTCAGCTCTGTCCGACCAGATACCAGAAGCTGAAACGCAGGTTCTAGGCAGCTCCGGCAGGCATCCGAACCGGTAGCCAGGGTTTCAATGGATTGGGCTGTTGAGATACTTGGAGAGCCGTGACCTGAAGAAAAATCTAGACGGGGGCTACCAACAGGCTATTCGATACTATAGGCACGAAGCTTGTTATAGAGACTCGCTCGGCTGATCTTGAGCAACTTGGCGGCTTTCAATCGGTTTCCCGCAGTCTTCTCCAGCGCGTCAACAATCCGTGTGCGCTCAGCCTGGACGACCACCCCACGCGATGTTGATCGTAAACTCTCGTGCTCGTCAACGATGCCAACGTCGAGGAGATCATCACACACGAGCCACGGTCCCGTGGTCGTCACCACGGCCCGTTCGACGTAATGCTGCAATTGTCGGACATTGCCGGGCCACGGGGCATCACGCAACGTCCTCATCGTTCGTTCGGCGACCTGCCGAACCGGTTGATGATGCCGAGTGCACGAAGCGGCGACGAAGTGCTGGACTAACAGCGGGATGTCTTCTCGCCGTTCCCGGAGAGCCGGTAAATAGAGAGGCAACACCGCGAGTCGATAGTACAGATCCTGCCGAAATGTCTTGGCTTTTACCAGTTCGGCCAGATCTTTGTTCGAGGCAGAGAGGACCCGCGCATGGATCTTCAGCGATCTTGTTCCGCCAACGGGCTTGATCTCACCCTCTTGCAGGACGCGGAGGAGTTTCGCCTGAAAGGTCGGCGTGGTATCGGCGATCTCATCGAGGAAGATGGTCCCACCGTCTGCCTCTTCGAAGAGCCCACGCTTATTGACTACCGCCCCGGTGAATGCGCCCTTCACATGCCCGAACAGTTCACTTTCGAGCAGTGTTTCCGGCAGAGATCCGCAATCGACGACGACGAACGGCTGATCCCTCCGGCTGCTGAGTGCATGAATCGTTTTCGCCAAGAGTTCTTTACCCGTTCCGCTCTCCCCTTGTATGAGAACGGTCGCCGAACTGTCCGCCACAAGACGAGTCATGTCGAAAAGCTGCCGCATGGCCGGACTTCGACCGATCAAATCCCCTAGACCAGCGCCTCCTGCCTGACTGGTGGAGTCCTCTGGTGTTGCCCGACCATGAGAATTCACCGCGGGATTAAAGAGCACCAGCATCGACGCCACCGTTCCCTGCGCATCAGCTAAGGGAAATGCTTGCTGCATCCCGCAGGCCGTTCCGTCTCCTCCGCTGGAACAAGATATGCTCTGGACCTCTGGCGCTTCGAAAACCTTAACCGCCGGACACGTCCCGCAAGGGTCGGTCCGGTGCGCAAACGCTTCGTAACACTTGGCGTGAGGTCGGTGAGGTGTTTGAGTCCGGTCAACAGCCCAGGCGGCCTCGTTCGCGTAGATGACGTTGAACAATGAGTCCATCACCGCCACGCGGTCGGAAAGCCCCTCTGCTAATTGCTTGATCGCTTCGATTCGCGCAGTAATAATGGGATCGGACGGTGGCAATCCGTCGAGGCGCTCTGAGTCAAACAAAGCGATCTCATTTTTCGGGATGAAGAGCATAACGCATATGCCGTCAGCTATCAGCTCCGGGTCTGTGATTAAGCAATTGTTGCACACAATGCTTGAGGTCGGCAACACGGACGGGCTTGTCAAAGTATGCGTTCGCTCCCGCTTTCAATACCTGTGCTTTCAATGCCGGATCGCCGAATCCCGTGATGACGATGATGGGACACCTGGGTGCCACGGTCCTCAACCGGCTGATGTAATCATCTCCTCCCGCCGGCATCCGTAGATCGGTCAAAATCAGATCCGGCACGGACTGCAGCACGGCCCGAAATGCTTCGTCTCCATCCCTTGCTTCACGCAGCTGATACCCTGTTCCGCAAAATTCATCGCACAGCAGGCTGCGCATTTCGCGGTCATCCTCGACGATCAACAACACAGCGGCCTTTTCCTTCGTCATACGCGACATCCTCTCCGGCCCCCATCCGGTCTTTTGCAAGCTCTATAGGTTGCCTGACTGGCAAGGGGTATGCCATGAGAAGGGGAACAGAAGTAGGGCTAATTCCAAGAAAAACAAGCCCTGATGCGGATTAAGATGCCTCGCCTGATGAGAAAAACCACAGTCAAGGGTGGATCAGCTGTTGCAGGACGCCACAGGAGACAGAAGCTACTGGCTGTCAGCTTGCGGCAGCAGGATCGTCAACGTCGTGCCCTTCCCTTCTTTACTCTCAACAACGATGGAACCTTGATGTTCTTCAATGATACCCTTGACTACGGTCAACCCCAATCCGGTCCCCTGACCGAATTCTTTCGTCGTAAAGAACGGCTCGAAGACTTTCGAGATCACATCCCCCGGAATTCCATGGCCCGTATCGGCTATCGTGAGTTTGACCCTTTGTTTCTCCGGCGCCAGGCCGATTCGTAGAGTTCCGCCGTCCGGCATGGCATGCACGGCGTTCATCACGAGATTGATGAAGACCTGGCTCATCTGATCCGGATCGGCCAGCGCCATCGGACAGTCGTCGGGTAGGTCATCTCGAACGGGCGATGCTGCCCCACGGCCATCTGAACCTCCTGCCAGATGCGCTCATGGTCCCTTGGATGGGTATTTTCGCCGTACGAGATCGTTCGCTGTGCGAGATAGTCCTCGACGGAATATTCAGTCACATCTGACACTCCCTCACTGACATACTCGAATGTCCAGTTACGGTCATTTCGCCTCCGATAGACGAAGCCCGGAAGATTACTGATCAAGGTGGCGAGCTGCCGCTGGCTCTCCTGGTGGGAGTCTTCAGCTCGTTTTCGTTCGGTGATGTCCCGGAGAATGACGGTATAGTAGATCTTCCTCTCCACAGCGATATGCGAGATGGCGGCCTCGATCGGAAACTCTTCTCCGTTCGAGCGGAGCCCCATCACTGTTCCGAGTTTGCCCATCTTTCGGCTCGTCACACCGGATTGCCCGAACGTCTGGACATGATGATGATGGCTCTCGCGGAAGCGGGTGGGCAAGAATCGATCGAGCGGCTGCCCGATGGCCTCTCGAGTGGAACAGCCGAACATCTGCTCCGCCGCGTGGTTAAACAGCAGGACTCTCTGATCCTCATCCACGGTGATGATCGCATCCATCGCGGATTCAATGATGCCCTCCAGCCTCAGTTGGCTCACCAGGAGCTGCTCTTCAGCTGCTTCACGGCCGACCACAGCACGCACCGCCTCCCTATCCGCGTGGTAGCGGGCCTCTTGCGCCTCCATCATCAGACCTTCGGCATGGGCCTGTTCAACCAGCGAAGACATCAACTCGTGCTGGGTTCGCTTATAGCGGATCAGCCCGATGGCAATGACCCAGATGATCATCGTGCCCAAGGTACGGTTAAATAGTGCATAGGGAATTGGGAGACCGGGTGGTTTCAGCAGAACGTCAGCCCACGTGAGTACCGTAGCCACAGCAGCGAAGTAGAGCGGATCTTTTGTGCGGGGAGATGGATACGTCAGCAGCACCGGCACAACATACAGAATCGACACTGCCATTCCGACCGGAGTCAACAGGTCTAAGACAAAAATGCCTAGCGTAAGAAGTGGGACCGTCCAAGGCACAGTGCGCATAGCAAGC
The DNA here is from genome assembly GCA_015903995.1 of Nitrospira sp. Lineage (GTDB taxonomy): Bacteria > Nitrospirota > Nitrospiria > Nitrospirales > Nitrospiraceae > Nitrospira_D. The sequence goes on from JABMDK010000025.1 coordinate 24,992, forward strand.
TTGGAGATATCCGTCATGCGATCGGTCCCGGCCTGGACTGCGTCACCGCAATCCCGGTCCGACGATCAGAAAGAAATGGTCATTCCTCAGTATGAGGCTTACCTTCGATTTCGGCGAGCTTACGATACAGGGTCTTGCGATCGATGCCAAGGGCATGGGCGGCCTGGTATTTGTTGCCACCGCACTTTTCGAGAACCTTTTTGATGTACTTCATCCAGCACACGCCGATCGCCGCGTGCCCCTTGCACCGAGGCGGGTAGATCATCCGGCGTGATCTTCTCCCCCCGGCTGAGCGTCACAGCCCGTTCGATCACATTCTCCAATTCCCGCACGTTCCCAGGCCAGGTATAGTCCATCAACATGGCCAGAGCGGTTTCACTGACGCCCTTGACTTCCTTCCCACGAGTCTCACCGCACTTCTTGAGAAAGGCCTCTACCAGGAGCGGAATATCTTCGCGACGTTCCCGTAACGGCGGCAACTTCAGCTCAATGACGTTGAGTCGGTAGTACAGATCTTCTCGAAATCGCTTGTTTTTGATCTCCTCATTGAGATTCAGGTTGGTCGCCGCGATGATCCGGACGTCAACGGAGATCGGCTTCGTCGCCCCCACCCGCCTAATTTCCCTTTCTTGGATCGCGCGAAGAATTTTGGCCTGAAGCATGAGCGGCAGCTCACTAATCTCGTCGAGAAACAGTGTGCCCTTCTGCGC
>JABMDK010000025.1:25801-28519 GCA_015903995.1 Nitrospira sp.
GAGAGGTGCGAGAGTGGACGAATCGACATGCTTGGAAAGCATGCGTCCCGGCAACGGGACCGTGGGTTCGAATCCCACCCTCTCCGCCATACCGCATTTCGTGTGTGCCGCCTGCTCTTTCTCGTTGTATCGTAATTTCCGCAGGCGGATAGACACCTGAAGCTTGGGCTGGGCTGGAGGGTTTCGATCGAGAAAGGGGCTGGGCCCTGTGCAATAGAACCCTGTGAACCCCGCCAGGTCCGGAAGGAAGCAACGGTAAACAGCCAGTTCTATGTGCCGCAGGATCACCTAGCCCCACTTCTTCAATGACGTCTCTCATGAAGCGTCATTCGTGAAACCTCCGTAGTGATAGGGAGATACGATTCACAAGGAACGAACGACGCCCCATGGACTACCAAGTCTCCGCGCGCAAATATCGGCCAGGCACGTTTGACGATGTGATCGGTCAGCCCCATGTCGTCCAAACGTTAATGAACGCCGTCTCGACGAAGCGGGTCGCCCATGCGTATCTCTTTTCCGGCACACGAGGCGTGGGGAAAACAACCGTCGCGCGAATCCTTGCGAAGGCCCTCAACTGTGAGCGGGGACCGACAAGTCGTCCTTGCGACACCTGCGAAAATTGCCGTGAAATTGCGCAGGGAAGCTCGGTCGATGTCATCGAGATCGATGGGGCGTCCAACACCAGCGTGGATGATGTGCGAGAGATCCGCGAGAACGTTCGATTCACACCGTTTCGTGGTCAGTTTCGAGTCTATATTATCGATGAAGTGCACATGCTCTCAAACTCGGCGTTTAATGCCCTGTTGAAGACGCTCGAAGAACCACCCTCACATGTGGTGTTCATCTTTGCGACAACTGAGATTCACAAGATCCCCGCGACGATTCTTTCGCGATGCCAGCATTACAACTTTCGTCGGATTGCCAGGACCGAAATCATCGAACGACTTCGGCATGTGGCAGCGCAAGATCACTTGACGCTTGAGGAACGGAGCTTCGTGGCCCTGGCGCGCGCCAGCGAAGGAAGCATGCGCGATGCCTTGAGTTTGCTTGATCAGGCGATTGCCTACGGCGGCAAGACCATCAGCCATGCGGATCTCGAACTGCTTTTGGGAGCCGTCCCTCAAGAACTGGTACAGGAACTCCTCAAGGCTATTATGGCCCAAGACAGTCCGGCTGCCCTTGCCAGCCTGGCCAATCTGCTGGACCGGGGACATGACTTGCGGGCGTTCTGCGCGGACGTCGTGGAACACATCCGTAATCTGCTCGTGGCAGCAGTCGTTCCTAGTACAGCCGAGCTACGTAGTCTGATTGAAACCTCGGACGATGATCTAAACCAGCTGTCGATAGATGCCAAAGTCCTGACTCCAGAACAGCTGCAGGAACTGCTGGCACTTTTCATCCAGGCGGAAGATTCTTTACGATTCAGCAGTCATCCTCGTTTTGTAGTGGAGACTGCGGCTGTTCGGGCCACTCGACTGTTGCGCCAACGAGAGGGCACAGAAGCCCGCCCGGCACACACATCGTCGTCTCCCAACCAGAAACCTCCAGCTAGACCGGAAGAGCTCAAGAGTGGACCATCAACTCCCCCAGCGTTGCGCCAGGGCGTACCCGTTGCGTCAAGACCCATCGCTAAACCTACGCACACATCCAGGGGGGAAACGGACAGAGAGCCAGCGGTCTTACCAGAACAACCGCGCAATCCACCGGCCGATGTGACGACAACCGCTCCAGCTACCGTATCTCCCATACCCGCTGGTCCACAACCGACGTTGCAGTGGGAATTGGTCCAAGAAGAGGTCGCCGCTTCATTTCCCAATATCGCGCCGTTTCTTGAAGCCGGCCGGTTTGTTGGGTTGGAGGCTGGCTTCGTCACGATCGGGTTTGCCAAGCAGGCAACCGTAGCCAGAGCAAGACTAGAGAAGGAAGAGAATCTTCTCGTCTTATCAAAGTTGTGCGAGCGTCAGGTGGGGTCTCCCATACGTGTCCGCATCATCGAGCTGACTGAGACCCATCCACCGGGACCGACCATGGCCCAAGTACGAGCGGCCAAGGAACAAGAACAACGGCTGATGTTGTTCGAACGTGCGAAAGCGAACCCGACGGTGAAACAAGCCCTTGAGATATTCGGTGTCGACTTAGCCGAGGTTCGTACCATAGCGCAGCAGGAGGCAAACGAATGAAAAATCCTTTCGGCAACATGGGCAACATTCTGAAGCAAGCGCAGGCCATGCAGGAGCAAATGGCCAAAATACAGGAACAAGCGGCGTCAAGAACCGCCAGCGGGACAGCCGGCGGCGGGATCGTGACCGTCACGGCGAACGGGGCGATGCAGATCGTCAGTGTGGCGATCGACGCTGAGGTCGTCAAAAGCGGTGATGTTGACATGCTTCAAGATCTGGTGGTGGCTGCGACGAACGACGCGCTCCGCAAAGCCAAGGAATTAATGGAAGGCGAAATGAAAGCGCTGACCGGCGGGATGAAAATTCCGGGCCTGTTTTAGCGATGGCCGTCGATCAACAGGGCTTGTTGGCGAGATTGATCAAGGAACTGGTCCGTCTCCCTGGAATCGGGCACAAGAGCGCCCAGCGGTTGGCCTTTCATCTCATGAAGGCCGAGCGAGAGGATGCCTTGCGGCTGGCGGACGCTATTCGTGCGGTGAAGGATGGGTTAGCGTTTTGCCGACAATGTCGCAATATCGCCGAAGCGGACTTGTGCGAG
>JABMDK010000025.1:28619-34927 GCA_015903995.1 Nitrospira sp.
GAGGATGCCTTGCGGCTGGCGGACGCTATTCGTGCGGTGAAGGATGGGTTAGCGTTTTGCCGACAATGTCGCAATATCGCCGAAGCGGACTTGTGCGAGTTTTGTCTCGATCCGAAACGCGATCAGACCAAGATCTTCGTCGTTGAAGAACCAAGTACGCTGTATGCCGTTGAACGGGCAGGAGCCTATCGCGGACTCTATCACGTCCTGTTGGGAGCGCTTTCCCCGCTCGACGGAGTAGGTCCGGGCGACATCAAAGCTGATGAACTGGTTGATCGCGTGAAACTCGGCGGAATTGAAGAAGTCATTCTCGCGACGAATCCTACCATTGAAGGAGAAGCCACAGCGATCTATCTGACCCGGTTGCTCAAACCCTTCGGCGTCCGCGTTTCCCGAATCGCGTATGGAATTCCAGTGGGCATGGACATTGAGTATGCGGACGAAGTGACGTTGTTGAAATCAATTGAGGGCCGTCGGGATTTGTAGCGTGTGTGAGCGGTGTTCCCGTCCTGATTGACCCCCCTCAGCCGGATTGGTATAGTTTCAGCTGCTTCTCGTACGCAGACTATTCACTTATGAAAGCACGTTCTTCCGGTACAGGACCGCCCTCACCTAAGCCACCGAACACTGCAGCCACCGCCCGCTCCGTAAGTAAAGGGAAAACGAGCACAAAGAGAACGAAATACCCCGACATCCGGCGTGATCTCGAACGTCAGCGCACGGTAATCCTTGATGAGGTTGAAGAAGTGCTGACACATCGCGGCGACCTGGAGGCATTTCCCGATGTCAGTGACCAGGCCTCTGCCGAAATCGATCAAAACTTCTCCATGCGAATTCGGGAGCGTGAGAGGAAGTTACTCAAGAAAATCGATGAGGCCCTGGAACGGATGAATACAGCGACCTACGGGATCTGCGAGCGCTGCGGTGGAGATATTCCCTACAAGCGGCTTAAAGCCAGGCCGGTCACCACCCTCTGCATCGAGTGCAAAACCCTTCAAGAACAAGAAGAGAAAGCTCGAGGCTGAATTCCTTTCTTCACGCGCAGAGAGAATACCGCCGATATCCCGGCGGATGCGGAACTACCGCTTCAAGGCCTTCACCCGTTCCTTCACGTGCGTCATACGGGCTTCCTCTTCGGGTATTCCTTCCACAAGAGCCAGATAGGTCTCGTACTCAGAGATAGCGCGTTTAGGGTTTGTGACTTCGCTCGCTTCGGCCAGATTGAACCGGGCCAGGGCATAGTTGGGACGCAGGGTCACCGCTTTTTCGAACAAGCGTACGCCGGCCGCCAGGTCCCCCAATTTTACCTGGACGGTGCCGAGATTGTTCAGCACCTCCGGGATGTTAGGCCTGAGGGCCAGTGACTGCAGTAATTCCGCTTTTGCTTTCTCGAATTGCCCCCTCGCTTGCCACGTGACCCCCAGTTTGTGCCGAGCTTCGGCAAGCCAGACCTTATTCGTGAATCCACTGGCAATCGCCTTTTGGTACGCATCGGCCGCGATCTCATAGTTCTTGTCTCCACAGTAGGCGAGCTGGGCCGCTTGACCACGTGCGAATTGCTGCAGCGACAAGAACGGTTCTTTATCCTCGGTCCCCTGACTCTCCATCGTTTGTCCCCCCGTGCCCCCTGTCGGGTTGCGAAGCCGATCAAGGAACTCACGTCGGTACGGAGAGAAGAGGCGAACATAGGGGTCGATGGTGAACGAGGCCTGGAGGAGGACCGGATGTTCCGGTGGACCGATGAGGAGATACTGAGTCGTGGTTTTCTCGTCGCCAGTTTCCAGGAGGGCACTGCTCTCCATGTTTGTTCTTGTTTCTAGTTGGGCTACATTCAAGTAGAACTCCACCGACGGTTTCAACTGTGACAGTGTGCGCCGGAGCACAGGGTAGGGTTTGAGGTCCAGCCCTTTAGGAAACGTGAACAGTGCTCCGACCAGGACACCATCCTCATCAAAAAAATATGATTCTTCTCCATGCGAAGCGCTGTTCTCCAGCGGAATTGTGAGTTCGTGGCCACTACCCCAATTCTTCGAGGTGTGGGCTGTAGCGGGATATTTTCTTACGAATTCGGTCTTGCGCTCGCAGAGCGCCGTTGAGACGAGCAGAACAAGATCGGTTTTGGACGGAGGAAGCGGGGGCTTGACGGGAACCGCGGACCCGCCACACCCGATTACCAGGCCCATAACCGCAAAGAGGGCGGCCATAGACATGGATCTGAAGAAATTCGACGGACAATCCCCGTACTCCATACGACAAACAATACACGATGTGAGGGGGTCGGCGCGAAGAGGAAATGAAAAGGCCCGCTCTTCTCAAAGAGCGGGCCCTCACATTCACGAAAAGATGACCAGAACTACCTACGTTGGGCATTCACCATATTGTCTTCGGCGGTATAGCCGGAGAGATAGGCAAATCCGCTTGCGAGCGTATAGATTGGGCGATTGATTCCATAGTCGAACGCGTGGCCGATCGGGTTTGCAACAAACCCGAGCCAGCGAAGCGGGTGATCATTGACTGCCGAACCAGCAGCGGGATCCGAGTAAACCAGCGCGGTGCTGTCCAGAATGTTGTAGATACTGGTCGGAGCCGTATATTCCTTGGTATCGACACTTCCGCCTTGTTGGTGTGTCGTGCTGCAGCCTGTGGCGACCAGAGCCAGCATGAGAATGCCGATAACGGTCGATGTTCCCTTCGTCATATGCCCCCCTTGGTTCAAACCCTGTTCCGCTCACAAACCACTCAGAAGTGTAGCCGACACCCTCCGTTCTGTCCAGAATTCGAAGCTTTGACTCGTTTGGGAAAGATGAACGTTTCTGAGGGGATAGAACAGCGCGAGACAAGGGAGCATGGTGGGCGATACAGGTATCGAACCTGTGGCCTCTTCCGTGTGAATGGCCAAGGTGAAGGTTCAGCTGATTGAGGGGCAGTATTTTGATCGCCTCGAAGAAAAGACTCGAACCTTCGATGAATTGATGGATCGTTTCGAGCGGGAGCATCTCGTGAAGTTGGCAAGCCAGCAGATATGTCAGGTCTTCGTGAAACGCTTCCGTGCGTTCTTCGGAGGTCGGACGTTAGCGGAGATCACGCCCCGACTGATCGTGGACTATAAGAGCACACGCTACGCGGCTGGCGTGCAAGCCGCCTCGATCAATCGAGAGCTTAGCTGCTTGAGAAAGGCCTTCAACCTCGCGAAGCGGGAGTGGGAGTGGTGTCGCGAGAATCCCGTGAGCCGCGTGTCCCTCGAAAAGGGCGCGAACAAACGGGACCGTTGGCTGACAGAAGACGAAGAGGCGCGATTGCTCAGCGCCTGTCCGTCGTGGTTGCGCGACCTCGTGGTGTTCGCGCTGCATACCGGGATGCGGTTGGGTGAGATCCTCTCGCTGACATGGAGCGCAGTGGATCTGGTTCGGAGAACGGTCACGGTCTTTCGATCCAAGAACGGAGAACGGCGCACGGTGCCGTTGAATCATACCGCGATGGCGCTCCTCACAGAGAAGGCCAAGGTGCGCCACCTGAAAACAAGTCTCGTGTTTCCAAGTCAGGCTGGCACACGTCTCGATCCCAACCATCTGCGACGGGCATTACGGCCTGCCATGGCCAAGGCTGGGATCGTGGATTGTCATTTCCATGACCTCCGGCACACCTTCGCGACGAGGCTAGTCCAATCCGGGATCGATCTGTACAAGGTGCAGCGATTGCTCGGGCACAAGTCTCCGATCATGACGCAACGGTATGCCCATCACTACCCGGAGAGCTTACGGGATGGGGTGGAAATCTTGGACCGCCAGAAGCGCTGTGACACAAAATCGACCACAGTGCGGAGGACCTCGGAAAGCGTTGTCTTGGAAGTGCTTGAAAAGATGGTGGGCGATACAGGTATCGAACCTGTGGCCTCTTCCGTGTGAAGGAAGCGCTCTACCACTGAGCTAATCGCCCGACCGAAGGAGAGTCTAGCACGGGATTTCGGCATGGTTCAACGTTGTCTCTCTCCTTGACTTCACTAAAAGACGGTTTCTAGAATGAGCGCCTTTCACACCAAGGAATGTCCATTATGAGGGATGACGTCGTCATCGTGGGAGGTGGTCTGGCTGGTTCCGAAGCCGCTTGGCAAGCGGCGAATCGCGGCGCCAAGGTCACGCTCTACGAGATGCGCCCAAAAGAGATGACGAAGGCGCACAAGACCGGCGGGTTGGCCGAACTCGTCTGCTCAAACTCGCTCGGGTCCCTCGATCCGCTGAATGCGCCCGGCATTTTGAAGGAAGAAATGCGGCGGCTGAATTCGCTGATCATTGCCGCCGCGGAGCAAGCCCGTGTGCCGGCCGGATCAGCACTGGCTGTTGATCGCGACCAGTTTTCCCAGCACATTACCCGAGCCCTGGAAGGGCATCCGAACATCCGCATTCTGCATGAAGAGATCATCGACATTCCCAGGGATTGCCTCTGCATTATCGCAACAGGTCCGCTGACCTCCGACAAACTCTCGCAAGCGATCCGTGGTGCGACGCAATCCCAGCATCTGTATTTCTACGACGCCATCTCACCGATCGTCGACGCGGACTCCATCAACATGGACGTAGTCTTTCGTGCTTCTCGCTATGACAAGGGCGGAGATGATTATTTGAATTGCCCCATGACAGCAGAACAGTACAATGCTTTCTACGCTGCCTTGATGGCAGCGGAGAAGGTACAGCCGAAGGAATTCGAGAAGACGCCCTATTTTGAGGCCTGTGTGCCGATCGAAGTCCTCGCCGAACGAGGCCGCCAAACGATGCAGTTCGGTCCTATGAAACCGGTGGGCCTCAAAGATCCACGGACCGGGATTGAACCAGCCGCGGTTGTCCAATTGCGGACGGAAAATATCCATCGTACCTGTTACAACCTGGTGGGGTTTCAAACCAAGCTGACATATCCGGAACAGAAGCGTGTGTTTCGGATGATCCCCGGGCTCGAACAGGCCGAGTTCCTCCGGTATGGGAGCCTTCATCGCAACACGTTCATCAATTCTCCTCAGCTCCTGTTGAACACGTTGCAATTCAAGGCTCGCGGCACCTTGTTCTTCGCCGGGCAACTCGTCGGCGTGGAAGGCTATACCGAATCGGCTGCGATGGGGGGCTTGGCCGGCATCAATGCCGCCCGGGCGCTCGCCGGGCAAACTTTGATCACACCTCCGCCTACAACAGCACATGGCTGCTTGATTGCGCACGTCACCGCCTCGGATCCGCGTCACTTCCAACCGATGAACACCAATTTCGGCCTGTTTCCACCCTTGTCTCACTCGACAAAGGATAAAGAGAAGAAACGCCGCCTGCTCAGTCAACGGGCCCTTGAGGACTTCCACGCATGGACGACGCAATCAGGGCTTTCGTAATGCACCTCCAGGTCGAACGTAACGCGTCACATGAGACAATTCGCAGTTATCGATCCGACCTTCATCAGCTGGTGAGGTTCCTTCAACCAGCCAAGCAGGAAACCACACCCATTCGCATCGATACGGTCACCAGCGACGATATTCGTGCCCACCTACACAGCTTGGATCAACAAGGCGAGAAAGCTTCATCCTTAGCTAGAAAACTGGCTTGCCTGCGAAGTTTTTTTCGGTTTCTCGTTCGTGAGGGGCAGCTTTCTAAGAACCCTACGGAAAACCTGAGGAGCCCCAAGCTACCCAAGCCGCTCCCTCGAGTATTGACAAAGGACGACGCGGCGGCCCTCATGGAGTTTCCGTCGGGGCAGTCGCCCCTCACGTTACGCGATCGTGCCCTGCTAGAAACAATGTACTCGACCGGTGCTCGGGTGAGTGAGGTCGTGGGCATCAATCTGGATGACCTGAACGAGACGGACGGAAGCGTGTGTTTGAGAGGGAAGGGCCGCAAGGAGCGGATGGTTCCGATCGGGGACCTGGCACTTCAAGCCATTGGAGAGTATCGCAAGTCCTTGAAACCGCCGGCCCGCAGCGGTCAGCTGTCGTCTCCGATGTTCTTGAATCATCGTGGGGGGCGGATCACCACGAGGAGCGTCGCTCGAATGGTCTCTCGATATTCCAGCCGTCTTGTTGGTGGAGCAGTCAGTCCCCACGCCTTGCGGCACTCCTATGCGACGCATCTGCTCGACGAAGGCGCAGACCTCCGGTCGATACAGGAAATGCTCGGCCACGCATCACTGAGCACGACACAAAAATATACGCATTTGGCGATGGATCAGCTTCTCGCGGTGTACGATAGCGCCCACCCACGGGCACGGGCGGCGGCAAGCCCCTTGTCACGAAAGGACCGGAAATCGTCATGATCATTCGATCGACCACCATCCTTTGT